>NZ_FOHJ01000004.1 GCF_900111405.1 Salinibacillus kushneri | reverse complement strand
CAATTAAGAATCAAAGGCGGTTCAGTAATGCCAAATTTTCTAGCAACATCTTCAAGGGAATCTCCTGTTCTTACCTTATAGTTTATGACATCTAATTTAAATTGAACAGGATAATTCGTAGATGCTTTTTTAGTAGTCAAACCCTGTTCCCCAAACTGTCGGAAAGCACTGACCCATTTTCTTATATTGGTTTTACTTCGAATTCCAAATCTTTTAGCCAAGGAAGCATATCCACCTTCTCCAGCTAAATAAGCGTTAACTACATTTTGCTTAAATCCTTCATCATATTTGACCACAAAAAACACCCCAAAAGTTAGAATTAGTTCGTCTAACTTTTGGGGTGCACATCATCCTAAGGAGTCAGTCTTTTTTTTAGGCTTAATGTAAGAGAAAGCATATTTGTAAATTTATCAAAAAATATATCTTTTGTAGGATTGACTGGCCGACAGAACAATGGGCATATCGACCTATTATAGGGAAATTTTGCATATGTCTTTCGTAGTATTCTTTGAAAATTTGTCGAAATTTTGGATTTCCGGATTTCCTTGAAGGAATTTTTATGTAATAATCTAATATAGTAGATAGCGACAAAAAACTACAAAATAAGATAATTAAATACAAATCATTTTATGATGACAGAATGATTAATTGAAGGGAGGAACTTTTTATGCCCTTATTTAACAATACTTTTCAAGTTCTGAATCGTTCACTTGATTATGCCTCGCTCAAAAACCAAACCATATCAAACAACATCGCCAATGTAGATACGCCAAACTACAAGGCAAAGAATGTCGAATTTAAAAATGTATTAAATCAGGCCCAGTCTTCAATGGAGGCTAATCGAACTCATCAAAAACACCTTCCGTTTCATTCTAATAACGGCTCGTCACAGTTTCAGGTTGTAACAAGCCAGGATACGACGTACAACCATAACGGAAACAATGTCGATGTGGATAAAGAAATGACAGAACTTGCCAAAAATCAAATTTACTATCAAGCTTTGGTTGATCGAATCAACGGGAAGTTTAATAGCTTGAAGACAGTTATTAGAGGAGGTCAATAATGGGAATCTTTCATTCTATTAATACAAGTGGTAGTGGCTTAACTGCTCAAAGACTGAGGATGGATGTAATATCATCGAATATTGCTAATGCAGAGACCACTCGAGCACAATTAAATGAAAACGGGGAATGGGAGCCTTATCGACGAAAATTAGTTTCTTTTGAGGAAAAGAATGCATCCTTTCATTCCAAACTTCAAAATGCCATTCATTCGCATTCCAACCACGCTGGCAATAGTGGTAACGGTGTTCAAGTTAATGAAATTTCGGAGGATGAGGAACCTTTCAAAATGGTATATAATCCCAATCATCCTGATGCAAATGAAGATGGTTATGTAGCTATGCCTAATGTTGATCCATTACAAGAAATGGTTGATCTAATGAGTACAACCAGGTCTTATGAAGCGAATGTTACATCTATGAACGCTTCAAAGGACATGTTAATGAAAGCTTTAGAAATCGGAAAGTAGAGGTGAATATAGATGCCGACTGTTAATCAAGCATTGTTAAATCAAGAAGCATCCATGCAAAATGCAAATCGTACAACACCTTTCAAGGCACAGCAAAACTTTGCAGACTCTTTAAAAAATGCCATAAATCAAGTGAATGACGCACAAATAGAGTCAGATCAAAAAACAAAAGCACTTGCAGCTGGCGAAATCGATAACTTACATGATGTTATGATTGCTGCGCAAAAAAGCAGTGTTATGCTTCAAACAGCTGTAGAAGTTCAATCTAAAGCTGTTGAAGCATATAAACAAGTGATGAGAATGCAAATATAATCTTTATCCTTTTCTACTAAAGGTTACGTTACACAAAATTATTTTTTGTCGGTAATTGAATATTTTTTTATAAATTTTTTATATCTCTTTAAATCAAGTAATGAAAATATTTTTAATTGTTATCCTTCAGATATCATTAAAAATATAAAATGCGGAGGCAGCAGTAGTGAATAAAGTACGAGAATATTATCAAAAAACAATCGAATTTTGGAACAAAAGGCCTCTTATGCAAAAATCGCTTATTATAGGCGGTGCTGTCCTGATATTCGCTATTATCCTTTTTGTTACCCTGTTTGCTAATCGCTCAAACATGGTTCCGTTATATAGCGATTTATCGCTTCAGGAAACCGGCCAAATAAAAACCGAACTTGAATCAAGAGGAATTAAATATGAAGTTACCGATGGGGGTTCTTCGATATTAGTTCCAAAAGAAAATGTTGACTCTTTACTCGTTGACCTGGCTGCTCAAGGCATCCCGGATAGTGGAAATATTGACTATTCATTCTTTAGTGAAAATGCTTCCTGGGGGATGACAGATGGGCAAAGGGAAATGATAGAGTTAGATACCCTGCAAACTGAAATCTCAAATCTAATTAATAGTATTCAAGGTATACAAAGTTCTGATGTATTGATCACTAAGCCTGAAAAAGATGTTTTCGTGAATGAAAAACAAGGGGAGGCGTCAGCTTCTGTTGTAGTTCATACAGAGCCGGGCTATGATTTTGATCAAAGTCAAATTGATGGACTCTATCATTTGGTATCAAAAGCAGTACCTAATCTTTCTACTGATAATATCGTCTTAATGAACCAAAATTTTGAGTATTTTGATCAAGAAAATTCAAATAATGCTACAGCAGGAAATTCCTATGCGGAGCAACAGGAAATCAAAAAAGATATCGAACGGGATATTCAAAGTAGAGTTCAGCAGCTTTTAAGTACGATGATGGGGAGAGAAAATGTTGTTGTATCTGTAACGCCTGATATTGATTTCACGAAAGAAAATCGAGTAGAAGAGCTAGTAGAGCCTGTTGACGAAGAGGATATGGAAGGTTTGCCGGTAAGTGTAGAGCGGATTACTGAAACCTATTCTGGAGAGAACCCCCCTGAAGGGGCAGTTGGTACAGGTGAAGAAGAAGTTGCGAATTATCCAGCTGGAGAAGATGGGGAGGGTAATTCTGAATACGAGAAGGTAGAAGAAAGAATTAACAATGAGTTTAATCGTATTCAAAAAGATATTGTAGAAAGCCCTTATAAGGTTAGAGACTTAGGTATTCAGGTAGCTGTGGATTCGAAGAAATCACAGCCCGACGAGGAAGGGAATGCTCAATACTTAACAGCTCAAGAACAAGAAACGGTACGAGAGAGTATCTCATCCATTTTAAACTCCATGATTTCAACGACAGTCTCAGGTGATTATGGAGAGGTTAATCCTGAAGAAAAAGTGTCCATTGTATTTCAGGAATTCAGTTCTCAGCCTGTTAACGAACCAGCACCGGCTCCTGGCATTCCAACCTGGTTATATATTGCAGGTGGCATACTGTTACTAGCGGTTATTATTCTATTAATCCTCTTAGTCAGGAGAAGAAATAGAGATGAGGCTGGTGAATATCAGGAGGAACAGATGGAAGAGCAGGTTACGATTCCGGATATTGAACAACCTCAGGAAACCGAAGAAACTATGCGCAAAAAACAACTCGAAAATATGGCAAAAGATAAACCTGAGGAGTTTGCTAAATTACTTAGATCGTGGATTTCGGAAGATTAAGGAGGACATAAAGGATGGCCAAAGCCAAAACAGAATTAACAGGAAAACAAAAAGCAGCCATTCTGTTGATTTCATTAGGTCCTGATGTATCTGCTGAAGTTTATAAGCATCTTACTGAAGAAGAAATAGAGCAATTAACATTGGAAATTTCATCAGTAAGAAAGGTTGAATCCAATCAAAAGGAAGAAGTGATGAATCAATTTCATCAAATTGCCTTAGCACAGGATTATATTTCTCAAGGAGGGATTGGATATGCCAAAACCGTACTTGAGAAAGCACTTGGTGAAGGAGAGGCATCACAAATTATTAACCGTCTTACCGCTTCTTTACAAGTTAGACCTTTTGATTTTGCGAGAAAAGCTGAACCTTCACAAATCTTAAATTTTATACAAAATGAACATCCTCAAACCATTGCTCTTGTTCTTTCTTATTTAGATGCTGAACAATCAGCACAGATATTGTCAGAGCTGCCGGAGGATATTCAAGCAGATATTGCAAAAAGAATTGCGGTCATGGATTCGACTTCACCTGATGTCATAAATGAAGTTGAACAGATTTTAGAAAAGAAACTATCTGCAACCGTCACACAGGATTACACACAAACGGGCGGTGTTCAAGCTGTTGTCGAAGTGTTGAATGGTGTGGATCGATCGACTGAAAGAACGATATTGGAGGAGTTAGAAACTCAGGATCCTGAGCTGGCAGAAGAGATTAAGAAACGAATGTTTGTCTTTGAAGATATAGTGACTCTGGATAATCGTTCGATTCAGAAGGTTATTAGAGAAGTGGATAATGAAGATCTTATCTTATCCCTTAAGGTGGCCAGTGAAGAGGTACAGCAGGTCTTGTTCAAAAACATGTCAAACCGTATGGCTGAAAACTTTAGAGAAGAGATGGAATTTATGGGGCCTGTTCGTCTGCGTAATGTAGAAGAAGCGCAAACAAGAATTGTATCAGCTATCCGCCGTTTAGAAGAAATAGGTGAAATTGTCATTGCCCGCGGTGGAGGAGATGATATTATTGTCTAACATTTACAAGATAAAGTCTTCTGGTACACCTGAAAAATCGAAAACAATTTCTGTAAAACCGTTAAAACCTTTTGAGACTGCTGGTTTCGAACAATCCGAAGAAGCTATAACAAATTCTATGCAAAAACAGCAGGAAAAGCTATTAATGGATGCTGAACAAAAATTGGAAAATGCTAAAGCAGAAGCAGAACAAATCATGGAGCAGGCTAAAGCGAAAATTCAGAAAGAACATGAGAAGTGGCAATTTGAAAAGGAATCTTTGTATAAGGAATTGAAAGAAAGTGCCTATCATGACGGGTTCCAAGAGGGTAAGCAAAAAGCCGAACATGAATTTCAATCCTATATAGATGAAGCTTGCTCTTTAATCCGTTTAGCTAAGAAAGAGTATGCAGATATTGTTGATCAGAGTAGTGCAGATATTTTAAAAATGGCCATAAAGGCCTCGGAAAAAATTATAGGTTTTACCCTGGAACATCAGGTGGATGCATTTCCTTCATTAGTCAAACAGGCCATGTTAGCTGAAAAAGATGCGATGCACATTTATATCTACGTTCATGCGTGTGAATATGAAAATTTACTTCAATATAAAGAGGAATTGCAAAATATGTTAAGTAATCAAGCAGAATTAACTATTTATCCGAGTCATGAAATGGATCAATACGGATGTATAATTGATACCCCTCATGGTCAAATTGACGCAGGGATTGGGGTGCAGCTGAATGTTATAAAACAAAAGCTGTTAGATTTACTTGAGGAGGATCAAGTAAGTGAAAACCGGTGAAGTATTAAAGTGGATTGATCATACTGACTCAATGAAACGATACGGAAAAGTTACCCGTGTGGTTGGTTTGATGATTGAAGCAACTGGACCTGAAACAAGTATAGGTGATGTCTGCTTTGTCTATACAAAAGGCAAGATGAGTAAGCCTATTAAAGCAGAAGTAGTAGGCTTCGAAAAAGAAAGTGTATTATTAATGCCTTATTCTGAACTCAAGCATATAGGACCAGGGTGTTTAGTGGAATCCACTCATCAATCCCTGTTGGTGAAAGCAGGTAAAAGTTTAATAGGAAAGGTGTTAAATGGGTTAGGAGAACCATTAGATGCTTCTGAAATACCAACTGGAATTCCAGCTGTTCCAACAGATCAGGAGCCACCTAATCCCATGCATAGAGCTCCAATTAGAGAGAGGATATCCATTGGGGTTAAAGCCATTGATGGATTGCTAACAGTTGGTAAGGGTCAGCGTATCGGAATCTTTGCTGGCAGTGGTGTTGGTAAAAGTACTTTGCTTGGTATGATTGCACGAAATAGTGATGCAGATATTAATGTCATTGCATTAATTGGTGAAAGAGGCAGAGAAGTCCGTGAATTTATTGAAAACGACTTAGGTGAGGAAGGATTAAAAAAATCGATTGTAGTGGTGGCGACTTCTGACCAGCCAGCATTGCAAAGAATCAAAGGTGCTTATACTGCAACAGCTATTAGTGAATATTTCCGTAATCAGGGTCTAACTGTAAATCTTATGATGGATTCTGTCACACGAGTTGCTATGGCACAGCGGGAAGTTGGATTAGCTTCTGGAGAACCACCTACAACCAAAGGATATACACCAAGTGTTTTTGCAACATTACCGAAGTTATTGGAACGTACAGGGGCGAATGATAAAGGATCTATCACGGCTTTTTATACAGTACTAGTAGATGGCGATGACATGAATGAACCAATAGCTGATGCTGTCCGGGGAACTTTAGATGGACACTTTGTGCTGGATCGTTCTATTGCAGAACAAGGCCGTTATCCTGCTATTAACATTTTAAAATCGATTAGCAGAGTCATGAATCACATTTCATCAAAGGAGCATCTTCAGGCTGCTGATTATATTCGTAATATGCTTGCTATTTATGAAGAAAATAAGGAATTAATCCAAATTGGCGCATATAAAAAGGGCACCTCAAGGGAAGTAGATGAGGCTATTTCATACAATCCGAATATTAATCAGTTCTTAAAGCAGGGTGTACATGAATGTGTGACTGGAGATGAGGCAATTGAGAAGCTAATGGCTTTGGCTAACAGGAGTGAAACGTAATGTCAAATGTGAAAACCTTTGAAAAGATTTTAAATGTAAAAATGATAGAAAAGGATAAAGCCCATAAAAACTATCAGGAAGCAATGGATTATTTCGAGGTGAATGCTACAGAATTATATTATCTTTTAAAAGAAAAAGAAGATTTTGAAGCAGAAATGTCAAATAGCATTCAGTCCAGTGTCAGTGCTGACCAACTCAGAAATTATGATCAATACATTCAAACGTTAAACCAGAAAATTAAGGCCTCACAGCAAAATGTACAAAGTGCCAGAACGAATATGGAGCTTAAACAGCAATCTCTGACGGAATCCTATATTGAACTAAAGAAATATGAAAAAATAGTCTCTAACAAAAAGACCATAATCAAAAAACTTGAGGAAAAACATGAGAGAGAGGTCATTGATGAAGCGTCTGTACAACAGTTTATTCGGGGACAGGAAAAGGTGAGACCATGAGTGTAAAGAATACGGAAAAGCAAAAAGCAAGTAAATTTCAATGGTTTTTATTTGTTATCGTGATTCCTGCTATTTTTGCGGTAACGATCCTTTTCGTTGTATTAAATATCGCCGGAGTTAATCTCTTTGATATGGCGGAAAAGCATAATATCCCTGTCGTCTCAGCTTTAGTTCAAAGTGATGAAGATAAGGAAAAGGAAAACACTCAAGACCAGTTATCGGAATTACAGGCCACGATTAAAGATAAAGACGCTAATATCGAACAATTACAAGTAGATAATAAGTCAAAAGATGAAAAAATATCAAAGCTTCAACAAACGATATCGGATTTAACCAATCAGTTAAATCAACAAGAAGAACAACAGCAAAACCAGACAGAACAGATTAAGGAAGTCTCAACAACATTTGAGGAGATGGACCCTGAATCCGCTGCTCCAGTTGTAGAAAATATGGAACAGGACGTTGCATTAAAAGTATTAGCTGAAATCCCTTCTGAACAAAGAGGTGCGATATTATCAGCCATGAATCCAGAACTGGCAGCAAACCTTACAAGTGAATTGCTGAATCAATAGGAATCAATCAATGAAAAACCATTTGAAAGGAGGTGAGAAAACGTTGGAGGTCGCACTTAATCAATTAGTTATGTTCCAGAAGAATTCTATGAACCAGGGAGATTCATTACCTAGCAGTGAGATGTCTAAAGAAGATGCGAAAAGCTTTATATCATTCCTTTCAAATCTTCAATCGATTCAAGACGAGACATCAGATAATCAGGATGATTTAGCGATGTTAGAAAAATGGTTAGGTCAACTAAAGGAAGTAATAGACGGCATGGATTCACCTGATGAAACAACATTAGAAGAACTCACAGGTACTCTTAGTCAACTTGCTAATCTTTTAGGGGAACAAAAAATAGATTCTTCCTTTCATAGTGAAGAGAGTATGGCTTCTTTATTCCATACACAATCCATTTCGATTAGTGAAGTGCTTGAAGCCGTTAATAGTAAGAAAGATGTGAAACAACAGCTTCTCTCATTGACGGAAGATTTGTATAAAGTTGTTGAGAAAATGTCAAATCCTGAAGGTACAGACTCAAAGCTTCTGAAAAATGAATTACAGACTGCTTTAGTGAAAATAACTAGTTATCTTTCTCAACTGGGAAATACCATCCAGAATGGACAGGCATCTGCTCAAGCAGCTAATCAAACCAGGCAAGCCAATCGATTAATGCAGAATATGAATCCTGCAATGCTGAAAGAAAACCTGCGTGCTTCTGACATGAAAACAGCTGGAAAGCAAGATAATTCAACATTTCTGGCTCAGGTAAATCAGGGGAAGCAGACGAATACCAGTGAGATTTCACCAAACAGAATCCACAGCCTTTTACATTCGAAAGCCCAGGTTGCACAAACGTCATCAAGCGATCTGTCTCATTTGAAATCAGGACAGCCTTTATCAATAGACTCTATGCCGATGTCTAAAATAGAACAATATACGATTTATTTACAGCGTGGTGAGGGAAATCCTTCATCCAATAATTCTGATGTCATGGAACAGATACAGAAAATACTGAAGTCCAGTCGCTTTATTCAAAATGAAGGTTCTACACAATTAACCATTAAATTGAAGCCGGCACATTTGGGAGACATGGTCGTTAAATTCACGCAAACTAATGGTGAAATGGCCGTACGAATCGCGGTTTCTTCTCAAGCAGCCAAGGATATGCTGGAAAGTAATATGAATCAGCTGCGACATATGTTTCATCCACATCAGGTAATTGTTGATAAACAAGCTGAGCCGACGATACCGCAACAGTCTGCTTCCTATTTTAATTTTAATCAAAACGAGGAAGAAAAGGAACGAAATGATCATTCATATAGAGAACAGATGGAGCAGGAAAATGATACCGATGAGGAATCAGAAGAAAAAAGCTTTGAGGATTACTTAACTCAAATCGAAACATAGGCAGGTGAAAACATTGACCCAAATTGATTCATCCTTATATTTATCCAATCAAAAGAGTCAGACTTCGGGGAGTAATACGCTTGGTAAAGACGATTTTCTAAAGATTTTAATGACGCAGCTACAAAATCAAAGTCCTGCAAATCCTATGGAAGATAAGGAATTCATCTCACAAATGGCTACCTTTTCTTCTTTAGAGCAGATGATGTCGATTTCAAGCTCTGTTGATCAATTAGTTCAACATCAGTCTTTTACACCTGTAATCGAATATAGTCATCTAATAGGAAAAGAGGTTCAATATCAAACTTTGAATGAAGATGGCGAAGTTGGCTCAGAGAAAAATGGAATAGTAGAAGGAGTGGCTATGGGAGAAGAAGGAGCCGAATTTATTTTACAAAATGATGAGCGTATCTCTGTTAACTCAGTAACGGAAATTATGAAAGCTGAAAAACAGGCAGATTGATAGAAAGAAGGGATGATATGGATCACAGAATACATCAGTTACAAAATCATCCGTTATACCAGCAAGGATTAAAATCGAAACCAACACAAAATAAGTCATCAAAGACATTTCAAAATCATCTGCAAGACGCACAGGTTCAATCGTCTTTAAAAATTAGCAAGCACGCACAAAAGCGATTAGAGGAACGAAATATCCATATTAATGATTCACAATGGACTGAAATTCAAAATCAAATGGATAGGGCCAAAACAAAGGGCGTAACGGATTCTCTTGTCGTATTAGACGATGCAACGCTCGTTGTGAATACCAAGAACAATACAGTAATTACGGCCATGGACAGTCAAGAAACCAACAATCATGTTTTTACTAACATAAATGGAACCATTTTGTTACAAGATTCATAAGGCTGGACCGTATGGAAGCCTTAAGCTGTGGACCGATTGAAGCAGCTAAAGTAAAAAATAACGGAAATAAGAAGGGATGATGAAATATGCTTCGTTCTATGTATGCAGGTATTTCAGGAATGAAAGGTTTTCAAACGAAATTAGATGTAGTGGGAAATAATATAGCCAATGTCAATACATTTGGATTTAAAAAAGGAAGAGTTACCTTTCAGGATTTAATGAGTCAAACTGTACAAGGCGCACAGGCACCACAAGTAAATGACGCTGGAGATCCCGTATTAGGTGGTCAAAATCCTATGCAAGTAGGTCTTGGTGTTAGTACGGGCAGTATTGATACTATCCATGATGGAGGAAATACTCAAACCACTAATCGTACTTTAGATTTTGCATTAGAGGGCGATGGGATGTTTGTTGTAGCCAAAAATACGAACCCAGACTCTACTCATACGTTTAATGATAGTGCTGGAAATGAAGTTAGTACTCCTGGTATTACATTAGGTGATGATGGAGATAATGTTAATTTTACAAGGGCAGGAAATTTTTATTTAGATGATGATGGATACATTGTTGATGCCAATGGTAACTATTTAGTTGGGAATCCGATTAATGGTGAAGGAAGTTCAGTAACGGATGACAGCACTGGTAAAAAGGCATACAGTCCAATACAAATACCTGAAGATGCTGAAAGTTTCAGTATTGCATCTGATGGTACAGTAAACTATGTTCAAGATGGCTCTCCTCAAGTGGCAGGACAAATTCAAATTGCTAAATTCTCAAATCCTGAAGGGTTGCAAAAGACTGGTTCAAATCTATTTCAATTAACCCAAAATGCAGGGATATATGATGCGGATAATGAAGGTGAGGACGGTTATGGTGTGATGGATCTATTATCACCTGGTGATCAAGGTTCCGCCACTATTCGGTCAGGTGCACTCGAAATGTCCAATGTAGACTTATCTGAAGAATTTACTGAAATGATAACTGCTCAAAGAGGTTTCCAGGCAAATACAAGAATCATTACAACCTCTGATGAAATACTGCAGGAGCTTGTAAATCTTAAGAGATAATAGATTGAGGAGGTAGATGGAGGCTGGGATATAACAAAAACGATCAACTCCAAAGGAGAACAATGAACGATTTTAGTAAAGCATATTTCCGGAACGCGTTTATGCGCCAACCATAAATTCTATTTCGTTCGGTTTTTTCTTTGATAAAACACTTTTTCCAGCCTCCTAATAAAACTATGATTCAGGTAACGAGATTAAATGGAGAGTCCTTTGTATTAAATGCACTTTACATTGAAAAAGTTCAAAATTTACCAGATACAACCATTACATTAGTATCCGGTAAAAAATATTTTGTCAAAGAAGAGAAGAAAGAAATTGTTGATAAAACCATTCAGTTTTATAAAAGCATAGGCTTGGCTGGATTACAAGGGAATGTGGAGGAGTCTTATGAATAAGAAAGTAATGAATATCATGCTTATCCTATTAATCATCATTACTCTTGCTGGTGTCGTTACACTTGTATTCATTATGAACAATAAAGATAAGACACATGCAGATGATGAAAAAAGTGTTGAGGAAATGCTTGAGTCATCGTTTGAGACCGAAGAGATGACAACAGACCTTAAAGATGGCAACTTTGTCCGCATTCAATTTCAAATTGTAGCGGATGAGGAAAAGACTATGGAAAAATTACAAAAAGATTTTCGCTTAAAAAATATTATGATAAAAGAGCTTTCCAAAAAGAAATCATCGGACTTTAGAGAAGGTCTTGGTGAGGTGGAAACAGCGATTAAAGAAGAACTCAATAAACTATTAGATACTGGAATGGTTACAGATGTATATACAACCAACAAAATACTTCAATAATGTTTTTCATAATCACATTCTCCACTTAGGAGGTGAACTTCTTGGCCGAAGATGTACTATCACAAAATGAAATTGATGCTCTTTTATCCGCCTTGTCTTCAGGTGAAATGGACGCGGATGAGTTAAAAAAAGAGGAGACAGAAAAGAAAGTAAGAGTCTATGATTTTAAAAGGGCCTTGCGTTTCTCAAAAGATCAAATTCGCGGGATTACACGAATCCATGAAAATTATGCAAGACTTTTAACAACGTTTTTATCTACTAATCTTCGTACATTTTCATCTGTCTCTGTAGCATCTGTTGACCAAATTCCTTATGAAGAATTTATACGTTCAATACCTAAGAGAACGATTCTAAACATTTTTTCTGTTTCACCACTGGAAGGGCAATTGTTAATAGAAGTCAATCCTAACATTGCTTATGCAATACTGGACAGGTTATTAGGTGGAAAAGGGGTAAGTTTTAATAAGGTTGATAATTTAACAGAAATCGAAACCAAAATAATGTCGGATGTATTTGAGAAGTCAATCACAAGCTTACAGGAGGCCTGGAGTTCATTAGTCGACATTGATCCAATCCTGGAAGATTTTGAGGTGAATCCCCAGTTTCTGCAGATGGTCTCTCCAAATGAGACTGTTGTTGTGATTTCGTTAAATATTACTATTGGGGAATCAAGCGGAATGATAAATATATGTATTCCCCATATTGTGCTGGAGCCTATCATCTCTAAATTATCCGTTCATTATTGGATGCAAAATCAGTCCAATAATGCAAAACCAGAGGATTCTGAGCGAATATCCAGTCAAATAAAACAAGCGCATGTGGATGTAAGGGCTGTGTTAGGCGAATCATCCATTACTATAGATGAATTTCTCCATCTGAAAGAAAACGATGTGATTCACTTAAATCAGGAAATTGATAAACCTCTTGTCGTGTATGTGCATCAGGAACCAAAATTTGAAGCACAACCCGGTAAGAAAAAGAAAAAACTAGCTGTACAAATTTTAAATGAGATCAATAGGGGGGATGAACATGAGTAATCGTGAAGAAATGCTATCACAAGAAGAAATAGATGCACTATTAAATGGAAACCAGGATGATCTCATGGAAGAAAATAATCATGCTGCTGAGGCGTCATCAAATGACAATCAATTATCCCCGATTGAACAGGATGCATTAGGAGAAATCGGAAACATTTCATTTGGAACTTCAGCAACCACTCTCTCCACACTTTTAAATCAAAAGGTGGAAATTACAACACCAGCAGTTTCTGTAGTAAAAAAGGATGAGCTTAGTGATGAGTTTCCGCAACCCCATGTTGCTGTTTCAGTTGACTATACCGACGGCTTTTCCGGTGTGAACTTATTTGTTATTAAGGTGGAGGATGCGGCTGTTATCGCGGATTTAATGTTGGGCGGAGATGGTAAATCACCTGAAACCGAACTAAATGATATTCACTTAAGTGCAGTACAAGAAGCAATGAATCAAATGATGGGCTCAGCAGCAACAAGTATGTCAAGTGTGTTCGATAAACGTGTGGATATTTCACCACCTAAGACGAATGTTCTTGACATAAAAGGGGAAGAAGGAACGGATTATATTCCGGAAGAAAATGTATTTGTAAAAGTTTCCTTTCGTTTGAAGGTTGGGGAGCTCATTGACTCAAATATTATGCAAATTCTTCCTATTGACTTTGCCCGGGAATTTGTTGATGAATTATTGAATAGCAGTCAAACCGAGCAAGAAGAGGAACAATCGGAAAACACAGTTCAGGAAGAAAATACGTTGGGACATGAACATGGGGTGAACACCTCACCATCTGCCAAGACAAATGGACAAAATAATCAGGAGGCAGAGAAAAGAGTACCTGATGAAAATAAGCATTTTGGTTCCAGGCATGAGCAGGCTGTAGCACAAAATGTACAGACGGCAGCTTTCTCGGAATTTGAAAATACGAATTTGGAGTCACATCAGCAACAAAACTTAGACATGTTAATGGATATCCCATTAAAAGTATCAGTCGAACTTGGCCGTACCAAAAGAACCATAAAGGAAATTCTCGAAATGGGGTCAGGTTCCATTGTAGAGTTAGATAAATTAGCTGGTGAGCCAGTTGATATTCATGTGAATGATAAATTGATTGCTAAAGGTGAAGTAGTGGTCATTGATGAAAACTTTGGAGTTAGGGTAACAGATATATTAAGTCAAACGGAAAGAATACAAAAAATCAGATAATAGAATAGGGGGAAAAGTTCATGTCACATAAAGTACTTATTGTAGATGATGCTGCGTTCATGAGAATGATGATAAAAGATATTTTAGAGAAAAATAACTTTGAGGTTGTCGGAGAAGCCCAAGACGGTAATGAAGCGGTTGAAAAATATCAAGAACTGCAGCCTGATTTAGTTACCCTTGATATTACTATGCCTGAAAAAGATGGCATTACTGCTTTAAAAGAAATTAAAGAAAACGATCCTAATGCCAAAATAATTATGTGCTCAGCAATGGGACAACAGGCTATGGTTATTGAGGCTATTCAGACTGGTGCTAAAGACTTTATTGTAAAACCATTTCAGGGCGATCGTGTAATAGAAGCTATTAATAAAACATTGGATTTGTAGTGGTTAAGTAGATTACCAGTTAAGTGAAACGGGGAGACGTTATGAACAAACTTGTAAGGCTAATCGTCACATCATTGTTATCTGTATTTGTTCTAATGGTGCAGCCAAATTATTTTATTTATGCGCAAACAGATATGAATGTGGACGAGTTTTTTGAGCAAAAACAAAATGATAAGCAGATTAAGCAAGAAGAAAACCAGAAAACTACCAATGATGAGGAGTCTACTTTGCAAAAAGACAATGGTTCCTTAATGGGGAATATAATCAAAATGGTCTTTATGCTTGCTGTTGTGTTGGCTCTTATTTATTTTTTGTTAAGGTTTCTGCAAAAGAGGAACAAGATGTTTCAGCAGGTGCGGGCAATGGAGAATCTGGGTGGTATATCACTAGGTTCCAATAAATCTATGCAAATGGTGAGAATTGGTGACCGTATTTTTGTTGTAGGAGTTGGAGAGGATATCTCGCTGCTAACGGAAATCGATGATGAAGCAACAAAAGAGGATATATTGCAAGAAGATGATGATAAAAACACCAATCAACCTTTTAAATCTATTATACATTCTCTTGACCAAATAAAGGATCAGAGAAAAAAAGGGAATCCAGCAAAATCTTTCAAGGAACAATTTTCAAATGAAATGAAAAAATTAAAACGGGAAAGAAATCAATTAATCGATCACAAAGGATATAGAAAAGAGGATCAAGATGGGTGAGTTTGTCGATTTTTTTAGTAATTCTGATCCTGAAAGTGTATCAACATCCGTAAAATTATTACTTTTATTAACTGTATTAGCCCTTGCACCGAGTATTCTTATTTTAATGACGAGTTTTGCAAGAATTGTTATTGTATTATCATTTGTTCGTACGTCTCTGGCTACACAGCAAATGCCTCCTAACCAGATATTAATTGGTTTGGCATTGTTTTTAACCTTTTTTATCATGGCACCAACTTTTCAGGAAATCAACGATGAAGCCTTACAGCCCTTATTTAACGAAGAAATAACCATCGAAGAAGCATATGATCAGGCGAGTATGCCAATGAAAGAATTTATGTCTGAGCATACACGTCAAAAGGATTTGGCTTTATTTATGGAGTATTCCCAAATGGAAGAACCAGAGTCTTTAGAGGATATTCCACTTACAACATTAATTCCTTCATTTGCTATAAGTGAATTAAAAACAGCCTTTCAAATGGGCTTCATGATATTTGTTCCCTTTTTAATCATAGATATGGCGGTCGCCAGTATTTTAATGTCAATGGGAATGATGATGTTACCACCAGTTATGATTTCTTTACCTTTTAAAATCTTATTGTTTGTACTCGTGGATGGCTGGTATTTGATCACCCATTCATTACTGGAAAGCTTCTAGCTATAAGGAAGGGAGCGCAATATTTTGAATAGTGAGTTTGTTATTTCTTTAGCAGAAAAAGCTGTTTATACATTACTCATCGTTATTGGACCAATATTAATCTTAGCCTTAGTAGTAGGGTTGTTAGTTAGTATTTTTCAGGCAACAACACAAATTCAGGAACAAACCCTTGCATTTATACCAAAAATCATTGCTGTCTTTATAGGGATTATTTTTTTTGGTCCCTGGATGCTCGTTCAAGTAGTAGATTTTACGGCGAATATATTTAATAATCTCCATACAGTGATTCGTTAATATGTTTGAACTCTTTGATATATCCAGACTGCCAGGGTTTATCCTGATCTTTGCAAGGGTCATAGGTTTTTTTGTGACAATTCCTATATTTTCATATCGTAATTTTCCGCGAACCCATAAAATCGGTTTTGCCATTTTTTTATCGTGGATTATGTTTTATACCGTAGAAATTCCAACGTTACAATTTGATGGCCATTATATTTTATTATTACTTAAAGAATTATTGGTTGGGATATTTATCGGTTTAATTGCTTTTATAATACTTGGTGCTATCCAAATTGCAGGCGGTTTTATCGACTTTCAAATGGGATTTGCGATTGCAAATGTGGTAGACCCACAGACAGGAGTTCAAAGTCCGTTAATTGGTCAATTTCTTTATACTATTACTTTGTTGTTTTTGATTACAGTAGATGCGCACCATTTATTGCTTGATGGAATCTTTTACAGCTATCAATTTATTGAAATTGATCAGTTTATACCTTTTCAGGACGGTTCAATTGTTGAGTTTGTGATTGATAGTTTTAATAAAATGTTTCTTATTGCATTTCAAATGTCCATTCCTATTGTTGGCTGTTTATTTTTAGTTGATGTTGCGTTAGGAATTGTTGCCCGGACGGTCCCTCAATTAAATGTATTTGTTGTGGGTCTGCCTTTGAAGATTTTTGTTAGTTTTGTGGTTATTTTTGTTTCATTTGGTGTTTTTGCAGCGTTAGTTCAGCAACTGTTTGAAACGACTCTTTATTCCATGAGAGGTTTAATGTCATTATTCGGGGGCGCTTAGAATGGAATGGTTATCTTTAAATTTACAATACTTTGCGGGTGAAAAGACCGAAAAGGCAACCCCAAAGAAGCGCCAGGACTCCAGGAAAAAAGGACAAGTCGCAAAAAGCCAGGATGTTAATACAGCCATTTTATTATTTGCAATGTTTATATTGTTTTATGTTATGGGTGGTTATTTAAAAGAACGATTACTCGCTATCTATGAAAAGGGATTTGTAGAGTATATTCAATGGGATGTTACCGCTGAAACCATTGAATCAATGTTTTTTCAGTATACGATTGATGGTGTAATGCTTTTACTGCCAATCATGATTGTTGCTGTGATTGCTGGATTGGCTGCGAATTTTTTACAGATTGGCTTCCTGTTTACGACAGAGCCCTTAAAGTTCAACCTTGGGAAAATTAATCCACTGAAAGGTGCAAAAAAAATATTTTCTGGTCGCGCTTTGGTTGAACTCTTAAAATCTTTGTTAAAAATTACAGTAATCGGCACCCTAACCTTTACGGTTATTTGGCTGAATAAAGATGAAATGATGCTTATGTCTTTAAAAAGTGTAGATGCAGCACTTGGCTTTTTTGGACAAATGACCATAACAATGGGGATTGCCGCTTCTATTGGTCTATTAGTCATATCTGTTATTGACTATATCTATCAGCGCTATGATCACGAAAAAAATATTAAAATGTCCAAACAGGATATTAAAGATGAACATAAAAACATGGAAGGCGACCCGCAAATTAAATCCAAGGTAAAGGAACGGCAGCGGCAAATGGCTAATTCCAGAATGATGAGTGAGGTACCGGATGCGGATGTTGTCATTACAAACCCAACCCATTATTCAATAGCTGTTAAATATGATGAAAATAAATATGATGCTCCGTATGTTGTAGCTAAAGGGGTCGATTATATTGCGCTAAAAATTCGAGAAGTAGCTAACTATCATCATATTCCTATGGTCGAAAATCGTCCATTAGCCCGTTCCCTTTATGCAAAAGTGGAAATTGGTGAGGTCATTCATGAAGATTTTTACCAGGCAGTGGCGGAGGTTCTGGCTTATGTATATCGAATCCAAAATAAAGTTTAAAGCAATGAGGAGAGACAATCATGAAAATTAAAGATTTATCTGTATTATCAGCTGTTATATTAATTATCGTCATGCTCGTTATTCCTATGCCGGGCTGGCTCTTAAGTGTTTTAATCTTAATCAATATAACTCTTGCTTTAATCGTAATTTTAGTAGCCATGAACACAACAGAGGCACTTGAGTTTGCGGTTTTCCCCTCTCTCTTATTGCTTTTGACTTTATTTCGATTAGGATTAAACGTTTCGACTACCCGTTCCATCTTATCTGAAGGTGACGCAGGAGTTGTTATTGATACATTTGGCAGTTTTGTTATAGGTGACAATCCATTAGTAGGTTTTGTTATCTTCCTGATTTTAATCATTATTCAGTTTATTGTTATTACCAAGGGTTCGGAACGTGTATCTGAAGTTTCCGCCCGTTTCACATTAGATGCAATGCCTGGTAAGCAAATGAGTATTGATGCAGATTTGAATTCGGGATTAATATCTGAACAACAGGCGAAGGATCGCCGTGAAAAAATTGAGCAGGAAGCTGATTTTTATGGAGCTATGGATGGTGCCAGTAAGTTTGTCAAAGGAGATGCAATTGCCGGCATTGTCATTGTTATTATAAATATTATTTTCGGTTTAATAATCGGTGTTGCCCAAATGGGATTAAGCTTTGGTGAAGCATCCAATCAGTTTCTTCGTCTAACAGTTGGTGATGGCCTGGTTTCTCAAATCCCGGCGTTATTAATTTCCACAGCGACTGGTATTGTCGTAACCCGTGTAGCTTCAGAAGGGAATCTTGGTACAGATATAACAAAGCAGTTGCTTCGTTTTCCGAAGTTACTCTATGTTGCTGCTTTTACTATATTTATGTTTGGTTTAACTCCCATAAACTTTGGATTGACATCTGTGATTGCCGGCTTTTTAGTGTTTGGCGGTTATCAATTGAGTAAAAAACAAACGGAAGAAGACCCTGTTGAATGGCCAGAAGAAGAGGAAATGGAGAAGCAGGATATGTCTTCTCCTGACAATATTATTCAAATGATAAGCAATGATCCCATCGAATTCGAATTTGGTTATGCACTGATTCCTTTAGCTGATGCCAATCAAGGTGGAGATTTGCTCGATCGTGTTGTAATGATTCGCAGACAATTAGCTTTAGAGTTAGGGATGGTCATTCCAGTTGTTCGAATACGCGATAATATACAGTTGAATCCTAATGAATACAGTTTAAAAGTAAAAGGCAATGAAGTGGCAAAAGGTGAAGTTTATCTGGATCATTATATGGCTATGATGCCTGGAATCGAGGAAGAGGATTTGGACGGAATTGATACCACAGAGCCCGCTTTCGGTCTACCGGCAAAATGGATTGCAGAGAATCTTAAAGATGAAGCAGAAATGATGGGGGCTACGGTTGTGGATCCACCATCTGTGGTTTCCACCCATATTACAGAGATTATCAAGCAGTATGCTCATGAGTTATTAGGAAGAGAGGAAACGAAACAGCTAATCGATCATTTGAAAGAAAGCAATCCAATCCTTGTGGAAGAAGTTACACCAGAACCATTGTCGATCGGGGATGTACAGAAGGTATTAGCCAAGCTCTTACGAGAACAAGTGTCCATCCGAAATTTACCTGTTATTTTTGAAACACTGGCGGACTTTGGCAAAATGACAAATGACACAGATCTTTTAGGGGAGTACGCAAGACAAGCCTTGTCAAGCCAAATTTCAAATCAATATATAAATGATGAACAGATGATTAAAGTGATTACGATTTCTGGTCAAGTAGAAAAGCTCATTGCGGACCATGTCCAACAGACAGAACATGGAAGTTACTTATCATTAGATCCTGAATCACAGCAAAAGATTATACAGTCTATTCATCAGGAAGTAGAAAAACTATCATTGCAAGAAGCTACACCAATTATTTTATGCTCACCGGCAGTTCGAATGTATGTGAAGCAATTGATAGAAAGATTTCTGCCTCAAGTTGTGGTTTTATCTTACAACGAGTTAGAACCAGCCATTGAGGTACAAAGCGTAGGGGTGGTGAATGTTTAATGAAGGTAAAAAAGTATACAGCCCAGACAATGCCTGAAGCCATGAAGCAGGTTCGAAAAGAGCTTGGTAGTGATGCAGTTATTTTAAACTCAAAGGTTGTGAAACCTAAAGGCTTATTAGGGATGTTTAAGAAAAATAACATTGAAGTGATTGCCGCCATTGATCCAAATCCAGCACAGGAAACAAAGACGAGACCAGTTCAACCGGTTGGATATAATCAAAAAGAATCCAAGCCTTTAACCAACCAGATTAGGGCATCAAAGCAGAAAACCGTTAGTGATGAAATCATAAAAGAGATTCAGGAATTAAAGCAATCATTGTCATTACAACAGGAAAAAACTGCTGGCACAATCGACCACTATCCTGATTTCCTAAAAAAAACATACCAATATCTCATGAATCAGGATCTTCATGAGGAAACGGTAAGAATCATTACTAATGACTTGCTTGATAAGTATTATCTTCATAATAAACAAGTAGATCATCAACTTGTCCTTCAATGGTTAAAGGAAGTGCTTTACAAACAATTACAATCGTATCCTAATGGTTATAAAGGTTTTCGGTCAAAAATGATGTATTTTGTGGGGCCAACTGGGGTAGGCAAGACAACAACTATCGCCAAAATAGCTGCAAAGGCTGTTGTAGAAGAAAAGAAAAAAGTTGCTTTTTTAACAACAGATACGTATCGAATTGGTGCAATCGACCAATTAAAAACATATGGAAAAATCTTGGATATTCCTGTAGAAGTGGCTTATAATCAAGAAGATTTTCAAAAAGCAAAAGAAAAATTCGCGGATTTCTACATAATTTTGGTTGATACGGCAGGACGTAACTATAAGCAGGTCGAATTTATTAAACAGCTGGAAGAAACCATCCAGTTTGATAAAAATGATGAGATGTTTCTCGTTTTATCCGCAACGACAAAGTATAAAGAATTAAGGGAGGTTTATAAACAGTTTAAAGTCTTTCCGATTCAACAACTTATTTTTACCAAAGTGGATGAAATAACTGAATTTGGTCCAATCATAAATATGATTAAGGATTGCAATGCTGGAATAGCTTTTCTTTCAAATGGTCAGGATGTCCCGGACGATATGATTATAGCATCAACTGAACAACTTGTATCTTTATTACTTGGTGGCTGGAAACATGACTGATCAAGCACAAAAACTAAGAGATTTACTAAACAATAAAGGGAATGTAAAAGAAGCTAAAAGTATTGCAATATTAAGTGGAAAAGGTGGGGTAGGGAAATCTAACTTCGCATTGAACTTTTCCATTGGTCTGCAACAAAAAGGGAAAAAAGTACTGTTATTTGATTTGGATTTTGGTATGGGAAATATTGATGTCCTTATGGGATTAACACCAAAAAAGACCATTATTCAAATGTTTGAAGAGTCTTTAAAGATAAAGGATATCATTGAAGAAGGTCCTCATTCTATTTCCTATGTTGCTGCAGGTTCCGGGTTAACAGACATTTTCCATTTTAACCCTCATTATTTTGATTATTTCATTAAACAGTTAGAGACGATTACCATGCACTATGATTATATTATTTTTGATCTGGGAGCTGGTATGCAGGATCAGCACCTGCGATTTGCACTTGCGGCCAATGAATGTTTTATTGTTACGACTACAGAACCGACATCGATTACAGATGCATATGCCGTGATGAAACACTTATATTCACTGGAAAATTTTATACCCATTTATGTATTAGTTAATCGTTCCTTTCAAAATGACGGTGATTCAACACTCATAAAGCTAAAGGCAGTTGTTGAGCGGTTTTTAAAGCATTCCTTTATTCCTTTAGGTGTTTTACCAGATGACCGGGCCGTTATCAATGCGGTTAAGGCGCAAGTCCCATTTCTGATTCATAATAAAAAATCTGACATTAGCCTCCGATTAAATTATATTGTAGAAGGATATTTAGGGATTCGCAACGTCAATCATCGATCAACACAGCCCCATTCTTTTGTCACGAAGCTAAAAAAGATGTTTACTAGAAAGGTAGATTAACGTGCGTACTATCCGAGTACTAGTAATTGATGATTCGGCTTTTATGCGGAAGATGATTTCAGAGATTTTAAGTCAAGATGAGCAATTAGAAGTGATAGCAACAGCGCGAAATGGCCAGGACGGCCTTGAGAAAATCAATAAATTATCACCTGATGTAGTTACATTGGATGTGGAAATGCCTGTAATGGATGGTTTTGAAGCATTACAGCAAATTATGAAGGAATACCCGCTTCCGGTTGTTATGGTATCAAGTCTTACAAAGTCAGGAGCTGACAGCACACTAAAAGCGCTACAGTATGGGGCTATAGACTTTATTACAAAACCATCAGGTTCTATTTCTCTGGATATGTATAAAACCGAACAAGAAATGATAATGAAGGTTAAGCAGGCAGCAAAAGTTGATATTCGTCAGATTGATAACAAAACAAATCTTTCTCTTCCGATTGCGATGAAACCCCAACGAAGTCAGCATAAATCAAAGAAAATCGTAGTCATTGGGGTATCCACCGGGGGACCAAGAGCATTACAGAAATTATTACCAATTTTACCTAAAGATTTTCCAGCACCTATTTTAGTTGTACAGCATATGCCAGGAGGGTTTACAAAATCTTTAGCCGAACGTCTGGATAGAGAATCCAGCTTAACAGTAAAAGAGGCGACAAATGGTGAATTCCTTTCAAAAGGGAACATTTATATTGCCCCTGGTGACTATCATTTAGAAGTAAGGAAAATTGGAATCTCGCTAACAGCCTTTATTAATCAAACAGAACCTATTGGGGGGCATCGCCCTTCCGTGAATAAACTGTTTGAATCAGTTGCTGATTTGGGAAACTATCAGAAATATGCTTTAGTTTTAACAGGAATGGGTTCTGACGGCTCTATAGGGATAAAAACATTAAAAGAAAAGGATCCTGATACCACTATTGTGGTAGAGTCCAAAGAATCTGCTGTTATTTTCGGAATGCCGAAAGCAGCCATTGAAACCAATCAGGTAAGCCATGTTGTACGGATTGAAGAAATGGGGTCCTTGTTAAGTGAACTTATCCAGAATGAATGAAGAATATTTATATGAACACTCTTCTCAAAAAAGAAATAAAATGGTAAACGCTTCTGAAGGAAAAGGTGAACTTGCACTTATTATTGTTAGAAAATCATTGATGTAAAAGGGGAGAATTAAAAATGTCAAATGAAAATCGTGATGAAAAGGTAATCGTTTTTCAACTAAAAAATGAAGAATATGGAGTTCCAGTAGATGTGGTAGGATCTATTGAACGAATGATGCAAGTGACAAGAGTGCCTGGCACCCCGAAATTTGTTAAGGGAGTTATGAATTTAAGAGGGGTTGTCACGCCTATTATTGATTTACGGGAACGATTTGAGATTGAACCTGCTGAATATGATGACCGGACAAGAATTATTATTGTATCTATGGATGATAAAGTAGTTGGAATGATTGTGGATAGTGCCAATGATGTTATTGATGTTTCATCTGAAGCTATAGAGCCTCCGCCGGAAGTAATTGGTTCAGTTGATGTTGATTATATTCGAGGGGTTGCGAATTTGGAAAGTCGTCTGTTAATCCTCTTAAACATTGAAAAGGTTCTTTCAAGAGAAGAATTAAATGATATTTCGAAAGTAGAAGGGTAGTCATGGCGATGAGTGAATCGTTCTCGTTATCTCCCATCCAATTAGATATTTTAAAAGAAGTCGGAAATATTGGTTCAGGAAATGCCACGACCTCTTTATCTGCATTATTAAATCGAAAAATACAAATGAAAGTTCCTAAAGTAAACATTGTTAGCTTTGACGAAATGATGGATATGGTAGGAGGCCCTGAAACAGAAATCGCATCTATTTTTGTGAAAATTAAAGGTGATATTTCTGGCAGTATGTTTTTCGTTTTACCTCCTCATGAGGCGAGTTTGTTGATACGTGAAATGACAGGTAATGAGGATTTTCACTTTCAGAATCCACCGTATTCTAATCTTGCGGTTTCCGCATATATGGAATTAGGTAACATTTTATGTGGTTCATATTTAAGTGCAATGTCTGATTTAACAAGTTTAAATATACAGCCTTCTGTTCCTTCAGCTGCGTTTGATATGGTGGGGGCGATTTTATCTGTGGGTCTGGTGGAACTCTCGGAGGTTGCTGATCAGGCGATTTTTATTGACACGTTATTATCGGATGAAGAAAATCTTTACAATCGTATGAAGGGTCACTTTTTCCTGCTGCCGGATCCTCACTCCTTTGACCGTATTTTTAAGGCTTTAGGAGTTCCACGATGAAGATGAGTGCCGAATTGGAAATGGTGAAAGTAGGTATTGCAGATATCGGTATTGCTAAAGGCCGGCAAAAAATTCGCACATCCGGATTAGGTTCCTGTGTGGGAGTTGTAATCTATGATCTTCGCGCTCAATTAGCTTCATTAGTGCACATCATGTTACCTGATTCAACGGTTTTTAGAGGAAAAGAATTAAAAAGGGCTAAATATGCAGACACAGGAATACAGGAAGCTATATCGTTGTTAATAAAAAATGGCGCACAACGTCATGCTTTAAAAGCAAAAATAGCAGGAGGAGCCCAAATGTTTCAGCTATCGGCTGGTCAGGACATGATGCGAATAGGTCCTCGCAATGTAGAAGCTGTAAAGAAAGAATTATCGAAGCACCGCATTCCCATTGTAAGTGAGGAAGTGGGTGGGACAAGCGGACGTACGATTGAATTTCATTCCATTATTGGAACATTAACAATCCGAACGGTTAATGAAGGAATGAAGGAAATTTGAAAAGGGTTTAGCGTCTGAAGGAGGTAAAGGGATGAAACAGCAAGCAGCTCCCGAATTAGAGTCAATATGGAATAAATGGCAACAGCATAAAGATGAGGATGCGGGGAACGAACTTGTTGCCCTATACATGCCTTTAGTCGATTATCATGTCAAAAGGATAGCGGCTCATTTACCTAAAAATGTTAGTCGTCAGGAAGTTAAGAGTTTAGGGCTGTTAGGATTAGTAGATGCAATAGAAAAGTTTGATTACAATCGTGACTTGAAATTTGATACGTACGC
The DNA here is from genome assembly GCF_900111405.1 of Salinibacillus kushneri. Classification (GTDB taxonomy): domain Bacteria; phylum Bacillota; class Bacilli; order Bacillales; family Alkalibacillaceae; genus Salinibacillus; species Salinibacillus kushneri. Next base: position 321,776 of record NZ_FOHJ01000004.1, on the reverse strand, counting down.
CTCCTTTCGAATTAGAGGATCAATAATGGATGGATTAAGAAGAGAGGATTGGCTGCCACGTACCGTTCGTGATAAAGCGAAAAAAATGGAGGTTGTTGCTGAAGATTTAGAACAAGTCTTAGGCAGGGAACCGCAGCCAGAGGAAATTGCAGACAGGATGGGCATTTCAAGTCAGGAAGTGTTAAGCACCTTGAAAGATTCCCTGTATGCAAATACTTTATCATTGGAAGAAAAATCGAATGATGAAGACAATCAATCCTCAGAAGGTATTGGCTATATGATTCCTGATGAAAAGGTGTCATTACCAGAAGATCAAATGATTGATCAGGAAAAGGTAAGTGAGTTAGCCGATGCCATTCAGCATTTAAATGAAAAAGAACAAATGGTTGTTAGTCTTTTTTATCAGGAAGAATTAACGTTAACAGAAATTGGAGAGGTGCTGGAACTTTCAACATCAAGGATTTCACAAATTCATAGCCGGGCCATTTTTAAACTAAGGAAAATTTTATCACAAGCTATCGAATAAGGGCTTAACATGTCTTTATCCGTATTTAGTCCAAGTATTGGGGGGGGGGAAGGACAATATGGTACAAACACAGTCAGTTAAGGATTTGTTTGGGATTACAGTTACAGATGATAAAATGGAAGCTTTCGTAGAAATTAAATCAGACATAGAAAAAATGGAAACGACTAAAACAGAAGTTATACAGCTTCTTGAAGAAAGTAAAATTTATTATGGACGAATTGATGAGAACCTGAATCAAATAGTAGATAGCCCTTATTCTGTGAATTTTCCATGTTTAATTGCCCGAGGTCTTCCAGCTGAACAAGGACGAGATGGAAAGCTTGAATTCATGGTAAACTTACAATCTGATCTTACTATTAAGGAAAAGGAAGAATTAGATTTTCGTGAGGTGATAAAGATACCCACTGTTTCAAGTGGAGATTCTATTCTTAAGGTCATCCCGAAAGAAGAAGGCAAGTCTGGTATGAATGTGTTAGGAGAAGAAATCAAACCTGAGCCTGTACAGGAAGCCCGAATCAATCCGGGTCAGAATACCAAATGGAAAACAGATGATACAATCATCGCTACAATGGATGGACAAGTTTCACAGTCCGGGAATAAAATCCACGTCTTACCGACTTATGAAGTTGATCATAGTGTTGATATGCGTTCAGGTAATGTAGACTTTAATGGTTCAGTTATTATACGCGGAGATGTCCCAACCGGTTTTACTGTTAAAGCAAAAGGGGATATTCATATTTTTGGATTAGTGGAAGGTGCCCATTTAGATGCAGGAGGCTCTATCTTCATACAAAAAGGGATTTCTGCTATGTATAAAGGAATGATTCATTCGGGATTGGATGTTCATGCAAAGTATGTAAACCAAGGTAAGATAGAAGCTGGCAGAGATATATTTGTAGAAGAATCGATTATGCTAAGTGAATGTATAGCAAGGGAGAAAGTTTTTTGTCAGAAAGGAAGTCTCATTGGAGGACATATATCAGCTGGACAGCAAATATATGTTAAAGATTTAGGTAACCGTTTGAATGCAGAAACCAGTGTTTATCTGGGAGAAGACAAGAAGTCCTTGGAAGGTATAAGCCATTTGGAAGAAAGATTAAAAGAGCTATACGATTCCATTAATAAGTTGAAACAATTAGGCGAGAAAATTAAAAAAATTGAATCTGTAAAGGGTACTCTCACACCAAAAGAAAAGACAACCCGATTAAAACAACAAAATTCATTACGTTTACTTGCTGCAGAATATAAAGAAGTACAGGAAGCCTATCAGGATAAAACGGAAAAAAATGTTGATTTTGTGCAGCCTGCTCTTTATGTTCGTGATATACTATATCCGAACACCAAAGTTAATTTTGGCAAATATCAGAAAGGCTTTTTACATCAGCATCAAAATGTACATGTGAAGTTAAACGATTACGAGATTGAAGTGTTACCATTTAAATAGGTAAAGTGGGGGTTGACTCTTCATGAGCTGGAAAGCGGTTGAAATGCAGATTGCGTTACCCAGAACACAAGATGCAGGCCAGATACAGAATCAACTGGACCAACGATCAGCTAATAGTCAGCATTATTTGGCCCAGGTCAAACTACATGAAGAAGAACAACGGAGAAAAAAGGTAAATGAGTTAAGACAAAAGGAACAATATCGATTGCAAAATGGTGATTCCAGTGCCGAATCAGCTAAAATCCTAATGAACAATCAAGAGATGGTAAAGCGTTTGAATAGACAGCAACAAAAGCATCCTTTTTTAGGAAATCGATTTGATATTAATGGATAGGAATGGAAGCTATGATAGAGTTTTTAGTTATTTTCAGCTTAATGTTACACGCTATTATTTTTATGTTTATTATTTTTCTTTATCGACGTTTCTCTCAAAATTCTAATGCATCTATAAATTTACAAGAAAAAGAAGAAATAGAAGCGATGCTATCATCCTATATTAATGAGATGAAAGAGGAAAACGAAAGGTTATTGAATATCATTAATGAAAATGGTAAAAATGTGAAGGAAAAACCCGTTCAATCAACTTCAACAGCACAGCCATTGGTATTTCAGGATCAGGATAACCATTCATCTCAGGAGGAAGAAGCGATTTCACAAACAGTCAAAGAGGCTAAGGAGACGGATGAAAAGTCAAAGGAATATCAGCCTGAAACCATCATGGTAGCGGATGAGGTTGATGGATTATCGGATCATTCAAAAGCTCTGCAGCTATATCAGGAAGGTTTGTCAATAGAAGAAATTGCAAAGAAGCTTAACAAAGGGAAAACAGAAATTGAATTATTTATTAAATTTCAATCACATTCATAAATTTCTGCTTGAATGAATACCACCCATATGATATATTTACTTTTGGTGTAAAACACACGTTTGTCGATTTTATAGGTGGTGCTTTCTTCATGAAAGTCCCTATATAAAGATGAGACAAACGGAGGCCAAAAACCAATATATAGGAGGAAAATAGAATGTCAGTTATTTCAATGAAACAACTTTTAGAAGCTGGTGTACACTTCGGACACCAGACACGCCGTTGGAATCCAAAGATGAAGAGGTATATCTTCACAGAAAGAAACGGCATTTACATTATTGACCTTCAAAAAACCGTAAAGAAGGTTGAAGAAGCATATGAATATGTTAAGAATGTTGCTGCTGATGGCGGTACTGTACTTTTTGTAGGTACTAAGAAGCAAGCACAGGATACTGTCCGTGATGAAGCAGAACGTTCTGGAATGTTCTATGTAAACCAACGCTGGTTAGGTGGTACTCTTACGAACTTTGAAACCATCCGCAAACGTATCCAACGCCTAAAAGATATCGAGCGTATGGAAGAGGATGGAACATTTGATGTACTTCCTAAAAAAGAAGTTGTTATGATTAATAAAGAAAAAGAACGCCTTGAGAAATTCCTTGGTGGTATTAAAGATATGGAAGGAATTCCTGATGTGCTATTTGTTATTGACCCTCGTAAAGAGCGTATTGCAATTGCAGAAGCACATAAGCTGAATATTCCAATCGTAGCAATGGTTGATACGAATTGCGATCCGGATGAAGTGGATTATGTAATCCCTGCTAACGACGATGCAATTCGTGCTGTGAAACTTCTTACCGGTAAAATGGCTGATGCAATTCTTGAAGCTAGACAAGGTGAAACAAGCGAAGAAGTACCTGAAGAAGAAGCTCAACCAGTAGAAGAGTAAGAAAGGTTTTGAAGGTGATAAGAGGGAAAAGCCTTTTATCACCTTTTTTACACAAAGATGATGGATATGTACAATGTTAATCTTAAATAATAATAAAAACCATTTTATTAATGAAAATGTTAAGGAGGAAATTTCATGGCTGTAACGGCAAAAATGGTCAAAGAGTTACGTGAAAAAACAGGTGCAGGTATGATGGACTGCAAAAAAGCATTGACTGAAACAGACGGTGACATGGATAAAGCTGTTGATTTTCTTCGTGAGAAAGGAATCGCAAAAGCGGCGAAAAAAGCTGATCGTATTGCTGCAGAAGGTTCTACATATATTGAGGTAGATGGAAATACGGCTGCTATTTTTGAAGTGAATGCTGAAACAGACTTTGTTGCAAAAAATGATCAGTTCAAAAATCTATTAGCTGAACTTGGTAAACATCTTGTTAAACAAAAGCCTGCAACTGTTGAGGAAGCTCTTCAGCAAAAATTGCATGGTGAAGGTGATACTTTAGAAGCTTACATCACGGATGCTATTGCCAAGATTGGTGAAAAAATTTCTCTACGTCGTTTTACCGTAGCAGAAAAAACTGACAATGATGCGTTTGGGGCTTACCTTCATATGGGTGGACGCATTGGTGTATTAACAGTACTAGAAGGTACAACGGATGAATCGGTAGCAAAAGATGTTGCCATGCATGTTGCTGCTGTAAATCCGAAGTATCTATCCCGTGAGGATGTACCTAAAGAAGAGGTTGACAGCGAGCGCGAAGTACTTAAGCAACAATCTCTAAACGAAGGAAAGCCAGAACATATTGTTGAAAAAATGGTTGAAGGACGACTTGGTAAGTTCTTCCAGGGTATTTGCTTGTTAGAACAGGAATTTGTTAAAGATCCTGATCAAACCGTTAAAAAATATGTTGAGTCCAACAATGCAACTGTTAAAAACTTTGTACGTTATGAAGTTGGCGAAGGAATGGAAAAACGTGAAGAAAACTTTGCTGACGAAGTTATGGGTCAAGTGAAAAAATAACACCACAAACGAGTTGAAATTAAAAATAGGGGACACATCGTGTTCCCTATTTTCAAAAAAACAGAATACATATTGAAATCTTTTTAGAACACATCAAAATTGAAACCAAATCTTACATTTATCACTTTTTCGCTTTGCTATAAGGATTATTCTTTATAGAATGTGAAAAATTGATAATAGATGGAGGTTACTATGACATCAATCCGATACAAACGCATTGTGTTAAAATTAAGTGGGGAAGCTCTCAGTGGGACTGCAGGTTATGGACTTGATCCTGCAATTGTTAAGTCCATTGCACAACAAGTAAAAGAAGTGTCAGAATTAGGAGTAGAAGTGGCCGTTGTTGTAGGTGGCGGCAATATATGGCGCGGAAAAGTTGGTAGTGAAATGGGGATGGACAGGGCTACGGCTGATTACATGGGAATGCTTGCTACGGTTATGAATTCTCTTGCTTTACAGGACAGTCTTGAGAATATCGGCATTCCAACAAGGGTTCAGACATCTATTGAAATGAGACAAGTTGCTGAGCCTTATATTAGAAGAAAGGCCATGCGCCATTTAGAGAAAAAACGAGTAGTTATTTTTGCAGGCGGAACAGGTAATCCGTATTTTTCAACAGATACAACTGCAGCACTGCGGGCAGCCGAAATCGAAGCCAACGTTATCCTTATGGCTAAAAATAATGTTGACGGTGTTTATAATGATGACCCTGTTAAGAATAAGGATGCGAGAAAATACACGGAATTATCCTATTTAGATATTTTAAATGAAGGATTAGCTGTTATGGATTCAACTGCATCTTCACTCTGTATGGACAACAACATACCGCTTATTGTATTTTCCATTACCGAGGAAGGAAATATTAAACGTGTTGTCCAAGGAGAAAATATCGGAACCATTGTGAGGGGGAAAGAAAAATGAGTCAAGCTGTAATGAATGAAACACGACAAAAAATGGAAAAGGCGACTGAGGCATATTCTAAACAATTAGCAACGGTACGAACAGGTCGAGCAAACCCATCGATATTAGATGGTGTTTTAGTGGAATACTATGGTGCTATGACCCCACTTAACCAGCTAGCTAATATTTCTGCTCCTGAGGCCCGGTTACTTGTCATTACACCATTTGATAAAAGTGCATTGGGCAATATGGAAAAAGCGATTCAAAAGGCAGATTTAGGATTAACACCAAATAATGATGGAAATCTTATTCGTATTAATATCCCTGCATTGACAGAAGAACGACGAAAAGAATTAGTGAAAATTGTACGTAAATATGCTGAGGAAGCAAGGGTACAGATACGTAATATTCGCAGAGACAGTAACGATCAGTTAAAGAAGCTTGAAAAAGATGGAGATTTAACGGAAGATGAATTGCATGGATTTCAGGATGATGTTCAAAAAGAAACAGATAAATATATAAATAAGATTGATGACTTAACAAAAGCGAAGGAAGACGGAATCCTAGAGGTTTAATGAGAATTTTCCTTTTAGATGATATGATATCCTTGTTACCTTCATAAAAATTGGATAAGGATATAAAAATCTCCCTCATTTTGGGGGATTTTTCGCATGTATGAAATATTCGTGAGGGAGGAGGATAATCTCCCTTTCATATTCATACATATGTGAATGTTATTTTTATTAAATGGATAGATAAATCCTGACTGGAGGATTTAATGTATGGCAATACGGATTCCTTTTTTAAAACGTAAGAATACCAAACATAGTAAAATACAATCAAAAGAAAATCTGCCAGGACACGTCGCAATTATTATGGATGGTAATGGGAGATGGGCGAAAAAAAGAGGTCGTCCTAGGGCCGCGGGCCATAAAGAAGGAATGAAAACGATTAAAAAAGTTGTCAAAAAAGCAGTTGAACTGAACCTAAATGTTCTTACACTATATGCTTTCTCGACAGAAAACTGGAAACGGCCTAAATCAGAAATTGATTTTATTATGAAATTACCAAATGAATTCTTAGATACATATTTACAGGAATTGATAGATAATAATGTTCAAGTAAGAACCATAGGTGACTTTAGTGAATTACCTGCACATACCCAACAAGCCGTTCAGACTTCCATTGATAAAACTGCACATAATGATGGACTTATTTTAAATTTTGCCTTAAATTATGGAAGCAGAAATGAAATTGTGGGAGCTGTTACACAAATTGTTAATGATGTGAACAAACACCGCTTGACAGTGGATGAGATAAATGAAGAAGTAATTTCCGATAGATTGTATACAAAAGATTATAATGATCCAGACTTATTAATACGAACCAGTGGCGAAGTTCGCATCAGTAACTTTTTATTATGGCAAATTGCATACGCTGAATTTTACTTCACGGATGTATTATGGCCAGATTTTGATGAAAATGAATTTGAAAAATCCCTCATAGAGTATCAAAATCGTAAGAGGAGATATGGGGGAATTTAAGGTGTTGAAGAAAGCATGAAAGAAAGAGTGTTAACTGCCATTATAGCATTACTCATATTTGTACCGATTGTCATATTTGGTGGGTGGTTTTTTCAGCTTATCATTTATTTATTAGCCTCACTATCACTTTTAGAGTTATTAAAAATGCGCAATATTTCTTTCCTTTCCTGGCCGTCAATGATTTCTATGCTATCATTATGGATTATTTTATACGATTCATCTATGCTACAAGTCCCTTTTCTAGAGAACTTTATTAAAATTGAATGGTTTACTTTAGGTTTATTTTTATTATTAGGGTATATGGTTTTGAAAAAAAATACGTTTACATTTGAAGCCGTTGGTTTTATGGTTACTGCTATTATTTATGTAGGAATGGGATTCTATTATTTTATTGTGGCAAGAGAAGCAGGACTGGAATATTTGCTGTATGCTCTAGTTGTGATCTGGGCAACAGATACAGGTGCTTATTTCGTTGGACGCTCGATGGGAAAGATAAAATTATGGCCTGATATTAGTCCGAAGAAAACTGTTGAAGGCTCCTTGGGTGGTGTTTTATTAGCCTGCATTGCGGCTGCTATTTTTCAATTGATCTATCCATTTACTGCATATTCCATTTTTCAGATCATATTGGTTACTGTAATAGCATCGATTGTAGGACAAATTGGTGACTTAGTGGAATCGGCCATTAAACGGAGATATGATGTAAAAGATTCGGGGAAAATTTTACCGGGGCATGGTGGTATATTAGATCGCTTTGATAGTTTAATTTTTATGCTGCCTGTTTTATATTTTATTGGATTTTTTACTTAAATGGGTGAGGAGCGGTTTAAGTGCAAACTATTACATTGCTTGGCGCAACAGGGTCCGTTGGCTTTCAAACGATTGAAGTTATTCGGCAATTAAAAAATGAATTTCATTTAAGTGCTATTGCATTTGGTTCAAACATAGAAAAAGCACTTCCTGTTATCTATGAGTTTCGCCCGGAATATATTGTTGTCAAAAATAAAGAGACTAAGCAGGAATTAGAAAAAACCATAACCTATAATCCCAAAATAAGTGTGGGGAGTGAAGGGATGACTGAAATCGCGACTCTCCCCGATGTAGATATAGTTGTGAATGCAGTTATGGGAAGTGTAGGACTTGAGCCAACTTTGGAAGCTATTAGAGAAAGAAAAAAAATTGCTTTTGCTAATAAAGAGACCCTGGCCACAGCTGGACACCTCGTCATGAAGGAAGCTAGAAAATATGGTGTTGAACTCCTTCCTGTTGATAGTGAGCATGCAGCTATCCACCAATGTCTTAAAGGTGAGCGAACAGATGAAATCAATCGTCTCATTATAACAGCCTCAGGTGGTAGTTTTAGAGACAAAACGAGAAATGAACTTCAGAACGTTACCTTAAAGGATGCTCTTAAACATCCAAATTGGAGCATGGGGGCTAAAATTACGATAGACTCGGCTACGATGATGAATAAAGGTCTGGAAGTAATTGAGGCTCACTGGTTATTTAACATCCCCTTTCAGCAAATCGATGTAATTTTACATAGAGAAAGCATGATTCATTCCATGGTAGAATTTAAAGATCATAGTATAATGGCCCAACTCGGATCAACAGATATGAAAGGTCCAATTCAATATGCTTTAACGTATCCAAAAAGGCTTGATATTTCAATTACAAAAGGGTTAAACTTAATTGATATAGGTAAACTTCATTTTGAAGAAATGAGTTTGGAACGCTTTCCTTGTTTAAAAATGGCATATGATGCAGGGAAATATGGAGGGACAATGCCTGCAGTTTTGAATTCTGCAAATGAACAAGCTGTTGAATTGTTTTTGAATAACAAAATTTCTTTCCTTGCTATTGAAGATTTTATTCAAAAAGCAATGGATGAGCATACAATAGTAAAGGATCCTGATTTATCTACAATTATAGAAGTAGATCAATCAACAAGACGACGAGTAAAATCTTATGTAAACTAAAGGAAGGTGCTTTCTTTGAATACCGTTATTGCATTTATCTTTATGTTTGGTCTGCTCGTATTTATCCACGAGTTCGGCCATATGATTTTCGCGAAAAGAGCAGGAATGTTAGTTCGCGAATTTGCCATTGGATTTGGACCGAAAATCTTTTCTTATCGCAAAAAGGAAACTTTATATACAATAAGACTTCTCCCAATAGGGGGTTATGTACGTGTTGCGGGTGAAGATCCAGAAATTATTGAACTAAAACCCGGACATCATATTGGCCTGGAATTTAATGAGTCTGACAAGGTCGAAAAAATTATAGTAAACAATAAATCAAAACATCCAAATGCCCGAGTGATAGAGGTGGAAGGGGCTGATTTGGATCATGAGTTAGTTATAACGGGTTATGATGTGGATAGTGAAGAGCGCTTAACGTTTGATGTTGATCCTAAAGCATTCTTTATTATGGATGAAAATGAAACACAAATTGCTCCATATGATCGTCAATTTGCATCAAAGTCAGTACCGAAGAAAGCCATGCAAATTTTTGCAGGACCAATGATGAATTTTGTACTTGCCATCATAGTATTTATCATCTTAGGTTTTGCACAAGGGGTTCCAGTGGAGGAAGCGCAGCTTGGAGAGATTAGCGAAAATTATCCTGCAGCTGAGTCAGGTTTGCAACAAGGGGACCGTATTTTACAGGTGGATAATCAGTCCATAGATACGTGGGTGGATTTCGTTATGGAAATTCAAGAGCATCCGAATGAAGAAGTTGAATTAATGGTTGACCGAAATGGGGAAGTTATGAGCGTTCCTATCACGCCTGATGCGATTGAAGAGCAAGGAAAAGAAATTGGTCAAATTGGGGTTCGACAGGCATTTGAGCACTCACCAGGTGAAATTGTGAAATTTGGTTTTACAGAAACTTATGAACTGTCAACACTTATTTTAACAAGTGTTGGTCAATTAGTTACAGGCCAGTTATCGATTGACAGCCTTGCCGGTCCTGTGGGAATTTATGATGTGACAGACCAGGCTGTACAAACAGGTTTTTATACATTCTTAACCTGGACAGCGATGTTAAGCGTAAACTTAGGAATCATCAATCTATTACCGCTTCCGGCACTTGACGGAGGACGCCTGATATTTATAGGATATGAAGCCGTTCGAGGTAAACCAATTGATCCTCAAAAAGAAGGGATTGTCCATTTTCTCGGATTCGCACTCCTTATGTTACTCATGATTGTTGTAACATGGAATGATATCCAACGATTATTCACTCCTTAGTGATTTCGATGGCACCCATAGATTGAACAAAAATTCGAATCTTTTTAGAATAGAAAATCGAGGTGCATGATTATGAAACAAAGTAACTTGCTATTACCTACTTTAAAAGAGAATCCAACTGATGCTGAGATTAAAAGTCATCAATTGCTTGTGAGAGCTGGATATATGAGACAAATTGCTTCAGGTCTGTACAGCTTTTTACCATTAGGGAATCGTGTTTTAAGAAAGGTAGAACAAATCGTACGAGAAGAAATGGATGAAGCTGGTGCTACCGAAATTCTTATGCCTGCTTTACAGCCATCTGAGTTGTGGAAGGAATCGGGCCGTTGGCAGACATATGGTCTCGAACTAATGCGAATTGATGACCGTCATAGTCGGGAATTTGCTTTAGGTGCCACTCATGAAGAGGTTATTACCAGTATAATTCGAGATGAAGTGAAAAGTTACAAAAAGTTACCTTTAACGGTCTATCAAATTCAATCAAAATTTAGAGATGAAAAAAGACCCCGGTTCGGATTGCTAAGAGGGCGTGAATTTCTAATGAAGGACGCCTATTCCTTCCATGATAGCTTTGACAGCTTAGATAAAACCTATGAAACAATATTTAATGCTTATCGTAACATTTTTACTCGTTGTGGATTGGATTTCCGTGCTGTTATTGCTGATTCAGGTGCTATGGGAGGAAAGGATACCCATGAATTTATGGTTTTATCAGATGTAGGGGAAGATGTGATTGCCTATTCTGATACATCTGATTATGCTGCGAATATTGAAATGGCACCTGTCATTACAAAATATGAACCCTCAAATGAAGAAGCAAAAGAATTACAAAAGGTTGAAACACCAAATCAAAAAACGATGGAAGACGTAGCTCATTATTTAGGACATTCACTGGATAAGGGCTTGAAGGCTCTTATGTTTAAAGTGGACGAGCAGCTAGTTTTAGTTATTACGCGTGGGGATCATGAAGTAAATGATGTAAAATTAAAAAATTTATATGACGCTAGTATCGTTGATTTAGCAAGTGAAGAAGAAACAAAGCAAGCCATGAACGCAGGGTTTGGATCATTAGGTCCTATAGGTGTACCAGAAAATGTAGACATTATAGCTGATTATGCTGTTCAATCTGTGGTAAATGTTTCTTGCGGGGCTAATGAAGATGGCTATCACTATATTAATGTAAACCCTGAACGGGATTTTATGGTGAAAGAATATGCAGATTTACGTTTTATTCAAGAAGGGGATCCATCTCCTGATGGTAAAGGAATGATAAAGTTTGCCAGAGGGATTGAAGTAGGTCATGTATTTAAATTAGGAAAGTTCTATTCTGAGAAAATGGATGCCTCCTACTTAGATCAAAATGGAAAAGCGAATCCGTTCATTATGGGTTGCTATGGTATAGGAGTTTCCAGGACGTTAGCTGCTATTGTTGAACAGTATCATGACGATCATGGAATCACATGGCCTGTTCAAGTGGCTCCATATCAGGTCCATCTTCTTGCTTTAAACATGAAAAAGGATGAGCAAAAAGAGCTTGCTGAGGAAATTTATGAAACATTGAAAAAAGCCGGTATTGAAGTTTTATTTGATGATCGAAAAGAACGCGCAGGTGTTAAATTTGCAGACAGTGACCTCGTGGGAATTCCACTTAGAATAACTGTTGGAAAGCGTGCGGATGAAGGCTTCGCAGAGCTTAAATATCGTCAATCCGGAGATCAGCAGGATATTTATAAATCTGATATTATTGATACTGTACGTTCTTTCATGAGTGAGGTAAAATAGAATAGAACATTTTTTGAGCCCTTGTCATCCAAATTCGACAGGGGCTTTCCAGTTTATAAAGGGGAGGTTTGATTATGACGGTCACCAACCGTGAAAAAATGGATATATTACTGGAGCAAATTCAATTACCTAATGACATCATAAATACCTATTTTCAAGAAGCCTCCTTAGAGAAATTAACTGTTTTTAAGAAGGAGAAAAAATGGCGTTTTACGTTTCATATTCAGGATTTGTTGCCCCCAGACGTATTCCAGCTATTTGAAACCAAAATACATGAAGCTTTTGATCATATCGCTTCTGTAGATTTTATACTAAAGAGTGATAATAAGGAATTTAAGGAAGAGCATCTAGGTGAATATTGGACAGTCTTTATTCAATCTATACCTGATTTATTACCAGCTTATAAAGATAATCTTTATGAACAAACTCCGGAAGTCTCTGGTAACAAATTAACGATAACAGCTCGGAATGAGGCTGAATCACAAGCCATTAAAAAACGTTTACAAGGCCCTTTACAAGACTTTTGTATGAAAATTGGCTGTTCGCCGTTGCAAATCCAAGTCGATGCTAAAGAATCCGAAGAAGACCGGAAGCGTTTTATGGAGATGAGACAGCAGGAAGATAAAACCTTGATACAAAAAGCTGTGAAAGATAAGGAAGAAAGAGCAAGAAAACAAAGTGAAGAAAAAAGCGATGAGCCATTTATGATTGGTTATCCTATTCAGGAAGAACCGATTGGAATGAAGGCTATTATTGAAGAGGAACGAAGAATAGCGATTGAAGGTTATGTTTTTGATGTTGAGATTCGTGAGCTTCGATCGGGTCGTCATCTGTTGATTGCCAAAGTAACAGATTATACGGATTCTATTACGATTAAAATGTTTTCAAACGGTGAGAGTGATCAGGATAAGTTTAAACAGTTCAAAAAAGGTATGTGGGTACGTGCAAGAGGAAGTATTCAAACGGACACCTTTACAAACGAACTTACGATGATGGGACGCGATATTAACGAGATCCAAAAAACGGTTCGTTCAGATAATGCCCCAGAGGATAAAAAACGCGTAGAACTACATGCCCATACCATGATGAGTCAAATGGATGCTCCTGTATCGGCTTCCCGGTTGATTGAAACCGCAGCAAAGTGGCAGCATCCAGCTGTTGCCATAACTGATCACGCCGTTGTCCAGTCATTTCCTGAAGCTTATGCTGCAGGAGAAAAGCACAACATTAAAGTTCTATACGGTGTTGAAGCTAATGTAGTCGATGACGGAGTTCCCATTGCTTATAATGAACAGGACCGTTCTTTAGAAGATGCAGAGTATGTTGTTTATGACGTCGAAACAACTGGTTTATCGGCCGTCTATGATACCATTATTGAACTTGCTGCCGTAAAAGTGAAAAATGGTGAAATTGTTGATCGATTTGAAGCCTTTGCCAATCCCCATCATCCGTTAAGTGAAACCACTACTGAATTAACAGGAATTACGGATGATATGGTTCAGGACGCACCTGAAGTGGATGAAGTATTAGAAGACTTTCATACCTGGATGGGTGATTCCATTTTGGTTGCTCATAATGCCAGTTTCGATATGGGTTTTTTAAATGCTGGGCTTAAGAAAATTGGGAAAGAAAAGGCTTCAAATCCAGTTATTGATACCCTTGAACTTGCAAGATTTTTACTTCCTAATTTAAAAAATCACCGTCTAAATACGTTATGTAAACAGTTTAACATTGAATTAACCCAACATCACCGAGCAATCTATGATGCAGAAGCTACGGGTTACTTACTCTGGAAGCTGGTTCAAGAATGCTTTAAAAAGGACATTTCCAATCATAATCAGCTTAATAACCACATGGGAGAGGGGAATGCTTATCAGCGTTCAAGACCATTTCATGTAACGTTATTAGCACAAAATCAGGAAGGGTTAAAGAACTTATATAAGTTAGTATCCCATTCACATATTGATTATTTTTACCGGGTTCCACGAATTCCCCGTTCAAAGCTGCAAAAATATCGTGAGGGGATTTTAATAGGTTCAGGCTGTGATAAGGGTGAACTGTTCGAGACGATGATGCAGAAGTCTAAAGAAGAAGCAGAAAACGTTGCAGCTTTTTATGATTATATTGAAATACAGCCGCCTTCTAATTATGCTCATTTAATCGAAAAAGAGCTTGTTCGGGATGAACATGATTTACACGATATTTTAAAGAATCTAGTAGAGCTTGGGGACAAATTAGACAAGCCTGTTGTTGCCACTGGAAACACTCACTACATTGAAAAACATGAAAAAGTGTACCGTCAGATTCTCATTGCATCTCAAAGTGGAAATCCGTTAAATCGTCAGACACTACCTGATGTTTATTTCAAAACAACAAATGAAATGGTGGAGGATTTAGCCTTTTTAGGTGAAGATAAGGCTTTTGAGCTTGTCGTTCAAAACACACAAAAAATTAGTGACTGGATTGAGAACATTAAACCAGTTAAAGAGGATTTATATACACCAAATATTGATGGCGCAGAAGATGAAATGCGAAATATGAGCTATGGTCGTGCCAAAAGTATTTACGGTGATCCACTGCCAGAGATAGTCGAAAAACGTCTGGATAAAGAGCTTGATAGTATCATAGGTAATGGCTTTGCGGTTATCTATCTCATTTCACATAAACTAGTTAAAAAGTCGTTGGATGATGGTTATTTAGTTGGTTCAAGGGGATCTGTTGGGTCATCATTAGTAGCAACGATGTCAGAAATCACAGAAGTTAATCCTCTGCCACCTCACTATGTATGTCCTAATTGTCAGCATTCTGAGTTTTTTGATGATGGATCAGTTGGTTCTGGTTTTGATTTGGCAGAAAAGGATTGTCCACAATGTGGTACACGATTAAATAAAGATGGACAGGACATACCGTTTGAAACGTTCTTAGGTTTTAAAGGAGATAAAGTTCCTGATATTGATTTGAACTTTTCAGGAGAATATCAGCCACGTGCTCATAACTATACAAAAGTACTATTTGGTGAGGATAAGGTTTATCGTGCTGGAACTATAGGTACGGTAGCTGATAAAACGGCCTATGGCTATGTGAAAGGATATGCATCTGATCATGATATTACTTATAAACAGACTGAGGTTGATCGTCTAGTTCAGGGATGTACAGGTGTAAAACGAACAACTGGACAGCATCCAGGTGGCATTATCGTGGTTCCGGATGATAAAGATATTTACGACTTCACACCCATTCAGTATCCAGCAGATGATCGGAGCTCAGAGTGGAGAACGACTCACTTTGATTTCCATTCTATTCATGATAATTTGCTTAAGCTGGATATACTTGGACACGATGATCCGACCGTCATACGTATGCTGCAGGATTTAACCGGAATTGACCCTCAAGATGTACCTACTGATGACTCTGAAGTGATGAAAATTTTCAGTGGTCCTGAATCGCTTGGGGTTGATGCGGACCAAATCATGTGTAAAACTGGAACATTAGGGGTGCCGGAATTTGGTACAAGATTTGTTCGACAAATGCTGGAAGATACAAAACCATCTACATTTGCCGAACTCGTTATGATATCCGGATTATCTCATGGTACAGATGTTTGGCTTGGAAATGCGCAGGAACTGATTAACAAAGGAATTTGTACGTTACCTGAGGTTATTGGCTGTCGGGATGACATTATGGTTTATTTACTTCATAAAGGCTTAGAAGCTTCCCTGGCATTTAAGATTATGGAATTTGTGCGTAAAGGGAAAGGACTACAGGATGAATGGATTGAAGAAATGAAAAAGCATGATGTACCTGATTGGTATATTGAATCCTGTAAAAAAATTAAGTACATGTTCCCGAAAGCTCACGCAGCTGCATATGTACTCATGGCGATACGAATTGCTTATTTTAAAGTTCATTACCCTATTTACTTTTATGCGGCCTATTTCAGTGTGCGGGCCAGTGATTTCGAACTGGATACTATGATTAAAGGCAGTCAGGCCATTCGAAAGCGGATTGAAGAAATCATGAACAAAGGAAATGACGCTTCTCCAAAAGAAAAAAGCTTGTTAACCGTGCTTGAGGTGGCGTTAGAGATGAATGAAAGAGGATTTTCATTCCAAAAAGTAGATTTGTATCGTTCTGATGCAAAGGATTTCCTTGTGGATGGAGATACATTAATACCACCTTTTAATGCCATTGATGGACTCGGTACAAATGCTGCATTAAACATTCAGAAAGTCCGTGAAGATGGCGAATTCCTATCCAAAGAAGACTTACGCGAAAGAAGTCGTATCTCTAAAACGGTTCTCGAATATTTAGATGATCATGGTTGTTTAGAAGGATTACCTGATGCCAATCAGTTATCCCTATTTTAATACGTTTGCAAAGTTTATGAAGTTATGGTATATTTTTGTTGGTATAACAAAGGATACGAAGTGAGGATAAAGAGTGGGGAACCCCACTCTTTCCTATTACTTGGATGGAAATTACTTTATTTAGAAAAATAAAGTATAAATCAGGTCTTATAAACCTCCATTTTTGTTTAAGAGCGTTTTAAGCCCTTCCGTTTTTGTTATGTTGTGCAAATGGCTCTAGTAAATTCCCTGCTTTAATGGCAGGGAATTTTATCGTCCATTGAGCTATTAAGAGCTAAGTGCCAGGGGGAATTCTACATAAACGCTAAAGGAGTGATCAAAATGGGAAAAAAGGTAACAGACACAACAGAAGAGCTCGTTCAACCCATTTTAGACGACATGAATTTGGAACTTGTAGACACTGAATTCGTGAAGGAAGGTAAAAACTGGTTCTTGCGTGTTTATGTCGATAAAGAAGGCGGTGTGGATATAGAAGAATGCGGCAAAGTAAGTGAGGCTTTAAGTGAAAAGTTAGATGAAGTGGAGCCTATTAAAGATCCATATTACTTAGAAGTATCATCACCAGGAGTAGAAAGACCTCTAAAGAAGAAGAAGGACTTTGTCGATCATGTAGGTGAAAATATCTACGTGAAAGTATATAAGGCTATTGATGGTGAAAAAGAATTTGAAGGAAAGCTCCGTTCTTTTGAAAATGACATCGTAAATTTGGAAGTACAAGTGAAAACAAGAACGAAAAATGTAGAGATTCCTTTCGACCAAATAGCCAAAGCACATTTAGCTGTTACATTTAATTAAAAGGAGGACATAATGGTGAACACCGATCTCTTTGAGGCAATCCAATATTTAGAGAAAGAAAAAGGCATCGATAAAGAAGTATTAGTCGATGCCCTGGAGGCTGCCTTAATATCAGCATATAAAAAGAATTTCAAGTCTAAAACGAATGTTAGAGTAGACTTGAATGAGGAAACAGGCTCCATGCATGTACTGGCACGAAAAACAGTTGTCGATTCAGTTGAAGATACACAAACCGAAATTAGCATGCAAGAAGCACAACAAATTGATCCAAGTTATGAAGAAGGCGATGTTGTTGAGCTTGAGGTAACGCCAAAGGATTTCGGACGAATCGCTGCTCAGGCAGCTAAACAAGTCGTCACCCAGCGCGTTAGAGAAGCAGAACGTGGAGTCATTTATAATGATTTTATTGATCGTGTAGAAGATGTTATGACAGGAATCATTCAACGTAAAGACCATCGTTTTATTTATATCGATTTAGGAAAAGCGGAAGGTCGCTTACCACATAATGAAGTTATGCCAAATGAAACGTATGATGTCCATGATCGCATTAAGGTTTTCCTAACAAAAGTTGAGAGTACCAATAAAGGACCTCAAATATTTGTATCCCGTACCCATCCTGGGCTTTTAAAACGTTTGTTTGAGATGGAGGTTCCTGAAATCTATGATGGAATCGTAGAAATTAAATCTGTTTCAAGAGAAGCAGGGGATCGTTCCAAGATTTCTGTACATGCGGAGGATCCTGAAATTGATCCAGTTGGCTCTTGTGTAGGTCAGCGCGGCCAAAGAGTTCAAGCTGTGGTTGATGAGCTAAAAGGAGAAAAAATTGATATCGTAGAGTGGTCAGAGGATCCTGTTGTGTATATTTCGAATGCGTTAAGTCCAGCAAAGGTTCTATCTGTTCTGGTTGATGAGGAAGACAAAGCAACCACTGTAATCGTTCCGGATTATCAGTTATCATTAGCAATTGGTAAACGAGGTCAAAATGCACGACTGGCAGCTAAATTAACAGGCTGGAAGATTGATATTAAGAGTGAGTCTGTTGCAAAAGAAGAAGGTTTACTATAGGAAAACCATGAGGAAGAAACTTATTCCGAATTAGAAGACAATTCTTTTGAATAAGGGGAGATTTTCTTATGGCAAAAAATAAAAAAATACCTTTACGAAAATGTGTTTTGACAAAAGAAATGAAGCCTAAGAAAGAGCTTATTCGAGTTGTAAAGAATAAAGAAGGCGATATTTTTATAGATGAGACAGGTAAGAAAAATGGTCGGGGTGCTTATTTATCTAAAGATAAAGAAGTCATTGAACAAGCTGAAAGTAAAGATGTTCTGTCTCAAACATTTAATGTAAAGGTAGATACGAAAATATATCAAGAATTACGTGACTATGTTGAAGGTGTGAAGCATTGAAACAGTCCTACTTAAATCTTGTCGGATTAGCTTTCAGAGCTGGAAAGTGCAGCTTAGGAGAGGAAACCATTTTAAAAGATATCCGTTCAAAGCAATTAAAGCTCTTAATTATTGCAGAGGATGCAGCACCAAATACAATAAAGAAATTTACGGATAAGTGTACGTTTTATGATATACCGTTTGTAATTGGAGATAATCGTGACACATTATCCCAAGCGATTGGAAAAGAAGGCAGAGTAGCTGTCGGAGTAAAAGATAGCGGATTCGCCAAAAAGATTGTCTCCATGGTCGAACAAACTAACCGGGGGTGAATGTATGAGTAAAATGCGAATTTATGAATACGCAAAACAGAACAAGCTAAAAAGTAAGGAAGTCATTGAAAAACTAAAAAGTTTAGACATTGAGGTATCTAACCACATGTCCACCATAACAGATGGAACGAAAGCTTTATTGGATAAAGAATTTGGTTTTGGTGGAAAACCTGAAGATCAAACAACGAAACCAGACAATAAGAAACAAGACAAAAAACCTAAGAATAACAACCAAGCTCAGAATAAGAAGTCTGACAAAAAGACTAATGAAAATAGAAAAAACGGTCATAAAAAAGAAAAACAAAAGAAAAATAAAAATACTATGAAACAAAACAATAATAAAAATCAACAACAATCAAATAAACAAAATAGTCAAACCCAAGCCCCTAATAAGATTACCTTTTCTGGTTCTTTAAGTGTTGGTGAATTAGCGGAAAAGTTAAATAAAGAACCATCTGAACTTATTAAAAAGTTAATGTTTTTAGGAGTTATGGCAACGATTAATCAAGATCTGGATAAAGATACTATAGAACTTCTTGGTGAAGAATACGGAGTTGAAGTTGAAGAAGAAGTGGTTGTTGATGAAACAGACATCGAAAATTATGTTTTTGAAGACGCTGAAGAAGATTTAGTTGAGCGGCCATCTGTTGTAACCATTATGGGGCACGTTGATCATGGTAAGACAACATTACTTGACTCTATTCGTCATACCAAAGTAACAGAAGGTGAAGCAGGTGGAATCACGCAGCATATTGGTGCTTATCAAATTGAACAGGATGAAGGGAAGAAAATTACCTTTTTAGATACTCCTGGGCATGCTGCTTTCACAAGTATGCGTTCCAGAGGGGCTCAAGTAACGGATATTGCTATATTAGTCGTAGCAGCAGATGATGGGGTTATGCCTCAAACTGTTGAAGCGATCAATCATGCTAAAGCTGCCGAAGTCCCGATTATTATAGCGGTAAATAAAACCGATAAAGAAGGGGCGAACCCTGACCGTGTTATGCAGGAACTAACTGAGTATGAGCTTGTTCCGGAAGATTGGGGAGGAGACACAATCTTTGTTCCTGTATCTGCTCTTAAAGGAGAAGGTATTGATGATTTGCTTGAAATGATTACGCTTGTTGCAGAAGTAGAAGAATTAAAAGCAAATCCTAATAGACATGCAGTTGGAACAGTGATTGAAGCTCAATTAGATAAAGGACGGGGCTCCGTAGCTACATTACTCGTTCAAAATGGTACGTTAAATGTTGGGGATCCTTTAGTTGTTGGCCATACTCATGGTCGAGTAAGAGCTATGGTTAATGATGAAGGACGTCGTATTAAAGAGGCGGGACCATCGACTCCGATTGAGATTACAGGCTTAAATGATGTGCCTGAGGCTGGAGACCGCTTCGTAGCTTTTGAAGATGAGAAAAAGGCAAGACAAATTGGTGAAGCAAGACAACAACAGCAAATTGAGGCTCAACGAAATGATACAGCTAAATTAAACCTTGATGACCTATTTGAGCAGATTAAGCAACAAGATATGAAAGAAATTAATCTTATTGTTAAAGCCGATGTTCAAGGTTCCGTTGAAGCTGTTGCAGCATCTTTACGTAAAATTGAAGTAGAGGGTGTGAAAGTGAAAATTATTCACACTGGTGTTGGAGCCATTACGGAATCAGATATTATACTTGCCTCGGCATCAAACGCGATTGTTATTGGCTTTAATGTAAGGCCTGATGCAAATGCTAAGAAGACTGCAGAAACAGAAAATGTTGATGTAAGGCTTCACCGCGTTATTTACAAAGCGATTGAAGAAATTGAATCGGCTATGAAAGGTATGCTTGATCCTGAATATCAAGAAAAAGTTACGGGGCAGGCGGAAGTTCGTGAAACCTTTAAAGTTTCCAAGGTGGGAACCATTGCAGGCTGCTATATTACGGATGGTAAAGTAACCCGTAATGCAGGTGTACGCCTCATCCGTGATGGAATCGTACAATTTGAAGGAGAAATCGATTCATTAAAA
This sequence comes from Salinibacillus kushneri, assembly GCF_900111405.1. Taxonomy (GTDB): domain Bacteria; phylum Bacillota; class Bacilli; order Bacillales; family Alkalibacillaceae; genus Salinibacillus; species Salinibacillus kushneri. Next base: position 300,659 of record NZ_FOHJ01000004.1, on the reverse strand, counting down.
CGTTATAAGGATGATGTAAAAGAAGTTGCCCAAGGGTATGAGTGTGGTATAACGATTAAAAACTATAATGATATTAAAGAAGGAGATATCATTGAAGCCTTTGTAATGGAGGAAGTTAAACCTGTATGATTCTCTATCTTGAAATCGAATGCTTCATTTATGACACCCAATCACTAAAGCAAAAACGATCGGTTTTAAAACGTTTGATTCATAAAATCAGACATTTATTTAATGTGTCCATAAGTGAATTAGATTATCAAGATTTGTGGCAGCGAACAGCAATAGGAATCGCTCATGTTTCTTCCGATAAAATACAGGCAGAAAAGGTTTTACAAGAAGTTTTAAAAGTAGTCGACTCTTTTACAGAACTGGAAGTAACCCATAAACAATTTGAATGGTTATAGACTCATCCCTTGACATAAAGAGGTGTTAGATAATGAGTGAACTACGTGTCAATCGAATTGCTGAACAGATGAAAAAAGAACTCGGGGATATTATTGGAAAAAAGATTAAGGATCCTCGTATTGGCTTTGTTACTGTAACAGATGTAAAAGTAACAGGTGACTTGCAGCAGGCGAAGATTTTTATTTCCGTTTTAGGGGATGAAGACCAAAAACACGATACATTGGCTGGTCTTGCAAAAGCAAAAGGCTTTATCCGCTCAGAAATTGGAAAACGAATTCGATTACGTAAGACACCTGAAATTACTTTTGAATTTGATGAAACCATTGAGTATGGAAATCGAATTGAAAGAATCTTAAGTGAGCTCAATGAAGATTCGAATGGACAGTAGACATAAAAGGGATAGGCAATTTGTGTCTATCCTTTTTACTTGTTTACATACACCCATTAGATATAGATAGGAGGAATCAAAATGGACGGAATCCTCCCCTTATGGAAAGAAGCTGGAATGACATCTTATGATTGTGTTTTTCAAGTTCGAAAGCTTTTAAAAACAAAAAAGGCTGGTCATACAGGAACGCTGGATCCCCAGGTTGATGGTGTTTTGCCGATTTGTATTGGGCAAGGTACTAAAATCTCATCCATCATTATGGATTCTCCAAAGGTGTATGAGGCGGAAGTTTGCTTAGGGATGGCTACCGAAACAGAGGATAAGGAAGGGCGCATCATAGACCAAAAAGAGGTTTCTCATAACTTTACTATCGATGATATTAAGAAGGTTTTATTCCATTTTGAAGGAGAGATTCAGCAAATACCTCCCATGTATTCTGCTGTAAAGGTAAAAGGGAAAAAGCTTTATGAATATGCCAGACAAGGAATTGAAGTGGAACGGCCTAAAAGACAAGTAAATATTTATAACCTGGAATTGTTATCCCATTCCATTTCCTGGTCACAAAACGATTCAACAGCATCATTTCGTGTTCGTATCGAATGCTCAAAAGGTACATATATTCGAACGTTATGTGTCGATATAGGTAAAGCACTGGGTTATCCTGCATATATGTCAAAGTTGACCCGCACAGAGTCTGGCTCATTTACTTGTAAACAGTCCATTTCTCTGGAAAAATTGAAAAAGACCGTAAATGAAAATACAATGAAAGAAAATGTATACTCAATCGACTTTGCTTTACAAAAATTTGATACACTATATGTGAGTGATCACGAAAAAAGTCGTTTTATGCATGGACAAGTATTGCCTTTACCAAATGATTTACCACAAACCAACCCTTTTCGAATTAAGACAATGAAGGAAGAATTAATTGCTTTATATCAAATTCATCCGAATAAGGACAGCCTAATGAAACCGTTTAAAATGTTTCAAGTCCATACTTAGTCTTAAACGTAGAGAGAATATTTGCTGTTGTAAAGAAGGTGGAAAAATGGAAGTTTTTAATCTGGAATATCCAAATCAAATTTATTTGGATGATATACAGGAAATGATGTCTTTAGCTATTGGCTATTTTGACGGCGTACATCGGGGGCACCAGGAGGTTATTGGGGAAGCGAAAAGAGTTGCCCAAAAAAAGGGGTATAAGAGTGCGGTTATGACCTTTCATCCTCATCCTTCTGTTGTATTAAGTAAACAAAAAAAGGAGATCCACTACATAACACCAAAAAGGGACAAAATGGATCAGTTTGAGCAATTCGGTATCGATTATGTCTTTATTGTAAGGTTTAATGAAGCTTTAGCTCAATTAGAGCCACAACAATTTGTAGATGAATTTCTAATCAAACTTGGTGTTAAGCATTTGGTAGCCGGCTTTGATTTTTCATATGGTCATAAAGGGAAAGGTACGATGAATACGATTGAAGAGCATTCTCGAGGGATGTTTACCTTTTCGACTATAGACAAGATTACACATAATGAGGAAAAAATAAGTTCTACGGCTATACGGGAAAAAATTTCTACTGGTAAAATGGAAGAGGCCCATCAACTATTAGGAAGACCTTATCACTTAAGAGGTACTGTAATTCAAGGAGATAAAAGAGGACGTACACTAGGATTTCCAACTACAAATATTGAACTTTCCGATGACTATTATTTACCTAAAGCAGGAGTATATGCTGTTAAAATTACAGTAAGTGAGGTTATTTATGATGGGATGGCTAATATCGGATATAAACCAACATTCAATGAAAATGAAGGAAAACCTTCGATAGAAGTGTATATTTTTGATTTTTCTGGAAACATTTATGGTAAAGAGGTCGTAATAGACTTGTTCCATTATATACGCGGCGAACAGAAATTCTCCAGTATTGAGGAGCTTAAGTCACAGTTGCATAATGACGAGGAAAGAATACGACATTTTTTTGCGATTTCCTCATAAATCCTCTTGCATTTTTAGTTAAAAAGATGTATCGTATAATCCGTACGTTATTCAACCATCGCTTGGCTTAGCGCTTCACCAACGCTACGCTAGGAGAATGGGGATTATCATAATTAGGAGGTGAAACAGGATGGCTCTAACACAAGAACGTAAGAATGAAATCATCAATGAGTTTAAGACACACGAAAATGATACTGGATCTCCAGAGGTTCAAGTTGCTGTCCTAACTGAAGAAATTACAAAACTCAATGACCATTTACGTTATCATAAGAAAGATCATCATTCACGTCGTGGTCTTTTGAAGATGGTAGGTAAACGTCGTAACTTGTTGAACTACTTACGTAAAAAAGATGTAACTCGCTATCGTGAGTTAATTCAAAAACTTGGTCTGCGTCGCTAATTCTATTTTAGTTTCGTGGATTTTTAGAGAAGGAACAAAAGCGGGATAGAATCCCGCTTTTTCTATAGAAAGAAGTATTGTTATATTTTGGATAGGGGTATTTTTTTACATAAATTCAAATGCGGTTGTTACAATCTAACTATAAACGTAATTTTTGTTTGAGAGGAGTAGTATATAAAATGGCAGAAGACAAAAAGGAATACTCCATTGATATTGCAGGCCGTACACTTAAAATTGAAATTGGTGAACTTGCCAAGCAAGCAAATGGTGCCTGCATGATAAGATATGGAGAAACAGCTGTATTATGTACAGCTACTGCATCAAATGAACCTAAAAATTTAAATTTTTTCCCGCTTACAGTGAACTATGAAGAAAGGTTATATGCTGTAGGAAAAATTCCAGGTGGTTTTATTAAAAGGGAAGGTAGACCTAGTGAGAAAGCGATTTTAACTTCCCGCTTAATCGACCGTCCGATAAGACCTCTATTTCCGGATGGCTTCCGTAATGAAGTTCAGGTTATCAGTACAGTAATGAGTGTTGATCAGGACTGCTCATCAGAAGTAGCTGCCATGATTGGATCTTCTATTGCTTTAGGTGTTTCAGATATCCCATTTAATGGACCGATTGCAGGTGTAATCGTAGGACGAATTGATGGGGAATTCATCATTAATCCTACTGTGGAGCAATTAGAACAAAGTGACATTAATCTTTCCGTTGCCGGCACCAAAGATGCGGTCAACATGGTAGAAGCCGGAGCTAATGAAGTACCTGAAGAAGTCATGCTTGAAGCGATTATGTTTGGTCATAAAGAAATCCGAAGACTCGTTGAATTCCAGGAAAAGATTATTGAAGAAGTCGGTAAAGAGAAAATGGAAGTAGAACTTTTTCAAGCTGAAGAGTCCATTAGAGAGCAAGTAGAAAAGGATGCAAAAGAAAAATTAGTTGAAGCCATTCAGGTAAAAGAAAAGCATGCACGGGATGAAGCGATTGACCAGGTGAAAGATGAAATAATAGAGAAATATACGGAAGAAGAAGCAGACGAAGATGTGCTTGGGCAAGTTCGTGAGGTTCTAGAGGCATTGGTTAAAGAAGAAGTTCGCCGTTTAATTACGAAGGAAAAGGTTCGTCCGGATGGCCGTGCTCCAGATGAAATCAGACCTCTATCTTCACGTGTTGGAGTCTTACCACGAGCACACGGTTCAGGCTTATTTACCAGAGGTCAAACACAGGCTTTAAGTGTATGTACGTTAGGAGCACTTGGTGATGTTCAAATTTTAGACGGACTTGATTTAGAAGAGTCAAAACGCTTTATGCATCACTATAATTTCCCTTCCTTTAGTGTAGGAGAAACAGGACCTATCCGTGGCCCGGGTCGTCGTGAAATTGGACATGGTGCATTAGGTGAGCGTGCATTAGAACCGATTGTACCTTCTGAAAAAGATTTCCCTTATACCATTCGCGTGGTTTCAGAAGTATTAGAATCCAATGGATCTACCTCTCAGGCTAGTATTTGCGGAAGTACAATGGCTATGATGGATGCAGGTGTCCCAATTAAAGCACCAGTAGCAGGTATTGCAATGGGATTAGTGAAACAAGATGACGATTATACTATTTTAACTGATATACAGGGAATGGAAGACCATCTTGGTGATATGGACTTTAAAGTAGCCGGTACAGAAGCAGGCGTAACGGCTCTACAGATGGATATTAAAATTGAAGGCCTATCACGTGAAATTTTAGACGAAGCTCTAACGCAGGCTAAAAAGGGACGTATGCATATATTAGGACATATGCTTGAAACCATTAATCAACCACGTCATGAATTGTCAACGTATGCACCAAAAATCTTAACGATGAGTATTAATCCTGATAAGATCAGAGATGTTATCGGACCTAGTGGAAAACAGATTAACAAAATCATTGAAGATACTGGTGTGAAAATTGATATTGAACAAGATGGAAATATCTTTATTTCATCGGCTGATATGGAAATGAACAAAGAAGCTAAAGGGATTATTGAGGATCTTGTTCGAGAGGTTGAAGTAGGTAAAATATATCTTGGTAAAGTTAAACGTATTGAGAAATTTGGTGCGTTTGTTGAACTCTTTAAAGGCAAAGAGGGCCTTGTTCACATTTCACAACTGGATGAACGCCATATTAAAAATGTTTCAGACGTTGTTTCCGTTGGAGATGAAATTCTGGTTAAGGTTAAGGAAATTGATAACCAAGGCAGAGTTAATCTTTCCAGAAAGGATGCAATGAAAGAACAGGAAGTAGCGAATAAGGAATAGTAAAACCAAGAATTTAAGTAAGAAGCTGGCCTGCCAGTTTCTTTTTTATTGTCTTTTTTGTATGGCAGGACATGCCCAGTCGCCTTCGCTTTTCTATGTCCAGCTGCGGCTCCTAGGTCTAAGCGGATATAAGCCAAAGCCATTCCGTGGCGAAAAAAACGTGCCACTCCATGTCTCTGGCTTATCCCACCAGACCTGACCAGTCACCTCCGCTTTTCGGTTCTACATAGGACATGTTTTTCATAGGGTTTAGGGAGGGGGGGTTTTATGAGGCGGCGTTTTTGGATGCAGGGGCTTTTGTTTGTTGGATTGGTAATGCTATCATACGGTTTTTTTGAAAATTCCTTTACTAAAGATTATGTTTCGGTGATTGAGAATATATCTGTTTCCTCAGTGGATAAAAATGATCCGCTGTATAAGGAAATTGAACAAAAAGCATCAGAATATGAGGTAAAACCTCAAGATGCTAAAATAGATAAGGTTTGGAAAAAAATGCCGGGACTAAACGGCTTAAAGGTTAATTTGGATAAATCATACTTAAACATGGAGAAACAAGGAGAGTTTGACGAAAATAAATTAGTATTTAGTGAAACACAACCTGAAGTAAAGTTTGAAGACCTTCCAGCTGCCCCTGTGTACCGTGGGCATCCTGAGAAAAATATGGTATCTTTTTTAATTAATGTTTCCTGGGGAGAAGAATACATTCCAAGCATGATGAAAATTTTAAAAAAACATAACATAAAAGCGACCTTTTTTATAGATGGAAAGTGGGCACAGGAGAATGTGGACCTGTTAAAAATGATTGATGAGGAAGGTCATGAAATTGGAAGTCATGGCTATAATCATCCAGATATGAGTCAAATGAATTCATCACAACTGACCAGCCAGGTTACCAAAACAAACGGAATTATTAACTCCATTATTAAGAAAGAGCCTAAACTATTAGCTCCACCAGCAGGTAGTTTTAATGCTAATGTTGTTGATATAGCTGATCAGCATGATATGGAAACCATTATGTGGACCATCGATACTATTGACTGGAAAGATCCCAGCCCATCGGATGTTATGAACCGTGTAGTTCCTAAATTAGAAGGTGGATCAATGATATTAATGCATCCTACAGAAGTTATGGAAGATACACTTGAAGAATTAATTTTGAAAATCAAGGAAAAAAACTATAAAATTGGTACCGTTGGCAATTTGTTAACAGAGAATCGATCGTAATGGAAATATGCTCAATAATAGGAGGATGAATTTTGGTTAAAAAATATACATGTGATAATGGACTTCGTATCGTTTTAGAAGAAATCCCAACAGTAAGATCAGTTTCAATTGGAATATGGGTGCTTGCTGGTTCTCGTAATGAAGGGAACATGAATAATGGTATCTCCCATTTTATAGAACATATGATGTTTAAGGGTACCAAAAATCGATCAGCCCGTGAAATTGCGGAAAGCTTTGATTCTATTGGAGGGCAAGTGAATGCCTTTACTTCTAAAGAATATACCTGTTATTTTGCTAAAGTAATGGATACGCATGCAACTTATGCTCTGGATATCCTGGGAGATATGTTCTTTCATTCTACCTTGGATAAAGATGAAATGGACCGTGAAAAGAAGGTAGTAAACGAAGAAATTAAAATGTATGAAGATACTCCAGATGATATTGTCCATGATTTATTGTCTGAAGCAAGTTATGGAAACCATCCGTTGGGTTACCCGATTTTAGGAACAGAGGAGACATTAGCCTCCTTTACTCCTAATGATTTACATGCTTATATGGATGAAAATTATAGTCCCGAAAATGTTGTGATTTCTGTTGCAGGTAATGTGGATGAAGGCTTTATAAAAGAAGTGGAAAAGCTGTTTGGTTCCTTTGAGCGTAAAGGCGGGAAGAACCAATTTGAGAAGCCCTCCTTTTTACATCAGCAATTTAAGCGCAAGAAGGATACAGAACAAGCTCACCTTTGTCTGGGTTATCAAGGTTTGCCAGTTGGACATGATGATATTTACAGCCTAGTGGTCGTAAATAATGTTTTAGGCGGAAGTATGAGTTCCCGTTTATTCCAGGAGGTACGAGAAACGAAAGGTCTTGCTTATTCTGTATTTTCCTATCATAGTTCCTTTTTAGATGATGGCCTTTTAACGGTTTATGGAGGAACAGGAAATGACCAGCTGGAAGTTTTGGAGGAAACCATCCATGACACGATTCAAAAGTTAATCACAGATGGTTTAACAGATAAGGAATTGAACAATAGTAAAGAGCAATTAAAAGGGAATTTAATGCTTGGATTAGAAAGTACAAACAGTCGTATGAGCCGCAATGGTAAAAACGAACTGCTGTTGAAACGTCATCGTTCCCTTGATGATATTATTAAGCATATTGATGCAGTCAATCATGAATCCATAAATAACATCATTCAGCAAACCTTTAACCAGGCATACTCTAGCGCGCTAATCTCTGCAAAAGATTAAATAAGTTTCTCTCTCTTCGCATAGTATGGAAGTGGGAGGGGGGGAATGATATGAGATTTAAAGACTTGAGCGGAAAGGAATTAATTGATGTAACAAAAGGCTCCCGTCTGGGTGTTCTTGGTCAGTCAGATTTGGATGTAGACACTAAAACAGGTAAGATTGAGTCTATATTAATACCGGACTATAAATGGTTTGGTGTTAAAAAGGGCGAAATGCAGGATAAAATTTATTGGAGTGAAATTGAGACAATAGGTGACGATATTGTCGTCGTAAAGCCTTCTCAGGATTCCTATTAAAAAGATACTGGTATTAAAAACCTTTGTTTTCCGCATAACATATGCGTGAAAACAAAGGTTTTTTTCGTTTTAGCTCCGATTAGACAACCCATTTCAAACCTTTCCATGAAGATTCCATTCACGTTATGGAATAACCGTCATACGATAAAAGCGTAAATGATTTGGGCTAATTAACTAAAATAAACTGTTCTCTATAGTGAGGTGTTGTCATGTTAACAGGTTATCGAATAGGAGTACTTGGAGGGGATGCGAGGCAGCTGCAAGTGATTAAAAAACTTTGTGAATCAGATGCAACCTTATATTTAGTTGGCTATGACGAGTTAGAGGAAGAGATTCCAGGTGTAAATAAAACCAATATGGAAGAAATCAATCCCGAAGAACTGGACGCTGTTCTTTTACCTGTACGCGGTGTTGATCAGGAAGGGTATTTAGACACTGATTTTTCCGATTACTCCCCAAGGTTAACAAAAGAATGGTTAGACCAATTGTCACCATCCTCTCGGGTATTTACCGGGATTACAAATCCGTATTTAACCAACTTATGCGAAGAGAAAAATCTTACATTAATTCCGTTATTTAATCGTGATGATGTTGCTATTTACAACTCTATTCCAACTGTTGAAGGATTATTAATGCTTGCTATTCAATATACAGATTTTACAATACATGGATCTACAGTTGCAGTGCTTGGGTTTGGAAGAGTAGGAATTACGATTGCCAGAACCTTTCAAGCCTTAGGTGCAAGAGTCAAAGTAGGAGCTCGAAGTCAAAAGGATCTCGCCCGTATTTATGAAATGGGCTTTGAATCGTTTGAAATGAAGAATGTCAGTGAATCTGTAGATGATTGCGATATTCTTTTGAATACCATTCCAGCTCCAGTTGTTAATGTTAAAGTTATTCAAAATCTACCCTTGACTTCGATTATATTGGATGTGGCATCTAAGCCGGGGGGAACAGATTTTCGCTATGCAAAGCGTAGAGGGGTAAAAGCGATTCTTACACCCAGCTTACCCTCAATTGTGGCCCCAAAAACAGCTGGAGATATACTGGCCAGTGTCATTACTCAAATTTTAACAGATGAACAATAAGAAAGGAGTTTTGACGTATGGATGTCAAAGGTAAACGTATCGGTTTTGGAGTTACCGGCTCTCATTGCACCTATGATGAAATTTTTCCGCAAATTCAAAACCTGGTAGATGCAGGAGCGGAGGTTGTTCCTGTAATTTCCAATACAGTGAAGTTTGTAGATACAAAATTTGGGAAAGCGGTTGATCATGTAAGCAAAATAGAAGAGATTACCGGTCAAAAGGTCATTTCAACGATTCCTGAAGCAGAACCCCTTGGGCCGAAGCACCCTTTGGATTGTATGGTGATTGCCCCTTTAACAGGGAATTCTTTGAGTAAACTTGCTAATGCATTAACCGATTCACCTGTCTTAATGGCAGCAAAAGCAACCATGAGAAATCAAAATCCAATCGTATTAGGGATATCAACAAATGATGCATTAGGACTAAATGGTGTAAATTTAATGAGACTAATGGCAAGTCAATTCTTCTATTTTATTCCATTTGGTCAGGATCATCCATTTAAAAAACCGAATTCACTTGTTGCTGATCTGGAACAGCTTCAAGTAGCGGTAGAAAGTGCATTAGAACGCAAACAATATCAACCGGTTCTAATTCAGCGTATGTTTAACGAAAATTAAGGAAAACCATACTTTTCAGAGCGTCATTATGCTAGAATGGAGATTAATAAATGAGGTTATGATTGAATTTAAAATTGATTATTGTAAACTTGTGATTAGAGCAAAATTTTAATCTATAATATTATGAATAGTAAAAGATTAACTGATTACGGAAAGGAGAAAATGAATGTCACAAAATCAACAAAGCTATCATGTAGCAGTAGTTGGTGCAACAGGAGCAGTTGGCCAGAAAATGATTCAAACACTTGAAGAACAAAATCTTCCAATTGATAAAATCTCTCTTCTAGCATCCAAACGCTCTCTTGGAAAGAAGGTTTCATTTAATGGGGAAGAAGTTGAAATAAAGGAAGCGATACCTGAAGCTTTCGAAGGTGTAGATATTGCGTTATTTTCAGCAGGTGGCAGTATTTCAAAAAAATTAGCACCCGAGGCAGTGAAGCGTGGTGCAGTGGTTGTTGATAATACAAGTGCCTATCGTATGGATCCAGAGGTCCCTTTGGTTGTACCTGAAGTAAATGAAAAGGATATTAAAGAACACAATGGGATTATAGCCAATCCAAACTGTTCAACGATACAAATGGTAGCTGCACTGGAACCCATCCGTAAAGCTTTTGGGATAAATAGAGTGATTGTCTCCACTTATCAGGCAGTTTCCGGAGCGGGTAATGCAGCTGTAGAAGAGTTAAAAGAGCAATCTCAGGCTTTATTAAACGGTGATGAGGTAAATGCTGAACTCTTACCTGTTAAGAGTGATGAAAAACATTACCCAATTGCCTTTAATGCATTACCGCAAATTGATGTTTTCCAGGATAATGGGTATACATTTGAAGAAATGAAAATGATAAACGAAACGAAAAAGATTATGCACCTAAATGAATTACCTGTATCCGCAACCTGTGTTCGACTCCCATTCTTCACATCACATGCTGAAAGTGTGTATGTTGAAGTGGAACAGGGAGGAGCATCTGTTGAAAAGATTAAAGAGCTTTTCCAAAACGCTCCTGGAATTGTACTTGAAGATGATCCAAACACACAAACCTATCCAACTCCATTAAGCGCAGAAGGAAAAAGAGATGTGTTTGTTGGTCGGATACGTCAGGATATGGATCAATCAAATGGCTTCCACCTTTGGGTTGTTTCTGACAATCTATTAAAAGGTGCAGCCTGGAATTCTGTTCAAATTGCTCAAAGTATTATAGAAAATAACTGGTTGAAAAAATAACGTTGTAGAGGTGTATCAATGAAACTAGTAGTTCAAAAATTCGGTGGAACTTCTGTACGTTCAAAAGATACAAGGAAGAGCGCTATTTCCCATATAAAAAAAGCAATGGATGAAGGGTATAAGGTAGTAGTAGTCGTATCAGCTATCGGCAGGCAAGGAGATCCTTATGCTACAGATACGCTCCTTTCTCTTGTGAACGACATACATTCCTATATTTCAAATCGTGAAAAGGACTTATTGGTTTCGTGCGGAGAGACCATATCTTCTATTGTGTTCTCAAATGAACTAAATGAGCAAAATATAAAAGCAACAGCTTTAACTGGAGCACAAGCTGGTTTTTTAACCAATAGTGATTTTACAAATGCTAAAATTGAAAAGGTAAAAACGGCAAGAATACTAAAAGAATTAGAGACTCAGGATGTTGTTGTTGTTGCGGGCTTTCAAGGTAAAGATGAGCATGATGAAATCACAACCATTGGAAGAGGTGGATCAGACACAACAGCAGCAGCATTAGGAGCAGCCTTAAAATCCGACTATGTTGATATTTTCACTGACGTTGAAGGGATAATGACCGCAGATCCGCGTATCGTTGAAGAGGCACGACCATTATCAGTGGTTACGTATAATGAAATCAATAATCTTGCCCATCAAGGTGCAAAAGTGATTCACCCTAGAGCTGTAGAGCTTGCTATGCAAGCGGAGATACCTCTTCGCATACGTTCTACCTATTCCGAAGATGAAGGAACCCTGGTAACATCTTCAAGAACCGAGGCTAATGGCCAGGATATCCCGGATCGTCTTATCACAGGAATTGCTCACTTATCGAATATTACTCAAATTACTGTAAAATCAGAGGCCAATATAGATAAACTTCATAAAGATGTTTTTACAACAATGGCTGAGGCAAATATTTCAGTGGACTTTATTAATATTTCACCTGATGGGGTAACCTATACAGTGCCAAGTACATCAGCGGATCAAGCTGTTCAACTTTTAGAGGATTTAGGATATAAGCCTGCGACTGTACCGAACTGTGCAAAGGTTTCTACAGTTGGTGCCGGTATGACCGGGGTCCCTGGTGTTACTTCAAAAATCGTTAGTTCTTTAACTTCAAAAGGAATTCAAATTTTACAATCCGCTGACAGTCATACAACCATTTGGGTTCTGATTCGTGAGGATGATTTGAAAAAGGCAGTCACTGCATTACATGATACATTTCAACTAGGGTGAGATTAGGAGAGAAGGGAGTCTTTTTCGTGAGTTTCGGCAGAATATTAACGGCTATGGTTACTCCTTTTGACGAAAATGGTCGGATTGACTTTTCCAAAACTACTGAATTAGTCGAGTATTTAATCGCTAACGGATCTGACGGTTTGGTTGTGGCTGGAACAACAGGCGAATCACCAACGTTATCAGTAGATGAAAAAGTAGAGTTATTTCATCATGTAGTGAAAACGGTTGATTCAAGAGTTTCTGTAATTGCAGGAACGGGTAGTAATAACACGCAGGCTTCTGTTGAATTAACCAAAAGAGTGGAGCCATTAGGTGTAGACGGAATCATGCTTGTGAGCCCATATTATAATAAACCAAGTCAACAAGGTTTATATGAACATTTTAAGAAAGTAGCCGATTCGACGTCATTGCCCATTGTTTTGTATGATGTACCTGGCAGAACGGTCGTCCGTTTAAATGCGGATACCGTTGTAAGATTGTCACAAATCGATAATATTGTTGCTATTAAAGATGCAAGTGGAGATTTAGATAAAATGGCTGAAATCATCGAACAAACGGATGATGATTTTGTGTTGTATACAGGAGAGGATAGTCTCACACTCCCAACAAAAGCTATTGGTGGTAAGGGCGTGATTTCCGTATCCGCTCATATTATCGGAAACGAAATGCAAGAGATGTTAAATTACTTTGATCAAGGAAATGTAAGGCAGGCAGCAAAGCTGCATCGTCATTTACTACCTGTAATGAAAGGAGTCTTTTTAGCTCCTTCTCCGGCTCCTGTAAAAGCTGCATTAAAGTGGAAAGGCATTGATGCGGGTAGTGTAAGATTGCCGATTATACCGTTAACGGATGAAGAAAATAAACAATTAGAAAGCTTATTAAAAGGAATTTATTAAAGCCGGCAGTATTTTATGCCGGCTTTTTGCATGGGAATTCGCTCTGCCGGTCATAATAAGACCTAAATATAGAAAAGGGGCGTAGGTAGAGTGAGTAACGAACAAAATCCGCAAAAAGATGGGAATCAGGACGGACAACAACAAGGTAATGATCAAAATAGCAATAGTCTCGTTCAAAAATTACAGCAGCTGGGACAAACGAACGTAGCGGCAACGCCTGATTCTAACATCCATATCCTTCCCATTATTGGACAAATAGAAGGTCATGTACAATTACCGCCTAAAAACAAAACAACCAAATATGAACATTTAATTCCTCAAATTATCGCTGTAGAACAAAATCCTAAAATAGAAGGATTAATTGTACTCCTAAACACAGTGGGAGGCGATGTAGAAGCTGGATTGGCCATTTCCGAGATGATTGCATCGATTTCCAAACCAACTGTTTCTATCGTATTAGGTGGTGGTCATTCAATTGGAGTTCCAATCGCCGTTTCAACCAACTTTTCTTTTATAGCGGAAACCGCAACAATGACGATACATCCAATTCGATTAAATGGACTCGTTATCGGTGTACCACAGACTTTTGAATACTTAGATAAAATGCAAGATCGAGTGATTAATTTTGTAACCCGACATTCAAATGTTGAGGAAGAAAAATTTAAGGAATTGATGTTTGAAAAAGGGAATTTAACAAGAGATATTGGCACAAATGTAGTAGGCACTGATGCCGTAAATTATGGACTCATTGACGAAATTGGTGGTGTGAAAGAAGCGATGGAAAAGTTAAACGAAATGATAGATAAAAACAAGGATGACGATAATGAAAGTCAGGTGATTCAATGATTCTTTACACTCCTTTAAGTGAACACGATATCTTCCCGCCAGATGAGGAGGAATATAATCAGTATAAATGGGTAACTGTTGAAAATCGCGTCATGAAGGTACAAGATTTAAAAGACGGGACGTATGAGATTTTGCAAACCCTTTCAACAGATCCAAATGATTATTTAAATAACCAATTCACACCAGGCACTCGTATCCGATTATAAGTTCGGTTCATGATTTTAAGCTAGTCTCTACTGTGATATAATAGTTATGATGGAAAAAGCAGCCATGATGTTTGGCTGCTTATATTTTACATACATGAATAAAATGGTACTTCGGACTTATTCGATTTAGTATTGTCATTTGCTACGGTATGGTTTGTTGAATAGATAAATCGTGTATCAATAATGAGGTGAACATCTATGGCCAAGAAAAAACGAAGAAAAAGAAAAAAGTCGATGAAGCGAGGATTAAAGTTTGAATTGCTCGGTTTATTATTTATAGCGCTCGCCATTTTTTCAAGTGGTATAAGTGCCATTGGTGCGGGATTCATACCACGAGGACTTGAACATTTATTGCGGCTATTTTTCGGCATTTGGTTTGTGATTCCATCTATTTTTCTATTTGGATTAGGCATTTCTATTATGGTTAAGCGAAAATGGCCTCAATTTTTTCAAACAAAACTTGTTGGTGGTTATATTATTTTTTCATCCCTTTTATTATTTACCCATGTACAAACCTTTGAGCCTATTATGGCTTCAGCAGCCGAGCCATCTATACTTAAGACTACCTGGAGTCACTTTACCGGCTATCTAAGCGGGGATTTGGAAGCAGCTTATTTAGGTGGTGGTTTGATTGGGGCAAGCTTCTATGCTTTTAGTTTTTATTTATTTTCACCAGGTGGGGCCCGAATCTTATCGGTTTTCGGTTTCCTCATTGGGATATTGTTCCTGACACAAATATCTTTAGGAGATGTTTTGAAAAAAATCTATGAAAAAACCAGGAACAAAGGATTGGAATATAAACAGAATATCCAGCAAAAATGGTACGAACATAAAGCGGCTAAACTGGAAAAAAAAGCTGCTTCCAATGAACAGGATACTACTCCTGAGATTGAGATGGGACAAGCCGGACAAGCCAGTCCCAATTTAGTAGAAAATGAAGCTGAGCCAATCATTGAAGATTTTACTGACGCAGTCTATCATACGCATGATTTTAATGAGCCAGATCCTGGCGATGCACAAGAGGAGAAGACCAATTCGAAGCCGGAAAAAACTAAAAGTGTAAAGGATACGTCTGAATCACAAGATGATCAAACCGAATTAGATGAATCATTACCGTTAGCTGAGAAGGAGAATATCGAATATATTTTACCGTCTCCTGACTTATTAGCAGAACCTGTTCAAAATTCACAGCAGCAGGAGAAATCTCATATTCAGGCTACGGTTCGTAAACTGGAAAGAACGTTTGAAAGCTTTGGTGTTAAAGCGAGAGTTTCCAAAGTTCACGTAGGTCCGTCTGTAACCAAATATGAGGTATATCCAAGCGCTGGGGTTAAGGTTAGTAAAATTGTGAATTTGCATGATGATTTAGCCTTAGCTTTAGCTGCTAAGGATTTGCGGATTGAAGCACCTATTCCCGGAAAATCTGCCATTGGAATTGAGGTTCCAAATCAGGAAATTGCGATGGTCTCTTTAAAAGAGGTTATGGATGCCTATCCAAAAGACAGCCCTTCAAAACTATTATTTGGACTAGGCAGAGATATTTCTGGTGAAGTGATTACAGCAGAATTAAATAAAATGCCACATATGTTAATTGCCGGTGCTACAGGAAGCGGTAAAAGTGTCTGTGTAAATGGAATTATTACAAGTATTCTGATGCGTGCGAAGCCCCATGAAGTGAAGATGATGATGATTGATCCGAAAAAGGTAGAACTAAATGTTTATAATGGCATTCCTCATTTACTAACACCTGTTGTTACAGACCCTAAAAAAGCATCGAGAGCATTAAAAAAAGTTGTTGCGGAAATGGAACGCCGTTATGATTTATTTTCAGAAACGGGTACACGTAATATAGAGGGGTATAACGAATATGTGAAAAGAATGAACAGCATTAATTCGGAGGAAGAGGAACAGCCTTTATTACCTTATATTGTCGTATTGGTTGATGAGTTATCAGACCTTATGATGGTCGCCTCTAGTGAGGTAGAGGATGCTATTACACGTTTAGCCCAGATGGCAAGAGCTGCCGGAATTCATTTAATTATAGCAACTCAAAGGCCTTCTGTAGACGTCATTACAGGTGTCATCAAAGCTAACATTCCATCCAGAATAGCCTTTAGTGTATCCTCTCAAACAGACTCAAGAACAATTCTTGATTCAGGTGGAGCTGAAAAATTATTAGGTCGTGGGGATATGCTCTTTATTCCAGTAGGGGCTTCTAAGCCAACACGTATTCAAGGTGCCTTTCTATCAGATGAAGAGGTCGAACGTATTGTAGATCATTGTGTTGAACAGCAAAAGGCTCAATATCAGGAGGATATGATTCCTGAAGAAGAGTCAGAAGTCGTACAGGAAGTAGATGATGAACTTTATGATGATGCGGTACAGCTTGTTTTAGAAATGCAAAGTGCGAGTGTTTCAATGCTGCAAAGAAGATTTCGAATTGGCTATACCCGGGCTGCCCGACTCATTGATGCAATGGAAGATAGGGGAATTGTCGGTCCTTATGAAGGAAGTAAGCCAAGAAAAGTGTTAGCAAGTAACGTAGAAGAGGAACAAACATCTTAAAAGCCTTCCACAGCGAAGGCTTTTTATGTTATAGGAAATGATAAAATTGGGGCTCTGTGGGTAAAAATGATTACAGAAATGGCCACGTCCATTTCCTGAGCTTTTATCCAGTCCGTACATCGCTAATGGGACGTTTCCACGTTTATTTTATGTGAGCTAATCATTATGAAATATAAAAATACTTAATGAATTTTCAACGTAATGTTTAATTGCTTGTCGAATAATGATATAGTTAGTGAAGATTAATATGTTTAATTAAGTGTTTTTGAGGTGAACGCAATGTCGATTCGTGATGATTCGCGTCATTTATATTTACAAGTTATTGATCAAATTAAAGATGATATAGATAAGGAAAAATATCGTGAAGGTGAAAAACTTCCATCTGAATTTGAATTATCAAAGCAATTAGGTGTTTCCCGGGCCACTTTAAGAGAGGCACTGCGTATTTTAGAAGAAGATAACATCGTGATAAGAAAGCATGGACTAGGCACCTATGTTAAAGAAAAGTCTGTTTTTTCCTCAGGAATTGAGCAACTATACAGTGTAACGGATATGATTGCCCAAACAGGAATGAAACCAGGCTCAAGATTTCTTTCAACTGAAGTGATTGAACCCTCAAAGGAAGATAAGATTCAGTTTAATCAGATAAGATTATCAGAAATCGTTGAAGTCGAACGGATACGAACAGCAAATGACACACCAGTCATTTATTGTATTGACCATATTATTCCTGAGTATATCCCGTTGGAAAGGGTTCATAAGCATACTTCACTTCTCAAAGTTATAGAAGATTATACAGGAATGAAGATTATGTACGCAGTAACCAAAATAGAGCCCGTTAGTTTTCATGAAAAGGCTTCTTTACTGCTGGATTGTCAGCCGGACCAATCTCTTCTTTTATTAAAACAGATCCACTATAATGAAAATGATGAGCCTGTTTTATTCTCTAAAAATTTCTTTAGAGCAGATAAATTCAGCTTTTACGTCGTTAGAAAAAGAGTATAAAACATGTGTTTAACATAAGGTGGTGGTTGTGAAACGCTAACGCTTTTGAATAAGGATTAATTTACTGTCCAACATAGATGTTAAACAAGGGACCCTATTTATAGTGTAAGGTCTGCTTAGTTTACCATTTAATTCGTTTAGCGTTCAGAAAACCTTTAAATTGAATCAAATGAAATGAGAATAGAGGTCCTTTATTGTATTTTACAGTAAAGGGCCTTTTTCAATCTTAATGCTTTAACAAGGATACTTTTTCTTTTTCATGATAAGCTAAATGAGAGATTGTATGTTTAAGGAGGTAAAAGGAATGGCTGAATTAGTGGAACATCAGCTTGATATGAAAGGATATCAATTACATGTAATTCCAACTAAAAAGTTTAAAACAAATGTATTGGTTGTTCGTTTTCTCGCTCCTTTAGAACGGGATACAGCCACAAAGCGAGCCTTACTTCCTTTTGTTTTACAAAAAGGAACCAGGCAATATCCTAGTGAGAGAAAGTTACGAACAAGACTGGATGAATTATATGGTGCTGATTTAAATATTGATGTTTCTAAAAAGGGCGAAAATCATTTAATCACCATTCGTATTTCGTTTGTTAATGAAAAGTTTTTACCAGAAGAAGATTCCTTAATGGATGAGGTTTTGCAGCTTGTTCAACAGCTTCTTTTTGAACCAGATACTGATGGAAACGGATTTAAATCAGAAGTCGTTGAAAAAGAAAAGGATACACTTAGACAAAAAATAGAATCCATCAAAGATCAGAAAATGAGCTATGCTAACATGCGCTTAATTGATGAGATGTGCAAGGATGAACCATATGAAACACATGTACATGGTTACTTAGAAGACTTAGATTCCATTGATGGTCAAAATTTATATGATACCTTCCATAACATGTTAAAACAGGATCATATGGATGTGTTTTTTTTAGGTGATGTGGATGTTGATCAGACAAAGCAAGCAATGAAAAATGCTCTAAGTTTTGACAGACAGCCTGTTCATAAACCGACGATTGTAACAGAAACATCTTCCAGGAAAAACTATCAGGAAGTGACAGAAATGCAGAAAATACAGCAGGGTAAGCTGCATATGGGTTTTCGAACGAATACAACCTTTAAAGATTCTGAATATTTTACCATGCAGGTGTTTAATGGACTGTTCGGAGGTTTTCCTCATTCAAAATTATTTGTGAATGTTCGGGAAAAACATCAGCTTGCTTACTATGCTGCTTCAAGGTTTGAAAGTCACAAAGGGCTTTTACTTGTATTTAGCGGAATTGCTCCTGAAGCATATGGTAAAGCAAAAGACATTATTATAAAGCAGTTCGAGGAAATGAAAAAGGGTAACTTTACGGATACGGAAGTCGAGGAGACGAAACGATTAACCATTCATCAGCTAAAAGAAACCTTTGATCATCCAGTCGGAATTATTGAACTCATGTACCATCAGGTTTTAGCCGATCAAAAACGATCCCCTGGTGACATGTTTAATGGAGTGGAACAGGTAAAGAAAGAGGACTTAATTTCCTTTGCCGAAAAGGTTGATTTAGATACCATTTACTTTTTAACGAGTGAAGGTGATAATAAATGAAATCCAAAACGTTAAATCAAATTCAGGAAACCCTATATTATGAAACGTTAGATAATGGTTTAGATGTTTATCTTTTACCTAGAGATGAAATGGAGAAAACTTTTGGCATTTTTTCCACAAAATACGGGTCCATTGATAATACGTTTACCCCTCTTGATAAAGATGAATATGTGACCGTTCCAGATGGCATTGCCCACTTCTTAGAGCATAAAATGTTCGAAAAGGAAGATGGTGATGTGTTTCAACAATTTACAAAGCAAGGTGCATCTGCCAACGCATTCACATCTTTTACACGTACAGCTTATTTATTTTCTTCAACAGAGAATGTAGATGCAAATGTGAAAACTCTTTTAGATTTTGTTCAGGATCCTTATTTTACAGAAGAAACCGTTGAGAAAGAAAAAGGAATCATCGCTCAAGAAATTAACATGTACGATGATCAGCCGGATTGGCGGTTGTTCTTTGGTATGATTGGATCTATGTATGAAAATCACCCAGTAAAAATTGATATTGCCGGGACGGTTGATTCCATACAAAAAATTACAAAGGATGATTTATATACGTGCTACGAAACATTTTATCATCCTTCTAACATGATATTGTTTGTAACGGGTAAGTTTGAGCCGGAGGAAATGATGAAAAAGATTAAAGAAAATCAACAAAACAAATCCTTCCGCCCAGCAGGAGAAATTAAACGATCTTTTCCAGATGAACCGGTTCAGGTAGCGAAGAAAGAAGAAGAAATTCATATGCCTATCTCTATTTCAAAATGCTTAGTAGGGATAAAAGAAGACCCGTCCCAGTTAACCTATGATCACCTCCCTAAATTAAAATTAGTAACCCAAATGGTTTATGACTCTTTATTTTCCAAGAGTGGTCCTTACTATGAGGAATTATATAATGAAGATCTCATTGAAGATGGTTTTGATTACGAAATTCATATTGAAGAAAACTTTGCATTTTCCTTTGTAGGCGGAAACACCCAAAAACCAAAGGAACTATCAGCAAAATTACAGGAGATGCTGTTAAAAATTAAAACTGAACAATGGTGTGAGGAAAGTTTTGCCCGAATGAAGCGTAAACAAATGGGGGATCTCCTTAAAACATTAAATTCATTAGAAGGAACGGCTAATCAATTTATCGATTACCACCAGCTAGGCTTAAATTATTTTGATCTTTATGAAACGTTACATGCTATGACGAAAGAAGACTTTGAAGAAATCGTACAAAGCTGGATTAGTGAGGATCGCATTAGTACGTGTTATATCCTTCCTGAGTAATAGAGAAAGGAACTTTGAAAGATGAAAACATGTTTAATTACAGGGGCTAGTGGAGAAATTGGAGGAAAAATTGCTGAAGATCTTGTCCAGAATGGCTGGCAGGTGATTTTACATTGCAATCAGAATTTGGAACGTTTAAGAAGCCAAGCAAAAAATTTACCAGTTGAATCTATTCTTTCCTTTATTCAGGCGGACTTATCAACGCTGGAAGGCATTCAATCGTTACTTGATAAGCTTCATTTCCAGATTGATGCCTTTGTTCACGCGAGTGGTAAAGCCATGTTTGGTCTATTTCAGGATGTAACGGATAACGATATGGATGAAATGATGATGCTTCATGTGCAGGCACCTATGAAAATTACTCGCCAGCTTCTTCCAGATATGATTAGAAGAAAAAGCGGCAGCATTTTGCTTATAAGTTCGATCTGGGGAGATATAGGGGCGAGTTATGAAGTCATGTATTCAACAGTTAAGGGAGCTCAAAATAGTTTTGTAAAGGCGCTGTCAAAAGAAGTTGCTGCTAGCGGCGTTCGTGTTAATGCTGTTAGTCCGGGTGTGATTGATACAAAAATGAATGAACATTTAGCAGATGAAGAACGAAATGCATTGATTGATAAAATTTCACAAAAAAGATTTGGAAGCACGCAGGATGTTTCGAATACTGTTCAATTTTTGTTGAGTGAGCGTGCACAATATATAGATGGACAAATTATTAATGTTAATGGAGGCTTTTCCTCTTAAAATGCATTCCTTTTGTGAATAATCAGCCTTATCCGGTTCACACTAATCATGAAAGGTCCAATTTGAAGGAGGAACTAACATGTCCATCTTAGATAATTTTGATTCATGGAAAGACTTTTTAGGTGACAAGATGCATAATGCAGAAGGTCAAGGATTATCCCAGCAGGAAATTAGTGACCTAGCTTATGAGGTTGGCGATTATTTAGCAACCCAAGTGGACGCAAAAAATGATCAGGAAGCGATTCTTAGAGATTTATGGAATGTCGCTTCTAATGATGAAAAGCACGCAATTGCGAACATGATGGTTAAGATGGTACAAAATGATGGGACGATGCAATAAAACAAGAGGGAGTTTACCCTCTTGTTTTATTTTCGTGAAATTTCATTACGTACGATATGCGTAAGAAGATGGTGGCCAATATCTGTAAATGGAGTAGAGGAAATCCCCTTCATGAGAGAAATGAAGAACAAATAAAAGTAAAAATTCACCTAAAATGTCCTTCCTAATGCTTTTGAAAAGCAAAATAAAGAAAAATCTATGATAATTGTCCTTCATAAAGGATATGAAGGACAAAATTAATGTATATGGTATGAAAATGTCCTTCAAACCAACTACTATGGCATCGGGACAGTGTCTTCGGTTATTTAGCCATTCGGTAGCTAAACCCGTATAACTCCATGTATTCTGCTTATCCCGCCTGACGTAACCAGTCGCCTTCGCTTTTCTTTGTCCAGCTATGGCTCCTAGATTCAAGCAGACATAAGCAGAATTCACTACGTGGTGAAAGGCATACCACTGCGTGTATTCTGCTTATGCTGTGGAATCTAACCAGTCGCCTTCGCTTTTCTTAATAATTTGTAGAATTATGCGAAATATATCCTTTTCTAATATTGAAAAATCATTTATCATAGTAATTAATATGGGTTTTGATGATTCCTGATGATAAAGGGGTTTGGCTATGGAGGAAAAACAAGAATGGTACTTAGAGTACGAAATTCAAACGAACCGTCCTGGTTTATTA
The DNA here is from genome assembly GCF_900111405.1 of Salinibacillus kushneri. GTDB lineage: Bacteria > Bacillota > Bacilli > Bacillales > Alkalibacillaceae > Salinibacillus > Salinibacillus kushneri. The sequence goes on along the minus strand of NZ_FOHJ01000004.1, from coordinate 278,100 downwards.
GGCGATATATCTTCTTTATTAGGCATGCTGTCGATTAATATTGTGACCATTAATGGTGTTGAAAATTCCCGTAGAGGGATGCTTCTACTCAGTAAGCATGAAGAACAAATAAAACGTCTAAAATCCATTCTTGATACAATGGAAACCATTAGGGTTACAAAATTACGACTGCCCAAATTACGGGATCGTTTAGCTGTTAGACATGGGCGCTACATACATAGTGATGTTGATGATAAAAAAACATTTCGTTTTATTCGGGATGAACTAGGACTTCTTGTTGACTTCATGGCTGAATTATATAAAAAGGAAGGGCATAAACTAATCGGGATAAGAGGAATGCCTAGAGTTGGGAAAACAGAGTCAATTGTAGCAGCAAGTGTTTGTGCTAACAAGAGATGGCTATTTGTTTCTAGCACCTTATTGAAACAAACGGTACGCAATCAGCTCATTAGAGATGAGTATGATGAGGATAACCTTTTTATTATAGATGGTATTGTATCAACTAAACGAGCAAGTGAAAAACACTGGCAATTAATTCGTGAGATAATGCGTATGTCAGCTACAAAGGTTGTTGAACATCCTGACATTCTTGTTCAGCACACAGAATATACGTTACAAGATTTTGATTATATTATTGAACTAAGAACAGAAGAGGATGAAGAAATTACGTATGAAAGTGTTGAACGTCCTACTTTTTCTCAAAATGATGGTTTTTCAATGTTTGACTTTTAAGGATGGATGGTGTTAAAGATGGAATTAGGACAAAGATTAAAAGAGGCTAGAGAGGAAAAAGGCCTTTCTCTTTCTAATATACAAGAAATGACAAAAATTCAAACGCGCTATTTACAAGCCATTGAGGAAGGCCAATTAAGCGTTTTACCAGGAACTTTTTATACTAGAGCATTTATACGTGAATACGCCAATACCGTTGGACTAAATGCAGATCAATTATTAGAAGAATATGAAGAAGAACTTCCATCCTCTGAACAGGAGGAATATGAACGGATAAGTCGAGTTCAGAAGCATAGCAAACAACCATCTTCTGAGAAACATTCCATGTTATTTTCTGTCATCCCCAAAATTTTAACGGTTCTTTTAATTGTTGCTATTGTGGTATTTGCTTACTTTTTTTATCAACAGACCATTGAACCAGAAGAATCACCAAATGAAGAAAATCCTGATGAGGTGGAAATTACACGTGGAAATCAAGCACAGGAGAACAACAATACAGAAGAAAACGAATCAGATTCTAATTCTGATGCAGAAGGCACAGCGAATGAAGAGAATAAAGATGAAGGTAATGGAAATGCAGGAAATACTGAAGGCAATGAAAATGCTGAGAATGAAGCAAGTCAACAAGAAGAATCTAAAACTGAGCTTAATTTAGCCGATCAATCAAATAGTGGCGGACTTTCTGCTGAATATGAAGTAACACTCCCCGAAGATGATGAATTTAAAGTAACGTTAACAGCAACAGACCAAAGCTGGTTGACTGTAAGAAATGCAGAGGGACAAGTGATTTATGATGATATGTTAACAGCCGACAAATCACCAGAAGAATTTGATTTTGCTGATCAAAAAGAAGTGACGATGAGAATTGGTCAGGCAGGAGTTGTTGATGTAACTGTTAATGAAGAGAAATTAGAATATGCATTTGACCCGACAAAACCTAAAAATTTTGTTCAAGATATTACACTAAAAGTGGTACAATAAAAAAGATGGATAAAAAATGGAGTCATCGTGTTCCCGATGACTCTTTATTTCGTTAGCAGGAGGGCGTTAAAATTGAATATCCCAAATCGAATTACATTATCACGTATATTATTAATTCCGTTTTTTATTCTTTTACTTGTCATTCCACTGGATTGGGGAGAACTTACTATTGGTGAGCGTGTGTTACCAGTTTCCCATTTGGTGAGTGCAATCCTGTTTATTATTGCATCAACAACAGACTGGATCGATGGTTATTATGCCAGAAAATACAATTTAGTTACGAATTTAGGGAAATTCCTGGATCCGTTAGCAGACAAATTACTTGTATCTGCTGCATTTATTCTATTAATTGAACAGGGTTTAGCACCAGCATGGATTGTCATCATAATTATTAGCAGAGAGTTCGCCATCACAGGTTTGAGACTTGTAGCCGCAGGAGAAGGTATTGTTCTGGCTGCCAGTCAGATGGGAAAATTAAAAACGTGGATTCAAATAATAGCTGTTTCAGCTCTATTACTTCACAATTTTCCTTTTTCGTATTTAGGTTTTCCTTTTGACCTTATCGCTTTATATGCTGCTATGATTATTACGGTTGTTTCTGGCGTTGAATATTTTGTGAAAAACTGGCACGTGATGAGGGATTCTAAATGAATAAGGAAATGAATGCAGAAATTATTTCGGTTGGTTCAGAACTTTTATTAGGCCAAATCGCAGATACCAATGCACAATGGATATCTCAACAATTAGCTCACTTAGGCATCAATGTATATTTTCATCATACTGTTGGTGACAATTACTCTCGTTTAAAGGACGTTATGAAGCTTGCTAATAATCGATCTAATCTTGTTTTTGTTACAGGGGGGCTTGGACCAACTGAGGATGATTTAACGAGAGAGGCTGGAGCTGATGTATTAAATCAACAGCTTGAAACTAATCAACAGGTATTAGCGAAAATCCAAACTTTTTTTGAGCTAAGAGATATTCCGATGACAGAAAATAATCAAAAACAAGCTCTTGTGTTGAAAGAAGGTGAAGTGTTCCCTAATAATGAAGGAATGGCACCGGGCATGTTTGTAGAATTTAATCAAACTGGATGGATTTTTCTTCCCGGTGTACCTCGGGAAATGAAGTCTATTTTTCTTGAAAGTATCGTTCCTTTTATGAGGGAATACTATCCAGTTAACGAACAAATCGTTTCACGTGTGCTGAAATTTATTGGTATAGGAGAATCTATTCTGGAAGATCGTATTTTTGACCTAATGGAAGCACAAACCAATCCTACCATTGCTCCTCTAGCAGGAGAAGGGGAAGTTACACTTCGGTTAACAGCTAAAGCTAAAACAAATGAAGAGGCCTTAACCGCTATATCATCTCTGCAAGAGCAGTTGATGATGAGAATAGGCGATTACTATTATGGAAAAGATGATGAATCGCTGCAGCAGAAAATTTTAGAAATCCTTAAAGAAAACTCATATACCCTTGCTTCAGCAGAAAGTTTAACAGGTGGTCGTTTTATTGATCAATTCATATCAGTTCCAGGTGCTTCAGCGGTTATAGCAGGATCAGTCGTTAGCTATCAGACACAAGCGAAAGAAAATGTACTCCATATCCCTAAATCCCTTATTGAAGAAAAGGGGACAGTAAGTGAACAATGTGCCAGGGAGATGGCCGAACAAGTTCAAAAGCAAATGCAGTCAGTGATTAGTATTAGTTTTACAGGTAATGCTGGCCCGAATGCCAGTGAGGGAAAACCAGTTGGGTCAGTTTATATAGGACTTAAAATCGGGAATCAGGATACCGTTGTAAAAGCCTTTCAATTTAGCGGGAGCAGAGAGAACATTCGTAATCGTACTGTAAAAAAAGGAATGGAATTATTATTTAATACGCTTAAGGACGTATTGCAAAAATAATATAAAAATCATGTTTATTCTGGTACATGGTAATCATTTTTCTAAAGTTTTGTCATTAAACTTCATTTTTCAGCTATGTTATTTTCATGAAATTAACAGAACATTTATTCGCATTTCTGTTGGCAAATGAATGAAAAAAGGTTATGATAGAAGTAACGATGATAGATTGTTAAAGGAGGAAAAACTGTGAGCGAACGTAAGCAGGCGCTTGATATGGCGTTAAAACAAATAGAAAAGCAATTTGGAAAAGGCTCCATTATGAAACTGGGAGAACAAGAGGGGCAAAAAGTATCAACCGTTTCAAGTGGTTCCATTACACTGGATGTTGCATTAGGTGTTGGAGGTTATCCACGGGGCCGTGTGGTTGAAATTTATGGTCCGGAATCCTCTGGTAAAACAACAGTAGCTTTACACGCCATTGCAGAGGCACAGCGAAATGGCGGTCAAGCGGCTTTTATTGATGCAGAGCATGCATTAGATCCTGTATATGCAAGAAAATTGGGAGTAAACATAGAAGAATTACTATTATCACAGCCAGATACTGGTGAACAGGCATTGGAGATTGCCGAAGCTCTTGTTCGGAGTGGTGCGATTGATATGGTTGTTGTTGACTCTGTTGCAGCACTAGTACCTAAAGCTGAAATTGAAGGTGAAATGGGGGACTCCCATGTCGGTTTACAGGCGCGACTCATGTCTCAAGCCTTGCGTAAATTATCTGGCGCCATTAATAAATCGAAAACAACAGCCATTTTTATTAACCAGATTCGTGAAAAAGTTGGCGTTATGTTTGGAAATCCTGAGACAACTCCAGGTGGCCGTGCCTTAAAGTTCTATTCTTCCGTTCGTTTGGAAGTAAGAAGAGCAGAAACACTTAAGCAAGGAAATGACATGGTAGGGAATAAAACCAAAATTAAAGTGGTGAAAAACAAGGTGGCCCCGCCATTCAAAACGGCTGAAGTTGATATTATGTATGGAGAAGGAATATCTAAAGAAGGAGAATTGCTCGATATAGGAGCTTCTTTAGATATTATTCAAAAGAGTGGTGCATGGTACTCTTATAACAATGAAAAGATGGGGCAAGGCAGAGAAAATGCGAAGAAATTTTTGCGTGAAAATGAAGATATTGCTGAAGAGGTAAAAAACGCAATTCGAAAACATCACAATCTTGACGAGGGAAATGAAGATGAGGGTGAAGAAACCTCAAATGATGCAGCGCAGGAAATGTTAGACGTTTAATAGGGATTAATAAGCAAATGCTGTCCTTAAGAAGGACAGCATTTTTGACTGTTTTGATCAATGAAATGGATAATATTTCTCTATCTTATAGAGCCTGACCTTGACAATGAAATGGGGCACGCTTAAAATTAACATGTATAATTTTATTTTTATATTTCAACAAATTTTTGAAATGCTGACTTAAAATTTGAAATTTTGTACATGCCGACTTGAAATAGTACGAGCATTACAGCAAGAGGAGGTGAACAAAATGGAAACAGTTGTCACCATAATCATCTCCGCTTTGCTAGCCCTAGTTGTCGGTATTGTTGTTGGTTATTTAATTCGCAAGTCTATTTCAGAGGCGAAAATTTCGAGCGCTGAGGACTTGGCAAAACAAATTGTCGAAGAAGGTCGGAGGAATGCTGAATCTGCAAAACGTGAGGCGCTTTTAGAAGCGAAAGATGAAAATCATCGATTACGTCAAGAAACAGAGAACGAACTTCGTGAACGACAAATGGAAGTGAAAAACCAGGAGAATCGTTTATTACAACGAGAGGAAAACTTGGATCGAAAATCTGAATCTCTGGATAAGCGCGAGCTCATGTTAGAACGTAAAGATGAATCACTTGCTGAAAAACAACAACAAATTGAAGAAATGGAAAGCAAAGTGGAAGAGTTGATGAATGAACAGCAAGCTGAGCTTGAACGCGTTTCTGGATACACAACTGATCAGGCTAAACAAATTATTTTAGAGCGTGTGGAAAAAGAAATTAAACACGAAACGGCTATTATGATAAAAGATGCTGAAAATCGTGCCAAAGAAGAAGCGGATAAGAAAGCTAAAAAAGTCTTATCGCTGGCCATGCAACGATGTGCAGCAGATCATGTCGCCGAAACAACGGTTTCAGTCGTGAATTTACCAAACGATGAAATGAAAGGCCGAATCATCGGAAGAGAAGGACGAAATATTCGAGCTTTAGAAACATTAACAGGTATTGATTTAATTATTGATGATACACCAGAGGCTGTGATTCTTTCTGGATTTGATCCCATTAGAAGAGAAACAGCACGCTTAGCACTTGAAAAATTAGTACAGGATGGACGTATCCATCCGGCTCGTATAGAAGAGATGGTCGAAAAATCTCGTCGTGAAATTGATGAATATATTCGCGAAGTTGGAGAAGAGACAACCTTTGAAATTGGCGTACATGGTTTACATCCAGACTTAGTCAAAATTTTAGGTCGACTAAAATATCGTACAAGCTATGGTCAAAATGTGTTGAAACATTCAATGGAAGTCGCGTATTTAGCTGGCTTGTTAGCTGCAGAATTAGGTGAAGACGAACGATTAGCACGTCGCGCTGGATTAATGCATGATATTGGTAAAGCCATTGACCATGAAGTAGAGGGTAGCCACGTAGAGATTGGAAAAGAGCTTGCTCAGAAATATAAAGAGCATGAGGTGGTTATAAATTCTATTGCTTCACACCATGGTGATGAGGAACCAACATCAATTATATCCATCCTTGTAGCTGCTGCAGATGCACTTTCTGCTGCACGCCCAGGTGCACGAAGCGAGACGTTGGAAAACTATATTAAACGTCTTGAAAAATTAGAAGAAATATCTGATTCATATGAAGGTGTTGAAAAGTCCTATGCTATTCAAGCTGGACGGGAGATTAGAATAATGGTTCGTCCTGATTCAATTGGAGATGATGAATCCTTAATTCTTGCTAGAGATATCCGTAAGAAAATTGAAGACGAATTAGATTATCCAGGTCACATTAAAGTTACTGTGATTCGGGAAACAAGGGCAGTTGAATATGCCAAATAAGCGATCCTTAAAGGGTCGCTTTCTTTTTTGTCTACATGATAAATACTCTTAATTTAGCATCCGGCAGTAACTACTATAGTAAAGGAACTGATTTGTACAGTTCCAGTTCAGAAGGTTTTGGGTTTTGACAAGAAATACCTAATATGTAAAACTAAACGTATAATTACTACATAATAGTTTAGAAAGGATTGCGACATGAAAATTTTATTCATCGGAGACGTAGTGGGGTCACCAGGAAGAGATATGCTAAAGGAAAACTTACCACACCTTAAAAGGCGATATAATCCTGATGTAACAGTAGTAAATGGTGAAAATGCAGCACACGGAAAAGGAATAACGGAAAAAATTTACCGACAAATAAAAGAATGGGGGGCCAATGTCATCACACTTGGCAATCACGCCTGGGATAAAAAAGAAATATTTGAATTTATCGATGATGTTGATGACATGATTCGACCGGCTAATTTTCCTCCGGATACACCAGGTAAAGGGTTAACGTTCTATAAATTCGGTCAAAAAGAATTAGCTGTGATTAATGCACAAGGAAGGACGTTTTTACCTCCTATTGAGGATCCTTTTCGAGTAGTAGATGAGCTTGTTAACGAAGCGAAAAAACGAACTCCTTATATTTTTGTAGATTTCCATGCAGAAGCTACTAGCGAAAAACAGGCAATCGGCTGGTTTTTAGATGGTAAAGTAGGTGGAGTTGTTGGGACACATACACATGTGCAAACAGCGGACAATCGCATTTTACCCAATGGAACAGCCTATATCACAGATGTTGGGATGACTGGTCCTTATGACGGGATATTGGGAATGGAAAAAGATAGTGTTCTTAGAAGATTTCACACAGCATTACCCGTACGCTTTGAAGTTGCTTCAGATGGAAGAAATCAACTAAGTGGTGTATTGATTGAATTAAATAAGGAAAATGGGATAGCTAAACGAATAGAACGTATTCTCATCAATGATGACCATCCTTTTTTCCATTAGATAAACATGCTTTCGCTATATTCTTAGTAAGAGGTGAAGGGGCTTTATCCTTTCCTCTCAACAAAATGGAAACGCTCCCATTATTTAGGTCAAAATTTGAATTTTTCAGAAAAATCCTTCATAATAAAAAGGAATATCTAAAAAAATAGTGAATATAGTAATTATGGAAGAATTATAGTAAAAAAAGGAGGAACTAGTAATGGAAATATTAAAAGTTTCAGCAAAATCAAATCCTAACTCTGTAGCAGGTGCTCTTGCAAACGTTTTACGCGAGCGTGGGTCCGCGGAAATTCAAGCAATTGGAGCAGGTGCGTTAAACCAAGCAGTTAAAGCGGTAGCAATTGCAAGAGGTTTTGTTGCTCCTAGTGGTGTAGACCTCATTTGTATTCCAGCCTTTACAGACATTATGATTGATAATGAGGAACGTACGGCTATCAAGTTGATTGTTGAACCAAGATAAATGTAGTATGAACCTGTTTGCTAAGCGGGCAAACAGGTTTTTATTTTAAAAGACTGTTAATCTAACTCATCATAGGGGGAATCAACATGGTTATCGATGGACATTGCGATGTATTATATCAATTATGGAAAAATCCCGAATGGTCGTTTAACGATCAGGAAGAGTTAAGAGTGAATTATAATAGATGGATAAATAATGATGTAAAGGTTCAATGCTTTGCTATTTTTGTACCTCCTGATGTACCTGAAGATTTACAATTTCATAGTGCACTTAAAATGGTAGATATATTTTATGAAAAAATTCTTAAGCCCTATCCTAACATTAAAATGGTAAAGTCCCGAGAAGATATTGATAATTTGAAAGATGACGAGAAAGGAGCAATGCTTACTTTAGAGGGATTACATCCTATTGGTCACGACATCATCAAATTAAAAACATTACTCCACTTGGGGGTTAAAGCTGCAGGACTTACCTGGAATAATGGAAATGCAGTTAGTGATGGAATTGGAGAAGTGAGAGGAGCAGGTTTATCAAAGTTCGGAAAACAAGTTGTGGATGTATTGAATACATATGAAGTATTAACTGATGTTTCGCATTTATCCTATAAAGGTTTCTGGGAGGTTATGGATGAGGCTTACTATCCCATTGCCAGTCACTCAAACAGCTTCAAAGTTTGTGCACACCGAAGAAATCTCGATAACAAACAAATTAAAGCATTAATTTCCAGAAATGCTTTTATGGGTGTGACGTTTGTTCCAGAATTTTTAACAGGAGCGAATCAGGCCACAACGAAGGATGTTATTGACCATATTGAAAAAATACTAACTTTAGGTGGCGAAAATATTGTTGGTCTGGGGTCTGACTTTGATGGTACAGATGGAATTGTAGAAGGACTGGAAAATTATTCAGACTATAATTCTTTTATTCAGGAATTAAAAGGAAGATTCTCTGCAGACTTTGTCCAAAAGATTAGTCATGAAAATTTTCTTAAAGTATTACCAAAATAGTTTGTAATAAGCCTTATAGCTTATTCTATTATATTCTCATTTATTACTTCCATCGGAGCATCCCGTTTATTCATGTAATAGGAAGAATGGGGTGTTCCTTCTGAAATTAATTAAGGGGGTGTCTTATTCAATGATTAGCCAACTTTCATGGAAAGTAGGAGGGCAGCAGGGGGAAGGAATTGAAAGCACTGGCGAAATTTTTGCAGCAGCCATGAATCACTTAGGTTACTATCTTTATGGTTACAGACATTTTTCATCACGTATTAAAGGGGGGCATACAAATAATAAAATAAGAGTTTCGACACGTCCTGTTCGTTCATTGCAAGATGATTTAGATATCTTAGTGGCTTTTGATCAAGAAACAATTGATGTGAATTTTGATGAGCTTCATGATGATGGTATTGTCATTGCAGATGCGAAGTTTAAACCGGTCATACCAGAAGGCTCGAATGCTACCTTGTATGCAGTACCTTTTACAGAAATAGCAAGAGAATTAGGAAGTTCATTAATGAAAAACATGGTTGCAATAGGAGCATCCGGCGCCATTTTAGATTTGGACGCAAAAGAATATTATACAATTGTCAGTCAAACCTTTGGAAGAAAAGGGGATAAAGTAGTTGAAAATAATATGAAAGCGATTGAGAAAGGAGCGGCATTTGTTCAATCTCAATCACAAGGACAGCCTTCGAAATTAAAACTAATGCCTGCAGACGGAAGAAAACGAATGTTTCTGATTGGAAATGACGCTATTTCACTTGGTCTATTAGCCGGTGGATGCCGATTTATGGCTGCCTATCCTATTACTCCAGCCTCTGAGATTATGGAATTTATGATTAAACATTTACCCGATTATGGAGGTACAGTCATTCAAACAGAAGACGAGATGGCAGCAGCGACTATGGCGATTGGGTCTAATTATGCGGGAGTAAGGGCTGTTACTGCTTCTGCAGGTCCAGGACTTTCATTAATGATGGAATCCATCGGCTTAGCCGGCATGACGGAAACGCCCCTTGTGGTTATCGATACCCAGCGTGGTGGCCCGAGTACAGGACTTCCAACGAAGCAGGAGCAATCAGACTTAATGGCAATGATTTATGGGACCCACGGAGAAATACCAAAAATTGTCATAGCACCTAGTACAGTTGAAGAAGGATTTTATGATGCCGTGGAAGCCTTAAATCTGGCGGAAGAATATCAATGTCCGGTTATTTTATTGTCTGATTTGCAATTATCTTTAGGAAAACAAACCATTGATACCCTTGATTACGATCAAATTGAAATTAGAAGGGGTGATCTTAATCTCGAACCCGATTTACCAGAACTTAAAAAAGGTGAATATTTTAAACGTTATAAAATTACCGATTCAGGCATTTCTCCACGATTAGTACCTGGAACCAAAAATGGTATTTTTCATGTTACCGGTGTTGAACATGATGAAACAGGTAAACCATCAGAAAAAGCTCCAAACCGTAAAAAGCAAATGGAAAAAAGACTTCGCAAATTACAAGACCTGCCAAATAAATTCCCTTCACCCGTTGCTCTCAACTTACAACATAAAAATCCTGACCTCTTATTCGTTGGATATGTATCTACCAGAGGGGCTATAGAAGAAACAATAGAACGATTAGAACAAGAAGGATTAAAAGTCAATCACGCCCAGATAAGATTGATCCATCCATTCCCGACTGAAGAAGTAAAACCACTAATTGAGGAGGCAAAACAGGTAATAGTTGTTGAACATAATGCTACAGCCCAGTTAGCCAATATTATAAAGATGAACGCAGGTTATGGTGACAAAATCTCGAGCATTTTAAAATACGATGGTACACCGTTTTTGCCTGGTGAAATTTATGAAAAATGTATGCAGGAGGTGGTTGTTTATGGCAACGGTTAAGGACTTTCGAAATAATGTGAAGCCGAATTGGTGTCCAGGTTGTGGTGACTTTTCTGTACAGGCATCCATACAACGAGCGTGTGCCAGCTTAGGATTAGAACCGGATGATTTGGCCTTAATTTCAGGAATTGGGTGTTCAGGTAGAATCTCTGGTTATGTAAATGCCTATGGGTTTCATGGTACACATGGGAGGGTGCTGCCCATCGCACAAGGGGTTAAAATGGCTAACAAGGATTTAACGGTCATTGCTGCCGGGGGTGATGGAGATGGTCTTGCGATTGGGATGGGGCATACTATTCATGCCATTAGAAGGAACATTGATATCACATATATTATTATGGACAATCAAATTTATGGATTAACCAAAGGTCAAACATCCCCTCGTAGTGAGTCTGGCTTTGTAACAAAAAGTACTCCAGAAGGCTCCATTGAACCTTCTGTAAATTTAATGGAAATGGCACTGTCCTCTGGTGCCACATTTGTAGCGCAAAGCTTTTCCAGTGATATAAAAGATTTAACATCTATTATCGAACAAGGAGTAAAACACAAGGGATTTTCGCTTATTAATGTATTTAGCCCATGTGTAACTTATAATAAAGTTAACACCTATGATTGGTTTAAAGAAAATCTGGTAAAGCTTTCTTCTATTGAAGATTACGACCCAAGTGATCGGGGGATGGCTATGAAAACACTAATGGAGCATGATAGTCTTGTTACCGGTTTAATCTATCAGGATACAGTGAGAAAATCGTATCAGGAAATGGTGAAAGGCTATAAAGAGGAACCGCTTAAGGATGCCGAATTGAATATGGATCGTGAAAAGTTTAATGAACTCGTTCAGCAATTTATCTAAAGAACTTTTGATTAATCGGAATTGATTCATATTTCCGGGGAAAGCGCATAATGTGAGCAAAAAGATAAATATTTTCGGTTTTCCGACAAAATTCAGGAACTGTAAAAGAAGGTTGGCTTCCCTTTGAAGTCAACCTTCTTTGGTGGCTAAAATCTGTTGGAGGGCTTGTTTACATGTTGAATATCGATACTCAAATCCATACATTAACGCTTTTTTCGGAACTACCTTTTGTCCTTCTGTCAGAAATTCACTCATTTCACCAAAAACCATTTTTAACATCCAAGCTGGGGCTGGGAACCAATGTGGTCTTCGTAATGCCTGACCAATACGTTTCCCTAATTCATTCATTTGAACAGGGTGGGGAGCTGTAATGTTTATTGGTCCCTTAATGGTTTCCTGCTGAATAATGTAATGAAACAGGCGTACTAGATCATTCATATGTATCCATGACACCCATTGTTCACCAGAGGCCACTTTGCCACCTGCAAATAAATGATAGGGCATCATCATACGCGGAAGCGCCCCTCCATCATCCCCCAATACGATACCCAGCCTCGCTATAACTGTTCGAATTCCTAATTGTTCAGCCTGGCTTGCCTCCTGTTCCCACATCCTGCAAACTCTGGCAGGAAAACCATTTTGAAGCGAATCTGATTCTTCAGTAAATTCTTTATGATAAGAATAGCCATAAATCCCTATAGCAGAAGCATTGATAAATACTTTGGGTTTTGTTTCAAGTTCCTTCATAATCCGAATCATTTTACGTGTAGTTTGCTTTCTGCTCTCATAAATCTTTTTCTTCTTATTCGAAGTCCACCTTCCTTTATTAATTGGTTCACCAGCTAGATTGATAATCACATCTATTTGAGGAAGGTTAGGCAATGTATGTTCATCCTGGGTAAACCATGTGATATAGTGAAGGAAAGGAGATTTTTCCCTCTTACCGTATGATCTTGTGAGGATATAAATATGGTGTTCCTGTTGAATCATGGATTGCACAAGATGGTGACCAATAAATCCTGTTCCACCAGCTATTAATACATTCACACACAAAGACTCCTTTCATGTTCAGGTATAGACTTAATAGAGGAGGCGTATGATTTGCAAAAGGTCCATCAAGACTTAATCGTATTTTATGATGGTTGGTGCCCAATCTGTCTAAAGGCCAAAACAAAGATTGAAAAAAACGATAAACAACATCAAATTAAGCTTTTATCCATTCGTGATCCAGTGATATATAAACATTATGACTTGAGTGGAAAAAATGTAGAGGAGCGTATTTACAGCGTTCGAAAATCGGATGGTAAAGCATTTTCGGGAATCCATACGATTTTAGAAATTGCCAAACGCCTTCCTAAATACAAAATCTTTGTCCCTTTACTTTATATGTCCATTGTACTTGGATTAGGACAAAAAGTATATGACTATATTGCATCTAAACGGGAGATTGTTCCAGTAGGTAAATGTAAAGATGAGACCTGTACTATTCATTATAAGGAAGAGTAAAAAACGGATACTTATAAGATTCTGCTAAAAAGTATGAATAGATAGACAAAACAACATTTTCATTTTTATCATTGGGCTGATATAATAATACAGTTAGAAGGTTTATGGAAAGGAGTTTTGAAATGAACGAGCAACAGCGTAAAGAAATGTCGCAAATACGTCAAGGAAATCCAGCGGACGTAAAATCCGACCAGGATAATCTTGAGCGCTTAAAGAAAAAGAATTCTGATGATTTTGTAAAATATTTCCAAACTACATACGAAACTCCAAATTTAAACAAAGCAAGAAAACGTGGAAAGCAAGATGTAAAATATCATGAAGATTTTACCATCCCTGAAGAACTTCAGAACATCGGGAAGGGTAAAAAATACTTAATACGAACCTATGGCTGTCAAATGAATGAGCATGATACTGAGGTTATGGCAGGTATTTTAACTGACTTAGGCTTTGAATCAACAAGTGACGCCAATGATGCAGATATTATTTTATTGAATACATGTGCTATCCGCGAAAATGCGGAAAACAAGGTGTTTGGTGAGCTAGGACATTTAAAACCACTTAAACAGAATCGACCAGACCTGATTTTAGGTGTATGCGGTTGTATGTCCCAGGAGGAATCCGTTGTCAATAAGATTTTAGAAAAGCATCAGCATGTTGATTTAATCTTTGGTACTCACAATATTCATCGTCTTCCTCAACTTATTCAAGAGGCCATTTTTGGTAAGGAAATGGTAGTGGAAGTCTGGTCGAAAGAGGGAGATGTCATCGAAAATCTTCCAAAGGCCCGAAATGGAAAAACAAAAGCATGGGTTAATATCATGTATGGCTGTGACAAATTTTGTACGTACTGTATTGTACCCATGACCCGTGGTAAAGAACGTTCCAGAAGACCTGAAGATATCATCCAGGAAATTAGACACCTGGCTGCACAGGGCTATAAGGAAGTTACATTATTAGGTCAAAACGTTAATGCATATGGAAAAGACTTACAAGACTTGGAGTATGGATTAGGGGATTTGATGGATGAAATTCGAAAAATCGACATCCCGCGGGTTCGTTTTACCACATCACACCCTAGAGATTTTGATGATCGTTTAATCGAGGTACTCGCTAAAGGAGGTAACCTCATGCCTTACATTCATTTACCGGTACAATCCGGAAGCTCTGAAGTACTGAAAAGAATGAATCGTAAATATACGAGAGAAAGCTATCTGGAACTGGTTCGTAAAATTAAAGAAGCGATTCCACACGCAGCCTTAACAACTGATATTATTGTTGGTTTCCCGAATGAAACCGAAGAACAGTTTGAAGAGACTATGACTCTTTATGAAGAAGTTGGTTTTGAAGGGGCTTATACATTTATTTACTCACCACGTGAAGGTACTCCTGCTGCTAAAAAAGAAGATAATGTACCGATGGATGTGAAAAAGAAACGTCTATATCGATTGAATGAACGGGTCAATAAATATTCTCGTGAAGCATTGAAAAAGTATCAGGATAAAATTGTTGATGTTCTTGTAGAGGGAGAAAGCAAAAACAACCCGGATGTGTTGGCTGGATACACTCCTGAAAGTAAACTTGTGAATTTCGAAGGACCTAAATCAGCAATTGGCCAGATTGTAAAAGTGAAAATTACAAATACAAAAAGCTGGACTCTTGATGGAGAAATGATAGAGGAAGCTGTAGAGGTGAAATAATATGGCAGAATATACACGTAAAGAAGTTGTAGAAGAAGCAAATAAGCTTGCCAATATGCTGGCGAATATTGAAGAAATTGATCGTTTTAAGAAAATTGAAGCCAAACTGAATGAAAATCAAAAAGTACAGGATTTAATTAGAAGAATTAAAGCGATGCAAAAGCAAGCCGTAAATCTTCAACATTATGGCAAAAAGGAAGCTCAACAGAAAGCTGAAAAAGAATTAGAACGTCTTCAGAATGAGTTAGATGAAATTCCGGTTGTAGCTGAATTTAAAGAAATCCAGGTTGTAGTGAATGATATACTGCAAATGATTACAGGTACCATTGCTCGTGAAGTGACGAATGAAATTGTCCGGTCCACAGGTGGAAATGTTCTAAGTGGTCAAACCAAAGCCCAACAAGAAAATAGCTTAAGCCACCATCATTAAAAAAGTCAGCCTTATTGCTGGCTTTTTTTAATGATAAAAGGATGTTGTTCCCCGTTTTTATTCTATTTTAGCGGTTTAAATTTTGTTGTTTTACATTTATATAGATACGGCTGGCGAAACTTTAACCATCGGCATATTTATAGTTTAAGAAGGATAAAAAGGGAAATGATGCTGAATTAACTTATAATTTTCATGATAGAACTATTCGCTTAATCTTCTTAAAAAGAGGTTTTAAAATTTTGAAATCAGGATCAAAAAATTTCAAAGCAGGCATAAAAAGCTTTCTTACTGGCAGAAATAAATGTGATTTCAGCTTTATTATGGTATTCAGTAATGATTTCCGGAAAATGATGATTGATTCGTTTGAATTTGGCTTATGTCACCTTCCTTTTCTTTATACACACAATCACCCATATCTGCATAAGCTTTAGTAGACAGATAACTAGTTATTAAAAAATGATTTATTCAAGATTGATGCACTTCGGGCGGATGCCTTGAATAAAATGTCATGGAATCAAATTGAAGGAGGGTAAACGTACATGTCAATGGTTGATAAAGAAACACGCCAGATTATTACGAAAGCAGTGATTGGGAAAGGCAAGAAATTCAAAGAAGCAACACATACAATAACACCGCACCACAGTCCATCAAGCATCTTAGGTTGCTGGGTTATAAACCATCAATATAAAGCAAGGAAAAAAGGGGATTTTGTTGAAGTTTCTGGAAGCTACGAAGCGAATGTTTGGTATTCCTATAATAATAATACAAAAACCGAAGTGGTTAGTGACCGTATAAATTATACCGATCGCATTCCTCTTGTTATTAAAGATGAAAACAGTATTTCAGATGATTTAGAGGTTATTGCACGTGCAACACAGCAGCCAAACTGCTTAGAATGTACAATTAATGAAGAGGGCAATCGAATTATTGTAGAAGTAGAAAGAGAATTTGTTGTTGAAGTTATCGGAGAAACCAAAGTGGTCGTTAAACTGGACCCACATGGTTATGTAGATCATGATGATTTTGAATATGATGAATTAGAAGCTGAACTTGCTGACGTAGATCCTGATGTTTCATCGTCCCATACAAGTAAAAATGATTAATCATTCCCTTATTTACCTGGCTCTACAAAAGCCGGGTTTTTCTTTTTGGCTGTTTTCGCAGTGTATGTTGTTCTGCAACAATCTGTTAGAAAACAGCCTTTTGTATAAATCATTATTTCTTTTTGCTTGAGTCTCTAAAGAATACGAATAGATATGCTATAATAAATAGATGTAGAAATAGATTAAACGCAAGCATAAATGTGGGGGAAGTATAATGGCTCACTATACGCCAATGATCCAGCAATATTTAAATATTAAAGAACAATATAAAGATACATTTCTATTTTTTCGTTTAGGTGACTTCTATGAAATGTTTTTTGATGATGCTTTATTAGCCTCCAAAGAACTGGAAATCACTTTGACGAGTAGAGACGGGGGAGAGGAACGAATTCCGATGTGTGGAATTCCTTATCATTCCTCTGCCAATTATATTAAAAACCTGATAGAAAAAGGCTATAAAGTGGCAATCTGTGAACAAGTTGAAGATCCAAAGCAGGCAAAAGGTGTTGTTCGAAGAGAAGTTATCCAAGTTATTACTCCTGGTACTGTGATGGAAGGAGATTTGTTAGATGAAAAGGAAAATAACTTTATAGCTTCACTTACTCCAATTGGCAACGAGCAATTTGTAATTGCTTATAATGATCTTTCTACTGGTGAAAATAGCGTTTCTTTTATACTTGATGGCTTCGAATCTGTGCTAAGCGAATTTTTTAATCGGCCCGTGAAGGAAATTGTCATACCACCGGATTTTAATGAAAAATGGACAGAAACGCTAACGCAGCGATTAAATGTAACCATCTCAAAGGAAGATAGAGTAGATATCCCGGAAGAAAATTTTGATTTAGTTCGTCATTTAAACCAGCAGGATTTAGTGATGGGATTTGGACGGTTGTTTCAATATTTAGCTCGTACTCAAAAACGGGCCATGACCCATTTGCAGCCTGTACAATACGTTGAACTCAGTCAATATATGAAACTGGATATGTATTCAAAGCGTAACCTGGAGCTGACCGAAACCATCCGTAAAAAAGGTAAGGAAGGTTCTCTGCTATGGGTATTAGATAAAACGGTAACGGCTATGGGTGCAAGAATGATGAAAAAGTGGATTGATCGTCCTTTATTATCGACGAAGGAAATTACCAAACGCCAATCACAGGTAGAAGGGCTGCTTGAGCAATATTTTGAACGGGAAACACTACGAGACGCTTTGAAAGAGGTTTATGACTTAGAACGCTTGTCTGGTAGAGTGGCCTACGGAAATGTCAATGCACGGGATTTAATTCAGTTAAAGAAATCTCTTATACAGACACCTGAAATTGTTCAGGTTCTAAAAGAATTTCGGCAGGAGGAACTTGCTGAACTGGCCGATTCGATTAATCCGCTTGATCCTTTAAAAAATTTACTGGAGCGTAGTATAGCAGAAACACCACCCCTCTCTATTAAAGAGGGAGATATTATTAAGGATGGCTATCATGAGCTGTTAGATCAATATCGTGATGCATCAAGAAATGGTAAGCAGTGGATTGCTGAGCTTGAACAGAAGGAAAGAGAAGAAACGGGCATTAAGTCATTAAAGGTCGGCTACAATAAAGTATTTGGATATTATATTGAAGTGACCAAAGCCAATCTTCATCTCATTCCTGAAGGTCGTTATGAGAGGAAGCAGACGTTAAGTAATGCAGAGCGCTATATTACACCTGAATTAAAGGAAAAAGAATCCTTGATTTTGGAATCAGAAGAAAAAAGTGTTGAACTTGAATATGAGATTTTCATAGATATTCGAGAGCAGGTAAAATCATATATCCCTCAGTTACAACAGCTGGCAGATCAAATGAGTCAATTGGATGTGTTACAAAGCTTTGCTGTAGTAAGTGATGAAAATCGCTATATCAAACCTTCGTTTACCAATGGACATAGACTTCATATTGAAAACGGACGTCATCCAGTAGTTGAACAGGTCATGAATGATGATCATTTTGTTCCCAATGACGTGCGGATGGATGAAGAGCGCGACATCCTTTTAATTACAGGCCCGAATATGGCTGGTAAAAGCACATACATGCGTCAGCTTGCTCTAATTGTTATTATGGGACAGGTAGGCTGTTTTGTTCCTGCTGATTATGCTGAAATTCCTGTCTTTGATCAGATTTTCACTAGAATAGGTGCAGCTGACGACCTGGTGGCAGGTCAAAGTACATTCATGGTCGAAATGCTGGAAGCAAAGCATGCGCTAACGAAAGCAACAGAAAATAGTTTAATATTACTCGATGAGATTGGACGAGGGACAAGCACATACGATGGAATGTCCCTCGCTCAGGCAATTGTGGAATATATTCATAATCATATTCATGCCAAAACATTATTTTCAACCCATTATCACGAGTTAACCTCTTTAAGCGATTCATTGAAAAGGTTAAGTAATGTGCATGTAAAAGCAGAAGAGCATGATGGAAATGTCGTTTTTCTTCATAAAATACAGGATGGTGCTGCAGATGAAAGCTACGGAATTCATGTAGCTAAACTGGCCGAGCTACCTTCAGGTTTAATTGAACGGGCTTATGAGATTTTAAAACATTTTGAACAACCAGTATATCAGCAAAAAGCATCAACGAAAGAGGAAGAACAGCTAAACTTCTTTGCTGCAGAGGAAGTTTCTGAGAAAAAAGGAGAAACTAAGCAGAAAAATGATGTTTCTAGTAAAGAGAAAGCAATTATGGATGAATTAAAAGGCATAAATCTAATGAATATGACACCAATGGAAGCGATGAACACCTTATTCTCTATTCAACAGAAATTAAAGTAGAAGAAGGGAGGTAATGGGATTGGGCAATATCCAGCTAATGCCTGATCAGCTTGCTAACAAAATAGCAGCTGGTGAGGTAGTAGAAAGACCAGCATCCGTTATTAAGGAACTGGTTGAAAATAGTATTGATGCCAATAGTACGTGGATTAAGGTCGAACTTGAGGAAGCTGGTTTATCCGGTATAAAGGTGAGTGATAATGGCGATGGGATGTCTGCTGAAGATTGTGAAAAAGCTTTTCTTCGTCACGCAACGAGTAAAATTTCATCAGAAGGAGATTTATTCCGGGTTCGTTCACTGGGATTTCGCGGGGAAGCCTTAGCCAGTATTGCAGCTGTGAGCCGGTTAAGTGTCCGTACTTCAAATGGGAAAAAAGCAGGTACACAATTAGAAATTGAAGGCGGTAAACTCATCTCTCGTGAAAAGAGCGATGCTAGAAAAGGGACAGATATCCTTGTTAAAGATATTTTCTTTAATACACCAGCTCGCTTAAAATATATGAAAACTATTCATACAGAACTAGGGCATATTACAGATGTACTAAATCGAATCGCTTTATCCTATCCCCATATTCGTTTTGAGTGTATTCACAATCAGAAACGTTTATTTTACACTTCCGGGAGAGGAGACCAGCGCCAGGTTATTGGTCAAATCTACGGGATGCAAACGGCTAAAAAAATGCTGCCGATCAAACATGAAACCCTGGATTTCAAAATAACCGGCTATGCAGCTCGTCCTGAAATAACAAGAGCAAATCGCAATTATATTTCCAGTATAATTAACGGACGTTTTATTCGAAATCCTATGATTAATAAAGCCATACTAAAGGGATATCATACGTTGCTACCGATAGGCCGTTATCCGCTTGTCGTCATTAATATTGACATGGACCCTTATCTGGTGGATGTCAATGTCCATCCAAGTAAATTAGAAGTAAGATTTAGTAAGGAAAAGGAATTGTTTTCGGCTATTGAAACAGCAATAAAAGATGTGTTTAAACAGGAAACGTTAATACCTGAACCAGTACCAAAACAATCACAAAAGGACCAGACGGAGCAAAGCTATTTCACCTTTGATAATCAGCGTTCCAAGGAATCAACAGCCCCGGATATTCCCTGGAATGATTTACTGACAAAAACAGAAGAATTTCCTGAGAGACAGAAAGATTTTTCTGAAACGGATTATTCTATGGATGACACTGAGTCTCCTTCCGTTCAGGAGTCATGGTATTCAGCTTCCGAAGAAAACTTGGAAGACGATTATGTTCCTGAAACACAGAAGGATGAAAAAGAACGTGTACCTGTGTTATACCCTGTTGGACAGGCTCACGGAACCTATATCATAGCACAAAACGATCAAGGCTTGTATTTAATTGATCAGCATGCTGCTCAGGAACGCATCAAATATGAGTTTTATCGTGAAAAGGTGGGCATAGTTACAGAAGAGCTCCAGCAGCTGCTCGTTCCGTTAACATTTGAATTCTCAAAACAGGAAGCCATTTTTATTCAAGCTCATCAGGAGGAGTTAAAGCAAGTGGGACTCTTTTTTGAGCCATTTGGAGAGCATACCTTCATTATTCGGTCCCATCCTCAGTGGCTGCCAAAAGGAGAAGAAGAGGAGACGATTCGGGATATGGTCGATCAAGTGCTGGAAAATCAAAAGGTAGATATTAAACAATTACGTGAGGATGCCGCTATTTTAATGTCGTGTAAACGATCGATTAAAGCTAATCATCATCTTAATTATGATGACATGTTCCGACTGCTGGAAGATTTACGCCAGTGTCAGGATCCTTTCACATGTCCTCATGGTCGCCCTATAATTATCTTTTTCTCTGAATATGAACTTGAGAAAATGTTTAAACGTGTTATGTAATGAATCCTTTTATACTTACCCAACCAAAATGAGCAGATACGTTCAGGTATCTCTCTTTTGATTGGTTTTTACACGTTAAAAATCTCTTTTGTAAAATTTTGCATATAGATCCACATCGTGTATAATATGAGAAACAAGTGATTGTACTTTTAGTAAGTGTAATAGCTTGTTTAGGCATCTGGAGGTCTGCGAAATGAAAACAAATGTCGTTGCTGTAGTCGGACCTACTGCCGTTGGAAAGACGAAGCTCAGTGTAGAATTGGCTAAGCGGTTTAAAGGAGAAATAATCAGCGGAGATTCTATGCAGATTTATAAAGGTTTAGATATCGGAACAGCAAAAGTAACCGAAGAAGAAAGACAGGGAATTCCTCATTATATGATTGATATCAGGGATCCGTATGAAGATTTTTCGGTTGCCGATTTTCAGGAGCATGTACAATATTATATTGATACTATCCATGAACGTGGACTCCTTCCTATTTTAGCTGGAGGAACAGGTTTATACATACAATCTGCTTTATATAATTTTAATTTTTCGTCTCATAAAAGGGATGATCAATTTGAACAGAAGATGATTGCAGCCATTAATGAAAAGGGGATTGAACCTTTTTACAACAAACTTATGAAGGTTGATCCGGAACAAGCAAAAAAAATTCACCCGAATAATCGACGGAGGGTTATCCGTGCTTTAGAGGTTTATGAAAACACTGGGTTAACCATGTCCGAGTTACAACAGAAACAAGCAGATGAGTCTCCTTACAATCCTATTTTAATTGGGCTCTCAATGGAACGGGAGGAATTGTATAAAAGAATTAATCAAAGAGTCGATCTTATGATGGAGGAAGGCCTTTTAAAGGAAGCCAAAAAGCTTTATGATAAAGGGCTTAAGAATGCTCAGTCGATGCAGGGAATAGGATATAAAGAATTTGTTCCTTATTTTTATGGAGAGTGGACCTTATATGAATCCATTGAACGGTTAAAACGAAATTCTCGAAGGTATGCGAAACGTCAGTACACATATTTTCGTAATAAAATGGATGTCCATTGGTACTCGATTTCTGAGTCCACTATTCAGGAAACTTTTTCATTAATTTTTCAGGATTTAGAAGGAATGCTTCAAAATTTCACGAAATAATCAAATATAGATAATTAGAGGAGGAAAATTTCATGGCACAATCTGTGAATATCCAAGATCAGTTTTTAAACCAAATTAGAAAAGATCACACTCCGGTCACCGTTTTTTTAACAAATGGCTTTCAATTAAAAGGGGTAGTAAAGTCTTTTGATAATTTTACGGTTCTTTTGGAAGTAGATGGTAAGCAGCAATTAATTTTTAAACATGCGATTTCAACCTTCGCACCGGTTAAGCAAGTCACTCTGGAAAAAGAATAAGATGAGCATAGCGGATGCATAAGGAGCATCCGTTTTATTGTGTCCAAGTTACGTCGTGGTGAAAGGCGCACCACTACGTGAATTCTGCTTATGCCGCCTGACCTAATCAGTCGCCTTCGCTTTTCTTAATAGGCTGGTGTCACAAAAATCCTTTGTTTACGTATAGTAATCGTAGATAAGGGGTGAAGTGAATTGAATTTACAGGCGAAGCGGAAGGGTCAGATCAATGTTGTGTTACATGATCAGGAGAATCCAAACACATTAAAATCCTATGAAATTACCCATAATAAAGATCAGCGTTTCCGTTTTATTGATCAGGCGTTTTCTTCATATATTGGAATGGAAACTTTAAAGCATACATTAAAGGAAATCTATGCGAAAGTTCTTGTGAATCGAAAAAGAGAAGAAGAAGGATTAAAAGTTGAACAGCAAATGCTTCATATGCTTTTTAAAGGGAACCCCGGTACCGGAAAGACTTCAATTGCAAGGGAGATCGCTCGATTATTTCATCAAATGAATTTGTTGTCAAAAGGTCATTTGATTGAAGCTGAACGTGCTGATCTCGTTGGTGAATATATCGGACATACTGCTCAGAAAACCAGAGATTTAATTAAGAAGGCCATGGGCGGCGTATTATTTATAGATGAAGCTTATTCTCTAGGAAGAGGCGGAGAAAAGGACTTTGGTAAAGAGGCCATTGACACATTGGTTAAACACATGGAGGATTACCATCAGGACTTTGTCTTGATTCTGGCAGGTTATCCAAATGAAATGGATCACTTTTTATTCCTCAATCCTGGATTAAAATCAAGATTTCCGATTATTGTAGACTTCAAAGACTATACAGTTGATGAATTGTTGGAAATTGCACAAATTATAACTGAGCGAAAACAATATGAATTGACTCAATCTGCTTATTTTAAATTTAGAAATCATTTAAGGGAATTGCAGGATCTTCAAAAGGATAATTTTTCAAATGGAAGGTACGTTCGAAATAAGGTAGAAGAAGCAATCAGGAGGCAGGCTCTGCGCCTTGTTGCAACTAATCGGTTTGGTGCAAAAGATTTAGTTTCATTAAAACCGGAGGACTTTGATTTTAAGAATGAAACTTACCCGTAATTAAAGGAGTTATGATGTTATGAACAATAAGGAACAGGTATTATTAATTGCCTGTCACATTAAAGGGACTAAAGAACAGCGATTTTACACATCCCTTGAAGAACTGAAACAACTGACTGAAACGGCGAATGGAGAAGTTGTTGATGTTATTGTACAAAAACGTGACAAAGTTCATTCTGCACTCTATATAGGAGAAGGAAAGTTGGATGAAATTCAGCAAATGCTAGAAGAGAATCCTGTTGACCTCGTCATATTAAATGACGAGGTATCACCTGGGCAGTTAAAAAATCTAAGTGACCGTCTGAATGCCCGGGTGATTGATCGTACACAGCTTATTCTTGATATATTTGCTGGACGAGCTAAGACAAGGGAAGGAAAGCTTCAGGTGGAGCTTGCACAAATGCAGTATTTACTGCCACGATTGTATGGACAAGGTACTGAAATGTCCCGTTTAGGTGCAGGGATTGGAACGAGAGGACCAGGTGAAACAAAATTAGAAACAGATCGGCGCCATATTAGACGCAGGATAACAGAGATTAAGGAACAATTAGGAGCTGTCGTGAACCAGCGCAGTCAGTACCGTAAACGAAGAAAAGAAAACCAGGCCTTTCAAATTGCCATTGTTGGGTATACCAATGCAGGGAAATCTACATTATTTAACCGTTTAACCAAAAGTGAGTCATTAGAAGAAAACCAGTTATTTGCTACACTAGATCCTTTAACAAGAAGAGTTCGTTTAGCTAATGGGTTTGAAGCCATTATGACAGATACAGTTGGATTTATTCAGGATTTACCTACAACCCTGGTGGCGGCCTTTCGTTCTACGTTAGAAGAGGTAACTGAAGCAGATTTTATTCTTCATGTGGTAGACGGTTCAAATGAAGATTTTCCACATCACGAGCTAACAGTCTATAACCTGTTAGAAGAACTTGGCGCAAGTAGACTGCCAACGTTAACAGTTTATAATAAACGGGATCAATTTCCGGCAGATTTTATTCCGAATTCTCATCCATACATTACGATTAGCGCATTTGACAACCAAGACCTGAATCGACTTCTTGAGAAAATTGAGGAAGTCGTAAAATCAGAATGGAAATATTACAAGTTAAATGTGCCGATTCACGATGGTAGACTATTACACCGAATTAAAAATCATACCATAGTGGAAACAGAAAATTTTGAACCGGACACAGAAGACTTCACGTTAACTGGTTATGTAGATCCAAGTCATCCCATTTATGAACATTATATTAATAAGGAGCAATAATTATGGAAAGAGAAGCAATAAACAAGGCTGTTGAACTAACAGAAACAGAGATCGCGCCATATCATCAACAAGTACAGACCATTGTGGAAGCTAATCAAAGAAAAGTGTTAAATGCTTTTCAGAAGCATCAAGTGAGCGATACCCACTTTAATCCAACTACAGGATACGGCTATGATGATTTAGGAAGGGAGGTATTAGAGAGGGTTTTTGCTGATGTATTTGGAACAGAAGATGCTTTAGTAAGGCCTCAAATCATTTCCGGCACACATGCCATCACATTAAGTTTATTTGGTGTACTAAGACCAGGGGATGAACTTCTTTATATAACCGGCAAACCTTATGATACTTTGGAGGAAATCGTCGGTGTTAGAGGAGAGGGAAAAGGATCCCTTAAGGATTTTCAAATTCATTATCAGCATATTGATTTAAAGGAAAACGGCTATGTTGATTATGACATGGTAAAGGAATCCATCCATGAACACACTAAAATGATTGCGATTCAACGATCGAAGGGCTATGACAATCGCCCGTCTTTTACGGTACAGGAAATGAGGGAAATGATTGATTTTGTGAAGTCAATGAATCCAAGGTGTATCGTTTTTGTTGACAATTGCTATGGAGAATTTGTTGAACTAGATGAACCTACGGATATAGGTGCCGATTTGATGGCTGGATCATTAATCAAAAACCCTGGAGGAGGATTGGCCAAAACAGGTGGTTATATAGTAGGGCGTCAACATTTAATCGAGAAATGTGCCAGTCGTCTCACTGCGCCAGGGCTTGGTAAAGAAGCCGGTGCAACTCTTTACAGTCTTCAGGAGATGTTCCAAGGATTATTTATGGCTCCCCATATAGTAGGAGAATCGTTAAAGGGTGCGATTTTTACGTCACGTATATTAGAAAAATGTGGATTTCATACAAAACCATCATATAAAGAATGGCGAACTGATTTAATTCAGTCAGTAAATTTTCCTGACGAAGAAATGATGGTTGCTTTTTGTCAGGCCATTCAAAAAGCATCCCCTATAAATTCTCATGTTGTCCCTTACCCAAGTCCGATGCCCGGATACGAACATGATGTAATTATGGCAGCAGGGACTTTTGTTCAGGGAGCAAGTATAGAATTATCAGCTGATGGCCCCATAAGACCCCCTTATACAGCTTATATTCAAGGTGGATTGACCTATGAGCATGTAAAAATTGCTGTTATATCAGCTATAGAAACCATGGTGGAAAAGGGTTTTGATATTTCATTTACTCAATCAGTAAGTGGATGATAAAAAAATATGAACATTTTATGTAAAGTTTCCTTACACGTGTTGACAGATAATTGTACGAAAAGTATAATAAATTTAAATTAAAGATTGGAGGTGCTAATATGAGTGATCTCAATCGACGCTCAACGCCTCTTTTCCCAATGAGCATCATTACTTCTTTGACTGATTTAACAGCGAGACAAATCCGTTATTATGAGGAAAATGGATTAGTACACCCTGCACGCTCCAAAGGCAATCGTCGTTTATTTTCCTTTAACGATGTTGATCGTTTACTGGAAATAAAGGATTTAATTGATAAGGGAGTAAACTTAGCAGGTATCAAAGAGATGCTTTCTAACAAAACCACCAAGACAGAAACAGAAGAAGTACCTAAAGAAGAGAAACTGGAAGTGGAAGTAAAACAAGCGTTATCCGACAGAGAATTACGAAATCTTCTGCGTAAGGAATTGTTAGAGGCGGGAAGGTTGAACAAGAATTCGTTAAGACAGGGAGAATTATCAAGATTCTTCCATTAAAAAATATAGGAGGATACTTATGGGGACAAAATTTACAAGAGAAGAGATTTTAAAAAGGATTGAAGAAGAAGATGTAAAATTTATTCGCTTACAATTCACAGATTTGCTTGGGACTATTAAAAATGTTGAAATCCCATTAAGCCAATTGGAAAAAGCACTGGATAACAAAATCACTTTTGATGGATCATCCATTGAAGGATTTGTGCGCATTGAAGAATCAGATATGCTGCTCTATCCAGATTTAGATACGTTTGTTGTATTCCCTTGGACTTCTGAGAAAGGTAAAGTAGCACGTTTCATTTGTGATATCTATAATCCGGATGGGACACCTTTTGAAGGATGCCCACGTTACAACTTAAAGAAAAATGTTGAGAAAATGGAAGAGTTAGGTTTTAATGCATTCAATATCGGTACTGAACCAGAATTTTTCTTATTTAAATTGGATGAAAAAGATGAACCAACAATGGAATTAAACGATAAAGGCGGATATTTTGACTTAGCGCCTACTGACTTGGGTGAGAACTGCCGTCGCGATATTGTATTAGAGCTTGAAGAAATGGGCTTTGAAATTGAAGCTTCCCACCATGAGGTAGCACCTGGACAACACGAAATTGATTTTAAGTATGCTGATGCACTTAAGCACTGTGATGATATTCAAACCTTTAAATTAGTAGTAAAAACCATTGCGAGAAAACATGGATTGCATGCAACGTTTATGCCTAAACCACTATTTGGTATGAATGGTTCTGGAATGCATTCCAATATGTCTTTATTTAAGGACGGTGAAAATGCATTCTATAATTCTACCGGTGATTTAGAATTAAGTAAAACCGCTTATCAATTTATTGCAGGTGTTATAAAACACGCAACAAGCTTTACGGCTGTTACGAATCCAACAGTCAATTCTTACAAACGACTGGTACCAGGATTTGAAGCTCCTAGTTATGTTGCCTGGTCAGGTAAAAACCGCAGTCCATTGATTCGCGTTCCATCTTCACGTGGTTTAAGTACACGAATTGAAGTTCGAAGTGTTGATCCATCAGCTAATCCTTACTTAGCTATGAGTGTATTACTTGCTTCAGGACTTGATGGTGTTAAAAATGATTTAACTGCTCCGGAGCCAATTGATCGAAATATTTATGTAATGGAAAGAGAAGAACGGGAAGAAAAAGGTATTAAAGATTTGCCAGCTACCCTATATGATGCCCTTCAAGAGCTTAAGAGCGACGAAGTGCTTGTAAATGCTTTAGGTGAACACTTGTTTGAACACTTTGTAGAAGCAAAAGAAATCGAGTGGGATATGTTCCGTACACAGGTACATCCTTGGGAAAGAGAGCAGTATTTACAGACGTATTAATTTTACGAATTCCTTGGCGCACAGCGTCAAGGAATTTTTTATACAGTCATAAGTCAACCATCATTATTTCCCTGATTATTACCACTATCAATGGAATTCTTAATCATAAAATGATGAATAATTGTCATTATGATAATCACTATATTTAATCCATTGTTAATTTTAAGTAATCGACTTATCTGATTCATTATTTTCACCACTTTTTTACTTAGTATATGAACGATTTTAAAACCTATACAAACACATCTTTAGCTTATATCCCAAATAATTAGGCCATTACTCATCACCTGATGAATAATGGCCTAATCTATAAAACTATTAATTTGATTTATGATTAGTGAATTTCTCTAAACAGACCAATCACTTTTCCTAAAATGGTTACATCATTAACGATAATTGGTTCCATTGTAGCATTCTCAGGCTGCAAGCGGATATAATCCTTTTCCTTAAAGAAACGTTTAACCGTTGCTTCTTCATCTTCTGTCATCGCTACTACAATTTCACCATTTTGAGCGGTTTGCTGTTTACGAATAATGACGCGATCCCCATCAAGGATACCAGCCTCAATCATACTTTCTCCTTGTACATTTAATACAAATACATCATCTTCAGAAATCGCTAAGTGTTCGGGTACGGGTACATATTCTTCAATATTCTCAATCGCAGTAATTGGTTCACCAGCTGTAACCTTACCAATAACCGGAGCGTATAATGCATCGGTTTTGGGAACATTTTGCGCCTCTTCCAGTTCTAAAACTTCAATTGCTCTCGGTTTGGTAGGGTCTCTTCGAATAAAGCCTTTTTCTTCTAAACGTGATAAGTGTCCATGAACAGTAGAGCTGGATGCAAGACCGACTGCCTGTGCAATTTCTCTAACAGATGGAGGATATCCTTTAGCGGTTACTTGTTCTTTTATGTATTCCAGGATTGCTTCTTGTCTTTTGGATAGCTTGGTCATATTTATCTCACCTCGTACATATATATCAACTGTCTGTATTATAGCATGATTTTCCACATTTAACAAACATTCGTTCGGGAAAAATGTTGACAGGAACAAATGTTCTAGTATAATGGAATTAACAAAGGGCGAACAAAAGTTCTATTAAGGGGGCGGTTTTTATGTTTAATAAAATCTCAAAAATCGACTTAGCATTTTATTCACTTTTTGGACTAACTTTAGTAATCTTATATTATGCATTATCCATTAGCTGAAAAGCTTTTAAAATAGTTAAGAGGTGGAACAATTGAACGCGGTTATCTACTGTCGTGTGAGTACAGACAAAGAAGAACAGACAACATCTATTAAGAGGCAGAAAGAAGAACTCATTCAGTTAGCCAACCAGAATCATTACGAAATTGTAAAAATCATAGAAGAAAAACAAAGTGGATACGAAATCGAGCGAGATGGTATTTTCACGATGCTGGAGCTATTTTCATCAGGCAAAGCTGATGTGCTTTTTATTCAGGACGAAACTAGGCTGGGAAGAGGAAACACAAAAATAGCCTTACTTCATCAGCTTAAAAAGCTGAATATACCTATTTATACGATTTCCCATCAGGGTGAAATTCAATTGTCAGAATCTGACTCCATGGTTTTGCAAATTGTATCAATCGTAGAAGAATATCAACGAAAACTACATAATATAAAAATCAAACGAGGGATGAAAAAAGCGGTATCTGATGGATATCGACCTGAAAATAACCTGTCTAATATTCACGAATCACCTGGCAGAGAGCGTAAAACATTCCCGATTGAAGAAGTTGTTAAACTTAGGAATAATGGGTTAACCTTCTCTGAGATCGCTTCAACATTAAGAGGTATGGGATATGATGTTTCAAAAGCAACTGTTCATAGAAGGTTTCAGGAGTATACGCTTGAAAATCATAACCAATCCATGTAATATTAGAAAGTAAGCAAGTGTCTATTAGGACTCTTGCTTTTTGATTTTTAATGTTCTTTAAAGGAGCGTTTACATGTTATCAAAAGAAAAAATTGATCGTATCAATTATTTAGCTAATAAATCAAAGCAAGAAGGATTAACCAAAGAAGAGAAAGAGGAGCAAAATGAGCTAAGACAAGCTTATTTAAAAAACTTACGGAAATCATTTAAGAGTCAGCTTACTTCTATGAAAGTGGTTGATCCACTAGGGAATGATGTTACCCCGCAAAAAGTAAAAGACGAAAAGGAACGAAAAAAGAAGCACTAAAGGGATTTCAAAAGCCTTATCCATAACTTGTGGATAGGGCTGTTTTTTATTTAATTCAGTATAAAAGTGTACTTTTAATTGATAATAATAAGAGATTTACTCGTACAATCAAAATAACCATTTTGCTTGTATCCGTTGTTTTTTCATTATACGATAAAGATTGAGGAGTACATATTATAGGAGTGAAAGGAGTACTAACGACATGTCCAATACTATTGAAGAAAAATCGATAAATACGATTCGCACATTAGCAATTGACGCTGTTCAAAATGCTAATTCAGGTCACCCGGGAATGCCGATGGGTGCAGCTCCTATGGCATATACATTATGGACTGAATTTATGAATCAAAATCCTAAAAATGCAAACTGGTTTAACCGTGATCGTTTTGTACTTTCCGCAGGTCATGGTTCCATGCTTTTATATGCTTTATTACATTTATCAGGCTATGATGTGACAATGGAGGATATTAAAAATTTCCGTCAATGGGGATCAAGAACTCCAGGTCACCCTGAATTCGGGCACACAAATGGTGTAGAAGCTACAACTGGTCCTTTAGGTCAAGGACTATCAATGGCTGTTGGAATGGCAATGGCCGAGCAATACTTAGCTGGGAAATATAATCGTGAAAACTTTAATATGATTGATCACTATACGTATACCATTTGTGGTGATGGTGATTTAATGGAAGGAATCTCTCATGAGACAGCATCATTAGCGGGGCATCTTAAACTTGGTAAACTTGTCATGCTTTATGACTCGAATGATATTTCCTTAGATGGTGATTTAGATCGTTCTTTTTCGGAAAATGTTCAAGAGCGTTTTGAAGCCTATGGATGGCAGGTTATTCGTGTAGAAGATGGAAATGATTTAGAGGGTATACGTAAGGCTCTTAAAGAAGCTAGGAAAAATACACAGCAGCCTACATTAATAGAAGTTAAAACGGTAATTGGTTTTGGTGCTCCAAATAAATCCGGAAAATCGGATGCTCATGGTGCACCATTAGGTGAGACCGAAATTACACTAACCAAGGAATACTATCAGTGGGAGCATGATACCTTTCATGTACCTCATGAAGTTTATGAGGACTTCAGGCATAAAGTTCAAGAGGATGGTACCCAAAAAGAAACGGAATGGAACGAACGCTTTGCAAAATACAAAGAACATTATCCCGAATTAGCTAAAGAATTAGAAACAGCTATTAGGGGTGAACTTCCTGAAGGCTGGTACAATGACTTACCCGAATATAAAGCAGGTGAGGATTCACCAGCTACACGAGCTGCTTCAGGGTCAGCTTTGAATGCAATAGCTAAACGTATTCCGTATTTTATTGGTGGAAGTGCAGACTTGGCTGGTTCAAATAAGACAACAATTAAGGGTGAGGCTGATTTTTCCCCTAAAGATCATAGTGGACGTAATATCTGGTTTGGCGTACGTGAATTCGGAATGGCAGCTGCGATTAACGGAATGACATTACATGGGGGGCTTAAAGTATTTGGTGGTACCTTCTTTGTGTTTAGTGATTACCTACGTCCGGCTCTTCGACTATCTGCACTCATGAATGTCCCTGTTACGTATGTATTTACACACGATTCTATTGCGGTTGGTGAAGATGGACCGACACATGAGCCGATTGAACAGCTACCATCTTTACGTGCTATGCCAAATCTTTCGTTAATTAGACCTGCTGATGGTTATGAGACCAATGCAGCTTGGAGATTAGCACTTGAAGCAGAAGACCATCCTACGGCACTTGTATTAACCAGACAGGGATTACCAACGCTGGAAGGAACGAAAGAAAAGGCCTATGAAGGTGTGAAGAAAGGGGCTTATGTTCTTTCAAAGGCGGAAAAAGAACCGGATGTCCTTTTACTTGCCTCAGGTTCAGAAGTTCAATTAGCTGTAAAAGCACAACAAGAGTTAAAAACAAAAGACATTGAAGCATCTGTTGTAAGTATGCCTTCATGGGATCGATTTGAACAACAGCCTGATGAATATAAAGAACAAGTCCTTCCTAAGAATGTGAAGAAGCGTTTAGGTATAGAAATGGCTTCTCCGTTTGGTTGGGAGCGTTATGTAGGAGATGAAGGAAGCGTATTGGGCATTAATAGATATGGTGCTTCTGCTGCTGGAGATAAAGTAGTAGCTGAATATGGATTCACAGTAGAAAATGTAGTTAAACGAGTAGAAGATTTACTCAACTAATTTTTTCACTGCGACGCCATAAACTTATGGCGTCGCTTCCTGTTGAAATATCCCTTAATTTTATAAAAATATTCGACTAAAATTGACGGACTTTTTTGATATTTCTGTTAGACTGGACTTTAATAAGGAGGACTAGCTATGCAGAAATTCTCATTATACTTAATTAAGGAGCCTATTGCTGATCAATATTATCATAAAAGTGATATTCTGTATCATTTTTTACGAAGGTATTCATCTTCTGTAGAAGATGAAGTTTATTTAAAGCAATTTCATTTTATTACAGAAAGCATGTTAACAAATGAACTGATTTTGTTTATTCAGCAGCAATATCCAGACCATTCTGTAAGAGTAAGTCCGAATGAGCTATACATAAATTTTCCAGATAATCAGTTTAAAATGACGGTTCAACCCAGAGAATGTATTATTGAGGGAAGTTCTCTACATGAGGTTGAAAAAACCATTTTCGAACATTTAAGATTTTTTTATTCATCATTTTTTGTTATCAATAGAGCAAGCCAACAGTTCGGCTGGTTATCCCCACAGCAAAAAAGCTTGATGATTTAACACGCGACTATTGTCATATGATGCCGTTTTTACTATACTGTATGAGAAACAACACGAAGGAGGAAACGTTTTATGGGTACGTTATGGGTTGTACTTATTGCCATTCTTGCATTAATTGCCGGAGTTGCACTTGGATTTTTTATTGCAAGAAAATACATGATGAACTACTTAAAGAAAAATCCACCAATTAATGAACAAATGCTTCGTACGATGATGATGCAAATGGGACAAAAACCATCTCAGAAAAAGATAAAACAAATGATGCGTTCTATGAACAATCAAATGGACAAATAGGGGTAAATCCTTCTTCACTGGAAGAAGGATTTATTTTAATGTGTAACATATTTTATCCTGCGTGTATTTATACAATCTTCTTGTTCGAATCGTATCCAGACGTTGTTTAATGTACATACTTTTCAAACACAAGGTGTAATTATTATAGAAGGGATTCTTTGTCACACAATTGTCATGTTTGATGGGGCTTGCAAAGATATATGTAATCATTCGTTTGATAGAATAGTTTTGTGATAGTGTTTTCGTTAAAGGAGAGATACGACAATGCTTGAAGATGTAAACATATTATTAGCTTTTGGGGCTGGATTTTTATCCTTTATATCTCCGTGTGTTTTACCTTTATATCCTGTTTTTCTTTCCTACGTAACAGGGATGAGCGTGAATGAATTAAAGTCTGAGAATGCCATGCTGACCAAAAGAAGTTTATTACATACAATTTCCTTTTTAATCGGATTTTCAGCTATATTCGTCGTTTTAGGATTTGCAGCCACTACTTTAGGAGAGCTGTTAATCCAATATCGGGATTATATTCGTCAAGTCGGTGCCATACTAATGGTATTCTTTGGTTTAGTAATGGTTGGTTTATTTAATTTTGAATTTTTAATGAAAGAACGTAAAGTATCATTCAAAAACAGACCAACCGGCTATATAGGTTCTGTTCTGATTGGGATGGCTTTTTCCATGAGCTGGACACCTTGTACCGGACCGATTTTAGCGGCAGTCATCGGTTTAGCGGCAACAAATCCAGACACAGGAGTTATTTTAATGACGGCTTATTCATTAGGCTTTTCTATTCCATTTTTACTTCTATCTTTCTTTATAGGCAAATTAGGCTGGATTAAACGAAATAGTGCCAGAATTGTAAAAATCGGCGGATACATTATGATTGTTATGGGAATAGCACTTTTTTTCGATTGGATGAGAATAATAACCGCTTATTTATCAGGTCTTTTTGACTTTCAAGGTTTTTAATACTATTAGATAAAAAAGTTGTTAAAATGATTAATTTTATATTAAGATAGAATTTAGAAGGAAAACGTAGGGAGGTTTGTCATGAGAACAAACGATTTAATACTAAGAACGACAACAGCGCTTATTGCTTTTATACTCCTCGGTTTTTCCATTTATTTATTTTTAGCCGGACACCAATCACCTGGCGGAGGGTTTATTGGGGGATTGATGACATCTGCAGCCATTGTACTCATGTATATGGCTTACGGTTTAGAGCCCATAGCAAAGATTATTCCGGTTAATTTTAAATTGATGATTCCAGCAGGATTACTAATTGCGGCCTTAACTG
Organism: Salinibacillus kushneri; assembly: GCF_900111405.1. Classification (GTDB taxonomy): domain Bacteria; phylum Bacillota; class Bacilli; order Bacillales; family Alkalibacillaceae; genus Salinibacillus; species Salinibacillus kushneri. Next base: position 243,310 of record NZ_FOHJ01000004.1, on the reverse strand, counting down.
GGGTAGGATCGTTTGTATTCGGAGAATCATTTCTAAGTCAAACATATGGACACTTTCATTTGCCACTTTTCGGGGATATCGAACTTGCAACAGCTATGTTATTTGATTTGGGAGTTTACTTAACGGTTATAGGTGTCACGTTAACGATTATGCTAACGATAGCAGGGGATGAATAAAGAGAAATAGATGGGAAATAATGGGGAGAGATTCGTATGGGAAAAGTCCTGATAGTGGATGATGCTCAGTTTATGAGATTAACCTTATCAAATATTTTAACAAAAGGTGGACATGAGGTAGTTGGTGAAGCTGCTGATGGACAGGAAGCGATTGAACTTTATAAGAATTTACAGCCTGATCTCGTTACAATGGATATCACAATGCCAAACTTGGATGGTATGGATGCAGCAGAGGCCATTATAGAAAAAAATCCGGGTGCGAAGATTATTATGTGCTCAGCTGTAGGACAGCAACGAGTGGTCGTACAGGCTATTCAATTAGGAGCAAGAGACTTCATCGTTAAGCCTTTTGATGAATCCCGGGTTTTAGATACTATTGATAGGGTATTAAATGGTTAGGATCAATAAGTAGAGTTCGTACGGAAAGAGTGAAAAAAATGTTCTGGATTGTTTCAAGTACGGTTGTTGCTTTTATAATGGCAACTACAATGATTTTTGTACGAATGAAAGCAGCGAAAAAACCGGCATCCATTAAAAAGATTATTTTGCCTCCTTTATTTATGAGTACGGGAGCATTGATGTTTGTTTTACCTGTATTCCATATTAGTTGGATGCAATTGATAGAGGCTTTTGTTGTAGGTGCGATTTTTTCGGTGTTTTTAATCATGACATCAAAATTTGAAATTCAAGAAGATGACATTTATCTCGTTCCTTCAAAGGCCTTTGTATTGATTTTATTTGGTCTCTTAATTCTTCGATTATTATTAAAAACAATCATTGGGCAAACCATTTCTTTTGGTGAGACTAGTGGTATGTTCTTTATATTAGCCTTTGGTATGATTTTGTCCTGGCGCATAGCCATGCTTATCAAATATTTAAAATTAAAAAAGACGCTCGAACAAAAGAAAAGCATCATGATATAAAGGATATAATTAAGCCCGTTACACGAAAATGTAACGGGCTTAATTAATGGCTCTTATAATTCGGCTCCAAAAGTGATAAGTATGGGGTGTAATCGATGTTTTTTTCATCTAATTTCTTCATTAAAAATTTATGATCACGTTTTGGTGTAGCTAATATGTATCCTTCAATCAGGATATCTTCGGTGATTTTCTTATAATTTCTTTCCAACGCCAATTGTCCAATTTTTCCGGCTATTTTTTGTTTTGCTACATCCCGGAATAACTGGGGAACAGGGGATACTAGTTCATTTAACAAATCCTTCTCCTTGTCTTCCCATAAATGAACGGTTTGTTCAACATAATATTCCTCCCAATCAAGCGTTGATTTTCCATCTTCTTTAGGTAACCGCTTCAAAAACTTTCGAAACATGAAAAATCCGCCAATACCCATTAATCCCAACAATATAAATGTCCAGATAATGATAAAGGTAATAAATAAGTCAGACATGCTCCCACCTACAATTTATTTATGTATTATTTCTCCTTATCTTTATTTAAATAATATAGCATATTTTCTTTTTAAATTCTATAATACCACTTATAGTAAACTATAATAACATTATGTAAATCTATGATATGAAAATTTTAGGTAATAAATCGGTTTAAACTGAATATAGCTTTTTAAGTAGAGTGTACTACAATACAAAAGGGGTAAAATGGTGAAGGGGAAAATGAATGCAGTGGGGTATATTTTGGGTATAATAGGTTTTGGTCTTGGCGAATGGTTATGCTATATAAAGCTTCAAGAGAATGTGAGATTTCCGTTTTCTGAGGAACTGCCGGTTATGATAATTCATTATATTAACCTATTTACGATTTATTTAATGGCTATTCTTTTATTACAATGGAACACGCTGCAAATGATTAGACAGATAAATCATACAGGACCTTTTATGATTCCTTCGAAAGTATTAACACCAATGGTTTTTCTAATCTTTGGAATGGTATATCCTGCCGTCGTTTTTGCGAAGTTTTTTTATTATATCACATTAGGAGAATTCAACTTATATTCAATTATTTTTGTTACTCTGGGATTGCTTTGCCTAACGGAAGCAGTAAAAAAGACTGGATTTACAGAACATGAGCAGGAATATAATCATGTTTTACCCCATGAAACACAAAAAGGACAATCGTCTATTTTGTATTCGTTTAAGGTGTAGTGATACAATAAAATAGAGTTAAGATTTAGGCGTTTTCACCAACATTACAATACATCGCAGAAAGGATTTGAAGGATAATGTCAAAACAACAAATTGGTGTTATTGGGCTAGCGGTTATGGGTAAGAATTTAGCCTTAAATATTGAAAGCAGAGGGTACTCTGTTTCAGTTTATAATCGTACTGCCGAGAAAACCGATGACTTTTTACATAACGAGGCGAAAGGCAAAAATTTTGTCGGGACCAGAAGTGTAGAAGAATTTGTTCAATCACTTGAAAGACCTCGTAAGATTCTTTTAATGGTTAAAGCTGGACCAGCAACTGACACAACCATTGAAGCCTTATTACCACATCTGGATAAAGGGGATATCCTTATTGATGGTGGCAATACCTTATATGAGGATACCATTCGCCGAAACAAGGAGCTTGAGGAAGCAGGTATTCATTTTATCGGTACAGGTGTGTCCGGGGGAGAAGAAGGTGCGCTAAAAGGCCCTTCCATTATGCCAGGTGGACAAAAAGAAGCGTATGATTTAGTGGCTCCTATATTAGAAGCTATCTCTGCCAAAGTGGATGGGGATCCATGTGTAACCTATATTGGTCCCAATGGTGCAGGACACTTTGTAAAGATGGTTCATAACGGTATTGAATATGGGGACATGCAATTAATAGCAGAGGCTTATTACATTTTGAAGCATGTTCTCGGAATGAATGAAGATGAATTACATGAAGTCTTTGCTGAATGGAATAAGGGAGAATTGGACAGCTATCTTATAGAAATCACTGCTGATATTTTTACCAAAGTAGATGATGAGACCGGTAAGCCAATGCTTGACGTTATTCTGGACAAAGCCGGACAAAAAGGTACCGGAAAATGGACGAGTAAAAATGCATTAGATTTAGGCGTGCCTTTACCACTTATTACTGAATCTGTCTTTGCACGATTTATCTCTTCTTTAAAAGATGAACGTGTGAAGGCCAGCAAAACCTTGAATGGTCCTGAAATTTCAGCTTATGAAGGAGATCGACAGGAGCTTATAGAGGCTGTTCGGAAGGCTTTATATATGAGTAAAATTTGTTCATACGCGCAAGGCTTTGCTCAAATGCGTGCTGCCTCCAAAGAATATGGCTGGGATTTAAACTATGGAGATATTGCTATGATTTGGCGCGGTGGCTGCATTATTCGTGCACAATTCTTACAAAAAATCAAAGAAGCCTATGACCGTGAACCAGAATTAGAAAACTTACTCCTTGATTCATATTTTAAAGAAATTGCTGAAGGCTATCAATCTGCATTACGGGAAGTGGTTTCCATTGCTATTCAAAATGGAATATCTGTACCAACCTTCTCTAGTGCTATTGCTTACTTTGACAGTTATCGTTCAGAAGACTTGCCAGCCAATCTTATTCAGGCACAGCGGGATTATTTTGGCGCACACACTTATGAGCGCAAGGATAAAGAAGGAGTTTTCCATACAAATTGGTTATAAACTGATAAAACGTTCCCCTCTGTTAATGGGCAGGGGGGGATTTTTCATAAGGGGACTTAATACCAGTTTCAAATGGATGATTCAGTTGTGCAATAGTTGATTTTTTCTTATTGTAGAGAGATAATAGTAAAAAATAGAAATAAAAATGGAAAATAGGAACACCCTCTTTCAAACATTCATTTATCATAAACAGCTGAAAATGATACTTCTTTTCATTTGATTAATGGAAAGAATGGAGGGAGAAGGATGAAAAAGAGTAATCAAATTATGAATGGAAGTCTACCAGACATTCACCATCATAAAAGTAATGAAGCACTTGTTAAAGATGAGGATTTTCAGCAGGTAGGTATGCTTCCTATACCATTCTTAGAATGGATTGATTCGGAAAGTAATCAAATTTTTTCCGTCAAAGCTATTAATGGGGACTTTTGTTATATTTCCAGCAATATCCATCGAATACTTGGCTATGAAAAAGGAGAGGTTACGCGCACCAATATTCTTTCATGGTTACATCCAGAAGACTACATATATGTACGTTCAAAAGTTCCTGAAGAAACGAACTGTAAGGTCAGGCTAACCTATAGAATTAAGCATAAAGATGGCCATTATATTTGGATCGAATCGGTTATTAGTCGTATACGATACAAAAATGAAGACTATTTTATTGCATATTCTGAAGACATTTCGAAAATGAAGGAAACTACGGAACACTTGGCTCGATCTGAAAAAATGAATGTTGCTGGCCAATTAGCTGCAGGTATTGCTCACGAAATTCGTAATCCATTAACCTCTTTAAAAGGATTTTTGCAATTGATGGAAGCTGGTGTAGATGTCGATGGACAATATTTTAAAATTATGAAGGAAGAAATTGAAAAAATGGAATCAATTACTTCTGAACTATTATATATCTCCAAACCCCAACCCCATCATCGAAAAACCGTATCACTTCAAAGCTTGCTAAATGATGTTTGTACCTTGATGCGTTCCCAGGCAAAGCTGTATGATATTGATATTCACCTTACTACTGAATCTGATCAAATTTTATTGGAATGCGATCCTTCACAAATTAAACAGGTTGTTATCAATCTAATTAAAAATGCTATTGAAGTAATGGAGGAGGGTGGAGTGATTCAGGTAAGAGGCTTTCAAGCAGAATCAAATTTGATTATAGAAGTTCAGGATGAAGGCCCTGGAGTTCCTGAACAGATTTTGGATAAAATTCATGAACCTTTTTTCACTACAAAAGAAAATGGTACGGGTTTAGGGCTTATGATTACCAATCAAATTATAAAAGAGCATCATGGAGATTTGGAAATTTCAAACGCACCTGAAAAGGGTACCATTATACATGTAACGCTGCCAAATCATTCAAGGTAAAAGGAAGTTTGTGATGAAGCATGAATAAACGAAATTACACTATAGGCATGGCCGGACATATTGATCATGGAAAAACTACGCTCACAAAGGCATTAACACAAATTGATACGGATCGCTTGAAGGAAGAAAAAGAGCGAAATATTTCAATCGAGCTAGGTTTTGCCCCTTTGAAGCTGAAAGGAACAGATGCCAACGTATCTATTGTAGATGTACCCGGACACGAAAAATTTATACGTCAGATGATTGCTGGTGTGGCGGGGATAGATTTGGTTATTATCACGATTGCTGCTGATGAAGGTATTATGCCCCAAACGAAAGAGCACATGGCTATTTTATCGCTATTAAACATAAATCAGGCGATTATTGCGATTACAAAAATCGACAAAGTGGATCACGAGCTGTTACAGCTCGTCACTGATGATGTTAAGGAACATTTAACAGAAACCAATTTTAGTCAATCCCCAATTGTTTTTGTCGATAGTCTTTCAGGGGAGGGTATTTCAAATTTGGAGGAGAAAATAGTAGAGTCTTTACAAGAAACTCCTTTACGGAATACTCATAGCCCTTTTCGCATGCCAGTTGATCAAGTATTTACGATGAAGGGGATTGGTTCTGTTGTTCGTGGAACGATTTATGAAGGCTCCCTTCGAAGGGGTGAACGCTTTTTCGTATTGCCTGGTTTGGCAAAAGAAGCCAAAGCAAGACAAATTCAAGTTCATAACCAGGATGTAGAAGAAGCAGTAGCGGGGCAACGTGCCGCCATTAATATCTCTGGTGTTTCAAAAGAGGATTTGGATCGTGGAAATGTGTTAGTTAAAAATCCTGGATATTTTGATGAAACGGATATCATTGATGTATCTCTTCAACTCTTAGGAGATATAAACCACCCTGTTAAGCAACGTACTCCGATTAAACTCCATACTGGAGCAAATGAGGTATATGGAAAAATAGTATTTTTTGATCGAAATGAAGTTCAGCCGAAAAAAGAGGAAATTCTTTGTCAGGTACGTCTGCAAGAGCCTATTGTGGTAAATCGCGGTGATCGTTTTGTCCTGCGTCGTGCAACACCAGTAGAAACTCTTGGTGGTGGTTGGATTATGAATCCCAATGGAGAGAAATATAAATTTGGTTCCCATACCATTCAGAGGCTTCAGCAGCTTAAAGAAGGTTCACCAGGGACTCTTGTTAGGCAGCTGCTTCAAGAAGAAAAATGGCTAAAACAACCTGAACTGATGCGTAAGTTATCCTTCTCTAAAACAAAACTGGATGAAATCCTCCATGAATTAAAAGAAAGTGGGAGAATTGTACAAGTTGAAGGGTATTTTGCCTCATCAATGACTGTTGAAGAATTGTGGAACGATATTTTTGGAAGACTAGAAGATTATCACCATAGTTATCCATTAAAATCAGGAATGAATAAACCTGAACTCTTTCAGTTTAATCAGACACCTAATAAAGTACTTGAATGGTTATTGGACCAATGGACAAAAGAAAAACGTTTAAAGCAATATAAGCAATATATTTCCTTATATTCCTTCTCCCCATCTATGCCATCCCAGTGGAAAAGAAGGATGGAGAATATTATAAACCATTTATATGAGGATCAAATTCAGGTACAGGAATTGGAATTCTATTTAAAGGAAGAAGGGATTCCTGAAGAATTGCATGAGGACTTTAAGACGTTTTTAATTAACCAGCAACTGGCCTATTTGTTAACTGATAAGCACATTATCCATGCGAATGTATTACATGCTGAAGTTAAACGATTAAGTAAACAGACCGAAGAGTACTTTACGCTTAAAGAAGCTAAAGATGTATGGAATGTGTCGCGAAAATATTTAATTCCCTTATTAGAACTTATGGATTCCTTGCAATTTACGGAAAGGGCAGATGGAAACCGTAAATGGATAGGCCGTCCAAACTAAAATTAATTGAACGCCATGCGTAAAATAGAGGATAGCTAATAGAAGGTAGCCCCTCTATTTTTTTATCGCAGGGATTTGGATGTTTTGAATAATACTCCTTACTGTTTGTATTATTACATACGATTGATTAAAATATGAGTAATAAAGGAGTGTTTGTGTTATGACTTTACATATTTCCGTTGAATTTTGTATGATGTGAAACTATGCACCGAAAGCTGCGAGTTTTGCAGACGAATTATTTAGTTATTTTCGACATGAGATAAAAGAGATGAAGCTTATTCCTGGTTCTGGTGGAGTTTTCGAAATTACAGTTAATCATCATAAAATATACTCCAAAAAGGAAGCCGGGCAATTTCCTGATTTTAAACAAATAATCGGGAGGATAGAGGAATTCAATTTTTTGTAAAGCATGCATTCTGTATCTGTGAGGCAGGGCATGCTTTTTAAATCGTTCAACATGGAGGTTATACCAGTGAAAGAGATGCTTAGGCAAATTCCCCCTGTTCATGAGATTCAAAGGAATTCCGACATCATAGCCATACAGGAGCGTCTTGATTTGACAAGAGAAAAAATAAAGCATTGGATACAATTAGAAATTGATGATGTTCGTCACTTAATCCTTGCAAATAAGTTGCAGATAACTCGTGCAGGGGATTTAGAACAGTATATTATTAACCAGGTCAAGAAGAAATGTATAGAGTGGGGAGAGGACAACCTGAAGCCTGCCATAAATGCTACGGGAACCATTTTACATACAAATTTAGGAAGAGCAAGATTGTCAGAAGAAGCCATAGACCATGTAGTTAAAGTAGCTAAACATTATTCGAATTTGGAATATAACGTGACTAAAGGTCATAGAGGCTCAAGACACCAAATCGTAGAAGAGATTATAAAAGAAGTAACAGGTGCTGAAGGAGCACTTGTTGTTAATAATAATGCAGCGAGTGTCTATTTAACTTTACGGGCTTTAGCTAAGGATCATGAGGTGATTGTTTCAAGAGGAGAGCTTGTAGAAATTGGCGGAAGCTTTCGTGTTTCATCTATAATGTCTGAAAGTGATGCAAATTTGGTTGAAGTCGGGACAACGAATAAAACCCATGAATATGATTATTTGAATGCAATTAGCGAACAAACGGCGATGATTTTAAAAGTACATACAAGTAATTTTAAAGTAGTAGGATTTACAGAACAGATTAAAACAAAAAAACTTGCCTCAATAGCGGATCAAAATGATTTGATTTATTATGAAGACTTAGGAAGTGGAGCATTAATTGATTTTAAGGATCAAGGAGTAGGGGATGAACCTGTTGTAAAGGATGTATTAGAAGCAGGGGCTCATCTGGTTTCTTTCAGTGGAGATAAGCTTTTAGGTGGACCGCAAGTCGGTATTATTGCTGGAAAGAAAGAGCTCATTGACCGCTTGAAACAACATCAGCTGGCAAGAGTATTACGGGTAGACAAAATGACATTGGCTGCTTTAGAAACAACACTTAAATCATACGCTAAAGGTACCCAAGCAGCTTTATATCAAATTCCTGCTGTAAGAGATATTTTAAGATCTGCTTCGGAAATTAAAGAACAGGTACAGGCATTTATGAAAAAGAGCCATTTATACACCATGTTTTCGTTTGATATCCGAAATAGTTATGCAACCATTGGCGGGGGGACCATGCCGGAAGAACAAATCGAAAGCATTGGTGTAACGGTACAATGTGAGGTGTTATCTCCTGAAAAACTGGAGAATAGATTGCGTAACCACAGAACACCTGTTATCGGTCGCTTTTTAGATGAACAGCTATTTTTGGACTTTAGGACATTAGATTCATCAGATATTGAACAATTACATCAGACCTTTTCTGAACTTAATCAGGAATTAAAGGTCATGTGATGCTCCTTTTTTCTGTCTGGTATGATTACGGTTCTTTACTTTTTTAGAACCTTTCATAGGCACACCATATGGTTGTTTAGCTTGTCGATTTAACTTTGAATTTTTTTCTTCAGTCAAATGAAATGCCTCCTTTCAACTGTAGGGTATGAAGAGATCTTAATTTATATCCATGATACAGGACCTTTGTTTTTAAGGTTCAAGTCAGCGTAGATAAATGTGAAAAGCAAATGTTTTTAGAAAGTTTTTTAAAAGGTTTTACTTCTTAAACATTTTGATTTAAAATGAGAGTGCATACTGCCAATGGGGATGAAAGTTTAATAGGAAAAGAAGCCAATATGGCTGTACATAATCTATTAGAGGGGGTAAAAGATATGGCAGATAACGCTTTTAATGCGAGAAAGAACTTTGAAATTAATGGCAAAACTTACCACTATTATGATTTGAAAGCGCTAGAGAATGCAGGAATTGGAAAAATCTCTCGCTTGCCTTTTTCTGTACGTGTTCTTCTTGAATCAGTTCTTAGACAGATGGATGGTCGTTTGATTAAAGAAGAACATGTAGAAAAATTAGCAAAGTGGGGAACGAAGGATGGTAATGTAGATGTACCATTTAAGCCATCTCGTGTCATTTTACAAGACTTTACAGGTGTACCAGCCGTAGTGGATTTAGCTTCCTTACGTAAAGCTATGGTAGATATGGGAGGAAGTCCAGACCAAATTAATCCTGAAGTCCCTGTTGATTTAGTTATCGATCACTCTGTTCAGGTTGATAAATATGGATCTGCAGATGCACTAAATTTAAATATGGAGCTTGAATTTGATCGAAATAAGGAACGCTATGAATTCCTTCATTGGGCTCAAAAAGCTTTTGATAATTATCGTGCTGTTCCACCTGCAACGGGTATCGTTCACCAGGTAAACTTAGAGTATCTTGCAAACGTTGTCCATTCTACCGAAAATGAAGATGGTGAGTATGAAGCATTTCCGGATACTCTAGTAGGTACAGACTCTCACACCACCATGATTAATGGCTTGGGTATACTTGGATGGGGTGTTGGTGGTATTGAAGCTGAAGCCGGTATGCTTGGTCAGCCTTCTTATGTTCCAGCACCTGAAGTTATTGGTGTGAAGCTTGTTGGTAAATTCCCGGAAGGTACAACAGCAACCGACTTAGCCCTAAGAGTTACACAAGCACTTCGTGAGAAAAAAGTTGTAGGTAAATTTGTTGAGTTCTTTGGTCCTGGCCTTAGTGAAATGCCACTTGCAGATCGTGCAACAATCTCAAACATGGCACCAGAATATGGTGCAACCTGTGGCTTTTTCCCTGTAGACGAGGAATCTCTGGAATATCTTCGTTTAACCGGACGTACAGAAGAGCAAATTAAACTTGTTGAAACTTATTGTAAACAAAATGAATTATTTTATACACCAGATCAGGAAGATCCTGAATTTACTGACCTTGTGGAAATTGATTTATCTGAGCTTGAACCAAACCTTTCTGGTCCTAAACGTCCACAAGACCGTATTCCATTATCCAAGATGAAGGAATCGTTCAATCAGGCACTAACAGCTCCTGCGGGTAATCACGGATTCGGATTAGATGAAAATGAGAAGGATAAAGAGGCTACCGTTAAGTTCAACAATGGTGATACAACGGTTATGAAGACAGGTGCACTGGCAATAGCTGCTATCACTTCCTGTACAAACACATCTAATCCACATGTAATGTTAGGTGCAGGTTTACTTGCTAAAAACGCTGTTGAAAAAGGACTCGAAGTACCTTCATATGTAAAAACTTCACTAGCACCTGGTTCTAAGGTTGTTACACGTTACTTAGAAGATGCAGGATTAATGGAGTACCTTGATAAACTTGGCTTTAACCTGGTTGGCTATGGCTGTACGACTTGTATTGGTAACTCCGGACCACTTCTTCCTGAAATTGAAGAAGCCATTGCAGAAAGTGATTTAACTGCTGCTTCTGTTCTGTCTGGTAACCGTAACTTTGAAGGTCGTATCCATCCACTTGTAAAAGCAAACTATCTTGCATCACCACCATTGGTTGTTGCCTATGCGCTTGCTGGTACAGTGGATATTGATCTTAAAAATGATCCGCTTGGTAAAGATCAGGATGGTAATGATATTTACTTTAAAGATATATGGCCTTCCAGTGAAGAAGTAAAACAGGAAATTTCCAAGGTTGTTACACCAGAAATCTTCCGTAAAGAATATGAGGAAGTATTTAACTCAAACGAAAAATGGAATGAAATTGATACAACTGATGAACCACTTTATGAGTGGGATGAACAATCTACCTATATTCAAAACCCTCCATTCTTTGAAGGGTTAGCGAAGGACCCAGAAACAGTAAAACCATTAAATGATTTACGTGTAATTGGTAAATTTGGCGATTCAGTTACAACAGACCATATTTCACCAGCCGGTGCAATTCCAAAGGATATGCCCGCAGGTAAATATTTAATTGATAAAGGGGTCTCTCCACGTAACTTTAATTCATATGGATCCCGTCGTGGTAACCATGAAGTGATGATGCGTGGTACATTTGGTAACATTCGTATTCGTAACGAAATCGCGCCAGGTACTGAAGGTGGTTACACAACTTATTGGCCAACAGAAGACATCATGCCAATTTATGATGCTGCCATGAAGTATCAGGAAGATAACACTGGTTTAATGGTTATCGCTGGTAACGATTACGGTATGGGAAGTTCCCGTGATTGGGCTGCGAAGGGTACTAATCTATTAGGTATTAAGACAGTAATTGCAGAAAGTTTTGAGCGAATTCATCGTTCCAACCTTGTTATGATGGGTGTGCTGCCTCTTCAATTTAAAGATGAAGAAGGCATTGAATCTCTTGGTTTAACAGGTAAAGAAACGTATGATGTTCAAATCGACGAATCGGTTAAACCACATGACTTGGTTAAAGTTACAGCCACTGATGAAGAAGGCAATACGAAAGAATTTGAAGTAATTGCCCGTTTTGACAGTGATGTAGAGGTTGACTACTATCGTCATGGCGGTATTCTTCAAATGGTATTGCGTAATAAACTAAAATAAAAAAACTCATGATATGTAAGCACCTCTATAAATAGGGGTGCTTTTCCTTGTATAAAAACACTCATTTGATACAATTGTTAAAGAAACTTATCGATGAAATGGAGCAGGAGACAAATGAAACTTATCAAACGTTTGATTGGACCTGTGATTATATTATTCATGCTTGCCATCGTTATTTATAATTTCACACAAGAACAAACAAAAGAAAAGGATACAAAATCTGATGAAGACTTTAATGATGTTGCAGTAGCTGTACCTGATAAATATGATTCAGAAAACACCACATCTGTAGAGATTGGAAACCCAGCTCCTGACTTTACATTACAAACGATTGATGGCAAACAAGTCCAATTGTCTGACTTTATTGGCCAAAAGGTCATGCTTAATTTTTGGGCAACGTGGTGCAAGCCTTGTCAAAAAGAAATGCCAGAAATGCAGACATTTCATGAAAAGTTCGGAGATAAGATGAAAATATTAGCTGTCAATGTCACAGGTTATGAGACTTCGAAAGACAACGTAAAGGATTTTATTGACGAATTTAATCTAAGCTTTCCTATTCCGCTGGATCAGGATTTAAAGGTGAGTGTAGACCAATATCAATTATTTAATTTTCCCTCAACCTTCTTTATCAATACGAAAGGAGAAGTTGTGGAAAAGTATTCTGGTTCCATTACTTTAGAAACATTAGAAGAAAAAATGAAGCAGCTAAACTAATTCATGTATAATTTCTTTATTCGTTGGAAATATTGTAAATAAAGGAGAGATATTCCAATGAATAAAAAACAAAAGCTTAGTTTTGCTGAAATGTTAGCGTTAGAACGGGAAGAAATCAGACAAAATCCAGAACTAATGGATAAAATTGAACAAAAGCTTGAGGATAAACTCACGTCAAGTACAGTGGAGACAGCTGAAGATTAATATGTAGCTGTCTTTTTCATTTGTAACCAAACGTTGGTATACAGCTATAATCTTACCATTGCCCTTTTTTACATACTTCATCATCATTAACAAAACCTAAGGCTTGTAATACTTCTCAAAAGGGGTTAATAAAATGGGAAATCCAAAAAAGAATTCCGAACAGTACCAACCAAATAAACATGGGCATTTAAGTAAGAGCTTTGATGGAAATAAAGGTCGAAAATACCAGACCAAGGGCAAAGAAGCTGTTTGGATTCAACCCAAAGGCAATTAAACAGAGAGGAGTATGATGATGAGTCATCGCGACAATCAACCAAAACCAGATGATCGTTCAGATAATGTAGAGAAACTTCAGGCAATGGTTCAAAATACGATTGAAAACATGGAAGATGCTGAAGAAACGGCACAATTTGCATCAGGTAATGATCGTGAAGATATCGAGGCAAAAAACGAACGCAGAAGAGAAGCGCTCGAAAGTATGAGAAATGAAATTAAAGATGAGGCACACAATCAACAACGATAAATTGGGTTATAAACCTGCCATTTATGGCAGGTTTTTTTATGGTACGTACGATAGATCAAAATCGACTGGGTCCAGTCCGTACATCGCTAAACAGGTGCCTTCTGCTTTTGTTCATCTTAAAACCTGATAAAATAAAATGGTTATGATAAAATGAGCTTTAGCTTGTCTTACAGGAGGAAATAAACATGAAAGTAGTTGAAACAGATATAAAAGTACGCTACCAGGAAACCGATCAAATGGGTGTTGTATATCATGCAAATTATTTAGTTTGGTTTGAGATTGGTCGTACAGCCTTTTTTGAGGAGCTCGGTTTTCAATATCATGAGATGGAAAAGGAGGAAATTGTAGCACCTGTACTAGATGCGGATATCCAGTTTAAAACACCGGTACGATATGGAGAAAAGGCGATAGTGAGAACGTGGATACATGAATATGATGGGCTTAAAGTTGTATATGCCTACGAAATTCTTAATGGAAGTGGTGAGATATCCGTAACTGGAAAAACCACTCATGTATGTGTGAAGAAGGACACCTTCAAGCCCGTTTCAACACGTAAGAAATTTCCGGATTTACATCAAGCATATTTAGAAGCAAAGGGTGATGAGTAATACCATGGCTTTCGGTGTAAAAAGAACTGAGTTAAAGAAATGGAAACAGGACGTTGAAAGAGGAGAAATCGCATTTCTTACACATTATTGGGTGGATGATCGTTTCCCAAATGCTGATACAGTTACTAAAGCAGGCTGCAAAGATTTGCATAAGCTAAAGTCCTGGGGTAAAAAATATGGCTTAAAATCTGAATGGATCCATAAGGATGAAAAATTTCCTCACTTTGATTTAATGGGTAAATTCCAAAAGGACATCTTAACAGCTGAAAAACAATTTGAACAGATAAAACGATTTAATATTTAGGCCCTGTTGCACATAGGTGTTGATTTCCACACTAGTCAACCTGGTAAAATATCAACAATAAGCTTTTAATGAACACAGCCAATACTTAAAAAAGCTATGTGTGATGTCAAGTCATCACACATAGCTTTTTATTTTACTATATCAGGTTCATCTAAATCATTATACATAACCTTCATCAATTCATCTTCCTGTAATTGCGGTGTTGTTTTTCCGGTACTGGGTCAAACCCTCCCGGATGAAAGGGATGACACTTTAAAATTCGTTTTATCGTTAAATAAGTACCTTTTATGACTCCAAATCTTTTATAAGCTTCCAGTGCATATTCTGAACAAGTGGGCTGGAAGCGACATGTTGGTGCTTTCATTGGTGATATAAACTTGCGATAAAATTTGATAAGTGACATAAACAGATATTTCATATTAGGAACCTTCTAACGATATTAGTCAATCATTTTTGTTTTATCATAATGAATACTCGCCATTGCATCATGTAAGTGAATGGATTCTTCATTCACGCATTTTACATCAAATACTTTTACAAAAGGCATTTCGTATAAATCAGCAGCAACAAGGCGAACAATATCCTCAACAAATCGCGGATTTTCGTATGCTGTTTCTGTAACCATTTTTTCATCCGGACGCTTTAATACTGGATGAATGCGGGCACTTGCATTAGATTCTGCTGCTTCTAATAAGGCCTGTTTCCAATCTATTTCCTCTTCGTCAAAATCATCTGTTAAATCCGTAACCATTGATACCTTCCCGCGCTGGTTATGTGCACTATATTCACTAATTTCTTTTGAACATGGGCAAAGAGTAGTAATGGTTCCTTCTAAAGATACTTTTATATCGAAATCTTCCTCAGCATGATATTCCACTCGAATGGAAGCTGTAGCATGATTCATTCCTGGAAGTTCAGAATCAGGTCCCTTACGCTCAAAGAACCAGGGGAAGGTAACCTCCATCGTTGCATCCTTTTGCTTTAGACGCTCGGCCAGTTCTTTGGTAAAGCTCTTCATCATTTTAATGTCAAGGGTAAAGCCATTTTCATAATAGCGATTTAATTGCTCCGTAAAACGGCTCATATTTGTTCCTTTACTTTCCTGACGAATACTGGAGGAAAAAGTAAAAGTTCCAATAGTTGTCTGGTTATACGGCTTCATTTTACTATGAATCACAATCGGATGCTTAACATTTTGAATACCAACAGCATCTAATTCAAAAAGAAAATCTTTGTTGGTATTTTGGAGATCTGGCATTTTATCTTTTTCTGTTGGTTTTGTTCTGGGACCAGGAGGAACTGAACCAAACAGTTGATGTCTTTCCTTTTTGGAAGGTAGTTGTTTCTTTTGTTTTTGTACTTTAGACATATCAAAGACTCCTTTCAGCCTCTAGTAGTATATCCATAATAGTGTTGTGTGTTTTTTACTGTGAAGCTTCTTCATTCTTTTCATAAAAGAAGCATTTTAAAAAAGTATACATTATCCCTATTATTTTGTTCAATTTAAAAAACTCTAGAGATCAGAAACAACCTCAATTTTGTCTGTATATGTTTTCATATGCTCCTGAATTTCCTGATACAGTTCCTTTGCTTCATGAAGTCCATATTCATCAGCTTTTTTTAAAGGAATAATTTTGTAATTCTTGTAATTCGGCCGATACATATACGTAGGCATAATTTTTGCACCAGAAAGACCATATTGGGTTTCGTTATTCTGGTCAATGGATTTTTCTAATTTTATATGCAATATGCCGCCAATTCTCTGGTAAAGTTCAGATTGGCCGGATAAAAAATTTCCTAATGAATAAATGACAAAAGTTCTTTCACCGTTTTCCTTTGTAATCCATTCAGCAGGTTGTAAAACATGCGGATGATGTCCAAGAATCACATCAGCACCTGCTTCACTGGCCTTGTCAACTACTATCTTTTGCACATCATTGGCTAATCGTTGATATTGTTGACCAAAGTGTAAACTAACGACTACAAAATCCACTTTCGTTTTTAACTCTTTAATATCATCTATAAGTGTGTCATCATCAATATATTGAACGAGATAAGGCTTATCAGCCGGTCGTTGCAATCCATTCGTTCCATAGGTATAAGCCAGAAAGCCGACAGAAATCCCTTTTGCATGTAAAATACGGTCACGCTGTTGATCTTCCTGGCTGCGATTGGCACCTACATAAGAGATGTTTAGTTGATTGAAATGGCTTGTAGCATTTAAAATGCCCTGTTCACCTGCATCCAAAGTATGGTTATTAGCCATAGACACTACATCCACACCCGCATCCTTTAATGCATCTCCTACAGAATAAGGAGAATTAAACTGCGGATAAGAGGACAAACCGAGCTCCTGACCACCAATCATCGTTTCCTGATTCGCAAACATGATGTCCGGTTTTTTCATCGAATTTTTGATAGAATGAAACATCGGCATAAAATCAAATCCATTTGAAGTACGTGCATCTTCATAAACGGTGTTATGTACAAGAATATCACCAACTGCTCCTAATGTGATTTCTGAATGAATTTCTTTGCTTTTCATATCCTGAGACTGAACTTTTTGATGCTGATGAACGGTTAATTCGTTTGACTCATGGTTCGTGTCTCCAATTGTCAGTAAAAAGATCATAAATAAGAGAATAATAACTCCGAATATGCTGGTTAATACCCAGGACCACTTGTTCATGTTTATAACTCCTTTATTTTTCCATCTGTATTATTTTATAGAACCCTGTACAAGAAAATACAACACCTTTGGGATTTTAGGTGTTGTATATTTCCTACATCCATGTAATTTTCGGTTCCGTTTTGTTTATGATACGTTTAATATTCGTCCAATGACGGTAGATGACGAATAATGTCAGAACAGATGTAATGATTATTAAACCGATATGCTGGAGAAAAACGGAACTTATGACTGCTACAATCCCAGTAATCATGGAAGATAGGGAGACATACTTGGATATCTTAAGAATTATTAAAAAAGAGAAGATCATAATAGCAAATAATAAAGGACTCACAGCCAGTACAACGCCTCCTGATGTTGCAACTGCCTTACCGCCCTTAAATTTAGCGAAAATCGGATATGTATGTCCCAAAACTGCAAAAATCCCTATAATTAAAGGTTCAGCTGATGTAGCGAACAAAACAGGGAGTGCAGCTGCCAACGTTCCTTTTAATATATCTGCAATGGTAACAATTAGTCCAGCTTTTACACCTAGTGTCCTAAAAGTGTTCGTTGCTCCTAAATTCCCACTGCCATGTTCTCTTACGTCTAAATTATAGCCAATCTTTCCTACTAACAAGGCAGATGGGATAGAGCCGAGCAAATAAGCGATCAAACCAAAAATAATGTACATCATAATTTCTATTGCTCCCTTTTGTAATGAATGTGGTACAACATGAAACCTCCGTCACAGCCCCATCCATACCTATTAACCTGATCATAGTCC
The DNA here is from genome assembly GCF_900111405.1 of Salinibacillus kushneri. GTDB lineage: Bacteria > Bacillota > Bacilli > Bacillales > Alkalibacillaceae > Salinibacillus > Salinibacillus kushneri. The sequence continues at coordinate 225,453 of NZ_FOHJ01000004.1, read as the reverse complement.
ATTCTACCACGAAACCAATGAAAAGAAGAATACTTTTTTGAATTTCAAAATCCTTCGTTTCGTTTATCAGGATTTATATGTAAACACTTTCATTATATATAATTTTTCTATAAAATAAAAGGAAAGGGGGTATTGATAAATGACTATACAAAACCCAGATATGGATGAACTGAAGGAAATATTGGAGAAGTCAAATACAATTGCTGTCGTGGGATTATCAAATAATCCGGAACGTACATCCTATCAGATTGCAAAAATTATGCAAGAAAACGGATATCGTATTATTCCTGTTAACCCCAAAGTAAGGGAAGTACTCGGAGAAAAAGCCTATCCTAACTTAACTGATATAGACATTCCTTTTGATATTATTAACGTATTCCGACGATCTGAATTTTTACCTGACATTGCAAGAGAGGCGGTTCAAACAGATGCTAAAATTTTCTGGGCGCAGCAAGGTATAAAAAATGAAGAAGCCTTTAGTTATTTAAAAGAGCATGAATTTACGGTTATTATGGATGCTTGTATAAAGGTTGTCCATGCTGTTACAATAGGAAAATAAACTGTTATTTAAGATAAAAGTCCCTGTATGAGCAGGGATTTTTTATTTTTTGTTGAAAAAGGTTATTTGCGAAACGTAAAAAAAAGCTTAAAATATAGAGTATATGTCTCTTTATGTTGATAATTGGAACACTTGTTCTATAATAGAAGTAGATTAAAGGTTTGAAAAGTACGGAAATAGAATTGAAATTGTTTTTGTATTGAAAGGGGAACAAGCAATTGAATAACCAAAATTCGTATAATGATGATTCTATTCAAGTATTAGAGGGCTTAGAGGCCGTTCGAAAAAGACCAGGAATGTATATTGGAAGTACAGATCATCGTGGGTTACATCATCTTGTATTTGAGATCGTGGATAACGCGGTGGATGAAGCATTAGCTGGTTTCGGTAATGAAATAAACGTTACGATACATAAAGATGGAAGTGTTTCCGTGCGCGATCATGGGCGGGGAATGCCTACTGGAATGCACAAAATGGGTAAACCTACCCCTGAAGTGATTTTAACCGTCCTGCACGCAGGAGGTAAATTTGGACAAGGTGGTTATAAGACAAGTGGTGGTTTACATGGTGTTGGAGCATCAGTTGTAAATGCATTGTCTGAATGGCTTGAAGTAACCATTTATCGAGATAAAACGATATATAAACAAAGGTTCGAAAACGGAGGTAAACCGGTTTCAAGCCTTGAACAACATGGCGGGACAAGAAAAACCGGAACGGAAATACGTTTTAAACCCGATTCTGAAATCTTCTCTACCATATCATTTCAATTTGAAATTTTGGCTGAAAGGTTGAGGGAAGCCGCTTTTCTATTGAAAGGTTTGAAAATTGTTTTATCTGATGAACAAAATGATGTTTCGGAAACCTATCAGTATCCGGACGGGTTAAAATCCTTTGTAGCCTATTTAAATGAAGAGAAAGACACGTTACATCCTGTCGTTTCCTTTGAAGGGGAAAGTCAAGGAATTGAAGTCGATTTTGCCTTTCAATTTAATGACGGATTTGCTGAAAGTATGTTATCGTTTGTAAATAATGTCCGTACACGGGATGGAGGTACGCACGAATCAGGTACCCGTTCTGCATTAACGCGAAGCATAAATGATCATGCCCGTAAAAACGGTTTGTTAAAAGATAAGGATAAAAATTTAGATGGAAGCGACATTCGTGAAGGATTTACGGCTATTGTTTCTGTCCGAATTGCGGAAGAAATCTTGCAATTCGAGGGACAAACAAAAAGTAAACTCGGAACTTCAGAGGCACGTTCTGCAGTAGATAATGTCATTTCTGAAAAGCTTTCTTATTTCTTAGAAGAAAATCCTGAAACGGCGACTCAGCTTATTAAAAAAGCCATTAAAGCAAGAGAAGCTAGAGAAGCAGCAAGAAAGGCCCGGGAAGATGCCCGTAATGGGAAGAAACGTAAAAAGCGTGACACATTATTAAGCGGTAAACTGACACCGGCTCAATCTAAAAATGCTAAGAAAAATGAGCTTTATTTAGTTGAGGGTGACTCAGCCGGAGGGTCTGCTAAACAGGGAAGGGACAGAAGGTTTCAAGCTGTGCTTCCTCTAAGAGGTAAAGTTATTAATACGGAAAAAGCGAAAATCTCTGATATCTTTAAAAATGAGGAGATATCCACGATTATTCATACGATTGGTGCAGATGTAGGTTCAGATTTTAATATTGAGGATATTCAATATGATAAAATCATTATAATGACGGATGCGGATACAGATGGTGCACATATCCAAGTCCTTTTATTAACTTTTTTTTATCGCTATATGAGGCCCTTAATAGAAGCAGGAAAAGTATATATTGCGCTTCCTCCTCTATATAAAGTTTCAAAAGGTAAAGGTAAAAAGGCTAAAACCGAGTACGCGTGGGAAGAAGATGCATTAAAAGAGATTACTAATAAATTCAAAAACGGTTACACGATTCAACGTTATAAGGGTTTAGGCGAAATGAATGCTGAACAGCTTTGGGAAACAACAATGAATCCGGAAACACGTACCTTAATTCGGGTTACGATTGAAGACTTAGCCAGAGCAGAACGACGAATTACTACATTAATGGGCGATAAAGTTGAACCTCGAAGAAATTGGATTGAATCTAATGTAGCCTTCAGCCTTGATGACGATGAAAATATCTTAGAAAACGACAAAATTCATACTTAATAGTCATGAAGAGAATAGCAAAAAGGAGGACAAGGCATTGACTGAACATGCACAATTTTTGGACCTTCCCTTTGAAGAGGTAATTGGGGACAGGTTTGGGCGTTACAGTAAGTATATTATTCAGGAGCGGGCATTGCCTGATGCCAGGGATGGTTTGAAGCCCGTTCAGCGTCGTATTTTATATGCGATGCACCAGGAAAAGAATACGCATGATAAGCCTTTTCGAAAATCAGCTAAAACAGTAGGAACCGTAATCGGTAATTATCATCCTCACGGGGATTCATCTGTATATGAGGCTTTAGTACGTATGAGTCAAACATGGAAGGTACGAAATGTTTTAGTCGAAATGCATGGAAATAACGGAAGTATTGATGGAGATCCACCAGCAGCCATGCGTTATACGGAGGCTCGTTTAGCGAGTATCTCTTCACAATTATTACGTGATATTGAGAAAGAAACGGTAGATTTTATACCTAACTTTGATGATACCGATTATGAACCAGTCGTTTTACCTGCGAAGTTTCCTAATTTATTAGTTAATGGTTCCACAGGAATATCAGCTGGATATGCTACCGATATACCACCACATAATTTAAAAGAAGTTATTGATGCTGTTGTGATGAAAATTGATAAACCTAAAGCAGACGTTGAAGATTTAATGAAGGTATTAAAGGGACCTGATTTTCCTACCGGAGGAATCATTCAAGGGATTGAAGGAATTAAGAAGGCTTATAAAACAGGTAAAGGCAAAGTAGTTTTACGTGGCAAAGCGGAAATTGAACAGCTTCGAGGCGGAAGAGAGCAAATCGTTATTACCGAGCTTCCTTATGAAGTAAATAAAGCGAATCTAGTTAAAAAATTTGATGAATACCGACTTGATCGCAAAGTTGAAGGGATAGCAGAAGTGCGGGATGAAACAGACCGTACAGGACTTCGTATCGTTATTGAATTAAAAAAAGATGCTGACAGTGAAGGGGTTTTACACTACTTTTATAAAAATACCGATTTACAAATTACGTATAACTTTAATATGGTGGCTATCCATAATAAAACCCCACAATTAATGAGCCTGCCATCGATTTTAGATTCCTACATACAGCATCAGCGTGATGTCATGATTAGACAATCGCAGTTTGATTTAAGGAAAGCCAGAGATCGTGCACATATTGTAGACGGTTTAATGAAAGCAATTTCTATCTTAGATGACGTGATTGCAGCTATCAGGGCATCTAAGGATAAACAGGATGCAAAACGGCGCCTGATGGAACAGTTTGAGTTTACTGAAAAGCAGTCAGAGGCTATTGTCACGTTACAGCTATATCGTTTAACGAATACAGACGTTACTTCCTTACAAGAAGAAGCGGAGGAGCTGCAAAAGCAAATCGAGGAATTAGAGGCCATTCTTAATAGTGAGGAAAAATTACTGAAAGAAATTAAAAAGGATCTAAAGCAAATTCAAAAGCAATATAAAACAGACCGATTAACGAAAATTGAAGAGCAAATTGAAGAATTGAAAATCAATTTGGAAGTGATGGTTGCAAGTGAAGATGTCCTCGTTTCCGTTACAAAAGATGGTTATGTGAAGCGAACCAGTCTTAGGTCATATGCGGCTTCTAATGAGAGTGATTTACCTGTAAAAGAAGGAGATTATCTAATTTCACTTCAGGAAATCAATACAACAGATAAACTCCTCTTGTTTACGAATAAAGGAAATTACTTATATGTCCATGTTCACGAGCTACCTGACATCAGATGGAAGGATTTAGGTCAGCATGTTGCTAATCTTGTTTCTATAGAACCTGAGGAAAAGGTTATTAAAGTCGTTCCGGTAAGAGAATTTGCTGATGATCAATACCTCTTGTTCTTTACGAAAAATGGAATGGTTAAGAAGACGGAATTAAATCAATATGATGCTCAAAGACGTTCAAAACCACTAGTCGCAATTAATCTGAAAGATGATGATGAAGTGGTAAGTGTGCATCAAACAGATGGTAATCAGGATCTGTTTATTGCCTCTAATAAAGGCTATGGGTTGTGGTATCATGAGTCGGAAGTTAAACTTGTAGGTCAACGAGCAGCTGGTGTTAAAGCCATTCAACTGAAGAAGGATGAAGTTGTCGTAAGCGGGGAATGCTTTGATGAATTAGCAAGCCCATCTATTGTGTTAATGACGCAACGAGGAGCATGTAAGCGGATGGTATTGTCCGATTTTGAACAATCCTCCCGTGCCAAAAGAGGTTTGGTCATGCTTAAGGAGCTGAAATCCAAACCACATCGAGTCGTCGGTTTAAACATTATGAAAGAAGAAGAATTCGTTCAGTTTCAAACGGAAAATGGTGAGATTCATGAGTTATATCCATTAGAGTTGAAGAAGCATGATCGTTATAGTAATGGTTCTTTTGTAGTCGATACGGATATAACCGGTGAAGTAGTTCGCACGTGGAAAAAGCCACAGTATATAAAACCATTTGAATCAAAAGAAGAAGAATGAAGGAAAGGGTCTGTTTTATAAGCAGGCCCTTTTTAATGTAACGGGTTCGGTTTTGGAGTACAAAACACGAAATAACATACCAAATAGCAGTCCAATTAACAGGCAAATTGGGCTGCTTATTTTTATTGATTTAAAGGGGTTTTTCAATTAAATAAATGCAAATTAACATTGGAATTCACATCGCTTTTAGTGAAGTGACACAACTTATTGTCATCCATCGAGTTCATGTGTTAAAACAAATGTTATTTACATGGTTAAAGTTAGTATTTAAGAATGGTATTATGTATATTTATGTTAAAATCATGGGAGAACGCTATTCAACTAACGAGGCAGAATAGTTTAATAAAGGTTTGGGGGACTTAAAATGGAGGATTTTAACAAAGATACTTACATAGTATTGGATTTACCTAAAAAAATTGCTGATAAAGTAAAGAAGATAAGGTCTGAACATCGCTATACAATGTCTTTGCCCGCCGAAATAACGGTTACTGGGTCAAGTGGAATAGGAGTATTACAGTATAAACAAAATCCAAGTAATGTCTATTCAACTATTAGAGATGTAACCTCACGAATAAAACCGATTAAATGTAATTTCGGAGAAGTAAGTAGCTTTCCAAATACAGATATTTTCTTTTTCACCTTACAAGATGAAGGTCCTATTCGAGAATTACACAAAGAACTTGTAAAATCGGATATAAAATTTTTAGAAAATCCATTTCCTTATAAGCCACATTGCACATTATGTAACAATCCATCTCTAACAGATATAGAAACTCAAGAATTATTATCAAAGGAAATTAGCGAGGAATTCATTCTTGATACGGTTTCAGTTTATTCTTTGGAAAGAAAATCAAATGATGTTGTAAATGTAAGTTTGCTTGAACGGTTTAAGTTGTCTGGAAAATAATAGATGTCTTATTCAACAAACGGGTGCGTTAGTTGAAGAATAAAAAAAACGCTCAGAGATTAAAAATTTCTGAGCGTTTTTTAGTGCCAATTATATTGTGATTTTAGTTGTTATTTCGGTTGCTAATTATAGTGCGTTTTAACCTTCTATTTGTAATTTTGTACTCCAAAACAGAACGGTTTATTTTTAATGAAGGTGGTTTTTTCTGCTTAAGTGTACTTAAGAACGAAACGTGCGGATTTAACAGCAAATGATGATAATGCAGCCTTAGGTAAAGAAAGAAATTGAACTGAAACTGTAAATCATGTATATTAGAACCAGGTACTAAGGTTAGATAGTAATATGTGTTTAGGAGGATTACCGTGGACTTATTAAGGGTAAAAGATAAAAATATTGTCGTGATGGGTGTGGCTAATGAAAGGAGTCTGGCTTGGGGAGTGGCACAGTCATTATACCAGGCAGGTGCAAATGTGATTTTTACATATCGTCAGGAACGTTCTAAAAAAAAGCTTACAAAACTTTTGGAGAAGCATGAGTATAATACGGATCTGGTCATACAATGTGACGTCAATAGTGATGAAAGCATTGCTCAAGCCTTCAAGGAAATTGGCGGTAAGGTCGGTACTATTCATGGCATTGTACATTCTATCGCTTTTGCTCATGGTGAGGATTTAAAGGGAGATTTTGTAGAAACCTCTAGAGAGGGCTTTGCCTATGCACAAGATACCAGTGCATACTCTATTATTGCTGTAGCACGGGAGGCAAAACCTTATATGACAGAGGGTGGATCTATCATTGGAATGACCTTCCTAGGTGCTCAACGAGTTATTCCGGAATATAAGGTGATGGGAATAGCTAAGTCTGCATTAGAGTCTTCAGTAAAGTATTTAGCTGAGGATCTCGGTAAAGATCACATTCGTGTTAATGCTATTTCTGCAGGACCGGTTAGAACGCTAGCCGCTAAAGGTATTTCTTCTTTTAATGAAATTTTGAATGAAGTAGAAGAAAGAGCTCCATTACGTAAAAATATTACAAAAGAAGAAGTAGGCGATATGGCTCTTGTTATGTTAAGTCATTTATCACGAGGAGTAACCGGTGAGATTATTTATGTAGATTCTGGTTACAATATTCTTTAGTTTTTTTAAACAATTAATCTATGCCTTGAATGATTATGTCGTTCAAGGTTTTATTTTTGTTCAAAAATTCAAAATATTATGCTATACTAAACTATATAAGAAAGGATGGGAGATGATGTATGGCAGAATTAAGAGACAGAATAATGGAGTCATCCTTATATTTGTTTGAAAAATACGGGTTTCACGGAGTTACAGTGAACGATATTGTACAGCATTCAGGTACTTCCAAAGGTGGCTTTTATCATCATTTTCAATCTAAAGACGAACTATTATTTATGATTCATGATACGTTTATTACTTACGTGTTAACAAAAGCAAATGAAGCAATAACTACTTACGAAATACCATCATTTCAACTTCACGCCATCATCCAGTCTTTTGTAAAAGTATTTGATCTTTATAAACCTCACATATCAGTCTTCTATCAGGAAAGCAACTATTTAAAACCTCAATTTGACCAACTTATCAAGCATAAACGAGATCAATTTAAACAACTTATTTTTCGTGTAATTCAAGAAGGACAAATGGCAGGAGATTTCCGTTCCTCATTACCGGTGGAAATTACAGTTATGTCGATTTTGGGTATGGTAAATTGGACATATAAATGGTATCGGAAAGACGGGGAAAAGTCGATTGAAGATATTGCAAATACGTTTTCAAATATAATCTTACAAGGAATTTTAACGGAATCTGCCAAACAAAATCCAGAATTGAAGCTTATTTGTAAATAAGAACCGCCTAAAATTAAAGCGCTTTCAATTGTGCCGGTTACAGACCAACTGGTCGGTCTATTAAGAAGTTCATTTCAAAAAGGGGGACTTTGATGGAGTTTGAATTGACGAAGGAACAGGAAATGACCAAAAACATGGTCAGAGATTTTGCGGAACGTGTGATTCAGCCCAGAACCATTGATATTGATAAGAATGCCCACTTTCCTAAAGATGTCTTTAACGAAATGGCAGAGTTAGGTTTATTGGGTATTCCCTTTCCAGAAGAGTATGGTGGATCTGGCGGAGATACCCTTATGTATGCTTTAGCTGTTGAGGAAATTGGGCGTATATGCGGAAGTACCGGTTTAAGCTATGCTGCTGCTGTTTCGCTGGGAGCCTCACCTATTTACTATTTCGGTACGGAAGAACAAAAACAAAAATTTCTCGTCCCACTCGCGCAAGGTCAATCTTTAGGTTCCTTTGGATTAACAGAACCGAATGCCGGATCTGATGCAGGTGGTACTCAAACAACTGCCAATTTAATTGGTGATGAATATGTGATAAATGGAGAAAAATGTTTTATCACAAATGCCAATTATGCAGATACGATTACGGTCACAGCAGTAACCAGTCAGGGTGATAAGGGCAAAACCGTATCTGCCTTTATTGTACCTGCAAATTCTGAAGGACTGACCATTCGAAGTCCGTATGACAAGATGGGCGTTCGAGGATCTGATACTGCTGAGATTATCCTACAGGATGTTCGAGTACCTAAGGAAAATCTATTGGGTGATTCTGAGAAAGGCTTTAAACAATTTCTTTATACCTTAGATGGCGGAAGGATTTCTATTGGTGCGCTGGGGCTTGGGATTGCACAGGCTTCGTTTGAAAAAGCCTTAGACTATGCTAAGGAGCGTGAACAGTTTGGCCATTCCATATCTAAGTTTCAGGCTATTCAGTTTAAGCTGGCCGATATGGCGATGGAAATTGAACTATCCCGAAATATGGTTTATAAAGCTGCCTGGCTAAAAGATCAGCATAAATCGTTCACAAAAGAAGCCGCATATGCAAAGCTATTTGCTACTGAGACAGCTTTTCGAGCAGCAAATCAAGCCATACAAATACATGGCGGCTATGGTTATATGCGTGAATTTGAAGTTGAACGATATTTACGTGACGCTAAATTATTGGAAATAGGTGAAGGAACATCTGAAATTCAGCGCTTAGTTATAGCAAGACAATTGGGCTGCTAAAAGGTAATAAAGGGAGGAATCCAAAATGAAAAAAATAAAATCGACTATGGCAGGAAATGTATGGAAAATTGTTGTGGAAGAAGGGGAAGAAATCACATCTGATCAAGACGTTGTTATTTTAGAATCTATGAAAATGGAAATCCCCATAACATCTGAATCAAATGGTATGGTCAAAGAAATTAAAGTTCAGGAAGGCGATTTTGTTAATGAAGGAGATACACTGGCGGTTTTAGAGTAAATAGATGATCGAAAATGGATGATTATTGATGGGAGGGTTCGGTTATGAAGCTTCCAGAAGGGATAGTGATTAAAGAAGTTGGACCTAGAGATGGCCTGCAGAATGAACCCGAATTGATTGGAACACAGGATAAGATTGAATGGATAAATCATCTATCAAGTACAGGATTATCTTATATTGAAATCACCTCATTCGTCCATCCAAAGTGGATACCACAGCTTGCAGACGCTCTCGAGGTTGCAAAAGGCATTCATAGGAACAAGGATATTACGTATGCTGCACTTGTTCCAAATCAAAAAGGGTTAGAGAGGGCCTTATCAGCAAATATCGATGAAGTTTCCGTTTTTATGTCAGCAAGTGAAACCCATAATCAAAAAAATATCAATAAATCCATAAAAGAAACCTACCCAGTTATAGAAGAGGTCATTAAAAATGCTAAAAGACATCATAAAAGTGTAAGAGGTTATTTATCTACTGTTTTTGGCTGCCCCTATGAAGGAAAAGTGTCTGTAAAAGATGTCATAACGATATCAAAAACCTTATTTGATATGGGAATTGATGAGTTATCTATAGGGGACACAATTGGTGTCGCCAATCCAAGACAGGTCGAAAGGGTTTTAATCGAAATACGAGAACATTTTCAACAAAATCACATCGCACTCCATTTTCATGATACGAGGGGAACAGCTCTTGCTAATTGCCTGACTGCTATGCAGCTTGGTTTCGATACATTTGATAGTTCATTAGGAGGTCTTGGGGGTTGTCCTTACGCTCGAGGAGCTTCAGGGAATCTGGCAACGGATGATCTTATTTATATGTTACATGGTATGGGAATTTCAACTGGAGTGGATGAAGCTAGGTTAAAAGAAGCTGCTATTTATATTCAGCAAAAACTTCAAAAGTCCCTTTCGAGTCACCAAATGGAAATTATGAATCAAGGAAGGGGGGTTGGATAAATGCAGACGGTGTTATTTGATGTGGTAGAGGATTATATCGGTCTTCTTACCCTTAATCGTCCACAAGCTGCAAATGCATTTTCTGTTGAGCTATTAAAGGATCTTAATGATTGTTTAAATCAAATAGAAAAGCATGACCATATTCGGGTTCTGATTATTAAAGGAAGTGGAGAAAAAGCCTTTTGTGCAGGAGCTGACTTAAAAGAAAGAGAAAAGATGTCTGATGATAAAGTCGTGGAGACGGTTAAGCGTATTAAAGAAACGATTCATCGAATTGAGTCACTTCCTATACCAGTGATTGCCTCCATAAATGGTGCAGCCTTTGGCGGTGGTCTGGAGCTTGCTCTTGCATGTGATATTCGTATCGCAAGTACTCAGGCTTTATTAGGTCTTACTGAAACCTCTCTTGGCATCATTCCAGGAGCCGGGGGAACGCAGAGATTAGCTCGATTAATAGGTCCTGGAAAAGCGAAATACTTAATATTTACTGCCAGGCGTTTAACTGCTGAAGAAGCATACAAGTACGGCATTATTGAAAGAATAGCCGATCGAAATAAGCTTGTGGAAACCGTATTAGCCGAGGCATCTATCATTGCAGAAAATGGCCCCATTGGCGTCCAGCAGGCGAAAGAAGCCATACAATCAGGACTCAACACGGACCTGAAAAGTGGATTAGAGATAGAAGAGCAATGTTATAAAAAAACCATACCAACCCAGGATCGTATAGAAGGAATTAAAGCCTTTAAAGAAAAAAGGAAACCCCATTATAAAGGTAAGTAAAAGGAGTGGAACGATGGCAAACGACGAAAAATTATATCAAACTACTGAACAAATCAAAAAGGGAGGTGATGACAAATATCACAAAAAAAATCAGGAAAAAAATAAGCGTTTTGTGCGTGAACGGCTTAAATTATTGTTTGATCAGGATTTAGACGTAGAAGATGCCTTTTTTGCCAATTGTATGGACGGAAACTTACCAGCTGATGGTGTAGTGACCGGTATAGGAAAAATAAATGGAGAAACCGTTTGTGTTATGGCTAATGATTCTACGGTAAAGGCTGGTTCGTGGGGAGCTCGTACGGTTGAAAAAATAATTCGTATACAAGAAACAGCAGAAAAGCTTGAAGTTCCGATGCTATATCTGGTTGATTCAGCAGGTGCACGTATTACGGACCAGGTTGAAATGTTTCCCGGCAGGCGCGGTGCCGGAAGAATTTTTTACAATCAGGTTAAACTTTCGGGCCGGGTTCCTCAAGTATGTTTATTATTTGGTCCTTCAGCTGCCGGCGGTGCCTATATACCTGCATTTTGTGACCTTGTCGTAATGGTTAACGGAAATGCATCAATGTATTTAGGATCTCCGCGAATGGCTGAAAAAGTTATTGGGGAAAAAGTCAGCTTAGAGGAAATGGGTGGAGCTCAAATGCATTGTAGCATTTCGGGAGTTGGTGATGTTCTTGTCAATTCAGAAGAAGATGCCATAAACTATACAAGAAGATACTTAACCTATTTTCCACCTAACTATAGCTTGAAACCAGAAAAAATAGAATCTAAGCCCGTCAAACCTTCACAAAAATCCATATCTGAAATCATTCCTGAAAATCAAAATGCACCTTTTGATATGTATGAATTCATTCATAGTGTAATTGATGAAGACAGCTTTTGTGAAGTTAAACGCAACTTTGCCAAAGAAATCATTACTGGTTTTGTCAGAATTGATGGTCAATCCATAGGAATCATTGCAAACCAGCCACGTATGAAAGGTGGAGTCCTATTCCATGATTCAGCCGATAAAGCTGCAAAATTCATCACTCTCTGTGACGCCTTTCATATCCCACTGCTTTTTCTTGCCGATATACCAGGATTTATGATAGGTACAAAGGTAGAACAAGCGGGAATCATTCGACATGGAGCGAAAATGATAGCGGCGATGAGTGAGGCTACAGTTCCCAAAATCTCCGTGATTGTTCGAAAAGCCTATGGAGCAGGTCTATACGCCATGGCAGGTCCTGCTTTTGAACCAGATTGTTGTCTTGCTTTACCTACAGCGCAAATTGCGGTCATGGGTCCAGAAGCAGCCGTGAATGCTGTTTATGCTAATAAAATTGCTAATCTGCCTGAGGAGGAACGTGCAGCATTTATACAAGAAAAGCAGAAAGAATACAAGGAAAATATCGATATTTTCCGCCTGGCTTCTGAAATGGTCGTTGATGATATCATTCAGCCTGATCAATTACGTCATGAATTAACGAAACGGTTTACAGCCTATGAAACAAAAAAGCTAACATTTAGTAAAAGAAAGCATGGAGTCTATCCTGTGTAGATTCGTTTATTTAGAGGATATGAGACTACTCATCATCCTCTTTTTTGCTATTAACTTAGAAATTTAAACGTTAAAATATTTCTGAGTTAAATGAACGATTGAATGAATGACATTACATTTTATGGTATTATTTAACTATTCCATAAATTATAGACCATGGGGGGGGGAACTAAGTGGAAGAGAACAAGGCAAAAGTAATTGAACAATTCTCAAAAAATGCAAATTCCTATGTAACTAGTCCATCTCATGCAGAGGGGAAGGATTTGTCAATGATAAGAGATTGGCTAAACCCTGGGAGGAATTGGATTGTGCTGGATATTGCTACTGGCGGGGGACATGTAGCGAAAACCATTTCGCCTGATGTGAAACAAGTATTCGCAACGGACCTCACGAAAAAAATGCTTCAAAATACAGCCAACTATCTTAAAAATTATGAAAATATCTATTTTGTGCTAGCCGATGCAGAGAACCTCCCGTTTTTGGATGATACATTTGATGCTGTCACCTGTCGGATTGCACCTCATCATTTTCCAAGACCGGATTTATTTATTAAAGAAACCTCACGTGTTCTTAAACCAGGTGGTAAATTTCTCTTAATTGACAATATAACACCTGAAGATCCAGAACTCGCAAAATATATGAATGGCTTTGAAAAATTACGGGATAACAGTCATGTGAAATGCTTATCAGCATCGAAGTGGGAGCAGTTAACCCAAGAGCACCAATTAATCAAGCAGAAAAATAATATCCATAAAAAAACCTTTCCATTTTCAAACTGGGTAAGAAGAACAACGGATAAGGCAGAAGAACGAAAAAGAGTTAAAGATTTTATCTTAAATGGCTCCAGTAAAGCTCTTAACTATTTTCGTATTGAACAAAAAGATGGCGAAATCACTTCACTTAAAGTGGATGAAATGATGGCTTTATTTGAAAAACAACATCAATAATAAAACCCCCCTGGTGATAGAGGGGGCTTTATTAACCACTTTTACTAGCAATCTGTCTAATTTCTTCCAGGCAGTAAGGATTTTCGAGTGCTGATAAGTCCCCACTATCCTCATTTAAATATGCGGATTTGATTGCTCTTCGCATTACTTTAGCATTTCGTGTTTTAGGCAGATCCTGAACAAAAAAGAATTCACTGGGGGAAATAGCCTTTCCCAATTTCGCTACAGCTATATTTTTCATTTCTTCTTCCATTAAATTTTTACTTAAATCATGATTGTTTAATACCACAAAGGCAATGGGTGTTTCTCCCTTAACTTCATGGGGGACGCCAATGACACCTGCTTCCAACACATCTTGATGTTGAACCAGTACAGATTCAATTTCAGCTGGTCCTATCCGTTTACCTGCAACATTTAACGTATCATCTGAACGTCCGGTAATCGTGAAAAATCCATCTTCATCTTTGACTACCCAATCACCATGAACCCATGTATCCCTGTAGCGGTTCCAGTACGTATTTTCATATCGTTCATTATCCTGATAAAATCCATGAGTCATACCTACCCAGGGCTTTTTAATTACAAGCTCGCCAACTTCATTAATCACAGAGTTTCCATACTCATCATACACATCAACATCCATTCCGGGTAAAGCAGTATTAAAGGAAACTGGGGCAATTGGTTTAACAAGGACATTACCAAAAATTCCACCAGAAATCTCAGTTCCCCCGGAGTAATTAAAAATCGGTACTTTACGTTTACATATTTTCTCGAATAACCATATCCAAGGTTCCGGATTCCAAGGTTCTCCTGTTGATCCTATCATCTTTAATGTAGATAAATCATGTGGTTCAATCCATTGTTCCCCTTGCCCCATAAGAGAACGAATTAAAGTAGGAGATATCCCGAGATGAGTAACCCGATGCTTTTCTACAAGGTGCCATATACGGTCCGGTTTCGGATAATCAGGCGTACCTTCAAACAGGACAATTCTAGAACCGTTCATCAGTCCACCAAAAACAAGAAAAGGTCCCATCATCCAGCCCATATCGGTATGCCAAAAAAGAGTATCCTCTGGCTGAACATCCATACAAATACCTGCATCGAAACCAGCTTTAATTGGAAAACCGTGATGCGTATGAAGAGCACCTTTGGGTTTACCGGTTGTACCTGAAGTATAAATAATCATAAAAGGATCATTGCCAAACGTTTCCCTAACGTTGTAATCGCTTTCATTATGTCTAATATTCTTCCAGGCTATATCCTTATTGCGGTTCCAGTTTTTTTGATTCTTCAGTCGATCAACAACAATTACTTTTTCAATCGATGGAGCTTCAGAAACAGCTTTATCAGCTTCTTCTTTTAAATGAACCTCTTTACCTCTGCGATAAAAACCATCTGCTGTGATTAGCCATTTAGCATTTGCAGCATTTATTCTTTTTGCCACCGCATCAGCTTTATAACCAGAGAAAGCAGGGGAGAAGATAGCGCCAATTTTAGCAATGGCTAACATGGCGATGACGGTTTCAGGAATCATTGGCATATAAATGGTGACGACATCTTTTGGTTTGACGCCTAACTCCTCGAGTCCGTTTGCCACTTTATTTGTCTCTTTTTCTAATTCAGCAAAGGTAAATGTTTTCGTTTCTCCGTCATCACCTTCCCAGACTAAAGCTTGTTTTTTGGATGTAGTTGCATTATCAGCCCATTTATCTACGCAGTTATATGTAACATTCATTTTTCCGTTTACAAACCATTCCGGATACATCATTCCTTTTGATAAATCAAGTGTCTTCGTATAGGGCTCGAACCATTTTATTCGCAGTTCTTTAACAGCTTGATCCCAAAACCATTCAATATCGTTGATGGATTGTTGATAAAACGCTTCATAATCCTGATATCCAAGTGATAGCATCCAATTATATAATCGAGTGGATTGCTTGAATGACTCACTTGGATTCCAAACCATATCAGACATGATAAGCCTCCTTTTAGATCAGTGAAAATTCTGAAAAACCCCACAAAACAATTATAATATAATGGAAAGGAAGTTAAAACCAAAATATTTCTGCAAGAACATACAAAGGAAAAAAGGGAAGCAATTTATAGTTTAATATAATAATATTATGTAAACTTATGTAATAAAGCAAAGAGCTTGTGATTTAACAGCAAACTCTTTGCTTTGAGATTCTTTCTAAAGGGATTGTTTTAATTTTTTTCGTGCTTTAACTAAATAAAATGAATATAAAATCATAGATAAAAAAACAGAACATGCAGCCGTTAAATAAATCATGTAGTAATCAAAAATAAAAGCGATTTGGCCAAAAATAATTGCACCACAACCAACACCTAAATCAAAAAATGAAAAAAACGTTGCGTTGGCCATTCCTTTACGATTTTCGGCAGCTTTTTCCACTGACCATGCCTGCAACGTGGGTTGAACCGAACCAAAGCCTAAACCGTATAAGGAGGCAGCTAATAGCATGATAAAAGTACTTGGCAACCAAGATAGCAGCAGCATGGCAACAAAAATCAACGAAGCTCCTGGAAGAAAAACATATAAGTGACCTATATGATCATAAATCTTACCGGAAAAAGTTCTTGAAATCATTAAAAAGATAGCAAAGGTAAGAAAATAAAATTCGATACCGAAAATACCTTTTTGCTCTGCATAAATAGGGAGGAATGAAGCAATTCCTCCAAAAGTTACGGTGATAAAAAACAACAAATAAGCAGGCTGTAATGCAGTCTTTTCAAAAATATCCATTTTCATAGCAACGGATTTATTCGGTGATTTTTCAACCTTTTTATAATGTATTTTAGACGATAATAAAAAAGCAATAAGGCCTAATGCAGCACAAATTAAGAACAGATAAGTAAATGACATGACTCCCGCCAAGGTTAACCCAAGAGAAGGTCCGAATGCTAAAGCAAGATTTCCGGATAAACCAAAATACCCCATACCTTCTCCTCGTCGTGCAGGAGGAATGATATCTGTGGCGATTGTTCCAGCTGCAGTGGTTGAAAAACCCCAGCCCATCCCTTGCAAAATCCGCATGATAAATAAGAAAACAATACTTGTAGCAAACGCATAAGAGCCTACAGAAAGTACAAATACTCCAAGGCCAATCATATACACAAATTGACGGCCTCTTGATTCCAGCGCATGACCTGCATAAGGTCTAAGAAGTAACGCAGAAAAGGTAAAAACGCCAACAATAATTCCTATTAGCTGATCATTTCCACCTAATTTTTCCACAAATAAAGGTATAGTAGGAAGTGTCATTTGAAAGCCTAAAAAGATAAAAAAATTAGCCAGACAAATCCGGATAAAATCCCGGGTCCAAATTTTATCTGGATTCCCGTCAGAATAAACACTTTGAGGGTCTGTCATAAAGAGCCGCACCTTTCTTCGATACTCGAAGTATATTATACATGAGGGAAGAGAGATATGAAATGATTATTTGAAAATTAGGACTAGGATACGTGATTATTTGTTTTGCTGGTAATTTGTGAAGTTACCTAAGAAAACAATAAATCAAAAAACCATAATAATTTATGTAGTGCATTTCAGATAAAATTTTATTTTGTCTCACTATCCCAAGAATACTTAGATTATGATACATGTAAAGTATAATTTTCATTACTTCCTATAATTTATATTATGTAAACCTAGATTAATTTACATAAAAATGGTCATTTTCCCTATGTTGATTTTATATCTGTACTTTGGGTATTATTAGCTTGTTTCTCTTACTCTTTCCCCCTTAGAATTTACGATCTTAATTATCCATAGATGCATACTTCCTATGATATTTACGTGCAAGGGTAAAAGAAATTTTGCTAATCTGTATTATCTCAGAAACATCTCATTAATTTTCTTGGTAATTAACCCTGAAAGAAAATTATAACCTTCTTCTCCAAAATGGAGACCATCATCTCTTAAACCTTTTAATATTTTTGGATAATTTTCTAATGAAATCATTTCATTAAATAAATCGATGTACTGGCTACCTGTATCATTTGCAACTTGCTTAACAACTAATGCGTACTTACTTAACGTATCATTAGTTCGTGCAAATTGTGAATTTTCGTCCACAGGTGATGGTGTTATGAAAATAATTTTTTGTGGTTTAACAAGATGTGTTATCTTGTAAAGATTTGTTTTATAAGTGTATATGTCAAACATTTTATGAATTGCAGCATCATTTGCACCAAATAAAACAGTAACTAAATCGGGATTAAATTTTATGACATCCTTCTCAATCCTAGTTAACGCATCACAAGTGTTATCGCCTGAAACACCAGCATTGATTATGTCAAAGTTTTCTAATTCACTAGATAGTTTTGTTGTTAACATAGGTTTACTACACCCTTCTTTTCGTGCTGTAATACTATCCCCGAAACAGACCAGCCTAAGCATACTACTCCTCCAATCTCATCAATGTTGATTTGGAACCCTCACATCTTCAACATAAGAAGAGTGTCTTTGCTCTAAAGTACCTGTATGTATTTCAAAAGGTATTATCGCAGTCATAAAAATAAATGAAGTACCCCCCCACCTTTTATTCTAGGTAGTATAAATCCTTATAATTACATATATCCACAATTCCAATAATTCATAAAAAAGACAATCAACCCTGGATAATAGTCTTGTTCAACTCTTCCCTTGTTACGCTTCACAAAAACTTCAGAATATACTTGTCCAAATTTCCTTCTTTTTTGGGAGTCTGACAAGTCTTTTTTATCAAAACGTCAAGTGCAGAGTAATGAAAGGCAAACATACATAACCCTGCACTTGAATCTTACATTATTCAACAATGCTAAAAATAGTCGATCTATGAAATAAACCCTGTTAACGTAGAACTGATTTCAAGGTTCTATTTTTTGTTGCAAAAGTACAATAATTTAATAAACACTTGCACATGTTCCTGCTGCTGGTTCGTAATAACAATGATTTTTATAACCACCAGTTAAAGGTTCACCATACCATGTTTGAGGACATGGACCATATGGATTGAAATACCATAAGGCATATTTCGCTGGGTGTTCTCTCCAATATTTCAAGTTCTTTCTTGCTAAATTCTTCTCAGCCGATCTCGCTCTTTGATAAAAAAGATTCCCCTTTTGAACAGCTTCAAAAGCATAATTTCCTCCCTGTACTTGAAAAATTACTTCTCGAATTGTTCTTACATCTCTAAAATCTAAACAATCCGCTTTAGCACGATTAACTATTACATTTCCGACATATAACATTCCTTGTTTCCCTTCACCTACAGCTTCCGCCCTCACCATTCTTGCTATTAAATCAACGTCCGAACTTGTGTATTTTACTATAGCCATTTTTTCACCCCAAGATATTATATGAAAAAACACTACATTAATGTCATTAAATTTATGCGTTCGAATACATACCGGATGGTAAAAACCTGAAAAACGCCACTCAGCATATGTAAACCTACGAATGAGAATAGGTGCAAACAATGGTTCGTATTTTTGATGAGTCATTCCAAAGTCACCTACATTTCTCTACTTTAAACTCATCTTCTGAACATCCAAAATAAACAATCGAATCACAGCAAATCAGAAAATGACTGTAGGAAAACTCAAGCTTTCTTACCCCTTGATACAAACGGGTTTTGCGTACTGCATAATGTGTCTACTCAACTCACGTTTTTTATATTTCTTTCATCTGTTTTGTAAGTTTTTGTGACTTTCTAATAGTTGGTTTCATAGCAGAGATAAGGTTTCTGGTGTAAAATTTATTCCACATATTCACTTTAGTTTTAGTGTCTTTTATTAATAATCCTTATTTTTAGCTATCATGTATTGTGAGAATGCGTCTACCATTCCCTGTCCGCTTTTAGAACTTACCATAAATACTTTTCTTTTGGGAATGCTTGTTCGTGGATAAAAAGGTATTTGAGAAATTAAATTTTCTCTCTCATACTTTTCAATAATGCTCTCCAACATAAATCCAATACCTTCTCCATTTAGTATAAGTCGTACAGCAACTCCTGCATGATCAACTCTGTATCGCATTGTTTCATGCTTTCCTAACACGGCCTCAAACCATTCAGAGAACTCTGTCCCCCAATTATAATGAATAAAAGGAATGTCTTTTATAGCTTCAGATTTAACAGAACCTAACTTTCTAACTAACTCTGGTGAGCCTACTAAAAATATAGGTTCTTCTCTAATGGTATAGATGTTAAACAAAGACGAATGAGGGGGATTATAGACAAATCCAACATCTATTAATCCATATTGGATTTTCTCTATAATATCATCGGAATGTCCAGTGATTAGACGTATCGCTGTTTTGGGGTTACAAGATTGATAGTCGTTAATTTGACCAAAAATGGGTGTATCCCATAGCGAATTCATTCCACCTATTACTAAGTTATTATTAAAATTTGACTTAATCCTGGTAGTCTCAATTCCTTCATTCATTATTTCTAATGTTTGATTAGCATAAGTCAAAAATGTCTTTCCTGCATCGGTTATTTCTACATTACGCGTTTTCCTTATGAATAAAGTTTCCCCAACCTCCTCTTCCAGTAATTTTATTCTTGCCGTAACCGTTGATTGGACAACATTCATTTCTTCTGCTGTTCTTGTGAAATTCTTACTGTTAGCAAGAGATACAAATGTCTTTAATTGCTCAAAGTCCATACCCTCCACCTTCTATTAATTAATTTTTTTGATTAATTGTATGAAAATAATTCGTTTCTATTATTAATTTTCTTCAGATATCATTAATTATAGGAGGAATCATATGACTAAGCAAACGTATATTCTGACATTTCTAATATTTATACTATCAACTGGTGGTTATACAGCAATGCCTTTATTTCCTATGCTGACAGATATACATAGTATTAACTTAACACAAGTAAGTACATTAACTGCGACTTATATTTTTACTCAAAAAGTAACACCTATTTTATTTGGTCCACTTGGTGACTTCTATGGTTACAAAAGGATAGCTATTTTAGGTGAAATGATTAGAGGCATAGGGTTTATCGGAGTGGGATGTGTTTCCAACTACTATTCATTATTAATCTGTTCTGCTTTTGCTGGTTTAGGCGGAGGATTTGCAGTTCCTTCTTTACAATCCCTTATTATGAAAAGCTCTAAATACGAAGACAGGGCAAAGGTTTCCTCTTTAAGAGCAAGTGCTACCAACGCTGGATTACTATTTGGCCCTATTTTATCAGGTATCGTTATATGGGCTGGAAATTTAGATTTTGTTTTTATATTTGCGGGAATTCTTTATCTATTAGGATCTTTATTAATCGTTGTGTGTATTGATTCTTATAAAAATATTTCAGAAATTAAGAGAATATCACTTCAACACCTAACAGAAATTCTTCACAATAAAGGCTTTATACATCTAATGATTTTTATGCTTATGTTTTATATTTTATTTGCACAACTATTTGTAACTCTACCAGATTACGCTAAACAATTTACAAATCAAATTCAAATACTATTTCTAATTAATGGAATAACAGGTTTAGCTTTACAATATCCGGCAGGTCTATGCGTGACGAAGTATAATAAACCAGGATTTTTCATAATACTGGGTATTACAATGATTTTTTTATCATTTCTTACGTTATCATTATTACATAATTATATGGTATTATTCATTTCTATTATTTTCTTCACTATTGGAGAAATTTTGATATTACCTATCATGGAAACATCTATAGCAAATTACTCTGATAGGTCCGGTAATATGGGTCTCTACTTTGGTATAAGTAAAT
Source organism: Salinibacillus kushneri (assembly GCF_900111405.1). Classification (GTDB taxonomy): domain Bacteria; phylum Bacillota; class Bacilli; order Bacillales; family Alkalibacillaceae; genus Salinibacillus; species Salinibacillus kushneri. Next base: position 203,993 of record NZ_FOHJ01000004.1, on the reverse strand, counting down.
TATCTGATGGAGTCGGCAGACCTTTAGGTAGTATTTTGGGCGGATGGATGCTTTATAGTGTAAACCCAGCATTTGCTTGGTTTATTTTTTCTTTATTCACCATTATTATTCTTTTGTATTATCTTGTATTTTTAAAAAGGGTCTGATCTAAGAAGATTTCTGGGATTAAGTACATATGAGATTATTTTTCGTCTCTACTCTAGAGTTTTAGTAAGTCTGTATTCTTAAACTTTTACCCCCCTCTACTTTTTTTAGAATAGGTGTTCAGGTAAACCGTTTATTAAACTGTTGTTTATTTGAACACTGTAACAACATATCAAGCATTCGTTTGGTTGAAATATTCATCTCCCATTTTTTGAAGTTATTAATCCCCATGCTTTTCATAAAATATATCGTATAAGTAAAACGAATATCCCATATTAGCTTAAAGTGCAATGAAGATGAGAAAACATTTCAAATTTTTTAGCTCCTTTATTTAATGGTCAAAAGCCCTTCTATAGCGTAATCGTCTATTTAAATATTTCTAAATGTATGCCCTTCCTTCTCTAAAACTAACTTTGCCTTTTCAATAGAATGATTTTTAACAAGCAGGTAATCTGTATTAAAAGTAGATATTGCAAAAACACTTATCTTATAATCTGATAAAGGAGTAGCTAAAGAGGCTAATATCCCTGTTAAACTAAAGTCCAACACCCCTATAATCTTTATACACTTCCAGTCATTTTCAACTTCCTGAATCACTTCATCACTAGTAGGTAAACAATCTGAAGGGCATAAAATAGAAAGTTCCTCATTAGTACGAGTAATAGAAAACATATCGCCCTTAGTTGCCCAAAACGGTATTGCCTCAGTTGGGGGGATTTTAATAATAGAGAAAGTTGAATCTAAAATTTCTAATTTCATCTTTTAGCACCTCTGTAAATAATTATTTTACCATTCTTCTTTCCAGTTCTTATTCCACTAAACCGCTCCATGACTACTAACACTTTCTTAAAGTAGTTGTGAATAAAGATACTATAAATATACGAAAAAAGCTACTAAACATCCATAAACGGTTACTCCATAAACTTCATTTAAATTATACACAGTATTTACTGAGCTTTAATAATCAAGTGATATGATGAGTTTAGCAACCAAATAAGGAGGTCAATTAAATGAAAGTACGCGCATTATTTATCGATATGGATGGTACATTACTAAATCCTTCAAACACAATTTCCTGCCGTAATAAGAAAGCTATTTACAGACTTATAAATCAGGGAGTTAAAGTATTTTTAGCTACTGGTCGGCACTATGAGGTAACAGTTCCCTACCATAAGGAAATGGAACTAAAAACTCCGATGATTTGTTTAAATGGTGCTGCTATTCACGATGCAGTTACCGGAAAAATCATACAGAAAAAACCTGTCCAATTGAACGAAGACAAATTTCACCAGCTGACAGCGGATGATCCATGTAATGTTTTGATCCATACCCCAAAAGGGCTTTATTGTAAGAAATCTAATGAGGAAATTGAATATTGGACAAAAGTTGGGCAAACTCCGCCACGGTATATTGGAGATTTAAGACATGCCGATTATCAGGATGTTCTTAAATATAGTGTTCGAACAGGTACACAAAGTCCTGAATTATCCGCCCAGTTTAAAAAGGAAGCAAGAATTGTCGAATGGAATGATGGTTTTGAAATTATGGCTCCTAATGTTTCCAAATGGGAGGCTATAAAAAGCATACTACATCCATTTCGCATTAGCCCAAATGAAGCTGTCGCGATTGGAGATGGTCCAAATGATATAGAGATGCTTCGTCATGTAGGTACAGGTGTTGCTATGGGGAATGCGAGCAATGAAGTTAAAGCAGCTGCTGATTTTGTTACAGGGCACCACGAAAATGACGGGTTAGCTGAGTTTATCGAACACTATCTTCATATATCTTATGAATCGTTTGTGATTTAGAATTAAATTACGATTGATTTTTGAAATCAATGCTGACAGGAGCAGGTTATTTGTGAAATCTATGCCTGTCAACAATGTAACCTCCCCTCTTTTATTACCACATCACCATGCACGTTGTATCAAAATAATCCCTCTCTTCTATAATTTAGCCACTAATTATTTTCTTTTCAGCATTTGAATAAAGGGATTAAGGGTCTACTCTCCCTTTTTTATAGTTTTATTCTTATAGTTGTAATACAAAATCCAAAATTGGTAAATAATGATTATGAAGTTATGAATAGAGGTGGTGTATCTTTCTATGGAAGAAAATCGCTTTACTTTGAAAATCAATAACCAGGAAGTTCAGGCGATTGAAGGACAATCCATTTTAGAAGCGGCATTGGAAAATAATATGTATATTCCTGGTATTTGCTCCTCTCAACCAGATTTAGGGATTGGAGCGATTCAAACCTGTGATACGTGTTTTGTGGAAGTGAATGGTGAATTGAAGAGGGCTTGCTCAACAGATGCAGCGCCTGATATGGTTGTGAATTCTGTTTCTGAACCTGCTAAAGAAGCTCAGTTAGAAGGAATGTCACGGATTTTAAAAAACCATGAGCTTTACTGTACAGTTTGTGACAACAATAACGGAAACTGTGTGGTACATAATACAGCAGAATATTTAGAGCTTGATCATCAGAAATATGAATTCACACCAAAGCCCTATCCACCGGACAACTCCCACCCTTTCTACCGTTACGAACCTGATCAGTGTATTTTATGTGGTTTGTGTGTAGAAGCTTGCCAGGATCTTCAAGTCAGTGAAGTATTAAGTATTGATTGGGACCGGGAGCAGCCAAGAGTTATTTGGGATGATGATGTGCCAATCGATCAGTCCTCCTGTGTTTCCTGTGGTCATTGTGTATCTGTTTGCCCATGTAATGCTTTAATGGAGAAATCCATGCTTGGAGAAGCCGGTTATATGACAGATATCCCTAAAAACATCTTAGAACCTATGATTGATTTAACTAAAGAGGTTGAACCTGGTTATCAGGAAATTTTTACGATTTCAAATGTGGAAGCAACGATGCGTGAGGAACGAATTAACAAAACCAAGACCGTTTGCACGTATTGTGGTGTAGGATGCAGCTTTGAAGTATGGACGAAAGGACGAGACATCCTGAAGGTTCAACCATCAAGTGATGCACCGGTAAATGGGATTTCTACCTGTGTAAAAGGAAAATTTGGATGGGATTTTGTCAATAGCGAAGAGCGATTGACCAAACCTCTTATTCGTAAAGGAGATAAATTCTATGAAGCGACCTGGGATGAAGCCTTAAGCCTTATGGCAGATAAGTTTACAGAAATCAAAGAAAAAGAGGGGTCTGATTCCTTAGGATTTATCGCTTCCTCCAAATGTACAAATGAAGAAAACTATCTGTTCCAAAAATTAGCTCGTTCAGTATTCCAGACAAATAATATCGACAACTGCTCCAGATATTGTCAAACTCCTGCTTCTGCAGGTCTCATGCGTACGGTTGGGATTGGCGGGGATTCAGGTACAATCGAGGATATTGCAACAGCTGATTTAGTTATGGTTGTTGGTGCGAATCCATCCGAATCCCATCCAGTGCTTGCCACAAGAGTTAAACGAGCACATAAACTTCATGGTCAAAAACTGATTGTATCGGACTTAAGAAAAAATGAAATGGCAGATCGTTCAGACCTGTATCTCCATCCTAAACCAGGATCAGATCTCGTGTGGATTTCAGCCGTTACCAAATACATTATAGATCAAGGATGGGAATCAAAAGATTTTTTAGAAGAGAGCGTGAATAATGTAGATGAATTTAAACAGTCTCTTCAAAAGTTTACGCTGGAATATGCTGAGGAACATGCAGGGTTATCAAAGGATACTTTAATAAAAGTAGCGGAGATGATTCACGAATCGAATGGAACATGTATTCTTTGGGCTATGGGTGTTACCCAGCATATGGGCGGAACGGATACTAGTACAGCGATTGCAAACCTTTTATTAGTAACAGGCAACTTTGGTAAACCAGGTGCAGGAGCATATCCGCTTCGTGGTCATAACAATGTACAAGGAGCCAGTGATTTTGGAACAATGCCAAACTTCCTCCCTGGTTATGAACCGGTTGAGAATGATGAAGTACGTTCCCGATACGAACAAGCGTGGGGAACCAGTATCCCTAAACATCCAGGATTAAACAACCATCAAATCGTTGAAGCCATTACAGACGGTAGTGTTAAAGGGATGTATCTATTTGGTGAAGAAATGGCTTTGGTGGATTCCAATATTAACTATGTTCATGAAGCTTTTGAGAAACTTGACTTTTTCGTTGTTCAGGATATCTTCTTTTCAAAAACGGCCCAGTTTGCCGATGTTGTGCTTCCAGCCGCACCAAGCCTGGAAAAAGAAGGAACCTTTACGAATACAGAAAGAAGAATTCAACGCTTTTACCAAGTGCTAGATCCGCTTGATGATTGTAAACCGGATTGGAAAATTTTCCAGGATATGGCCAATAAAATGGGCGCTAACTGGAAGTATGAACATCCTTCTGACATTATGGATGAAGTGGCAAAGCTCGCCCCGGTATTTGCCGGCGTAAGCTATGATCGCATGGAAGGATGGGATAGTCAGGTTTGGCCTGTAAAGCCTAATGGTGAAAGCACTCCTCTTTTATATACAGAACGATTTAAATTTCTTGATGGTAAAGCACGTTTATACCCTGTTGATTGGACCCCTCCTTTTGAAATGGGAGATGAATTTGACCTTCACTTAAATAACGGAAGGTTACTCGAACAATTCCATGAGGGGAATATGACAAATAAATCAGAGGGAATTAATCATAAAGTGAAAAACCCTTGGCTTGAGGTATCTCACGAGTTAGCAAAGGAACGAAATCTGGAGTCAGGTTCACTCGTTCGCCTTACTTCTCCTTATGGAAAAATTAAGGTTCGTGTTTTAGTAACGAACCGGGTTACGGGTAATGAGCTCTATTTGCCAATGAATACAACCGAAAATATAAAAGCGGTCAATAAATTAACCAGCAGCTATTATGATAAGGACACTCATACACCAAACTATAAGGAGACGCAAGTCCGAATGGAATTGCTCGAAAAAGCGGGCGAACCTCCTCTACCTGCCCACAATCACCGGTTTGGAAATCCTCAGCCTCATATTGGTGTAGAGGTTGAGAAAAAATGGAACAGAAAAGATTTTACTTCGGTTCCGGAAACGCTAAAAAGTGAGGGATCTTATCATGGCAAAAGCAATCACGCAAATTGAAAAGAATCAGAAAAATATTCAGGAAGAACGAGCGGAAGATTTAGCCGCTATTGTGGATCAAATTGCAGATAATCGGGAAGTAATACAGGACACCTTAATTATCCTTCAAGAACTCCATAACACTGGGGTTCTTGATATGTTAAAAGGATTACTGCGAACAAGAGAAAAAGTTGGAGCAATAGCGATAGAACAGCTAAATCAGCCAGCAATGCATAACATGATTAAAAATGGCATGAACACGATAGGACTTCTTTCGGAAATGGACCCTGACCAGCTTCAGGCCATCTTTGGTGGTTTAAATCAAGGGCTAGAAAAAGCAGCCGAAAGCACAAAGAAACAAGAAGAAATGGGGATATGGGGGCTTATGAAGTCGATGAGAGACCCAAACGTTAGAACGTCTATGAATACAATGGTCAACTTTTTAAATGGTATGGGAAGTGGACTTAAGAGTAGTGAAACTCACTAACACAGGTGGTGCAAAAATGATTACACAAAAGTTATCAATTCCCAATTTAAAAAAAGAAGATGAACGAAGAATAAGTGAGGCTTTACACGATGTTTGGGGAATCCGCAATGTAAAAATTAATACACAAACCAATGAAGCGATTATATCTTATGACGAGGATGCTGGGTCCTTACAAGATTTTCAACAAGCCATTATTGATGTAGGCTATGAAGCCAATCCTAATGATGAAGAGATCTGATAAGGGAGGTATAAACATTGCCGAGGATTTGTGAAATATGCGGACGCGTGGATGATGTGGAACATGAAGAGTTTCCTTATGATATATTAGATGTATGCCCAGAATGTACCGATCATTTAGTCCATCCTTTTTCAGAAAATGAAGAGTAAAAAAGAAGGCTTTAGCCATTAATTTAGGCTAAAGCCTTCTTTTTCATGTAATATTAAACATCGTTGCGTAAATAAGCAAACCAGTAAAACGCTCCAACAAATACAGCTCCGCCTACAGCATTTCCGAAAAAAACCGCAACAAAATTTTCAAGATACTCTATCCATGTATAATAACCGGCAAATATGGCTGCCGGAATAACAAACATATTAGCAACCACGTGCTGGAACCCAATGGCAACAAAGGCCATAATCGGAAACCATATACCCAAAATCTTACCAGCAACATTATCTGAAGCATAGTTAAGCCAGACAGCTAAACAGACCAACCAATTGGCACCAATTCCAGATACAAAGGCTTGAAAAAAGCTATCTTCAATTTTGGCACCAGCTATCTCTACTGTTTTATCAAGGAAAGATCCTGTTTCTGTCAGGCCTAAAAGATGACCAAAAAAGTAAGCTACAAATATGGAGCCAATAAAATTACTTATTGTGATGATAATCCAATTGTTTACCACTTGACTGGTCTTTACTTTTCCGGAAAATCGTGCTGTTGCTACAGCCATCATATTTCCTGTTAACAGCTCACCCCCTGCTATTAAGACGAATACTAGTCCAACTGGAAAGACTGCTCCGCCAATAAAAGCTGCCATGGAACCCCATATTTCATCTGAAAGGTTGCCGGTTACTCGAATGTCTAATAAAAATCCGAATGCAATAAATGCTCCAGCCAGAAAGCCTAATGCAAGCATTGTGGATAAAGGTAAATGCGCTTTCTTTACACCATGATCTCTGGCTAGCTCTGCTGTTTTCTTAGGAGGATGAAAGGACATATACATAACCACCTATACATTTTTATTTGCTTGATTCAAACCGTTTGTGTTTAAAGCTTTATTTGTGGTGAGGAGAAAAACTTACACCTGTCATTCGTGTATGACCTGCAAGCTTTAACATGAATGCTATTGGAATGGACTTTTATAAGACTTTGTGAAACCTAAGTGTTGATATCCTCTCCAGTGCATTCGCTTTCCGCGATCAGTCCTCAGGGGTCTAGTGCACTTCCTCTCAATCAAATTGGTAGAAAATCAACAATAAGTTTTAACACAGCCTTTTTTGGGTTACTTTTAATACATTTTCTGATTATATTCTTCCACGATAAACAATCACTTTATTCGTTAACGAAATATCATTTTTTGCTCATCCCCCATTATTTTCCCCAGTGCCTTATGAAGACTTTTATTGTTCCCATGAAATCAATACACAACCGGATTATACCGAATTTTGCTGTGAATTATCCTCCTTACATAGGGGCGATATAATCATTAATCATTGTATGTTTTACGAATAAAAAGGGACAACCTTAAAAATTGGTTGCCCCGAATGCGTCGATTTGCTTACATAAATGAAAAAAAGCTTTACTTCCTTGATAGAAGTCTTCATTATAGTGATTTTTGTCATCACTGGTCTGGCATGTGGCTAGTACAGAATGACAAAATCCCCATTTAATAAGTCGGTGTTTAGCCAATTGGCATTGCTCTGCCAGAATCTCAATGCGCTTATTTATAGTCTGTTCTACATTTTCTTTCGGTAGTTGATTGAGCAAAAATTGTATAAAGTCATACTCCCTTTCCCCAATTAACCCCTTAGGATCAATAGCTACCCATCCCCCTTTATCCCGGAGAATATTTTCATGGTGAAAATCACCATGTAAAATCCAGTTTTGTTTTGCCGTTTCGTTTAGATAAGCAAATAAGGATAAAGCTTTTTGGAGAATGGACCGGGAATATGGTCCTATGCCGTTTGGGTTTGTCTGAAGAATTTTCCGCAGTTGTCCTTCTCTCGATTTTGTTGTTGGTAATAAGGTTATTTGGTTTTGTGAAGGATAGGTAAGGCTGTTATGTACTTCGGCTGCAATTTGAGTTCGTAGTTCGTCATTTGATAATTCAGCCAAAGAATCTCCAGGTACTAATTTCTTTAGCAAAAGAATGCCACATTTCAAGTCATAATCGATTGGTTTAACCATCTTTCTTGTACGAAAAAGGTCGAGGGCTTTGATTTCATTCCTAAATTCCTCTCCAGGAATACTTATTTTGATGAAAACAGAAGACCCATCCTGCATCACAGCAGGTGCTACGTAATTAATCGACAGAGAAATTGGCTCTTCTATCTTTACATTCCACTTCTGTTCACAGTAACCGATTAGTTCTGGTAATTGTTTTAACCATTTCTCACCTATTTCGCCAAAATGAAATTGTACAGACTTTATAAACTGAGCAGGTAATGGCAACATAACCCCTCCTCTTCCCCTTCTCTTATAATTGAAGTTGATCCTTTATTATACGGGCCACGTCTTCAGGACGTTTATCCGTATTGTTAATTCGAATATATGGACTTCGTTTTATTTCTCCTGGTTTTGAATTTAAACGATATTGATTCATGGATTCCTTTAACTCACGCTCTGAAAAATCGATATTTCTTTTTGTCGGTTTTTGTTTTAAACGATCAGGGGTTTTATTACGTGCAACCCTTACTTCCATATCTGCTTCCAATTCTACAAAATAAACCTCTCCACCCTCAGATTCAAAAATAGAGCAGATTTCCTCAACGAATTCCCAATCTTCCTGTTCACTAAACGCCCATACATAGGTGAAAATAAGACCTTTAAGATCACTCCGGGCAGCTTCTTTAAATATTTCATACCGAAACATATTATTCAATCGGTTAAAAGATTTGCTCCCGAATTCAAAGAAATTCAGCACTAAATCAATTGTCATATGATTATGAAACAGCTTGTATTCTGTAAGTTTAGCTAATTCATGTCCTACAGTCATTTTTCCTACAGCTTGTGGTCCAAAAAGTAATACGAATTTCATACCCTCTCTCCTTCTCCATTTCCTTTACAATCCTGATAACATACACCTTTCTATAACATAGGACCATATTCCTCTATAAAAATAAATCATTTGAAACTGTTATAATATTCTGTCATCTGGTAAAATGGCTGATAACTTCTTAGAACTACCCATCCTGACAATTCATTTAAGGAGGTTCTCTTTATGTTGGAACAGGTTCGTCTGATTGATTATCAAGTAATGGAACAACTGGATGAAACCAATGAAGTACCTAAGGGAGTTCGTCTGATTAAAGCCTCAGAAGTATGGGGGAAATCAAAGGGTAGAGATCAAACGATTGCTGTTTTAGATACCGGGTGTGCTGATCATAGGGATTTAAACCAAAATATTATAGGTGGTCGTAACTTTACAACCGATGATAATGGAAATCCGGAAATCTTTGAAGATTATAATGGTCACGGTACACATGTCGCTGGAACCATTGCAGCAGCAGAAAATGGAGATGGTGTAATCGGAGTTGCTCCAGAGTCCAAACTACTGATACTAAAAGTATTAAATGAAAATGGATCAGGACAGTATGATTGGATTATTGAAGGGATTCATTATGCTATTGAACAGAATGTCGATATCATTTCCATGTCTTTAGGTGGTCCAGAAGATATTCCAGAACTTCATGATGCCATTAAAAAAGCGGTGAATCACGATATATCTGTCGTTTGTGCAGCTGGTAATGAGGGAGATGGAGATGATACGACAAGAGAACGATCTTATCCCGGTTCTTACAATGAAGTCATCAGTGTAGGCGCCGTAAATTTACAAAGAGAGTCCTCTGAGTTTACCAATTCGAATAAACAAGTGGATTTAGTAGGACCTGGTGAACAAATCACATCAACCTATTTGGATGGTCAATATGCAACATTAAGTGGAACATCGATGGCTACACCTCATATAACCGGTTCTTTAGCCCTTATAAAAAGTATTGAGACCAATAATTTTGAACGGAATTTAACAGAGGCAGAATTGTATGCACAGCTTATTAAACGGACTGTGCCATTAGGATTTTCACCAAAGCTTGAGGGAAACGGTTTAATATATTTACCTTTACTTGACTATATCCAAGGTGTTTATGACGATTTAAACGTTCAAATTCGAAAACCTTTACCAAATTAATTCTTGTGAATAGACAATTCCTTTTAGGAGAACATAGTTAAAAAAAGGAGTTGTCTATATGAACCATGTAATGGCTTTACTAATAAAAGGGATATCGAGTTTCATACTCCTATCGGTTATTATGGGTTGGATATACGGGATTTCCTTTGGAGATATCTTCCTTATTACGGTTGTATTAGGGATTGTTTCCTATATTTTAGGTGATATGTTCATTCTTCCCCGAACCAATAATACGATGGCTACAATGGCCGATTTGGGACTGGCTTTCGTCGTTGTCTGGTGGATGGCTGCAAACCTTACTACTGTAAATAATTTGTTTTTCCCCTCTTTAATTGCAGCTATTGGTGTTGGGATATTTGAATACTTTTTTCACAAATATGTTGATCGTACGATTGTTCATGACCAGGAGAGGGATGAAATTGGCCAAGAGGGAAATCTTCGTTATCAAACGGAAACTTCAGAAGAATTAACCGATTTAGATAATAATGAGGATGAAACTAAATAAATGCTAAATGAGGTGCAGTTCAATATTGTTGAATTGCACCTTTTTCTATTTAGTTTTTACCCATTTGCTTTATAGGGTTTGTTAAATCAAGCAAAAAAGGGATAAAATGCAAAATTATTAGATAAATCCATTAATGTTACATTACATCTGATTACACGAGCTGTAGAAAGGGCACATCGGCTATTAGCAGGCTTGAGTGTCGGCCGCTTAATTCATACAATGTGCAGTGTAAAGGGTTTTAAAAATGGTTTTAGAGGAGGAGTGATCGTATGACAGACTTCTATCCATCTAGAGTAAGCTCATTACCTTCAATAATGGAAAGGAAGGATCCGGTCGTTTATGGATCTAAGGCAGATGGACCTCTAAACAACAAAGAACTCGACTTTTATAAACAAAACGGCTACATATTCTTTGAAAAATTGTTTGCAGATGATGAAGTAGAGATGCTTCGCAAAGAATTACATCAGACTATGAATAACCATAAATCTGTTGACAAACCTTATGTAGTTCGTGAACAAGGCAGTGATGAAATCCGTTCAATCTTTGAAGTACACAAAAACACGGAGTTTTTTCAAAAGCTGTCTTCACATGAACGTCTTGTAAATATCACCCAGCAATTACTTGGAGATGATGTTTACATTAATCAATCAAGAATTAATTTTAAACCTGGGTTTAAAGGAAAAGAATTTTACTGGCACTCCGATTTTGAAACCTGGCATGTTGAAGATGGAATGCCACGAATGCGAGCTGTAAGCTGTTCCATTATTTTAACCGATAACTATGAATATAATGGACCGCTTATGTTAATCCCGGGTTCTCAAAATTATTATGTACAATGCCCAAGTGGTACTCCTGACAGTCACTTTGAACAGTCCTTGAAGAAACAGGAATTTGGGACACCTGACCAGAAGAGCTTGAAGTGGTTAGTGGATCAAAGTGAGGGAAGAATTGACCGTGCAACTGGTCCAGCAGGTTCTGTACTATTCTTTGAAAGTAACATAATGCATGGTTCGAGTGGGAACATATCCCCTTATCCACGTAGCAATGTATTCTTTGTGTTTAATAGTATTCAAAATAAGCTGAAACAACCATTCTCAGATTTAAATCCAAGACCTGAGTTTTTAGCTAACCGCGAAAACATTAAACCTATACAACCAAAGCCATTTGATTTAACTAAAAAACTTGTTCAATTCTAATCATTATAAAGGAACACTTTTTACCTTTCTTCAGGCTGTTGAAACATTTCGACAGCCTGTTTTTTACTGGAATTAAAGGGATTATTTCCGTCATTGATGAATAAGAATAATAAGAACTTTAAGGAGGATGATTTTAAATGACAGAACAGTCTATAAAGATTGTGCGAATCCCAATCAAAGCCCCTACCTTATGGCCAAACACAGACTCAAATAGTTATTTGATTGGGAATGAAAAAGAAACCTTACTCATTGATGCAGGTTATGATATGGCTGAAACCAAAATAGCAATTGAAAATACCATTCAACAGCATCAAATGGCTCCTCCCCATTCTGTTGTGTTGACTCACTATCATCAGGATCATGCGCCGGGAGTTCGTCAATTAAACCACATTTTAACTAAAGCATACTGTCATGTTAAAGAGTTTAATGAAATAAAAACAGCTATATCACCTATTCAGGAAATAGAACAGCTGGTGGATGGTACCATTCTTAAAGTCGCTGAAAGGGATATTCAAATCCTCCATAGTCCAGGTCATACTGCGGGTCACGTAAGTTTATATATACCGTCAGAAAAAGTGTTGATTTCCGGAGATGCGATTGTATCAGAGGGCACTACATGGATTGGGCCACCAGATGGAGATATGAATGATTTTTTACAAACCTTACAACGCTTTAAAACGTTAGATATTGAAAAAATAGGACCAGGACACGGGGAATGGGTATATCAGCCATATGACAAAATTGATTTTGTCATTCACCGCAGATTACATAGAGAAAAGCAAATTAAAGATTTACTGAAAGGACGAAAAGCATTAACCTTGGATGATTTAACGAAACTTATTTATGAAAATAAAATTGACTCTAGTGTATTTGAAGTTGCGAAACGAACCATAGAAGCTCATTTAATCAAATTGAAACAGGAAGGTGTGGTTAAAAAGCATCATGACCATTATTCTCTTTGATTTTCCTGCCTGGGCATTATTAACGGTCCTCCATTAAAATATCCTACAATGGTCTCAAGCGATGTAATTGTAGGTGAAACCATGGCCAGTAATCCTTGTTGATTTTTTTCCAGTGCTTCCTGCGGGCTGCTCCAGACAGCATAATCGATTTCATTCCAATCAGGATCTGGAGTTTGTCCTTTTGGTAGATTGGCAATAAAAAAACGGGTATCAAACCGTATAGGACTTGATTCTGGAGTAATTCGATGACCAAAATATTGTAAAGAGGATAAATCGAATTGCAAACGTTCCTGTTCTAACATATCTAAAAAAGAAATCTCACTTTTTACTAACAATTGACGATATTCATCTTTCGAGTGGTGATGAAAAACGAATGGCCCTTTTTCTTTTACTAATAGTACACCAACCTCTTCGAACAACTCTCTGGCAGCTGCTATATAATGAGCTGGAGGGAAGTGTTCATATTCGTTTTTACGATAAGACCATTCATTGGATGGGTTGTCTTCTTTTTCTACAGCACCACCTGGAAAGACATAAAACCCTCCTAAAAATTTCATTGTATCTGGTCGTTTTGTTAAATAGACATTATGATTGACTTCATCCATGAGTATGACTGTAGAAGCAGGTTTTGGTTTTACCGGCACTATTTATCTCTCCTTTATGGACGATAGCGATTTAATCAAAACGTTTTGTACTATATGTATTCAACATAAAAATACGTATCCCTTTATTAACAAAACAAAAGAGGTCCTCCGCCTATTTAAAAGCATGAGGACCTCTTTTATTTCATTTTAAGCCATTACTTTACAAATATCATTGGTGAATTCAACAGGATCCTGAATAGGTAACCCTTCAATTAACAAAGCTTGATTATAAAGAAGATTTGTATACAATGACAGTTTTTCTTCATCATTGTTGTCAAAGGCTGTTTGCAGCGATTTAAAAACGTCGTGGTTTGCGTTGATTTCTAAAATCTTGTCGGCCTTTATATTTTGATTATCAGGCATTTGATTAATGACTTTTTCCATCTCAATAGACACTTCTCCATCTGCACTTATACAGACTGGATGGGATTTTAACCGTTTAGATATTTTTACATCTTTTACTTGATTAGAGAGGATTTCTTTCATTTTATCAAAGAGTTCTTTGTTTTCTTTTTCTTCACTTTCCTTTTGCTCGTTCGCCTCTTCATCTTCAATACCTAAATCACCACTTGAAACAGACCGGAATTCTTTGTCGTTATAGGTTCTCATCATTTTAATCGCAAATTCATCTACTTCTTCAGTAAAATATAAAATTTCATAACCTTTATCCAACACTAGTTCAGTTTGTGGTAACTTTTCGATACGATCTATCGAATCGCCTGTTGCATAATAAATGTATTTTTGATCTTCTGGCATTCTTGAAACATACTCATCAAGACTAACAAGCTTTTTCTCCTTGGAAGAATAGAATAGTAACAAATCCTGTAACGTTTCTTTGTTTTGACCAAAGTCACTATAAACGCCAAATTTAAGCTGTCTGCCAAAGGATTCAAAGAATTTTTCATAGTTTTCACGTTCATTCTTCAGCATTTTCTTTAATTCATTTTTGATTTTTTTATTCAAATTCTTAGCAATCAGTCTGACTTGGCGATCCTGTTGAAGCATTTCTCTGGAGATGTTTAAAGATAAATCTTCAGAATCTACTAATCCTTTTACAAAACTGAAGTAATCAGGTAGTAAATCAGCACATTTATGCATGATTAGAACGCCATTGGAATAAAGCTCGAGGCCTTTTTCATAGTCCTGTGAATAGTAATCAAATGGGATATTTTCCGGAATATAAAGAATCGAGTTAAAACGAATGGCGCCATCTACTTGAATATGCATATGCTTCAGTGGGTTATCAAAACCATAGCGTTTTTCATTGTAAAAATTGTCATAGTCCTCTTTTGTCAGTTCATTCTTATTTTTACGCCAAATGGGAACCATGCTATTAATGATCTGCTCTTCTGTATATTCTTCCAGTTCCTCCTCATTGTCTTCTTTAGGCCTCTGTTCGGTTATATCCATTTTAATAGGATATCGGATAAAATCTGAGTATTTCTTTATAATATTTTTTAAATGATTTTGATCGAGAAAATCATCATAATGTTCATCTTCCGAGTTTTCTTTTATTTGCAACGTAATTTCTGTGCCAATGTCATCCTTTGAATATTCTTCCATTGTATATCCTTCAGTTCCCTCAGACTGCCATTTATATGCCTGTCCGCTTTCAAGGGATTTGGTTATCACTGTTACAACATCTGCAACCATAAAAGCTGCATAAAAGCCTACACCAAACTGTCCTATGATATCATGACCATCTTCAATCTCAGTTTCATTTTTAAAATGTAAAGTACCACTTTCAGCAATGGTTCCTAAATTATTTTCCAGTTCTTCCTTCGTCATTCCGATTCCAGTATCTCTAATGGTCAATGTTCGATTGTCTTTATCGGCTTCAATCTTTATGTAATATTGATCTTGTTCAAATGTTAATGAATCATCGGTTAAAGCCTTGTAATAGATTTTATCAATAGCATCACTGGAATTGGAAATCAACTCACGAAGAAACACCTCTTTTTTGGAATAAATCGAATTAATCATCATTTCCAGTAATCGCTTCGATTCAGCTTGAAACTGTTTCTTTTCCATTTTTCTCTCCTCCTTCTGTATTCAAAAAGATCATGTATCCCTTTAATTTTAGCACTCAATAGCTTGATGTGCTAACAATCATTTAATATCATAATTTTTTCACCCTGTCAATATGAAGTGCTCTCTATAACGGCTTTAGAAGGAAAAAACATCTATCCTTAAAAGGGGATAGATGTTTTTTGAATGGCTGTTTTATTCTTCGATGATTCCCTGTTTAACGGCTGCTTGCCTGATGCTTTCATAATCTTCATTATTTGCTTTGGTAAAGCCATTTGCACCAAATGCATCTAAAATGTCCTGATCCTCTATATTTAAGAAGGATTCCTGTAAAGCTTCTATGGTTTCTTCATCCGTATCCTTATGAACGGTCCACGGGTATTGGAAAAGTTTTTCAGATTGCCAGATTTTTTTAATTTGATCTCCATCAATTTTCCCTGAATCTACTAGCTGATGATAAATCGCACTATCAATTGCTCCTGCATCTACTTGCTGGTTTTGTACGGCTAATGCAGTTGCATCATGAGATCCTGTAAATTGAATAGAATTAAACTCATGCTCATTTTCATCAACATAAACTCCCTGTTCCTGCAGTTCAATACTAGGAATTAAGGAGCCCGAGGTTGAACTTTGATCACCAAAGGCAAAATCAATTTCCTGAGGTTTTTCCAATAAGCTATCCAAAGAATCCCAAGGATTATCTTTATGTGTAATAATGTATGAATGATAAAAAGGCTCACCATCAATTAGCTGAGTAACAATGGCTTTTGCTCCACTGTTAGCATGAGCTATGACATATGTAAGCGGTCCAAGATATGCCATATCAATCTGATCATAATTTAACGCCTCTACTACGCCGTTATAATCAGGATAGACATCAACCTTAACCTCTCGATCTAAATCCTCTGAAAGTACAGTTTGTAATTTATTCATAGCTCCTTCCATCTGTCCTTCTGTTTGGGCCGGAATTACGCCAATTGTAAATACATCCTGCTTTTCATCATCAGAGTTTTGATCACTAGATTCATTTTCATTATTATTTGTACCGCAAGCAGATAATAACAGAACAGCCAAGGTTAAACCAATAAATAACAGACTTTTCTTCATTCACAATCACTCCCTGCACATAGAATGAGGCTGGGACAAAGTTATCAATCATCCAAGAAAAATCTCAACAAAATTGTAGATGGAGCATATAGCCCCTACAGAATTCTCCATCGATTTCATCGAGTTGGTGAGACTCCACTGGTCTTTTTACTGTGAAGTCTCACCTAAACCTTATCGCCGGAGGATAATAAGGCTTAGGTGATTTCACCTTACACGAGAACATTGAGGAGTCTAGATATATTTTCTTCGCTAAAATCGTTCTTGGTTCTTCTTTGGTTTAAGCACCGTTGTCATGTCCCAGCCTCTATTTAAATAACTTTTATACTTCCTGGATTTGATTCTGTTACTTCCCCAATAATTGCTGATTGTATGTCTGTATCTTCAAGTTTATTCTGAATAGCTTTTGCATCCTCTTCAGGGGCAGCAATCAGTAATCCTCCTGAAGTAATAGCATCACAAAGCATAATCTGTTCAACTTCACTAATAGATGAACTGTATTCAACCCGATCAGCCAACCATTGATGATTCTTCTTAGAACCACCAGGTACTACACCTTGCTCGGCGAGTTCTTTGGTTTGAGGTAGAATGGGAATTTGATTATATCTTAAAGTCATACCTACTTGGCTGCCCTCTGCCATTTCACTTGCATGTCCTAATAAACCAAAACCGGTTACATCTGTACAAGCATGAACATTATAAGGTTCCATAGCTTCTTGTGCTTTCTTGTTTAAGGTAGCCATCACTTTCATCACATGGTCTGTTGTTTCCTTATCCAGCAAATCCCTCTTGATTGCTGTTGTTAAAATACCAACTCCAATAGGCTTTGTCAGGATGAGCTTATCTCCTGGTTTCGCACCTACATTGGCGAGAATTTTCTTAGGATGTACTGTGCCTGTGACAGATAAACCAAATTTTGGTTCCTGGTCATCAATAGAATGGCCACCCGCTAAAGCAGCACCTGATTCACGTACTTTATCAGAGGACCCAGCAAGAATATCTGCTAAAATACTTTTGTCTAAGTTGTTCACTGGGAAGCCAACAATATTCATTACGGTTATCGGCGTTCCTCCCATTGCGTAAACATCACTTAGAGCATTGGCTGCTGCAATTTGGCCAAACATATATGGGTCGTCTACAATAGGTGTAAAGTAATCAAGTGTCTGAACTAATGCAGTTTCTTCATTTATTTGATACACCCCAGCATCATCTGAAGTATCCAACCCTACCAACAGGTTCGGATTAGGTTCGGACTTTGGTATATGCCGCAAAACTTGCGACAGGTCTTCTGGACCGATTTTGCATCCTCATCCACCTTTTGTGGTCATAGAAGTTAATTTTATCATTTCTTTATCAGCCATCTTATCCCTCCATTCTATGAAAGCAATCCTACTTATTTTCACAAAACTTACTTTTACTTTCAACTGAAATGCTTATAATATAGGATTCCTTATTTCATGAGTTGTAAACATCATTAAATATACTTGATTATTGTAACACATAAAACCTAATATTTAGGGGATTATATCTTGTGGAGGTTGATAAAATGACTGGTCCATATTTGTGCCCAAATTGTAAAACGAACAAATCACGTTTTAACCTTATCGAACAAGTGGCTACACCGATTAAATTGGACCCACAATCAGGTGAAGTAATTGAGCAATATACAAATCAAGATACAGGGGTTATGCATGTAGCTTATAATGGTCCGGATTATAAAGTGCAATGCGGAGTATGCGGATTAATTGAGGATGAACATACGTTTATCAAACATGCAGAATATCAACAAAAACATTTATAAAAAAGAAAAACAAGCCTGAAAAATTAAGGCTTGTTCTTCTTCAAAATCTATTATTGAAGTTCACTTGCTAAGTCAGGAGTGCTGCTTAGACCCGCATCTTCAAATAATGGTGTAACTTTTTCACTGTAAGTAGAAAGCTTATCTTCTGCTGCTGTAAAATCATTAGAATCAGCTTCTAAATCGGACTTATAAGCTTCAAATGCCCCTTTAACATCACCAATTGCTTCCTCAAAAGTGGATGCAGTTTCATCAGTAAGTTTATCAGTTTGGACAAGCTCATAAGAATCTAAGGTGTTAATTGCTTCTTCTGCAGCAGTAATGGCATCGTTTTTTAATGTTTCTAAGGTTTCTTCATCTGTATCTTCTTCATCTAATGCTGCAATATAGTCATTGATAGCTGAATACTGTGAACGAAGCGTATTCGCTAATTCGACATGGTTCTTAAGTAATGCAGCTTTGTCATCGCTTTCTCCTTCAGTTGAATTATCTTCAGAAGTTTCATTCGTCTCAGAAGCGTTGCTTGTCTCTGATGTATTTTCATCATTACTGCCGCACGCAGTAGCTACCACTAAAGCAAGTGTAAGACTTAAAAGCAAAAATAATTTTTTCATTAATTGTACCCCCTATTTTTTGTATCCACACTGAAGTTTAGCGGTTCGAATTCCAAAAGTAAACAACTTGGCGAAATGTTTTACTAATTTAAATTTTCTGATAAATAGTTGATTGACAATAAAAAATAGAAATCTCCTTATTTAATTGGTAAACTAGCTTTTAAATCCGTTAAATAACGATGCTCATCTTGTTCGGTTACACGGAAATGTACTTTTGAATTCTTAGGAAAATCTAAATAGGTTTGTTCAAATGTTTGTTTCCCCATTCGATTAGGTGTGAGATATTCAAAGTTATTTCCTTCATTATCTTCTATATTAAAGTATTCCATTTGATGAAATGGATTTTTTCCTGTTGTTTTGAATCTGATTGTTACATTATCATCTTTTCTAACTACATTTTGAATTATGATGTTTCCCATTGGTCCCTGCGATAATGTTAAAGAAGTTCCATTCCAGGAATCACGATGAACGGTTGCTTCTCCCTCATTATCTGAACGGGTATACGGGATAACCGTTAAGGATTGTGGAACCTCATCTATTGGCTCAAAATGAAAATCATAAACAGATTTCTCCCCATTATCCAATAGTTGAGTACCATCGGCCTGGTGTAGCATATCAATTTGCTTTAATACTCTACCTGCTTCATCCTGAACTAGTAAATGATATCGAGGTAGTGGTTGCTGACTGGTTTTATCCGTAATTGATTCAATAGATATTTTCGTCATCAAAGGAGTAAAGGAAACTTCTTTAAAATTTAACTCTAGAGACTGGTTCTCACTTGACACCGTTATTGGATATCTTTCTATTTCCCCACTTTGTTGAACTTTTATATCAATTAATGTATCCTGCAGATGGAATCCTAACTTAAAGGGACTTGTTACTTGCTGGTTGTTGATCATGTTAAATTTAAATGCACCTGCATACGTATTCTCTGTTATTCTCTGTAAATCTTTTACACCACCTGCATAACCAGATCGAGTTCCGTTGATAGTAATTCCACTGAAACGAAGATTTTTGATCAAATCATTTTTGTCGATTTGGGAACGGTCTATATCTTCTGTTCTAAGCAAAAATCCCAAGTATATACTCGTTCCATCAAAGTAACTTTCTGTAAATTTTACGGAGTCAATAAAGTCATCGGTAAAAATTTCGGATTTATTATCTAGTTCAGATTCTTCCTGAAGTGACACTCCAACTCCTTTCTCATACCCGTTTTTCATACCTAAATCACCAATATACTCTGCTACAGAACCAATAACGGGAATAGACTTCAGCGTTTGAGCAAATGCAGGACTTAAATAAGACATCCCACTCATAATGCAAAGACTTAGAACTGCAGAAATAGCTAAATATCTCCATTTTTTCATGTTATTACGCTCTGGAAGTGATTTTACGGTCTCCTGCATACGCTTCTGCACAACCTTAGGTACTTCTTCATTATGCATTTTTTTTATTTCATTCTCCCACTTGTCCAATCTGAATCTCCCTCCTTTTGAGTTAACAGATGGCGCAGATAATTTCTTGACCGCCTTATTTTGGTTTTCGCTGTATTTTCAGGGATTTTAAGGATTTCAGCAATCTCTTTAATACTAAGATCCTTTATGTAAAAAAGTGATAATATTTCAGCCTGATTATGAGGTAACTGGTTAAACAGCAGTTTAAGCTCAACAGAACGATAACCTGAATCTTCTGTAGCGCTATCCAATTCATATATATCAATGATTTTCTTTCTCTTTCGCAAAACAGCATAACATTCATTCATCACAATTCGTATAAGCCAGGTTTTAAAATAATGAGGTTCCTTTAGTTGTTGGATGTTTGTAAAGGCTTTTATTATGGCTTCCTGAATCACATCTGCACAATCCTCATCTTTTTTTAATATGGATTTTGCAACCCTGTACATTACTTTTTCATGCTCGAAAATGAGCTTTTCAAAGGCTGCTTTATGTCCTTTTCGTGCTTTTTTTACTTCTTTTATTACGTCCATTACCTGCCTCCTTTCTGATTAATACGTCAATCATTAGAGAATTCAGAAGTGATATAAGTTTCAAAAAGTTATATATAAATAAAAAACACTACTTTTAAAGTAGCGCAAGAAGCGAAGAAGTTAAATCTTTTTTGCTGAAAATTTCAAGAGAAAGGATCGATCCCATTTTACTATAAAATACATTTTAGATAGGTACTGGGAGCCAATAATTTTATTATTACTTGTAAGCATAACCCTTCCAGTAAAAATTCTAAGGAATGTGTTAATTTATTGAATGATATTTAGTTTCGTATTACCATAAATATAGATTGTATTGAATTTTGTGATTATAACCTTCATTTTCAGTTATAAAATTATGTAATGGGGTGATAAATATGCATTGGTTACGTTATATCCCTATCGTGTTCTTTTCGCTATCCGCATTATCATTGTTTACATTTCAGTTCACAGAAATATTTTCTTCCGTACAAGAATTAATTGAATTTTATAAGCAAAGTAAGTACTAGTAATCGTTATTTATTATTCTTATACAAGGTGGATCCTTTCTATATGTACCACTTATGGAAATTCAGAAAACACTAACTGCCCATTAAAGAATTAGAGGAAAGGGCTTATTAACCTGTTAGAAATAGGTTAAAATCGATTCACCTTGTAAACGTAATACTTCTTTATAAGATCGAATTAGAACTACCCACCTAAAGAAAATCCCCTAATTTAAGGGGATTTTCGTTTGTTAATACATGCTATATTGTACTTGTGATAGATTACTTTTTGATCTTCTGACTCCTTTGCAAATCTTTTTCGACAAATTCAAACAAACGTTTGATTGAAACCGTCAAATTATCCTAAATATCGATAATAAATACTCTTAGCTTCCTTGATATCCTTTGTTCCATGAATAAGGACACGGCCATCCTTAAACAATACGATTCTATGGTTATCCTTTATTATAGATAATAGATAAGGGTTTTTTGCCTGAATTTCTACATGATCAGCTATACGATTATATAAATCATCTAGGTTTCGTTCCGTTTTTACAGAAGGACGAATTTGAACCGTATCCCTACCGCACAAAACGGCTGATTTTGTAAGATTTTCATAGGATAAGTTGGGATAAGTTGGCTCCTTCCCACAGGATAAACAACTATCCTTTTTTAATTTATCGACATTAATCGAAGTATGCTGATTATGCCATAAATCAAAAGAGACTAATTTTTTTCTGAGAGCAGAATAATCTTCTACAAGTATTTTCATAGCTTCTGTGACCTGGTAGGAAACCACCATATGAACAGCCGGACTAATGATACCTGCCGTATCGCAGGTCATCCCACTCATTGGGACGTTGTCAAGCAGGCAGTGCAGACAAGGTGTTTCTCCAGGTAAAATCGTATAACTTATCCCATAACTCCCTACACATGCACCATAAATCCAGGGTATTTGCTTTTTTTGCGATATATCATTAATCATCATGCGAATATCAAAATTATCCGTTGCATCCATGATTAAATCAACATTATGTTCAAGTAATTGTTCGAGTTCTTCTGGAGAAACGTCCATGATATGTGCTTTTATTTCAACATCAGAATTCATTCGTTTTAAGTGTTTTTCAGCTGCAATGGCTTTTGGTAATCGATCTTCCGCATCTTTCTCTTCATAAAGCTGCTGCCGTTGTAAGTTGCTCCATTCTACATAATCCCGGTCAACGATGGTTAGTTTTCCTACACCTGCACGAACTAAAGCTTCAGCACTGGCTGTTCCAAGTGCACCAGCACCAATGACAAGTACGTGTTTTTTTCGAATTTTTTCCTGACCTGCTTTCCCTATTGGGGTAAAAATTTCCTGACGCGAATATCGTTCAGTCACCCAATACTCATCCCTTCTGTTGGACTGCTTGCTGTTGCATATCGTTTTCTAGGAATGCGCCCTGCTTCATACCCTAAACGTCCAGCTTCTATAGCAAGTTTCATCGCTTTTGCCATTTTTACAGGGTTATCCGCTCCTGATACTGCCGTGTTTAACAGAACTCCGTCTGCTCCAAGTTCCATCGCTGAAGCTGCATCCCTAGGACCGCCAATTCCTGCATCTACAATAACAGGAACATTTGCTTTTTCCATAATCAAGCTTAAATATAATGGGTTGATGATCCCCTGCCCAGAACCAATTGGAGAGGCACCTGGCATAATGGCGTGACAGCCCATCTCTTCAAGTCGTTGAGCTAACATCACATCATCTGAAGTGTAAGGTAAGACAATAAAACCTTCTTTCAGTAGCTCTTCAGATGCCTTTAAAGTTTCGATAGGATCAGGCAGCAATGTCTTTTCATCCCCAATGACTTCTACCTTAATCATATCACACAATCCACTGGCTTTGGCTAGCTTGGCTGTTCTTACAGCCTCTTCTGCTGTTTTTGCACCAGCTGTATTAGGTAGTAAATGGTATTTTTCTACATTTAATTTTTCTAAAAAATCTGGCTGATCAGGTTTGAATATATTCATTCTTCTCACTGAGAAGGTAAGTATCTCAGTTTCTGATACCTTTACAGCTTCTTTTTGAGTATCAAAATCAGGATATTTCCCCGTCCCCAATAACAGCCTTGATGTAAATTCATATGGACCAATCCTTAACATATTAACCGCCTCCTACAAAATGTACTAGTTCCAGTTTATCCCCATCAGTGAGGTATTGATTCTGCTTGTCTTTTTCAAGAATCGTACCATTAAGCTCTACAACAACAATCTGTTGATCTAGCTTAAAATGATTTAATAGGCTTTCTACCGATTGAATGTGGGATGGGATATTCACGTAATCGCCATTAATCAATAGATTCAAATAATCCCCTCCTTACTTAACTTGCTGAAACATCCTGTCAATTCGAAATGGATCGACATCAATAGTTGGCTTATTACCTTCTATCAGATCAGCCATGATTAATCCTGTAATCGGAGAGAGCAGAATGCCATTTCGAAAATGACCATTGGCAATGAATAGATTTTGATAGTCGGGATGTTCCCCTAAATAGGGTAAACCATCCACCGATTGCGGACGAATACCAGCCCATGTTTTGTCCCATTGGGCTTTTTCAATCGACGGTAAAATGGATTTGGCTTTATCCAACAAATATGCAATTCCCTGAACCGTTATCTTCTGACTGAAAGAATATGGTTTAACTGTAGCTCCAACGATCAATCGTCCACCCTTTTTCGGAACAATATAACAGGACTCACTGAAAATCGTGCGGGAAATGAGCGGTTTGTGGGTAATGACAGAAAAACATTCACCCTTCACTGGATAGCCTTTTAGATCAATACCTGATTCATGAATCAGCTGAGTCGTCCAGGCACCGGCAGTCACAACAACATATTGGCTGTAAAAGTTGCCCTCACTTGTTGACACACCAATGATTTGATCTTGTTCTTGCAAAAAAGATTTCACTTCACAATATTCCTTAATATTTGTGTTCAAAGCAGCAGCCGATTTTAACAAACCCTTGGTTAAGTCCGGTGCAGATACTTGCCCATCCCCTTTAACGTACATGGCTCCTAAAAGATGATCGGATAAAAGGGGTTCATGTTTTGGGATTTCTTCAGCCGGAATCCAATCCGCCTGTTCGCCTAATCGATTCTGAGTCTCAATCACTTGCTGATATTCTCTTTGTTCTTCTTTTGTTAAAGCGACTTTAAACATCCCGTTTTTTCTATATTCAATATCAATCCCTGTTAATTCTTTAATTTCATTAGCTAAAGCAGGGAATTGTTTACGACTTTCTCTGGCCAATTGAAACATCGGATTATCCGCATGTAACTCTACTTGAGCGCCAATCATGCCCGCTGCAGATGAAGAGGCTTTTCCCCCTATTTGCTCTTTTTCTAAAAGTAATATTTTATACCCCCGCTTCGCTAACTGAAACGCCGTGGAACCACCCATAACACCCCCGCCTACCACAATCACATCATATTGGTTTGTCATGTATATCCCCCTGTTCCCTTGTTTACTTTTTTGACCAAATCATTTGCGGCCCCTTTAGGATCTTCTGCTTCAAAAATCCCTGACATTAACACAATGCCATTTGCTCCCGTTTGAAGGATATCTGGTATATTGGAAGGCTTTACCCCACCAATTGCTAGGACGGGCACATTTACACCTCTGCAAATGTTCTTTAATTGTTTGAGTCCTTTTGGTGGAAGTCCTGGTTTTGATGTCGTTGCGTATACATGGCCGAAGAATAGATAATCTGCTCCCTCTTTTTCAGCTTTCCTCGCTTCCACTAGTGAATGACAGGAGTACCCAATGCGTAAGCCTGGAAATTCATTTTTTACAGCATAAACAGGAAGGGAATGATGGGCAAGGTGTATCCCTTGAACTTTGCAGACATAAGCAATGTCAACACGGTCATTTATGATTATTTTGTCTAGTGGGACCTCATTCTCTAGTAGTTTTTGTACAATTTGATAGATTTCCGAAGCCGTTTTGGATTTTTCCCGAATATGTATTGCATCAACAAAAGGATGAATCTCTTCTACGATGGTTGTGAGGCTTTCTATGGACTGCCTTCCCGTCGAAATGGCATGTATCTCTCGTTTCATTTCCTTCTCCTTATCCATCAGTTACTACATTTATATGTTTATCGTTGTTCATTAGAAGATACACTTGCTTGTAAAGGCCACTGTTCCTCTTTGTAAGCCATTTCCCAAAATAAGTATTCATAGGCACTGCTTATGACAAAATCGTTTTTCATTCGTTCCTGGTCCTCTTTTGTGCATTGTTCAGCGATATTATCCAGACGTACAATCTGTTCTTCTACTAGGCTTTTAAACCAGTCACCACCATAGGCTTCAATCCACTTTTGATACACCGGTTCATTCGGCTTACAGTTCTTTAACTTTTCACCTACATCGTAGTAAAGCCAGTAGCACGGGAGTAAGGCTGCGATGGTGTCGCCCAGGTGTCCATTATACGCAGCACGGTAGATATGGGATGTATAGGCATATGCTGTTGGTGAGGGTTCAAATTGTTGCTGCTCCTCCTCTGTGATATTCAATAAATCAGAAAAGGTACGATGAAGCTCAAGTTCTGCTTCATAGGTTCCACTCGCATGGTGAGCAAGGCGATTTGTTGTGTATAAATCAGGTGCCTTTGCTGCTCCGAGTGATTGAACTCTGGCAAAATGGGACAAGTAATAAGAATCTTGCATGACATAATAACGGAATTTTTCCAATGGTAAAGTGCCATCCCCGATTCCTGTTACAAAAGGATGCTCAAAGCTTGCCTCCCAATAACGGTTTGCTTCTTTTCTTACTTGTTCTGAAAACTTCACAAAATTACTCCTCTCTGAAATAAATTTTTTAACAAAAAAACCACTTCCCTTACCTAAACGTAAAGAAAGTGGTTGCGTACACGTATGATAAATGCAAGCCTTTCCACTTCCCTACGCTAGTATGAACTAGATCAGGTTCTAAGAGTCTTAAAGTTCTCACTTTAATCTCAGCCTTTATAAGGCACCCCTAGTGGTTCGTAAAAATCATATTCAATTTAATTTCATCTTAACGATGCTTTTTAAAGTTGTCAATACAATTCAAACATTTACAAACTAAAATGTTCCAGGCTTTGATCAACGATGTCCTGATTAATCCCGATATATCGAAGGGTAATTTCAGGTGAAGAATGATTGAAAATATCCTGTAATAAAGCAACATTTCGATTCATCGTGTAATGCCAAAAACCAAATGTCTTCCGTAGGCTATGTGTGCCAAAGTTTTGGATTCCGACTTTTTTGGCTGCCTGATTTAATACTTTATAGGCCTGGATTCGCTGTAAAGGTAAATCGGTTTTGTGAGAGGGAAATAAATAATTTTCATCATTCTTCTTTTGAATATAGCTTGCAATGATCCCCCGTAATTCCGCATTTAATAAAAATCGTTTATTCTTCCTGGTTTTGGTTTCTTTTAATGTAATATGGGTTTGATTCCTTACATCCTTTACTTGAAGTGGAAGCAAATCACTAATGCGCAAACCTGTATTAATACCCATAACAAATAAAAAATAGTTTCGTTCTGAGTTGTTTTTCAATTCCCGTTTCATCTCTTCAATTAAAAATCGATCCCGAATAGGTTCGACGGTTTGCATCCCTTTGCTAATGATTGCGTGAAAATCGGATTTAATGTCTCCTATTCGTTTCGGATTCCGTAATTTCGATTGATTCAATTCCCTAATTTTTTTCTGTAATTCATATTCACCATACTTTTTTACTAAATACATGTATTCTCCATCAGACAGATAGACATGTTCGGCATATGGTTTTTTGTTCATTCTAACACTCCCATTATATGTAAGCTCTCAGCGAAAATGAATGAATCCTTCCCGTGCAGTTATCCGTCTCATTTTCTTAGAATCGCCTTCTATAAAACTATTTATTTTTGGTAATTTTGAGCTATTAACAATCAATTATTTACCATAAATTTGATGAACGTATTTGTTCAATATGTATTATACCATATTATCCTATTTTATGATAATGGCCATGAAGTATTGCTATATAAAGCTTTCATTCTGTTTTCATGATGAAACATAATAAGGATTTTGTTTCATTACATAATATGTTTACCAACAGTGATAGGGGGAACGATTTTAGATAGAAGGATGCTGTTGTTTACATATACCCATTTGGGTGTGCTCTGTTTTTCATTTATAAATATCCTGCTCAATTTCTTCATTATTCGATAAAATGCAGGCTCTGGGGAAATACTTGTCAATACTTTCGTAAAGAAAGAAAAACAGACCCTGCCATAGGGCCTGTTTTTCTTTATATATTTTCCTGTTTTAATGCATCGATAATATTTTGCTTTTTCACTTTTGCACTTGAATATAACATGGTGACACCTACGATGATGAAAATTGCTATTATGACAAATAGTATGTCAAGCCACGGCAGCGTGAATCCATAGGAAAAGGTATTCATCAATGACCGGTAGATCAAATACATAACAGCTATGCTAATAGGAATGCCATATAGTAATGCTTTAACTCCGTAAAAAATACTCTCATAATTAATCATTTTATTAAAACCTTTTGGTGTCATACCAATTGACTTAAGCATCGCAAATTCACGTGTGCGAAGAGCAACACTTGTGGAAATTGTATTGAAAATATTGGCAACAGATATGGCCGTAATTAGTGCAATAAATCCATAGGTAAATACAGATATCAATAACGTCATTTGTTCTTCCTGCTGTCTACTCTGGTATACGTTGTAAATATGCATATTGGTCGTATTCAGTTCTTCCATTTGCTTCTGTGTTGCCATCGGATCTGACGATGTTAGATAAAGGTTAGTTCTAGGCTGTCCAGTGAAATTATCTGGAATAACTTTTTCCATTTCGTTACCAGATACAATAATCGTTAAATTTCCTAACCCGCCAGTATCAACACCCATTGGAAGTTCGCCAGTCAATGCTCCAATTTCCACTGTTCTTTTTCCTGATTGGTCACCTGCATATATTAATTCAAGTTTTTGCCCAACTTCAGCATCGATAGACTTCGTTTCTACAAACTTATTTTTAGTTGGGTCTCGATAATTAATTTTGTTAATTACAATGGCAGATGGATTTTCTGAATCTTGTAATTCCTCTGCATTCACCCCAATTTTTTCTGCATAATCCTCCAAGCTGTTTTGATCTAATCCTACCACTTTTACCTTGTAATTAAATTTGTCATTCTTAAGCATATCTGGATTTTCTTTTGCTGTATCCTGCAAAGAATCAGCAATTCTTTTCTCGTCTATCCATGTAGAAAGATATACCTGTTTTATTATCGCAGAGTCTTTTACATTAGGCAGTTTCGCAAAAGACTTCATCAGCTTATTATTCTCTTCACTTCCCTGGCTGGTAGATACTGAAATATCATAGTTAATCCCACTTTGTGTAATCTCAATCAATTTTTTCAAGTTATCCGTAAAATAGGTTACAGATAAAAACAGCACAATACTAATTACAAGGGAAAATACAGTAACCTGATATCTCTTCTTATTGCGTTTTAAATTTTTTAACCCAATTTCTGCTTCTATGCCAAATAGCTTTCGTACTAGCTTAGACGTTTTTACTTTTTTACCGGAAAGTTTCACATCCTGTGTTTGACGGATTGCATCAATCGCAGAAATGCGTGATGCTTTACGAGCCGGTAAATAACTGGATATCAGAATCGTAATCAACGAAACACTACATGCTATTAATACCGATATTGGTGTGACCGTTAGATGCAGTCCTTGCTCAATTCCTAGCGCACCTTCAATAAGTGAATTAATGAACGTAAACGTAACCCCAATACCAACAAGGCCAGCTACAATTCCAATAGGGATACTAATCGTACCAACAACAAGCCCCTCAAACAGAACGGAATTTCGTTTTTGCTTCTTCGTTGCACCTACACTGCTTAACATACCTAAATGACGGGCACGCTCTGAAACACTAATCCCAAATGCGTTATAAATTAAAGCCACTGAGCCGATTACAATGAGTGCAATAATAATCCCAGATAGTGAAAACAACATTGTTCTTAAGCCACTATCGTCTGTCACCCCATAATATCTTAGTAATTCATTATGGAAGGAAACCGAGTCTATATTGTGTTCAGCTGCAAATTCTTTCGCATCATCAAATATTGAATGATTAACGTTATTTAAAATGACTGACGCATTCACAGTCGCGTTCGCGCTAATAGTCCCTTCATCCAAATAACTAATAACTGTATATCCCGGAGCCCACGTTGGTTCCCATGTCGGCCGTTCGATCTCACCCACAATGGTATAGGTTTCCGTTTCTTGATTTTGTATTGTTTCAGTAACTTCATCTTCTTCCGTTTGTAGAGCATCTGATTGTCCAAATGTCTGTTCCTGGCTACCTTTTGCTAAAAAACGTTGTCCAACGTCAAGTGTTAATTGTTCACCAATTTCATAGTCGACACCGCCGTTTGTTTCGATGTGTTCTGAAATAACAACTTCATTTTCTGCTTGTGGCAGTCTTCCGTCACTAAGTTCAATCGGAAAATGATCAAAACCCTTCTTATTATATTCCTTGACAAACAAATATGGCTTATATTCATTTTGTGATTCAAACAATGCATAGCCACGGTCTCTAGAGATAATAACTTCTTTGGTATCATCATCATTTTCAATAGCGTCTAACTGATCTTCATTAACATTTTCATATAAAACATGCCATTCTCCGTTTTGAGCCATGACTTGTCTCTTCATTAAATCAAGAAATGATACGGCCAAAGTTGCAACTGCCATAATCATCGCAACAGAGATAATGACGCCAAAGACAGTAACAAGTGTTCGTTTCTTGTTTTCCTTTAAATGCCTGATCGTTAGCTTGTTGATGATATTCATGGACGAATCACCTCATCATTGGCAATCCTTCCATCTTCAATCGAAATCACACGATCTGCTTGCAATGCAATTCGTTCGTCATGTGTAATGACAATTAATGTTTGATTATATTTTTTGTTAAACATTTTTAACAGATTGATGATTTCGTTACTGTTTTTACTATCTAAGTTACCCGTTGGTTCATCTGCTAGCATCATCGCGGGATTACTAATCAGCGCCCGTCCAATAGAAACCCGTTGCTGTTGACCACCTGAAAGTTGGTTTGGTAAGTGTGTTAGTCGATTTTCAATATTTAATGTCTGAACAATTTCTTTTAAATGCTGATCATCGACTTTGTGCCCGTCTAACAATATGGGTAAAGTGATGTTTTCTTGTACAGTTAAAATAGGGATCAGGTTATAAAATTGATAAATCAACCCTATTTGCCTTCGTCTAAAAATCGCCAATTGTGTTTCGTTTAACTGGTAAATATTTGTATTATCAACAATCACATTACCTTCTGTTGGTCGGTCTACTCCACCAAGTAAATGAAGTAACGTTGATTTCCCGGAACCAGATGGTCCAATAATTACCACAAATTCACCTTTATTAACAGAAAAAGATACATCATCCAATGCTTTTACTGCTGTTTCTCCTCTACCGTACACTTTAGACAGATTTTCTATTTTCAAGATTTCCACGTTAAAAACCTCCTAAATTTGTTGTTACAATCAATATACCTGTCCAAAGTGACATGAAGGTGACTAAGAAGGTGACAATTTTGTCACCTTCCTTTCTACATGTCTAGGAAATTATAAAATCACGGATTTGTGGATAAAAAATAAGGAGAGGCCACGTCCGGCTCCAGCGCCCAGCGACTAGCGATACTTCCTTCACCTCCGTCCGATAAGTCAACATCGACTCACAGGTTCGTCGTGTTTCCTTTATTTCCTCCGGCTCAGTCCAGTCCGTACGTCGCTAATAGAAAAGCGAAGGTGACTGTTTAGGTCATGCGGGATAAGACGAAGACATGGAGTGAAATAATTTTGGCCACCGAATGGCTTTGGCTTATATCCGTCTTGACCTAGGAGCCGTAGCTGGACAAACGGGTGCTTCCGCCTTTGTTCATGCATTTCATGACTATATAATCTGTTTAAAAAATTTGATCCGAAACGTGGTACCTTGCCCAATAGTACTTTCTACTTCAATATCTCCCTGTTGTGCAGTAACTATACTATTGGCCATAGCAAGACCGATACCAATACTATCATCGCCTGCATTTTTACCTTTATAAAAACGTTGAAAAATATACGGAAGATCTTCCTTAGGTATACCTTTGCCATTATCTTGTACAACAATTTCTGTGTATAAAGCATTTTCTGAAAAAGAAATATGGAGTTCTCCATTTTCCTCGGTATGCTCCACACAATTCTTTAAAATATTTATAATCGCTTCAGTTGACCAATTAAAATCACCGATAAAAGAAATACGTTCATCCCCAGAAATTTGTAATGTTTGTTGCTTAATATCAATTGGAATTAAGAAAGGATCCACTGCTTTTTGAATTAGATTTTTCACAACAACTTTTTCCTTTTTAAATGAAATCGTCCCTGCGTCAATTTTAGAAAGTTTTAATAAAGAGGAAACTAGCCATTCTATCCTCTCTAGTTGGAAGCGAATATTGTTTGTAAATTCCTTTCGCTTTGATTTACTTAAGTCAACATCGCTTAATAAATCAGACATGACCATCATCGAGGTAATGGGTGTTTTAAGCTGATGGGAAATATCTGAAATAGCATCAGTAAGCAATATTTTATCCTTCTTAAGTAGGGACTGCTGTTCAGATAACATTAAGGTCATTTTATAAATATCATTTTTTAAAATACTAAGTTCCCCTTCACTATTGTCACGAACATCGAGGGAATAGTCACCATTACCTATATTCCTTAAGTATTGTGAAAGTTTTTCAATTTCACGGTATCTCCAATATGTAAAAATGATTGCAGTACTAATGAATAAAATAGAAGTAATTAGAATGAGGATGACACTAGTCAAAGTCGAAAAGAATGCCGCTATTCCGATGGACAGAAGACTAATCAAACCTACCGTAACCAGGAAAATTTGTATTTCTTTATTCCTTAACAACCTAATCACCAACCTTATATCCTAGGCCACGAACAGTTTGAATAATCTTCGGAGATTGAGGGTTATCCTCTAACTTTTCCCTTAATCGTTTAATATAGACGGTTAACGTATTATCATTCACAAAATCACCAGCTATATCCCAAATTTTTTCTAGTAGCTGATCCCTTGAAAGAACTTGTCCAACATGGTTTGCAAGAATTAATAGTAAACGATACTCTAAAGCAGTTAATGAAATTTCTTTAGCATTTTTATAGACTTTGCCCTCTAATGTATTAATTTGAATCATACCTATTTCTATAACCCGCTTGGACTGATTTTGCTTGTGGTATCTACGTAAAACTGATTTAATCCTTGATAATAACTCACGTACACGAAAGGGCTTAGTAATATAATCGTCTGCCCCCATATCAAGTCCCATCACCACATTGACCTCATCATCATAGGCTGTTAAAAATATGACCGGAATATCTCTTCTCCCTTTTACAAACTCACACAAATCATACCCACTTCCATCTGGTAAAGCTAAATCAAATAAACATAAATCTATCGTATCGATCTCCTCGGATAATACCTGCCTTGCCCTTATAGCATTGGATCTGTGAATCGTGTCATAGCCTTCCTGCTGAAGTGAATATTCAAGACCATTGGCAATGGTGCGATCGTCTTCTACAAGTAATAATTTCATCATTCAGCCCCCGAGTTGTTTATTATTTTGGAGTCAGTCCCCTCTTATGGACCATTATACACATAAAAGTCATGAGATGAGCCCATCATTGTTCATAATGCATCAAGAATCTTTATAACCGATTTTTCACACCTATTTATTTTTACTTGTATTCTCAACAAAAAGGCCTGTGATGAGCATAAGAACGATGATAGCTACAACCATGAGGTAGTCTCGAGCGGATGGCACCAAAAATTATGTATTCAACACTTCACTTAATTCCATGTCAGTTACCGTACCTTGATGGAAATAAAGCCGCCATCTTCCATTCATACGTTTCCATATTGAGCTTCGAAGGGTGTTGCGCTTCCTGGTTTTATCGCTTATGTAATAAGTGGCTAATACTACATCGGAGGCCAGTGGATATATTTCATAGTTATGCAGTGTCATTTCTGTTAAAACAACGCCACTTTCAAGACACTCTTTTTTGCCAATAATCCTTCCTGAACTCCCAATTTCCCAAAAATTATCCGCAAGCAATTGATCTAATTCTTCACTGCTTTTACGTACTTCCAAATTTATGTGAGTTTCTTCTAACGCTTTTAGTTGATTCTTTAGGTCATTATTCATTATTTTCTCCCTTTCGATTTCCTTTAGCTTCTAACATACTCATTTGTAAAAATACTTTATTTGCAATTACCTTATTCATTTCATAAAAATTGAATCTTTAATGCAACTTCTGCTGGTTTAATATTAATAGATGATAACTTTTCAACATCAACCCATATAGGTAAGTACTTTCCTTTTCCTTTATTATCGTCTATAAATTCCTCTCCCTGTCCAGTTCCAAAAGTTCCACCTGTTATCTCAGACAGAAAAAAGTATTGAGATCCGTTGAGTTCTACCTTAGCCATACATTCTTTGATCTTAACTTCTACTCCCAGTTCCTCTAATGCTTCTCTCTTCGCGGTTTCTTCTGGAGTTTCTTCCTTTTTTATGCCACCACCAGGGAAAACATAATAAACAGAATCATCCCTTATTCTCTTTATAAGTCCAACCTTTTTATTTTCAATTATGACTACCGAGCCACGATCTCGCATAACTGTAACCTCTTATTTATTAAGTATTATCAAAGAATCCTGCCTTTATATAGAATAATTAACTCATTCCTTTACTTATAAATATCCGTTTCTATGTTAACATTCAATACTAATCATAAGATGAAACGAAACTCATTTTAATCTGGGATTTTGTCTTTTCTTCTGCTTTCGCCTCTTCTAGGCTTTTTTGCTGCTTATTTCTGCGTGGTCTGTTATGTTTCCTATATTTTCTCCAGGCAATAAGAAAAGAAATATATATAAATGTCTGTATTACAAGACCACCTTTTATCAAAATGAAGTATGTAAAAGTCGGTATGGCTCTTCAGTTTATCTTAACAAAAAGGCAGGAGATCTTCTAAGTCCTCGGGATACATGAGAAATATGTATTCATTCATTTGGAGTCATCCAACGTGCATCTAGTACCATCAGGATCATTAACGAAAAAACTTGTCATATTTATCAATGTCATCAATATTGATTCCACTGCCTTTTTTCGCTTCGTTTTGCATCGATTGATTGCAGGTTTTACAGACATAGTAGGATTTGGGGTTGTTTTTTAACTTCTTATATTGTGTGTCATAGGAATCAATGGTGTATTCCTTTTTACAGAAAAAGCACTGCGTTTTTAGCATATTAACACCACCTTTCTATTTTTTCGCTATGTAATCTGTCACACTCAAAACCCTTCCTCTAAGTCTTATAGAACTCTTTATATTCATGATAGGCTTTAAAGTGGAACCGCTTAGCTCTTTCCTGTGTAAGATCCTTCACCTCTTTAAATTCTTCTGCTTCTATATAGTCAGCCAGAACATCAATGGCTTCATCAAAAAGCTTTGCTCTAAAGTAAATATTTAATCTTTCACTATTTTCACTATCGGTAATATTGGTAATGAATCTATTCCAATCAGGCCAGCTTTTTGTTTGAAAGTAAGGCCATAATAAATCAGAGTAATCTATAGCTTTATCTTCATTCGGCGTTATATCATCCCAATCAATAATTGAGGTTCCACTCATGTTCCCGTTCACCGTGTAATATAAAGGAGTGCGGGACATCTTTTTGCTTGACGCCAAATATACGCATCCAATCTTCGCTGGTAAATTCTCCATAAAGTTTCATACAGCACCTCAATTATGTCTCGATTTCTTTTTAAAGAAGCTTCCAGATAAAAAGATAGATATACCTAAACATAGATAAGCAATCCCCATCGATTGATGAAGCAGGAAGGTATCCTGGTTTACGTCTATAACTAAAATAATGATACCTGCTGTGAAAAACAATATCCCTATAGTTGCATTGATTTTGCCCAAAATAGAAAGATGTTTCACTTTATCACCCCCTATGTTAAAGATTCCAACCGTTCCATATACGTTTCAATTCCGTTTTCTGATCTCTAAAAATAAGATGATAAATATCCGGATTTGTGAGGGACTTCCATTCTTCAAAGCCAAATCCTGAATCAAAGTTTTTTAATAAGAGAGCCATTAAATTTCCATGGGTGATAATCACAGTATTTTTCTCATCACGATTAAGTACATCTTTCACTACTTCCATGGAACGATTCATAGCTTCCTTACTCGATTCACCACCATTATACGCTAAATCCATGTCCGAGAAAGTTGCTTTTAATTTATCAAGCCAATTGTTCAGAAAAACTGTGCTGAGGATTCGCTCCGTTAATCGATCATCAATTTCGAGCGGTAAATCTCGTTCGCTGGCCAAGAGAGAGATTGACTGTCTGGCACGCAAAAGAAGGCTTGAAAGAATTCGATTTACTGGTATTCCTTTAAAAAAAGATTTTAGCTCTTCTCTCTGTTGAAATCCCCTTGTTGTTAATGGGGAGTCACTCGATTGTCCTGTAGCTTCACAATGTCTTACTACATAAATGTTTTTCTCCATTAAAAATCACCTAACGACTATGATAGAATTTTAGCCATATAGAATTCATCAACAAATTCTCTATTAATTTGAAGGGAATCGATTTTTGTTCCTTCTTTTTTAAACCCCATTTTTTCATATAAAGCTATGGCTGACGTATTTTTGTTTACAACCGTTAATTCTAAACGGTGAAGTCCATGATCAACCGCCCACTTCTCCAGTTCTTCAAGTAAATAAGTACCTAATCCTTTGCCCTGATGGTCTGATCGTATACCAATAACCAAATGGGCAGAATGCTGATTTCTGGGTGAACTTCCTCCTATTGCTATGGCATAACCTATCAATTGTCCGTTTTCTTCAGCTACTAAAATAGTAGAATTTCCGGCTTTTAACATGGATGCAATCATTTCCTTCTGCTTTGCCAGGTTTAATTCTCTTTCTCCTGCTCCGTAAAGCATATATAGGGATTCTGCCTCTACTCTGCTCATTAAATCCATGAACTTTTCTGCATCCTGATTACGAATTGTTCTGCTATACATGTTCATCTCCCCTGTCTTTATTAATCATCTAAATCATTATCCAGAAAGGACGGCTTTTTATCTGATTGCGGATTCTCTCCATCCTTTTCTTCTCGTTTCTCAAGGAGTTTTACTACCTTGGAACGATTAATTCCATTCCTAACGGCTGCTGAAACAACATTATATTATTCTGTTTGTTTTCTCATTACCAACAACGCCAATATAATGGCCGTAATTCCTCCCGTTAATTTTCCAACAATCATTGCAAACACCATTTCCTTCTCAATACCAGCAACAAACCCCAGATGACCACCAAACACAAATGCACCACTGACAGCAAAGGCAACATTCACTACTTTCCCCCGTTCATCCATATCTTTTAAAATCATAAACATCGGAATGTGATGGGCAAAAGAAGAAATGAGTCCTGCTGTGGACGTATCATTTACACCAAGAATATGACCAAATTTTTCCAATGGCTTTTTTAATACTCTTTGCAGAAAAGTCACCATAGGAAAGGCACCAGCAAGGAAGAGAGCAATGGTTCCGACAATCTGGAACCCTTCACTGATCGGTATCATATTGGGAATAATAACGTAGCCTGTCATTGTTTCAACGGCAACAGCTGTTAAACCAACAATAGCCATGATTTTGATCAATTCTCCAAATACTTTAAATCCCCTGATCATTTGATTCGTCCTTTTCCATAAACCTATAGCAATAAACAGAGAAAGAATAACCGCTGGTAATAAGTTTTGAAGTATCATAGACATATTTAATCCAGCAACAGTGGCGCCAGTAAAGCTGCCTATTGGAATTGTGATGATGCCAATTAAAATGCCCTTGGCAAATACGGCATGGTCCTCTTTCCTGATTATCCCAAGTGCAACAGGGATGGTAAAGACAATGGTCGGTCCCAGCATAGTACCTAAAAACACCCAGGCAAATAGTTCTGCTTCATGAGTAAGAGACATTTCCTGCGCTAATGCGTAGCCTCCCATATCAAGGGCAAGCAGTGAGTTTACAAATGAAGCTGGATCGGCCCCAATAAATGTATAAATCGGCGTGATCACAGGTGTTAATATTTTAGTCACTACCGGTGCAAGCGAGATAATGCCGACCATGGCCAAAGTAAGAGTACCCATGGCCATAAAGCCATCCGTAAATTGCTTCCCATATCCATATTTATTTCCCATAATATGATCGACTGCACCTAACATAAGAAAGCAGACTACGATGATTACAATGATGTCATTTATACCCATTGTGTTTCTCCGTTTCTTAATTTTTCTAAATCTAAAATTCTTTAAAAGTATTATATTATCAAGAACATGGACCAAGCATTTTGAATTAGACTTCATAGAATTTATTATGAAGGGCTTCAAACACGTTTGTATACTTATTCTTAATTGAATCCTAATTTGTCTATATTAAAGTTGTAAAGAAAGCGTTTTATAAAAGTCCGTTAGTTTTTATTTAAGCTTGATACTATCAATTTCTGTGATAATAGATTTTCCAGGGAATTTGATAGATTCCGGATCCATTTTTTAAGTTGCCATCACTCATTCCTTGGATATATATTCAATGGCTTCTCTTAAAAGACTCTGAAAGTTATCTGGAAAGAAATGTCCCAATCCTTTGATTTCCACAAGTTTAAAAGGCAGATGATACCTTTCTAACAGCGAACAAAACTTTTTTGTTGCTTCAACGTAATGATCCTTTTTTCCGGTGATGATAAAACCCTTCATATTGTTTGGCCTTTGGTTTTTTAAAATGTCCTCAAAGCGATTTATATCCTTAATAGCAGGTACAACGGCAATAAAACCTTTAAAGGTGTATAATTCCTGTAATAATGCATGCTCTATAGCTAAAGCTGCCCCCTGAGATGCTCCTCCTATAATTACCGGATTTTCATTATGGTCCATTTTTTCGATTGACTGTTGAAGATCACAACGGGCAATCGCTGAATCATCCCAGCAATAACTGTTATAACCAAAAAGCTGTGAAGATTGTAGAAAGGTGAAAGAATAATGTGTTATGTCATCTCTCTCAAGCCAAAAAGGTGAAAAATCCTTTATATTTGATCCTCGCCAATGCAGGATGAGAAGTTTACTGGTCGCTTTGGTATTACCAATTGTCATTATTTTTGCTGAAGCTTTTTCTTTCTCCCTCTCCCTCTCCAAAATACATTGGCACTCTTCTACGATATTTTTGAATGACCGATGATGATAAAGAGGCTTAAGATCAGGATATTGAAGCAATAGTTGAGGGTTCCACCAATAGTTTTTATTCAAGGCATACTGAAGCTCTGCAACCGCTCCTTCTAAATCTCCCTGTACAGATAACAGACAGCATTTCCAGAAACTTGTTTTATCAATCCGATCCGGAAATTCCGAGTGTGCTGTTTGAATAATCTCCAAGGAACGTTCAAAGTCTCCCTTTTCAAAATGATAAAATAGTTTCTTTTGTAACTCTACAAAGCGTACTTCCCGCAATTGACTCGCTCCCACCATATGATATTTCTCTATATTTTGTCAGATTTATGTAAAAATTGCAATTTTAATTTCGAATCTAAAAAAGCACGCTTCGATTAGAGAAACGCGCTTTCCTGACTGATTAGTCAATAGAGCTTTTTAGTTGTGCATCCTGCTCATGTCGATCGATAGCCAATTCAATTAAACGGTCTATGAGTTCAGAATAAGGGATGCCGCTAATTTCCCAAAGCTTTGGATACATACTAATTTTTGTGAAGCCAGGTAAAGTATTGATTTCATTTAATACTAATGTACCGTCTTTCTGCATAAAGAAATCAACTCGTGCCATTCCTTCACATTCAAGTGCCTTAAATGCATGAACTGCTGTTTCTTTAATGTTTTTAATCTCATCATCTGCTAAATTGGCTGGGGCTTCTAATAAAGCGCCACTTTCATCAATATACTTGGTTTCATAAGAATAGAAATCTCCTTGAGGTAAGATTTCACCTGGCAGTGAAGCCACCGGATCGTCATTTCCTAGTACAGAACACTCCAGCTCTCTTCCGTCTATATTTTCTTCAAGCAGAACCTTGTGATCATACGTAAAAGCATCTTCCATGCCTTGTTTAAATTCCTGTTCTGTGTTCACTTTACTAACTCCAACAGACGAGCCCTGATTGGCAGGCTTAATGAAAAACGGCAATCCTATTTTTTCTTTAATGTTTTGAAAATTAAGTGCCTCTTTCTCACGTCTTTTAACCGTTATCGATTTTGCTACATTAATACCTGCATCCTTTAATAAACGTTTGGCAATATCTTTATCCATACAGAGTGCAGAACCTAATACATTCGTGCCAACATAGGGGATGTTAGCTAGCCGAAGCATCCCTTGTAAACTTCCATCTTCCCCCAAAGTTCCGTGAACAATCGGAAAAATAACATCTAGCTGTTCCAGACTAACTTCACCACTTGCGTTAATGAGCTGTTGATTGGTTTCGCCTGGAACAATGGCTACATGTTCATTGGATTTATTTAATTGAATAAGCTTCGGATTTTCTTCATTTAATAAATAATGAGATTGATCATTTATATGCCATTTCCCGTCTTTATCAATACCAAGAAGTGTTACATTATATTTTTCAGGATCAATGGCATCAACAATATTTTTGGCTGATTGCAGAGATACCTCATGCTCGGCGGACTTTCCACCAAAAATAATTCCAACTCTTCGTTTTGTAGACATGTTATTCCCTCCATCATCATACACACAACTCATATTTTACATACGTTTATAGGTAATGACTTTATTTTATGGTTTATAAATGATAAATCTTCTATATCCTTCTTCACTTCAATGAAGATAAATACCGTCATTTACCGGAATAATATTGAATAGGTCGTGTATGTTTTTATAATTTATTTATGTATCATTTATTTTTCGTGTTCCTTATTCATTATTTTATCAAAAGTACTGAAAATAAGATACGAAGGAACCGTTCATTCAAAAAAATTTTGGTTACTTTTAAAAATTATCATTTATTTAATCGGTACACTCGTTATTTGACCGGCAATAGAGCTTGACATAGCCATTCCTGAATTATCTTTATCTACCAAAATCCCTTTTATCATCCTTATAACCATTAAAAAAGCATGGATTGACGTTTCTCAATCCATGCTTTCCATTCTTTATTGATAAACAGGCGCTAAGATTTAGCCCCTTTCACCTTTTTCCATTCTTTTTCCTGTAATTTTCTCCATAAAATTTTCCCGCTGCTGGTGGTTGGAAAGGAATCTGTAAATTCAATCACTCTAGGATACTTGTAAGCTGACATTTGCTGTTTTGACCATTCCATGATTTCATCTTCAGAAACCTTTTCTTTGTACTCTTCATTTAAAATGATAAACGCTTTCACTGATTCCCCTCTTCTTTCATCAGGAATGCCGACTACACATGCTTGTTGTATAGCGGGATGTTTATAAAGCAAGGACTCTACCTCTGTCGGCCACACCTTATAACCCGATGCATTAATCATACGTTTTAACCGGTCGACTATAAAGAAATAACCCTCTTCGTCTACTCTGCCAATATCCCCGGTTCTAAAAAATGTTTTGCCGTCTATTTCAATAAACACTTTTTCATTTTCATCTTCGCGATTATAATAGCCTTTAAATACCTGCGGACCATGAACCACAATCTCACCAATTTTCCCTGTATTCAGTTCCTTCAGTGTCGATGTGTCCACGATTCGAGCGTCCACATCAAATGATGGAACACCTAAACATTGCAGTTTTGGACGATCAGGTGGGTTAAAATGAGTTTGAGATATCGTTTCGGATAGACCATATCCCTCAACATAATATAGTCCAGTTAACTCATACAATTTTTCTCCAACTGCTTCAGGTAAAGGAGCGCCCCCGCCTGATATACTTAATAGAGAGGAAATATCATAATCATCTACAGCAGGATTGGCTAAAAAGTCAACCACCATAGTACTAATAATAACCCAGTGGGTACAACGATATTTTTGGATGAATTGAAGAGCACTATCCCGATTCCAGCGTGTCATGATTACCATGGTAGCACCTGCATATACAGGAGTATGCATACTGTGGACCATACCTGTTACGTGGAATAGTGGTAAAGTCACTAAGCTAACCGAATTGCTCGTAACATTTCCCCAATGAAAGGCGCCAATTGTATTGGCTTGAACCGTTTCGTTCGTATGAATACAGCCTTTGGGTTGACCGGTTGTCCCGGATGTGTAGGGGAGTACAACCTTTTCATCTGGCTTTCCTTGATAGGTTGATGGCTGAAAACCAGCTTCTAATACACTGCTCCACACAGAGTAAAATTCACGTGTTAAGGGTATTTTGTCTGCCAATACTTCTTTTGGGATTCCCTCTGTGTCAGTTATGGATCCTATATAATCAGAATAAGTAGCTACGATTACATGATCTAAACTAGTGCTATCAAGTAAAGGATCTACTTGTTCTATCAGCTCCTGACCAATAATAGCTGTCTGAATGCTGCAATCTTTTACATAAAAGGAAAGCTCTTCTGAAGTGCTCATAGGGTTGATGGGGACAACCATCCCTCTTGCTCGTAGGATTGCGTAGTAAGCAATAAAAAATTGGGGTGAATTTTGCATAAATAAAAGGACGGGTTCCTCTGGTTTAACGTTTAATTTCTGTTCTAAGTAACCTGCTAAACCGTATACCTGTTTTAGTACTTTTTCATAGGTTAAATAACCTCCATAATAATAAAATGCTGGTTTGTCAGGATATTTTTTTGCCGTCATTTCCAGATTTTCATAAAGTGTTGTTTGGGGAATATCTAATGAGGTTGTTAAGCGACTGGGCCAAAATTTAAAATGGTTTTGGTACATCCTCTCACCTCTCTAAAATATTTTTTATAGTATCATAAAACAGGAATCTATCTCTTTATAAATCCCTTTTTATATACGTACGAAAACCAAAGGAAAGGCATTCCTATTTTTTCCTCAGCAGGTCACGATTTAATTCTTGAGTCGATTTCTTCCCAGATAACGCCATAGACAAATCAAAATCTGCGATGAGATTACGCAAAACCTGTTTAACCCCTGCTTCCCCTGCCAAGGCCAGACCATACATA
Organism: Salinibacillus kushneri; assembly: GCF_900111405.1. Lineage (GTDB taxonomy): Bacteria > Bacillota > Bacilli > Bacillales > Alkalibacillaceae > Salinibacillus > Salinibacillus kushneri. Next base: position 161,273 of record NZ_FOHJ01000004.1, on the reverse strand, counting down.
TAGGGTCTGCCTATTAAAACTGCTTTTGCTCCTAGTGCTAATGCTTTAAGCATATCTGAACCTCTTCGTATTCCGCTGTCCATAAGAACTGGTACACGATCACCTACTACTTCGACAACTTCTGCTAATGCATCTATCGCAGGAATTGCACCATCCACTTGTCTTCCACCATGGTTACTGACGATGATTCCATCAACACCATGTTCTACAGCAAGCTTGGCATCATCTGTATGTAAAATTCCCTTTAAAATAATAGGCAGAGTCGTTTGTGCTTTTATAAAATCTAAATCATCCCATGTCAATGCAGGATTACCAAAAATTTGTGACCATAGCATAATGGCAGACATCATGTCCTTTTCTGGAGGTTCATCTAATCTTGATAAGAACACAGGATCACTCAAATAATTTCCAATTCCTTTCGCCTGAAGAAAAGGCAAATAGGCATGATCAATATCCTTTTCTCTCCAGCCCATCATAGGGGTATCCAGCGTTATAACGATAGCATTATAGCCAGCCTCCTCTGCACGCTTTACCATACTGGCTGCAATCTCGCGGTCACGACTCCAATAAAGCTGGAACCATTTATCTTTATTCCCCATGACTTCAGCTGTTTCTTCAAGACTATATGTAGATGCTGTACTGGAAATAAAGGGTATATTCATTGCTGCTGCCCCTTTCGCACTGGACAGTTCACCTTCAGGATGAACAATGGACTGAACGCCAATTGGTGCACACAAGAGAGGAAAGGGTAATTTCCTGCCAAATAATTCAATACTCAAATCTCGCTCGGATGTATCGCGAAGCATTCTTGGAACGATCTGCCACTTTTCAAAAGCTTGATTGTTTTGTCTTTTCGTTATTTCAGCGCCTGCCGAAGATGCCACATAATCATAAGGCTTTGAATCTAAATGTTCCCTTGCCTTTTGCTCAAGTTCTTCATATGATGGCGGGACAATACTTTCTTCCGCTTGTTGGTAAACCATAGCTTGAACTTCATTACCAAAATTCATTTCTTCAAGGCCCCCTCTTTTCAGAAAACGCTTACATATATCTTCATATTATCACTGGTAGTGAAATTTAGTCAAATTGATATTTGAATATTTCGACAAACATTTCCGCTTTCTTAAGAAATTCTCACTAAATGCACGAACAGTTGTATCCTGTGCTATAAAGTAAGCAACAGGCATTATGGGGTAAAAATAGCTATATCTTCCACATTTTCAAGCCAAATTTCTGGATTCTTCCCTTTTTGATCAGCTAGCCAGACATTTTTATCTGTGTCGGTTAATGACTTTCCCCGAAACCATACAAGCGTTTGTTTAGAGGGGATATACGTAGGTTTATAATCCCCATATTTTTCCGGTGGATTTGTCAACGTCTTTTGTTGATCCTGCTTCAAATCAATATAGTTAAGCTTGGCTAATGGATGTTCTCGTGGTTCATTTGACCATTCCTTTTCTTCTACTCGGGAAGTTACAAGAGATTGATTATCTATCCAAGTAAAATCAAGCTCCGCATAATTCTTGGGTGTTAAAGACTGATTTACAGGCATTTCTTTTATCTTTAAGTCTTTATCCTTAAATCCTAATACAATCCTGCCACCACCTGCAATATACGCAAGTCTGTCTTCAGCTGGTGCCCATTTCGGATTTCCAACACCAAGTATGACTTCATCAAGAACTTCAAAATGAGATCCATTACGATTCATCAAAGTTAGCATATTGCTATCCATGGACCATGATGCAGTAGGAGAAATGATAATCGATGACCATTTTCCACTAGGTGAAAAGGCAATGTGGTTCGCACCAATCGATAAAATAGATTGTCCACCCTTCTCTATTTCTTTGGGGATAGTTAATAATCGTTCAATATCCTTATGTATCTGTACTTTACTTAACGGCCTTGTTAAATACTTTTTATAAATAATCGGACTGGTCCAACCATCTGGTAATAAATCTGCCTGTGATGACAGAAGAAAACCACTTCCATCTGGCAACCATTGATAGCTGTTAACCCCAAGCTCAATATTGTAGAATCGATCCAGATCAGAAATGTTTAACACTTCATCACTTTGAAAGGCGATGAGATTTTTATGTGGTGCCCACTTGGGATTTTGTCCATCATAAAAAACTTTTTTCTGTTTTCCGGTTTTAATATGATAAACCCATATTTCATTCTTGGTTCGATTATTTTGGTCTGTTTGTGAAGATTTTTGATAAAGGATGTATTTCCCATCATGTGACCACTGTGGTCCAAACACATTTCCTGTATCAGTAATTTGTATTTCCTTATTATCTTGATAAAGCCATAAATCGCTATCACGAATAAAAGCTGCATTTATATCTTTATCGACTGCTTTTTCATTAGCCGAAATAACTGTTGTTAAATTAGGTAGCATCAAGAAAGTTATCAGCAAAATACGTCCAATCAAAAAATCACCACCTATAACGGATACTCTCTATAAGTATTTATCATTGGTGGTGATTTTAAAACCTGTATATTCTTTTATCCCAGTATTGTGTTAAAGCCTCCCTTTTGATTTTCTACCAAGTTGCCTGGAGCGGAAATCATTACCTATTTTTAACAGCCTATCCTAAAAAGAGTGCCCCATATCCTAATGCCCCTAAAATAACAAAGGCTGGATGTACCTTCACCTTCTCCAATAAAATGTAGCTTACAATTGATAGAAATAGTGTATGCCATATCCCGGACCCATCAAAAGCAGTATGGAAAAAATCAAAGGCCATAATCCCGAGTAGAATAGCAATCGTCGGCAAAATTAATGCCGTAAGCCTTCTTACACGAGGAGAATCCTTAAATTTTACGAATACATTGAGTAACGTAATCATTAAAATAAGAGATGGACCAACGATAGCTAATACACCAATAATAGCTCCCGGAATTCCTCCCTGATTAAAGCCGATGAAGCCCGCCATCTTGGTTGCTATAGGACCTGGTAATGCGTTGGCCATAGCCAGCATTTCACTAAAATCATTTACTGTCATCCAGCCAAATCGATCCACCACTTCATTTTCCACAAGAGGAATCGATGCAGGACCACCACCATAACCAAGGATACCGGGAATAAAAAAGGCTACAAATATATCCCATAAGATCATGAAGACTGTCCTTTCTCTGCTGATTTATTCTCATTTGCTGTTTCCTGTTTTCCCTTTTTATCATCTGACTCTTCTTGTTTCGCTGGTTTGAAAAGAGCATATAGCAAAATAACGGCAATCAGAATAGCAGGATGAACTCCGAGCCATTCAATAAGAATTAAAGAAGCGATAAGCAATCCTATAGTTATAAGCCATCCGTTTGCTTTATGGGATTTTTTAATAAACCCATAGGTTAGTAATGCCAGCATTACCCCTACAACAGGAACTACCGCCTCTGTCATACCGTTTACCCAGGCCAAATTACTAAATGATGATAAGAAAGTCAGCAATATGATAATTAAAAAGATAGTAGGAACGATGGTCGCTAAAACCGCATTAACCATTCCCAAAATACCAGAAACCCGATAACCGATATAGCCTGCCATTTTGGTTGCAATAGGTCCTGGTAAAGAGTTCCCTAACGCTAAAATATTGGCAAATTCTTCATCATCCAACCATTTATATTTTTCTACAACTTCCTTTTGTACAAGAGGAATGGACGATGGACCTCCCCCATAGCCGAATATTCCAACACGGAAAAAGGCTAAAAAAAGGTGCCATTGTGTCATAAATAAAACCTCCGAACGAACAAATTAGACACACACATCAAGTTGTGATACTATATTTCGAAATGACGATAGATGGTAGATTGTATTTCTTAGTAGGAAGCAATGGTGCCATCCGTTCTGGACTCCGTCCCTCCGTATAGTGTACCTGTCTCGTTGTCTTTCCATATCATTTGCCCTCGGCCAAAAGCCCCTTTCTCCAATTGCACTTGAATTTCATGACCTTTTCTAACCAGGGATTCTGCAATATGGGATGGAAAAGTAGATTCCACGGCTATCATTTTCCCTTCTATCCATTGCCACCTCGGTGCATCTAGAGCAGCCTGGGGATTTAAATGAAAATCAATTGTATTCATCAGTACTTGAACATGTCCTTGAGGCTGCATAAAACCTCCCATGACACCGAATGGACCAACAGGATTTCCGTTTTTTGTTAAAAAGCCAGGAATAATCGTATGATATGTCCTTTTTCCTCCTTTTAATGCATTATCGTGCGAAGGATTAAGCGAAAAGTTATGTCCGCGGTTTTGCAAAGCAATCCCAGTATTCGGTACAACTAAACCAGAACCAAATCCCATATAGTTACTTTGAATAAAGGATACCATATTTCCTTCTTTATCAGCTGTTGCCAGATAGACGGTCCCTCCTTTAAGTGGTTGACCTGGCTCTGGAGTGATAGCCTCATTCCTTATTAATTTTCGACGTTCTTCCGCATATGTATCATTTAGCAGCTTATTAACAGAATGCTTCATATCCTTTTCTTCTGTAATATAAGTTTGACCGTCTGTAAATGCAAGTTTCATAGCCTCCATTTGTTTATGATATGTATCCGCAGCTTCTTTTTCCGTAAACGAAAATCCTTTTAAGATATTTAATGCCATTAGTGCAACTAAACCCTGCCCATTCGGAGGAATCTCCCAAACATCATATCCTCTGTAGTTTACAGAAATCGGATTTACCCACTCTGGTTGATAGGAAGCAAGATCTTCTTTGGTTAAGAATCCACCATGCTTTGCGGAGAAGGCTGAAATCTGATTGGCAATTTCCCCTTCATAAAATGATTTGGCTTTTGTTTGCCCGATTGATTTTAACGTATTGGCATGACCCTTTGATTGCCATACTTCCCCAATTTCCGGCACCTTTCCATTGGGGGCAAATGTGTCAAACCAATGTTTAAACTCATCACCATCCAGTACCTCTTTATATTTTTTATAAGCTTTTTTCCAGAACTTTCCCAGGGTTGGAGAGATTGGATAGCCAATTTCTGCATAATCGATGGCAGGTTTCAGGATTTCTTTGAATGGCAATACTCCAAATTTATCCGATAATTCTGCCCATGCCCCAGGTGCTCCTGGAACGGTAACAGGAATCCATCCATATGCAGGCATTTTACGATGCCCTTTTTTCTTTACTTTTTGAATAGAGATAGATTTAGGAGATGGCCCGCTTCCATTTAATCCGTACAACTTCCCTTTAGTCCATACTAAAGCAAAGGCATCACTTCCTATCCCATTTGATGTCGGTTCCACGACGGTTAATGCGGCAGCTGTGGCAATGGCTGCGTCAATGGCATTTCCTCCCTGCTTCAAAATATCAAGTCCAGCTTGAGCTGCTAAAGGTTGAGATGTTGCAACCATACCACGATTGGCAACTGTTGTCATACGCTGAGAAGCATAGGGATAATTCAAATAATCAAATGCTTTCATCATCAAATTCCTTTCTTGGCAATAAGTTTACTTTCTATATTACACTTCATGACAAGCAACAAAATGTCCTTTTTCCACTTCACGCCATTCAGGGATTATATTTTTACATTTTGCTGTTGCTAAAGGACAGCGTGTGTGAAAGGGACAACCACTTGGGTAATTAGACGGATTAGGAAGGTCTCCTTCTAATTTTATCCGTTCTTTCTTTTTCCCGGGAATTGGTCTGGGTATAGCAGATAGCAAGGCTTTTGTGTAGGGATGTAAAGGATTATTATATAATTGATTTGCTGGTGCCAATTCAGCTGCAGCTCCTAAATACATCACGAGAACACGATCACATACATGACGGACTACTCCCAAATCATGAGCTATAAATAAATAGGTCAATTGATGAGACTCTTGTAATTTCTTTAATAGTTTAATAATTTGAGCCTGAACGGACACATCAAGGGCTGAAACAGCTTCATCACATACAATAAAGGTTGGATTAAGAGCAATAGCCCGGGCAATACCAATCCGCTGCCTCTGCCCTCCACTAAACTCATGTGGATAGCGTTCATAATATTCTTCTTTTAATCCTACTTCAGTTAATAACTTCCGAACCCGTTCTTCACGTTCTCTCTTAGACAAATTTGTATGAATAATGAAAGCTTCTTCAATCGCATCCCCAATTCTTTGACGAGGATCGAGGGAGGCAAATGGATCTTGAAAAATCATCTGCATTTCTTTTTTAAATTTCTTTAACTGTTTTTCGGACAGTCCCCCGATATTTTCACCTTTAAATGAAATCGTTCCTTCTGTTAATTCTTCAAGACCAAGAACTGTTCGTCCAAACGTCGATTTACCACAACCGGATTCGCCCACAACGCCAAGCGTTTCTCCTTCATAGACATCAAGACTTATGTTTTCAACTGCTTTGACATTCCCTGAAGTACGTTTTAAAATACTGCTTTTGATTGGATAATATTTTTTCAAATCTCTAATTTCAAGAAGTGGTGGTTGACTTGTCATTTATGTTTGCCTCCTCTTGTAACCAGCATTTTGAAGTATGATTTTCATTTACATGGAAAATCGGTGGAGCTTGTTTGCGACATTGCTCTGTCGCCAATGGACAACGAGGATGAAAACGGCAACCTTCAATTTTTTCATTTACATTCGGTAATGTACCTGGAATGGACTCAAGGGTATGTTCGTCATCTTCAACATTTGGCACAGATGCCAGTAATCCCTGAGTATAAGGGTGTTTAGGATGATTAAAAATCTCTTCTACTTCACCTATCTCAACCACTTCTCCAGCATACATAACCATTACTCTGTCTGCGATTTCGGCTACCACTCCCATATCATGGGTAACAAAAATAATCCCCATATCCATTTCCTGCTTTAAATCCTCGATTAAATCAAGAATTTGTGCTTGAATGGTAACATCTAAAGCAGTCGTCGGTTCATCTGCTATTAATAAAGAAGGTTTACAAGCTAAAGCCATGGCAATCATAACACGCTGTCTCATTCCACCACTTAATTCATGAGGATATTGCTTTACCCTTTTTTTCGGATCAGGTATGCCGACTTTATCCAGTAATTCCACAGCTTTTTGGTTCGCCTCTTTTCTGCTTAACTTTTGATGGATATATAATGGTTCTCTTAACTGGTAGCCAACCGTAAACACAGGATTTAAAGCGGTCATAGGTTCCTGAAAAATCATAGACATCCTATTTCCGCGAAGCTTGCGAAGCTCATCTTGTGATTTTCCGGTTAATTCATCAGAATCCAGCTTAATGAAAGATTCTTCAGCGATTTCACCGTTAGCAGGCAATAATCCCATTAGTGATAATGAGGTAATACTCTTTCCACATCCAGATTCTCCAACAATACAGAGGGTTTCCCCTTTATGAACCTGAAAGGAAATATCACGAACAGGGGAGAGTTTCCCCTCACCTGTTCGAAATTGAATCTTTAAGTTTTGAACATCCAGTAATTGTTCCATTCTAACCCTACTCTCTACTAACGCTATATAGTTTCCATTGTCCGGTAGCATCTATTTTCAAGCCTTTAACGTCGTCTAGATAAGCAGCTGATACCACGCCATGATTCATTGGAATCATCACAGCATCTTCAATGGCAATCATGTTAGCTTTGTGAATACTCTCCAAGCGCTCGTCCTCATTAACATTTGTACGAGATTCATCAACTAATTGATCAAATTCTTCATTGTTATATCTTAAGCGGTTAGACCCCCCTATGTTGTCAGAATGGAGATTTGGATAGAGCAACTCGCTTCCATCACCTGTGCTGTTCGTCCATCCCATAAAGGTTATTTCAAAATTACCTTCTCTTGTCGTATCTAAGAATGTACCCCATTCCATTTGTTCAATGTTCACATTTAAACCAATTTCGGATAACTGCGCTTGAACAATTTCTGCCATTTTTAAATAGCTGCCTGTATTTGCTGCCAATAAGGTGATTTCCTGATCAGCATAACCATTATCCTTCAGCATTTGTTCTGCTTTTTCTGGATCATAATCATATCCTGCATCTTTAGCTTCTTCCTTATAGCCAAATACTTTCGGGCCTACAATACTATCGTTTTGAATACCTAAACCATTTAATTGTTCCACATAGACGTCGGTATTAAGCGCGTGAGCTATAGCCTGACGAAATGCTAAATCATTAAATGGTTCTTTTTCCATATTAAATCCTAAATAATAGACAGGCGTTCCGGCTTGTTTTTGAATCTCTGCATTTTCAATAGATTGAATGCGCGATAATTGCTCAGAAGGCAACCCATCAATAAAATCAACTTCCCCTGTCTCCAACATAGAAACAGCCGTTGAGTATTCAGGAACAACCTTTAAAGTAACGGTTTCTAGTTTTGGTTGTCCCTGCCAATAATCAGGATTTCCCTTCAATGTGACATGATCACCTTGAACCCATTCCTCAAAAACAAATGGTCCGGTTCCTACAGGATTCTTATTTAAATCGCCTTCTTTATCTGCTTGTGGGCTTACAATCGCTGCGTTTTGATGTGATAGTGCTGCAAGCAGGGCGCCATATGGATATTTCGTATGAATGACTACGGTATATTTATCCTTTACTTCTACTGATTTTATTGGTTCTAATAAAGATGCCCTGGGTGCGGCACGATCAGGATCAACAAATTGATCAAATGTATATTTTACGGCTTTCGCATTAAAATCAGTACCATCGTGAAACGTAATGCCTTCTTTTAATTTTATAACCCAAGTATTTTTATCTGGATTTTCATAGGATTCGGCTAATAGTGGTTCAATCTCCATTGTCTCTGGATTTCTTGTAAATAAGGTTTCATAGATTTGTTTAATCATATTATTCGATACAGAATCATTGGTATCGATTGGAGATAACCCAACAACGTCTGAAGTACTAGCATAGGTTATTTCTTGTGCTTTTTCACCATTTTCACTGGCGTTATCTGAATTTGATGGATTACTACAGCCTGTTACGAGAACAACCGATAGTAATATAAATAAGAATACTTTCATTTTGTTATTCATTGTTATTCCCCCTCTTCCATTATTCCGGATATTCCATATTTGGATCTAATGCATCACGAAGTCCGTCACCAACTACATTAAATGCAAAAACAACAAGCATGATGGCAATTCCTGGAACGATTGTCATATGCGGTGATGTCCACATATAATCCTGGCCAGCTGAAATCATCGCTCCCCACTCAGGAGATGGTGGTTGAGCACCCAGCCCTAAAAAGCTTAATGCGGAAGTAGATAAAATCGTTGTTGCCATACGCATTGTTGCAAAAACAATAATAGGCGCAGCACAGTTTGGCAGTATATGTTTTATAATGATTCGGGAATCTTTAGCACCAAGTGATTTCATAGCTAAAATGTACTCCTGCTTTTTTACAGACAATACACTGCCGCGAACGATTCTCGCACATCCCGGTATAGACCATATACTAATCGCGATAACAACATTTACTATGCTGGTTCCTAACATTGCGATAATTAACATCGCCAGCAAAATACCTGGAAATGCGAATAATAAATCAACAAATCGCATGATTATTCCATCTAATCGTTTATAATAGCCCGCAAGTAATCCCAAAGTAATACCACCAGCTAAACCAATCACAACAGATATTATACCTACAACAAGAGAAATTCTTGCGCCATATACAAGCCTTGTCCACATATCTCTGCCATAATTGTCGGTTCCCAGCCAATGTCCTTCTGAAGCTATAGGTAATTCAGTGGCCTCTAAAATTTGTTCATCTGGTTCATAGGCAACAATAAAGGGTGCAAAGATAGCCATTAATAGTTGAAGTGTAATAATCATTAAACCAAAGACAGCGAGCTTATTTTTAATAAGCTTACGAAAGACCTGGACAACCTGACTTTCTTTCTTTTTAGGTTTCATTTTCACTTGTTGCTCCGTTACGATTTCTGATGCCACTTTTTCACCCTCTTTCTACTCATAGCTAATTCTTGGATCAACCATTGCGTACACAATATCAACAATTAAATTAACAATGACAAATAACGCAGCGACAAGTAACACGGTTCCTTGTACAACCGGAAAATCGCGTGAGGCTATTCCGTCAATCATGAGTCGCCCAATTCCATTAATGGCAAAAACCTGTTCTGTAATAATGGTTCCCCCCAGCAAGGATCCAAAGTTCACACCAATTACAGTTATCACCGGAATCATGGCATTTCTTAGCGCGTGAAGCCATATAACTGATTTTTCTTTAACACCTTTGGCTCTTGCTGTTCGAATATAGTCCGATCGAACAACTTCAAGCATCGTTGATCTACTCATTCTTGCAATCATAGCTGCCGAAGCTGTACCAAGTGTAATAGCAGGTAAAATTAATTGCTTCATACCCTCTAACGTATAAAAAGGTGCATTTAATCCTCCAACAGGTAACCATCCTAATGTTACAGAAAAAACGAGAATTAACATGGAACCTAACCAAAAATTTGGAATTGATATACCAGCTAGAGCAATTGTTGTACTTGAAAGATCAAACCACGAATTTTGCTTAATAGCTGAAATAATTCCTGCAATAACACCAATCACAACAGCGACAATCATACTGGCAATAGCTAAATTAAAGGTATTTGGAAATCTGGTAATAATAGCAGCTGTTACAGCCTGATTTGTTTGGTAGGAATAGCCAAGGTCTCCTTGTACTACTCCTTTCATATAATCAAAGTACTGTACAAGGACTGGTTTATTCAGACCTAGATCTTCTCGAATAGCCTCCATGTCCGATTCACTTGCTGTTGGTCCTCCGATAATGGCAGCTGGATCACCCGGAGCCAGGTGCATACTCATAAAAACAATTAAAGAAATACCAATCAGCAGAATAAGTAGTTGAAAAAACCTTCTGACAATCAGACCAAGCACATTCTCCCCCCCTTTTTTAGAATAAAATATGTAAGTGCTTTCTCGTTTTTAATTTCTTTACATTAAAAGCGAGGTATTAATATATTCAAATGTTAATCAATTATTTGAATTAACTTAACATTTGAATAATTATGTAATATTTGAAATTATAATGCAATATTCTGAAAAATGAAAGGGTTTTTTACAAAAAAATATAATTTTTTGCCCAATTCATTGTTTTCTAATAATTATTTACGGATTAGCAAAATCTTTAGTATAATTTATCTGTCATACCAATGGTCTAGTTCTTTATTAAGGGGGGACAAAATGCAATTAGATACAATTGATAAACAAATTTTAGACCTATTAATAGCTGATGGAAGAAGATCCTACACAGATATCGGTAAAGAACTTAAAATTTCCCGTGTAGCTGTACGTTCTCGCGTCAATCATCTTATCGAAGAGGGAATTATTGAAAAATTTTCTTGTGTGGTAAATAGCGAAAAGGTTGGTAAAACCGTTTCAGCTTTTTTTGAGGTAGATTGTGAGCCTGGAAGTCTGGTAGAAGTTGCGGAAAATTTAGCAAATAACCCGAGCGTAGCAAGCTGTTACCAAATGACAGGTCCCAGTACCTTACATACACATGTTTTAGTAGATGATTTTACCCAATTGGAAAATTTTATAAATGAGGAGCTTTATAGTTTGAAAGGGATTACAAGAGTGGAAAGTAATATCCTTTTACGCCGTTTTAAAAGTAGAAATGGGCTTAAGCTTTAACCTGTCCGTCTATCCTGTGTTCCTTCTAAACCATACTATTCTCATCAAAACATAACTGCCTGGTATCTTAAGATACCAGGCAGTTTTCTGAAATTACACGTTTTCTTTAACTTTTTCCTGCATCGTTCCCTTTTCCGCAAAAGCTGTATGCCAGGAAAAAGCCTTTTCTAAGATATGAGGCGTTTGTCCGCCATTTGATAAGGCTTCATAATAATAATCCCACAGCTGTTTTCGATACATTGGATGTGCGCATCTTTCAATAATGAGTTCCACACGTTCTCTCGGTGCTAAGCCTCGTAAATCCGCATAGCCTTGCTCTGTAACCACAACATCAACATCATGCTCTGTATGATCGACATGAGATACAAAAGGTACAACACTAGAAATATCGCCGCCTTTTGCAATAGACTTCGTAACGAAAATAGCTAAACGAGCATTTCTTGCAAAATCTCCCGATCCCCCAATTCCGTTCATCATTTTCGTACCTAAAACATGTGTTGAATTTACATTTCCGTAAATATCGAATTCTAATGCTGTATTAATGGAAATAAGGCCGAGTCTACGAATAATTTCAGGATGGTTTGATAATTCCTGGGGGCGCATAATTAATTTGTCACGATACTTCTCAAAATGATGAAAAACATGTTTCATTTTTTCTTCGGATAGTGTAATGGAACAACATGAAGCCATATTCACTTTTCCTGCATCAATTAGATCAAATACTGCATCCTGTAAAACTTCTGAATAAACTTCTAAATTCTCAAATTCGGAATGTACCATACCGTGTAACACGGCATTGGCAACAGATCCAATTCCTGACTGTATGGGGGCTAAACGATTGGTTAATCTTCCAACCTTAATTTCATTGCGTAAGAAAGCTATTAGGTGGTTTGCCATTACTTGGGTATGTTCATCTGGTGCCACTATCGTAGACGGTGAGTCCGTTTGGTTCGTAAAAACAATTCCCTTAACTTTGTCTTGATCAATTGGAATTCCGATTGTCCCTATTCGGTCACTTGGATTTGTTAATGGAATCGGTGAACGTTCTCCCTGTTTTTCTAAACTATATATATCATGTACCCCTTTTAGTTTTTCTGATTGGGCTAAATTAATTTCAATAATAATATTTTTAGCCTGCTCAGCAAAAATTTGTGAATTTCCAATTGATGTAGTTGGAATCACCATGCCATCTTCTATAGAAACCGCTTCCAAAACAGTGTAATCTATTGCTTCGATCACATTCCCCCTAATGAATTCTGCAGTATGTGATAGATGGTGATCTACAAAGAAATGGTCCCCTTGATTGATTTTCTTTCGCATAGTTGGATCAGCTTGAAAAGGGAGTCTTTTATTTATAATTCCAGCTTCAGCAAAAAGTTTATCGATATCTGAACCTAAAGATGCACCTGTAAAGACATTAACCTTAAATGATTCTTTTTCAGCTCGGTTTACCAGGGCAGTCGGAACCGCTTTCACATCACCAGCACGTGTAAAACCACTCAAACCAAGCGTCATGCCATCCTGAATCCAGGAAGCTGCTTCATCTGCTGAAACAACTCTCTTTTGCAGCTGAGGATCCATTATGCGCTCATAGTTGCTTTCCATGAATTCAACCCCCTTCAGTCTTAACTTTAAGAATATTTTAACTTATGAAAGGGCTTTATTGAGATTTTTGAAGAGGGTCAGAAAAATCGTGTTTAAAAGCATAAGATTTTTGTTTAACCTAGAATATTTTTAAAATCCTAAAAGTTTTCGAAAATAACTGGAATAAGATTGACTGACCGGAATGGAAGTACCATTTTTCATTTCTAAAACAAAAGTCGAATGTGTATCTGGATAAATTTCCTTAATATGATGGACATTAACAATAAAAGAACGATGACAACGAATAAAGGTTTCCCTTGGCAGAATATATTCAAATTGTTGTAAAGCCTTATTATGTACGCCCGTAAATTTATCAGTAAATACATAAGTTTTTCTGTCTCGAACCTCTAAAAACATCACATCAGCAAAAGGTATAGGCTTCCATCCATCCAGGGTTTTGACCGTAATTACAGATTTACCCTCGGTTAATGCGGGATAGATAGCTGTTACACACCCAACAATAGCATTACCTTCAAAATAAGGTACAGCCATACCATGATAAGGAATACCAAAAACATTACGATCTATAAATTCTGAAACTTTTTGTCCGGTTGAAAATGCCTTATCGGTTATCGTTCCTTTTTTTATAGGATCTCCAGCAGAAATCTTTAAATCAATTCGTTTACTAGGCCGGTAGTAAATATACTCTTTTGTGTTTGATACCGCTATGGATACTTCATCTGAAAAAAGTTCACCAAAAACATTGAGCAGTGAATCTATTGTGAATTTTTCCAAGTATATCTCCTCCTCCATGATGTCCATTTTAATTGTTTACAAATGGAAAAATTCCAGAAGCTTTTTTTAATCCCTATTATAACGTAAATATGAAAAGATTTGGGAAACGCTAATGAATAGAAAAACTTTTAAAAGGAGTCGAGCTAACATGGAGTCAAATGAGCATATCCCTAAAGAGCAAGGACCTGATCACAGCCTCTCCTTATTACAGGATGGGTATCTTTTCATTAAAAATCGTGTTGAGCAATATGATTCAGATATTTTCGAGACAAGGATACTTGGGAAAAAGGTGGTTTGTATGTCAGGGGCTGATGCTGTCAAAGTTTTTTATGATCCGAATCGATTTCAGCGTAAATGGGCAGCCCCCTATCGTATACAACAAACCTTATTTGGGGTAGGAGCTATACAAGGAATGGATGGTGAAGCGCATCGAAAGCTTAAAAATCAGTATCTTTCTCTCATGACCGTTCCTGAGCAAAAACGGATATCCGAACTAATGACGCAAGAACTTCAGTCAATGGTATCAAAATGGGAGTTAGCTGATAGAATCATTCTGTTTGAGGAAATGAAGGTGATCTTATGCCGGATAGCTTGTCAGTGGGCTGGTGTTCCTTTGCAAGAGGAGGAAGTGTCAGATATTGCCGATGATTTAATTGCGATGATTTATGCATTTGGCCGGGTAGGTCCAGAGCATTGGAAAGGAAGATCAGCAAGAAATCGTACAGAAAATTGGATGAAGAAAATCATTGATGAGGTTCGGGCTGGTAACTTGACTGCTGAACCACAGTCAGCTCTTTATGCTATGGCCTTTTATAAAGACCATAATGACCAGATAGTCCATTCTAAAAAAGCAGCTATCGAACTGCTTAATGTTATTCGACCTATTGTTGCTATTTCAACTTATATTACCTTCTCCGCTGTTGCGTTACATGAAAATCCTGAAACTAAAAACTGGCTTCAGTCAGGTGGAATGAAAGAGCTCGAGATGTTTACCAATGAAGTTCGACGCTTTTATCCATTTGGACCGTTTCTCGGAGCAAGAGTCAAACAGGATTTCACCTGGAAAAATTATGATTTTAAAAAAGGCACACTCGTTCTTTTAGACATTTATGGCCTCAATCATAATCAGCAAATATGGGAAAATCCTAATCAGTTTAATCCGAACCATTTTAATAATTGGGAAGAAAACCCATATACTTTTATCCCCCAAGGTGGCGGTGACCCTGCTAATGGGCATCGGTGTCCTGGAGAAGGTATTACCATTGAAGTGTTGAAAGTGAGCCTTGACTTTTTAGTCAACAAAATCGACTATGAAGTTCCTGCTCAGGATTTAAACTATTCATTAGATGAAATGCCAACGTTACCCAAAAGTGGATTTATTATGACAAAGGTAAGGAGGAAATAACAAACAGTAAGGGCTGATTTTTAGATATCAGCCCTTATTCGTTTTATCGAAACTCACTCATAACCCATTTGCCTATATCAACAAATCCAAGTCTTTTATAGATTTTCCCTGCTTCAGGGTTATCATAAAAAAGACATAAATGCTTCCCTTCACTTAGCAATTCTTTACATAAAACCGTCATACATGCACTTGCATAGCCTCTTTTTTTGTATCCTTCCAGTGTGCAAACGCCGATGACCATTGCGGAAAATTGGTTCTCTGCCGTTGTCATGGCTGAAGAAACCATATGGTCTTTATTCTCAATATAAAAAGTCCGGGACACCCCTGCTTCCATGTTCTGAATAATACTTTTTCCTTCTGGATCTCTATTAGGGAAATCAGCAATCTGTCTATGAAGTTCAACGATACGAGGGACATCATTTATATTAGCCTTTTTCACTTCAACATCAGGGATTTGTATTTCCTGTAACGCTTCACATTTAGCATAATATGTCTCCCTTGTTTGATTTGGTTTTTGTTGTAAGTGAGGAACCACTTTCTCCACAATAGATGATATTCCTGAAACTATTTTATCAGGACGCTTATCTTTATCAATTAGGCGTGCAATTCCTTGCGCATCAAATTTACCGGGAGCGTAGACAATATAATTTTGTCGATATCTTAATAATACAGATTGCAAGTGACCTTGTTCATCAAAGTCCCCCCATAAGTCCTGAAACTCTTCCTGAAAACCAAATGCTTCAATATCCCCTATAATAAATAAATTTTCTGCCGGCTTTTCATTAACAAAAGCTAAACAAATATCTCTGTCTTTTTCCGTCAGTGCCCGTATCACGGATTCCTCACCCCTTTTTAAATTAAATTGTTTTAATATTACCAGAATTTCTATATTTTACAAGGGGAATTTATGAATTTTTTATTTACGTTAGAGAATAAAATGAATCTGGCGTACAAACTATAAATAGAGAACATAATGTTGTAGTGTGAGTTGATGATATGAAACTTATTATAACAATCATTTTTACCCTTATTTTACTAATGGCTTCTGTTATTGCCAAAAAGAAATTAAATGCCCTTGAAAATAGTTTCCTTTATATGCTGATTTTCTTCTGCGTTACAGGATATACAGCCATTTATTACATTAATCTAAAAGTATGGTCTATTTCGGAAGAGACAGATTTGTTTATTATTTACCGGATTTATGAGTTTATTATTCCGCTAATTTGCTTATGGTATTTTAATTTGTTGAACACTTTTCGTTCTCTTTATAAAAAAAGTCTTATTCTTCTCTTGTTTTTAGGAGTCTTACTTATCATTCAGCGAGTAATGATCTATTGGGATGTTATTTCCTATAATAAGTGGGCATATTGGCAAACGATTTTGACTTATTTGGTCCTCTTAGTTGTCATTCGTTTCCTTCATCTTCTGTTTAAGCATCTATTACAAAAGGAAGGAATATTTATTTAATGACATTACCAGAAAATTTTGACCAGAATGAATGGTTCATCATCATAGGAGTTGTCATAACTTATACACTTGTTATTCTTTTTCCTAAGCGATTTCCGTTAAGTATGGTCATTTTAGTCATGTTATTTGCTATTATATGCGCCCGAGTAACCGATCATATGATGGCTTCTCCGGCTGTAAACTATTATGACATAATGGATACAGGAAGTTATGAACTATTTGATTTATTAGTGTATATCTTTTATGCTCCTTTTTCCTATTTTTTTGTTTATTTCCTTGAAAAATTTAAGATAAGAGATTACTGGCAGATTGGATATATAATCTTATGGTCTTTTATAGCTATCGGTTTTGAAAGTGTAAACGTCTATTTTGATGTATTTAATTATCATGAATGGCGTTTGACTTATTCCTTTCCTATGTACTTTGTTATACAAATTATGACTATGTTATTTTATTACTTTATCAAACACCATTATTATCTTTTAAAGAATAAACAATGAGTCATTTTTCCAGCCTCTTTTATAAATAGGAGAATCTGTACCTCCATTTACATCTATACTTTTTATTTGATATTTATAAACCAAATGTCTGATTCTTCAATAAGTTTTAACGATAGAACGATTCTGAATTGGGAAGGAATAGAGTTTTTTTAAGTTTGTCCCAGAGCATACTTCGGATGGCTATTTTTACTACTCTAACCTCCATTAAAAAATGTAAGGAAGGCTTAAAAATCTTCCTTACATCAACCATTATGAGGGCTTTTCGACTAATTCCAGATGATAGTCTCCAACCGCACCCACTTCATATAAATTTGTGATTGAAGTAGAATACTTATGAATGGTCCCGGAAAACTCTAATTTTTCTTCCGGAATCTTTATTATAAAATCATTTTCATAAAGTTTTGTAGTCACGTGATGATAATCCTCACTTCTCACTTTAAAATCCACTATAAGTTTATGTAATTCTTTTCCCTTTAACTGAACCTTCTTACATTGTAGTGTTTCAGCATTTAGGATTAAGTCATCAAGCAAAACTTTTTTCATATTTTTCTTCACTCCCATTCTATTATACTCATTATATGTTCTTTTTTATATCACAAATTTGCCGATAAAAAAAGAGATTGACCCTCCCCTCGCCGGTTTGGGTCAACCTCTAATGCAAGTTTATTTTACAACAATTTTATCGTCCTCAACAGTTACTGTAAGTTGTTTTGATGCGTTCTCTTCAAGGAGTACATCGGCTATTTTGTCCTCTACTTGTTCCTGGATAACTCGACGAAGAGGACGAGCACCAAAGGCAGGATGATATCCTAATTCAATTAATTTTTCTTTAGCCATTTGGTCCATACTGATTTCAACCTGCTGTTCTTGTAATTGATTTCTTAAATCATTTAGCATTAAGTCTAAAATCGCTAATAAATGGTCTGTTTGTAGTTCATTAAACTCAACAATGGAATCAAATCGATTTAAGAATTCAGGTTTAAAGTATGAGCCTAGTGATTCTAATATATGACTTTCCTTTTCTAAATCTTCTCCTACAGTATTGAAGCCAACTGTGACTTTCTTATCTGTAACACCAGCATTACTTGTCATAATGAGTACAGTGTCTTTAAAGCTTACGGTTCTGCCTCTGCTATCTGTAAGACGTCCATCTTCAAGAATTTGCAAGAACATATGCTGAACATCAGGATGTGCCTTTTCAATTTCATCAAGTAAAATGATGCTATAAGGATTGCGACGTACTTGTTCGGTTAATTGACCAGCTTCATCATGACCAACATATCCAGGAGGTGAACCGATTAATTTAGAAACAGAGTGTTTTTCCATATATTCACTCATGTCAAGACGTATCATCGCTTCTCTTGACCCAAAGATTTCTTCAGCAAGTGATTTAGATAGCTCTGTTTTTCCGACACCGGTTGGACCGACAAATAAGAAAGATCCAATAGGTCGGGATTGTGATTTTAGTCCTGCACGGCTGCGACGAATGGCTTTAGCTACTTTTTGTACAGCTTCATCCTGACCAATTACTTTTGAACGCAAATTCTCTTCAAGATGCTTCATTTTCACTTTTTCATTTTCCTGAAGTTTACCAACAGGAATGCCTGTTTTGGCTTCAATTAGGCTTGTAACAAAAGCTTGATCAACAACACCAGCCTCTTGAATATCATTTGCTAATTGCTTTTCAAGCTCAGCTTCCTGGTCACGTAATTTTGCTGCGTCTTCATAGCGTTCTTCACTCGTAGCCTTGTCCTTTTGTTTACGAATGGTATTGATTTTCTTTTGAATAGCAGTCTTTTCTGTACCTTCTGATAAGAGATTTACTTTAGAACCTGCTTCATCTAACAAGTCAATCGCTTTATCTGGAAGGAATCGGTCCTGAATATACCGATCTGAAAGCTTGGCACAGGCCTCTAACGCTTCTTCGGTAAATTTCACTTGATGATACTCTTCATAGCGTGATTTAAGACCATTCAAAATTTCCAACGTTGCATCAAGAGACGGTTCCTCCACCATAACAGGCTGGAAACGACGTTCTAAGGCTGGGTCTTTTTCGATTTGGCGGTATTCATTAAGAGTTGTTGCTCCAATAATCTGTAATTCCCCACGAGCAAGTGCTGGTTTTAGAATGTTACCAGCGTCCATGGAACCTTCAGCTGATCCTGCCCCGACGATCTGGTGTACTTCATCGATGAATAGAATCACATTTTGACGAGATTGCAATTCTTGAATGATTGCCTTCATACGTTCTTCAAAGGATCCCCTAACACCTGTACCAGCAGTTAGGGAAGAAACATCCATTACGTATACTTCTTTATCCAATAATTTAGATGGTACATCACCCTCTATCATTTTCAAAGCCAGTCCTTCAGCAATGGCTGTTTTACCTACACCTGCCTCACCAATAAGTACAGGATTATTTTTGTTACGTCTATTTAAAATTTCAATAACTCGTTCAACTTCTTTGTTACGACCAATCACTGGATCTATTTCTCCATTTTTCGCCTGATCGGTAACATTACGACCAAATTGATCAAGAACACCATTGCCACCATTCTGTGATTGAGTGTGGGCAGATTGTTTCATAGCAAAGGATGAACCATTTGCATTTTCCATTCCCTTGAACAATTCATCAAATGGGAATCCTATGCCACCTCCAAAGTCTGATGGCATTTTATGTTTTGCCTTTTCTTTTTCAAAGCATGATGGACACATTTTAATAGTTTTCTTTTCATTATTCATTTGTGTATAGACATTAATCTTTGCTTCATTTTCCTGACAAATATCACAAAGCATCAATAAAACCTCCTTTTGAGATTTCTTTTCTTTGACCTTTTTTGACGTTACACCTTTATTATAGTTTGACCTTTTTTGACTTTCAAGATATTTGTTTATGGAAATTTTTGTAAAGCTGGAAGTCCCTCTTAAAATAATAGTGTAAAGAGAATAACCACTGTGTTACGATAAATAAGTCATCAATTAAGAAAGGACTTCATAAAAATGACATGGGAGATATTTAATGCGATTGGTACTATTGCTTTTGCGATAAGTGGGGCTATTGTAGCTTTAGAAGAGGAGTATGATATTTTAGGAGTATATGTTTTAGGAATGGTAACGGCATTTGGGGGAGGAACCATCCGTAACCTATTAATAGGTATTCCCGTTTCAGAGATTTGGGATCAAGGCCCCTTGTTTATAATGGCCATTACGGTTATTACATTTGTTTTTTTATTTCCTATGGGTGCTTTAAAACAATGGGGAAAATGGGGAACCTTTACAGATGCTATCGGTCTATCCACCTTTGCTATTTTAGGAGCATTGTACGCTACGGAAATGAATCATCCTCTTAGTGCCATCATTATGGCTTCCCTTCTTACTGGAAGCGGAGGCGGTATAATCCGGGATTTACTAGCTGGAAGGAAACCGGTAGTTTTAAGAGAAGACATATATGGAGCATGGGCTATGCTTTCAGGTCTATTAATTGGTATTGGTGCTGTAAACCAGACGTGGGGAATATATTTCTTATTTATCTCAGTAGTTACACTCAGGATGTTAACAGTCAAATATAATTGGAAGCTTCCTCACCGAACAATTAAAAATCAGCAGGATGTAAATATGTGAAAAGCTTGATTCGAATTTGGGAATCAAGCTTTTTCAGTTCTTACATTTCCCTTATATCAAATGAAGTTACCCGGTTGGTATTGGGATTATAAACAACTGTACCTCGAACTGTTATCAATTCTTGCGGCGATTGCAGATAATAATCATAAACTTCTCTTATTTGTGTATTGGAAATTTGTGTTTTTTCTACTGATTGATAATCGGTCACATTATAGTTTGGGTAAGCAGTCTGTGTCACTTCTAATAAATATTTCCCCCATTTTTCCTCTTCTATCTGGGGTGAAGGTGTGATCTGAATGTCTAAAACGCCTACTTGAGGGTTTGCTCCCAATGTCTCAAAGGCTCTTCTATGGAGATTGATACGATTCACTGGATACCCTTGAACTTGGTCAACAATGGTAACAATTATTTGTCTCTGATTATTTGGGTTGACGATTTTTAACATTTGCCCACAGCGATAGGGTGAATTTTGACTGACTGCTGCAGTCATATACTCATTCGCAGACCATGGAATGCCACACTTCGTAACCTGTCCTCCGTCTGTCCAAGTTGCCTGTCCCTGGATAGTTTGCTGCCGTTCTATATTCATGTAGGAGGCTGGTACACTTTGTATTGAATCATACGGGGATGGTGCATAAGGATACGAATAATAGTGTGGATGAGTATGAGGAACAAATCGATAAGGAATATTTGTATACATATTTTCTCCTCCTGTCGTAATTCTTCTGCTCTTTTCTAGTGTATGTATGTGGGTGTTTGACTTGTGACAGGTATTTAGCAGTTCTTGTAAATAATACAGTGCCAGAAAGTATCCAAACATTGTGAAGGTTAATTTTTAAGTCTGAGTATAGTTCTTTGAAGTGGAACTCCTCCCACACTAACGTTCCTTTCAATGAATAAATACGTTTGATTGTCGATGGTAAATATGCTGTTTCCTTTGTAATAAACCTCTCTTCCCTCATCTTCCAAAAAATTGATAATAGCCATTATATACTCTTTATGATTAAAATACCGTTCCTCAAAGTCAATGACAATATCTCCTTTTTTATAACCCGCTAGTTAAATGAGACGAGAAGACCGAAACACGAAATGATAAAAACAAAATGAATCACCTTCATTTATACTCTCCCCCTTTTGTTACTAAATTTACGAAAATTCTAATTCCTGAGTTTAAAAAGAAATAGATGCTTATTGATTTAGCAACCAACAAAATATATAAAAACAAAAAAACTGACGCAAATAAAAACGCGTCAGTTTTCTTTAATCGAAGACACTTGAAAAACGGTTCATATTGTTATGAACTTGTACAACTATTTTTCCGTAAAGTTTTCATATTGCTCTTCAATGTCATTTAAGGTTTGATCTATCTCTTCTCCCCAATGATCATTCTTTGTCTGGAAAATAACATTTCCTTCAGAATCTAACATTCCATAACCACGATAAGCGACATCCCCATTTTTCATTCCCATCTTATCAATAACCTCCAGATTTGGGTCTGAGATAATTGGTAAGCTTTCACCGAATACTCGGTTAATCTCATCGTATAGAATCTTCTGCTCTTCAACAGTATCTTTACTAATTATATATGTGTCTACATTCATATCGAGATTATGAAGTCTGTCCAGGTTTTTATGCAGCTGCACCAGCTGCTGTTGACAAAGTCCTCAGGTGTAGGTGGTTATAAAGAAAAACAATACAGGCTTGTTTCCCGGAATCGTCACATCCTCGCTTGCATGATTTTGCAATGTAATCGGATCATCAATTGCCGGTGCACATGCTTCTAAAAGCATTATGATTACAAATAATAATGCAGTTACCTTCCTTCTCATTGCGATAAAATACCCCCTTCCTGTCATAGGAAACTATTCATACTCCTTTGTAAATTCTTTCGTACTCCTAATTGTATCTATTGGACGTACCATTTTTTCAATTTCTTCCCGTTTTGATTCTAAAAATGGTGGCAGGGAAAGTTTTTCTCCAAGCGTTTCATACGGTTCATCACCCATAAACCCAGGTCCATCCGTAGCAAATTCAAATAAAATTTGCGGAGCTACATTAGCATATAATGATTCAAAGAAATAACGATTAACATAACCTGATGTACGGAAACCAAATTTCCCCATACGATCAATCCATTCTTCTAATACTTCCCGATCTTCAACACGAAAAGCTGAGTGGTGAACGGTTCCGTAACCTTGTCTTGCCTGAGGAAGAATAGTGTTATATTCTACAATCACTCTCGCTCCATTTCCCCCTTTTTCTACTTCAAATAAATGTAACGAACCCTCCTGATCAATTTCCTTAAAGAGAAGAACTTTTTCCATCATCTTTTTAAAGTAGTCAAACTGATCTACACGTACGTGAATGGGCCCCAATCCCGTGATTGCATATTCTAATGGAACAGGACCTTTTTGCCAAGGAATTCCTGCTTCCACTCCATCAAGATTTTCGTCAGACACTAATTGATATTGCTGATCATCAAAATCTACAAAGGAAAGAGTCTTCACACCAAATTGTTTCTTAATTCCTGAATGTTTTACATCCAGGCGATTGAATCGTTTTACCCAATAATCCAAGGCCTTATCCGAAGGTACACGAAAAGACGTTTTATAGATTTCATTTGTTCCATGCACCCCTTTTGGAATACCTGGAAAGTCAAAGAAAGTCATATCAGTACCTGCATTCCCCTCATCATCAGCAAAAAATAAGTGATAGGTTTGAATATCATCCTGATTGACTGTTTTTTTGACCAGCCGCATCCCTAATACATAGGTGAAAAATTCATAGTTTTTTTCAGCGCTGCTTGTAATTGCTGTCACATGGTGCATTCCTTTTATACCGTTCATGCTTATACCCCCCATTAAAACCATTAATAATCATTTAAACCTACTATCTTAAAATCTATTATCTCTAATTCGAAATAAATATATCATGATTCCTTCATTGTGTCAAAACCATTACGGTTTCTTTGATACAGATAATTTTCTGACCAGTCCTTTATCCTTATAGGTTTGTTCTATTAATTTCTTTCTTAATCAAGCTATAATCAATTATTCCATTCGTATATCCATATTAAAGTGAGACCTCAATCTATCATTAAGTTTATTAAAATAGGTTCTACTGACATAAGGATGTGCCCCGCGGAGAATTTCTTTGGCGTAATGTTCAGGCGGAGCCAGTTCTGACTCTTTATTGCTGACTAAAAATGTTAAGACATCCGGATAAAGTACCTCTTCAATCTCTACATCAATAAAAGCTGGTCTGTATAAACCCGATGCTACCCCTTCTCTTTTCATTAAATAATGTAAAGCTTGTTGATTAATCTTATAAACCTTTCCCTCAACCCAATCGTTATCATATACTTCTACCATATCAGCTCTTCCTCCATCAGGACGCTGAATACGGTATTCCAGAGTAAAATTTTTCGCAATTCCGCATCCCATGATTTCCTGGAACAGATGATTGACTCCGGCTATCTGAAATCTTTCATGGTCCATACAGGACCCGTAAGCCAAATAAAGAAAATCATTTCTATGTTCCAACAAGCGATGACATTTCCAATTACCTGAATCAATTTTTTCCAATTTTTCTCCCTGTTCTTCTGTATATAAATAAATAATGGCATTCATAGAACCTTGATCGGTATAGACTTTTGCAGTGTCTCGATTGTAATGATTCTCTCTCTCATTACCTACATAGCCTTCCAGTTGATCCAATAACTTCAGCTTATCTGAAGAAACCTCATAAATTTCTCCATATACTCTGTTGTGGCTGTTTCTTATAACAGCTGGATATCCTCTTTTGGTATCGTAAAGATTTCCCAACACCCATGCTTGTGTTGCTATACAGTTATCGCCTAAAAGATAATGTTCATTTCGTTCGTGTTTACGAAGGGTTCCGTAAACAAATACATGATGCATAGTTGTCATAACTAAACCCCCGTGAAATGTTTTAATATATATGGATAATAGACAATTTTCAGAAAACATTCAAGGGAGTTGATGTAAAAAAACAAGGATGACTCGAAATTGAATCATCCTTGTTATAGACAACTTATTGTTGTTGATTATTTTGCTGTTGCTGGGCCTGCTGCAGCTGTTGAGTTGCTTGTTGCAATTGCTGCTGAGCCTGTTGAAATTGTTGCTGCTGTTGAGGCTGAGCTGATGCTTGAGCTTGTTGAACTTGTTGTTGTGCTTGTTGCAGCTGTTGCTAGGCAGCTTGAATAGCTTGAGGATTTGCCTGTTGGGTAGCTTGTTGTACAGCTTGTTGAGCCTGTTGCACAGCCTGCTGAGCCTGTTGTGCTTGTGGTTGTTGATTTTGTGCCATAAAAGAAAACCTCCTAAGTAATATCTGATTTACTTTTTTAGGTTTTCTAATATTGGTTTTATCATACATACTTTGGTAAATTACATCGATTAAATTCCAAAAAAATACGCATACCAGAAAAATATGGTATGCGTATTTTTTTATTTAACGAAAATCCCTGTTATTTTCGATTTCTCTAGAAACAAGTACATAAAAGACTGTAGAAATCAGCGAAATCAATGTTAAACAAAACGTACGTTTCCCTTTCATATCTTTATTCCCTCCTAGATATTGTGTCTAAGTTTAAAAGAGTTTAAGCCTTCCTTTTTTAAGTATTAATCGTGGGCCACCTAATAGGAATAAATACCGGTTATCTACCACATTTTTCATGGTTTTGGCTGGTTTACCAAATAGCTGGCGATCAAATACCGTTCCAATAGCCTCAGATCCACCAAGTGAAGCAACAGTTCCTTTATTATCAAATTGATATTCCTGCATAGGTCCACCATAAATTAAGGATTTAATATTGTACGCTGCAGTATCCGCCTGCTGCATAGCATTTTGAGCATTTGGGGGATATGGACGATCATTTTCTTTATCCATTGCCCATGCACAGTCACCCAAAATAAAGATATCTCTATATCCTGGGGCACGTAAATCATTATTGACCGTTACTCTTCCTTTTGTAATTTCGAAGCCTGATTCTCCCAATATGGAATTGGCTTGTACACCACCAGTCCATACCACGGTTCCAGCTTTGATTTTTTCTTCATCCTCACCAACTACAAAGCCATCTTCCTTACATTCCTTAATCATTGTACCTGTTCTAAATTCAACCCCACGAGCTTCCAATGATGCTTTTGCATAAGAAACCAATTCCTCATCAAATCCTGGAAGAATGCTTGGAGCTGCTTCAACATTGATGATACGTGCTTTATAACGAGGAATGTCATACTTCTTACATAATTTTTTAACACTTTCCGTAAGCTCTCCAACATATTCGATCCCTGTAAATCCTGATCCACCTACTAAAATGGTTAATAAATCCTCATTATTGCCTTCTTCATTCTTATAACGTGAAAACTGATATTCAATATGGTCGTAAATGAGACGACTTGAATTAATCGTTTGTATTGAAAAGGCATTTTCTTTCATTCCAGGAATACCAAATGTTGCACTCTCAAATCCAAGACCTACAACAAGAATGTCATACTGTAATTCTCCACTTTCAAGAATAACCGTCTTTTCATCTTTTTTAATTTCAACTACAGAATCCTGAATGAATTTTACTCGATTTTTCGTATCAATGACATCACTAATCATCATACGTACCTGGTTTTGATTAATGGTTCCAGCTGCTACCTGGTGCAACCAAGTTGTTTGATAATGATAGTTATGTTTATTGACTAGAACAATTTCTGCTTCTTCTGGACGTAGAAGCTTTGTTAATTTTTTGGTGGTCATCATTCCAGCATAGCCAGCTCCCAGAACGACGACTCTTGGTTTCTGATTACTCAAAATAAATCCCCTTCCTCCATTTGATTTACTTCTTTGAATCATCCTAAAGTTTTCATAAAAAAACCCTATTATTACTTTATCAATAATTGAACATATTTTGTAGTCAAAACCACTATCTTTTCATAACAGTCCCCTCCATTTGTCATACTAAAAATGCGATACATTCCCAATATCCAGGGGGGTAAGTAATGATACATTTTTTAAAAGTAATGATGTTATCGTTTACTGTAGTATGTGGCATGCAAATATGTTCTTATGCGGAATCAAATCATAATATATCCGTGAAAATATTGGGGATTAATGACTTTCACGGACAATTAGAAAGCCCGTCTAGCGATGAAGAAGATATTGGTGGGGCTGCATATCTTTCTGCCTATTTAAAACAGTATCAACGTGAGAATAAGCACACACTACTGGTTCATACCGGAGATGCTGTCGGTAATAGTCCACCTATCTCAGCAAAATTACAGGATAAACCAACCATTAAATTTTTGAATAAATTACACTTTGATGTTGGCACTGTAGGAAATCATGAGTTTGATGAAGGCGTTAATCAACTAATGGGTTTAATTAAGGAGGGTAAATATGGCCAAACTGGAGAATTTAAAGGGGCAAATTTTCCTTATACCGTCGCAAATGTGCTTCATAAAAATACAAAAAAGCCAATTCTTCCCCCTTATATTATCAAAAGAGTAAGAGGGATTCCGATTGGTTTTATCGGTGTTTTGACTCCTAAAACAAAAAGAATCGTTGATGAAGAACATATTAAGGATATTAAATTTAAAAATATCACGGAATCAATCAATAAAGCTGTACACGAACTAAAAGAAAAAGGTGTGAAAACCATTGTTGTCCTTGCTCATGCATCAGCAGCTTCCAAAAAAGATGGGTCAAATCCTTCTGGAGAAATCGTTAAACTGGCACCAAAACTAGATGATGAAATTGATGTCATATTGGCCGGACACAATCATAAATACGCTAATACAGTTGTAGACAATAAATTGATTGTTGAAGCTTATGCAAAAGGGAAAGCTTTTTCTGAGGTAGATATTCAAATTGATTTGAAAACAAAAGATGTGTTAAAGAAACAAGCGAAAGTAGTGAAGACTTATCATAAAAAGATAGAACCAGATAAGGAAATTCAATCCTTTGTGGAACAAACCCGATTAAAATTAAAAAAACGCCAATCCCAATAAGAAGGATTGGCTTGTTTGTTTCACCGCCTTAAAATCTTCAAATATTGGCTACTTTCTCATAATGCTTATAAAGAGCGTGAAAGTATCCCGTATATTTTTTATCCCAGGGCTTTTTCTTACCACAGAAGTGAAGGATACGAGTATGCTTCATAATATAATCCATATCATACTCTCCATTACTTGCTACTTTAAAATAACGATAAAATCTGGGGTCATAATTATAATGGATTTCATTTATATCTTTTATATCTTTAGAATATAAAGCATTAAGGATATCCTGATCTGGAAGAATCAGCCTCATTTTGTTGCGCTCAACAAAAGCAAAGATTTCCTGCTCATCGATTTTTTCTCTTTGTAATTTTACATTCATCAGAAGAACTCCTGAATTATAATAAGCATAAATATCGTAAGGAAGTAAACGTAACTTATTTAATTGCGCTACCGAAACCCGGTCGTGGTATGCTGCTGCATATAAATAATCCGTGATATCCGTATCGTATAAGCTGCGAATTTCATTAATCACTAAAACATCCGGATCTAAATACAGAACTTTTTCCACATCTTCGGGTAGAAATTTATAAGCTAATATCCGAAAATACATCTCTTTCGTATAATGTTTAATAAGAGGAGCGTCTTCAAAATAATGATGACTAATTTTAATCTCCTGTAAGTGATGACCATTTTGTTCTATAAAATGAGATAATCCTCTGATTTCTTCATTTGTTAAACTCGTATGCATTACAAAGACAGTAAACGCTTCTGCAGGATTATTCAAAAACAGAGACTTCAGCATTACTTTTAGTGGTTTTAAATACGCTCTATTCAAGGTAACCAATATATTCATATATTCCTCACGTCTCCAATACCTGTCCACTTAAAAAGGCCTAATCAATTCCAATCGAATGATTTTTATTAATAGAGGTTTATATTATATTATAGTTCTTAACTGTTGGTTTATATGACAATCCTGTACAAGATTTTCGAGTAAACTGAAGGTTATCATCATTTGTATGATTTATAGGGAATTAATAACCTGAATTAAATACTAACCTTCTCTTCAACCAAAAGGCTGCTGTTAAAAATTTCATATAAAATAAGTAACGTCAAGATAGCTTAGAATTATATACTTCACTCTTCCATTAGGTGCTAAAAATGCCCTCCTGTTCACAGAAAGGGCAATACCAAAA
The DNA here is from genome assembly GCF_900111405.1 of Salinibacillus kushneri. Classification (GTDB taxonomy): domain Bacteria; phylum Bacillota; class Bacilli; order Bacillales; family Alkalibacillaceae; genus Salinibacillus; species Salinibacillus kushneri. Next base: position 132,100 of record NZ_FOHJ01000004.1, on the reverse strand, counting down.
ATTAAGATAAAACCTATTAATTCTAATAGATGGAGTATCTAACATAATGATTCGTATTATCATCATTTAAACCTTCAAATTTTAAACCAATCTTCTCAGCAACTCTTATAGATCCTCGATTTAAGTAATGGATATCAGCGACTATTTTGTCCAGTTCAATGGTATCAAAAGCATATTGTAAAATGATTCTTGCAGCCTCGGTAGCATAACCCTTTCCCCAATGATTTCGTTTTAGTCTCCAGCCAATTTCAGTTTCCGGGCCAATATTATCAATAGGAATGAGCATTACCCAGCCTATAAATTCTCGAATATGGTCTTTTAATTCTATCGTCCAGTACCCCAATCCATTAGGGTATACAGTTTCAATTCTCTTTCTTACAAATTCTCTGTGCTTTTTATAACTTGCATGAGGTCCATTTATAAGCTCGACTATTTCCGGTATATACTTAACTACCTCTAGATCATGATCCATTTCAATACATTTTTCTATATCTTCAAGTGTTCGTTCACGCAAAATTAGCCTTTCTGACTCAAAGGATTGTAACATTCAAATCGCCTCTTTGGTTCTGTAATCTTTAATATTAGAAATTAACTTTTAAAAAACCAGTTTCTTTAGGGAAATCATTTCTAGTGAGATCTTGACCGGTAATAAACTGTTTATACGAGGTTATGGTTCCATCGTGAGAAACGATATATATTCTTTTATTTCCCATTTGTTTGCACCATTTTAAAAAACCTTCAGCTATACCCTTAAACTCTTTATCGGTTAATGTGTTTATCCCTTTTAACCACCATTCGTTTGATTGTTCTTCTTCGAGGTAAATATCAGTAAAGTCGTCTTTTACTTTTTGTTTTGTTAAAATTTCATCACAAGGTAGTGTCTGCCATTCTGGGTTTTGAGGGAACATTCGTGGTGATACTAATGGGCTTACGATTTTCTGACATTTTATACCTTCACTCCAAATTTGTACTGTTTGTAAAGTTCTTCTCATTGGACTACTTACTATTACATCTGTTTGCAATAAAGGAAACTGTTTTTTTAGTTTCTTGGCTTGAATGATTCCCTCCTCCGTTAATGCAGGGTCTGAAGTATGTAAACTCTTAGGTAAATTTAAAACGTGTTCTCCTTGTCCATGCCTTATAAATACGAACTCCATCAAAACGCCCCTTTGATAAATGCATCACTCTTTGATTAAACTACCTCTGTTAACACAAAAATGACAGTCTTCATTAAACTTGCACGGGCAGAAGAATGAGATAAAAGCTATTCCTAGCTGTTTGTGAAAATTCAGACCCTTAGTAAGCCACGGAATCCTCTGGAACCATAGTAAGAGGAGGCACCGTTGTGATACACGAAGACATGCCCGTAGCGATTATCGCAAAAAAGGGCACCGCCACGTTCTCTAATATCAGAGGGGGTATGCACCCAGCTCGATGTTTTCATATCGAAATGTTCAATGTTTTGCAACGCACGATATTGTTCTTCTGTTAAAAGTTCAATGCCCATGGAAGTTGCCATATCAATAGCATTATTTTCAGGTTTATGTTTTTTTCTTGACTCCAGCGCTTCACGGTCGTAACAAACACTTCTGCGACCTTTAGGACTTTCCGTTGAACAATCGCAAAAAATGTATTCGTTCTTCTTTTCATCAAAACCAACAACATCCGGTTCACCACCAGTTGCTTCCATTTGTTTTAGCGACCATAGTTTTTCAGTATCAGCTTGCAGCTTTTCTTGGACTTTAGCCCATTCAATCTCTTTGTGGCGATTCATGTTGTTCTCAAAGCGGACTTTCAATGCTCCGAGTAATTCTTCTTGTTGTTCCTGTGATAAGGCTTTTTTATTACTCTTTGTCATATTAATCCTCCATCCCTAATTTTTTTAATTAAACTGGTTCGTTAGTTAGAGATTCTTACCTTCCATTTTAGCATATTATTCCAACGATTTTTCTAAAGGATTAAACTATATAAATCTAATATATAGAAAAAGGGATACAAAACATTATTCGTTTGCATCCCTGCTTTCATTTAGTGCCCTCATCATCAAAACCACTTCCGCTTTGGGCAATCTTAAAAATTCTATTCTACTTCTTTTGGTACTATCTCTCCATCTTCAATGGCTGCGATACGTGTATCGATTTCAAATCCACCATTTTCATCGATATTTGGAATATTATATACTTTTTTATCCTCTGGTAAGCTGTCTAAACCTGCTTGAATATTTTCATAGATTACTTTTGCATCTTCAACGTTACCAGCTTCCTTCATTGCTTCTACAAAGATGTACATCGAAACATAGTGAAAGCCGGCTTCAGAACCAGGATCCTCACCATATTTTTCTCTATATTTTTCAACAAATTCATCAGTACCAGGGTAATCTGCATTAATCAGTGGCATGGTACCAATAGAGCCTTCCAAAGGTTCATAGGTTTCGCCCATAACCTTTTTCATTTCATCTAATTTAGCCTGATCCATAATCATAAACCCGCCTTCATAGCCAAGCTCACGTGCCTGTTGTGCTACTTTTGCTGTTGGTTCGCTTGCTCCCCCTATTAACAGAACATCAGGATCCTTCTCGAGCGCATTTGTTAATATGGTGAAAAAGTCTGTATCCTTAGAGAAGTCAATGGATGCATTATGGACAACTTCTCCCCCCTGCTCTTCCCAATGAGGGATTAGTCCTTCTGCCCAATCCTTACCGTACTGGGTGACTGGGGGCAATGCAGCTAATTTATTTCCAAAACGATCCATCATATATTTAGTAAAGGGTTCAACATAACCTGCATAACTAGGTGGTATTCGAACAGTTAAAGTATTCCCTGTTTCAGTAATAGCAGGTTCACTCGTGTAAGCACCAATAATAAAGTTTTCCTGTTCATTAAACACTTGCAAAGCATTTACACCACCGCTATGAGGGGTATAGATAATGGGAGTATTATATTCTTGTACTAAGCGTCTGGCATTTGCGGCAGCTTCATTCGGAAGATACTGGTCATCTAAAGTTTCGAGGCTTATCGTATAGGTCGTTCCATTCACTTCAAAACCTTCTTCATTAATTTCTTCAACAGCCATTTTTAAACCGTTTAACGTATTTTCTCCGTAATAGGCTGCTGCTCCACTTAAAGGGCCGGTATAGCCAATATTAACTACTGCTTCACCATCTCCACCTGTTTCCTCTCCCGAACAAGCTGTCAAGATTAAACAAACAATGGTAAAGAGAATCAAACCAAAACCTGTCTTTTTCTTCATAACAATCCTCCTATTTTTAATATTCAGAAAACTTATTCAGGGTAAGTCGTTGTAGATTCTTTAAGCCCCTATATAAGCCTTTCTTACTTCTTCATTGGCAAACAACTCTTTTGAACTACCCTCAACTACAATGTTTCCATTTTCATAAACATAACCTTTGTCGGCAATGGATAACGCTGCGTGAGCATTTTGTTCAGCTAATAAAATCGTTGTACCTTCCTTGTTTATCTGCTTGATGCTTTCAAACATTTGCTCCACAATTAAAGGCGCTAAACCAATAGAAGGTTCATCTAATAGCATCAGCTTTGGTTTAGACATTAGCGCTCTTCCTATCGCCAGCATTTGTTGTTGCCCGCCACTTAAAGATCCGGCTGGATTTTTTCTTTTTTCATATAAAACCGGAAATAATTTATAGACTTCTTTTAATGTTTGTTTAATTTTGTTTTTCTTTTTACGATGTATATAAGCACCCATCATCATATTTTCCTGCACTGACATTTCTGGAAAAAGCTTACGATCCTCCGCGCATTGCACAATTCCTTGTTTTACGATTTTATCAGGAGGCTTGTTATCAATAAGGTCATCTTCCAATAGCACATTTCCCTTGAAAGGTGTTTTTAAGCCGCTTATGGTACGAAACGTTGTACTTTTCCCAGCACCATTTGCACCTAAAAGTACCACAATTTCACCTTTATCTACTCGAATGTTTATATCTTTTATAGCCGTAAAATTTCCGTATTTTACAGACACATTCTTTAAATCAAGCACTGGTACTCCCCCCCAAATAGGCTTTTATGACTTCTTCATTACGATTAATCTCCTCTGGCGTTCCTTGAGCAATTTTTTCTCCATAGTTTAACACCATAATTTGTTCTGCTAAGTTCATAATCATTTGCATTTTGTGTTCAATTAAACAAATGGTTAAACCATTTTCAGCCATTTTTTCTATTAATTCAGATAACTCTGCTGTTTCGTCAGGATTAATCCCTGCTGTCGGCTCGTCAAGAAAGACAATTTCCGGATCAGTAGCCAGGGCAAGAGCAAATGCCACACGTTTCTTCTCTTCTTGTGAAATATTTGCAACCAAATGATCAACAGCATGCTCCAGTCCTACAAATTGTAAAACCTCAAGGGCTTTTTCCTTACATTGCTCCTCTTCCCGTTTTAATCGCTTAGTGTGAAAAATCGAATCAAACAGGTTGGCTTTTGTTCGTAAGCGATGGCCAACAATTACGTTATCAAAAACCGTTGCCTGTTCAAATAAATGAGTGGTCTGAAAGGTTCTTGCTACACCTAATTTTGCAACTTTATTAGCCTTTAAGTTTGAAATATCCTTCCCTTTAAAAAGAACTTGCCCTGAAGTAGGACGATATAACCCGCTTACTAAATTGAAGAATGTTGATTTACCAGCTCCATTAGGTCCAATAATGGCATTAATTTTACCTTCTTCAATTGAGAAATCCACATCTTTCACTGCGAATAACCCACCAAATTGTTTGGTTAAGCGTTTGGTTTCAAGAAACATCTATACACCTCCTGTTAAGCTTGTTCTTCTACATTTGAAGTCTTTGGTTTTAGCTTACGTGTTCGTTTGGCAGACCATAAGGCAAAGAGTCCCGAGATTCCTCTCGGTGAGAAAATAACCATTAACGTTAAAAGCGGTCCAAAAATAAGCATGCGGTAATCCTGTAAAAATTGCAGATTTTGCGATAGCCATACAATTAACAAGGTTCCAACAATCGGGCCTGACATCGTACCAATTCCACCTACAATCATGTAGGTAAGCAAGTCAAAGGTAATGTTAAGATTTCCAATATCGGGACCAATAAAGCGAATAAAGCATGCATACAAGACACCAGCTATTCCTGCGAAGAAGGTGGAGAGAACAAAGGATATTAATTTATTTTTAGTAGTTGATATACCTAATGACAGCGCTAATTCTTCACTATTACGGATCGCAATAAAGGTGCGTCCGGTCAAAGAATGGATGATGCGGTAAATGACAAAAATCACAAGTAATAGAATGACAAAAACAAAGTAGTATTGAGCTATTGGAGTAGATAAAGTAAGAGGTCCAATGCTTGAAGGAGCCGGTATACCTATAAGTCCTCTTACACCCCCTGTTAATCCCTCCCATTTATCAATTACTAAATAAATAATATAACCTACGCAAAGTGTATAGATAGCAAAAAAGTGTTCTTTGGTTCGAAGGGCGATTAAACCAATCAAAAATCCCATTGCAGTCGTAATAATTGGTGCCAAAAGAAAGGCAGGCCAAAAGCCAAAACCTGCTTTTACAGTCAATAAACCAAACGCATAAGCGCCAATGGCAAAAAATCCGGCATGAGCTAACGATAAATATCCTGTATATCCAGCCAATAAGTTCAATCCGTAAACGGCAATCATCCAAATAAATGCTAACGTCATAACATGAAGAAAATAATCATTTCTGGTGATAAACGGGAAGATGACGGCCAGTAAAATGAATCCAACAACGATATTTCGTTTATTAAAAAATGCTGCCATTATACTCCCCCCTTTGAAAAAATCCCTTGAGGCTTAATGGTTAAAATAATGACTAACAGTGCAAAGGAAATAATATCGCTATAGTCACTCGATATATAGGTTGCCCCAATACTTTCACTAAATCCTATGATATAACCGCCTAATATGGCTCCGGGAATACTGCCCATTCCCCCAATAATAATAATCACAAAAGCCTTTAAGATCACAAGATGCCCCATACTCGGAAATACTAGGTTAATAGGTGAGGTTAGGGAAGCGCCAAGCGCAGCTAAAACACCTGAAATAAAGAAGGTTAGCATGGCAACCTTATTCGTATTAATTCCAACTAAATGGGCCCCTTCCCGATTTTGAGCCATCGCAATGATTGTAGCTCCTGTAAATGTTTTTTTGAGAAATAAATAAAGTAAAATCATCGCGACTACAGCCGTAATTACAATAATCAGCCTCTGCATCGTTACCGTTAATCCAAAAAAGTCAATAACTTGCCCAAAAGGGGTTTCCATTTGCTGATAGTCTGCCCCCCAAATCAATTGAGCAAACGACTCTAGAAATAGGAGCATACCTATCGCTGCAACTTTATGCTGGATGGGCGTTGAATCTTTTAAAGGATGAAAAACCAGTCTTTCCATTAACACACTAATCATTCCAACTGCAATAATGGAAGTAAGGATTGAAAGTAAATAATGTAATCCCAAGGAGGTCATAATCGTATAGGTAATATAAGCCCCCACCATATACAAAGCACCATGGGCAAAATTCGGAATGTGTAAAATTCCATAAACAAGAGTCAATCCTAACGCGACTAAGCTATAAACACTTCCAATCGTCAGCCCATTAAAAAGCTGTTGAAGGAGTACATCCAAAACACCTCTCCCCTTTCTCTATCCATAAATGGAGGCATATGGCCAGAGTGTATAACTCTAACTATTCTTAACTCTTTATTTGCAAACGCTTCCATTTATGTGTTAAATTATCATTTCTAGTTGAAATCTGGCTCTCTTTTCTCTTTAAAAGCTTGAACACCTTCTTTATGGCCGTCTGTTGTAACAATCGTTGCCTGTGAGATTCTTTCCAGTTCCAGAATCTCATCTAAAGTTGAATGATAGGATTGGTTGGCAATCTTTTTAATAAATTGATATGCCTCAGATGGCCCAGCAGCAATTTTATTTGCAAATCTTTCAACCTGATCTTTAAATTCTTCTAAGGGATACGTGTGATTTACAATCCCTAAAGAATGTGCCTTCTCTGCAGTAATTGGTTCTGCAGTAAATAATAATTCCTTAGCTAAATAAGGACCTATTAATCGCGGAAGGAAATAAAGCCCTCCCCCGTCTGAACTGAGACCAACTTTAGAAAAGCTTAAGACAAATTTACTTTCTTCGGCTGCTAGAATCATGTCACAAGCTAACGCGAGATTAAATCCTGCCCCTGCAGCATAGCCGTGTACTGCAGCAATAATGGGTTTTTCCAGATTCCTCATAGTTAAAATCAGCTCATTAAGATTTCCGATATGATTATAAGTTGCGAGTGGATTACTGGTTCCCATTGTTTTTACATCTCCACCCGCACTAAAAGCACGCCCAGCGCCAGAAAGAATAATCACATGAATGGAATCGTCATTTTTTGCTTCTTCCATTGACTCTTTGAGGCCTAGCATCATATCAGGACTAAAGGCATTTAAGCTATCAGGTCGATTAAGCGTAAGCTGCATTACCCCATCAAATTTTTGAACTAATAAATGTTTCGTTTCAGTTTGTACCATGAATCTCTCTCCTTTTCTTTTGATATTGCTCCGCTACCACAAACGTATCATCGTTAACATAAGGAACCACGGGGAAAACATCTTGTTGAGAGACAAATGCTAATTCCTCTTCAAACCCAAATCTCGTTAACATTTGACCTACCCTTGATGCTTTAAGAACTTCTTTACTCACATTTTGTTTGCCTTTATAAAATTCATACGCAGCAAATGCAGAATCAGATAGAGTCCAGTTCATATGTGATTGTTCATGAAGTGAATGGATAAAATGCCCGGCTCCATAGAAATCCTCCGCATTAAATGACCCTGATGAGCCAGAACATACCAGAATAATCGTTTCATTTTTAAAATGTTTGATTAATTGTTCAGCTACATATCTGGAGTTTAATAGGGAAGCAACAAAAACAAACTTAGCTGAAATAGAATTTCGAATAGCTACTGTCCCATTTGTAGTGGATAAAATCATAGTCTTATCATAAACTTTCCCTCTTAAGGCATTTGGATTCGGGGAATGAAAGCCATCTAAAGGCAATCCCTCATATTCACCTACAAGAAGGTATGAATCTTTCTTTTGACTACGAGCAACCCGCTTGGCTTCCTCCCCGTTTAATACTGGAATAACATTACGGGCTCCGTATTGTAGTGCTGTTGTAATGGTTGAGGTGGCAAGTAAAACGTCAAAAACAACAACAAGTTTATCCCCTTGCAGTTTTTCTTTATTTAATTCTTCCTTTTTTAACAAAACATGAATTTTCCCCATTTAAAGCACCTCAATTTCAGGTTTAAATTTTCTTACTTGCCATCTCAGAAGCATAATGAATTAAATTTTTAACAAAAAGGTTTAAATTTGCAAACCTTTCATCCTGAGTCTGACCATTCTTATAACGATAATAGATTTGTTGGCAAATGACAGCTAATTTAAAATAGGCAAAAGTCAGATAAAAATTCATATGTGTAACATCACGACCACTCTTTTTTGCATAAGACTCCATAAATTCTCTTCTAGTCATAAAACCTGGATATGCTGTTATCGGCTCATCACCTAATCCTCGTTTTAATAGATTTGAATCATCCCCTTCAATCCAATAGCTCATAGCAACGCCTAAATCTGCTAATGGATCCCCTACTGTCGTCATTTCCCAGTCAAATATTCCAATGACTTCACTAAAATCCTCGTTAAACATGGAATTATTAAACTTAAAGTCATAATGAATAATGGCTGGCTCCGGGGAGACAGGAATGTGACCTGACATCCATTTCGTTAATTGTTCCACTCCTTCAATTTCATCTGTTCTGGCCCTTTCATACCGTTTAATCCATCCATGAACCTGCCTTTCTAAAAATCCCTCTGGTTTTGTCATTTCTTTTAATCTCGTTTTCCTGTAGTCAATGCTATGAAGATTTACCAAAGTATCTACCATTTTTTCTGATATTTGTTTACAAAGCTCTTCTGTAACCTCAACACCTTCAGGAAAGTGGGAATCTAATACTATGCCATGTTTTCTTTCCATTACAAAAAAGGGTCTTCCAATTATTGTGGAATCTGCTAAGACGAATGGTTTAGGTGCGGGTGAAAAATATGGATGGATTTCTTTAAGGATGGTATATTCTCGCTCCATGTCATGTGCTTTTGGTGCAACAGGACCCAGGGGAGGACGTCTAAGAACTCCTTCCCAATCTCCAATCTTTAAAGCATAGGTCAAATTCGAACGGCCGGCACTAAATTGTGTAATCTCCAAGGGAGCATCTGGTAAATCTGGAATGTGTTTGCGTAAAAAGGGTTCAATAATCACTTTATCCAGTTCTTCTCCCTTGCGAATGGGGATCGTTTCAGACATCTTTTACCTCCTCTTCCTTATTATGTTTCTCGTTCCATAATGACAGAAATCCCTTGCCCTCCACCGATACATGCTGTTATAAGAGCAAGTTTCTCATTAGATCTCTGTAATTCATAAACGGCTTTAGTCATTAAAATAGCTCCTGTTGCTCCAAGTGGATGACCGTGAGCAATTGCTCCACCATTGACATTTAATTTATTCGGATCCATCTTTAGTTCTCGATCTACAGCAAGTACCTGAGCAGCAAATGCTTCATTTAGTTCTATTAAATCCATATCATCCAATCTGTAGCCACTCTTTTCTAAAACTTTCCGAGTTGCTGGGACAGGGCCAATCCCCATTATATTGGGGTCTACACCAGCTACAGCAGCTTGACGAATTGTTGCTAATGGTTTTAATCCTAGCTCATCTGCTTTTTCTCTTGACATCACAACAAGCGCAGATGCTGCATCATTTAAGCCTGAACTACTGCCGGCAGTAACTGTTCCCTCCTTTTTAAAGACGGGTTTTAATTTGGAAAGCCCTTCTAATGTTGTTTCTGGTCGAGGATGTTCATCCTTCTCAAATACGAAAGCATCTCCTTTTTTTACAGGTACTTCAATGGGTACGATTTGTTCATCAAATCGCCCCTCTTCCATTGCACGAGACATTCGTTGTTGACTTCGAAGGGCAAATTCATCCTGTTCTTCACGACTAATATGATATTTTTCCGCCAAATTTTCTGCCGTTATCCCCATTGGAGGATCACCAATTTCTTGAGGGGAAAGCTGGGACTTTCGAATTTTAGGCGGAACTGGGCTGTAAGCTCTATCTGGTCGGTCCATAAGATAAGGAGCCCGACTCATACTTTCTGTTCCCCCAGCCACATAAATATCTCCTGACCCTGCCTGAATAGCCTGGGACGCAAGAACTACCGCATTAATACCTGACCCACATTGTCGATCAACCGTTAATCCTGGGATATTTAATGATAGGCCCGTTTGGAGAGCTGTTAATCTGGCAATATTTCCACCACCGCTTAAAACATTTCCTATAATACAATCGTCAATTTGCTCAGCCTTAACATTAGCTCTGCTGATAGCTTCTTTTATGACCTCTGCTCCAAACACATGAGCGGGAACAGAAGCTAATGCACCTCCATGTCTTGCGATTGGTGTGCGGACTGCTGAAACAATCACTGCATCTCTTTTCACTTTTATCCCTCTCCTTTGAAAAAGTCGTGGTATTGACTTTAGAGTTACATCGCATTCGTTCCTCCATCCACAACAATTGTCTCACCTGTTACAAAATCAGAAGCAGCTGACGCTAAAAATAATGCAACGCCTTTCAAATCATTTTCTCCACCAAATTTTCTTAACGGGGTACGTTTCCGCATTTCATCCCCACCGTGCTCGATAAGTACTTTTGACATTTTAGTCGGGAAAAAGCCTGGTGCAATGGCATTGACAAAAATTCCTCTAGGACCCCATTTCACAGCCAAATCTTTTGTAAAAGTAATAACGGCTCCTTTACTGGAATTATAGCCAATGGCATCCATGAATTTAGGATCTGATCCACGTAAACCGGCTACGGATGCTATATTGATAATTTTTCCATACTTCTGCTCAGTCATGACCTTGCCAACAGCCTGTGACATCAAAAAGGTTCCGACAACATTTACATTCAAAACTTTGTGAAAGGCTTCTAACGGCATTTCATCAACAGGTGCGCCCCACGATGCTCCGCTATTGTTAACAAGAATATCGATTCTGCCAAAACGTTCTAATGTTTTGTTAACCACTTGTTCGATATCGTCAGAATTTGTAACATCACATTTTAACGCCATTGTATCTATGCCTTTTTTCTGCAGTGTTTCACTTATTTCTACACAGTTTTCAACCCTTCTTGAGCACAACACAACATTTGCACCCGCTTCAGCAAAACCCTGAGCAATTTGTTGCCCTAATCCGCGGCCGCCACCTGTAACAATAGCCGTTTTACCCGTTAAATCAAACAATTCATTTACATGCATGGGTTTATCCTCCCGTTGAATTATTGGTACTTTTTCAATTCCTGTCTTGCTACTGTACGAAGATGTACTTCATCCGGTCCATCCGCCAAACGCAACGTACGAATATTTGCCCAGCTTGCTGCCAGTGGATAATCTTCGCTTACACCTGCAGCTCCAAGAGCCTGGATTGCGTGATCAATCACCTTCAAAGCCATATTAGGTGCTACCACTTTAATCATAGCTATCTCAGCCTTCGCTTCTTTATTTCCAACAGTATCCATCATGTAGGCCGCTTTTAATGTTAATAATCTCGCTTGTTCAATCTCCATTCTGGCATCTGCTATCCATTCTTGGATAACCCCTTGCTGGGCAAGTTTTTTTCCAAACGTTTCTCTGCTTTGCACCCGATTACATAAAATTTCCAGCGCTCGCTCAGCTGCGCCAATTGTTCTCATACAGTGATGTATACGCCCTGGTCCTAACCTTCCTTGAGCAATTTCAAAGCCTCTGCCTTCACCCAAAATCATATTGGAAGCTGGTACTCTGACGTTGTTATACTCGATTTCCGCATGACCATGTGGAGCATGATCATATCCGAAGACAGGTAAGGTTCGTTTGACGTTTACTCCAGGTGTATCAAGTGGAACTAGAATCATAGATTGTTGTTTATATTTAGGAGCTTGCGGGTCATTCTTACCCATCACAATCGCAATTTTACAGCGTGGATCCCCAGCTCCTGATGACCACCATTTAGTCCCATTAATGATGTATTGATCACCATCACGGACAATACTCGACTGAATATTGGTTGCGTCAGATGATGCCACATCAGGTTCTGTCATGGAAAAACAGGATCGAATTTCACCATCTAGAAGAGGATTTAACCATTTATCTTTTTGTTCTTGTGACCCATAGCGAACCAGCACTTCCATATTACCCGTATCAGGTGCTGCACAATTGAAAACTTCAGGAGCTATCGCTGACCGGCCCATAATCTCACAGAGCGGAGCATATTCAAGGTTAGAAAGTCCGGCACCATAATCACTCTCTGGCAAAAACAGATTCCATAATCCCTGTTCTTTTGCTTTTTGCTTTAATTCCTCCATAATGGGGGGAATGTTCGCAAATCGATTCTGTTCATTCAGCTGTTCACTGTAGATGTTTTCATTGGGATAAACATACTCTTCCATAAAATCATTCAATTTCACTTCGTATTCTTTCACTTTATCGGAATATTCAAAATTCATAAACCACACTCCTGCATCATTTTTTCATTCAGCTTTGACCCCTTATTCATTTTTGATTTCTGGATAACTTGAATAAGAGGTCAAGAGCCAGAGTAGTTGAATTTTAATAGGTCACAAATCGAACCTTGCCTTTAATGACCGCTTTATCATCCTGATTTACGGCTTCTACATGAAAATCCATATGTTTATCCGTTTGATTTTCCACCGTTGCTTTTAAAGTGATGACATCATTTAAAAAAACCATACCAGAAAAGCGAATCTGAAAATCCTGTATAAATCCTTGTTCATAATAAGGAGTAAATAGTTTTCCTAAGTTTCCCATCGTCCACATTCCGTGAGCTATAATCCCGGGAAGTCCTGCTTTTGTTGCCTCTTCATCAATGGTGTGAATAGGATTAAAATCACCGGATGCCCCGGCGTATTTTATGAGATCTAATCTTGATACCGGCTCTAATGTAACCCCTTCCAAAGCTTCATTTGGTTTTAACTCTACTATACTAGTCATACGGTCATCGCCTTTCTTACAGCCTCCGTGATAATGACTGTTTGTTCCTCGGTAAAGATGACTTTACCAGCAGAATCTTCACCGTAACGTTTTAAAATAAAAAACCCCATTAGCCCATTTTTGCCTTTTTTCTCATAGTAGTCTTTGGCCTCTGAATAACAATAGATTTCTTCCCCAACTAATAAGGGTCTTTCATAATGAAAGGTCTCCTCGCCATGAATGAGTCCTTTAGTAGGCAATGGCAATCCTTCAATTTCCCCATACTCAAATACACGTGGGAAGGTTGGAGGTGCGATATTTTGACCAGACCTTGACCTTTTACCATATGTTTCTTCAACAAAGATTGGATGTGAGTCACCGATAGACTCTGCAAACCTTTTTACCATACCACGTTCTACTGTATTTTTTACTTTATTGGAGGTTTTTCCAATGTAATCTTTGAGCATTTCTCAGCGCTCCTTTCCATTATTCATTAGTCTCTTGGTCCGCCCGCTACATAAATCACCTGACCATTTACGAATGAAGATTTCTCATCAGCAAAAAACGCAACAGCATTAGCAATGTCTTCTGGTTTTCCACTTCTGCCAACAGGAATTTGACTTACGCTTGCCTGAACTAAATCTTCAAAGGAGATGCCAATTCTTTCTGCAGTTGCTTTTGTCATATCCGTTTCAATAAATCCAGGAGCTACTGCATTAGCCGTAATACCAAATTTACCAAGTTCTATAGCCAACGTTTTAGTTAACCCTTGTAAACCTGCCTTCGCTGTAGAATAGTTGGCTTGGCCGCGGTTACCTAGTGCTGAAGTTGAAGAGGTATTAATAATGCGGCCATACTTTTGGTCAACCATATATTTTTGTGCTGCACGAGCAGCATTAAAAGATCCCTTTAAATGGACGTCCATGACCTGTTCCCAATCGTTATCTGTCATTTTAAAGAGAAGATTATCACGAATAACCCCCGCATTATTGACCAATATATCAAGGGAACCAAATTTGGAAACAACTTCTTCCATTGCAGACTCTACTTCATCAGTATTGACTACATTTGCCTTTTTGGCATAGATCTCATAGCCCTTCTCCTGAAACTCGTTATAGGTTTCATTTAATGCATCCTCATTTACATCAATAATGGCAACCTTTGCTCCTTCTTCAGCAAATCGCGTAGCAACCCCCTTCCCTATTCCGCGACTGCCTCCTGTTACAAATGCTACTCTTCCATCAAATCGATTACTCATTTTGATTCCTCCTATCTATTTTTAATATTCGTTCTATTCTTAATTTTATATGAAATCTCCAATTTTTACATGGCCTTTTAATAGATTTCTAGATATAATGAGTCGTTGAATTTCATCTGTACCATCATAAATGCGCCATAATCTGGCTTCACGATACCAACGTTCTATAGGTAATTCTCGTGTATAACCCATTCCGCCATGAATTTGAAGGACCCGGTCTACCACACGATTTCCCATATTTGAACCATAGAGTTTAGCCATTGAAGCGAGATGACGATTATCTTCTCCATTATCCAATGTGTATGCTGCATTTAGGACTAGCCATTTTGCTGCTTCAATTTCTACGGCTGAATCAGCAATTTGCCACTGAATTGCCTGTCTGTCAGCAATTGGCCTTCCAAAGGTTTTACGATCTTTTGCGTAATCAATGGCCATTTGCAGTAAACGCTCAGCTGTTCCAACTGCTCGAGCACCAACAATCCATCTGGCAAAACCGATCCACTCTAATCCTAGCTTGTAACCTCCATGTAATTCTCCTAAAATATTTTCTTCAGGAACTCTAACATTATCAAAAATAAGACTAGCTGGCCCCCATTCACCCATTGTGTGAATATACTCAGATTTCCAGCCCATATCCCGGTCAACAATGAAGCAGGTAACACCCTCACGCCCGGTTTCTGCGTGTTTTTCTTTATCAGTAATGGCAATAACCATTACGAAATCAGCTTCATTTCCGCCTGTGATAAAGGTTTTTTCACCGTTGATGACCCACTCATTTCCGTCTTTGATGGCTGTTGTTTTAATATTTCTTGTATCCGAACCCGCATCAGGCTCTGTCATCGCAAAGCAGGACTTTTTATCCCCATTAATCGTTGGGATGAGATATTTTTCCTTTTGCTCCTCATTTCCGTAATAAAGAATATTATCAGCAGATCCACCAAAGCTGAATGGAACAAAAGTTTTTGCCACTTCCATAGTTACGATCGCCTGCATCATTTGTCCAAGGTCGGCCCCACCATATTCACTAGGGGTATTAATTCCCCAGAATCCTGATTCTTTTGCCTTTAATTGCAATTCTTTTTCTTTCTCTTTGGATATACTTGGTCTTCCTTCCCGCTCATTTTTTAATACCTCATTTTCAAGCGGCATTAATTCCTTTTCCACAAACTTTCGAATCGTTTCCTGTACCATCTTCTGCTCTTCTGTTAATCGTAAATCCATTTAATTCACTCCCTGTTTTATATTTATAAAATACTAACTAGTTAGTATGATAAAAAGATTACATGTTTGCTTCTTCCTTTAAAGCCCTTTTTAGAATTTTCCCTACTGCTGTTTTTGGCAATTCGTCTGTGAACTCGACAATTCGTGGTACTTTATAAGCTGCAAGTTTATTTCTACAGTGTGCTATTACTTCTTCTTCAGTAAGAGACGCATTTTCTTTACAAACAATAACTGCTTTGATTGTTTCTCCTCTATATTTATCCGGAACACCAATAACAGCAGCTTCCAGTATACCTGGATGTGTATAAAGCACATCCTCTACTTCGATTGGATACACATTGTAGCCACTGGCAATAATCAGCTCTTTCTTCCGACCAACAATATAGAAGAAACCGTCTTCATCCATCCTTGCTAAATCACCTGTATAAAGCCATCCGTCTTTCAACACCTGCTGCGTTTCCTCCGGCATTCCCCAATAACCTTTCATAATTTGCGGACCTTTTACGACTAACTCTCCAACCTCTCCAATAGGTACTGATTCTTCACCAGTAGCAGAATCTACTATTTTAGCATCAGTATTTGGAATTGGAATTCCGATGCTTCCTGCTTTTTGTAAACCAGCAATAGGGTTTCGGTGAGTAACAGGTGAGGCTTCAGATAGACCATATCCTTCTGCAACCGTTGTTCCACTCAATTCATTAAAACTGTTCAACATTTCCACTGGAAGAGGGGCTGACCCACTAATACACGTTTTTAAAACGCTTAAATCAAAATGATGCTCTTTATAGTAATTTAGTAAAGCATTGTACATGGTAGGCACACCCGGAAAAATCGTTGGTTTTGACTGCTCAATTATTTGTGCTACTTGTTCGACTTCAAATTTAGGTACTAAAATCAAGTTTCCGCCAATGTGAAAGTTCAAATTCATCGCACTAGTCATTCCGTAAACATGGAACAATGGTGAAATAGCCAGTATTCTCTCTTCGCCTTCATCTGTTTTTACTTTAGAAGTCGCAGCACTTTGTAAGGTATTGGCCACTAAATTATAATGTGTAAGCATAGCGCCTTTTGAACGCCCTGTTGTGCCTCCTGTATATTGCAGTACGGCAATATCTTCTTTTGGATCAATTTGAATATCCGGGACATGTAATTGCCTATCTGCCAGCAATTCATTAAATTTGCAATCGTTTTCAAAAGAGACATCGATAATAGTCTGTAACGAGGTCTGTTGCTGAATGGCTTCAATCAAAGGAATCGTTTTATCAAGAGCAATGATCACTTCTGTTTCTGTATCATTCAGTACGTGTAACAATTCTGATGATTTATACATCGGATTGATTTGAACAATCGTTGCTCCACACATTAACGCAGCATAATAACTGATTGGATATTGTGGACAATTTGGCAGCATAATAGCCACACGATCCCCTTTACTGATTCCCAAGTTGTACAGGGATGCTGCCACTTTCTTAACCGACTCCATTAATTGATCATAGCTATATGTTTTTTGAAAAAACGTCATCGCTGTATGGTTGGGATATTTTTTAATAGATTCGTTAAGCAGCTGCGGAAGAGAAATTTCAGGTATCTCTACTTCCTTTGGGTTTCCCTCAACTATATGTTTTAACCACGGTTTTTCCATTACTTATATACCTCCTTTATTTCCTTATCCCGTAATAGCTTAAAGGTTCCAATTCCTTTAGCGAGAATTGTACCGTCAGAATCCGTCATTTCCCCTTCAACCGTTGCCATTCGATAGCCCCGATGAATGATGCTTCCTTTTGCATATACAACACCACTTTTACTCGGAGACAGGTAATGGATATTTAAATTTATGGTTAAACAAGGGGCTTTCGTAATGGAACGAGTTGTCATCCCCATTACCGTATCGAGCACAGTTGCATGAACCCCGCCATGCATGGTTCCATTAACATTAAACAATTTTTCTTTAACAAGCAGTTTAAGTTGTATGTTTCCTTCCTGAAAATCAACAATTTCTAATCCAATATGTGAGATAAATGGACTGTCCTTAAATCTCTCACGTATTTCCGTAATAGTATTCGTCAAAAGCATACCCCCTATCAATTCATGAGCATTGTCCTGTGATGATTTTTTCTGTCTATTCTTTTAAACTATTAAAATCTACAATGTACTACCCCCATCTACACTAATAATCTGTCCGGTTATATAGTCACTTGCTTCTGAAGCAAGTAAAAGAGCGACTCCTTTGATAGCGTTATCATTTCCAAGCATTTGAAGTGGATTCTGTTCTTTAATTTGATCTTCATATCGATCAAGTACGACTTTTGTCATTTTGGTTGGAAAAAAACCAGGAGCTATTCCATTTACATAGATTTTATGTTTTGCCCATTTTCTGGCTAAGTCCTTTGTGAAGTGAATAACACCTGCTTTACTGGTACTGTAGCCAATCGCATTCAATACTTCGGGAGGTTCTGCTTTTAAACCTGCCGCTGAGGCAATGTTTATAATCTTTCCAGCCTTTTGTTCAATCATTTGTTTACCTACTGCTTTTGACATTAGAAATGTTCCTGTAACATTTACATTCATAACTTTCTCCCATGCTTCAAGAGGCATATTTTCTACATCTTCTCCCCACGTTGTTCCGCTATTATTAACTAAAATATCAATTCTGCCAAAATCCTTCAGTACTGATTCAACTGTCTGATCCACTTTTTCTTCATTGGTTATGTCACATTGATAAGCTTTTACCTGAATGCCCTTCTCCTGTAATTCTTCAGCTGTTTGTTTACAGTTTTCCAGTTTTCTGGAACAAATGGCTATGGAACACTCAGCATCTGAAAGGGATTCCGCGATTTGCTTTCCAATTCCTCTTCCCCCGCCCGTGATCAGTGCTACTTTTCCTTTTAAATGAAACATATCCACTGTGTTCATGACTTAAGCACCTCATTTGATTACTCTTTTAGGGATTCTGCTACTCAATTTATATAGATGCAAAATTTGTGCCAATTTTTTAAAAATGTACATACTTTCTCTTCATAAACTTCCTGAAGCTTATAAAATCCACATCCAAAAAAATAAGAATTATTTTACTTCTTCGTTTTGTTATTTGCTTCAAATTGCTATTCATTCATTTTTGAATTATTTGAGAAGAAAACTGATAATATTAGCCAATTCATTGTTGAATCATTAATGCGATAATGAATCTCCTTTGTAAAACTAAAAGAACCTATGGAGAATTCAAAAAGACCAACATTATATATCTTATGAACTTCTTTATCTTAATTGAATTTTATACTTCTTTAACTTTCTTACAATCGTTGGCTGACTCGTATTTAATGCTTCTGCTAAGTCATATGTATTAGAATATTTTTCGGCAGCAAGAGCTATTACTCTTTTCTCAGCTATTTCAACAGCTTCTTTTAGTGGAACAATGTGATTGGTTTTAATGGTTTTACTCGTTAGATATTCGTCAGGCAAATTTTCAATGGTAATCGTTTCATTCCGTGTCGTTACAGCGAGCCTTTCGATTAAATTAGCTAGTTCCCGAATATTTCCTGGCCATTCATAGGATAAAAAGAAATCCTTTAAATCATAATCGATTTGTTTGTTTAGTTGATATTTATCATTTACTTCGTCTAAAAACCGCTGGATGAGGGGGAAAATGTCTTCTTGTCTCTTCCTGAGGGATGGTATTTCAAGCGGAATGACATTTAGCCGGTAATATAAATCCTCACGAAAATCCCCATTTTTCACCATTTTCTTTAAATCCTGATTTGTTGCTGCGATGATACGTACATCAATTTTTTTAGGCTTAGTACTTCCAATTCTCTGGATTTCACCTTCCTGAAGTACACGAAGAAGTTTCACTTGAAGAGCAAGGGGAAGTTCGCCAATCTCATCTAAAAATAGAATACCTTTATGAGCTAACTCAAACATTCCCGGTTTCCCGTCTTTGCTCGCACCTGTAAAAGCACCTCTTTCATAACCAAATAATTCAGACTCTAATAAATCAGAAGGAATGGCTCCGCAATTTACTTTAATCAGATCACCTTTTTTGGAACGATTGCTATTGGTGAAAATATATTGGGCAAGTACATCCTTCCCAACTCCTGTTTCCCCCAGTATTAAAACCGTAGCATCAATGTCGGCAATACGATTGGCCGTATCATAAATTCGTTTCATTGGCTCACTTTTGGTAACGATTCCATTTACTTGATCAGGTTTATTTTTTAATCGTTCTAATTCCTTCTTATATTGCGTGTTTAATTGGTTTACTCTTCTTAACTTGTTCTGTAAGGTATTAAGCTCAGATAAGTCCCGTATGTTAGTCACTACTTTTTTTACTTCTCCATTTTCATTAAATACAGGGGTTCCGGTTAGCAAAGTTTCATTACCTTCGTAATTATGCTGTACCAAAGAAACGGTTCTCTTTTCTTTTACTACTCTATTGGTTACAGAGTTTTTTAGAATGCCTCGTTTGATTAAATCATCAACATGTTTACCAATATAATAATCTTTTGGAATGCCTGTAATCCGCTCGATAGCAGAATTCGTTTTTAAGGTAATTCCATTTTTATCGGTAATATAGATTCCATCATATGAATTTTCAATAATGGCATCCAACTCACGATTTACATCTTTAAGATTTTCATTTTCTCTTTGTAAGTTGATACCTGTCAATATAAACACCCCCTTAGATAATACTTCTGTATCTTTCGTTCAATTCCTCTTTTATTAAAACACTCCCTATAGTAAAACACCCCAAAAGTTAGACAAAATCTAACCTTTGGAGTGTTTTTCACAATGATTCATGGTAAAAGGACAGTTCTTCCCATTCGTCTCGTAATAAACCCATGCGGATAGAATCATAAAAATTCCCATTATAATACCGACATTTCCTAAGCCTTGCTTCCAAGGTCATGCCAAGCTTCTCTCCCACTCTAATCATTCGTTGATTGCCTGACCAGGTGGTAAATCCAACTCGTACGAGGGGGAATGTATAAAACAAATGATTGATCCATATGCGAAGAGCTTTTGTTCCATACCCACCACTCCAATAATGTGAATCATAAAGACCAATCCCCACCTCTAACCACAATGAAGCCTTATGCTCCCAATAATAACTTACTGTTCCAATCACCTTACCACTTACTTCAATGACCCAACGATCTTCCTGATTAACCCATTTTTCCTTTCTCTCAAGAAACCTTTCATAAGGAATATGAACAAGATTAAAATAAGGGGCATCCCATTTTTTCCATTCAGGATTTTCCTCTTTATAATTAAGCTCCCATAATCCATACATATCTCTTTCTTCAATTGGGCGTAAAATTAGTTCTTTATCTTGATACATCTCTTCCACTCCAAATATCTTACTATTTACTTTTATTTTAGAATGAGTTAGTAAAATTTCAAGTCAGATAAGAAGATTGAATAATTTTTTCAAGCCATAAACAAACTACAGTTGGGAACATATTTGAGAGGTGGGATATTTCATGACAGAGGAATACCGGGAATATCGAACCGGCCAAGGTGTACCATTGACCGGGGAGTATATTTGTCAATCAGGTGAAATTGCAAAATTAAATGAGAATGACACATTTCCTAAATGTCCAATTACCGGAAGTGAAACGACCTGGAAACACGAAAATGAAGAACCTGTCTAAAAAATAATGGGGACCAAACGAAAAGGAACCCTATTCGTCTATTAATAGGGTTCCTTTTCGTTTGCTTGAAAACCTTTAGTCTCCAGCGCTGCTATTTTCTTAAATTGAAATGAGCATTTAACTGCCCACGAAGCATTTGATCGCGAACACCTCCTTTTTGCTTCGCTTTTTGCATATCCTGTCTAATTTCACTTGTCTGTACTCCTTCTTCTCTTTTATTGGCAATATTCATTAGCTCTTCAATATCAGCAAATGAATATTTCCTCGTTCCTTTCTTTGTTCTTTCAGGAAAAATTAAACCACGCTCTTCATAGTATCGGATTTTTCGCTCCGTTAACCCCGTTAATTCTTTGACAGTCCCAATTGAGATTACTTTTTTTTCTTTATATGATGTCACAAACCTCCTACCTCCCATAATGGTATATGTTAATGTTAATACCTCGACTAGAGAAATCATTGAACAGAGTATTTTTCAACAAGCTGGTGTAATTCAGTTAATGTAAGTGAATATACTTCTTTATCTTCTGGATTATAGATACCAGCTTTGATTAATTGCTGAATATAATGTTCTTTGAGCATCTCCACAGCTTCACGCAACTGATTTTTCACCTCACTAACACCTCCACCTGGAATATAGTGATTTTGTATAAGTCGTAAAAAACCATACGCTTCAGTACCAATTTGACTCATGAGCTGTTCAAACAATTCATCTCGTTTTACATCCAATTCGATAATTTCACCTGCTAATTTCACTAATGTCTGCTCTTTCATATATTCATCACCAAGGTTAATAAAGGAAGACTAACCGATAAAAATAATGCAGAAGTTGTCATTGCAACATTCCCCATCACGCCTTCTTCTTCTCCCCAATCCAAAGAACGGTTCGCACCAATCATTTGGGCTGATGTCCCCATAGCTAATCCTTTTGCTGCTTTACTATTTATACCTAAATGCTTTAATAGAATGGGGCCAATCATTAACGAGATAAGGGCTGACATAATGACAAAAATGACGGTTGCAGAGGAAGCGCCCCCTAAATATTGGGAAATCGTTAATGCGATTGGTAATGTAATGGATCTGGGAATTAGTGATGCTACTACTTCTTCCTGCAAGTGGAAGATAACCCCTGCCATTACAGACACAGCAACAACACCCATCATCGTTCCGCAAACCACCCCTAAAATGATTTTTTTAAGATTCTTTTTCAAAAAACCCCATTGCTTATATAGAGGGATGGCTAGTGATACAACAGCAACCTGTAATAATAAATGAAAAACTGAGCTCCCTTGTTGATAGGTTTCTCCGTCTAGATGAATGGTGAATAATAAACTAACAAGCAATAAAGATGAAGTAAATAGTGGATTCAGCCATCCTTTTCGATATTTCCGATAAAGTCTAATACCAAAGTGATAACATAAACTTGTAATGGAAACCGTAAATAGAATTGCTCCGAATAAGGTTATCATTTTGAACATCTCCTTTTTCTTCTTTCATATAACTCAACAGCTATAGCTGATCCCAGCAGACAGCAGATACTGCTAACAAGCATGATAAGAAAAAGATGCCACTGTAAAACACTTATAAAATTTGAGGAGAAAAACAGATTAACGATAGGAGGGATAAAAAGTATGGTCAGATGTTTTAACTGAAAAGATGTAAAATCTTCAACCCAATCGAGCTTTATAAAACCCGCTAATAAAAATAGGAATAATAAAATCATTCCCATTACACTTCCTGGTAATGGTATTTGAAAAATTTGTGTAATTCCAGAACCAATCATTAAAAATCCCACAACAATTGAACCCTGAACAATCCAATTGTTTTTCAAATTAATGACTCCTCTCTTAAATGATATATATAAGATTATCTTAATAACAATCATTTGTCACCACTAATGTAAGTTTTCCTAACATAAAATGATACTTTTGTTATACGTATTGTGAGAAAACCCTTCGATTCATCCGATAGATATAGGAATAAATACGGTGAAAGAGGGCGTAAAAAAAGATCTGTCTTTTTTCTAGACAGATCTTCCTTTTTCTTACTAATCTCCAGAAATACGATTTATTTCTTCTTTTATGCCGGTAATAAGTTCCCATGGGGTAACCCCATGACGTGACCATTTCTCAGCTTGCGTTTCCCCTGCTTTAGCATGCAGATATGTTGCAGCAATTAAAGCATTTTGCGGCTTAGATTCTTGAGCTAATAACGAGGCAACTAACCCTGTTAACACATCACCACTTCCACCTTTACTAAGCGCATCATGACCATAAGGATTAATCCATATCTCATTTTCCGGCGTAGAAATTATGGACCGATGACCTTTTAAGAGTAAGTATAGATTATATTTTGGGGCAAAGGTTGCTGCTATATCCAGTCGGCTTTCTTCTACTTCCTGGACGTTTGTATTTAGTAACCTTGCCATTTCCCCGGGGTGTGGTGTTAAAACCACATTCCCCTTAAGGTTACCCATATTATCCAAATGATGTCTAAGTAAAAATAATGCGTCTGCATCCACAACAAGCTGCTGATTATCCAGTTTTCGAATAAAAGAAGCCATCCATTGTTCTCCATTTGGAATTCGTCCCATACCAGGACCTATAGCAATCGTATCAAATGTCTCAAGTTGATTACTCAATCTATCTATAGCACTTTGATTAATATAACCATGGTCATCAGGCAGTGGCATCAAAAGCGACTCTGGGTTCTGACTGGCTACGATTGGATAAATACTTTCTGGAATGGCTAAAGTAACTAAACCAGCTCCACTATGTAAAGCCGCTTTTGCTGTAAAGATCGGAGCTCCTATAAAAGAACTTGAACCCCCGATCACCAGGACATGTCCAAAAGTACCTTTATGGCCATTTGCAGGTCGAGCAGGAATAGAGTCCTTTACTAACTCCTTTGTTATCACAGAAGGTAAATCCAATTCCAGCTTTTCTGCATTAGATATTGGTACAGAAATATCTACAGCTTTCCAGTCACCAATGTATTCAGGACCCTGATTAAGAAAGAAACCTTTTTTAGGACAAACAAAGGTTATGGTTTTCTTGGCTTTAATGGCCTCACCTTCTACTTTTCCAGTATCACCACTAACCCCCGATGGTATATCGACAGCAACAATCATTTTATCGTCAGCACACTCATTGACAGAAGATATGACTTCGTTTAACGGTTTTCGAACAGGACCATGTAAACCAGTTCCCAGAATAGCATCGACAATCACATCTGCTTGTTTTATTTTATATGTTAAGGTATCTATTGAAGTTTCTGAGAAATAAAGAAGCGGCAATTTTCGATTTACATAGACATCAAAATGTATTTTGGCATCTCCTTTTATGCGGTCCGGATTTACCATTAAACATAGAAGAACATCATATCCCAGATCAAATAATCGGCGAGCCACAACAAATCCGTCTCCGCCATTATTTCCACTTCCAGCAAGCACTAGAATCTTTGACTGCTTGGGAGACTCATGTTTAATTTCATCAACTACTTTAGCCCCGGCATTCTCCATCAGTACAGAACCAGGTAAGCCCAGATTGTTAATCGTATAATGGTCCATTTGCTGCATTTCTTTTTGACCTGCTATGTACATATACCTTCCTCCCATCCTGTCGTTCGTTCCGTATAAAAATGAAATAAAACTTTTCATTTGTAACATACAATGATAGTAAAAGGCTACTTTCTAAAAAAGTTGTTTTTACATTTTTGTTTCGTTAATGAAGTGTATAGATAGCAACAAGCTATACAAAAATAGGGCTAGTAAAAAGAACTTGAGAGTTTTATCTCCCAAGTTCTTCATTAATTGCCAAACATTCTCTGCTTCCGCTTATTTTCCTCATTTAAAAAGTTTATAAAGGCTTGGAAGCCATATTTCGGCTGTTCTTTGATTGAATTGATGTAGGTGGTCTTACTGTAATCATTCATGTGTTCACTCTTTTTAATACGCTTAATCATTTGTTCCATACTAATGGTCTCAATCTGTTTCTTCACATGTTTAGACTCTTTAAATAGAGCTAAACCAATTGCGGCCATTAAGGCATAAATAGCTAGTGTAGGCATCATATCAAGATACCATCCACCGGTAAATAGATAGAAAAATAAATTAAAAATCGCAAACGTTATAAGTGGAACGGCAAATATAATATATTTTGAATGTTTTTTAATATAAGGTTCAATCGTTTCTGTAATAGCCTCCAATTCCCTTTTGACAAAGTTTGGCATATGTTTAAACATCATTGGATTATTCATATCCATCATTCTCCTTTTAAAGCATTGTATTTTAAAAAAGACCTACCATTCTTTGATAAATGGTAAGGTCTTGCTAACAACGATAACTGTTGAAAGCAAAGCCGGGAGTTTTCCCTGTGTCAAGATATGAGTAGATTTTAAAAGATACTCCGCTTATATATCAATTTATCTTTATTATAAATGAATTTGTGATAATAGTCACACAAAACGCACAACAACATGTTATCCTCATCAAAAGAGTAAAATATATCCTTTTTCTTTCATTTTTACTATAATAATACATGAGATATGCAAAATGGAGTGATAAATCATGAGTGGAATTGTTGGTTATTTAGGTACGCGTTCAGCTCAGGAAGTTTTAATTCATTGCTTAATGAATCTGGAATACAGGGGGTATGACTCTGCAGGTCTTGCCGTCTCAGATGGTCATCATGTTGAAGTGAGAAAAGAAAAGGGTAGAATACAAGATTTAGAAGCGTCGCTACAACTTGATTCAATCTTACATGGGAATCTTGGAATTGGTCATACCCGGTGGGCATCACACGGAAACCCTTCTGCTAAAAACTCTCACCCATTGACAGATCAAGACCAACAATTTTTTGTTGTACATAATGGTATTATCGAAAACTACCATGCCCTAAAAAGGGACCTTATAACAGATGGGTACTCATTTGTAACCGATACTGATTCAGAAGTGATTCCACATTTACTTCGAAAGTATGATACAGGCGATTTTATCCAGACTGTACGTAACGTGCTACCTATGCTGAAAGGCTCCTTTGCGCTTGCTATTATGTCTGCCTCAAATCCTGATATGATTATTGGTATTTCACAGGAAAATCCCTTAATCGTTGGTTTTGGTCAAAATGAGGCTTTTTTATCATCTGATGTATCAGCCTTACTTACCTATACAAAAGAAACGTATCCCATTAAAAATAATGAAATCGCCATTATTACGGGGGAAGACATAGCCATTGAAACCATTAATGGGGAACCAATTATACCTGAGAAAGCTTATATTGAATGGAATAAAGAAGAAATTCTTCTAAACGAATATGACCATTTTATGTTAAAGGAAATATTAGAGCAGCCTGCTTCTTTAAAAAATACATTAGAAAACCGAATCAAAAATGATAAGGTCTATCTACCTGAAGTTGAAACATTTTTAGACACACACTCCTTTGAAAGGTTTAATAAAATTGACATTATTGGTAATGGTACCTCCTATCATTCTGGAATGGTTGGAAAAAGCATTATGGATAAATTACTGTCTATTCCTGTTGAAGTATCATTATCCTCTGAATTTACTTACGAGCATGGAAAATTGGACGAAAGCAAATTAGTGATTGTGTTAAGTCAATCAGGGGAAACTGCAGATACACTAACTGCCTTAAAAGAGGCTAAATCTAATGGGGCGAAAACCATCGCGATTACCAATAACAAGCGGAGTAATATTGCACGTCAGGCCGATTGCCTAATTTCAATGAATGCAGGCCCTGAATTGGCAGTAGCAGCAACAAAAGCCTATACTTCGCAAATTACAGTATTAAGTTTGCTATCCATTCACTTATGTGTACAAACAGAAAGTCCGAGCGAGATGTTTTTAAAGGAATTAATAGAAGCTTTGAAGGAATTACCCGATATTGTCGATCAGACATTGGTAATGACTGAGGACGCTATCGATTCCTTTGCTCAGGTGACAGAGGATCAGCCAAACTTGTTTTTGATTGGCCGCGGATTGGATTATGTTCTGGCCTTAGAAGGGGCATTAAAATTACAGGAAGTGGCTTACCTGCATGCCAACGCATATGCGGCTGGTGAGGTCAAACACGGAACCATGGCGTTAGTTACCCCTGGTGTTCCCATCATCGCTCTTGCTACCCAGCCCCATTTAAAAGGGAAAATGGTAAGTAACATAAGGGAATTAAAAACACGAGATGGATATGTATTTGGTATTACTACAGTAGGTGATGACGCACTTACAGAAGTGGTTGATGAAATTATGTATATTCCGGAGGCCCATTCCCTTCTTATGCCCATTGTGGCTGCAATACCATTGCAACTGCTCGCTTATTATTCGGGTACGGTGAGAGGCTATAACGTTGATCGGCCCCGAAATTTAGCTAAAAGTTTAACCGTAGAGTAGTAAGATATATTATAAAACCTTCTTTATTGGGACAGACTAAGTTATAAACGTTACTTATCATCCTTGTATTTGAGGAAGGTGAAAATAAATGAAAAACTGGCTAATGGGGTTAGGGCTGATAACCGGCATAGTCTTTTACCCAGACGTATCTTCAGCAATTGAAGCTGATAAAAAGAAAGGCATTACGCACGATTGGGAAAAAGTACATTCCCATTCTGAGGAACATTTAGTTGATACGTATAAAAAGAAGGTACAAACCCTTGTCAGCTATCATTATCATGATTATCACGTTTACCGTACCGTTACAGTCCATACTTACCGCTGTACTTTACATGGTGAATATAAAACAAAAACGCACATTTCAGACAAGCGAGTAGAAAAACAACCACACTAGTAAGTAAACAACAAGTGTGGTTGTTTTTCTATAAAAATATGTTAACAAAACGAATCCAAAGGATCTTTCCAAAACCTGCGGTGTCCCACTAACTACAGCTCCATTAATAGTAGTATTTTCTTTAATAGGAGTGTGAAAATAGCCCCCAAATTTGAGCATCCGTAGGTTCTTTCGTCAAATATTCCCAGGCTTTCTGGTAAAATACGATTTGTGCTTGATAAAATTCTTTAACCTTCTTTAAATCCTGTTCTTTTTTGATGCGGTCTGTTTTATAATCAACGATATTCCACCGGTTATTCACTTTATACACCAAATCGATAATCCCTTTTACATGATAGACATCTACATGCTCATTAGTAGCAATGAGGTGATAAAGTGGATTTCCTCTTTCAACCCGTAAACCAAATGGCACCTCGGTATAAAAAGTCTCAGCCTTCTGAAGATCATGCCATATATCAGACTGTTTAAAATGCTTTATATAATCGTACACTTTCTTTTCTCTTTCCGCTGACATATCATAGCTCGACAGTACGTTTGGAACTAATCGGTCAATGGGATTTCCTTTTACAATATGTTCTAAGGCAGTATGAATGATTGTTCCCCATTCTTTCCCGCCACCAGCTTCTCTATCTAAATCCAGCACTTCTTCATACTCTTTATTTGTTGTCGGAGTAAAAGATGCAAAAGATTGAATTTCACTTTGCTTCATCCATTCAAGTTGATTGTGATTTCTTTTCATATAATCTTCATAGGTTATGATTTTCTCATTGGGTACATGAAGCCCCTTTTTCTCTTCTAACAAGTTCATATCTTCAATCTCTGTTACCTCTAATAGTTTCTTCCAGGGATTCTTCTTATTATTCCTGGCACTCTT
Source organism: Salinibacillus kushneri (assembly GCF_900111405.1). Taxonomy (GTDB): domain Bacteria; phylum Bacillota; class Bacilli; order Bacillales; family Alkalibacillaceae; genus Salinibacillus; species Salinibacillus kushneri. The sequence goes on along the minus strand of NZ_FOHJ01000004.1, from coordinate 103,212 downwards.
ACTAATAACTAGAGCCCTTTCTGCCCGTGTTGCAGCAACATACAATATCCGGGCTTCTTCTTCAGTTAAATAACGGAGCTCTTCTTGTTTATACTCCTCCCATTGAAGAGGTATAGCCAACGACTTTTTATGAAATGTTCCAGTATTTTTAGAAAAGGCAAAATATCCTTTTGATGAAAAATCATCGCGTTTAATATGCTGCCTTATAGACGTTTCAGGATTAACATGTTTCCAGGGATGAGCCAGGCATACAATGGGTGCCTCAAGCCCTTTGGATTTATGAATGTTCATAATTCGAACAGCATCTGTTTCCTCCTCCATATTTATGACCGTGGTTTTCTCTTCAACCATTTTTTCAAGTAATGTACAAATGTTTCTGTAATTAGAGATTCCTTTGACATTATTTTGCCGTATCGCTTCAAGTATTTGTAACAGACTTTTTTGAGCCTGTCTACCGTGTTTGTTTATCACAAGCAATGGATAGAATCCAATATCCTCAATCACCTTATCGATAGCTGTTATCGGAGAAAGATTACGCACCCATTGATAATAGGTTTTTAACCTGGTAATGGCGATAGAGAATTTATCTTTCGCTTTAGATTTAAGCTGATTGGGTACCTTTGAATAAATGGAAAATCGTCCGCCAGCTTTTTTCCACTGATATAATTCGTCATCACTAATACCAAAGAAAATCCCTCTTAGAGCTGCTGTAAACATCACTGCATCTGTTGGGTCAATTAAAGCTTTTAACAAAATCATTAATTCCTTAAACTCCACCATGTCACCAATGATCATTTCCCCACTAACGCTTACTGGAAGTCCATTCTTTTCTAAAATCTGTGCATAACGGCCGATTCCTTCGTTATAACGGGTAAGAACCATGAAATCTTTTGCCTGAAAGCCCTGTTTCAGCAATTGTTGTATGGCCTGTGAGATGTTCTCTCCATCCTTTTGAATTACTTCATCCTTCTTGGAATAATCTTCTGGTACAGTTAGCGTTTTAATACCATAAAAGTCTGATTGTTTATCTTTGTGAAAAGCATTTAAAGGTCGATAAGCTGCTTGATAAGCCGTTTCTGCTTTTGGAAACTGCTGCTCAAACACTTGATTTAATTTTTCGGTGACGCTGTTTAAGGTTCGAAAATTCATGGTTAAGGACAAAACTTCTCCACCTTGTTCAATCATTAATTCCTTCACACGATTATAGGTGTCCATATCTGCTCGGCGAAAACGATAAATAGCCTGCTTCGGATCCCCTACAACAAACAAAGATCCAGGCAAAGGCTCGCATCTTGTCCATTCTGTTTCATTTGTATTCACGCTGGTAAGATAAAACATCATTTCAGCTTGTATGGGATCGGTATCCTGGAACTCGTCCACTAAGAGATAACGGTATTTTTGTTGAAAATATTTTCTAACTTCAGTATGTTCTTTTAATAAGGTGTTTGTTTTCCGTAATAAATCCTGAAAGTTAAGCAATGAACGTTCATTTTTTACTTTTTCATATACTTCCAAAGCATCATGTATAAAAGATATGACCATTGGATGGATATACTCCCTCCATTGCTTCATCAAAGGAGCAATTTCAGCCTCAAAAAGACGGGTTAATTGTGTATAATAAAATTCTGCATCCTCTCTATTTTCCCATCGATTATAGGTAGGCTTCAAATTTTTATCAAATTCTTCAAATACATCGATAATATCTTTGTCCTGATTAGTATGTATATGCCTTATTTTCCGTAATGCTGATGTGATGGAAGATTGTAGTTTATCATACCCTTTTTGAGGCTCCTTCTTCGGGAGTGCTCTTTTAGCGTCATTTAATAATCTTTTTAACGTTTTAAACGTATCCTGTAAATCTGGTTTAGCTATAGGGGTTGTCACCCATTCTACATCCGGATAATTCTTCATCATTTTTACATTTTCAAAAAGATTATCTACTCGTATACCCTTTTCTAGCAGGTTATCCAGTACTTCAGGGTTTTTATCTTGAATGGATTGTAAAAATTGATTCCAGGACTCTTCCAGTAATTCACGATCCTGATTATCCTCTAATTCAAGAAAATTTATATCCAGATTCGCTTCGATAGGGCGTTCGCGTAACAACTTTGCACAAAAAGCATGTACGGTTCCAAGAAAACATTGATCCATCCTTTGCAATGCCTCACCCAGCCGTTTCTGTTTTGTTAATTGTTGTTCCTTCTTCCATGCCTTTTCTATTTCGGATTGAAAACGTAATTTCAATTCATCCGCTGCCTTTTTCGTAAAGGTGATTGCAACTATTTCCTCGACTCTACAGGTGCCTGTGTAAATCAGGTTAACCATTCGACTAACAAGACTGGTTGTTTTTCCCGAGCCAGCACCAGCCTCAATGAGGAAATTGGTCGAAAGCTCCTGTTCTATTTTCGTTCGTGCATCCTGATCAATAATTTCCTTAGTCATAATTGCGCACCCCCTTAAACTTCCTGACACCTTCTTGGGCTGGATCCATCTGTTTTGCTTCGAGTGTGTCCGCATCATAGAAGCTTCTCCTGCAAACAGAATTGAGCTGACAGAAATGACAATCGTTTGGATTATCTGTCATGGAAAATTGACCACTTTTAATGACATCAATCAGTTTTTCTAAGATATCCAGACCGTTTTTTCGTAATGCTGCATCTTGTTTTCGACTAAATCTTCTCCCTTTCCCTTCTGATGTAGGGAAGAAATAGGAGCTTTCTTTCACAGCACCTTGTTCTAATTTTAAATGCTGTTCAATGGCTAAAGCGTAAATAAAATGCTGAAGCTGACGTCCACCTTTAAAGCTTTCATAGTCCTTATAGTTATAGGTACTCCCTGTTTTATAATCGATTATATGAAAGGACCCGTCCGTTGATTGATCGACCCTATCAATCTTTCCTGAAATGAGAATCTTCTCATTCGAAGGCAGTTTAATTTCTGCTGGTTCTGCTTCACCTACCCCAAATGAGTATTCAAAATACAGAGCATCATTTGTTTGTGAAAATTCTTCCTCCTCTTTAAGGAAGATGTCACAAGCTTGTATAATATCTTCTGTTTCTCGCTGGAAGACTCGTTCATTAGGAGGTGGCTGGACCACTTTTTGTTCGTCTATTAATTGATGGGCTAATGTATGTAATTCCTGTTGATGTAATAAGAATGATGGCTTTTGACGATTTTTATACAATCTCTGATAAAAGGTCTCAAAAATAGAATGCAATAATGTTCCTCTTGTGGGAGCATCCAGCCATGCAAAGGAATCATATGTATATTCTTCTACTGGTTTAACTTGTAAAATTTCTTCTAGAAAATAAGCGTAGGAGCAGCTTGCTAATTTCTCCAATTTACCGGCCGTCAATGTACGGTTAGGATTTCTTCGGGGATCATACTCAGACACGTCTATATTCACACGCCCATCATATTCTGTAAACTGTTCCATCCTTCGCGCTTTGTCTGCTTGACTTCCATACATTACATTCCTATATTCATGTTTTACCTGATCCTCCAGCCGATATCCTTCCTGTTGATTCAGAAACGAGAGCCAATAGTCCTTATCATCAAAGGTATCCTCTGGTATGGACGGGGAAGAAAGGTTTTTAAGCTCCTTAAAATCAGCTAGGGTATTTTCTGTTACTGCACGGTAACATTGCAAAAATAAATAAGATGGCTGGACCGGTCGATTTTCATGAACATTGAAGCTGCAATAACTAATAGAAACAGGACCGTCTGTCAAAGCCAGTAATTGCAACATCGTATATTGATTTTCCTCTCCTTTTTCCTTCATTCGTTTTAAATTAGAATTGAGGTTTTGTCGTTCTTCATCCAGTAACAGTGGATCTTCAGATGGCATACCCGGAAAGGACTGATTATCTGCTCCAACAATAAAAACATGGCTTCTATTATAATAAGTTCCCCTCTGATAGGAATCAATGTGTAAATGACCAGGTTTTGGAGCCGATTTATGAATTCTTATTGAGTTTAAGAGGTCGCTAACCTTTTCAAACATATCATACCTATTCAGTGCTTCGACGGCGTACGGAGTTAGTTTGTCCAAATGATTAAGAATGGTTTCCTTTGCCGATTGATCAATGGTAGAAATCGTAGTTGCATAGTTTTCTACGATAAAATAAATCGATTTCAGCATTTCTTTTTCATGAATGATGGAATCTATAGCTGGGAGCTTACGAAAAAGTTCAATGAACCAATCCTTTAACCACAATAAATCACGCCATTTCCCTTCCCAATCCTTTCTTCGTTGTAATTTAGAAGTTGAACTTATCTTATACTCATATTTTCTAACCAGCTGATTTAATTGTTGTTGATAACGAGCCGGATTCCAGCCTATGTCCGCTTCACGCAGAAGCGTTGAAATTCTTACTATGGAAGGGGCTTGGTCCGGTAAAACAAACAGTCCCTCCTGCAATAAGTGAAGAAATGCCCGGACACTATATTGTTCATTCATCCATTCAAGAATGCTGTGAACCAATCTTCCCGGGCGACTGAAAGATCGAGGCAAACCATCTCCGTATGTAACCGGAATCTGTTTCTGTTCTGATAATTGAAAGAGAGTAGTAAGATAAGGTTCTAGTTTTGTATAAAAGATAACGCAGCAATCAAAATGTACTTTACGCTCTTTTATTTGAGAAAGAATATGTTTGATTTCGATCTCTTCAGTTTTTGCCGAATATATTGATAAATTCGGCCTCGTATTAATACTTTCTAATTGATATAAATAGCTAAAGGAAGTCGGTTCGCACCAGTTGATACTTCGTAAATCATCATGGTCAGGGACACACACACCATACACCTCAGGTAAAGGAAGTTTGTAAATGTTGTCAGGGAGCAGTTTTTCCAGAAAGGTTTGTTCCAAATTAGATAGATGTAAATTCGATTGAAGAATGTATGGAGTCTTGAAGGTTTTGTCACGACTTGTATAGCTTGATGGTATAAAGATGCTTGATCCTTAAGTTGATGGGCGTCTATGATTTGTTCAAATCGAGCTAAAATCTGTTTTATATCCTGGGCCTTATCATTGGAAATAAAGGTATGCTGAGGCAAATTTTCACTTGTATATCCTGTTAATCGAAGTTCAGAAATCATTTGATAGATTTTTTTGCTGAAAGAAGGTGTAATTTCCATACCACTAAAATAAATCAACTGATTTTCTTCCTTCAATTGGGTTAAGAGATAATAAGTTAAATGATGCCCTAAAGTGGGTTCTAAAGGCGAAGATGCTCTGTCCCCGTATATTTCTGTTACTTCTAAAGCCAGGTCCTTGATAGTTTTTATTTTTAGGTTCATGAATGAAAAACCATATTGAACATAAGATTGATAGATTTCTTCTCCTGTCACATGTGAGTCCACAATGACCAATTTCTCTTCTAATGGGTGGTGATTACAAATGCGATAAAGTTCTTCAATGTAGGCATGCATCCTTGTTTCCTCCTTACAATATCTTCTTTTTATTATCCTATGATTTACCCTCTCTTACAATAGAAAAGACTGTTTTTTTAGAATATTTTGTAATAAAGGTGATGTAAGCAGAGAAAGAGCAGAGATGTTCACTGTCTTTTTATTATGTATATTTTCTCTATTTTTCCCAATTAGCCAGCCTCTTTGATTGTTCTATCTCCCGTTCAATTCTTTGCAGGTTTTAAATGGAAATGAAGACTACCCTTAATGTTTAGAGTAGTCCTCTTCTCAATTAATATAATAGTTCATAAACTTCATGTAATTGGTAGCCTCTTTCATGATCACCTGATTCATTAGCATGATGGATTTCCTTTAAGATTATTTCTCTTAATATACGACTTTCCTCTTCATCGAGATCACGTGAAAAAAGATTTTCTGAAGGATACTGATTTGTGGATATTTTTTCATCAATATCCCGTATAGCATCAATCTCCTCTGTATAGTTCGATAATACTTCTTGTAAATAAGTTAAGGATTGATCCATATCTATACCTCCTCATACATTTTTCTTATTGTTAGCATGGTTTCAATATGGATGAATATTCATAGAAAATAGAAGGCGACTCATCAAATCCTGCAGCATAAACGGAAATGCAAGGTGTAACACGTATTTAATCAACGCAGAAGACTGATTCTGCTTATTTTTGCCTGGTTTTAAAGAAAATATATCAAAGCACATTTTACTTCAAACATCCGTCATTTCCTGACGAAAGTTGTTTTTCTTACACTGCATCTGTCATAGAATGCTATTTATTGTCATTCCTTGCGCTTGCCCGGGAAATATTTCCTTCAAACTATATATTTCCTAAAATCCTTACGATTTGATCTTCAATTAGCTTTCCTTTTTCTTCATCTTTCATATTGTTTAATAAAATCGAAAAAATAAGGTTATTTCCACTTACCGTTTCTATATAACCGGATAAAGAGCTTACGGTTGAAATGGTCCCGGTTTTTGCATAAACATTGCCCATTAACGGTGGATTAGACATACGATAACGTAAGGTTCCCCCTTCCATTCTCTCTGATAAACCAGCTATAGGAAGTGAGTTTTTATATATGGAGAACCATTTTTCCTGTTGAATCTCGTATAACATGTTTGATAGTTGATTCGGTTTAACTAAGTTAACATGTGAGATACCTGATCCGTCACGCATAACCATGTCTTCAGAATTCACCTTATACTTTTGTAACTCATCTTCTGTTACTTCGAGTCCTTTATCCCAGCTTCCTTCCCCTTTTTTCACTCTCCCCAGCTCCTTGATCAATAGTTCAGCATGCCCATTATTGCTCAATTTCATGAAGGGAATAAATAATTCAGACAATGGCAGGGACTTTTGTATAGTTAGGACCTTGGCAGCTTGAGGTGTTTTGCCTTTAGAAAAGTCAGTAATGTCGATACCTTGTTCAGTTAAAGCTTCCTTAAATAACTGAAGTACATAACTGGTTGGATCCCATACCGCGATCCATTCTTTCTCCATTGATGAACCGACAGGTATTTGTCCTGAGACTGTTATCTTATTACCACCATGTTTACGTTTAAAATCGATGTCTTTTTCCTTGTTTTCAGACACTGTTTCTAACTCATTATGAATGTCTACGAATTTTGTGTGAGGGGATAATGAAACCTCTGCTTTTTTACCTGGTTGATTAGATGGTGTTACTTCAACAATAATAGTTCCTGCATCGTAGTCCTCATTAGGTGAAAGCGTTAAAGCAGATACTTGGGCACCGTAATATGTATGCTCATCAGTCCAGGGTAAATCCTGTGAATATCGCTCATTATCATACCAGGTATCATCACCAATAAGTTTTCCATCCACTTTTTTAATTCCTTTAGCCTTTAATTTCTTAGCTATTTGCTGAATATCCTCTTCCATAAGGGTAGGGTCACCTTTACCTTTAATATACAAATTACCTTGTAATACTCCGTCTCTAATAGGACCATCAGATAAAATTTGCGTACTAAATTGATAATCAGGACCTAAGACAGATAGACTCACGGCTGCAGTAAACAGTTTAAGATTGGATGCAGGGCTCAGTAGCTTATTGCCGTGATGCTGATAAATGACTTTACCGCTATCGGCATCTCGAATACTGATTCCTGCTATAGCACCCTCCAAATGTGGGCTTGTTTCAAGAAGCTCATTAATATTTCGTGATATTTGGTCTGTTTGTGCTTCGATAGTTGCATCCCTGGGTGAACTGTATGGAAAAGTAATCATGAGAACGAAGAATAAGGAGAAAATCCCAATATATTTTCTCAAATTTTACAACCCCTTTTTAACTAGGCTCTGTTAAACATAGGTGTTGATTTCTACTCCAGTGCACTCGCTTTCCATAGATGGACCTGGAGCCTCCTCGGCATACCTGCGGCTTCTCCCGTATAACGCTCTTCCTGCAAGAGTCTCGCACATTTTCTCTCATCAACTTGCTAGAAATCAACAATAAGCTTTAACACAGCCTTTAACAAAAAAGTTGGAAATCATACCTTCCATCAGTCATGATTTTCAACTTCCCATTTATATATCCAGTTTTATTCACAGGTTTACATAATACTATTATAGTTTATTTATTATCCACAACATACGTTTTTCCATTTTTTTGTTCTACTTTATTCTCCTTCAACAGATGCCCAATCGCCCGCTTAAAAGCTGCTTTACTGATATGAAAGGTAGCGCGAATCTCTTCTGGATCACTTTTGTCGCTAAACGGCATCATCCCTTCATTAGCATCCATGTAGGTCATTAAAATTTCTGCATCCTCTTTGATACTATTCTGTTTTAATGGTCTTAGTGAGATATTTACCGATCCATCTGATTTCACATCGATGATTCTCCCTTTTACCTCTTGACCAAGACGAGGTTCTTCCTTTCTTTCGGTATGATGAACAAAACCTCTGTAGCCATCGTCTGTAAGAATGACACTGCCTTCTTTGCTGGCTCGAAAAACCCTTCCAATTACAGACTTATGAAGATCATCTGTGGAAGCAGATAAAAAATCCTCATTAGTAAAGAGATCTTCTGTTGCTGGTTTAGCTAATAATCTCCCCTTCTTATCTACATCTAAAGACACATATAAAAAGTCTCCTGCTTTCGGCCAAACGGACTCATATAGGGGTAAGTCGTCTTTTGATACAAGCATTTCTTTATCAATACCAATATCAACAAACGCGCCAAGATTAGGCATTACTTCTACAACCTCAGCCCAATCAAATTGATCCTTACGAATGGAAGGTATTGTAGTGGTAGCCTGAACCCTTCCCTTTCTGTTCAAATAGAGAAATACATCCAATCGCTGATTTCCCTCACCTGTTGGTACTTCGTTATTTTTCGTTTCTAATGCAACTTCCTCGAATCCATCAGTTAAAATCCACTCTGTTTCTCTTTTCTCTTTAATCATTAAAGATTGTATCGTTCCTATTTTGTCTTTCATTTGAAACGCTCCTTACGATTGATCAGTCTCTCTGGAAAATTGACAATTTATGTACCTGCTATTATTATCACACGTAACCTTATCTTTATTTTTATACCAACTCTCATTCATAAATCAGTTAGGAGGATTAGATGAAAATATACGTGGATGCGGATGCAAGTCCTGTTAAGAATATCATTATTTCAGAGACAAAACCACTACAGATTCCTGTAGTATTCGTGATGAGTTTTTCTCATTATTCAAATCAGACAGAAGAAAACCATGTGGAAACAATATATGTAGATTCAGGTGCAGATTCAGCAGATTATCGAATCATGAAGCTGGCCAAGTCAGGAGATATCGTAATTACACAGGATTATGGTCTAGCCTCACTTGCTTTAGGTAAAGGCTGTATCGTCTTGCATCATAAAGGCTTTCAATATACTGTCGAAAATATCGATCAGATGCTTACAATGAGGCATGCAAATGCAAAAGCCAGAAAAGCAGGACATAGAACAAAAGGTCCAAAGGCTTTTACCGATGAAGATCGAGAGCATTTTAGGAGATTTTTAAGAACTACTATTTTACATACATTGTAAAAAAGCTCCCTTAAAAGGGAGCCTATTGATATCCATCTATATTTATTTATTCATGTTTTGTTGTGCTTGGGATACAAGGCGTTTAGTAATTTCTCCGCCTACGGAACCATTAGAACGTGATGCTGAATCTGCTCCCAGTTGTACTCCAAATTCTTGTGCAATTTCAGTTTTCATTTGGTTTACAGCATTTTCTGCTCCAGGAACGACTAATTTGTTCGTATTATTACTACGATTTTGTTGTGCCATTCTAATGCCCTCCTTGGAATGTTATCGTCTTGCACACTTAGCTTTATGGAACATAAGCGGCATTTATTCTCATTTATCCTCGCTCATTGCTGGTAATGATTGAGAAAATAGGTACTAGAAGCAAGAACGGACATAGGCAGAATACACATAATGAATCATAGATGTGTAATCAAATACAGGTAATTGCGTCTCATCCTGCACAGCCTTAGCATAAGGCGGGAGCATGCTGCACTCCAATAAAATCATTTTAATATTAGGGTAATTCATACACATTTGTTTCGTAACTTTTATAACTTCTTCTTCAACTTTTTCTGTATTTAAAATTCCCGTTTCATCGATAGCAAAACGGCGAAAATAAGTTTCATTTTCCAGCCCTTGTATGACTATTGGGTCATAAGATGGATTAATGTTTATGCTTGATAAAAGATTCTGATTCAGCACACCGGAATTGGCTGTTATAATTCCGATTTGTTCCCCTTCATTAATAAGGTATTTTAAAAAGTGAAACTGAAGAAGACTTGATAAAAAAACGGGTACTTTTAAATCCTGAGAAAGACGTTTTTGGAAAACAGCCATGTATCCACAGTCTCCAGTTACAGCTTTCACACCATTTTTTACTAAATTAGTGCCAGCTTCAAGAAAAGGTTTGTAAAGGGTGTCATCAAATTGAATCATATTATTCACTTTTAAACCCTTAACTGTCTCATACCGTACTGGAAACGGGAACGTGTGAGCATTTCCTATGTCTCCAGGTATAAATGGAGCAAAAGAGTCCAGCATTAGGAGCCCAATTGTTTCCCCATAGCTTACTTGTCCTGGATTGGCATAATAAATCATATTGAATTTCACCCTTATCAAGTCATTTTATGGTTTTATTTATATTCCATAATCTAATACCTCATTTTTAGTTTTAACGATAAAACCGATTTTATCTTGATAATCCAGAATCAATGTATGTTTGATTTGTTCCTGAACAAATGGAGTAACCTTTAGATGAATATTATCCATCTCTGTTACTTCACCTAATGAACCTGATTCATCCAGAATCAGAGAAAATTCGATGGAACAGCTTCATCCACCACTATAGTTTGCATCAAGCAGGAAATGTTTGTTTGTGTAGTCATACTTTTTCATTGTATTTAATGCCTTTTCCCTGATTTCTATCTCCATCTTTTTTACTTCCTTCCATTTTTCATTCAAATAAACTCCAAGGAAACTCATCTGGCGGAGTACATTTGATATAAACATCATCTTCACGTGTTGGATGAGGCAGATGTAACGTATTGGACCAAAGAGCAATTTGCTGTCCAGGCCGATTTACAGATTGACCATATTTCTGATCTCCATATAATGGATAGCCCATTTCTGAAAGCTGTACACGAATCTGGTGAGAACGACCTGTATGTAGAGTTATAGATAGCAGGCTTAGATTTTCCCGTTCTGACTGCTGTAGAACATTATATTCTAAAATCGCCTTTTTTGCTTGTTTGTGATTGGGAGAGACAGCAAAGACCTTGTTATTACGACGATCTTTATATAAATAGTCCTCAAGAACACCGCTTTTCTTACTAGGAAAACCACGTACCACCGCAAGATAGCTTCTTTTTAATACTTTTCTGCGAATCATGTCAGATAATCTAGATGCAGCTTTAGAATCTTTGGCAAATACCATTACTCCTCCAACCGGCCGGTCTAATCGATGTACTAAACCAAGATAAACATTTCCAGGCTTTTGGTATCGAATTTTGATATCCTGTTTTAAACGATTTAATAAATCATAATCTTTTGATTGGTCAGACTGAACCGGCATATTTACAGGTTTCTTAACAATCAAAAGATGATTATCCTCATAAAGAATCGGTATATTCATTTGATTTTATAACCCCCTTCATCATTAACATTTTCACTCTCACGTATATTTCTTCCGCCAAAATCGTTGATTATTTTTTGGAGGAGTTAATCGACTTTGTTATGTCCCAAACTCGTTCACTAGTAAACCATTATACTTCTATAGTAGTAGATGTGGGAGAAATAAATTTTTTTAAGCGCCCGAAAGAAAATCTGGCTTGTTCATATCCCTGATTATATAGCTTTTGTAATTTTTCAGGATTTCGTTCCGCCCTACCCACGTCAAGCTTATCTTCAGGTCGAATAATCAGGACATTCCCTTTTTTCTCCTGCTCTTCTAGATAATCCAACGTTTGATTATATTTTTCATGCCGGTTCATTACCGCCTCAATTAATCCATCATAATGACCATATTTCCGTTTCAATAGCCATTTATATTTCACTCTGTTTTTACGGTATTCCTTATTTCTCGTTAACACCACTACATTTTTACGGTTTCCGTCCTGTTCTGATTTCTTAATGGGAATTGGATCTGCAATTCCCCCATCTAATAAACAACGGCCTTCAAATTCAATTTCCGGAGCCATAAAAGGTAAAGAACTTGAAGCCCGTAGTATAGTGAGCATATCCTTTTTATAGCTGGTTTTATCATAATAAACCGGTTCACCTGTATGACAGTCCGTCGTGCCTACAACGAATTCTTCCGGAGCCTGATTAAAGGTTTCATAATCAAATGGGACTAACTGGTTAGGCAGCTTATTAAAAATAAAGTCCATACCAAATAGTTCCCCACTTTTAAAAAAACGTTTATAGGAAATATATTCTGGATGGTTTATATAATCAATATTCACTGTCCGGTTCCGTTCAATTTGTTTGGCTACATAAGAACTACCATTGCAGGCACCAGCTGAAACACCAATCACATAAGGAAGATATACATTCTGTTCCATTAAATAATGTAAAACACCGCCTGTAAAAACCCCACGCATACCTCCGCCTTCTAATACTAACCCTACATTATCCATCATCAATCTCCTTTAGAATTCCATTTTAAATTCTATTTTACCATAATGTTTGAATTTTTTAAGTTACCTGCTTTATAAGAGGGCTGACTATAATAGCCAGCCCCCTCATATCGTTTCTTGATTATTTTGTTACTGAATCCCAGTAGTAAACAATCGTTTCCATTCCTTTATCAAAGCTTTCGAGCGGGAAGCTTTCATTCGGTGAGTGTAGACCGTCTTCCGGTGTTCCGAAGCCCAGCAAAACAACAGGCTTCTTATATAACTGATCAAGAAGTTCTACTACTGGAATGGATCCGCCCATACGTACATAAACCGTTTCTTTGCCAAATGCTTTTGTTAAGCTATCACCTGCTTTTTGAACCAGCGGATGATTAGGATCTACCTTGTAAGCCTTCGCAGATAAAGGCTCTCTTGTAATATCAATGGTAACACCATTAGGAACATGATGGTTAAGATGCTCTACGATTAAATCCTGAATACGGTCTGGATCTTGTCCTGGTACAAGACGACACGTAATTTTTGCCGTGGCTGTAGAAGGGATAATCGTTTTTGTCCCTTCACCCTGATATCCACTGTATAGACCGTTAATTTCTAATGTAGGACGTGTCATTGTATGCTCTTTTGCCGTAAACCCTTTTTCCGGAGTTGTATCAGTAATTCCAGTGCTTGCTTTAAAATCTTCACCAGGTACTTCTTTTATTAATTTTCTTTCTTCATCTGTGAGTTCTTCAACCCCATCATAAAAACCATCTACCATCACAACTTCTTCCTCATTTTTTAGCGTAGTAAGCAGATGAGCCATGGCCATGGCTGGATTTCGAACTGCTCCCCCATACATACCAGAATGAAGATCACTTGAAGGTCCCTTTAATGTAAATTCAAGACCGGTAAAACCTTTTAAGCCATATGTAATCGTTGGTTGTCCCGATTCAACCATTCCCGAATCAGAGATGACAGAAAAATCAGCAGCAAATTTCTCTTTGTTGTTTTTTAGTATTTTTGTTAAATTTTCACTCCCAATTTCTTCTTCCCCTTCGATACAAACCTTTATATTAACTGGAAGCTCTCCAACGGTATTCATGTAAGCTTCAAAAACAGACAAGTGCATGAAAACTTGTCCTTTATCGTCACTGGAACCACGAGCATATATACGTCCATCTCTTACCTCGGGCTGGAAAGGTTCACTTACCCATTCTTCATATGGATCAGCTGGCTGAACATCATAATGACCATAAAATAAGGCTGTTGGTGCATTCTCAGCTTTCATCCATTCTGCATAAACAAGTGGATGTCTTTCCGTCTCTATTATTTCAACCTGCTCAAACCCGATTTCGTTTAAATAGTCTGCAACAAATTCTGCCCCTTTTTTAACATCTTCCTTATATTCTGAATCTGTACTAATGCTAGGTATAGATAGAAAATCATACAAGCGGTTAAGCAATGCTTCCCGATTATTTCTTAAATATTGAACAACTTCTTCCGTCATCATCATACTCCCTTTCCATGTAACTCAATTCTATCTCCACTCTAATTGTAGCATAAGTTATTGGTTTCCATAAAAATGGAAGCCTAAAATTAATATACAGGTAACCGTTTTGTGTCTTTTAGCTTTTCTCTTTTTTAACGCGAGGCTCCTTCTTTCTCTTTTGTCTTGGTTCCTTACTTAAAGATTTAAACAAAGCAAAACACATCATAAGCAGGATTAATGTAAAAGGAAGTGCTGATATGAGCGATGCTGTCTGTAACCCTTGTAAGCCACTGCTAATGATTAATACTGCAGCAATCGCAGCCTGCAGAATACCCCATATAATCTTAACAAACATAGACGGATTCAAGTCTCCATTTGTAGTCATAATTCCCAATACAAACGTTGCAGAATCAGCTGATGTAATTAAGAAAGTAAAGATCAGTAGAATGGCCAATACAGATAATACCATTGTAAAAGGAAAATGATCAAACGTAGTAAATAAAGCACTGGTAACATTATTGTTAACTGCTTGAGCAATATCCGTTCCTTGAAATAAGTCTAAATGTAATGCGGAACCACCGAATACAGACATCCAAATCATTGCAAGTGCTGGTGGTACAATTAACACACCAAAAATAAACTCTCTTATAGTCCGGCCTTTGGATACTCTCGCAATAAAAGAGCCAACAAATGGTGACCAGGCAATAACCCAGGCCCAATAAAAGATGGTCCAGTCCTGAACCCACGTACCCCCTTCATATGGTGTAAGGTGAAGAGACATGCCTAAAAAGTGTTGTAAGTAATCACCAATACCAAGTGTTAATGAATTCAGGATAAATACGGTTGGTCCTAAAAATAAAAAGAAAAGCATTAAAGCTAAAGCCAGACCTAAATTTAAGTTACTGAGAATTTTAATTCCCCTGTCTAAGCCTGTAGTGGAGGAAACTAAGTATAATACAAGCAAAATGGCTGTAATGATTAGTTGTGTACCTGTTCCATTAGGTAAGGCAAAAACGTAATGAAGTCCTCCATTAATTTGCATAATGCCCATTCCTAATGAAGTTGCAACTCCCATAACCGTTGCAATGACAGCTAAAGTATCTATGGGGATACGGATACCACTTTTCTTTCCTTCTCCTAGTATAGGGTTTAAGGTAGAACTGATTAACCCTGTAGTCCTCTTTCTATACTGAAAATAAGAAAGAGCCAGTCCTACGATGGTAAAAACAGACCATTGGTGTATTCCCCAATTGAAAAAAGCATATCTCATCGCATCTCTTGCTGCTTCTGCTGTAAGAGGGTCGGTGTCTGTCGGGGTAATTAAAAAATGCTGCATTGGTTCTGCTACTCCCCAAAATACCAGGCCTACCCCAAAGCCTGCACTAAATAGCATGCCAATCCACGTGAAAAATGGATAGTCCGGTTTACTATCATCTCCCCCTAATCTGATTCTCCCAAACCGGCTTATGGCTAAAAACATACAAAAAAAGACAATTCCTAATACAGAAACAAGGTAAAACCAGCCAAAAGCATGTGTTGTGAAGTCGTAAATGGTTGTAGCAACTTCAGCAAAGCTATCAGGTAATATAGCTCCCCAAATAACTAAAATTGTAATAAAAAAGGAAGAAAACCAAAAAACAATGTTATTGGGTGAATGTTTTCGTTTCACAAAAAAACCCCCATTTTGTAAATTCATACATTTATTTTTAGACTATCGTCTTGTTTTATACAAATGGGAGCACAATTATACTTTGGTATAATATCGGAGTTAGCGGAAAATTGATACGATTATGTATATATGAGCGTATGCTTAAAGAAAGGTTGACTTTATGGAGGCATATTAGCTTTCAACGTTCATATGAGGGAAATGAAAAAAGGGAGGCTTTCAAAATGTCAGAGTCAGTAAATGATCACAACGAAGAGTAGGAAGAAAAATCTTCTACAGGGATGGATCTAAATGTAGCTGGATTACTATGCTATTTAGCAGGGATAATTACAGGAATTATCTTTTTCGTCATTGAAAAGGACAGCAGATTTGTAAGGTTCCACGCTTTACAGTCTATTTTTACCTTTTTAGGGATATTTGTTATAAGCATGATTTTAGCCTTTATCCCGATTATTGGATGGATGTTAAGTCTTATTCTTTATCCACTGACTTTAATTCTGTGGATTATCTTAATGATTAATGCCTATCGGGGACACTATTTCAAGCTCCCTATCATAGGTGATATGGCCTAAAAGCAAGTAAATTCTCAATCATAGAAAAGACTTCCCCCCTTTCTTAGCTAATACTCATAGTGGTTTACAGATTAATAAGGACATCAAAGAAGAACCAAATAATCATAATGGCCTGTACAAACACTTTGGCAAGTGTACTTCCGAAGAAGCCTAAAAAGGATCCGAATGCGGCTTTAAAAGATTTTTCAATAGACTTCTTCTGTATAAATTCAACGATAAATACTGTAATAAAAGGAATAATGATAATTCCAAATGGAGGCATGATAAAAGATCCAATAACTACAGCTATAGCGGCAAATCTTTCTCCCCATTTGCTTCCGCCAAACCTCTTTACAAAATGGCTGTTAACAATAATATCCGCCACTAATAATAAAATGGTCAGAAACACCATGGGAATCCAAAAATAAAAAGACAAGGTGTCATTGTTCATTCCAAAATGATAAACCAAAAATCCGCCCCAAATCATTAAAACAGAAGGGATAATGGGGAAAATCAGTCCTATAAAACTTAATATAAAGAAACCAATGATGAGAATCCACCAAACTACATCTAACATGGAAAACTCCCCTTTTACTAAAGATTACGTTGTCGTAGCCTTATTTTGCAATTCCAGCCTTTATACCATACCAGAATTGTAAAGATATTGTCACTTCTAAGACAACTTTTCTAAAAATAAAAACTCATTTTGTTATAAAATGGAGTTAATGAAGAAATAGATGGGTAAGGGAATCTTGTTTTAGGAGTGATTATATGAGAAAAATTATTTGCTTCTTTCTTTTAACCTTGATTTTTCTTGTCATTACAGGGTGCGGCACACAAGGTGAAAGTGAGGAACCATCCACTTCAGATGCTAGTGAACTAAAAATGCTTAACGTTGAAATTCAATTGCCTGAAGAGATTCAGGTAAATAAAGAAGTCCTTTTAAAGGCGGCTGTTACGTTAGATGAAGAAAAAGTCACAGATGCTGATAACGTGAAGTTCGAAATATGGAAAGAAGGATCTGCTGAAGAAAATCATGAAGAAATAGAGGGGGCACATGAGAAAGACGGTATCTATTCCATCTCTAAAACTTTTCAGGAAAAAGGTACTTACTATGTTATTGCTCATGTAACGGCCAGGGGGATGCACAACATGCCTAAAGAAGAATTTACCGTTACTGCTAAATAGCTTTATGTTATCTCAAAAAACAAATGATTATCGAAAAGGGACTGATTCTACTCAAATCCATTTTTGAGTGCATCAGTCCCTTTTCAAAACAGCTGTTTGTTAAATTTTTGTATTCTTCTTCTTTGTACGCTGTTCAAGCTGTGATTTAGGGCGCTGATCTGCAGCATCTTCAGAAAGACCTTGAGGATTTACATTTGAAGCTTTTTTTCCTTTTGTTCGATTCTGTTCAAATTTAGCCAAAAAAACACCTCCATTCGTATTTTTACAAGTGTTACTTTTTTTATTCTATTCATTACATTCAATGAATAAAAAAGGGCTAGCCAGGAAAGATAACGGTAAAAGGTGGTGATTTTCTTGGGCTATCAACCAGAATATAAACAAATAGTAAAGGAAATCGTCTTAGAACTGGAACATGACGACTTCCTGTTTAATGAGAAACAGAGAGAAGCACTCGAACAAGCATTAAAGAATTGCTACGACACAGGTTATGAGGATGGTATGACAGATGGTAAAGAAATAAGTGAAAGACCGATTTCGGGTTAAACGATTTTATCCACTTGTGTTAGTAAATTTTTAAACTCTAATTCTTCAAACTTTTGACTTACATTGTTAATATCAACCTTCCACCTTGCTTCATCCAGGTCACAATTTAGTGGAACTTCACAAAAAATTTGCGCCAATTCTCTTGAGAGATGTAACGCATCTAAATTCTCTTCAATCTTTTTTCGTATACCATTAGATAGGTCATTCATATGATTTAGTATACCATCAACATTTCCATATTGCTTAATAAGTTTTAAAGCTGTCTTTTCACCAATCCCTTTAACACCAGGATAATTATCAGAAGGATCCCCCATAAGCCCCTTCATATCCACAATTTGTAATGGGGTGATTCCCTTCTCTTCCTCAAAGTTCTCTTTATGATAAACCGCATAATTTCCTTGTCCTTTTTTCATGATGGCCACTTTTATATTGTCATCTACTAATTGAAGAATATCCTGGTCTCCAGTCAAAATCAGCACATGATCGTTTTTTCCATACAACTTAGCCAGCGTACCCATGCAATCATCTGCTTCATATCCTTCCACTCCAATATTAGGTACACCAAAAGACTCCACAGTTTCTTTTATTAAGTCAAATTGAGGAATTAATTCTTCAGGAGGCGCGCTCCGATTAGCCTTATAAAATTCATACTTGTCATTTCGGAATGTTTTACTTCCCATATCCCAACAGCAAATTACATGTGTGGGGCCAAAAGTCTCAACTGCATTTAAAAAATATCTCATAAATCCAAAGATTCCGTTGGTAGGGGTTCCTTTTGAGTTAAACATATAATTTCCTGTAAATGATGTGGCAAAAAAGCCTCTAAAGAGAAGTGCCATCCCATCAACGAGCATAATATTCTTTTTATCCATTATACAGTAATCCCTTCTTTAATTAATCAATATCCATTCTAACAAACAGGAGAGAAAAATCCAGGGAAAAATACTGCTACAGACCCATAGCTTCAGCTAACAATGAATAGCTCTTCAACTTAGCCTGAAAATCGTAAATATTTGTAATAATCATAAACTCATCTGTTTGATAAGTTTTACTTAATTCTTCTAATTTTCTCTTAATTTCATAAGGGGTTCCGATTAAACATCGCTTCCGATTGTTTTGGACCTTCTCTAATTCCCGTTGTGTAAAGGTTTTAGCCTTCACCTCTTCAATAGACGGTACTCTGGTATCCTTCCCCATTTCTATATTTAGCAACCATAGGTCCTGACTTAGCGCTAACTGCTCTGCCTCGTATTTTGTCTCCGCACAAACAACAAAAATACAAACATTAACATACGGTTTTTTCTGATAGGATGATGGCTGAAAATGCTTAACATAAGTTTGTATTGCCTTTTCACCATTTGCGGGATTTATAAAGTGACCAAATGTAAAACTTGTACTATTTTTCGCAGCAGTTTTTGCGCCCCTTTCAGATAACCCTAAAACCCAAATGTTTGGATTTGTGATCGTCATTGGCGTTGCTTTCACCTTGTGAAATTGATGACTGGACGGAAGGTTTCCATATAAAAAACCTGTTAAATCCTCTACCTGACGAGGAAAATCATTTAAGCTTTTTTGTACGCCATCTGTTAAAGCTGATCGTGTTGCGTGGTTTCCACCTGGAGAACGGCCAATTCCCAGGTCAATACGGTTGGGGTATAAGGTTTCAAGAACTTTAAAATTTTCTGCCACTTTTAAAGGGCTATATTGAGGAAGTAAAACTCCGCCGGATCCTACTTTTATGTAGTTGGTTTTAGCAGCAAGATGGGAAATGAGTACTTCAGGTGAAGTACCAGCAAGACCTTTCGTATTGTGATGCTCTGCAACCCAATAACGTGTGTACCCGAGTTTTTCCACATGTTTGGCTAAATCTACAGTATTTCTAAATGTTGTTGTTGCTGTATCTCCTTTGGAAATGGGTGATTGATCAAGTACACTTAGTTTCAACGTGATTCTCCTCTCAGAATTCATGGTTTACGATTTTTTATTTTAAATGATTGGGATAATCTTGTTTATCTGGATTCCTTTGTTTATTTTCGATTTCCGCAAATAGAGAGTTCCCGCCCTCCATGGGTGGTTTGTCATCCATATTCATTAACTTTTTAAACTCTTTTACCGTTAACGGCTTAGCTTCATCGATCAGCTCATATCCAATTTGTCCATTAGGTTCTAATGTAGCCGTTTTTACATCTGAAATTTTTGATATTCCCTGCTGTCTCAATCGCATTTCCAGCTGGTCAACAGAAAATCTTAAAGAACGCAATGTTTTAACATCTATTTGACCATTCTTTATAATCACCTTTGACTTTCCAGTAATCAATCGTTCAATAAAATTAACTTTTAGTTGTAACAATTCCATAACAATTAAAGCTAAAATAAACACTGCAGAAGCTAAAATCGTTCGTAAAACACTTTTTTCTATAATAGGCTGAATAATAATAGAGCCAATTGAAATCATGACAACCGTTTGTGCTAAAGTCATTTGAGATATTGATTTTCTTCCAGCTATTCTTAATAAGAATACACCTGATAAAACAAGAATAACAGATTTTACAATAACTGATAGCAACTTGACTCCCTCCAATTGACATTTATTTTTAGCATGTCAATTTCGAGGAAAAATCATTCCTGTGCCAGGTTCTTTAAACCCGACACAGAAAGCAATTTACATTTTTGACATAGGTAATGTGTCGTGAATATAAAGAGGAGCCGGAATTAAAAAGGCTGGAGGACCATAAGCCGGTGGATTGCTGAAATACCTGAACTGCCCCTTACCATCAGGTGCAATTCCTTGTGCCCAAGGACCTGTTGCACTTTCCTCACCTCTCGAGAAATTATAAAAGTCATAAGCAACTTCTTGTTTTTCCAGTTCACTAGGGAAAGTGGTTGGAACAGCTATATCATTTTCACGATTTTCTAGTTCATAAATGGCTTCTTTCCACTGATTTTGATGAGCTCTATCTCTTGCTATTAAAAAGGATAATGTATCCTTGACCCCTGGATCTTCAGCTATTTCATAAAGTCGAACCACCTGTAATCTACCTTGTGATTCTGCGTTTAAATTAGCCCGAAAATCTGCCAAAAGGTTCCCGCTTGCAATCGTATATTTCGCGTTCCACGGATAGCCCGCACTATCGGTTGGCAATGCTCCCAGTCCTGAAACAATGGCATGCTGAGGGTTCATCCCTCCTAAGATTGCTTCTATAGCAGGGTCTTCAGCTGCTTCCTCTTGTTGCTTTACAGGTGCGTTATCAAGTAAACGGGCGATTAATGTAGCCAGCATTTCAACATGTGCTATCTCTTCTGTACCAATGTCAAATAAAAGATCACGGTACTTCGGTTCAGCACGGGAATTAAATCCTTGAAACAAATACTGCATCATAACTGTAATTTCACCATATTGTCCCCCCAAAACTTCCTGAAGTTTTTTTGCATAAAGGGGATCAGGACAAGAAGGCTTCGCATCATACTGTAACTCTTTAATGTGATAAAACAATGTCACTACCTCCTACAAAACTAATGTGGATATGTAGTATTTATATGATAAATGACTATCCTTGTGACAAATGTCATAAAATTTGAACGTACCTTAAAAGTAAGAACACAGGTATCTTAACCTTCTCATCCCTAAACTTCTTTCGTTTATTCTACAGAGAAATTTTTTGCATTTTTATGGTTGGCATAGCAGAAAAAAGAACTGGACAACTTCTCCCAGCTCTAAAATAATGATTCTTTTCACGAACAATTAAATCCGCCTGCATGCAGTAAATGTTGATAGTGGATACATGTAAAAAAGTCTAAGTTCCTGATTTATAACTCTCTTTAATAGGACCGAGTTCTTGACCTTGATAAACATCCTTTGGCAGCCAAACCGTAAATGTTGTCCCTTCTCCTAATTTACTGTCAATCTTAATTTGGCCATGATGATGCTCTATAATTCGGTAGGATACCATCAAACCAAGTCCTGTACCCTCTTCTTTGGTTGTATAGAAAGACTTGCCGAGTTTTGATAACTGGCGTTTAGGGATACCTTTACCGTAATCTATTACTTTTATATAGCCATTCCTGCAATCCTGGGCCAGTTTAACTTCTACTTTGCTATTTGAATGTGATGCTTCAATGGCGTTTTTCACCAAATTAATCAGTACTTGCTTTAACTGAATCTCGTCTCCCTTAACAAATACATTAGGAACATCCTCATTTAAGGATAAGGAGATATTGTTTTTGTTGGCTTGTACATCCAACAGTAAAAAAACATCCTTAATGATATCTTTTAAGTTATGTCGATCCACACTATCATGTGGTTTAGCAAATGAAAGCATATTTACCGCCATCGCCTCAATTCGGTCCACTTCAGCTTTTAAAATGTTTATGTAATCCTTCATTTCAATAGCACCAACCTGCATAAGCTGAAGGAATCCTTTAATAGAAGTTAGTGGATTCTTTATTTCATGTACAATACCTGCACTTAATTCTCCAACCATAGCGAGCTTTTCTGTTTGCATCGCTAACTTTTCCGCTTCAATTTGTTTTTCTATTTTTTTTAAATTGGCCAGGATATAGAGACCTTGTTCTTCTTCAATTCGATAAAATGCTGATTCAACCCATACATACGTTCCTACATTTTGCCTCACCCTGAATCGAACCTGCTTTTGTTCAGTGTTATAAGTTAAGCTTCTAAATATATATTCAACCCGTTTTCGGTCTTGTGGATGAATAAAGTCAAAAGCACAACAACCAATTAAGCGGTCAGATTTATATCCAAACTCTCTATTTACTGAGGGGGTTATATATTGTATAGATCCGTTTTGTTTATAATAGGCAATGACATCCGAAATATAATTAGTTAAATCCTGATATTTCTTTTGTAAATCGGTAAAATCCTGCTTTAATTTAGCCGAATAGACAGTATCTTGTATGTAAACCTGGATAAAAGGATGCTTATGATTAGATGGTGATGCATAAAGTTTTGTTTTCATGCGTTTATTTTCTTTTGTGCGCAATGTGATATCTTTTAACACGATTGATTTTCTATCGGTTAAAACCTGCTGAAATTGTGTTAATACTTTTTCATAGTCTCCCATTGGCAAAAGATTTTTCAGGAAAATTTCCTCATACTCCTCATAACCTAACAATTGATAAGTGCTTGGATTCGCATATACTAATTGTTCGTTTTTGAAAATCATAATGGGATTTGGTAGCTGATCTACAACTTTATTGAAATTGAATTTTGTATCCTCGATTTTCATATGAATACCCCTTTAACCAATAGATTTTTGGTCATGGTAAATTTGTATGGTTTCTTTCAAGTCTATATATCTTTTCTCATACCCTCAAAATGACGAACGTAAACACTTTTCATTCAAAATGTATCTTTTTAAAAAACTTGATTAGACTTACGTAGTAACATTGTATGATATTTTGTTTATCGTTTAACCTAAAAACAGAATGTAATAATAAAGGAGATTGAGCCGTGCTTGAGCTATTAAAAAAAGGAAATAAATCTTCAGGTACTGCAGCTTTAGGGAATACAGCTTTGGCCATAGCTAAAGGGATTGCGGCAGCTATTAGTGGAAGTGGTGCGATGTTTGCAACGACCATTCACTCCATAGCAGATGCAACCAACCAGGGATTTGTTTTCTTTGGAAGTGCATTAGCAGAAAAAGAACGGACAGAAAGATTCCCTGCTGGTTTTGGCCGCGTAGTTAATTTATTTGTTTTAATAGCTGTGATTGTAATTTCTATTATGGCGTACGAAACTATTGTTAAGGGATGGCATTTGATTCAGGATCCACGTGCTACTACACATATCTGGCTTAATACAGGTATTCTCTTATTATCCATTATGACTGATGGTTATGTATTATGGAAAGCTATGAAGCAAATTGCAGAAGAATCCCTTACAGAAGCCACCGGTTTTACACGGATTTCTGCAGCCTTTCGAAATATACAATATGCTTCACCTCCTACACGACTTGTTTTTTATGAGGACATTGTTGCAACCATAGGTGCTTTATTAGCATTAATAAGTATCTTACTTGCCCATTTCACAGGTTTTCTCCTACTCGACGGGATAGGAACGATGTTAATTGGTATTCTGTTAATAGGCATTGCATTAAAAATCGGGTACGATAATACGATAGGTTTAATTGGGGTTTCTGCTCCGGCTAAAATTGAAAATCGAATAGCAGAACTTATATTAAACGAACCTGAAGTAGTGGATATATTAGAGATGAGGGTACTGCAAGAAGGTAGACAATATCATGTTGAAAGCTATATCGAATTGAAGAAAGGTTTAACCCTTGCTGACGCTGATGATATAAAAATCAAGGTTCAAAAAAAAGTATTGGAAGAGCCGGATATTGATGATGTCACTTTAGGGATATTAGAATCTGATAATCAAAAAACTTGGGAGAAGAAGGATTCTGCAAAATAATTTACCTTTAGCATGCTCGGAAAGGACTATAGCCTTAGCGGATAAAGAAAACCACTTATTTGATGTTGACTTATGAGAAATTAAAAGAGTCTCACGAATAACCCGGCGCTGGAGCTGGACTTGGCATTCCTGAATTATTATCCACAGAGCCTACACTTTATCATTCCTTTAACAAGAATAAGTCGCGAATATTCGCGACTTATAAATCCTCAAGTTCCATTTCCATAAAACGTTTTGTATTTGGTCCATATATTCCGTCATTTTCGAGTGCACTGAACATCGACTGGAATCTCGAAACAGCATCCTCAGTTAATGACCCATATATGCCGTCAATGTATCGAGGGTCAAAATTCAAGCGTTTTAATGCTCTTTGTACTTGTTTTACTTCAGCTCCCTCATCACCCTTTTGCAGAATACCGTTTGGTAATGGAAAATCATTACTCGCTTTGCTCGAATTGGTCACTTCTTTTAACTGTCCTAACGTTTGTTGACCAACAAGACCATCTACAGCCAAATGATAATCTCTTTGAAATCTCATAACCGCTCTTTCCGTTTCAGATCCAAATATAGCGTCAGCACCGTAATTAGGTAAGGAATAACCAGCTTTGATTAAGTCTTTTTGAATATCACGTACAAATTCTCCGCGGTCCCCTTTACCAATTGGCAGTTCAACAGATGCTCCTCCAACTACAGGTTCTGGAAGATTTTCTTCACCCTCAAAATATTTTCGATAGGCATTATCAACATCATTAAGAAAATCGTTCCATGATACTCCGTGCCGGTTCAGTGCATTTTGCGGATCCGTTCTTCTTGAAGGATCAAGTGTACTATGCCCAACGATATTCTCATCAGGATTTAAATTAAATTTATCTACTAAATAGGCATGGTACCAGACATAGCGATTATAAGCGTCCTCGAAAGAAATGTTTCCGCCATAGCACAGTTCTACTGCAATTGCCGCATCATTAGCATTTACTCCGTAGCGACGATTATCAGTGGACACATTATATCGAACATGCCAGGCTTTTTCGTCTAAAGGAATGATTTCAAGAATATACTTATCATCGATAAAGGTATGCGCAGATGACGATGGATTTGTATTTTCAAAATAATTTCGATTACCATATGCACTTGAGCCAGGATTACCGGTGTCATGACTAACAATAAATTGCACATCCTGAATGCTTTGACCAGATCTGGAATTGCCAATATTTATATAGTCTCTTGTAATTTCATACTTCATATTCCTCACCCCATATCTCTCGTTCATATCCCCCATTACACTATATTAATCTTTTAAGAATTTGTGCAAAGTAAGGTGAGCATGATTTACCTGGAAGAACTTCTGTGTACCTGTTTTTCCAGGGAACGAATATCTTCATCAAGACTGTCCATTTTTTGTTCAGCCATGAGTCTTGCATCATGAATTCCTTCATTATAAAAATATGGTGCAATGTCTTCTTTCATGAATTGATAGATGTTTTCTGCAGCTAGTTCTCCCATCTCTTCTCCGCGTTCTTCCATAAAATACTCCTGAATTTTTCCTATGATTATTTGTTTCTGTTCTTTCGATAGCAATGCTAACACCCTTTCTTTATTACCTCTTTTATACTATATCATCTTAAGAAAAGGGTTTAAATTCCTTAGACAGTTCTTTCCATTTCTGTCACCTTTACAGATTACAAACGTCTACTATGTAAAATAAATCATTTGGGGGTTAAAAAATGAAAAAAACAACTTACTTTCTTTTCATTCTTTGTCTATTTTTATTAGGTGCCTGCAATTCAGAGGATACTGGCGAAACGGAAACAAAGCAACAAGCTGATTCTGCTGCAGATATAGCAAAAAATACTGAGAAGATGGAAATCGTAAACGAGGAATCGACTGAAGAAAACGCAGTCAATCAGAGTAAGGATTCAACAAAAGAGGAACTTATGATTATGTATCATGCTTATTTTACGCTTAAGATTAAAGATGTTAAACATGCTATAGATACTATTACAAACCGAACCAATGAGCTAAATGGTTATGTTGTAGAAACAAGTAGTACAAATCGCGAAAAACAATTACACTCCCGCATAATAGTCAGAATTCCAAACCAAAATCTGCAGTCATTTATGAAAGAAATTGAAAATAGGAGTGAAAAGGTAGTAGAAAGACAAGTAACAGGTGAAGATGTCACAGAGGAGTATACCGACCTTGAGTCTCGACTTAAGGCCAAAAAAACTGTTGAGGCACGCTTACTCGATTTCATGAAAAGTGCCGAAAAAACCGAAGATCTGCTACACATTTCCGAAGACCTTGCTCAAGTACAAGAGAAAATCGAGCAAATTGAAGGGAGAATGAAATTTTTGGACAATCGTACAGAATATGCTGAAGTCAATATTTCCCTAGAAGACGTTTCTGTAGATGTCCCTGGCATTGCAGAAAAGGATTTACAAACAGGCGAACGTATTAAACGAGCCTTTACGAATTCTTTGAATCAACTATCCAGTATCTGTTCAGGTATTTTCGTATTTCTTATCGGTTATTCGCCTTTCCTCATTATCCTTTTCATCATAGGTGGTACCCTTTGGTTATTGAAAAGAAGAAAAAACAATAAGGACCATTCATAATGGGAGGACTATCATTAGAAAAGGGCTGAAACATCTATGGTTTCAGCCCTCCCCATTTAACATAAAGTTATTTTAAGGCCTGTTCTAAGTCCTCTATCAAATCTTCAGCATCCTCCAAGCCTACAGATATACGAATAAGGCCGTCAGTGATTCCTAACTCTTCTCTTCGGCTTTTTGGAATGGATGCGTGGGTCATGCGCGCCGGAACCGAAATTAAACTTTCAACTGCACCCAAACTCTCAGCAAGGGTAAAGTATTGAATTCGATTTAAAACCTGATCTGCCATTTCCCCACTGCCTACATCAAACGAAAGCATTCCACCAAAGCCAGACGCTTGGGATAAATGAATTTGATGTCCTGAATGACTAGCTAAACCAGGATAATAGACGTTTGTTACACTTGGATGATTATGCAGGAATTCAACAACTTGTTTCGTGTTTTCTTCAATCTCTTCCATTCTCACTCCAAGGGTTTTCATCCCTCTTATCAGAAGATATGAATCCTGTGGTCCTAAGATACCACCAGCAGAATTAAGAATAAAATGCAGTTCTTCAGCTAACTTCTCTGAATTTACAACGACTAATCCTGCAACTACATCACTGTGACCTCCTAAATATTTTGTTGCACTATGAAGAACAATATCCGCTCCAAATTCAATTGGATTTTGCCAATATGGGGTACTGAACGTATTATCTACAATAAATAATAAGTCCTGTTCCTTTGCTAAATCACTTATTTTACTGAGATTGGTCACCTTCAGCAATGGATTTGTCGGGGTTTCTACGTAAATGGCTTTGGTATTCGATTGAATAGCTTGTTTTACTTCATCTGGCGAGCTTGTATCTACGAATGATACATCAATCTGGAAACGACTTAATACTTTAGATACAACACGATAAGTTCCACCATAAACGTCATCGGTCATGATTACATGGTCACCAGAAGAAAAAAGCATAAATACGGACGTAATCGCAGCCATACCAGACCCAAATGCAAAACCTTGTTTTCCACCCTCTAAATCTTTAATCAACTCTTCTAATGCAAAGCGTGTTGGATTTCCTGTTCGTGAATATTCATAGCCTTTATGATTTCCTACCGATTCCTGTTCATAAGTACTAACCTGATAAATGGGCACATTAACAGCACCAGTTTGTTCATCACCGGTAATACCACCATGAATAAGTTTCGTTTTTTTACGCAAAGAAAGTCCTCTCCCTCATTTTTTATATTGATAGATTCCGTTACTTAAGTAGCGTTCACTACTATCGGGAAAAACCGTAATAATATTTGTTCCAGGACTTGCATGTTCAGCTTCATAAAGAGCAGCTTGAAATGCAGCACCTGATGAACTGCCGACAAGTAAACCTGCCTTTGAAGATAGATCCTTTACTCTGGCAAATGCCTGAGAGTCGGAAATTGTATAAATGGCATCGAAATATTGCGGATTCATATATTCAGGAATAAATTCCATCCCTATTCCTTCTGTGTCATGAGATCCAGCTTCACCTCCATTAAGAATGGAGCCTTCAGGTTCAACAATAACCGTTTTTAAATCTGTTTTCTTTGTTTTTAAATACTCTGCTGTACCCATAAAAGTACCACCTGTGCCACCACCGGCTATAAAAACGTCTACATTTCCATCTAATTGTCGATAAATTTCTGGCCCTAATGTTTCAAAATAGGCTTTAGGATTATTGGGATTGGAAAACTGCTTAGGGGAGTATGAGCCAGGGATTTCTTTTAACAGTTCTTCTGTTTTACTGATTGCGCCTTTCATTCCATCTTCTGTACGTGTATGAACAATTTCTGCCCCAAGCGCTCTCATAAGTTCTTGCTTTTCCATACTAAATTTCTCCGGAACTACAAAGATTACCCTTATTCCCATACCAATAGCGGCTAGTGCCAGCCCTATCCCAGTATTTCCGGCAGTAGGTTCTATAATCGTTCCACCTGTTTTAAGTTTTCCGCTTCTTAGTGCCTCATCCAACAATTTCTTTCCTAACCTGTCTTTTATGCTCCCGCCAGGATTAAAATATTCTAATTTAGCAAAAATACGTACATTTTCAGGAATATCAAACTGATGGATTTCAATAAGAGGCGTTTCACCTATTAGTTCCTGTACATTTTGCACATACTCCATTTTATAACGACCACCTAACCAAAAACTTCTGTCCATTCATCTTTCTTAGCAAGCATTTTTTTGGCAATTTCCTTTGCACCCTCAAGACTATGACTGGCAGCCCAGCCGCACTGTACTTCATTGCATGCTGGTACCTCGGAAGCCTCTAACACATCGTTCAAGGTTTTATCCAGTAATTCTAATACATAATCATAATCATCATCATTTAAAAGTGCCATATAAAAGCCAGTTTGACAGCCCATTGGACCGACATCAACGACTTGATCATGATGATTGCGGCTAAACTCAGCCATCATATGCTCTAAGGAATGAAGAGCAGGCATTTCCATATGTTCCTGATTAGGTTGGCAAAAGCGAATATCGTATTTATAAATCGTATCTCCATTGGCACCCTCTGTTTTCCCTGCTAAACGTACATAAGGCGCCTTGACTTTCGTATGATCTAAATTAAAGCTTTCTACATTCATCTTGCTCATTTGTTATCGCTCCTTTTTCATTTTTTTATTGCCTCAAAAACCCAGACAAAGTCATTCATCTTTGTAAAATGAATGCTAAAACTATTCTGTTCAAACATATCTTTTATTCTTGGTATGGTCGTATAAAATTCTGTTCGTAAATCATTTGCTAAGTTTAGGAAATGTTCCTTTTCTGCTAACTTTATCCTATCAAATTTTTCATCTTCGGTTAAAAATATCGTATCTGCAAATACAATTTTACCACCAGTTGGTAAAAGGTTTGTATATTTATCTATCGCAAGCTTTTTCTCTGTGTCTGTTAGATGATGAAAAGCATATGAACTTACAAACGCATGAATAGGTTCATCTTTAGGAAACTCCAAAAAATCTCCATCCATAATTTCGACCTGTCTAATTTTCTCTTTTGCCTTTTGTCTCATTAAAGGGGACGGTTCTATGCCAATCACTTGACACTTTCGCTCCACTAATTTTTTCGTTAAATTACCTGTTCCAACCCCAAACTCCATGACTGTACCATCTACTTTATCAGCAACGTAATCTAAGATTTGATCGTAATTTTCAAATACCTTTTTATACTCTACATCAAGACCTCTTACTGTGTCATCGTAAGAATCAGACCATTCATTAAATAGCTCAATAAATTCTCTCCCCATTTTGTCACCCCACATATATTTATAATTCCTATGGGTATAGTATGAATTTAATTATACAATGTTTATTATAACACAGATTTTTTATGAGTTGGCATAAGAAAAATGACACTTTATCCTACGCTCTTATAATAAAGGTAGTAAGGAAACTGAAAGCACTAACGGCATAAAGCGCAGTGTATTTCACCTGCTGCAGATAGCCTATTAAAAAAAGCCTAGTTTGAAGCTACTAGACTTTAAGAATTTTAGTTATTTAACGCTGTTGATAAAGACTCTAAATTTTTTCTCATTAGACTAAAATAATCATCCTTATTCTTAACCTCTTCATCAGTACGAACAGAAAGGTTATGGATAGGCAGGACAGTTGCATCGACCTCTTTTTGAATTAATTGAGCTACTTTTGATACAGACATTTCCTCAAAAAGAATATAGTCAATATTTTGTTGTTCGATATCTTTTATAATGTTTGATATTTCCTTTTGTGATAGTTCACTGTTTTCATTGATACCAGAAATCGCAATCTGTTCAATTCCATAGGCTTCCTTCCAATACCCGTACGCTGCGTGGGATACTAAAATTTCCTTCCGCTCAGCCTGATTAATAACCTCATGAAATTTCGTATCTAATGCTTCCAGATTAGACTTTAATTCCTGAAAATTGTTTTCAAAATCCTTTTGATGCTCTGGTTGTAAAGTTATAAGAGATTCTTTAATATTTTCCGCTATATTGATGGCCTTTAATGGATCCAGCCATACATGCGGGTCGATATCACCATGATTATGATTGTTTTGATGATTTGTTTCCTCATTCTCTTCATGAACCGGTTTGGACACAGGAACTTCGTTTCCGTGTCCATGATGATGAGTATCAATCCCTTCGGATGCCTCCACAACCATAACTTCTTCCGTTTCTACAGCGTCGGATATTTTTTTCGCATAAGCTTCCAAACCAGCTCCACTATACATGAATAAGTCACTTTTTGCGATATCAACAATCGTTTTCGATGTCGGTTCATACGTATGAGGATTCATTCCTTCAGATAAGAGATTCGTTACTTCTACGTATTCCCCTCCAATTTTTTTAGCAAAGTCCTCTATAGGAAATAAGGTTGTGTAGATATTGATTTTTTCATCCTGATTTTTGGTTGAATTCGTGTCATTACTGCATGCGGTCAAAATGAGTATTGATAGGATGAAAATGGCTAAAAACCGTCCCCGTTTCATCATTGTTATTTCCCCTCTCCTTTAGTTGCCATGAAAATTATATCGTAATCATTACTATTTGTAAATGTAAAGATTACGATTTAGGAGAATTTATTCATTATCTGTCTAAAGGCAAGAAAAAACAGGGAATTCATTCCCTGTTTACTTACATTGTGGACATGTTCCATATACTTCAAACTTGTGATTTTTGATTTCATAACCGGGTAATGATTGATTGACTTGATCAATCGCGCAAACTTCAACAGGTTTGGTTCGTCCGCAACTTGTACAGATAAAATGGTGGTGATGTCCATCCGTATCACAATGCAACCGAAAGAGCTGCTCACCATGTAAGGTGGTCGATTCTAAAATATCTAAATCCACAAGAGTATATAAATTTCGGTAAACGGTATTATAACTTGCTCCAGGAAATTCATGCTGAAATTCCTCTAATATATCTTTAACTGGAAAGTATTGATCCTTTTCCTTGCTTTCAAATATTTGAATAAGCATTTCTCGTTGTTTCGTTTGTTTATATCCATTTTCCTTAAGTATTTCAATGGCTTGGCTAGCATTCAATGATCTCATCCCTTTTCAGATTAAATGCTTTTTTATTATTATAATGGATTTTTATCTTTATGTACATCATGTTTGCTTTATATAGCCTGTTAAGATCGATACATAAAAGACAACCGATTGATACACATCAGTTGTAAACCCGTTAATTTCCAACTGTCCAATTCACACCATTTTCTTACATGAAATTTTAAAACTTATGGAAAGATATCAAATGATAAACCATTCTATTAGAAGAGAGGCGATTTACAGTGGATAAAGATAAAAATCCGAATAACGAAACCCATATGGAAAACGATGACTCTTTAACTACTAGACAAGGACATCCGGTTACAAATAATCAGGACATTCGGACAGTTGGAAACCGTGGTCCTGCAACTTTAGAGAACTATGACTTTATCGAAAAAATTAGTCATTTTGACCGGGAAAAAGTACCTGAGCGTATTGTTCACGCACGGGGCGCAGGTGCTCATGGATATTTTGAATCTTATGGTACAGTGGGAGAAGAGCCTATATCTAAATATACCAGAGCTAAAGTCTTTCAGGAAAAGGGAAAACAAACTCCCGTATTTGTTCGATTTTCAACAGTTGTTCATGGAAAGCATTCACCAGAAACCGTGCGTGATCCTCGAGGCTTTGCGGTAAAATTTTATACAGAGGATGGAAATTGGGATTTGGTTGGAAATAACTTGAAAATCTTCTTTATTCGTGATGCCATGAAATTTCCTGATATGATACATGCGTTTAGACCAGATCCCGTTACAAATATTCAGGATAGCCAACGTTTTTTCGATTTTTGCTCGAACTCTCCGGAAAGCTTTCATATGGTCACCTTTGTCTATTCACCTTGGGGGATACCCGCCAATTATCGTCAAATGCAGGGTTCAGGAGTAAATACGTATAAATGGGTGAATAAAGATGGTGAAGCCGTTTTAGTTAAATATCATTGGGAACCAAAACAAGGAATTAAAAATTTAACCGTTGAGGAAGCAAAGAAAATACAGGGGGAAAATTTCAACCACGCTACTCAGGATTTATATGATGCCATAGAAAAAGGCGATTACCCTGAATGGGAGTTATTTGTGCAAATTATGAGTGATGATGAACACTCTGAACTTGACTTTGATCCCCTGGATGATACGAAACTTTGGCCTGAAGAGCAGTTCCCTTGGTTACCTGTTGGAAAAATGGTGCTTAACAAAAATCCCGAAAACTTTTTTGAGGAAGTGGAGCAGGCTGCCTTTGGTACAGGAGTTCTTGTAGATGGACTTGATTTCTCAGACGATAAAATGCTCCAGGGACGTACCTTCTCTTATTCAGATACCCAACGCTACCGTGTTGGAGCAAACTACTTACAGCTGCCCATTAATTCAGCCAAAAAACGGGTAGCAACCAACCAGGAAGGTGGTCAGCTTCGTCATGAAAGTGATAAAGGACCAAAACAGAATCCACATATCAATTATGAGCCTTCTACGTTCGACGGCTTAAAAGAAGCTGAGCAGTTTGGCAAAGAATATACGCCTAAAGTAGAAGGCAATTTAGTACGTGAGGCCATTGATCGCAAAGAAGTAACGAAACAAGCCGGAGAAACCTATCGCTGGTTTGAGGATTGGGAAAAGGATGAATTAATTAAAAACTTAGTCGGTGACCTATCTGAATGCGACAAACGAATCCAGGAAAATATGATTTCTCTTGCAGAAGAAGCGGATGAGGAATACGGCCAGCGGTTGCGTGAAGGCCTTGAAGAAGCTAAAAAGATGAAAAAAGAAGGAAGTACCAGTCAAAATCCACTAGGCGCACAAGACGCAGAACAAGCCCCGAAACAAGCAGAACATAACAGTCGTGACTCAAGACCTTACTAAACCCGTTTTAACCCATGCATTAACGTGCATGGGTTTCTACATACATTATCGTTCGTGGAAACACAATTTATAAGTTAAATGATTTACTCAAGCTTTAAAAACACATACAATAATACCGTACTTTATATCCGGAAATGCAAAGGAGTATACACATGATTACAGAATTACCAAAAGAGATTATGGACTATATTGAACAAAATCAAAATCACCAAAACCAGGAAATTGACCATTTAAATACTAAAGGGGGATATATTGAGACAGAAGATTTGGTTCGTAAAACAGCCATTACCTTTTACATGAGTAAAAATATCCTGCTTAAAGGACCTACCGGAAGTGGTAAGACCAAGTTAGCCGAATCCCTGGCCACTTTATATCAAAAACCCATGCACAGCATTAATTGTTCTGTTGACTTAGATGCAGAAAGCTTATTAGGCTTTAAAACGATCAAGGAAAAGAATGGAAAATCGGTCATTGAGTTTGTAGAAGGTCCGGTAATCCAAGCGATGAAAAATGGTCGTATCTTATATATTGATGAAATTAATATGGCAAGACCCGAGACCCTTCCGATATTAAATGGGGTATTGGATTATCGAAGAACGATAACCAATCCATTTACAAACGAAGTGATTACAGCCCATAAAGATTTTAGAGTTATCGCAGCCATTAATGAAGGCTATATTGGTACAACACCATTAAATGAAGCCTTAAAAAACCGTTTTGTCATATTCCAGGTTTCTTATTTAATGGGAGATCCTTTGAAAAAAGTCATAAATGAGCAAACCAACTTGGAAGATGAACAGATTATCGATTATATGCTTAAGCTCTCTGAAGAATTAATTAAGGAAACGAAAAAAGGTAAAATTGCAGAAGAAGCGGCTTCAACCAGAGCTTTGTTAGATGCCTGCGATTTAGCTGTTTATTTATCCCCCCTAACCGCCATAGAACATGCCATTGCTGAAAAGTTAGAAGATGAACGGGAAAAAAACTTTGTGTTAAATCTAGCTGAAACCTACTTTAAGGAATGATTTCCATGAGCTTTATTGAAAAAGAAACTAATTATTTCATGTTTATGCAGTTAAAAGACTTAGCTTTCTCGTTTATGAAGAAGGATGTGGATATTCAGTATAACCAAGTTTCCTTTTTAGACATTCACACCCCAAAAGTTACGATTAGCAGTTTTTGGGAAAACCGTACAACTCCAAGGCATCTGGGTGAAAAAAGTGATCTTTATTTACGTGCCTTAGGGAACTATCAATATAGTGACCGCCAGGCATTTGTCACCTTTTTAAATCAAAACCAAAACAGCCGATTACCCGCATTTGCTAAACAGCTGGCTGCTTTTTTAGAGGATTTACGTCTGGAAGAGAAAATCATGGCCCTACGACCTGGAACAAGTAAATCCTTTCAATACCGGAGAGAGCAGTATGCACAGTTTTTTTGGGACCAATTAAAAGTAAACCGTACGAGAGGTTTTGATTCAGATACACTCTTTTGTTATTTGTCTTTGACTCTCCTTCAAGGTATAAACGTGTTTGAGGAAACGATTTTGAACATTCCGGAAGCAACCCTTACAAACTTAAAAACACGACTCTTCACCACTATTGAATGTCAAAATACAGCAGAAGTGATTGATCTAGTGTGGAATATATATGAAATGGTTGAAGAATATGTAAATATAGATATGATTAATGACTATTTTACGTTACCCAAAATAAAGGACACTGATAAAATACAGGATGAAGAAGATGAATCGATAGATGAACTGTTACCTACCTGGAGCAGGAAACGTAAGAAAGAAACAAAAGAAACTTTCCTTCAATTTGATGACGTAGACGGAGAGCATCAAGATACGAAATTTACAAA
Source organism: Salinibacillus kushneri (assembly GCF_900111405.1). Classification (GTDB taxonomy): domain Bacteria; phylum Bacillota; class Bacilli; order Bacillales; family Alkalibacillaceae; genus Salinibacillus; species Salinibacillus kushneri. Next base: position 67,381 of record NZ_FOHJ01000004.1, on the reverse strand, counting down.
AACTCCGAGAGAAAGTGAATCTACAGATCAGGTGATGGCAAGCGTTCAGGGACAATCTCAGCAGGCAGACTTAAACGATCATGCAGAGGCTTCGAACGATCAAATTCAAGAGGAAGAAGAAGGATCTTTCAATAAAGGAAAAGCAAACCGGTATGCCGTAGCGATTGAAAAAGACGTAGAAGCAGTCACCGACTTGGATCAGACGAAATATGAGGACGTTAGCCAAAAAGTAGCCTTAGAAAAGAAAAAGCTTGTGAAATTACTCACCGACCTTCTTGACCGTAAAAAAGAAAACCATTATCGGAATTTGCATTATGGAAAGCTGGACAAAAAACTTGTTCGATTCTTAACAGAGGATAATCCAAAGATGTTTGTAAAAAAAGATGAGGATATTACGTTTGACTGTACGTTTTCCTTACTGGTTGATTGCTCTTCTTCCATGATGAACAAAATGGAGCAAACAAAAGAAACCATTGTCCTCTTTCACGAAACGTTAAAACAGCTTAAAATCCCCCATTCGGTAACAGGATTCTGGGAGGATGGACTGGACAGTGATGAACACTATCAGCCAAACTATTTTCATGAAGTTATTTCATTTGAAAATAGCCTACAAAAATCAACTGGCCCTCATATCATGCAGCTTCAGCCTGAAGAGGATAACCGTGATGGTTTTGCTATCAGATACGCAGGTCACAAGCTTTCAAAGCAGAGGGAGCAATATAAATTTTTATTAATATTAACAGATGGTAAACCTGCTGCGTTTAATTACTTCCAGAACGGAATTATGGATACGAAAGAAGCCATTCAGGAGCTTGAAAGAAAAAGAGTACGCCCGATAGGAATTCAAATGGATCATCAAAACGAACAACAGGAACAAATAATGGAATCCATGTACAATCAGCACTATCTCATGATTGAGAATCTGAATGATATGCCGAATCAGTTCGCAAGCATCTTAAAGAAACTAATTATACAATCTGGCTAATTTAGTGAATATGCATACGATGAATGAGTTTATCTAAATCTTGAAGTAACATTTCCGTATCCTTTTCGTTTAGATGCATTGGCATTTGATCATTTACGGTAATCACACAGGATTCCTCTTCCTGAACTTGTTTTAACAAATATTGATATAGCGTTTGAATCTGGTAAGATTGGAGAATGGACTGTGTTTCCATATGTTTAATTTCCTGTATAATAAATTCATTCTCCAGTTTAGAAAACTCACCCTTTATTAATTGCCCTTGATAAGATTCCATTTTTTATCCTTCCTTTTAAAAAGAGGGGAACCGGGTTGATTCCCCTCTTTTTTTATATTATTTCTTCCCTTTAGCTCTTCTATCTGCTGCGTTTGAACGTTCCTTGGCCACAAGATCATCGTGATCTGCTAATTCCTGAGAAAATTCAATGTCACGGCCATCAGAAGCAATATCTCTTCTAGGGGTTTGAGGTAATTTCTGTTTATTTTTATCCCTCGGTTTATGTCTCTGGCCTCTACCCATGGTCATGCTCCTTTCCCATAATCATAAATTTATGGTTCTCTTTTAGGTTACCAATTGCAGTCGGCAACTATGTTTCCATTTTTTGTTATTCGACTATGTAAAATGCCCGAGCTTACCGCTTACTTGCGGAATGCGTAGTGTATTTTACCTCGAGCAGGCAAAGCAATAATCTTTTAGAACACAGACATGTAAAAGGAAGATTGGTCTACTATTGTTACTTCTATCTTACATATCCCCAACGTTTTACTCTTTATTTATTATCAGCCTGTGAAAAACCTCTTTATATGTAAAAAAGACATGCCCATTTGCATGTCTGATTCATAATTCGTATTTTATCATCTTTAATTGCTAAGTGTACGTCACTTCCAGCTACCTCTTTACGTGCTGAATACTCGAGTTTTCCTCCCCCCCTAATTTTATTTATTCATCAGTTCACGGATTCTGGGCTTAGGATCCCAGCAATCAAATTGATAATAAGATTTTGTATGATAACCAAGACGTTTACATTTCATTAAGATTGTATCCTCTTCCTTTTTCACCAGAAAATGTATACACGTTGCACAGCAATGATAGTCCTTCATTATCTTCCCCCCTCACCTATCAATCTTGACTCTTCCTATGAAATATGTCTAAATAATCCCACATATTCTCTAAATGATCCAATTTTTGGCTGATATCTACTTGTTTACTGTTTCCTATTTGGGTAATCAAGGCATTCATTAAGCTTAACGGAGCAACAAAGGAATCAATAAACGATGGTAACCTGCTTGATGCCGTTAACGGAACGTCTGCAATCGGTACCATTGGGGATAAAAGATTATCGGTAATAGCAATGGTGGTGGCACCCCTTTCCCTTGCGAAAGAGAACATTCTTAACGTGGATTGGGTATAACGAGGAAAACTGATGCCAACCACAACGTCATGTTCATCCAAATGATAAAACTTTTCAGGAATAAGTTCGACTGATGAAATAAATTCTACATGATTTCGCATAATACGAAGATAATATTCCATAAACATCCCCAAAGAAACCGCACTGCGACTTGCCACGATATAAATGTTTTTTGCTTTCAAAAGCTGGTCAACTGCTTTCTGAAAGGCTTTTATATCCAGATTTTCCATGGTTGAACGTATGTTAGAAAGGTCATCCTGAAAAATGTTATACAGCCACTTTTCCTTATCATCGTATACTTGTGAACTCATTTTCAATCGTTCAGTTGTTGTCAGTTGTTTTTGTAAAGAATCCTGCATAGCCTGCTGCATCTCCGGAAAGCCTGAAAATCCAAGAAACGTTGCAAATCTTACAACGGTCGCTTCACTTACAGAGGTGATTTGGGCAAGTTTGCCAACTGTTAAAAAAGGTACATGATTGGGGTTTTGTAAAATATATTCTCCAATCTTTTTTTGCGCCTTACTCATCTCTGGAATTTTTTCAGCAATTGATTGATAAACATTGCCCATTGTTCGTTACCTCCTTAAATTCTTCAATGCATCCTCATGCAATTCAACAGTTTTTGCGATGTCTTCATCCGTATGAACAGTCGACATGGAATAACGATTTAACGGCTTCGTATAAATTCCTTTTTGAAGCAATTCTTTATCAATCATTTTTCGCAAGGTCATATTTGCTTTTTGTAAATCCCGATAATTTTTTACATCCTCATTTGTTAAAACAAGATTAAAGATACTGCCCATTCCAATCGTCTGCATATCAATACCTTGACGTTTATAAACCGCTTCTAATTGATTACGTAAAAAACGGGTCCGTTCAAATAATTGATCAATGGTTTGACCATTCTCTAACGCTTCTATTGTAGCAAGACCTGCTGCCAATACAGTAGGATGACCGTTATAGGTACCACTGTGAAATAAAACATCTTTTCCTTTATCTTTGTTTCCTGCGCTTAATATATCACGACCACCATTTGGTGCACTAATCATCATGACATCTTTTCGGCCACCAACTGCCCCAACAGGAAATCCACCACCAAGAACCTTTCCTAAAGCAGTCAAATCAGGCTTTACACCATATACTTCCTGGCATCCCCCAAGTGAAGTCCGAAACCCTGTCTTAACCTCATCAAAAATGAGAAGGATATCCAGTTCCTCCGTAATTTTTCGTAGTCCCTTAATAAATTCTTCATCAGCTGGAATGAATCCTCCCTGAACAGGTTCAAGAATAACAGCAGATAATTCCTTAGCATGCTTCCGCAAAATCTGGTCTGTAGCAGCTAGATCGTTAAAGGGTAATATAACCGTATTCTCAACAAAGTAATCCGGAATCCCTGTAGATTCTGGAATAGACCTTGGTTCATTCTGAGAACCTATTTTATCCAGATCCGGATTTACACTTACTAAAAATTGATTGGAACCTCCATGATAATGTCCTTCAAATTTAGCTATTTTTTCTTTCCCAGTATATGCCATACCCGCTCGAACCGCTAATATAGTTGCTTCCAATCCTGAATTCGTATACCTTACCATTTCAATGCCCGGATATAGGTCAATTAATTTCTCAGCCATTTTTATTTCAAGAAAATGAGGTGTTCCGAAAATAGTGGTACCCTGATTTGTCATTTGATTATATACTGCCTGCATAACTGGTTCATAACCATGACCATGAATCAATGCTCCATAACTTAATAAGAAATCTATATATTCCTTTCCATCAACGTCATATAATTTGCTTCCTTTTCCTTTCTCCATCATGATGGGGTGGGGTTCAAAATACTTAATGTTGGCTGTCACTCCACCTGGCATAACCTCACATGCACGCTCATATAATTCTCTGGACTTACGATTTGCAACTGAAACTACAGAAGCCTCTCGATTTAACAATTTGTTCATTCTCCTTTTTAAATGAAATATTATTTTCTTTTTATAACATTATATGAAATTTAAATTACATTATCTACCCCAAAATGACTTTTAGTATTCATTTTTTCACTCTTATCATTGAACAACTTGTTCCTAGAAACAAAAAACGCTTTAAGCAAAAAGCTTAAAACGTTTATTAAAGACCCTGATTTTTACTGTTACACTATTGTTTCCCGGTTAATTTCACCATCAAAAGTAAAAGAAATGAAAATCCTATACTAATTAATGCATAATACCAGGCGATGCGTGTGGCTCCTGTTTCTATTGCAAGATATATTGCAGTAGGAATCGTCTGGGTTTTGCCGGGTATATTACCTGCAAACATTAACGTAGCACCAAATTCCCCAAATCCTCTTGTAAAGCCAAGAATAATACCCGTAAGAATGGAACGCGTTGATAATGGGATAATAATTTTTATGAACTGCTTCCAGTTTGATGCACCATCAACTTCTGCTGCGTCCAAAATATTGGAATCTACCGATAAAAAACCTGTTTTGATAGACTGATACATGAGCGGGAAAGCAACTACCGAAGCTGCTATAATGGCAGCTAGTGCCGTAAACAGTACACTGCTTCCTGTAAAATATTCAATTAACCTGCCAACCGAACTTTTGCTGCCAAAGATGACAACAAGTATAAAGCCGATAACAGTTGGCGGCAAAACAAGTGGAAGAAATAGGATGGTTTCAAGTATTGCCTCCCCTCTCCTTCTCCTTTTAACCATAAAATGAGCGATTAGTATAGCTGCACTTAAAGTAATGATTGTTCCAGCAGTAGCTGCCAGAAATGACATTTTAACGGGATGCCAGGTCCATTCCATTTCTATCACCTATTTTTCAACTGTAAATCCATACTTCTTATAAACCTCTTTTGCTGTATCAGATAAAGCAAATTTATAAAAGGTATCCTTCGCTTGTACAATTTCTTCCTCTTTTGGTAACTGATCTTTTATAACTGCCAGGTAGTATCCAATGGATGTATGAAGATCAGCATCAATTGCTTTTAGTACGGTAACATTTTTCGCTCTTTTCATATCACTATTATAGACTATACCAAGATCTGCTGCACCTTCGTTTACTAAGGTTAATACTTGTGCTACATCCTTCGTATAGACCAGGGTTGCTTTTAGCTCATTCCACTTTCCCCAGCTCTTTAAGGCTTCCTTAGCATAGGTTCCTGCTGGTACCGATTCTGGTGTCCCAATCGCCATTTTCCCATCCTGTTTCAGAAGTTCCTCTATAGAGTTCACTGAAGTTTGATCTGACTTGATTAGGACTAAAGAATTCCCAAATAGATAATCTCCTTTTTTTACAAAATCCTTATCCATAACTTTTTGATAGTCCCTTTCTGAAGCCGAAAAAAATAAATCAATGGGGGCTTCTTGTTCGATTTGTCTCCGAAGTGAGCCTGAACCGCCAAAATTGTAATGAATTTTTATCGATGGATACTCGTTTTCAAAGGCATTCTTTAATTCTTGTAAACAATCCGTCATGCTTGAAGCAGCTGAAACTGTTATTTCCGTTTTATCTGCCTTGTTTTCCGCAGAGCATCCTGTAATTATTACGATGCTAGTGAATATGGTTAACATGAGCCTTTTCATCTTCCACCATCCTAACGGCCATAAATTCAGTCTTAAAAGGATATCTTCCTTTTCTATCTTGAAATATATGTATTATAATCATCGGGTTTATTTATATTGTAAAAGGGTTGCTCTTCTTCTATATGAATATATTTTACCTTACATCGGCTTAGTACTTGATCAACAGAATAGTTGTCTGATTCTAAGCAATCTTTTATTTTGTTTTTTATTTGATGTGAGTAAATGGCTATTAACGGCTGCTTTCTATGAGAGACAATTGGAATAATGGCATCGACTTCGCTATCTCCGTGTTTTTTTATTCTTTCTAATATACGGGTTTCCATAAAAGGTACATCAACCGGAAGAACGATATACCAATCGGCAGCTTTTATATTCATTGCCGTCCATAGACCTGAGAGCGGTCCCTTTGCCTGAACATCTGGATGATCATTTACAATACTAAGATTATTTATATATTGTCTATCAAAGCCAGGAAAAAGGGATGGATTGGTAACAATAATGAGCTCATCAACTAAGGGAGATAAAGCATCCAAAGAATATTGATAAAAAGCTTTTTTTCCTTTTTTTGCAAAGGCCTTGGGGGAACCGAACCGCCTTGACTTTCCGCCCGCTAACACAACTCCAGAAAATTTTGTTTTCATTGCAACACTCCTATTCAAAACTGGTTTACCCTTTAGTCACCATTCATTATCTGTCTATTTAAGGTAACGAATTTATTCGCAATTTTTTCATCAATTGCTAATGCCTCTTGATCATCATGATTAACGGTTTGCATTTCTTCCTGCACAATATAATGATTATTCGTACAAAACATGATACATACATCACACGTTAACTTGTTATTTATAAAATTCTCCGGTTTGTGAAAACTTAAAATGTAATAAAGCGTAAGGAGTGATAATTTATGACAAAGAAAAAACGAGATAATATCGAAACAAATGCACCCAAACAAGAAGAACTTAATGTCCAAACCTACGATCCCTTTCACGATGACCAGGAGACCTACCCCGGTGATTCTGTAGATGAACACAAGCGAATTGAATCTGCCAATAAAACCCTTGGTGCAGATGAAATAAAACAGCAAAATCAAAATTTGTAAAAGAATCCGTCCAGATATGCTCTGGACGGTATACTTTAATCTTCCTTCTGTGGAATGAATATGTGAAAGGTTGTACCTTCACCATCAACACTATCTACATCTATTTTACCCTTATGATTTTCTACAATCTTATAACTAATCATTAAGCCTAATCCATTACCGTTTTCTTTTGTTGTATAAAATGGGTCTGAAATCTTTTTAAGGTTTTGTTCAGAAATACCAATTCCATTATCTGCTATAGCTACATGTACAAATGTTTCATCCTTCTCCTGGACATAATCCATATCTAGCTGTAAGTTTCCACCTTCAGGCATAGCCTCAATCGCATTTTTTACTAGGTTAAGAATAACCTGTTTCATACGATTTTCATCCATGACCACCTTCATTTCTTCTTTATCAGCCTGAAATGCTACTGAAACATTTTGCTTTCGTGCGTCATAGTCCAATAAAGAAAGAACATTTTCCACAGTGGAAACCAGATTTTTGACTTCCATGGTTAAATCTTTAGGCTTAGCTAAAACCATAAAGTCTTCCACAATCAAATCAACTCGATTAATTTCATCTAATATAATCTCTAAAAATTCTTGCCTTTGCTCATCCTGTTCATCTATTGCGAGAAATTCTGCATAACCCTGCATAAAAGTTAATGGATTTCGTATTTCATGTGCAACTCCCGCTGCTAATTGTCCTACAGCTGCTAATTTGTCCTGACGGTGTAAATATTCTTCTGTACGCTTTCGTTCCGTTATATCCGTCCGAATGGCAATATATTGATAGGGCTTATTATTTTCATCCAGGAAAGGAACAATTGTTGTATTTACCCAATAGATGGAACCGTCCTTTGCCCTGTTACAAATTTCTCCTTTCCACACATGACCTGTGCCGATGGTTCTCCATAAATCTTTGAAAAAGGTTTTAGGATGATAGCCTGAATTTAATATTCGATGATCCTGACCTATCAACTCTTCATGGGAATATTTTGAAATCTCGCAAAACTTATCATTAGCATAAATAATTTTTCCACGTTTGTCTGTAATTGCAACTATAGAAGATTGATCAAGGGCAAATTTAAAATCCTTGTTTTCCTTAAGAGAACTTTTCAGTTGTTCTTCTGCCAATTTTCGATTCGTAATATCCGTACGAATCGAAACGTATTGGGATGGCTTTCGATTCTTGTTTACAAAGGGTACGATGGTCGTATCTACCCAGTAAAGGGTGCCATCTTTAGCTCGGTTACAAATTTCTCCTTTCCAAATCCTTCCCTTTGTTATTGTGCTCCACATATTTTCAAAAAATTGATTAGAGTGGTTACCTGATTTTAATAGATTATGACTACTGCCTATAAGTTCGTCTTTACTATATTTTGAAATATCCGCGAATTTATCATTTGCATATGTAATCGTCCCATCCTCATCAGTAATCGCGACAATAGATGATGCATCTAATGCCGTATAGATATCCTGTAAATTTGTGTAACTGGAAGCCAGACGTTTACTTACCAATGTACTAGTTACAATTAATCCGGTTAAAATTAAAACCGACATAAAAAGGATTACATAAAAGACAAAAGATTCCTCTAAGCGAATACCTTCTTCTGTTATTTGTTCAGGATTATAAAAACTTGATGCCCTTGAGAGAAGAAAATAGCCTTCGATAATGGCAAGCGTAATAATTAATGTACTTACTGGCCGTAACCATCCTCTCCTATTATAGGAATACTTCTTTGAAAAAAGGAGCCATAGTGAAAATAAAAACGAAACAAAAATCATAACAAGTGATATAAACAAAATAAAAGGACTAAAAGACATCGTATAGTTCATGGAATAAACACCTAGAACATGGAAGCAAAAAACGGCCAACGTAAGAAAAAAACTGCTGGTAAAAAGACGCGATAATCGATATGCTCTTGCAACAAGATTATAAAAAGCGATTCCAATAAAAATAATACCCAATAAAACCGAAAGTATCTCAAGCGGTATATTATAATCGGACAAATCGACCGTATTAATGGTAAAGGTAACAAGTACATTCATTACCCATATTCCAATCCCCATGGAAGTAATTCCGCCTAAAAATAAAAACTCTTTATTCCGGTCAGATGAACGAATAAGCGTAAATAAGTCCAGGGCCGTATAGGAAGCCATAAAGGTTAAAACAATAGCTAAAAAGAGCAACATGGGATTTGCAGAGGTGAAAATATAGTCCATTTTATACTTCCTTTCCATAAAGAAACTACTCCTATTATTGTAAAAGAAAGTAGATTAATAGGAAAGAAAAGAACTTGTTTAATCATCTACTAAGGGAAGCTCGATTGTGAATATAGTGCCGTAACCCAATTCGCTATGAACAGTAATTCTTCCACCCATTCGTTTAACAATTTCAAAACTAACACTTAGACCAAGTCCGGTACCATAATCCTTTGTGGAAAAATAGGATTCGCCAATTTTCTTTAAATCCTCTTTTGCAATTCCTTTGCCTTGATCCTTCACTGTAATGACAACAAAAGGATCTCTTCTCATTGCTTTTATGTATAATTGTCCCCCTTGTTCGTTCATGGCTTCAAAACCGTTCTTTACAATATTTAGTAGCACCTGTTGAACTTCATACTTAATGCCCTTAACGAACAAAATTGGTTCAATCGATGTAACCATCTGAATAGGATGTTGATGCTTATAGGTTGACATAAGATTCGTGAGGTCATGTAGTACTGAAGAGATATCAACCTTTCCATATGGATTTTCTTTAGGTTTTGATAAAGATAAATAGTTTTTTATTATATATTCAGCCCGGCCCAATTCATCTATGGATATTTTCATGTAAGACTTATCTTTTTCTTTTATATAATCTTTTTCATACAGAATCTGCAGAAATCCTTTAACAGTTGTTAAGGGATTTTTTACTTCATGTGTAACCGAAGCAGCTAACTGACCGACTGCATCAACTTTTTCTATATGTCTCAATTCACGTTTTAACTGTGCTTGTTTTTCCATATGTTCAATAAGTAACAAAACAGCTAAGATTGTAAACCATGTAATAAAAGAAAGTATGATTAACAGAGGTAATTGCTGAGATTGATCAATATGGATGAGATAGATTCCTCGAGTAATTGAGATTAATAGATAAAAGAGGGTAACCATCATGATTTTTGCTATTAATTCCGCTTTAAGATAGTATTTCTTTACCCAAAATAATATCGCAACAGCAATGATATAGTTCCCTAAATCGGGGTAGAAGTCAGGGTATTGGAAGATCAATGTAATCACTAACATGATGAGCGTTATACCGACACCTAATAATCGGGGACCATACAATACAGCCATCATAATCGGAACAATTCTTAAATCATAGTAAAATTCATCAGAATAGACTGCGGGGAATATGATGGTAAGAATTAAAGCGATAGTCAGGAAAATGGAAAATTTGGATAAAATCCTTGAATAACGAGATGTTTCCTCCTCACTAAAAAATAATAGGTAGCACAGAATCGGTAAGATAATAAACAATACATTATTCAAAAGATATGGAAGCGTTTCCATCATGCAAAAAACTCCCCATTTTTACAATTTATGATTTAATCTTACCTTTTTTTAACAAAGATGTAAATATCATATAGAAAAGAGCTACCTATATAATAAGTAGCTCTATTAATAGCTGGTTAGCCTATGTTTACTCCCTGATACTCGAGATATTCATCATAGGTCATCTCTTTGTCAAGCACTCCATCTGGTCTTATATCAATAATACGATTGGCAAGTGATTGAATAAATTGATGGTCATGGGAAGTGAATAAAAGTACACCATTAAATTTGATTAACCCATTATTTAATGCTGTAATTGATTCTAAATCAAGGTGGTTTGTCGGCTCATCAAATAATAAAACGTTAGCCCCGCTTAACATCATTTTCGAAAGCATGCAGCGAACTTTTTCACCGCCAGAAAGGACATTAGCCTTTTTCATTGCTTCTTCACCTGAAAAGAGCATTCGGCCAAGAAAGCTTCTTAAGAAAGTCTCTGTCTGATCTTCCGGGGAGTACTGACGCAACCAATTGACAAGGTCCTGATCATTATTTTCAAAATATGGAGCGTTATCCTTTGGAAAATAGCTTTGAGACGTGGTAACACCCCATTTAAAGGATCCTTCATCTGGCTCTATTTCCCCCATTAATATTTGCAGGAGGACTGTATTTGCTCTTTCATTATCCCCAACTAATGCGACTTTATCATCTCGTTTCAGTGTAAAACTGACATTGTCCAGAACCTTTTCCCCATCAATCGTTTTACTTATACCTTCAACAAATAAAACATCATTCCCAATTTCTCTGTTTGGTTTAAAGTCTATATACGGGTATCTTCTTGAAGAAGGCTTTATATCGTCGAGCGTAATTTTATCCAAAAGCTTTTTCCTTGAAGTTGCCTGCTTAGATTTAGAAGCATTTGCACTAAAACGTGCAATAAAGGATTCCAGTTCTTTAATTTTATCTTCTTTCTTCTTGTTTTCCTCTTCTGCCATTTTTTTGGCTAACTGACTCGATTCATACCAAAAGTCATAGTTACCTACATATAATTCGATTTTTCCATAATCAATGTCCGTAATATGTGTACAAACTTTATTTAAAAAGTGACGGTCATGGGATACCACGATTACAGTATTTTCGAAGTTAATCAAAAACTCCTCCAGCCATTGTACGGCTTTAATATCTAAATGGTTTGTCGGCTCATCAAGAAGCAAAATATCAGGCTGTCCGAATAACGCTTGAGCTAAAAGAACTTTTACCTTTTTAGAACCTGTTAATTCTGCCATTTTCACCTGATGAAGGGATTCATCTATACCAAGCCCGGTTAATAGCTTAGAAGCATCTGATTCAGCTTCCCAGCCGTTAAGCTCAGCAAATTCACTTTCCAATTCAGCTGCTCTCATTCCATCCTCATCTGAGAAATCGGGCTTCATATAAATTTCATTTTTCTCATGCATGATTTTATATAGACGTTCATGGCCCATTATGACAACTTGAAGAACTTCATCCTCTTCATACTTAAAATGATCCTGTTTTAAAACGGCTAATCTTTGACCTGGGGTAATTTGTACATCACCGGTCTGCGCTTCTATTTCACCGGATAAAATTTTGAGAAAAGTGGATTTACCGGCACCATTAGCACCAATTAACCCATAACAGTTACCAGGCGTGAATTTAATATTAACATCTTCAAATAGCTTACGATCACCATACCGTAAACTCACATTTTGAACGTTAAGCATGTTTTATATTTCCTCCAATAACTTGAAACTTGAAACGTATGGCCCATTATATCATGATTTATGGAAGAAAAGATAGTTTGTAACGGGAAAATGAACAGAAAAAAGCTAATGGTCCGATTACCATTAGCTATCTATTTCCTTTATGATTTGTTACCTTTTGATCCCCAGTTTTTCTTGTTCTTATTCCGCTGGTCTTTTTGATGTTTTCTATCTCTGGGCTTGCGATCCTTATAGTTTCGATCCTTGTATTTACGATCCTTGTAGCCTCTATTGTTTGAGCGTTTCCGGTTTCCACCATTATTTTTTGATTTCTTCACACGAAGTGGAGCAATCGATGTTAAATGAACAGGGGTACGATCAGGCTCTTTGGTTAATAATTTAATCGCTGCTGAGACTAATGAAACGGAATCAATATCATTTAAAAGATTTTCCGCCATCGTTTTATATTCTTTAATATCATCACTTTCTGCAGCTTCTCTTAATTGATCAAGGGCTGTTTGTTTATTTCCTTCAATAACATCGCTGTAAGTAGGAACTGATTTTCGTTCAATCTTCGTTTTTGTCACATTTTCAATTGCTCGCAAGTGACTAATTTCCCTTGGCGTAACAAGTGTAAGAGATAACCCCTTCCTGCCTGCTCTACCTGTACGACCAATACGATGAACATAGCTTTCGGGATCCTGTGGGATATCGAAATTATATACATGGGTTACCCCTGAAATATCTAATCCACGTGCCGCTACGTCTGTAGCAACCATAATATCAATGGTTTGTTCCTTAAACAGACGAATGACATGATCTCGCTTCGATTGGGATAAATCACCATGAATCCCCTCAGCAGAATAACCACGCTTCTTCAAACCTTCTGTAAGCTCATCTACGCGCTTTTTCGTCCGTCCAAACACGATGGCAAGCTCCGGGGATTGAATATCTAATAAGCGGGAAAGTACATCAAACTTTTGGTTTTCGGGCACATCAATATAATGCTGATCAATATTTTTAACGGTCATTTCTTTTGTTTTCGTACGTATTAACACTGGATTGTTCATGAATTTCTGCGCCAGGGCTTCGATTTTATTTGGCATTGTCGCCGAAAATAGCATCGTCTGATGTTCGGACTTAATCGCTCCGAGTATTTCTTCAATTTCATCAATAAAGCCCATGTTCAGCATTTCATCTGCTTCATCTAAGACAACTGTATGAATATGATTTAAACGGATCGTTCTTCTCTTCATATGATCAATTAAACGACCAGGTGTAGCTGATATGATTTGAGGGCGTTTTTTTAATGCTTTGATTTGACGGTTAATATCCTGACCACCATAAATAGGTAACGTAAAAATACCTTTTTTAGCTCCGATACGATTTAATTCCTCTGCAACCTGTACAGCTAGTTCACGAGTAGGTGCTAAGATGACACCTTGAATATTTCCACTAGTGGTGTCCACTTTTTCAACAAGTGGAATACCAAACGCAGTCGTTTTACCCGTTCCAGTCTGCGCCTGTCCAATTAAATCTTTTCCTTCCAATCCTGCAGGAATCGCCTTTGCCTGGATAGGAGTGGCTTCTTCAAACCCCATAGACGAAATAGCCTGTAGTGTATGTTCACTAACATTAAAGTCTTTAAAATTTGTCAATCTGACTCAATCCTTTCCTATGCTGCCTATCTTACATATATCTAATCTACAATTAGTATGTATCCTGAACTTTGAATTTACCCTGTTTACCACGATTAAATCCCATCAAGTGGGCAACAATCATTTGTTTTTTTCCGTGAGGTAGTATACTTCCATACTTTAGCAAGTTTAAAGGAATTTTCCTAAAAAATCTAGTTCAACCTATCAAAATGTTTGATTTCCGACTATTAAAATTTTTTGGGTATTTTAATATGTGGTCTAGTGTATAAAGGCAGCCGCGGGAAGCTACCTTTATATATCAGCCAAAGGCTTTAACTGTTCATAACGAGTCTTTAGCATAGTTAAATCAATGTCGTCTGTCAAGCTATAAAATAGACCTTCAAAATATTGATTAATGGTTGTATACCAGCTTGTTTTTATATTGCCCATAGTTTGTTCCCACTGATTCAAATAATTTTGGATTACATGATGACCTTCTTTATTTAGATGTTCCTTAACGATAGGCTTGAGCAAGTTTTGTAACGCCTCTTGCATTTGCTCTTTTTTATTTTGTTCAAAAAATGATTTCGTACTTTTATACGTAGCAAATACCTTTTCAAATGGCTGCCAGTCAAAATCTCTTATATTTAATTGAATTGCGGGTGATTCAAATTCCGTAAAAACATCCTTTTGGAAGGTAATGGGATAATCCTCGATTTGTTCGTGGCTTTGCAGATCCTCATTGATTTTATTTATTTGATTATTCATAAAAGCTTCGATACGCAGCTCGGTTGCCTGCCATTCACGAATCAATTTTTCATTCAAATAATCAACCAATTGTATAAATGCCTTCTGCAGTTCATCCTTCCCTTTTCTTCCATTTGATTTGATAGTAGCCGGATTAATCGTTTCTTTAAACAAATCAGAGAAGCTTAGAAATACCCGTTGATTAATATAATAAATAAGTTCTTCCATTTCTTGTTTTATCGCCTTTTGATGACGTTCAAATGAAAGGTCATTCATCCATTTAAGGATTCGCTCTCTATCTTTTTCATAAATATCTTTCTTCATTTGTTTTTCTTCTATACTCATAGAAGCGCGTTTTCTATATTCATCCAGCGTACTAACTACGCGTTTAATATCATGAAGAGCAGAAAATATCATCATCCCTGTAAGTTCATCCTGTATAAAAGTTGTGAAATCTTGTTCAAAGTCTGCAAGGCCCGATAAATCAGCCTGCTGGTTCACCTGTTTCTCCTTTAATGCCCACTTACTGGATACAGGGTACATTCTTGGGTTATGGATACCAAAATTTGAAAGCTGTTCAGTAACATACGATTGAACAAGACCTAACTCCCCATCACTATCCGCTAAATCCTTAGCATTAATAATGAAAAACATTTTATCTAGGCTGAACACATCTTTAACACGACCAAGCTGGATGAGAAATTCCCGGTCAGTTCGTGAGAAAGCATGATTATAATAAGTAACAAATAAAATAGCATCCGAGTCTTTAATATATTCAAAGGCAACGTCAGTATGTCTCGCATTTACAGAGTCAGCCCCGGGGGTATCCACTAGCGTAATACCGTTTTGTGTAAACTTACAATCATAATAAAACTCGACCCATTCTACAAAACAGGCATAGGTTTCATCTGCAATGTAACTTGATGCATTTTGAATTTGAGTGGTTAATTGATCATCTAAATATGGACCCATCTCCTGATAACCTTTTTGGAGAGCCTGTAAAAAGGACAGATTCTTTTTTTCATTTTCTTCTACAAACTGGTTTATATCTACCGACTCCAGCCAATACATAGCTTCACTTAGCTTTGTAAAATGATTAGGAATATGTTTTCCAGCATGCTTAATGTCTTCTAAAAGGTGATGTTCATTTTTAATTTTTACAACAACCATACCATGTTGGTATTCATCATTTGGTGGACTAATCTTATTAATGGTCGCTGTAGTCGGATGAGGAGAAACAGGCAAAACTTCATTCCCTAATAACGCATTGGCAAAAGATGATTTTCCTGCACTGAATGCACCAAACAAGGCTATAGTAAAATGTCGATTCTTCATTCGTTCCTGTTTTAGCGCTAATTCTTTATATAGATTCTGAAACCCAGTCATGTCATGAATAACATTTTTGGTTTTACCAAGTCGCTGAATCATGTCTTCAACAGGGACAGAAGGAGGATGGGATATTGAATCTTGATTATGATGAGGTGAATCTTCTTCCTTGAATACTTTTCGATTAACGATATCATCGGACACCGTCTTTTCATATTGGACTCCCTCTTCCATGTTGTGAAGCACTTTCTCAATCTTATAAATATGTGATTCTGAAGAGATTACTTTTCCATTAAAAATTTCCTTAAGCCTATGAGAACGTTCTTCAATAGTCCGGTGAATCTGTTGAATTTGTTCTTTAATGGAGTTATATTCTTTTTGTTGTTCAAGCTGATCTTGTTTTGCCTTTATTTGATCACTTTCCCATTTTTGTATCATGCTCTTCATCTTTTCCCAAATGGATAAAACCTGATCTTTCGTACATGATGTTAAATCAGCTGTGACATCATTCGTGTATACCAGTACATAGTCTCCGGTAACCTCAGCACCTTGTTTGATAAGGTCCTTTACACGATTAAAATCATAGGAAATCGTAAAGCTTTGTACATCCTGCAGAATCTCTTCATCACTTACGTGGTAAGTCCTGGCTATTTCCAGTAATACATCACGAATGTGAGACGTCAATTGTACCTCAGCTGTTTCCATTAATGATTGATAAAATGTTTCGTGACGCTCTCGTCTTTCTGCTTCAGTCTTTTTTCTGGCCATTAAAAGTCCGATTTTGAAATTCGGCTGCATCGCTTCTAAAAAACTCTTCGCCTTCTCCCGATTTTCATAAGGCATTAAATAAGCATTTTTAAATAGATCACGAAGCTTCTTTTTTAATAGATTTTCAGCTTCCTGATGGAATGGCGTTGACTCATCTATTTCCTTTTCCAGTTGCTCGGAATACCCATTTTCTTTAAATTCATCTAACCTTCTTTGAAGATCCACTAATTCCTGGTTATACTGCCCTTTTACATATTCAATATGATCCTTTATAAGAGAGAAAGCAGAATGGTTAATCGTATCCTCAATCAAACCTTCTGTTCCGGAAGTAATGCTTTGTACTAATTCCCTCATCTCATGTAACTGATTTAATGGATGATTTTCATTTTTTAAGGAAGTATAATAAACAGCTTCTGGTTTAATATCCCACTGTTTTAGTGCTTTGTCGACACTGTTTTTAAAATCCATAAAAGAGAGTTCTTCATCCTGATGCTTATCAATTTGGTTTACAACGATGTAAAATGGTTTGCCACGGGACTGTAAATTCTTTAAAAATCCCAGGTTTACTTCCGATTGAACATGGTTGTAGTCCATAATATAAAACCATACATCTACAAGGTGAATACTTGATTCGGTCATCATCCGATCAGCATCATCTGATGAATCAATTCCCGGTGTATCTAAAATCGAAACATTTTGCTTGAGCTCATTTATCGGTTTTCCGATTTCGATTTGTTGAATCGTATCTCCATCTCTACAAAGAGATTTAATCACATCCATATCAAGTAAGCTTGAATAATGTACAGGTGCATCTTTCCTAAAGAATACTTTGGTATAAGGGTTTGCATTTTTAATTTTTACAAGGTTGGCACTAGTTGGAATGGGACTTGAAGGTAACAGGTCGTCGGAAATGAGTCGATTAATCATAGAAGATTTACCTGCAGAAAAATGCCCCGAAAAACCAATAATCATCTCTTTATCCTGGTATTTCTTATAAAGATCCAAAAGCTTCTTTATTCTTTTTTTATCCCCATATTCATCTAATTGTTCATATAGCGTTGCCAGCGTCTTCAACTTCTTGTCACTTGTTTTATTTGTGTAGGTTGTCATTTGTTTTCTATAACTCCTTTTCCCAAACCCCTGTTTATAAAAATTTTACTGAAAAAACAAGCATGATAATAGCCTTTTTCTATCATTATACTCGTTACGTAATATCTTGATAAGAGAAAAGTCCGTCTACACCTTTTGCAGCTTTAACTCCACGCAAAATCGCTTTTTCCATTACAGTTGAAGCAAGCATCCCAAGGCTATTTAATTCCACTTCAACTTGATTAGAGCTCATGGTGAAAATCGTATCTCCATCCACTAAAGAATGAGAAGGGCGCATAGTTCGGGCCAGAGAATCATGTGTGATTGAAGAAATTTTATTGGCTTGT
The DNA here is from genome assembly GCF_900111405.1 of Salinibacillus kushneri. GTDB lineage: Bacteria > Bacillota > Bacilli > Bacillales > Alkalibacillaceae > Salinibacillus > Salinibacillus kushneri. The sequence continues at coordinate 49,153 of NZ_FOHJ01000004.1, read as the reverse complement.
CCTTTTGTCAGTTTAGCATTCGTCACGAGCACACCAATCGTCGTATTTCCTTTAAAACGATTCGTTTTTTCATATTGATTAAGTTGAGAAAGCAGATTTTCTTCTGAAGATAGAAGAGTACTGTTATTAGAATCGTAAGCACCTGCGATAATCTCTCCTGTCCCTGGATCAACCACATCCCCAAAGCAATTCACAGCAACTACAGCACCAATCTGAAAACTCCCGATTTGAACGGCATAGGTACCCAAACCACCCTTCATAGCAAATTCAGGTCCTAAAGCCTTTCCGACTGTTGCACCGGTTCCAGCACCAATATTTCCATTCATATCCTCTTGCTTAATAAAGGCATTTTGACTAGCCTTATATCCCATTTGGTGATCTGGACGAATAGCTGGATTGCCTGGAAGTAAATCAAACAATATGGCCCCAGCTACAATCGGAACCCTTGCCACCTGAACATCAAATCCAATCTTTTGTTCCTCTAAATATTGCATAATCCCCCCACCTGTATTTAAACCATAAGCGCTGCCACCTGACAAAAATACCGCATGAACTTCTTCTACCAGATTATTGGGGTCTAATAAATCTGTTTCTCTTGTGCCGGGCGAGCCTCCTCGAACATCCACACCACCAATAGCTCCCTCTTCACAAATCACAACCGAACATCCTGATAAAGCTACATGGTCCTGAGCATGTCCTAATCGAAATCCCTCAAGCTCCGAAAAAGCAATTTCCTTCAACTTTATTCCGCTCCTTTGGCTACCATTTTAAAACTTTCTAAGAGTACAAAAAGGACTGCTTCAGTGGGATGAAGCAGCCCTTATATCTACTCTTGAAAGAATTTTCTATTCAATTCTATATATTCATTTTCCTCTTCAGGAACATCGTCCTCATGATAAATGGCTTCAACTGGGCAAACTGCTTCACAGGCACCACAGTCAATACAGATATCCGGATCAATATAGAACATATCTTCGCCCTCTTCTATACATTCAACGGGGCAAACTTCTACACATTCCGCCGACTTTTCGTCCTTACACGGCGAAGTAATAATAAATGCCAAAATAAGCCCTCCTTTATAGTTAAATTCCCCTTACTTATATGATATTAGATGTCCACAATTTAAAATCCTCTTTTTTATCACTTTTTTTAGAGATAATTCTTCATTCTTTTACAAATAATCAAGCATGTTTAATCATATATTTTACGTGAGACTTGAAAATATAGGGGGTACAGCATGAATATTACCGTTCAATCCGGCGACAATTTCTGGTTGTATAGTCAAATCTTTAGGCTTCCTCTTCAACTTATTGTAGACTCAAATCCATCCATTAATCCTAACCAGTTAATGATTGGTCAAACGATTAAAATTCCAGGCTTTATTCCTGATACCTATACAGTTCAATCTGGAGATACATTGTGGACCATCTCTCAACAACAAAATGTAGCTTTTCAACAGCTCTTGTTTATCAATCGTCATTTGGAGGCTAACAACCTGATTACTGGTCAACAAATCACTTTACCAAGACAAGTTACATGGCGTGTAGTTAATGGCTGTCAAGAATATTCGTATGACAACCTGATTAAAAACATGCAACAATTAGCCTATATTTATCCATTTATGTCCCTGTTTGAAATTGGTCAATCGGTAATGGGTAAACCGATACCCGAACTTGTTATTGGAAACGGAACAAAAAAAGTGCATTGGAATGGCTCCTTTCATGCTAATGAATGGATAACCACTCCTATTATGATGACCTTCTTAAATGATTATTTACTATCTCTGACAAATCAAAAGCCTATACGCGGATTACATGTTCATCCATTATATTATGAGACTTTACTATCAGTGGTTCCAATGGTTAATCCTGATGGTGTCAATCTGGTACTGGAAGGTCCTCCTGAGGAAACATATTATCGAGATCTTGTTCTGGACATTAATAATGGTCGTTCGGATTTTACCCATTGGAAGGCAAATATTCGGGGAGTCGACTTGAATAATCAATACCCTGCAAGATGGGAAATTGAACAGGAGCGTAAAGAACAAAAACCAGCTCCTAGAGATTATCCTGGAGAGACTCCCTTGACTGAACCCGAAGCAAATGCCATTGCTGATCTTACAGTTAATCGTGATTTTGACCGCTTATTAGCTTTTCATACACAAGGAGAGGTGATTTATTGGGGATTTGAAAAATCAGAGCCAGCTGTCGCAGAAACCATTGTTAATGAATTCGCACGAGTAAGTGGGTATGAGCCCATCCGAACAGTAGATAGTTATGCTGGATATAAAGATTGGTTTATCCAAGAATGGCAACGCCCCGGCTATACCGTTGAGCTTGGAGAAGGGGTAAATCCGTTGCCCCTAAGTCAATTTGAGGAAATTTATCAGGAAGCTACTGGCATATTCCTGGCAAGCCTCTATATATAAAACGCTTAATGCTCCATAAAATTATACTTTGGTATAGTTCCCAGATTATGAATAGCTCTATAAAATAAGTTTGAATACTTCAAAAAGGAGTTGGATGATTTTGGGGACATTACTGATTAAAATTTCGACAGTGTATTTTGTTATTGGGTTTAGTATTGGATATTATATGTCAACATCCCATCAATATACGCTAACAGGGGTACATGTTCATATTAATCTGCTCGGCTGGACCGCCTTAACCCTAATTGGAATTATCTATGTGTTATTTCCGCATCTTACAGAAAGGGTATATGCTAAAATCCACTTTTGGTTACACAATGTAGGACTACCAATCATGATGATTTCTTTAGCAGTGATGTTACAAACAGGAAACATGAACAGCATACCCTTAATTACTAGTTCAGCTGTTGGAGGTACACTTGTATTAATAGGGGTCGTCTTTTTTGCATTTAATATAATTGTTAACCTAAATGATAAAGCGTAACTAAAAAAGATCCGGACGGGAATTATTGCTCCATCCGGGTCTCATTTTTCATCCAACTTCCTTTTCTAAAAATTCAAGTCGATTTCCAAAGGGATCCGTAGCATAAAAACGTCGATATCCAGGTAGGCGATTATCTGTTTTTACTTGTACGTCATGCTTTTCGAGATGGTCCCTTAAATACTGTAAATATTCAATGTAAAAAGCAGGATGAGCTTTTCGTGCAGGGTTAAAGTCCTCCTCTACACCAATATGTAATTCCTGATTTCCACATCGAAACCATACGCCCCCATTTTTCTTAAGAGATTCCGGCTTTTCGATTTCTTCCATACCGAGAATACTGCCAAAAAAAGTTCGAGCTTTTTCCTCACATCCAGCAGGTGCTGCCAATTGAATGTGATCAATCCCCTTCATCGTATAAAACATTTTCCCAACTCCCTTTTAAATTTGTACAGGTATTTGTTCTTCTAATGTGATTCCCTTCAGACTGACTTTACAGCTTAACGCTTTTATGTCCACGCCAGCTTCTTTCGCATGCCGAAGCACCGTTGAGAAATCCGGATCAATCCAGTCTGCAGGTTGTAGACGTTTAATGTCCTCACGCTGACATACAAAAAGAATTCCCGTTGAATGTGTGCCCTGTTGCCGAATCTCTATCAGCTCCTCAACATGTTTCTTTCCCCTTTTTGTAGGAGCATCTGGGAAGTATCCAATTTCATTTTGTGCCATTGTAACACTTTTTACTTCAAGCAAATAAGGAAGGTCTTCTCCTTCTAATAAAAAGTCCCATCTTGATTTGCCAAATGTATATTCCTGCCTTTTAAAAGTTAAATGGCTAAAGTCTGGCAAAACTTTCTCCTGAAGAGCCAGTTTAATTAATTGATTCGGTAAGGTTGACCGTAAAGATATCAGCACATCACTATTGGGCCTAGTAATTAGTTCAGCAGTCCATTTAGTTTTGCGCTGGGGATCATTATGGTATGATACATAGATGAGATTTTCCGGGATGAGTAGCTCTTTCAAACGACCAGGGTCTTGCAGGTGTACGGTAATGGGCTCATTTGTGTCTGCTAATTTACATGTAAGGATAAAACGATTTTTTCTCTCTATAAAAACAGAGGGATAAAACTTTCTATTATTAGGAAGAAACATTAGACTTCCTTAAAATAATCCTTAAAAAATCCACCTATTTTCCCGGAATTATCAATAATAAAGTAAAACTCCTCTGTTTCATTTTTTACATCGTATACCTTGCCTGGCGTTAAAACATTATTAACGATATACTTTTTTGCATTCGCATGCACACATTCGATTTGCTTAATTGTATCCCTGTGTTCCCAATGTTTATGAATCATTTTTCTACACCTTTCTTATTTAAAGTATATGTATATAAATAGAGGGAAGGGCATATCCTCACATGAAGATAAACCTCCCATTTTTATAATCTTTTTTACTCACGGTTGTTGTCATGTTACGGCTCCATAGGTCCAAAGCTGACATCAATTAATCCACTACATGAGCAAAAACGTGTCATAATGTTTTCTGCTTATGCTGCCTGGCGCTTTCGCTTTTCAGAACAGTCTTTTTTCACATGAGTAATACTTCCCGCAGCGTTTTACTCAAACAAGTATAAAAGTTTACCGTATCCCTTTTCTTCCATTTTATCTTTAGGGATAAATTTCATAGCTGCTGAATTCATACAATATCTTAGACCACCTTTATCGGTCGGTCCATCTTCAAATACATGACCCAAATGAGAGTCAGCATAATTACTTCTCACTTCCATTCTTCTCATACCATGTGATGTATCCAGGTTTTCTTTTACTTGCTTATCATAAATCGGTTTCGTAAAGCTTGGCCAGCCACAGCCTGCATCATACTTATCCCTGGAAGAAAATAAGGGCTCACCTGATACAATATCAACATAAATCCCCTCTTCTTCATGATCCCAATATTCATTCTGAAAAGGAACCTCAGTGCCATTTTCCTGTGTAACCTGATACTGGATTGAATTTAACTGTCTCTTCAGTTCATCAAGATTTTTTTGTTTTCCCCAGGTTTGTTCAATGAAATCCTGGCGTCCAGAACCTTTTTTATACATTTTGTAATGAAGAGGATTTTTCTGATAATAATCCTGATGATAGTCCTCAGCTGGATAAAAGGTTGATGCAGGCAAAATTTCAGTAACAATCGGTTTAGAAAATTTTCCGCTCTTTTCTAATTCACGTTTGGACTGTTCAGCAATGCTCTTTTGTTCTTCATTATGATAAAAAATGGCCGTTCGATAGGAATCTCCTCGATCATTAAATTGTCCTCCGGGATCAGTTGGATCAATTAATGTCCAGTATATCTCAACAAGATCTTTATAGGGAAAAATATCTGGATTAAAGGTGATCTGTACGGCTTCAAAATGTCCTGTTGTCTCACTGCATACTTCTTCATAGGTTGGATTTTCCTTATGGCCACCCGTATAACCGGAAATAACCGATTCGATCCCGGGACGGGCATCAAAAGGCTCCACCATGCACCAGAAACAACCTCCTGCAAAGGTTGCTTTTTCTAATTTCTCTTGTGACACGAATACATACCCCCTCTATTTCTTCTAAGTTACTTCTATTTTATACCGGATTTGCCAGCTTCACAACTAAGGGGTTTTTTTAATGACTATATAAAAATTTTCGGTGTGGAACGCCCATCCTCTGTTGACCTTCTTATTTTAGACCTGGAGACAGAATTCTCCTGTTTATTTGTCCTTCTTGTGTGGTGCTCTTCTTTATCATCAGAGGTAAGAAATGCCTCTAGATCATCCTCTTGTTCATGAGCGGAGTCACTGTCATATGCCTCTTGGGTTTCCTCACTTTCTTCACCTTCAGCTGTATTATCGTCTTCATCATCGTCTGATTCATTAAGAGCTTTAAGCATTTTAAACATCGTTGGCAAATTTTTGACCATTGGACCATATTGTTGAATCATGGGCGCTGCTTGCTGAGCAACATTAATGGCTTGCTGCACATTACCCAGTGCCTTAGAGGCTTTCTCGATTCCTGAGCCCGCTCCAGTAAAATATCCAGGATTCTGTGCTCCCATTCCTGGTGCTCCTATGCCTGGTCCAAAACCCGTATTTCCTTTGGGTGAACGATTAAAAAGGCGTTGAAACATTCCACCAATTCCGCGCTGTCCTCCCATTTGACGAGGCATCATTGGCTGTTGAAAAAATCCCTGTGGTGGCTGCTGAGGCGCCCTTTGTGAACCTGGAAAATGAAAAGGACTAGGTCTTCCTGTATTTGGTGCCATTTCTATTCCTCCTCTTCTAAACATACGTACTACTTTACTGTACGAAAAGAAGGATTAATGGGTGTAGGCGATATATGGAAAACACTTAAGAAATTTCATTAAGATTTGGAATTTCCCACTTTATAGGCGTCTCTCCAATCGATTCTAAAAATTGATTGGTTTTGGAAAAAGGTTTACTTCCAAAAAAGCCACGATGAGCAGATAACGGGCTTGGATGGGGAGATTTTAAAATTAAATGCTTTTCCTGATTCAGATTTTTACTTTTCTCCTGAGCGTTTCTTCCCCACAAAATAAACACCATTGGCTGTTTACGATCATTTAGAACGTTTATAACTTTATCCGTAAATCTCTCCCATCCTTTACCCCGATGCGAATTAGCCTGATGTGCCCTGACCGTAAGCACAGTATTTAATAAAAGAACCCCCTGCTTAGCCCAATGAATTAAATACCCGTGATCAGGAATTGTACAACCTAAATCCTGATGAAGTTCCTTATAAATGTTCATTAATGATGGAGGGATTTGCACGGTTGGTTTTACAGAAAAACTAAATCCATGTGCCTGATCAGGTCCATGATAAGGATCCTGCCCTAAGATAACGACCTTTGTTTGCTGATAAGGAGTATAATGAAAGGTATTAAAAATGTCATACATGTCTGGATAAACCTGGCCAGTACGATACTCTTTCTTTAGAAATTCCCGCAATTGTTGATAATAATCTTTGTTAAATTCTTCGTTTAAATATTCCTTCCAGTCATTTGTTAGGATTTGCTTCACTTCTCTCACCCTTAAACTTTTTTATACTATTTTACTAGTTTTCCGGTAATGAGAAAACAAAAGACAGACACGAATTAAAGTGTGTCCGTCTTCTATTACAAACAGTTATGAGGTTACTTCTGAATAAATAATAAATCCAACAAATCCGGATAAGATTAAACCAAATAAAACAGCTGGAAGCACTTAATCTCCCCCTATATATCTAACTTTTACACTTTAAGTATAATAGAAGAAGCGGTAAAATAAGGGTATATCATATGGCAAATTTATGAAAATTTGAAAAGGAGTGTTGTTATGTCCAGTACGACTATCGGCTTTATCGGGACCGGGGTTATGGGAAAAAGCATGGCACGGAGTCTTATGCATTCAGGCTATCTGCTGAATGTTTATACACGTACGAAGTCTAAAGCGCAGGAACTTTTAAATGAGGGAGCGACTTGGAAGAACACCGTAAGTGAATTGGCTGCATCATCGGATGTAATCATTACGATAGTCGGTTATCCAAATGATGTCGAGGAAGTTTATTTTGGTCAGGAAGGCATCCTGGAAAATGCTAAAGCAGGTACATACATCATAGATATGACAACATCTAACCCCCAGCTTGCTCAAAAAATCTATGAACAGGCAAAAGGGCGGAATCTTTATGCTTTAGATGCTCCTGTTTCTGGAGGGGATATTGGAGCAAGAGATGGTAAGCTGACCATTATGATTGGAGGAGATCAGACAGCTTATGAAGAAATGCTTCCTATCTTTAAAGTACTAGGTGAAAACATCATCCTTCAAGGACCAGCAGGAGCTGGACAACACACGAAAATGAGCAATCAAATTACCATTGCCTCCAATATGATCGGTGTTTGTGAAGCCATTATGTATGCAAAGAAAGCAGGCCTCAACCCCGAAAGAGTATTAGATTCGATTACCACAGGAGCAGCCGGCAGCTTTTCATTAAGCAAATTAGGTCCCCGAATGATTAAAGGGGATTATGAACCTGGATTTTATGTTAAGCATTTTATCAAGGATATGAAAATTGCACTGGAATCAGCTAAAGACATGGGTTTAAAGACGCCTGGATTAGAATTATCCCTCTCCCTATACACTGAGCTTGCGGAAAAAGGTGAAGAAGATAGCGGGACACAAGCGTTAATCAAGCTATTTTCAGAATAGCCTGCATCCGTTATCAACCTATACAATTGGGTTATTACATTAACACGAGCATTGAATTCTAAAGGATTTCAATGCTCAATTTTCTGTTATAACGTACTTCCGGTCCTCAATAAGAACACAATAATCTCCAATGTCCATTATCAGTACGATTTTTTCTATTATTATAGAATGGAATTAAAATAAAAGAGCAATAACTTAAATGATTGGTTAATATTTATTTTATCTTCTAAAGATTAAAACAAGGAGTTGTTTGAAGTGAAAAATCACGCAATACAAGCTTTTGTATTTGATGTTTATGGAACCCTCTTTGACGTTCATTCGATAAGCAAAAAATGTAATGAGTTGTTTCCTGGAAAAGGCCAGTTAATAAGTAGGACCTGGAGGGAAAAACAGATTGAATACTCAAATCTAAGACAGTTAATGGGGAATTATAAGACGTTTTATAGCATCACAAAAGATGCATTACGCTACGCTGTTAAGAAAAACGATGAACATCTTAATCATCATTCAGAAATAGAGCTGATGAATACGTATTTACACCTATCAACTTATCCTGAAGTAAAAACTGTACTTTCCCGGTTGAAGGATAAAAAGCTTGCGGTATTTTCCAATGGATCACATGATATGCTTGATCCTTTACTTCATCAATCTGATATTTCTCGTTTATTTACAGAAATTATAAGTGTTGATGAGGTAAAACAGTATAAGCCAACTCCAGCCTCTTATAATCATGCAGCTAACGTATTAAATGCGAAACCAGAGGAAGTGCTATTCATGTCTTCTAATGGATGGGATATTTCCGGAGCAAAAAACTTCGGATTTCAAACCGCCTGGATTAATCGGAAAAACTTACCTGTGGAAGAACTAAATCTGGCCCCGGATACAATATATGAGGATTTAACCGGTATTTTAGAATGGAATTAATCATATCAAGGTGCTAAATAAGATATTAAATTAAGTTTCAATGATGGCAATTAGGAGAACAGGTACTATAACAGAACTAAATCGCAATACTTATATGTATCCATCTTTTAATTTGTATTACATAATTTCCATTTTTACAATTAAAGGTATTTGTTTATAAAATATAAAAAAAGTATTACAATATATAGTAATTAATCAATTTTCTCAAAAATCAGCTATAAAAAGTTTTTAAAATCACTTAAATATTTTAATTTTCTCCCTTATAAAAATAACAGAAGAAAGCTTACAATTCCGCATTAAATTTGATTTAGTACCGAGATTTACAACACGATTTATGATCGTGTTGTTTTTATATTATAAGAAAGAAACCTTGATTATTCTCATACAAAAAAGAGAAGGAGGAAAAAACATGTCTGATTTCAAAGAAAAGTTAGTTTCATTATCAAAAAGAGTCAGTAAGATTCAGGACTCCATTTCAACTGAAGAAGCGACAAAAACAAGTGTTATAATGCCTTTTTTCCAGTTATTGGGATATGATGTATTTAATCCTGAAGAATTTACCCCTGAATATGTTGCTGATGTCGGTATTAAAAAAGGTGAAAAAGTAGATTATGCCATAATGAATGAGGGGCGTCCTGTTATTTTAATTGAAGCAAAATCAATAAATGAAAATTTAAATAGACATGATTCACAATTATTTAGATATTTCGGAACAACATCAGCTAAATTTTCAATTCTAACGAATGGAATTTTATATCGATTTTTTACTGATCTTGATGAACAAAATAAAATGGATGACTCGCCATTTTTTGAATTTAATATTTTGGATATAAAAGATAGTCATGTTAATGAATTAGCTAAATTCAAAAAAGAGAGTTTTGACCTTGAAAATATATTTAATACAGCCTCTGAACTAAAGTACACAAATAATATCAAAGCCTTCTTATATGAAATTTGGGATGACCCTACCGAGGATTTTGTTACATACATTCTGGATCATGTATACCAAGGAAGAAAGACCAAAAATGTTATAAACCAATTTACACCAATAATTAAAAAATCTTTAAAACAGTTTATTAATGAACTAGTTAATGAAAAACTGAGTGCAGCCTTAAATTCTACATATGCAGAAAATTCACAAGAGGAACAACAAAAAGATACACAAGAAGAACAGGAGTTAGATGATGGCATAATTACAACAGAGGAGGAAATACAAGGATATACTATAGTTAAATTAATTATATCTGAAAAAGTTGATGAAGAACGTATATTTTACAGAGATAACAAAAGTTACTTCAATATATTGTTAGATGACTCGATTAGAAAATGGGTTTGTCGCCTCAAACTAGATGGCAATAGAAAATATGTACAATTTAATGATACTAATAAAACCACTTACAATATTGAAAAAGTATCGGAACTGACTCATTTTAAAAATGAATTTTTAGATATAGTAAATAAATTAGAAAACTAATTATTTACTAATGACCTGCATAACTGTAGGTCTTTTATTTTGTTCAAAAAGATTTATTATTAGTTTCGTTCTTTTTGTTAAAATAGATTTGATAAAGTTCGGAAACCGTGATAAAATTTCCTTTTGCAAGAGATAAAATGCATCCGCACCTTATAAATTTATATCTTGCAAATATAAATGGATAGGTGGTAATAACATGGAAAATAAGGAAAAATATCAAGTCTTACTCTACTACAAGTTTGTTAAAATCGATGATCCTGAAACTTACGCAGCTGAACATTTGGAATTCTGTAAAGAGTTAGGTTTAAAAGGTCGTATTTTAGTTGCGGAAGAAGGACTTAATGGTACGGTATCAGGTACTGTTGAGCAAACAAACAAATATATGGAAACGATGCACAAGGATCCTCGTTTCGCAGATATGATGTTTAAAGTGGATGAAGCTGAAGGACATGCATTCAAGAAAATGCACGTACGTCATCGTTCTGAACTCGTTACATTACGCTTAGATGATGAGTGGGATCCAAGTAAAGAAACAGCGGAATTCTTAAATCCTAAAGAATTTTACGAAGAATTACAAAGAGACGATACCGTTGTTTTAGATACACGTAATGACTATGAATATGAACTTGGTCATTTCAGAGGAGCCATTAATCCGGATATCGAAACATTCCGTGAGCTTCCTGAATGGATTAAGGATAATAAAGAAGAATTAGAAGGAAAACGGGTTCTCATGTATTGTACTGGTGGTATTCGTTGTGAGAAAGTTTCCGGCTGGCTGCAAAAAGAAGGTATTGAAGATGTTGCACAGCTTCATGGTGGTATTGTCACATATGGAAAAGACCCGGAAGTACAAGGAGAGCTCTGGGACGGTCAATGTTATGTATTTGATGAACGCATTTCCGTACCGGTTAACCAAAAAGAACACGTTATAGTCGGAAAAGATTATTTTGATGGGAAGCCATGTGAGCGCTATGTAAACTGTGCTGATCCGGATTGTAACCGTCAATTCCTTTGTTCCGAAGAAAATGAATACAAATATATGCGCAGTTGTTCTCATGAATGCCGTGTTTCACCAAGAAACCGCTATGTGATTGAACATCAAATGACAGAAGAAGATATTCAGGAACGTTTAAAACGTATTGAAAAAGAAGACCAGGTAGCACAAAGGTAAAAATCATGAAAAAATGAACGAAAATCACCTGACAAGAAAGTTTTTAGTTATTCAAGCAGTCCAATGAATAGATAAATTGGACTGCTTTTTTTCCTTAAAACTTCAGTATTATTTAGCTTAGTATGAGTCTGTATCGATTTCCCAATAGATTTCGTCTCCCTCTTTGCCCACTTGCAAAACCAGTATTTCTCAGTACTTTTATGGAGGGAATATTTTCATTTGAACAACTAGCGGTAATTTTCTTTACATGGGGCTGATTTAATCCCCACTCAACCATAGCCGAAGCCATTTCAGTGGCATAGCCATTTCCTTGATAGCCTGATATGATACTGTATCCGAGATCCATACCTCCTTTTTCATCTGGTCCACCTTTAAATCCCATATCCCCGATTATGGAGCGATTTTTATTGTGAATAATGATGCCTTCCCATTCGTTTTCTTCCGGATATTGAAGAAAACGTTCTATTTTATATACCTCCATCGGATAGCCATCTGCGACATGATAACCCGTTAATTCTTTTAGCTGATTTGCACCTGATAATGTCGCTTTCATCATATCGACTGTGAATGTAATAAGAGTAAGTCTGCTTGTTTTTATATAAGGCATTTCTAAAATTCTCCTTATTTATTGTATCCCTTTTTCAAATTCATCTGCGTTTGAGACCTATTGACCATAATATATGTCAATGTAATTACTCTGGTTATATCCGAAAAATCAGCTTCTGCCAATAGTTGTTTCATTTGATTTTCAGTAATAAAAGATATTTTCTTAATTCCATTATTAGCTAACTCCATTATCGAGCATTGATATTTCCGTGTTTCAGAATTCTACTTAATTTACACTATATAAAGAAACAAGCTGGTATCTGCATATAGTTTGATTATGTTCAAAAATAATCTTCTGCACAATGGCACTGCCAATTTGGTCTGAATCCTCATGTCTCATAATATCAATCGGAACATCAATAGGAAAAAGCCTGTAGCCTGAAAAAGTAATCTCAAATATGTTTTCCTTGGTGTTGATTCGCTTTTCTTCTTCATTTGTCACAATCCGCCATTCAATCGTTAATGGTACAGACATACTGCTCACCCCTTTCAAATCCATATAATGAAAGCTTCATAGCCCAGGTTTACATTTCTTTTGAGTAGGCTCTGTTAAACATATAGGTGTTGATTTCCGTCCAGTGCGCCCACTATCCGCGGGCGGTCAGGACCCTCTTCTATATCCGCCCGCGGCGTCTCCCATATATCGCTCTTCTCCCAGGAATCTCGCGCACTTTCCCCAATTAACTTGGTAGAAAATCAATAATAAGCTTTAACACAGCCTTTGAGTAATAGGAACTTAATAAACGGTTAGTGATACCTTGGAACCGCTGTGTGAAGGTTCGATATGAAGTTTGGCTCGGATTTCTTCTTTTAGTTTTTGTACATGGGAGATAATGCCTAACATTCGGTTTCCTTTTTGTAAATCACTTAAGCAATTTAATGCTTGTTCAAGGGAGAGCTCATCGAGTGTTCCAAACCCTTCATCAATAAATAGTGTATCAAGCTCTACTCCACCGGAATGGGCCTGGACAACATCTGCCATTCCCAAGGCAAGGCTTAACGCTGCCTTAAATCCTTCTCCACCAGACAAAGTCTTAACAGAACGATTTTGACCTGTATAATTGTCAATTACCTCGATGTCAAGACCGCTTTGTGCTCCTCTTTTGGCCACCTGGTCACTTCTTCTTAACTGATAGCGATGGTCGGTCATCTGATCTAAGCGAATATTGGCCTGGAATAAGATTTCGTCTAAAAATGAGGACAAAACATAACGTTCAAAGGATAGTCGTAATTGATTATCTCCCCTTGATAGCTTTGCCAGTTCCCCAATATCAAAATAATATTCCTCTAATTCCTGTTTTTCCTCCGCTAACTGATGTAATCGCTCTGAGGTAGAAAGATACCGGTCCAGCTGCAACTGCTGCTCTTGGATGAGTCTTGTTTTCGCGTCAATTTCTTCATTTACCTGTTTTAATGATTGTTCCAGAGTTTCTAAATCAGGACGCTTTTTCTCATTCAGCTGGATTGTAAGCTGATTGTAACGATTTTTAGTAATAGAAATTTTTTCTTCAAAAGTGCTTATTCTTTCCTCTGTTTTCTCGATTTCTGCTTCAGCCATTTTTGCCTGTTCATAGTGTTGGAGTGTTTTAAATCCTTTATTTTCCAATTCTGTTTCGAAGGTTTGTCTTACTTCTTGATAGGTTATTTGTGCGGTTTGTAATTGTTTTTGTAAGGATTCAATCTCTACATCCACTGTCTGCTTGTGCTCTTTTATTTGTTCATAATCCTTTTGGAGCTGATTCCATTTATTAATCTGTTGTTCGTATTCGGTTTCAGCCTTCGAAAGTCGTTCCTTAACGGTTGCGTAATGATCATCAGGATTTTCCAGAGAAGCTTTTACATTTTCAAGCTGAGACTGGATTTTCACTCCCTGTTCCTTTAAGCTTTGGAGGCTTTCATGCTTTTCCTGCTGTTCTTTTTTACTCTTACTTAATTCTTCTTTTAACTGCCTTTGTTTTTCCTGCTTTTGCTTTAACTCATTTAACTGCTTATCTAATTCATTCCGTTTCGCACTGATGCCTGCTCTTTCATTCTGCCATTCCTGTATACGTTGATCGATTTCATCCAGTTCCACCTTTACACCAGATAGATCTTCAATTTCCTGCTGTAAATTCTCTACCGTTTGGTTTTGTGAGGTTCCTTTAGATTTAATGTTTACATATTCATTTTGAACTTCCTTCTGTTTTTGTTCACTTTGCTGTAACTGATTTCGTTTCGAAGCAATCATCTCATCTGTAATGGACGCATTGTGAAATTCTGCCCTTTGGGGATGGTGAGTAGATCCACACACCGGACAGGCTTGTCCTTCTGCAAGGTCTGCAGCCAGGAGCGCTGCTTTTTCGTTTCGCATAGCATCTTCTAACTGTTGTAACTCTTCCCGTAACTGTTCAACATATTTATCATTATTCTCATATTTTTTTAAAATATCGCGGTATTGAATACGATAGTTTTTTAACAGCTGATTCTCCGTACTCAGTTTATCAGTTTTCATAAGTAGTTGATCAAATTCTTTAAGCTTTGTATTAAATTCATAAAACTGCTCTGTTACCTGTTGAGATTGACCAGTTTCTTCATCGAGTTTTTCAATATCATTTTCTATCTTTTCAATTCGTTGATTAACTTTGTCGAGTTTAGGCTTTTCCTCTTGATAAGTAGAGGCTAATTCCTTCTTTTGCTTTTCCAGATCGGCAGCCTGTTTTACCTTTTCCAGTTGTTCCTTCATAAACCGAATTGAATCTTTTAACTTTTCCCGGTCCTGTTCTGCTTCTTTAGCCTTCTGATATTCCTGCTCAATACGATTAAAGGATTCCAGCATCTGTTGTTGTTTTTCTCTTTTTAAACCTAATGTTTCTTCTAGTTTTTTGTGCTCATCCCTGCGTACCTTTACCTGTTGTTCATAAGCTTTGATACCGGCTGCATTCTTTGCCTGCTTCAATTGTTGCTTTTGAGCGTCTATTTCTTCCTGCTGTCCCTTTAGTTCGCTAAGTTCCTGCTTACGTTGATCATATTCCTCAAAAAGAGTCTGCACTTCCTTTGCCGCATAAAATTCATCCTGTCGTTTTTTTTGCTGACTCCGTTTTTCCTGAAGGAGATTATTCTGTTCATCGATATATTTTTCCACATTTTCAATAATGGAAAGGAGATTCTTTCTTGCCTGTTTTGGTTCAGCATTTTTTGTACGATATTCCTCAGGCCAGTTTATATAAGAAATTTCCTGCTGTTCCTGGTTTTCAATTTGTTCAAGCTGCTGCTGAATACTTTTACTTTCTTCAGCTAAACGCTTCGTCATTTGTTCATAAAAATAGGTATGAAAAATCTTCTGCAGAATTTCTTCCCGTTCTTTACTGTTCTCGGAAATTAACCGGCGAAATTCTCCTTGAGGAATCATGACCATTTTTCGAAATTGCTCATAATCCAATTGAAGCATATCCTCTACAGCTTCATTTACTTCCTTAACCTTCGCATAAAGCAAATGCTTTTCCCCATCAATAATTTGATAGATTTCGGCCTGCGGCGGCTGTTCTGTATATCCTTCCCCGCGTGCTTTAGGTTTCATTTGTTTTGGACTCCGGACAATTTCAAATTCCTTTTGATGCAATTGAAAACGGAAGGAGACCTGTGTCAGTTCCTCGACTCCCGCAAAATGACTTCTTAAGGTGTCATGATCACGGTCATCCCCGCTTGCTCTTCCATATAAAGCAAAACACATGGCATCAAAAACAGTCGTCTTTCCAGCACCAGTTGGACCTGTAATAAGAAATAGTTTTTCTTCACCTAACTGAGAAAAATCGATAATCTGTGCTTCCTTGTATGGTCCAAATGCACACATTTTCAAAGTAATGGCCCGCATACTACCGTCCCCTTTCTTCTTCTACAACTTTTTGCACGATTCTTTCCATCATTTTCTTTCGTTTTTCGGGAATAGGCTCCCCTTTCATATTTTCATAGAAGGAGGAAAAGAGTTCGATATGGGACATTTGCTGACGTTTTTTTACTTGTTTGAGCTCATGTAAATGCTGGGTTCCTGTCATCTTCCGTTCGAGCTTGAGGATATTAGGATACCATTTGCGCAATTTCCCTATAGGATCCATAATCTCTCCATCATCCAATAAAGTAATATGACAGTAATCTTCACATACTTCCTCTACATCCAGTAATTCATCCAAATACCCTTCCAAACGAATTAAGTCGCGTTGCATCCGGTATGACCTCTGTTCTAACGTCTGAATTCCATTTTGGTCAATATCCAATACTGTATAAGACTTATTATGATTAGCTTCAGAAAAGGAATATTTAAATATCGAGCCAGAATAACGAATGTGGTCAAACTTCACCTTTTGAGGCTGATGAAGATGTCCTAGTGCAGTATACGTAAACCTCTCAAACAATTCAGCCTCTACATAAGGTGTACCACCTATCATGGTTAAACGTTCTTCGGAATCTGAATCCATTCCACCAGCAAGGAAGGCATGTCCAACAAAAATATGTCGTTCTGTATCTAAATCGTATTTGGATTGAATCTGGTCCACAATTTCCGCCATGGCTTCCTGATGTGAGGTGATTTCATCCTTCTGAAGCACCTTTCGTACCTCAGCTGGTTCCATATACGGAACTAAGTGAAAATATACAGGCCCATGGTCATCTTCTATCACTACAGGCTCTAAATCCGGATCTAGCTTTGTCTGAATAAAGAGCCTGTTTTTTCTAAGAAGCTGTGTACCAAAGTCCATCCGTTCGGCACTATCATGATTACCTGTAATCGCTAAAATAGGGATATCCATGTCATAAACAATCGTTGTTAGCATGCGGCTCAATAGTTCAACCGCTTCTTTAGGAGGAATGGCCCGGTCATATAAATCTCCTGCCAGAATGATGGCATCCGGATTGATTTCCTTTATATCTTCTAAAAATTGTTGTAATACGTATTCCTGATCTTCTGTCATATATGTGTTATGCACAATCTTACCTAAGTGCCAGTCTGCTGTGTGTACGATTTTCATTGGTAATAACACTCCATCACGTTTTTCTTACTATTATTTTATCATGAATTTCGTATTGTGGTAATTTGAAAAAATGAGGATTTCTGGAAGGTTGTTTCCCGAGGTATTAGTATTGTTTTGAGCTTCGTTTAGGAATCATGGCTAAAATCTGTTCTTTATAAAAGCTTCGATATCCTTTACGCAAGAAGCAATAGCCAAATATTTTCTGATTATTTGATCCATATATTTTTACGGTACGTTTGGTTATCTCACCGGATCGACTTTCATAAATCATCTCCACTAATTGATCAGCTTTTACCTTTTGATTGGCAAGCATGATGTTCACCTCCTGTTCATATTATACACGAACATTTGTTCTTTATCCACTTTTAATCGAATGTTTGTTCGTGTATAATATGAAAAAAGAGGTGAGAACTATTGTTAAGAGATCGAGGTAATAAAAAATGGACTTCTTTAATGCTGCCAGAGCATGTAGAAGAATTAAAAAAATTATGGGAAGAATACGAACAGGAATCCATGCCTGTTTTAGACGAGCAAGAATTAGAGGAAATGAATCAAAGGTGTTTAGCAGCTTATAAACAGAAGCAAACGGTACAATTAACCATCTATCACGACGGGTATAAGAAGGAACGGAAGGGAGTCATCACAAATCTCGACCAGGAGCAGCAAACGATTCATCTTCATACATCAGATGGAACTGAAAAAATCGCTTTTCAGAAGCTATTGCATATCCAGCCTATTAATCATGAATGATGAGAGGACTCCTAGCCCAAAAAGAGAGTATGGTATGTAAAAGAACCCTGCCAGCAAGACTATCATTGCTACTAGTAAAAGCTAAATTTTTATCTGCTTCTTGGCCAGGTATTTCATAGGTAATTCTAAGCTTTAATCATATTGCGTTTGCCTCTTCTATAATAATGATATTGAGCGACAAAAAATGCACCCCAAAAGTTAGGCTTCACTCTAACTTTCAAGGTGCATAAAATACCTTTACTGTAATTCCTTCCCTTTTTGACTTAACTCACAAGTATAAAACGAAGTCTCTATCTACATATAATAAAATTCCCTCAACATTTTCTTTGCCCTAAACAGCCGTGTCTTTGCTGTTGAAAGATTTATATTCAATTCATTTACGATGTCTCTCAAAGATTGGTCCTTAAAATAAAAGTGTATAATGACCTCTTGATACTTTGATGGTAACTGCCTTAAATGGTCTCTCAGTTCTTCCTGATCACAAAGATTTAATACCTCAGATTCTGGATTATACGCGTCCTCACTGTTAAATATATTGATGTCTTCATATAACAAATCACGCTTACGATAACTTTTTCGCAAAAAATCAATACAATGATTAACCGAAATTCGATACATCCATGAATGAAAGGAACAATCACCTTTGAACTTATCACGGGTTAAATAGCATTTTATTAGAATTTCATGAGAAAGGTCTTCTGCTAAATAATAATCTTTCACATAGGAAAGGGCGATGGTATATACTTTCCTTTTATATTCAACATAAAGCTCATTTACATTTTGTTCATTCAAACCTTGATTTAATCCCATTAGGTAAATAGCTTTATCTTGCTTTATTTCCATATGAACCATCCTCTTTTCTTAGTAAGGACACCCTATTTCACAAACATATCATTGATATACAAATCATAATCGTCCTTCTCATCCTCTGCATCTTTTATACCCAATTTACCTTTGTAAAGTGTTTCACCTGTTTTCAGGTCAGCAACGATGACATTTCCATCTATTTTTGAATTCATCCTTTGGGAAGTCGCATAAAGCTTACCATCTTTTATCCTGATCATTGGGGGCTCTTTAATATTGGGTTTGTCTGACAATTGGAAACGAAATGCAGTTCCAATCTGTCTGTCCTCTAAATGAAAAGGAGTAATAACATGTTCTTGCCCATCTACTTTCGTAAGGTAAACCGTGGACCCATCAAAAGAACTAATTTCGTTCTCGTTTAAATTTAAGTCACCTGAGATTTTTCCTTTATCTTTCGTTTTCAGGTTGTAGGAAATAAGTTCCCGATTGATTTCTTCTGCTCTTGTGGATTCGCTATCATTGATAATCTTTCTATCCGTTTTTAGCAATAAAAGCTTTTCATGCGCTGTTGTTGACATCTCTGATTCAATCAGCTGTATTTCTGATTGGGAATTCTCTTGTCCTTTTGGTGCATGAATCGCTTCATGGTTTTTTACTTCCTGATTTTCTATATCAATCGTGTAGACATGTTTTTCATTAAAGATGTTATCACTATTTCTTACCGTGTTTTCGGTGATAATGTTTAATTCCCCATCTACAATCTGTACATCTTCCACAAATATATGATCCAATTCTTCTCCATCTGGTATTTTCATTGTAAAGGAGTCTGTACTTCCATCCTCCTTATTTAAAAGGGATATATCAAACGTATAATCCCTTGTTTTTAAGGAATTGTCACCAATTTTATACTCCACATTTGCATAAGCAAGACGCTGATTGTTCTCAAAAAACAAGCTCACTGCTGGAGTCTTTCCCCGCATGAAGCCGTGATATTCATCCTGCAACTCTTTAATAACGGGCGTTGGAGAACCAATCAACCGATCCAGAAAGGATCGATTTGTGTAATCTGTACCGTCCTCGGTGATTTTTAGGCTCTTGCTTACATAATTCATTGAGGAATCACCTTGATAGTTTCCCTCCAGCACCAATGGCTCTATCTCTTTTGCATCACCGCTTTCTGTCTTCATCACAAACTCTGGGTTCTGATCGGCTGATATAGCCGAATTCACGTAGAACGTTCCAATGCTAAACACAATAACAGCAATAATAGCCGTACATTTCCAATACTTTTTCATTGTATACCCTCCTTATACGGTAACCTTTTTCTTCAATAAGAATCCACTCATCCAAACCGATGCCGCCAGTACAATCACTGCCATTACGATTTCAATGACAAACAATTCCATCGGATAGAAATAGCTATTAAGAACGAATTCTTGTAAAAGAACAGGAGAAATGAAAACTATAACAGCGATAGCGCTATAAATCACTCCCGCAATGATTCCTTTCCACTTGAAGCTTCTTTCCATTAAAATCGCTGTAAATAAAATCGAAACCGCCATCAAGCCTGCTCCATAATACAAGATCAGTTCAACAAAGCTGCTTGGAATAATGATATTTAATTCAGGTATGCTCGTAATCATTTCTTCGATCCCCATATCATTTCTAAATTCATCGGGCACCATCCATTTCAAAACCATTGCCTCAAGGGGTAATAATATTAACTGAAAGGCCACTAGACCTAATGTCATAATGAGGATATTAGAAATCTTGGCAAAAAAGATATTAAACCTCGTCGTTGGCAGCATTAATAAGCGATAAACAAATATATTCTTTCCAACCCAGTCACGATACCAAATAAGGAAAATATAGAACGCAACACCAGCGGCACATAACGCAATGGGCCCAACAAACCATAAGCTTCTTATGATGTGTAAAAAGCTAAATTGACCATAGTCTGTTAAAAACTGCGCTTTCGGTATGAGGTCTTCGTTAATTTTTTCATTTGCCATATTGAGATAATCTTTTGACTTAATAATGACTCCGGCAACCTGGACAACGAGTGTTATACCTAATAAAACAATAAATAGTTTCACAACACGGTTAAATTCAAAGTTAACGAGCTTCAAGTATTTTTTCATCCCTGATACACCTCTCTCATCACATCAATAACAGACATCCCGTCGTCTTCACGCGCTTTTTCTGCATCAAATTCTTTTGTAACCATTCCGTCATCCAACAGGACAACCTTATCGATTAAGTGTTCAATATCATTTACTTCATGAGTCGTGATAATTACTCCCCGATTTTCAATCAAATGACTTGTAAATACATTAGCGATTTCCTCACGACTAAACATATCAATGCCTGAAAATGGCTCATCCATTAATACATAATCCACATCCAGCGCTAAGCCAAGTAATAGATTAACTTTTGCGGTATTTCCTTTAGATAAGGAGGAAATCCGGTCATTTTTATTTAATCTGAAAAAACCTAATAGTTCCTCCGCACGTTCCCTGTTCCAGCTAGTATAGAAATCATTCATAAACTCCATTGCTTCCTCTATTGTCATGTTTGGGATCATTGTAAGAGCATCAGGAATTAAGGAAATTTTTTCAAATGTCTTTTCCTTTACAGGTTCTCCATCGATTAAAATCTCACCATTATTAATAGGAGTCAGTGCCATAATGGCATTTAAAAGGGTCGTCTTCCCAACACCATTAATACCTATTAAACAGGTAATTTCACCTTTGTTCGCCGTAAATGACACGTCTTTTAGTATTTTTTTACGTCCAAACTTCTTCTCAACCTCTTTTACTTCAATCATGTTTAAACCTCCTTATCACTTTCAAGGTACTTTGTTCTGACCAAGTCAAGCAGTTCATCGACGGGAACATTAATCGAACGAACAGATGCAACAAAAGTATCTACTGCTTCAACGATTAATTCTTCTCTCACCTTACCCAGAACCTTTGTGTCTGTTGTAATTTTGCTCGGAAGATTCCGTTCTGTATAGATCAAACCCTGTTCCTCCATTTCCTTATACGCTCGTTGCGCCGTATTAGGATTCACCTTCATCCTGTTTGCAAGCTCCCGTCTGGATGGTATTTCTTCTCCAGGCTCGAATTCACCAATTGCAATTTTCTCTTTAAAGTAACGAATGATTTGAAAATAGACGGGATCCCGATTGTTAAAATTCACATTCATCGAAACAACTCCTATACGACCTTGAAGTAACTTTCTCATCATTTAAGTGTGTGTATTAATTGGTTCATACAACTAAGGTGTATTATATAGTTAATACACTAGGTTGTCAATCCGATTCTAAAAAGATTTTTCTTTGCTATGTAAAGTAGCAATATCCTGATAACTTAAGAGGTATTAAACGTCTTAAACACACAAAAAAACAGCCCAATTTATCTATTAAATTGGACTGTCTAAAAGGTTTTTATCTTTTGTTTTCTTAAACCAGACTGGATAGAATTCATATTCATACCATTCTATTATTCAATTTCTTCCACTATATATGTTTCCCACATCCGGTCAAATACCTGAAGGGCACCCGTAAAAGGCATATTCCATTCTAAATACCGGCTAATTTCATCATAGGATTTGGACTGCTTAGGAAAATCATGATCCTGAAACATCCATTCGGCAAGCTGTCTTTCTTCAGCATGCTTTTCCGTGTCTCTAAATTTCATCATAAAATGATAAAAAGAACGCACAACATTCTCTCCCTTATTTAATGAATAGGTGTTGGAGTTATTCTACAGCAGATTCCTCATCTTTTGCAATTTTTCTGCGATATACAACCCCTGACATGATAATCGCAATTTCATATAGGATAATCAGTGGTGCTGCTACGAAAAGCTGCAGGATAAAATCAGGTGGTGAAAGCATTGTACCAAGGATTACTAAAACCAGATAAGCATATTTCCTTATCTTTTTCATCTTAGATGGATCAATGATTCCAAGACTGGTTAAAAACATCGCAATTAATGGAACCTCGAAAAAGAAAGCAAAGGGTAATGTTGTCGTAAGGATAAAACGGAAATACTTCTCAGCTGTAAACATATTATCAAACATATCTTCCCCTAAGCTCATTAGAAAGTTGAAGATCAGCTCTTGGACAACAAAATATCCAAATAACAAACCACCTGTAAACAGAAGGAAAACAGCTGGAACATAAATTAAAGTTACTTTTCGTTCTTTTGGCATTAAGCCTGGTCGTACAAATAACCACGCCTGAAAGCAAAAGAAAGGAAGTGTAGCACCTATAGCAATCACACTTGCAATCATAATATGTATCCACATAATTTCCCACGGGCTAAGCACAACTAATTCAAATTCAAGGTTACGAGTAAAGAAGTCATATATATATTGTACAAAAATAAGGCCGGTAACAAAAAAAGCAATGAAAAAAAGGATAGTCCAAATGATTCTCTTTCGCAATTCCAAAATGTGTTCAGATACTTCCATTTCTTCAGCTGTATTTGTTGTTTCCGCCTGGTTCTTTTCTTTTTCTGACACAGGATACACCTCCTATTTGCAAAGACACACTAATATATACTGACAAGCAAAAAGTGTAAGGAAGATCCTTACACCTTCATTCAGACCGTATTAGTTTTTATCTTTCGTCTCAATGTTTTTCTTCTCGTCAGAATCATCGGACATAACACCACTGGCTGCACGCTTAAATTCCTTCAATGAAGAGCCTACAGCCTTGCCAATCTCCGGCAGCTTTGAAGGGCCGAAAATCACGAGCGCCACAATGAGAATTAAGATTAAACCGGGAATTCCAATTTGTCCCATTTTTATTCACCTCAAAATGGTTTAGGATTTTTTCGAATCATTTGATGTAATATCTTTTACTTCCTTCGCTTCATCGGTCACATCTTCCGTTAATTCACGGGTAGATTTCTTAAATTCTTTTAGTGTTTGACCTGTAGCTTTCCCAAGTTCCGGAAGCTTTTTCGGTCCAAAAATCACAAGTGCAATGATTAAGATTAAAATCAATCCAGGAATACCTATTTGCATCATAACAATCACCTGCCTGTTTTGGTTTATCATAAGGAGACGTATGTATTTTCTTTATTATTCTCTCCTGCTGAATATAAGTTAAACAAATAAACGTGCAACTCTCGTTTTCATTTTCCCTCAAACGGCTATGATTTGCAAATATTAATTATAATTTGTGACAAAAAGTTCAAGAGGTCTTCCTGATATATGTGCAGAAATAATAATCATAAGGATTTTTAACGTTCTTTATTCCTTTTTCTTTATGGACAAGTTCCCATTCAGAAGAATCAAACGATGGAAAATAAGTATCCCCCTCAAAGGACTCATCAATCTCTGTAATATACATTTTATCTGCAAAATAAATGGCATCTTTAAACAGTTCACTTCCACCAATGACAAAAACTTCTTCTTCCGGAGTATGTTCATTCCATTCCTTCACTGTATCCCAAGAGTGAATAATAAAACATCCCTGAGCTTCAAAAGAAGAATCTCTTGTTAATACTACATTGTTACGACGAGGTAGTGGCCGCCCTATTGATTGATACGTCTTTCTCCCCATAACAATGGTGTGATCCATAGTTGTTTCCTTAAAAAATTTTAGATCATTAGGTAAACGCCACGGTAAATCACCATCTTTTCCGATTACCCCTTTTTGATCCATGGCAACTAATAATGAAATCATTCAGAGTCACTTCCTTTGCTCACTAAACAGCTACTGGTGCCTTTATAGCCGGATGAGGATTGTAATCACGCAATTCAATATCTTCTACGTTAAGAGCAAAAATAGATGTTACTCCCTGATTTATGTGGACAGATGGTAATTCCTTTGGTTTTCGGCTAAGCTGGGTTTGTACTTGTTCCACATGATTTTGGTAAATATGTGCATCACCTATTGTGTGAATAAATTCCCCAACTTCAAGCCCGCATTCATACGCGATTAAATGAGTTAACAAGGCATAGCTTGCAATATTAAATGGGACGCCTAAAAACATATCACCACTGCGTTGATATAGCTGGCATGATAATTTCCCATCTGCTACATAAAATTGAAACAATGTATGGCATGGCGGAAGAGCCATGGATGGAACATCTTCGGGATTCCATGCTGAAACTATTAATCTTCTGGAAGCAGGATTTGACTTAATTTGTTCAATGACATTTTTTAATTGATCAATGGTATCTCCCTGAGAAGTTTTCCATTCTCTCCATTGCTTTCCATAGACATTGCCTAAATCTCCATACTTACGTGCGAATTCATCATTATGTAAGATGTTGTGTTTGAATTTTTCCATTTCCTTTTCATATTTCTGCTTGAATTCACTATCCTCTAATGAACGACGCCCAAAATCACTCATATCAGGACCATCATATTCCGAGCTTTCCACCCAACTCTTAAACGCCCATTCATTCCAAATATTGTTGTTATGTTGTAATAAAAATTTAATATTCGTATCTCCATTAATAAACCATAAAAGCTCACTTACAATGAGTCTAAATGGTACCTTTTTCGTTGTAAGTAAAGGAAATCCCTTCGTTAAGTCAAAACGCATCTGACACCCAAAGACGCTGATAGTTCCCGTTCCTGTTCGGTCACTTCGGGTTGTCCCATTTTCTATAATATGTTTCGTTAACTCCAGATATTGTTGCAACATAATCCCCACTTTCCCTAGTTTCATTACATTATTGTAACATGTTTCTTGTCTGTACATAACCACTTTTCCACCGTCATATATTGTCTTTAGCTAAACAGAAAAGGTGGTGACAGCAATGCCGGGAATGAGTCAAAATCCAGTTCTGTTTGGGACACTCGCTACAAGTTTTGCCATCTCACAGCCCCTTTCGTTTGTTTTGGATGTTGATATCCAAGAGCAGAATAAACAATTAACCGAAAGTGAGACCCTGACATATGGGACTCATAACGAAGCGGTAAACGTTTTACAAAAGAAATTAAAGAATCTTAATATGTTTAAAGGAAAAGAAGATGGCAACTTTGGTGTTATTACTGAGCATTATGTAAAAAAATTTCAGGCTAAATACAATTTAAACATAACGGGGCGTGCGAATAAAGAAACCATATATAAACTAATACAAAAAGAGCGGGAGCACTATTTAGAACCCCTGAAAAATTTAGAAGAAGAAACCATTGATGTGGGCATGTATAGTGAAGATGTTAAGAAGATTCAGTCAGCACTTCACTATTTTGGCTATTATGATGGAAGTATCGATGGTATTTATGGACCTTTAACAAAAGAAGCAGCCAAAGCCTTTCAGGAAGATCATAAGATTCCTGTTAAAACAGAGCTGGATAAACAATTTGTGAATCAATTGGAACAAACCAAGACGCCCGACCAGGATGCTATTGTCCATACTGTACAAAAAACAACTCAAAAACAGACAGTAAAAGAAAGTGGCCCTGTTGTTTCGGGCGGTCTAATCCAAATTGCGAAATCCTATCTTGGCTCACCCTACACATGGGGAGGTGAATCCCCCAGTGGATTTGACTGCAGTGGATATTTACAATTTGTCTTTTCTAAGACGGGCGTACAATTACCTAGAACCGTGTCGGATATATGGAACGCTACAACCCCAGTAGAAAAACCTAGTGTTGGTGACCTAGTATTTTATGAAACCTATAAACCAGGGCCATCTCATGCTGGTATCTATTTAGGAAACGGTAATTTTATTCACGCAGGAAACAATGGCGTTGAAATAAGCAATATGAGTGGATCTTATTGGCAACAACGGTATCTGGGCGCAAAAAGAGTCTCCCAATAATAAATTAAAATGGGGATGATTTTAGTCATCCCCATTCCATTCAGCGTAAAATCTAGCTAAAAATTGTTCCATAAATTGATGACGATCTTCTGCGATTTCTTTTGCACTTTCCGTATTCATAAGATTTTTCAATTTCAGTAATTTTTCATAGAAGTGATCAATGGTTGTTTTAGCAGGGTTTCGATAATCCATTTGCTCCAAAGTATTGGGTGAATTGGGATCAAACAATTTGTTTTTTTGTGAACCTCCATAAGCAAAGGTCCGCGCAATACCTATTGCTCCGAGAGCATCTAAACGATCTGCGTCCTGGACAACCTTCCCTTCCATCTTTTCAGGTATTGTGTGGTTTCCCTTAAACGAAACGTCCTTTATGGCCCGCCAAACAGCATGTCGGTCCTTTTCCTCTACACCCTCATTCGTTAAAAATGTAAAAATCTCCTGTATGGAAGTATCTACATCATTTACAAGCTTTTCATCCGAAACATCATGTAAATATGCGGCCAGTTGGCAAATAAAAGGATCTGCTTTTTCCTGATAGGCGATGTGCTTTGCTAAACGAACCACTCGCTTCATATGCCACAGATCATGTCCTGTGGTATCCGCTGAAAACCTTTCGCTAATCCATTGTTCCGTGTTTGTCAGTATCTTTTGTTTATCCATTACAGTCCTCCATCAAATAAATCCATTTGCCTTGGGTTTAAGCCTGTATAATGGATATTTAATAAATCCATAAATTGCTTTGCATTATCCGCCGCATCTCCACCAGAATTATTATTAAATAAAACTGTAATCTCTTTTGAATGCTTTTCAAGATTCTCTATATGTGTAACCCACTCCATTAATTCTTCTTTACTATATCGATACAGGAATCGAACAGCACGCCAATTCTCCCTGCCATTTTTATTCCAACCATTAACATTTCGACCATGAAAACGAATTAACGTCTTATCATGCGTCGGTTCTAGTACAGTCGGAACAGAGCTTTCACCAGCTTGTGGTTCATCGCAAATGGTATGAATCCAGTTTTCCTGTTCCATGAAATGAAGGGTTTGCCTTTTATATTTTGGATCAAACCATGAACGATTCCTAAATTCAAGCGCTAAAGGATACTCTTTCAAATATTCACGAATGACTCTCAAATAACGGATATTTTCTTTACGCAAATCAAACCAAGGCGGAAATTGAAAAAGAATGGCATTTAACTTATTCGCTTCCACTACAGGTGAAATCGAATCGGTGTATGCAGCCAGTAACTCTTTAAGTTCTTTAAGAGTTAGCTGATTTCGGTCATGCCTTGTTAATATATGAAAAGCCTTAATCACAAAAGAAAAATGATCCGGCGTCTCTTCCACCCATTTCCAGTAATTTTTTTGAGGTTGTATGGCATAAAACGCTGTATCAACTTCAACTACCGGAAAATGAGAAGCATAAGCAAACAATTTTCCGGATGTAATGCTTTGATTTTCATAAAGAGCTGGATGATCTCCCCACCCTGTCAAGCCAATATGTATAGCCAAAATCATCTTCCTCCAACCGTTAAAGACTATGTTTTCATATTTTATCAAATTTTATCGTAATTGGTTAGAACATGATTTCTTATTTTTATAATCCATATAGAGCCAGATACTTAAGATGATTAGAAAAACAACCATCATAGAGGCGATCAACCATAAATGTTTCAACGGTAAGTTCCAGCCAATCATTAAAATGCTGATAGAAATAATCGGAGACATGATGAAGTAGGCTTTTGCATGATAAAACCATCCATATGGAAAGAAATGAGCTCCTGTAACAATTGCAAAAAATAAAATCATATGTGAAGGGCTTTGTACCATAGCCCAAATAACAATAGGGAAATACATAAGCTGCGCCAGATTTAGATATAACCCAAGAAGACCAATAGGACTATCATCTGATTTCCATTCTGCTTTAAAAAGTTTAGAAAATAAGAGAGCTAAAGGAAACATGGCGCCGGTACTCCATAACAAGTATATATTTTTACTATATAAATCAATAGGCAAAAGAAATACAACTGTTATCAGACTCCAGAGAATACTAGCAGCAAATAAAAAAGCAACTCCATTCTTCGCCTTAATGGATAACGCTGTTCTCATAGCCAGTATGTTCATGACACCACTTCCTAACTTAGGATTAGAATAAATATCCAATTATATTTTATCATAGGGAACCTTCATTTGTTTCACTTTTCAGACTCTTTCTGAAAAGTTCTTCTTTTATGTTTGACTCCTATTTCAAAAGAGGATATAATAAATAATACAGATAAGATGTGAGGTTCATGAAAGACGGGTAACTTCAGATAGAAGTCGATGGATTTTGTGTCCTTCACTTCTACTGGGTTGCCCTTTTTTAATGGACCCTCTCATTTCTTATTTGTGAAATAAGCACATTTTTGTGAAAGATTTTAGGAGGATTTTATTTATGCAAAACGGTACAGTAAAATGGTTCAACGCAGAAAAAGGTTATGGTTTTATTCAAGTTGAGGGAGCAGACGATGTATTCGTACATTACTCTGCAATTCAAGAAGAAGGTTTCAAAACTTTAGACGAAGGTCAATCTGTAGAATTTGAGGTTGTTGAAGGCGATCGTGGACCTCAAGCAGCTAACGTTGTGAAAAAATAAAACGCCATTCATAGATACGGTAATCGCTTATTTAGCGATTACCGTTTTTACTTATCTAAAGCATTTTCCCTATTTATCAGCATTAAATCCTTGTCTATTCTCAACCAATTAGGTATAGTAGGTATATATGCGTACTAATTAAAGGGGAATAGAGAAATGGAAGCTAAACTTTTACAAAGCCTTATTCAATTACAATCCATGTCCCAGTTTTCACCATATGGATCTTCTAATAATCCATCTTCATTTTTTAATCAGGCGTTTCAATCTATCCTAAACGAGCAAATGTCTACACGTTCTAATTCTATACATGCTCAAAAGTCGAATATTGATTCCCAACGTTTATTTGCATTGCAAAATCCTAACCAGCCATCTATACAATTCCATTCTAATACTCAGTCCTCAACATCAGGTGAGATTGAATCATATATTAATAAAGCATCTGAAATGTATGGGATTGATTCAAAGCTTATTCGTTCTGTTATTGAAACAGAGTCGAACTATAATGTTAATGCGGTCAGTCATGCTGGAGCTCAGGGTCTTATGCAATTAATGCCTGATACCGCACGTGGTCTTGGTGTGAATAATGCCTTTGATCCTGAACAAAATGTTTTAGGTGGTACGAAATATTTAAAACAAATGCTCGACCGTTATCATGGAAATACTTCCCTGGCTTTGGCTGCTTATAATGCAGGACCTGGAAATGTGGATAAATATAATGATATTCCGCCTTTTGAGGAAACACAAAATTATGTACAAAAAGTAATGAAGAATTATTTAATATAATAAGCTTCATAGAAGCAGTTCAGTAAATCACGCTCCATCGGAAAAACTAAGAGCGTGATTTTTCATGTTTATCAGCCTATACCAGTTCAAATTTATCACTCAAGTATTCTGGTATATTAAGCCCTTCATTACCCGAAAAAACTCGGCAGGGAGAAATATTATAGGCTCACCCTTTTTTCAATTCTTTCAACATTACTTCATATATTTTGCAACTAACTCATAGCATCTTTCTCTTGTAAGACTTGCCTGAGTAGCTATATATTCTAATGATTCAGACGAACCACCTTTATATTGTTGTGAGGATTCTTTAGCAGTATCGTCTCTATATTTTATCCAGTTTCGTTGTTCATCTCTTAATTTATCCATCTGTTCCGTACTAAGTTGTTCCATTAACACTCCGTATATTTCATTCAATTCCTTATCCCATTTGGTATATCTATCCTTTTCTTGTTCCTCCAACTCTAATACTGTTGTTCCGGCTTCTGAATATCTATCCGATTCTTCCATAGCATTAAGTTTTCTAAAATATTCATCTTTTTTACTTTCATTAACTTCACTGTCACTATCACTAGACTTCAGCGACTCTTCATTATTTGAATTTTTAGATGTATGATTAGACGCATCCTTTTGCTCATTTTGCTGGGTGTTATCTGTACCATCTGAAGACTTGGCTGCATGATCTGTTAAATCTTTAGTAGTTGAGTCGCCATCTGCATTTTCAGTTGAGTTATTATTCAATGACTGCTCGTTCGATTTACTACTTAACTCATCCGTTGAGTTGTTACAAGCAACTAATAGGACTAATACTGTGGTAAGCATTCCTGTCAGGATTTTTCTATTTATTTTCATACGATTGCTCCTTTAATCTGAAATAATCCATGTAGTTTTTCTGAAATGCCCGTTCTGCATATGAACTATATTTCAAGAATCTCGATACTCCTCAAAATTCCATAAAATCATCTAATAAAGTTTGTGTCCACCCTTCATTCCCCCTTTAAACTAAAGTCGTTCAGTCTATTTGATTACCAAACGTTTCTATTTCTACTTTTTTACTATTTTCTTTAGTACCATAAATTCGACATAGAACGTACAAATCCTCCCTCTTGTATGAACACAACTATTTTGGCAAATTGACTAAAACCATATCTTAATTAAATAACTATATGATTATGAACTTTCCCTAAACTTTACGAAACAGGAACGAATGAGTCTTATTATATGGAATTGGCTATTCATTTTCTTTTTATTATAATGACTAACACAATATCAAAAATGTTGTTCTCCAATGAAAAATCATTTATAATAAATACTTCGCAGTTCGAAAAATCCTGCGTTATCAAAACTAAGGAGGAATTATTGATGATTAACGAATGGTTATGGCTAGGGTTTGCGATTATTAATTTTGCCATGATACTTACGATTTACAAACTTTTCGGCAAACCTGGCCTCTTTGTTTGGATTGGAATGTCCACAGTTGTAGCCAATATTCAAGTATTAAAAACGATTGAGCTGTTTGGGATAACAGCTACTTTAGGTAACATTATTTACGGTACAGCCTTTTTAGCAACAGATATTTTAAATGAAAAATATGGTAAAAGTGATGCTAAAAAAGCTGTATGGCTTGGCTTTTTCACGTTAATTACCATGACCATAATGATGCAAATTGCTTTACAATTTGTACCTGCTGAGAGTGATACTGTACAAGGGGCACTTCAAACGTTATTTGACTTAGTTCCACAAGTAGCACTTGGCAGTTTAGCTGCTTATATGGTAAGTCAATATTTTGATGTGTGGATCTTTTCTAAAATAAAAAATAAATTTCCTGCTGATAAATATTTCTGGTTACGGAATAACGGAAGTACCATGGTCAGTCAGTTATTGGACAGTCTTGTTTTCTGTGGTATCGCGTTCTATGGAATGCCGTGGAGTGTCTGGATCGAAATCTTTATTTCCACGTACTTTATTAAATTTATTGTCTCCTTCCTGGACACGCCGTTTTTCTATCTAGCCAAAAAAATGAACGTAAAATAACCTATAATATAAAACGGGATCCAGTACATTGATAAAGCTGGATCCCGTTTTATATTAGTCTTTCGTTAATGCTTTTAATGTTTTCTCCTCCATCGGAATGCGTATAGACATTAAAGCAAGATGCAGGATAGGAAACAAGCATGCACAAATATAGGCGTGAAACAATAGCGGAATAAATAAAAATTCAAGCCCGACCACAATATAATTAGGGTGGCTTATCCATTTGTAAGGTCCCCTTTTCACTTGTTTACTACCAGGTAAAACGACAATTTTAGTATTCCAAAAACGCCCTAATGAAAAAATGCACCAGACTCGGCCAGCTTGAAGCAGAACAAATAAAAGGATTAACGATTCCTGTAACGGTGCTGTAAATTGATGCCGGGTATAAGCCTCAAAAAGAATTGCTAACAGAAATACAACGTGAGTTCTAACCATCCAAGTATAAAGGTTCTCATCGATTACCTTGGCCCCTCTTTTTTTCATCCACCTCTCATTTCTTCTTGCAAAAAATAGCTCAACCACTCTTTGTAATACGATTAAAAACCATAATATTAGATAATTCATTGGTTCTTCCACTCCAGCAATACAAGCTCCGAGCTAAAGCCGGGTCCTAAAGCAGAAACGATGCTTTTGGTATTCTCTTCTGGTGCTGATTCCATAACTTCTTTTAAAACATAAATCACTGTTGGCGAAGACATATTCCCGTGATTTTGTAGCACCTTATAAGAAAAATTGAATAACTCCTTTGATACATTAAGTACCTTTTCCATGGCTTCCAATACTTTTTTTCCTCCTGGATGTGCTATCAAAAATGGGAAATCATTTATATTCAGATGGTGCTTATGTAAAAATTCCCGTAGATGTTTACCCCAAAATGATTCCACCAGTTTCGGGATACTTTTTCCAAAGATGACATGAAATCCACTATTTCGTATATCCCAGCCCATCACATCAAGTTCGTCCTTTTTTATCTTAGAACTACTATTTATTACTTTAGGGGCTGTTTGCTTCAAGTTTATACGCAGTTCACTCTCCTCACCAATCATAAGAACACAGGAAACCCCATCACCAAATAAGGCAGATCCAATAAAATTACTTTTTCGTTTGTCATTCTTTTGAAAGGAAAGACTGCTGAACTCTATATTTAGTAAAAGAACATTTTCATCAGGATGTGCCCGTAAATACTCAGAAGCTCTTGCTATCCCTGATGCACCACCAGCACATCCCAACCCCCAAATGGGAATTCGCGTAACGTTCTCTGTAAAAGGCAATTCATTCATTATAAACGCATCAATGGTAGGTGTGGCGATCCCAGTGCTAGAAACAAAGATTATACAATCAATATTTTCTGTATGGACGGATTGCTCTAAAAAGAAGCTATGATTAAGGCAATCTTCAATGGCTTGCTTTATATAGATAATTGCTTTTTCCATATACAATTGATTACGTTCCTCAAAGCTATGATCCTCCTTTAACCAATCAACAGGTACAACCAGTTGTCGGTCCTGAATCGCAGCATGATCAAAAACGGGGAGCAGTCGCTCAATATGTTGAGAGGAACGGTGGGATATCATACGGATAAAGTCCTTGGCATCCTTTTGCGTTAGTTTATATTTTGGAATCCCTATTCCGATAGATGCTATTGTTGACACTCAATCATCCCTTTTTTATCCTTACATTCCCCCTTTAACCTATAGAATATACAGGTACAGCCTGTAATACATAGGAGTACATACCCTAAAAATTCATAAATAGTCATGCCTTCATCTACAAATAAGCTTTGCCAGTAATGTAAGTCACTTACTTCTGAGGAAAGGAAAACAACTGTTCCGGCCATTTCATTCAAATTTCCAATCCGCTTGAGAGGCGTATGTGTTTCTATTATTGTATCATTCCACTCTTTTACTGTCGTTTAACTTTTCTTAATTATGAACAAAATACGTCGGCAAAATGAACGTTTTGTGAATCGTTTCCAAATTATCTATTCATCCTCCTGACTTATTTGTAGTATTAAATTGTAATCTATTAGGAAAGGGGATGGATTAACGATGAGTAATCAACCATCGGTTAAACAAAGCTCTGCTCATGGGGTTAATGAGTCAAAACAAACTGATGAGGAACCCAATTTAAAAGGTACATTCGCCTCTGTTATGATTCTCGGAGCCTTTATTATTGTTTCGTGGATCAGTGTTTTTATTTTGTATATGTACCGTTAATACTTAAGTAGGTTAGGGGGATTAAGCTATGCATTTGCATAAGTATGAAAAAATCTGGCTTACATTTGGCATTGGGTCACTACTTGTGTTCCTTATTGTTTTGGGGATTGGTGCTTTTTATCAAGGAACACAGCCGCCTAGTTGTTTAGTGACGATTGATCCACAAAATGTGCAAGCTCATGAATCATTTAAAGAAGAAAGCTTAGGTCTTCAAAAAGTCGGTGAAAATGAATATGTTGTCAATGTTTTAGCTAGCGCATTTCAATATAATCTAGGTAAAGATGACAAAGGGAGTCCAGTTCGAACCATTCGAATTCCTAAAGGAGCTAATGTAACCTTCCAGGCAACAACTACTGATGTTGTACATGGTTTCCAAATTGCAGGTACAAATGTCAATATGATGCTCGAACCCGGTTACATTAGTGATTTTGAAACCACATTGGATAACCCAGGTGAATATACCATTCTTTGTAACGAATATTGCGGTATAGGACAACACACAATGTCAGCTGTTCTGGAGGTGTACGAACCATGATTTCTAAACGAATTGAAAAACCGGATGCACGATTATCTATTGGATTTATTTATATAGCCTTTATTGCATTATTTCTGGGAGGATTAATGGGTCTGTTACAAACGTTAGTGAGATCAGGAGAATTCACACTTCCCTTCGGAATCGGCTATTATCAAATATTAACGGCACATGGGGTTTTATTAGGTTTAGTTTTAACCACCTATTTTATTATTGGTTTTCAATATACGCTAATGAGTAAAAGCGTAGGGATGTCAGAAAAGCAGCGAAAGTGGGCCTGGATAAGCTTTACTATGATGGTTATCGGGACTTTAATGTCTGGTACCATGATTCTTCTAGGAAAAGCAAACGTCCTTTATACATTCTATGCACCTTTGCAGGCACACCCTATTTTTTATATAGGTTTAGCCCTATTCGTTGTAGGTACATGGATATCCTGCTTTGTTAATTTTAGTCAATTAAGACAATGGAAAAAGAAATATCCAGGTGAAAAGTCACCGCTGATGGCCTTTATGGTTGTTATTAATATGCTAATCTGGTTGATTAGTACTTTAGGCGTTGCTGCAACAGTAGTTTTACAGTACATTCCATGGTCTTTAGGCATGGTGGAGGAAATTGATATTTTGGTAAGCCGTACCCTTTTCTGGTACTTTGGTCATCCACTCGTCTACTTTTGGCTCTTACCAGCTTATATGGCATGGTATACGATTATTCCCAAAATTATTGGCGGAAAAATATTCAGTGATAGTTTAGCCCGTTTGGCGTTCATTCTATTTTTACTATTTTCCATTCCAGTCGGATTCCACCATCAATTAACAGAACCAGGTATTGATCCATTCTGGAAGTATATTCAGGTAGTACTCACCTTTATGGTGACTATTCCATCTTTAATTACCGCTTTTTCGATGTTTGCAACCTTCGAAATGACAGGTAGAAAGAAAGGATATACCGGACTGTTTAGGTGGTTAAAAGGCTTACCTTGGAAAGATGTACGTTTCCTGGCACCATTTATCGGGATGGTTGCATTCATCCCAGGTGGTGCTGGAGGTCTCATTAATGCATCCAATCAATTAAACGGAGTTATTCATAATACAATCTGGGTAACAGGTCACTTTCATCTAACTGTAGCAACAACCGTGGTTTTAACGTTCTTTGGAATTTCCTATTGGTTAATCCCTGTTTTAACAGGACGTAAGCTTACAAAGCAAATAAACAAACTAGGTATCATTCAAACCTTTATATGGGCGGTTGGTATGACGATTATGTCAGGTTCTATGCACATCGAAGGTTTATTAGGAGCTCCAAGACGCTCGGCCTTCTCTAATTATGGAGGTACTCAACAGGCTCAAGAATGGGTCGGATACCAAATTGCTCAAGCCATTGGTGGAAGCATTCTATTCATTGGAATTCTCTTAATGGTCTATATCTTTATTAAGCTTGCCTTTCGTACTCCTAAAGGCGAAGAAGAATTTCCAGTTGCGGAATATGCTGATCCAACTGAACGAACACCTAAAGTATTTGAAAACTGGCGACTATGGATTGGGATTGCGGCTGTACTTATCTTAATTGCTTATACTATTCCGTTTATTGATATTATACAAAACGCACCTCCTGGATCACCAGGATTTAAGTGGCCAATTGGAAATACGTAATCGAAAAAGGCGCTGTCTTTCTATTTAAAAGACAGCGCCTTTTTTTACCATTGATAAATGTCTTTATATTTATCCTCTAAATAACGAACAAGATAATCAGCATTTAAATCTTCTCCTGTTACGTCCCTTAAAATTTCTAAAGGTTCTTTAAGCTTACCGTATTGATGAATATTTTCCGTTAACCACGACTTAATTCTGTATAATTCACCGTTTTGGATAGCATCCTGTACATTAAATTCTTTGTTCATAGCATAAAAGAATTGAGCTCCATACATGTACCCTAATGCATAAGAAGGAAAGTAACCGAATGATCCACCTGCCCAGTGAACATCCTGAAGTACACCTTCCTTATTATTTTCAGGACGAATACCTAAATACTCCTCCATCTTGTCGTTCCATAATTTTGGCAGGTCTTTTACATCAATTTCCTGATTAATAAGTCCTTTTTCAAGCTCATAACGAACCATAATATGAAGGGGATAGGTCATTTCATCTGCTTCTATTCTAATAAAGGATGGTTTCACTTCATTAACAGCCCGGTAAAATTGTTCAACCGATAAGGTTCCAATTGATTCTGGTGCATAGGCTTTTAATGTATCAAAGTAGCAATTCCAAAATGCTTTACTTCTCGCTACATACGTTTCCCAGAACAAGGATTGAGACTCGTGAATACCATTAGATGTTCCCGTAGCTAATGGTGTACCTGTTAATGCTTCACTAAGGTTTTGTTCATACAGAGCATGGCCCCCTTCATGGATCGTGCCAAAAACAGCCATTCGAAAGTCCTGTTCATCATAACGTGTGGTCACACGGGTGTCATTTCGATTTAAAGGAATCATAAATGGATGGACTGTTTCATCCAGACGGCCTGCATCAAAATCATAGCCCATTTCTTTTAAAATATCTAAACTAAAGGCTTCCTGTTTTTCTTTTGCAAATGGTACAAGAATACGAGATGTATCAGGTTTATGCTCTGATTGTTGTACTTTTTCGATTAAAGGCGTTAGTGAATCACGTAAAGCTGGAAACACTTCATCTAACATTTTTACTGTAACTCCAGGTTCAAACATGTCCAATAAAGCATCGTATCGATTTTCTTCATATCCCCAATATTCAGCAAATTTTATATTATATTCTACCAGCTGTTCCAGATACGGCCGAAACATTTCAAAGTCAGCTTTTTCACGAGCCTCTTCCCATACCGTCTCTGCTTCCGATTGCAGGACTACATACTTCTTAAATTCTTCATCCGGAATTTTCGCATTCCGTTCATATTCTTTTTCACATTCTAAAACGGATTTATGTATAATCTCATTTTGCGTATTACCTTTCAACTCATTAATAAAGCCCTTCATCTTTTCAGAAGTCGACATTTGATGAACTTTATGGGATAACATTCCTATGGTTTCGGATCGCTGCTTAGCTCCTTTTTTGGGGGCCTTTGTTCTTAAATCCCAATACATCACATCAATAGCTTCATTATAAGATTGAATTTCCTTTAAAAATTCTAAAAACTGCTGCTCTGTTTCTGTATAATTGGTTGGCAATCAAATTCAACTCCCTTTGTTAAAAATTATGCATTTATTCAATTATAACGGTTTATATGATTTCTTGCTGTTATTTAGATGAAAAAATTTAAAATATTTTAAAATGAGTCGTCTCTACATCTATCCAATGCAAGATATGAACCACTCTTCTATTAAGACTATTTTTCAAAAGGGTGTTAAAGTTTATTGCCCGAGGAAAGTGTGCGCACAGAAGTGAAAAAATCAACACCTATGTTTAAACTGGAATCTTTTTTATTCATTTCTCATTCTTTTCGTCATATATATTGCGGCCAATCGAATTAGCAAAATGTCATCCTTTGATAAATTTGAATAGCATTTCCCATCTATAAGGAAAAATCTCTCTGATAACCTCGCTACCATAGCAATAGCCTTATAAAGTCTTAAATGAATTGTTTTGGTTTTATTTAAGTCTCAACGCTGCCTCCGGATGAAAAAAATGAAGCTGCCGAGACTTACTCGACAGCCCGAGTAAAATCATCCTTACTCGTTTGGTTTTGCTTGCACTTCGATGGAACCATCATAATGCTCTTTGAATACATTTACAAAGGCTTTAATCGTATTTTGTAGTTCCTGTTTCTGATTATCAATGCCGCCCATTTCGATTAAAATAGCATTTTCCGAAACATCTTGGTTATAAACCCCATTTCCATCATATTTATCCTTTTGGAAAACCCCTCTACTAATACCTGGATACTTCTCTTCTAATTTTGTATGCAATTGTTCAGCAAACTTAAGGTTTTGTTTATATTGTGAATGTTCCTTTCCTACAATAAAATATAGTTTCGCATATTTCTTGCCATCAATCGTTTTCGTGGTAACATCTTTTCCGGCCGAATCCCGATGAACATCAATATAGTATTGGAGCTGCTCCTGATTCGAGGTAGCTGTCTGAATTAATTCGCGAGTCAATTTATAGGAATCACTGTATCCCCATCCCTTGCTATTTAAGGATTTAGCCACATTTGTATTGTCATGAATGGTCGGAATTCCATTTTGTTCTAATTCTTTGGTCAGCATCGATCCCACTAGTAAAATATTTTCCTTTGGGTCGACACTCGAAGAATCACTAGGCTTTACATTTTCTTCATCCATTAAAGGCCGGAATGCTTCCCAGCTGTGACTATGATAAACAAATACCGATGCATTTTGGGATTGATCATTTTTATTCTCTTCTGATTCTTCTTTAGAAGAATCCTCATCCTCTAATAATTCATCAAAATCAGGTGGTGGTGATTCTACAGGTAAATTAGAATCATTTGTACCTTCCCCTGCTACATAAACTTCGGAGGTATAGGTTTCAAAACCCGGGAGACTTTTCTCCAGTATAGAGGATAATTCATTAGGCTTTATCCCGGTCGTAATTTCAAACGCTAACGTAGATAATGAAGGGATTTCAATACCTATATCTGTGGAAGCTTCCAATTCAGGCATTTCCGTACTCATGGCTGTTAACAAAATATTTGTGATTTCCTCAGACTGTGTGATTTTTTCAATCGAACTTAAATGAAACACTTTATTTTGAAAAAAAGGTAATGAAAAAATACTAATTGTAAACAGAAATAAAATAAAAATCAGATAAAATCTAGTAATGATAAATTTTGTTTGTCCATCATTACGATTTATTGGTCTCTGTTTTCGTTTTTTTAATTTCATAGCTTTACCACCTCTAGTAGTAAACCTATGAAACAAAATATCCTAATAGAATTGATTTTTAGTAAAAAATTATGATGGATTTATTTTTGACGCTTTCCAAAATACTGATAATAGTCGGTTCGAATATACCCATTATACAGCTTCCGTTTCTTTGTTGCCTGTTTTCCATACACCTTTTCAAAGTCTTTATAGGAAGTAATAATATATACACTCCAGCTTGGATGCTGATTCATAATTTTACCTAAGTCACGGTAGATTTGTTCAACTTCCTTTCGATCACCCAGCCTTTCACCATAAGGAGGGTTTCCTATTAAATAACCATTTGGTGTTGCAGGATTCAAATCACGCACCTGCATTTGCTTCCAATTTATTAAGTCCGCAAGTCCAGCTTCCAACGCATTTTTCTCGGAAATTTCAATCATTCGATGATCAATATCATATCCAGAAATATCCAAAGGTTGATCATAGTTGGCAACGTCTTCTGCTTCCGTTAAAGCTTCATCCCACAGCTTCTGAGGCACAATCTCCCATTCTTCTGAAGCAAATTCACGATTGAAGCCCGGCGCAATATTTTGGCCAATTAGAGCGGCTTCTATAGGGATGGTTCCTGATCCGGTAAATGGGTCAATAAAAGAATCATTGGGGCGCCAATTAGTCAGTTCAACTAAAGCAGCAGCCAGAGTTTCCTTGAGAGGAGCCTCATTTTGCTCAATACGATAACCTCTACGATGAAGTCCCTCACCAGATGTATCAATCGTAAGGGTTGCCCTATCTTTTAATAAGGCCACTTCTACCCGATACAAAGCACCGTTTTCTGGTAATTTCCCGACTAAACCATGTTTTTTGGCCATTCGATCAACAATAGCCTTTTTCACAATAGACTGACAATCCGGCACCGAATGTAATTGGGATTTTACTGATTTCCCTACCACTGGTATAGCCCCATTTTCTGGTACAAAGCTTTCCCAAGGCAGAGCTTTTGTCTGTTCATAAAGCTCATCAAATGTCTTTGCTTCAAATTCTCCGACTAATAATTTTACACGATCAGCTGTACGTAACCATAAATTGCTTCTCGAAATCCCTAGTGCATCTGATTGATATGTCACTCTTCCATTTTCCACGTTAACCTCATTAAATCCCAGTTCTTTTACTTCCTTAGCTACTAATGATTCTAAACCAGCAGCTGCTGTTGCAATTAATGTATACGGTCCGGACATAGTTAAAGTCTTCCTTCCTCTATTGTTTGATTTTTTGCTCTTTTCATGCACTCATTAAATCTATAATCGTATGTAAAATAAAAAGCCCTTTCTAAACCGTTAATGCTTAGAAAAGGCTTGTTCTCAAAATTAAATCGTGAAATTGACGAAATGAATGTTCTGTAAGCCATGTTTTGTCCCTTTGTACTCATAACGACTGTCAAAGTCTTGTACTCCGGTGGTAATCATCTATCTACAAGCAATCTTAATTGCTTGTCCCTCCCTTGGTTCATTTCCCTCCTGGAGAGTGCCCCTACCATCATTTGGGTTGCTCGCTTGCGGGGTTTACCGCGTTCCACTTCAACTATTTCTAGTTAAATTCGTCCCTGTGGCACTTTAAAGGTAATCATACCCTATTCAAGTGAACTTAGGTATTTTCCCTGCCGTTAGCCCTGTGGCTACCCTGACTTATGTTTTCGTCAGGCACAAACACTACAAGCATCTCAGCTTGTGCGAGCATGGACTTTCCTCTGCAGACTTTTGTCATGCAGCGATTACCCGAACATTCATTTTTCACTCCACTTATGTCATGGACTTAGAATTATAACATGATTCCACTATTTTGCAAATCGCAATATTTACCAATTTAATCAGCATACTTATTTCCAAATACAGCTTTTTCTAAGTTAGACAAGCGCTTTAATACATCATAATTCACATTAGCGGTTGCAGCTTGAGTTTGTCTTACTCTAGTTTTTCCATTTTGTCCACCTTTTAACCGCTGATTTTCTTGGGTAAGTCGTTCAATTTCATTTTGTAATGCTTCATAATCCTGAATAACAATATCTAAAAACTGATCTACTTCTTCCTGGTTATAGCCTCTAATCGCTGTTTTGAAATCTTTCTCCAAGATTTCCTTTGTTGTTAATTGTACACGTTCTGCCATTATATTCACCCCACAACATACAGTTCAATCATATTCTTTCAAATTACAGCGTAAATGTCAATTTTCAATTTAAGAATCCTATGTAAAATCACTTAAATCTTCCTGAATTTCCCGAACGGTTTCTTCCAAATCATAGGATTGAA
Organism: Salinibacillus kushneri; assembly: GCF_900111405.1. Classification (GTDB taxonomy): domain Bacteria; phylum Bacillota; class Bacilli; order Bacillales; family Alkalibacillaceae; genus Salinibacillus; species Salinibacillus kushneri. The sequence goes on along the minus strand of NZ_FOHJ01000004.1, from coordinate 7,125 downwards.
TAAAGAAAATCGGAAAATCTCCTTTTCGATTCTCAGCCTCACGTAAAAAATACAGCGGAGATCCTTCTTGCTCCTGATCATAGAGCATTAAACAGGCGTCACTTTTTTCTAAAAACCAGCGATCTTTCATTCGAAATTGGTATGGGCCTTCATATTCTTTTTGAACCAGTGATTGAAAAAAGTCCGCTTGTCCAATAATGGATTGATAAAGAGTCTGTTGATCTTCTTTCCATACATGTTCCTGATTTAAAAATGGTGTAATGACGGCAAGCTTTATATCATATTGTGTCTTTAATTCAAGTACAACCTCTCCTGCCCAAAGTTCTACTCCTGACTGTCCTGAAATCAATATCCATTCGATTCCTTCTTCTATTAAAGGGATTAAACGCTTCTTAATCGTTTCTTTAATAAAGAAAATACGCTTGTCATTCATATTAAATATGTTTAATTCCATAGGTTTATAACCCGTAATCATTAAATTTTTCATTAAATCTCTCCATTTTAAGAGGAGGGCCGAAACCCTCCCTGTTCTTTAGCAGCCTTTATAATGATGTTTATTCATTGATGCTGGTGATACGGCATTTGGTCCTCCTGGTCCCATTGAAGCGGGTGACACCATATTAGGTAATCCTGGTCCCATATTCGTCTGTTGTGATTGTACGTTGCTCTGAACAGACTGTGTTTGAGGATAGAAGTGTTTATTGTTAACTAAATGATGATTCATAACTGTTGTATGAGTTGGATGAATATGATTTACTTCATGGGGTATAAAATTGTTCTTTACGCAGTGCTTTGTAGGATAAACAATATTTTGAGCTGGACTAACGGCATTCTGAGCCGGGCTTATACCCATTGGATGACATCCTTTATGATGATGACGATGATGCACAATATCCTCCCCTTTCTTAAACTCTACACTACCACTATATTATTGAAAAAGGAGACATGTACTAAGTCATCAACCTAAATCTTTCTATAAATCTAAATATGTACGACGGCCTAAAAAAACCTCCTGTTGTAAAACAAGAGGTATGTACACTATGATTTCATCTGTCCTTCAGCTAAATCCTTCGGTGTAAAGGAGAAAGGTAATAGTTCATCTACTGTCATTGATTTTACTTCACCCTGCAAATTCGAAACAAGTACTTCCATATCCGGTTTAAAAAATTCACTCATGACTTGTCTGCATGAACCACATGGTGGAACAGGACGGTCTGTATCCGCAATGACTGCTAATTGAGAGAACTCTGTTTCCCCTTCAGAAATCGCCTTGAAGATCGCCACTCTTTCCGCACAGCATGTAACAGGATAAGCAGCGTTTTCAATGTTACAGCCTTGATACACCTTTCCATCCTTCGTTAGAAGAGCAGCCCCTACTTTAAATTTAGAATAAGGGACATAAGCCTTCTTCCAGATTTCTTTCGCATAATTAATGAGCTTTTGTTGTTCCATGTTGGTCTTCCTCTCAGAAAAGTATGGGTGTTTATTATATATAATAAACAGGGATATTGTAAAGCGCTTTCCAGGTCATGAGGAACTCTTAATCATTTAAAATACGATTCATTATATAATCGATGGAGTGGTATAACTCCATAAACCGTTTCCTTCGAACATCAATATAATAGCTGTGCAGCAACAAAAGCTCCATATTATCTTTAGTATTTTCTACTTGATTTGGCATAACATTTAAGTTTGCCATATTTTCTGTAACTTCTTGCTCCCACTCAGTAATCAGTTCAAATATTGGCGCTGTTTCTTCCTTAACACGTTCAAATTCATCCAGGTCCTTCCGATCCACTTTATTTCCAGCTTCATACCGTTTTAAGCTTTTTTCCAATAGGTTTTTATAAATTTGATTGATGATATCGTGTAAGTGTTCTGGCATTTTAAACATCCTTTTTCCTTACACTTTAACACGTTTTTTCTACATTTTCACCCATTGTGCAAACCTTGCTAAGAATGGGAAAGCTCGAACTCGTTTAGAACTTCTTTTTTCACTAATCGGATTTTTTTCATCGAACTTATCATAAATCACGAATAATTCTAAAGGTAATGACTTCATATTTCTTCCTGTTTTATAAAGGTGTTCCTTAACTTCGCGATTCACTTGGCCCCCTACTTGTTCCTCCAATACCTTAAGCTTTTCTTCTGCTTTATTCAATATCTTGTCTAATTCATATCCACTCACTTTATTTTCCGCTTTCTCACCTTTATAGGCAACGCTCATCCTCTAACGCCTCCTTTAAAATTGGCACTTACTTTAAATCTTTCTGCCATATTCCTTTATATCCTTTGTGTCCGACAAAGAAAGAAGAAATGTTACAAAGGTTTCGATTTAATTCAAAGGAAGTATAGTTTTATCGACATGTTTCAAACTATAATTAAGGAGGGTTTCTGATGAGTAAAAAGGATAATCAAAAGAGTCGTAAGCCAGTAGAAGAAAAACCAACACGAAAAGGCTGGAAAGGTGACGGGAATCCTAAATTGGATGGACCAAATCGGCCATCTACTTAATGAGAAATATAAAATGGCTGGTATATTGTATGACTTACAATTTATCAGCCATTTTTAAGTATTCCCGTTAATCCTGAAATTTTTTCAATTGTCCTTCTTTTTTTATAAAACCTATCTCCTATAGGCTGAGGCTGAACCATATCCTTCTTCCACCACACAGATAGAAAGTTTTTGGGTTCATACCAATCCTCTCTATATTTGTTTTCATGCGTAATATTAGGGTAAATCTCTTCTAAGTGATCAGCTGTGATGTACTTCTTTTTTAAAAATTGTTCATATTCCCTTCTTGTTCCGTCTGGATATACCTTTTTAGCAAAGGCTAAAAATTCTTGATACAAACGCTCGTCAAATAAAATCGATGCTAATTTTTTTCCTGTATTAATTCTTTCTGTAACATCAGTAAACTTTTTAATAGACAAGCCATATAATGAACCTGAAAGCGTTGGAAATAATACCGCATTTAAATGAATTTTTTCCTGTAGTAAATAAGGAATATTATGAAAGACCCTCCACTTAAAAAAAGGTTCTTCTATTACAGGCTTTTGAATTAGATTTTGTTCATTTATAATCTGAGCATACAATAAACGATTTTTATTTTTATGTAACCAAAAATGCATCCATTCGTCTATCATAAACGTAGAAACATAAAAGTACTTTAATAAATGAAATAATGGTTGCTTTTGCATAATGGAAAAGTGATAGATGAGTAGCTGCGGATACGCATCACTAAATATAAACCAATTTGCTCTTTCATAGGTCATAAATAAATAACGAACCATTTTTATTGATAGCAATTTTTGATATGTATCGGTTTTTAAATCTGTCATATTCCAGCCTGCATTACGGGAAACCATACTTGCCAAGAAAGACCACTTGATTTCCGGATAATCATCAAAAAAATATAAATAGGCATTAGTTCTTTTAATGTTATTGATGTTCATTTTCTCTGTTTGTATTTTTATTTTGTTGATCATTTTAGAATCATTCATAAAGGGCTTCCCTTCCACTTTTAAAATTATTTTTATCATTTTCATACCCATTTCACGCAAAATTTGGTATGATACTGCCATATAGGGGAGGATTTTATGCACTATCCAAATGGAAAGAAAAGGATGACAACAAACCAATCCAAAAATACATTAAATAACCCGACAAATTTTGGAAAGCGGGGCATGACCCTCGAAAATGACATTAATGAGACGAATCATTATTATTTGGAATGGAATATTGCAGTAGTTCACAAAAAACCTACTCCTGTACAAATCGTTCAGGTAGATTATCCAAAACGAAGTGCTGCAGTAATTCGTGAGGCCTATTTTAAACAAGCATCTACGACGGATTATAACGGCCTTTACAAAGGAAGATATATTGATTTTGAAGCCAAAGAAACACGAAGTCGAACATCTTTTCCATTAGCCAATATCCACCAGCACCAAGTAGATCATATGAAGTCCGTTGTTGAACACAATGGAATCTGCTTTCTTATTATTCGCTTTGAAAATCAGGATGAATCTTTTTTGCTTCCTGCAGAGCAATTTTTCCCCTATTGGGACCGGCAATTTCAAGGAGGCAGAAAATCGATTCCAATTAACGATATAAAGGAACATGGCTTTAAAATTCCCTTTAGCTTACAGGCAAAGGTAGACTACTTAAAAGTCATTGAACAGGTCTATTTATAGACGGGAGGAGATATAATCATGGCAGAACAAGGCCAATCTCGTATGCAACGACGTCAACAGCAGAATAAAGATAAACAAGGAAAGTCGAAATGGAATTGGAAACGAATCCTGCTTATTTTTGCCATTATTGGTGGTGTATTATTCGCAGGAGTAGCAGGTACATTTATCGTATGGGCAGCGGGTGCTCCGTCATTAGATGCAGCAAGTTTATCCGACCCCCTATCTTCAAAGATTTATGATCGCGATGGAAACCTTATTGCTGATTTAGGATCACAAAAGCGAACCAAAATAGAATATAGTGATATTCCACAGGTTCTTGAGGATGCCGTTATTGCTACAGAAGATGCCAGATTCCGTGAACATTTCGGAATTGACTTCAGACGAATAGGCGGTGCTGTATGGGCCAATATTACAGAAGGATTCGGGGCTGAAGGTGCAAGTACCATTACCCAGCAGGTAGTTAAAAATGCCTTCTTATCACAAGATAAGAAACTCAAAAGAAAAGTTCAGGAACAATGGCTGGCAGTGAAATTAGAAAGAAAGTATTCCAAGAATGATATTTTGACCATGTATTTAAATAAAATTCATTACGGAAACTCTACTTATGGAGTCGCCAAAGCAGCAGAAGTTTACTTTGGGAAAAAGAATCTTGATGATTTAACATTACCTGAGGCTGCTTTATTAGCTGGAATACCACAGCTTCCAAACGTGTATGATCCAACAAAGCATCCTGACAGAGCTGAAAAAAGAAAAAATGTTGTGTTGAATTTAATGGTTCAGCACGGAAAAATTTCTGAAAAAGAAGCTAAAGAAGCTAAAAAAGTCCACGTTCGTGATATGGTAGTTGAAGACTATGAACCAGATATCGCCTATGGAGACTTCCTGGAGAAGGTAGTCAAGGAAGTCGAGCAAAAGATGGGTGATGAAGTAGATATTTATCAGGATGGATTAAAAATTTATACAACACTAGATCAAAAAGCACAAAAACGTGTAGAATTTTTACTAAGTGATTCAGATGACAATCCATTTAAGGGTTACTTTGAAGATGAGGACTTGCAAACCGCTTTATCCGTTGTCGATACAAAAACTGGTGAAATCCTGGCGATTGGCGGAGGCGTTCATGGAAAACAAGGAATTGGAACCGACTTTAACTATGCCTTTCAAGACGGTTTCCAGCCAGGTTCAACCATGAAACCGATTATGGACTATGGTCCTTTAATCGAATACAAGAATAAATCAACGTATTATCAAATTAATGATGAACCTCATGAATATTCAACTGGTGATAAGGTTACTAACTGGGATGATACCTTCAAAGGGTGGAATAGCATGCGTTACCATCTTGCATACTCACGTAATATCCCGGCCTTGAAGTCATTACAGGAAGTAGGTACAGATAAAGCAGCAGACTTTGCTGGTAATCTTGGAATCCCAATACCTAAAGAAGGTGTCTATGAATCGGATGCCATTGGCGGTCATATTGAACCAAATACAGTACAAATGGCTGGTGCCTATTCTGCATTTGGAAATGAAGGTATTTTCAATAAACCACATGCTGTTAAAAAAGTAGTGGCTGGTGATAAGGAAATTAGCTTTAAGGAAGAACCGAAAGCAGCAATGTCTGATCATACCGCTTATATGATAACGGATATGCTAAAAGATGTTCTTCAATACGGTACAGGTACTGCTGCCAATATATCAGGTCTTCCACTTGCAGGTAAGACGGGTACAACGAACGGTAATCAGGATGCCTGGTTCAACGGTTATACAACCAATTATACTGTATCTGTATGGACTGGTTATCCTAAGACAGATAAAAGCCTTAATGGCGACTTAGATGATATACCTAAGTTAATGTTTAAAGATGTCATGCAGCATATTTCAGAGGATGTAGAAACAAAGGATTTCGTAAAACCTGATTCAGTTGTTGAGGTTGGTGTAGAGAAAGGCACACGACCAGCGAAATTACCAAGTGAATTTACCCCTGATGAACAGATTGTTCATGAACTATTCGTAAAAGGTCATGAACCTGAAAAGGTATCAGAACAATATGACCAGCTTGACCCCGTATCAGATTTGAAAGCTGAGTACAACGAGAAAGAAAAGGCTATTAATCTAAGCTGGGGTTACGAAGACACTGATAAAGTTAAATTTGAAGTAAAAGCTGGTGCCAAAAATGCTGACATGCAAGTTATCACAAATACTCAACAGAAAAAATTAAAAGTAACAGATATTGTACCAGGTTCAAAAGCTGTTTTCGAAGTTACCGCAGTTCACACAGATGACGCTGACAACCGCAGTGAGCCTAAGCGTGTAGAAATAGAGATTCCGAAAGAGGAAGAAGATCCAATTGAGGATATGCTTCCTGGTGAAGGTAATGGCCCCGGTGAAGGCAACGGCCAAGGTCAAGGCAACGGCCAAGGTCAAGGCAACGGCCAGGATGAAGGCGGCGACCAGGGGCAAGGCAACGGCCAAGGTGAAGACGGCGACCAGGGGCAAGACGGTGGCCAAGATGAAGACGATGGATCCGATGAAGGCGATGACCAGGGTGAAGACGGTGATCAAGGAGAAAATGGTGTAACTGGGTTCTTACATGAAAGAGCTGGCTAAATGAAAAGGACTGACACTGATGTGCACCCCAAAAGTTAGACGAACTAATTCTAACTTTTGGGGTGTTTTTTGTGGTCAAATATGATGAAGGATTTAAGCAAAATGTAGTTAACGCTTATTTAGCTGGAGAAGGTGGATATGCTTCCTTGGCTAAAAGATTTGGAATTCGAAGTAAAACCAATATAAGAAAATGGGTCAGTGCTTTCCGACAGTTTGGGGAACAGGGTTTGACTACTAAAAAAGCATCTACGAATTATCCTGTTCAATTTAAATTAGATGTCATAAACTATAAGGTAAGAACAGGAGATTCCCTTGAAGATGT
>NZ_FOHJ01000019.1 GCF_900111405.1 Salinibacillus kushneri | reverse complement strand
AATTAAGAATCAAAGGCGGTTCAGTAATGCCAAATTTTCTAGCAACATCTTCAAGGGAATCTCCTGTTCTTACCTTATAGTTTATGACATCTAATTTAAATTGAACAGGATAATTCGTAGATGCTTTTTTAGTAGTCAAACCCTGTTCCCCAAACTGTCGGAAAGCACTGACCCATTTTCTTATATTGGTTTTACTTCGAATTCCAAATCTTTTAGCCAAGGAAGCATATCCACCTTCTCCAGCTAAATAAGCGTTAACTACATTTTGCTTAAATCCTTCATCATATTTGACCACAAAAAACACCCCAAAAGTTAGAATTAGTTCGTCTAACTTTTGGGGTGCACATCACTCATCATGAAGCTAAAGTCTTTTTAAATCAAGTTACGCTTCTTGTGCAACAGGGTACACACTTACTTTTTTACGGTCACGACCGTAACGCTCAAATTTAACCACACCATCAATTTTAGCGAAAAGTGTGTCGTCTCCACCGATACCAACGTTTACGCCAGGGTAAACCTTTGTACCACGTTGACGGTAAAGGATTGAACCACCAGTTACAACTTGGCCATCAGCACGCTTTGTACCAAGACGTTTTGACTCAGAGTCACGTCCGTTTTTCGTACTACCTTGACCTTTTTTCTGGGAGAAAAATTGTAAATCTAGACGTAGCATGTGCTGCACCTCCTTATTTAATCGATATGTGTTCATGATAATCACGTTCAATCGTCTCCAGTGAAATCACCATGCCTTCAAGCAGATGCTGGGCTTTTTGATGAACTTCCTGATTCATATTCAGCGGAAGTTGCATTCTTAAATAGCCCCCTTCCTCTATATCCTGCTCAATAAGGGGTTCCACCTCACACAATTGAATAACGGCATTCAGCGCCCCAAAGGATACAGCTGAAACGGCTGCACAAACTAAGTCATGTCCATAAGGGCCACTTCCAGCATGTCCTTTTAGTTCAAACGATTGAATTTCATTTTGATCATTACGATCAATGTGAACATGAATCATATTTAAAATTCCTTATGCATCAATTTTATCAATAACAACTTTCGTATACGGTTGACGATGACCTTGTTTACGCTTATAGTTTTTCTTTGGCTTATATTTGAAAACCGTAATTTTTTTACCACGGCCTTCTTTATCTACTTTAGCTGTAACACTAGCACCATCAACATATGGTGTACCAACTTTTGTGTCATCTCCACCAACGAAAAGTACTTTATCAAACGTAACCGTTTCGCCAGCTTCAGCACCTAGTTTTTCGACGAAGATTTCCTGACCTTCTTCTACTTTTAGTTGCTTTCCGCCTGTTTCAATAATAGCGTACATACTTGCACCTCCTCTTAGACTAAGACTCGCCATTTAGGTACCCCGTAATTATACGGAGATTTAAAAACCTATTCTGAGCGGTTGTAGCATACAGGTGCTACGACAAATACAACATTAAAATATTAGCACTATTTATATGAATTTGTCAATAGCTGTTGCCGTTGTATGACTACGTTCCAACCATTTAAGGTCACCTATAAACTTTATCACAAATTCCCGGGTTTCTAAAGAGTTTTTTTCAAGATAAATAGGCTTGATTTTTGATAATTTTTTGATATCAACATAATGAACAAATGCATCAAGCACATCCGGTCTTACTTCAACAAGGAGGGCTTCACAATCTTTTTTTCGATACGACCATAATTCCCGTTCCAATTGAAAAGCATGCGTCTGGGCTGTCCATGCTAATTCTTTAGGTTCACAAACTAAAGAAGGTATATCTACTCCTTCCCGTTTTCGAGTCATTTCCAATATACCAAGCTTCGTAAACCCAAACATCTCACAGAAAGTAGAGTCCTGTCTGACAAGCCGCTTCATTTCTGAAAGCACCTGCTCTTCATCCTGTTTTCGTTTCATACTAATAAAATCAATAAAAATCATTCCGGACAGGTTACGAAGCTTCAAATGCATGGCAATCTCCTTAGCCGCTTCCAGGTTAGCCCCTAAAACCGTCCTGTCCTTTGTCCATTTCCCTTTAAAAGCTGCAGTATTTACATCAATTACTGTAAGAGCTGCTGTTTTTTCTATGATTAACTCAATACCTGATGATAATTTTACTCTTTTCTGTGTAAGACGTTCCAGCACATGTTTAATCGATAGAGGCATTTCCTTCTCAAGGTTATCTGACCAGCGCATTTTCTCTTTTAAAACAGGATAAGTCTTCTTCATATACTGAGCAATTTCAGCTTCATCAAAAATAATTTCCTCTACAGAAGGGGTAGCATATTTTCGTATGATACGTTCAGGAATTTCCCGGTCAACAAATAATGGAGCAGGTTTTTTATAAGTATGGGCCTGTTTTTCAATCTCCTTCCACTTTTGCTGTAATAGCTCCCATTCTCCTTTTAATTCTTTATGATCCGCTTGTAAAGCAGAAGTTCGAATAATCGCTCCTTCACTGGAAAAAGACCAATTCTCAAGCATCGATTGTATTCTTTGTTTATCTGCTGGTTTCATTTTTTTAGAAGCTGCTTTATATCCGCTATAAGGCAGATAAATAAAGTAACGGCCAGGGAGTGTTATATTAGCAGTCACGCTCGGTCCTTTTTGCTCATAAGCATCCTTTATAACCTGTACAATCACATTCATTCCCTCATAAACATGCTGTTCAATCGGCAGCTGAGAATCTTTTCGTGATACAGGAATTTCTTTTTTAGGTAAGAAGGATAGCTTTTTCTGTCCAATGTCTACAAACGCCGCCTGGAGGCCATGATCTATTCTCCTGATTCTCCCTATGTAGATATTACCTACTAAAGAAGCCTGATCTTTCCGGTCAATAAAAAAATGCTCCAGATGCTGCCCTTCCATAAGTAAGGCGATTTTTTCGGTTGTCCTCGTTTGAATATATAACTTTTTCACCTGTATCGCTCCAATTAGGTGTTTCCAATCCTGGCTACCTTCTCCATTTCTAAATAGGGGGTTTTCCGGTCAAAGAAGACGTGCAAACATTCTTCTTCCTGAACAAAGGATAATCGGTTACTTCCGGAAACCACTTCCATTCGATGATACCTTCCTTTATAAAAACTTTGTAAAACAGCATTTACTGTAGCTGCTGGAGAGACAGTCAGGACGATTTCTCTATTTCCGCTAGATTGGGGTTGATTATAACGCGCCATCAAATGACGAATAAATACATAGTGTTTTCTTTTCCATTCTAGACGATTTTCTATAAAAAGAAAACCGGCCAAAAGCAGAGTATGAAAGGTCAGCCACTGATTAACTGTAGCAATAGCTAAACAAACGAAGATACAGATAACGGATAGATGAACCGTATAACCTAAAACTTTTTTGAAAGGAACTTTACAGGATATAAGTAAAAGCAAAATTCTTCCACCATCTAAAGGATAAATGGGAAGGAGATTAAATAAAAAAAGCTGTAGATTATACATTAAAGCATACTCGATTATATAGGCCGGAAAAACCTCAAATGAGGAGAGCTGGATTAATAATAGATGAAGCCATATATGCTGCAAAGGTCCAGCCAGAACAACAAGAAATTCTTCTTTATAGGAACGCGTAAAATATTCTTCAGTATCCATCACGCCCCCAAATGGCCAAAACATTACATTCGTAATTCTCCAGCGAAAAAAAAGAGCCATCCCAACATGGCCCATTTCATGAACAAAGATCAAACAAAAAATGATAACAATTTCCACAAACGACCCAGTTAAAACACCTAAGAACAGAACCAGCCATAGTAAAGGATGAATGTGAAAACGAGAAAGTAATTTAGGCCTGATCATCAACTTGCATCACCTTCACAGGATCAATAAATTTCCGGTCCTCTTGAATGGCAAAATATAAAGTAGCCTGCTCCCCACTTTCCTGTGGCTGCAAATTGCCAATCACTTCACTTTGGGAGACAAATTGATATTGAAACACTTCAATTTCATTTAAATGTCCATAAATTGAAGTCGTTCCATCATCATGCTGGATCATAATAGTCTTCCCCGTATCTTTTTTATTTCCAGCAAATATAACTGTACCAGCTTTCATCGATGTAACCTGCATATTTTTTTCCGCCCCAACCTCAATCAATACACCTTCTCCATTTTGCTGGAAGGATTCAGAAATAACTCCATTAACAGGTAAAATAAGACCATTTTCTCCGACTGCCTGCTCTGCATTTTTGTCATTTTCTAAAAAAGCAAAGGGCGTGCCTAAATTTTCTCGATACCAACCTTGAATTTTTGCAAACGGAAATTCTTCTGTAAACGCACTTATAAGAAAAGCTTTTGGTCTTTGAAAAGCTTCAGAATCCATTCGGAGAATAACAGCTGTAGAAAAAAAGATTATGGCTGCTAATAACGCTTTAAACACAAAGGCGGGAATCCAGGTTTGATCTGTATTCTGATTGGTACTTTTAGGCGTTGAAAAGGAAGGAAAATATCCGTGCTTCTCCTCTTCCTGAACCATTGAAGTTTCCCGGTTTGTCCCTAAAGAGCTTGTCCCTTTCTGTTTCTTTTGATTTTTTCGTTTGGCAATATTTTGACGTACTTCACCAATACTTTTCCGACTCAATTTACCTCATCCCTTACATTAAGTGTTTGTACAAGTCTATTCATGTTTTTATCATTTATGACTTGTCGTGTACAAAAACACAGAGTTGACAAGTGAAGGCGCTGCTTTTTAAAGAGAAATCACGAAATGCTTTGCCAAACAAAGAATGAATACCACAATTTGCAAACCCTTTCAACTATTATTGGTCAATAAATATGAAAAAGTTCTTGCAATTTCAAAAATTGCGGTATATTATATTACATAAGATGTTAATTTTCCTTACATTTAATCGGAGGTGAAAGTACATGAAAAAGATTGAGTGCATTATCCGACCCGAAAAATTTGCTGAGCTTCGTCAAAAACTGGGTGACTTTGGGATATACGGCCTTACTGTAACAGAAGCTGCCGGATGCGGTCTTCAGGAGGGGAAAACTGGAGTATACAGAGGGAACAAATATGAAATCAATCTATTTCCTAAAATCAAAATTGAAATGGTCGTTACCCAGGATATGACAGATGAAGTCATCACATTAATTAAGGAAATTTGCGGAGAAGGTAATGTTGGAGATGGAAAAATCTTTGTTATACCCGTAGAAGATGTCATTCGCATACGTACTGGTGAAAATGGCGTCGAAGCTATTAGTTCTTAATTGTTTATTCACTATTTATTAAGGAGTTGAATCAGATGGAGTCTGTTGATATGTTATGGGTAATGCTGGGAACCATCTTAGTATTTTTCATGCATGCAGGTTTTTCTATGGTGGAGACCGGTTTTACACGTTCTAAGAACTCATTAAATATCTTAATGAAAAACTTTCTTACCATATCCCTTGGAGCGATTCTTTATTTTGTAGTTGGTTACGGTATCATGTTTGGTGCTGATGCTTTTGGGTTTTTAGGGACAGACGGATTTATGTTAAGTGGAGTAGAAGATATCGGATTTTTCATTTTCCAGGCTATGTTTGCAGCAACATGTGCTACAATCATTTCAGGTGCTGTAGCCGAACGAGTGAAACTAAATAGCTATCTATTACTTACCGTTGCTATGACTGCCTTTATTTATCCTGTTGTAGGTCACTGGGTCTGGGGTGGAGGTTGGCTTTCAGAGCTAGGATTTGTTGATTTTGCCGGATCTACCGTTGTCCACTTCACTGGGGCTGTAGGGGCAATTGCAGCAGTTATGCTTTTGGGAGCTCGTATTGGTAAATATTCAGAAGACGGAAAATCCAAAGTTATACCTGCCAGCAATGTTCCTTTAGGAGCATTAGGAGTCTTCTTTCTTTGGTTCGGATGGTTCGGATTTAACGGCGGAAGTGCATTAGCAGCCGACGTCACAGTTGTTCCACACGTTATTTCTACAACTATGCTGTCCGCTTCAGCCGCTGTTGTTGTATCAGCCTTTTATTCCTCTTTAAAATACAAGAAAATTGATGCCTCTTTAACATTGAACGGTGCACTTGGAGGTTTAGTCGGTATTACTGCCGGTACAGCTGATGTATCTTTAACGGGGTCCATTATCATTGGTTTCGTCTCTGGAATTGTATTAGTTGAAGGCGTAGCATTTGTTGACAGAAACTTAAGACTTGATGATCCAGTTGGAGCGATTGCTGTTCACGGAGCCTGCGGAATATGGGGAACGATAGCTGTTGGATTATTTGCTACGGAAGGTGGATTATTCTATGGGGGTGGAGCAACCCTCTTAGGTGTTCAGGCATTAGGAGTTATAGCTACGTTTGCATGGACGTTTGTCGTAACCTTAGTGTTCTTTGGAATCATAAAAGCTATTGCCGGTGTTAGAGTAACAGAAGAAGAAGAAATATCCGGGCTTGATTTTGCAGAGCATGGTTCTCAAGCCTATGAACTTAAAGATATTATGGTTACATCACCAGCTAAACAATCAAATGCTGATTCTACAGGTTCATCTTTAATAGAACGACTTAATCACCTCCATGGCAAATCCGCCAAAACCGATTGATGTTCTTTAAAAAGCTACTTCTTTAGAAGTAGCTTTTTTATATTATAGGAAATGATTGGATAAAAATTCAGGATAAAAAAGCACATCAAATATGAAGTGTCAGCCAGGATGGTCCTGGATTTTTTCATTTTATCGTCATTACGACCATCTTCTTAGAAGGGATCTAAATAAAGGTATAGTGCGCATAGATATAATGATTATATCTATGCGCACTTATTGATTGCTGCTCCTATATATTAGTCACTAACTTTTACATCATACGTTCTTAACCAGTAATCAATTTGACATAAATGAGCGATTAACTGCGGACCCTTCATCAATTGACCAAACCATGGATCTTTAAATTCCTTTCCTTCACTTCTAACAATTGCTTCTACTTTGTTTCGCTGTACAAATTCAAACAAGGGAGAACTGGAGTCAGCTAAAATTTCGTTCATCCACTGCTTTACTGCTGTCGTATATTCTGGCTGGAAGGTTTTTGGATAAGGGCTTTTTTTACGATATAAAATCTCGTCTGGTAACAATCCTTCTAATGCTTTGCGTAATATGCCTTTTTCCCGATTACCATACATTTTTATATCCCAAGGTATATTCCATACATATTCTACCAATCGATGATCGGCAAAAGGCACACGTACTTCCAGACTTGCCCCCATACTCATCCGATCTTTCCGGTCTAATAATTGCTGCATAAACCAGTGCATATTTAAATAAAACAATTCTCTTCGTTTTGTATCTTCAGGTCCCTCTCCTTCTAAAAGAGGGGTCTCCTTTATAGTATCCTGATAACGATTATGAACATAGTTTTTTAAGTCTAACTTCTTTTGCCATTCAGGATGTAACAAATCAATTCGTGAATCTAATGATTTCATCCATGGAAATCCTGCACTTTCATTAGTGTTTGGCTGGTGAAACCACGGATATCCACCAAATATTTCATCAGCACATTCACCAGATAAACTCACTGTTGTATGTTTTTTTATTTTAGTACAAAACCATAATAAAGAGGAATCGATATCAGCCATTCCAGGCTGGTCTCTTAACTCTACTGACTTTTTTAGTAAGTCTGCTAATTCTTCCCCACTAATGACTTCATTATGATGGTCGGTAGAAAAATGATCTACCATTTTTTTTATCCAGGGACCGTCACTGGAGGGTTGAAAGCGACTGGTTTCAAAATATTGATCATTCCCTTCATAATCAATCGAAAAGGTGGTAAGTGGGCCTTCACCCTTATCCTCAAAATATCGAGAAGCAATGGCGGTAATCCCACTGGAATCCACTCCTCCTGATAGAAACGTAGAAACGGGGACATCAGCAACTAACTGCCTTGTGACAGCATCTATAAATAATTCTCTTACTCTTTCAGCTGTTTCTTCCGCTGAATCCTTATGTTCATAACTTTGTACATTCCAATAGCGAAAAATCTTTAATCCATTTTTAGATAAAGTTAACGCATGACCAGGTCGTAGTTCTTGAATGTTTTTAAAAATTCCATGCCCAGGCGTTCGCGACGGACCTAATCCAAAAATCTCACTTAATCCTTCTCTATCAATTTCTGTTTTTATATTTGGATGAGCTAAAATAGCTTTTAATTCGGAACCAAACAAGAAATGACCGTCATTATAATAAAAGAATAATGGTTTTACACCAAGACGATCCCTTGCCATAAAAATTTGTTCCTTCTCATCATCCCATACACCAAATGCAAAAATTCCATTTAAATAATCCACACAATCTTCTTTCCATTCTATATAAGCTGTAAGCAATACTTCGGTATCTGAAGTAGTTTGAAATGTGTACCCTTTCTTTCTTAATGATTTTCTTAAATCTTCTGTATTATATAGTTCTCCATTGTATACCAATGTATAGTGTTTCTTGTGATGCTGTTTTATCATTGGCTGCTTTCCACCTTCGAGGTCCACAACCGCTAGTCTCTTATGGCCAAAAGCAACATGCCGTTCAATCCATAGATTTGAATCATCCGGACCTCTTAACGTTAATGTATCCGTCATTTTCTGAAGCCAGGATCGTTCAGATTCTAAATCTTTCTTCCAATTAATAATACCTGTAATTCCACACATAAAGCTTCATCCTCTCTTAGATGCTTAGACCCCTTTCAAAACTAGTTTATGACTGGGAAATACAGCTTATTACTGACGAACAACCTATCATCATATGTTAAGCGTTTTCATTGTATGCATGTGAGGCAGCTAACGATCTATAAACCTTCATAAAAAAAGAACTGGTCTAGTACCAGTCCTCTTTCTTATGATTTTATACCGAAAAATTTCTTCACTTTTGCCATCATTCCTTTATCTTCTTCTAGAGACATCAAAGGAACCGATTCACCTAAAATTCTTCGTGCTATATTGCGATAGGAAATGGATGCTTTTGTATTTGGCTGAAATGCAACAGGCTCACCATGATGAGAGGATTTAATTACTTCATCGTCATCTGCTACAATACCTAATAAATCAATGGCAAGTACTTCAACGATATCATTAATATCAAGCATATCCCCTGATTTAACCATATGAGTTCGAATACGATTTATGATGAGATGAGGAGATTCCATTCCCTCCTCTTTTTCTAATAAACCAATAATTCGATCTGCATCACGAACGCTGGATTTTTCTGGTGTTGTGATAACAACCGCTTTATCCGCACCAGCAATGGCATTTTTATAGCCTTGTTCGATGCCAGCTGGACAATCTATGAGTATGTAATCATAATCCTGTTTTAGTTCGGCCACAATTCTTTGAATTCCTTCAGGGGTCACAGCCGATTTGTCACTTGTCTGCGAAGCTGGTAATAGATGCAAGCAATCAAATCTCTTATCCCGCACTAAAGCTTGTTTCACTCGGCAACGTTCCTGTACAACATCAACCACATCATAAACAATCCGATTTTCGAGTCCCATCACAACATCCAGATTGCGAAGACCAATATCGGTATCAATTAGACACACTTTTTTACCTAATAAGGCAAGACTTGTACCAACATTTGCCGTAGTTGTTGTTTTTCCTACTCCGCCTTTTCCAGACGTAATTACAATTGCCTCACCCATTGATCATTCTCCTCTCTATTGAACCTAAACCAGGTCGAATAGTTGTTAAAGTCTGTAATCGGTCTATTAATATTTGCTCGGTTTTCTGATCAACATACGCACATTCCATAAAAAGCCCTTCTGTTTCAAAGTCAGGTGACCGACTTAAAAAACCGGATATTCTTAACTGTGTAGGATTCATATAAGCAGCAGCAATAATGGCTTCTTGATTTCCGTCAATACCTGCATGTGCGATACCATTTAACCTTCCAAGTATATAAACATTCCCAGTTGCCGATACACTTCCACCAGGATTGACGTCACCGATTAATAATAAATCTCCTTTAACGTGTAATTTTTGACCAGCTCTTACGATTCTAGTAATCGTTGAAATCTCTAATTCTTCATACCATTCTTGAGCTTCTTCTTTTGTTAAAACATTAGAAGTAATTTCATTTATCACTAGATTCTGCTTATTTCTAACAATCTCTAATAACTCTTCCTTCATTTCATTCGATAAGTAACGATTACCCAAATCTATATTAACTTTAACCATAGGTTGATCCTGATCAACTACCTTTGATGAAAGTTTTGTTTCTAACTCCTTCATAATGAGTTCTAATGAACTTGTTTCATCAATAATAAAGGTTAGTCCATCTTTCGTACCTTTTATCGTAATTGCTTGTTTTTTGTTATTCACAGAGGTTCACCTCAATACTACATTTTCGATAAGGGCTGTAAAAAATCCTCTTTACTAGGTAGAAAATTGTTCATCAGCCCATTTTTCCAACCTTTGACGGAATATCGGATATACGATTAATAAAAATAAACTATTGGTTAGGATGGTCGGAAGCAATCGTTCCTGTAAATAAGTTGTCCAAGTAACATCTGCATAACCAACCATAAAGTACATTAAATAAATGAGGTGATCGGCAAAGCACATCCCTACCAAAGATAATAGTAATGTTACTACAAAATTGGGATGCAATAGCTTCTTTAATCCCAATATCATAAATAAAGTTAATCCATAAGTAAACATATATACACCTAAAACATCAGTATAAGTGAAGTCAAATAGAAAGCCAAATATAATCGCATAAAGCAAAGAATACATGGTATGATCCTGGTCGTAAAAAATAGCAATTAAAATGGTAAACAGCAACATCCAGTGTGGAATAGGCTGTATATCAGCTAACAACCATTGTTCTGGAATTAAGGCTGTCGCTGTACTTTCTAACACTAATAATATAACTAAAATCAGAGGAAGAAATAAATGCTTCATGATTCTTCCTCCTCCGTATCATCTGACTCTGGTGAATTCATGTTCCGATCTACCACCATTACATGATTGATGTCATATAAATCTGCAGCTGATTTAACATAAGCAATTTTGGTAAGTCCGTAAGAATCCATTTCTACAGATTCGATTTCACCAATAACAAGTCCTTTTGGAAATACGCCTCCCATGCCGGAACTTACCACTAATTGCCCTTCACTTATTTTATGTTCTGATGATTGAATGGTTAAAATAAGGGATTCCTTTTCTTCATCATACCCCTCTATTAGACCAAAGGTATCCTTTTGCTTCTTATCATCTCCATCACTTTGAACAAGTGCAGATATCCGGTTATTTCTATCAAAACCACTGAGTAGTTGCACATCTGAAGTGAATTGATAGGCTGTTTTCACCTTACCAATCATACCATTAGCTGTAATAACAGCCATATTTGCATGCACACCATGCTGTTTACCCTTATTAATGGAGAGCTGCTGCATCCATTTAGGTTCAGGACTACGACCATTTACAGTTGCATCTATTAAATTATAACTTTCGAGTACATCTGAGTCTTTTTTGTCCAGTAATACTCTTAATTCTTCATTTTCTTTTTCTAAGGCTTTAACATCATATAGTAAATCCTTATATTCAGATAAACGAGACTTTAATATCTCATTTTGTTCAAAGGTTGTCGTTAATTCGTTGATATCTTCAAAAAATCCGCCTACGAAGTCAATAGGAACTTGAAAGATGTTTTGTACCCAGCCAATCGTATCCTTTAATAACTCCTCAGGCAAACTAACCTCATCTCTGTCCCTTATAGAAAAACCAATTAGGGAAACTAATAAAATAATACTTATAAGAATAATAATTAAGGCTCTTTTACGTAGAAAGGACCACATCTATGACACCTACTTCAATTTTTTAATCAATAAACTTAACGTTTCCTGTTGAATTTTGAGCGAAAATGATGAATAAAATCTAGTGATTTCCCTGTTCCAATGGCTACACAATCTAATGGATCTTCGGCTACGAAAACCGGCATTTCCGTCTCTCCACTAATTTTCCTATCAAGATTGGATAATAGGGCACCACCGCCAGTGAGAACAATCCCTTTTTCCATTATGTCTGCAGATAATTCCGGTGGTGTTTTTTCTAAGGTATTTTTTACGGCTCCCACAATAGAGTTTACCGTATCTCTTAAGGCTTCTTCAATTTCCTTATTCGTGGTCGTAACGGTCTGCGGAAGACCTGTAACTAAATCACGACCTCTTATTTCCATTTCTACAGTTTCCTCTACTTGTATTGCTGTTCCAATTTCCATCTTTATAACTTCAGCAGTGTGTTCACCTATTAATAAATTATATTTCTTTTTGATAAATTGAACAATGGCATCATCCATTTCATCTCCAGCAATTCGAATGGATTCACTTGTTACGATACCACCAAGAGAAATGATTGCAACTTCTGTTGTGCCTCCACCAATGTCTACTACCATACTACCAGCAGGTTCCCATACAGGTAAACCCGCACCTATAGCAGCAGCAAATGGTTCTGCTATTGGATAGGCCTCTTTTGCACCTGCCTGCCTGGTTGCGTCCGTTACTGCCCGTTCTTCTACCATAGTTATTCCTGATGGCACACAAACCATTACATTTGGTTTTCTGGCAAACGGGGAACGTTTTTTCTGAGCCTTTCCCATATAATATTTCATCATCATAGCTGTAGTTTCATAATCAGCTATAACCCCATCCTTCATCGGCCTAATAACAGAAATATTTCCAGGAGTCCTGCCAATCATAACTTTAGCATTGTTTCCAACTGCTTCTGTCTCCCCAGAAGCTAAGCTTTTGGCAACTACGGAAGGTTCACGTAATACAATTCCTTTGCCTCTAACAAATACCAACGTATTCGCTGTACCTAAATCGATCCCTAGGTCTTGAGAAAACCCAAATCGAGCCACCTGAATCTTCCTCTCTCTATATAATCTTAGTTAAGAAAAGGCTGTTTTCCAAAAGATTGTTGATTTTGCATATCCATTTTACGTATTCATAGCTTTATTAACCGTTGCTTCACACGAAAATTCTTCAAAATAAATGGCGTCATTCTTTTACCATGTGACTCCCTAATATTTTTTCCTGGGGGGAGGGAAGTATAAAACAACTGCGGGGGAATAACAACAAACTTTACCCAAAACAACCCAGCTAAAATTGTTCTTATGTATAGTGTATTACAAAAAATACAGTTAATAAGCGCCATCCAAGAATTTACTTGTTAAATGGCGCTTTTTTTCAACTATTATTTAATTATACGAAAAAAATAAGAAAATAGATAGGGCTATAAGTATCCTTTTTCCTTCATAGAAACATATTTTCTATCACCAATCACCAAATGATCTAATAATTCAATACCAATCATTTTTCCACATTCGGAAAGCCTTTTTGTAACATGAATATCTTCCTGTGAAGGACTGGGATCTCCTGAAGGATGGTTATGTGCACAGATAATGGAGGCTGCAGACCGCTTAACCGCTTCACGGTAGATTTCCCGGGGATGAACAATTGAGGCATTTAAACTGCCAATAAAGACAGTTTGTTGATGGATGACCTGATTTTTGGTGTTTAAAAATAAACATACAAAATGCTCCTGATTTAGGTGCCGAAGCTCTTCCATAACAAAATCAGCTCCATCCTCAGGACTTCGAATCACATATCGTTCAGATGGTTTATAGGAGTACACTCTCTTCCCCATTTCCAGAGCTGCCATTAAGACAACCGCTTTTGCCTTGCCTATACCTCTGATTGCTGTTAGTTCTTCCACCGTTGCATCCTTAAGTAACGGTAGTCCTTCAAAGTGAATAAGCAGGCGGTGGGAGAGGGACATAACGGATTCATTTTTTGTACCTGTACCTAAAATGATAGCCAACAAATCCTGATTTGATAAATGATTGGGGCCTAATTGTATAAGACGTTCTCTTGGCCGATCGTTTTTAGGTACATCCTTTACAAAAACCATTTCATTTGACAAATGGATTGCTCCTCTCTTTAGGTTCTCCTCATTTAATCATAGAAGGAAGGAAAAATATCATATTTTCTTAGTTCTCTTACAACGTGGGAAACAGGAAGACCAACGACATTATAATAATCACCAATAATTTGCTTAACAAAAATCGATCCTTGTCCCTGGATTCCGTAAGCCCCTGCTTTATCAAAAGCTTCTTGTGTGGATAAATAAGCTTCAATCTCTTCATCTGATAAGGGCCAGAACTCAACCTCAGTTTTATGTGTAAAGATTTCCTCATGCATATTGGATCGAATCATAAAACCTGTCCACACTTCATGTCTTTCTCCACTCAACCTTGAAAGCATTTGAAATGCCTCTCTCTCATTATTTGGCTTTTCAAAAATCTGATTTCTATAAGAAACCACCGTATCTGCAGCTAAAATCACTTCCCTTTCATCCTTTATAATCACATGCTCACCCTTTAACTTGGCCAGCTGCCAAACCTTTTCCTTAGGGGTATTGGAAGTTACGGAAGATTCATCCACATCAGGCTTTCGAATAACAAAAGGAACCTGAACTTTTTCCAATAATTCCTGTCGCCTTGGGGATGACGATGCTAAGACAAGTTGTGAAGTCATATGCTAACCTCCATAAGTCAATAATGTATCGCTTTACCTATACATATAGTTTAATAAATCATTTTCAATTTTACAAAAGTGGACAACTAAATATTGATCTGGTTTATGAATATAGAAACGTATTTATTTAAGGTAAAAAATGTATTTTTATCCAGGTTTACACGTATATATTCCGTTATTTTTAAATCTAATATGTTATCTGAATAAACATGTAACCATTGATTTAAATACTAACAAAAAAGGCCAAACCAAAAGTTATATAACTTTGATTCGGCCTTACCTTTATTCATTAATATAACTTTGATAATCATAAAGAATCTTGATTAATTGATGCTGCAACTGCCATTTTTCATCTCCTGATAAATTTATGAAAGTCTGATATGAATTGGAGAATGTTTCAGCCCCCTCCGATAGAGAATCGGGTTTTGTTTGATACCATTCTTCCATTTTAGCTACAATGGAAGATAATCCATCCTTCGACTGTGATAGGAGTGGAACTGCTTCTTCCCAATAGCTCATTCCCTCCTTAATCCAATTAGCCTCTGTTTCCGAAGTCTCCTTATCTTTTGCCGCTACACTCCATGTCTTTACATAAGTATCTTTTTCCGGATCAAATCCAAGACTATCAATATTCGCTTCTGTCTCTTTAATAGAACTGTCTGTCATGGCTATCGCCGCAAATAAATAAAACTGTCCTTCCTGTTTCCAAATAAAAGGGTTTACACCTGATTCTTCAAAAATAGCTTGTCTTTCATTAGCCTTCTTTTTTGTAGAGTAGACACCCACTTGAACGACATGCGACTCAAAACCATCAAAGCTGACTGTGGTTCCTTGTGAATTATCGTTTGAGCCATTAGCAGATGAATTTTCCTCGGCTGATGGACTACCATTATTTTGTATATTTGAAGCCTCCTGACTATTATCCGTTCCCACTCCAGATAAAACTCTTAACATAACAAACCCCAGAATAGCCCCCACTACAATTGCTGATGCACCTGCTGTGATTAACCGTTTAAAGCTTGGTATATGAGAAAATAGCGAATTTTTCCCTTTGTATTTTCTTTTTAATACTTCTACTTTTGGCGGTTCGAAATCATGAGTTGTTTTTGCTTGCTCCTTCCTGAGATTTGAATCACTCGTTTTATCTAAAGCGGCTGCTAACTCGTCCTGAACATTCTCGTCAGCTGAGGTTAAATGATTTTGATTTACCTTTTCTTTGCCATTAATTCTTACCGATATATGGTCCTGTTTCTTGTCCATTTTGGCCCCCACCTTGACTAGCATTTTATCTATCACCTTATCATGTCTATTAAAAAAACGTTGTCGATGATTGACTAAACCTATTAGAAATTCATCAAGTATTTTCTTAAAATATCTACATAAAAAGTCAAGGTTCACAAGTAAAATAGCAAAATCAAAGTTACGATATCTTTTTTCGTTTATAAAAAACAAGGTTTGGACATAACAAGAACACCTATATTAAACAGAGCCTTTAAAAACCTTTGTACCAGCCTCGCTACATTTGAATAACTTTTTCATACGTTGCTACTTTATTTCGTCCATTATTTTTGGCTCCAACATACATAGCGCGATCAGCATGTCGGATTAACTCTCTTGGATCATCACAGTCATTAGGATATGTAGCGACTCCAATACTAGCTGTAACCTGAACCGTAATCGGACTTCCACCATTTGAAATATGCTGTTTTAGAACAAATGGTTCATCGCTAATAATCCTGCGAATGGTCTCAGCTTGAAAGAGTGCTTCATCTTTACCCTTTCCTCTTAATAAAACAACAAATTCCTCTCCTCCATATCTAGCTGCAAGATCGTTTGGAAATGTATTTTCTAAACGCAGGGCAAGTTCACGCAGTACTTCATTTCCACTTTCATGCCCATAAGTATCATTTACCCGTTTAAAAAAATCTAGGTCTAATAAAATAAGTGAATGATTCTCCTGTACACCTTTTGCTTCCATATCTTCAAATAAGTGTTGAATATACTCTTCAAAATAACGATAATTATAAAGCTTCGTTAACGGACAGCGCTCACTTTTCTGTTTAGTTGTTTCATAATGACGTGCATTCTCAATGGCAACAGCCAGATAGTTTGCAAGAATCTCTACTAACATATATTGATACTTTTCATATGCTCTCTTCCGCTTCGAGGCAATGGTAATGACACCCACTACTTTTTCATTTCTCCAAATCGGTACGGAAATGATACTCTCAGCATCATGTGGTAAAGAAGGATCAGGTAAAACCATTTCCCATTTGGAACGATTTCTATAAAATAAACCCTCTCCCCCTCCATAAACGGTACCGCTTATACCTTGGAATTTTCTTAGATTAAAGGAAGTATGAGGACCTTGTGGCGTGTCTCCCATCACACGGATTAAGGTTAAGGTTTCGTTTGTATTCATGACATCATAAATATAAGCATAATCTACATTTAATAGTTTACTAATTTC
The DNA here is from genome assembly GCF_900111405.1 of Salinibacillus kushneri. Classification (GTDB taxonomy): domain Bacteria; phylum Bacillota; class Bacilli; order Bacillales; family Alkalibacillaceae; genus Salinibacillus; species Salinibacillus kushneri. Next base: position 15,733 of record NZ_FOHJ01000019.1, on the reverse strand, counting down.
TTGAACAAAAATATCTAATACTTCTTTGACATTTAATTTTCCTGTTAACTTATGCCCAATATTACTGGTCATTTGCATATAATTATTCGTCTTCTGGGAGGCAAAATAGTTTTGAATAATGACAGAAAATGTAACAAAAGGAATACCCACAAAATAAATAGCTTTGGCCCCTAATTCTATGTATAACAAATAAAGAACATATCCAACTGGTATGGTCAATCCTGAAGTTAGCATGTCCCAAAATAATGACTTTGAAAAAAATCTTTCTCTTTGGGCCGTCATATACATTTTAAGTAAATGTAATAGAACCTGATTAGCAAAAATAATGGACAGGATATAACCAAGAATCGGTAATTGCTGATTAAGTGTAAAAGACTCAATATCCGAATGTGAGCCGCCAAATAAATAATAGATGGCAGCACCAATAATGGAGGTTAATAGAAAGAGTGTTAAATTGGCAGGTATACGGAAAAGTTGTTCTTTACCAGGACGAAGCTTAACGAGTAAAACCATTACCGCAAGTTGTGTTAATACAATTTCAACAAGTAAACCAAAATGTAAAAACACAGCAAAGCTAATTCCATGAATAAAGAAAATAGGGGTTCCGCCAACTATAATGGGAAAAAGGGAAACTATACACATTAAAATCGCGAAGGAGATCATATCGAACCATCTGCCGTCTAAACTCACCATTGGTTCTGTCACTTTATAGATATAGAAAATTAATGATGGCCATACAAAGAGCCAAATCCCCCAAATCATTCTCTTTTTCTGTTTTGTCATTTTCAGCATCTCCCAGATTATCCCTTTTTTCCAAAGCCTTTAATCAAAAATTTAAAAGTCAATTTTTCTAACATTGGGATTATTTTATCATATTTTTTGCAAAAAGTTCAAAATATTGTCTAACTTTAGAAATAAAATATAAGGAACCTGAAATAACAAATATCTCATTTGAATCCATGTGACTTAACTCATATTGAACGGCTTCCTTCCAGTTCATATGAATTTCCTTTCCAGGGTGCCGACTTTGACTGAACAATTGCTCGGCTCCAGATGCACGCTCAAATTCGAAGGATGTAAATACAATGCCATCGAAATATTGATCTAACAGTTGAATCACTTCACTTACATTCTTATCCTTCATCATTGAAAATAATAAACGTTTTTTATGATGTGGATAAGACCGTTTTAGCGTTTCAATAAGTGAAATCACTCCCTCTTTATTGTGAGCTCCGTCAATAATAACCAGCGGATTTTTCGATACAACTTCAAATCTTCCAGGCCACCTCGTTTTTTGTAATCCTGTTCGTATTACGTTTTCTTTAGGCTTGATTTGATTCATTTGACTCATTAATAGAAATGTATGTAACGCTAAGGCTGCATTCTGTATTTGATGGTATCCTTTCATGTTTATCTTTAAATCAGAAAAGCTTTGCTGTTCAAACTTAAAAGTAAACATTTCTCCTTCCTCCTGAGAAGGTTTCTGATTCATAATATGAAAATCGTTTCCTAATTGGTAGATAGGAGCACTTTTTTCCACCGCTTTGTCTTTAATGACCTGAAAGGATCCATGATGTTGTACAGCGGTAGTTACAGGTACACCTTGCTTAATAATTCCTGCCTTTTCAGAAGCTATTTGCTCATAGGTATTACCAAGAATACGTGTATGATCAAGACCTATGTTTGTAATGATACTGGCAATTGGTTCTACTATATTTGTTGAATCCAGCCTTCCTCCTAAACCGGTTTCCAGTAATACATAGTCAAGTGATTGCTCAGCAAAGTAAACAAAAGCCATAGCCGTAATGACTTCAAATTCTGTAGGGGGGCCAAATTCAGTCTGTTCCAGTTCTTCACATAGTGGCTTTATTTTCTTAACAAGCATAACCAACTCCTTATCCTTTATTGGGACACCATTGACACTTATTCGCTCATTAAAGTGAATCAGGTAAGGTGATGTAAAGCTTCCTACTGAAAAATGGTGAGCTTCTAATAAATGGCGTAAAAAGGATAGTGTGGATCCCTTGCCATTCGTCCCAGCAATATGAATACTGCGGATTTTCTGTTCAGGATGATCTAATTTCTCCATAAACCATTTCATGCGTTCAAGACCAGGTTTAATTCCAAACTTCGACCTTTGCTGAATCCATTCAATAGCCTCATCGTACTTCATTGTTATACCCCGCTTTATTTTATGATAATAAATGGAATAGAAATGGGAGCCATTTAATAAACTGGCTCCCTCCCACACTAACTTAAGATTGTAAATCCTTTAATCGCTGCTCGACTTTTTCTCTTTTGTCTTCATAATCTTTTCCTTTTTCTCGTTCCTGCTCTACAATATCTGCTGGAGCATTTTGTACAAATTTTTCATTTGCGAGTTTCTTCTCCACACGTTCCACTTCGGAATTCCATTTATTCCATTCCTTTTGAAGGCGTTCAATTTCTTCCTCAATGTTAATTAATCCTTCAAGAGGAAGGTAAACTTCTGCACCAGTTACAACTGCACTCATCGCTTTCTCTGGTACATCGATAGCTGTATCAATCGTTAATTCACTTGGATTGCAAAAACGTTCTAAATAATGGCGATTTTTTTGCAGCCCTTCTTGTATATTTGTATCATTTGCCTTAATAAGCATTTGGATTTCTTTAGACATCGGCGTGTTAACCTCTGCCCGAATGTTTCGAATCGAACGAATGATATCCACCAGCAATTTCATTTCTGAAGAGGCTTTTTGATTTGTAAAGCCCGGATTTACCTCCGGCCATTCTGCAACGGTAATCGACTCTCCATCATGAGGCAAATGCTGCCATATTTCCTCGGTAATAAAAGGCATAAACGGATGAAGCATACGCATCGTTTGATCAAGCACATAAACTAATATAGATTTTGTGGTGTGTTTTGCTTGCTCGTCATCCCCATATAAAGGCAGTTTAGCCATTTCAATATACCAGTCACAAAATTCATCCCAGATAAAATTATACAAATGACGCCCTGCTTCACCAAAATCATATTTATCGATATGTCGTGTTACCTGCTGGATGGTTTCATTGAGACGTGTTAGAATCCATTGATCGGCTACCGATTTTTCCCCGGATAAATCCACTTCTTCATATTTCATGTCGTCTAAATTCATAAGAACAAAACGGGAAGCATTCCAAATTTTATTAGCAAAATTCCACGTAGCTTCGATTTTTTCCCAATGAAAGCGTAAATCCTGTCCAGGAGAAGAGCCTGTTGCTAAGAAATAGCGGAGAGAATCAGCTCCATATTTCTCAACTACATCCATAGGATCTACACCATTGCCCAATGATTTACTCATTTTTCGACCTTCTGCGTCACGGACGAGTCCATGGATTAAGACATCTTTAAATGGCCTGCGATTCATAAATTGTTTCGATTGGAAAATCATACGGGAAACCCAGAAGAAAATGATATCATAGCCTGTTACGAGAGCATCCGTTGGGAAATAACGATTTAAGTCCTGGTTATTCTCGTCCGGCCAGCCTAATGTTGAAAAGGGCCATAGTGCAGAAGAAAACCATGTATCTAAGACATCTTCATCCTGTTCCCAGTTTTCTGTATCTTCAGGTGCCTCTTTTCCTACATAAATCTCTCCCGTTTCCTTGTGATACCAGGCAGGAATACGATGCCCCCACCATAACTGGCGTGAAATACACCAATCCCTGATATTTTCCATCCAATTCAAATAGGTTTTTTCAAAACGATCAGGTACAAAATTCACCTTGTCGTCTGTGTTTTGTAAATCAATCGCTGCTTTTGCTAATGGACCCATCTTTACAAACCATTGTGTGGATAAATAAGGTTCAACAACGGCTCCGCTTCGTTCGGAGTGACCAACAGAATGGTGATGCTCTTCAATTTTGAAAAGCACTCCTTCTTCCTGTAAATCTTTCACAAGTTGCTTGCGGCATTCGAAACGATCCATTCCCTGATATTTCATCGCATTTTCATTCATACTTCCATCTTCGTTCATAATAAGGATTCGCTCTAAATCATGGCGATTTCCAATTTCAAAATCATTCGGATCATGGGCAGGAGTGATTTTTACTGCACCAGAACCAAACTCCATATCAACATAATCGTCGGCTACAATCTCAATTTCCCGCTCCGTAATAGGTAAAATAACTTTTTTCCCGATTAAATGCTGATATCTTTCATCATCGGGATGTACAGCAACAGCGGTATCTCCTAGCATAGTCTCTGGACGGGTAGTTGCAATTTCAATATGGCCTGAACCATCCTTTAATGGATATTTCATATGATAGAATGCACCCTGAACCTCTTTATAAATAACCTCAATGTCTGAAAGGGCAGTCTGGGTATCTGGATCCCAATTAATAATATATTGTCCTCGATAGATTAAGTCTTTTTCATACAAGGTTACAAATACTTCTCTAACGGCATCAGAGAGACCATCATCAAGAGTGAAACGCTCTTTGGAATAATCCAGTCCTAAACCAAGCTTCTCCCATTGCTTTCGAATGAAGGATGCATATTCTTCTTTCCAATCCCAAACCTGTTCAATAAACTTCTCACGGCCAAGATCGTATCGATTTTTTCCTTCTTCCTTTAATTTAGCCTCAACCTTGGCTTGTGTTGCAATACCAGCATGATCCATTCCTGGCAGCCATAAAACATCATATCCTTGCATGCGCTTATAACGTGTAATGATATCCTGCAGGGTCGTGTCCCAGGCATGGCCAAGGTGTAATTTACCGGTGACATTTGGAGGTGGAATCACCACAGTAAATGGATCTTTGCTTTCGTCATCCTTTGCTTCAAAAAACTTGCCATTTACCCAATAATCATACCGCCCCTGTTCAACTTCATTGGGATCATATTTTGACGGCATAGAAACCTCTTTCTTTCCCATTTTTACTCCTCCTTATTATTCGTCTTCATGCTAGATATCATACTTTTGGACAGGCAGACCCCATTATCCATTAGAAAGGCACCGTTCTCCCCCATTAGCAGCAATACAGGTGTCTTTACCATTAATCCGTCAAAGGGATAGGGACAATAAAAAACCCTTCTCATCCTAAAAGGACGAAAAGGGTTGTTTTCGCGGTACCACCTTTGTTTACAGCAGACAAATTCTCACTGTACACTCCATCAGCATAACGGTTCAACCGGCTTCTTCTACTCTCTTTCAAAGAAGCTGCATCAAGGGCGACCTTCCAAGGTAAGCTTCCTGGAAAACGTCTCAGCAAATCGTTTTCCTCTCTTAAGGGGCTTAGCCCTGTACTCCTCCCTATCCAAGCATTTACTCATATTCCTTTATATTTGTTATTTTAGACATGAAGAACCTAAAAAGTCAAATACCTTTTAACACTTTTTCCATTTTATATTCATAATATACTAACGAACTAAGAAATAAAAGGAGGATTGCTATGGGAAAGTTTTATCGCTATAAGCTTCCGCCATGGCTGAGACAAGTTATTTTTACTATTGAAAAGTGTACGTTACCGCTCATGATCTATCAGATTGTACGCACACTGATTATACCAACAACACTTGATGTTTTATTAACCGGTATTTTTGTCGGATTATTCTTTGCCTTTTATTTAGAGTGGTTTTAGGAAAGATCCTCATCATCAATCATATGTTCATTCTTGATAAACTCCTGAATTTTCAAGATGTTTTCATAATAAAATTGATGACGCTGGAAGATTTGAATCCATTCAACTTCTATAAAATGATTGGGTTTATTCACATATCGCTGAACATCTCTTAAGAACTTTTCTAAATTTAATAGATGGAGCGCTAATAATGCCATATCACTTTTCGTACAGCCGGCATTCTTAAAATAAATAGGCAGACCTTCCATTAACGAATCAAGAGGGGCATCGTGCTGTCTGCCTATAGCTGATAACAGTATAGACATATCTCTGGAGGGATTACCGTAAAAGGCTTGTTCCCAATTTATAAATACAACCCCATTAGATGTATAAATGAAGTGGGAAGGAGACAAGTTCCCATGACAAAGGGCATACTTCATTCCTTTTTCCTTTTCTATTTGAACAAGCCATTCATCATACCAGTATTCTATAAGCTTTGAAACTTCTCTTATCATTCGATAGGAATGACAAATTAGTAATGCAGTGGGAGACATATAATGCTTGGACTCAAAAAAACTTATCCAGCTTTCAAATTGAAAAAAATTCTGTTTCGTTTTTTTCTTTTGATTTTCAGTCCATTCTGATAGTTGATTCGTATCAATCTCTCTAGTGTACGAGGTTTTTTGATGGATGTACCCTAGTTCACCAAATAATGGATTTATGGAAGATGTTAAAGAACTCTCTTCTTTTGTATCAAACCAGGGAACTACATAGTAAAAATGATGACTCCCCTCTATGTATGGCTTCCCTTCTTCAGTTATATAGAGGGGAGCAATGGATGATAAATTTTGTTCTTTTGCTATCTGATAAACCATCGAAAATATTTGCGGCAGACTGCTATTTTTAGACTGCTTGACAGCAATATGTTTGTTACCTGTAAAAACCTTGGCAACCTTTTTCGTCACTTTTTCTCCCTGATAAGGATACATTCCATAATGACGTAACACTTGATTAATTTTAACCAATATCACTCATCCTTAAACTCATGGTGTGGATGGTTTAATTTGCTTTGTCTTAGCAGGAATATAGAGAATATCTCCTGCTTTTATCTCCTCATCCTCCAGACGGTTATAACGGATTAATTGAGATGGTGAAGTTTTATAACGTTCTGCTATTGATTCAACGGTATCGGCTTCCTGTACAATACACATCCTTATTTTTGTATAGGCATCCTCTTCCTTATGGCCAAACATGTTGACTAAATATCCGGCATCCTCACGACTTTCATCACTTGGGGATTCATCATAAGCATCTACATTATTCTCTACTTGAGGACTATCATTATATGGTACATCCTCATTAGAGCTTTCTTCATAGGAGCTTTCCTGCATTGGCTCCTCCTGTTGTTTATGAAAAAACTCATCCAAAGTCTGTGATTTTTTCTTAAACCATAAATCCCGACCTTTTTCCTGTTCTGCCTCTTTTTCTTCTCCTTCTACTGCCTCTTCTTCCTTCTCTTCAGATTTATTCTCTTCAACAGAAGGTTCTTCAGCTGAAGCATAGGCTCCTGTTTCTGGACGGTCGTCATCTTCTTCACTTATACCTGCCTGAGTTTCTGTTTGATGCCCTGAAGCTTCACATTCTTCCTCTTCTTCCAATTTCACATCAAAAGAAAACGGCTCATTCATATCATCCCAGTTATTTTGATCAGTAGCCGGTTCCTCCGTTTCATTCCGACTCTCATGTTTATCCTCTGACACAACATCCTCCTCTTCCGCTATACCCGAAATGGATACATTTGCCCGGAGTTTAATTTGTGATGGATCAGGAATCTCGTAATCAAAATAATCAATTTCAACCATAACATCATCTAAAGCCGTAATTCGATGTTTAGGTATTGTAATTTCAACAGGAATATTATAATAAAACTCATTCAAACCATCTTCAAAAGAACGGACGTCATTGATGATGTTCTGCGATGTATGATCCTGAAAACTTAAAATATCCTCCTGTTTTTCTTCCTTTCCATCCACATCAGGCATATATTCTCCGGTTAACTCAATAATCCCCCTAACCGATACATACTCTCCAGAATCCTGAATCGAAATATTCGGCTCAAGAGAAATACCAATCAACTCTTGTAATTCCTGTCCCTTTTGAAACCACAATTGTTCATTCAACTCAAAACGAAGAACATTCTCATCATCTAGACTCAAAAAAAACTCCTCCTCCCCAAAAAAGTTCCAATAACCTATCCCTAAAATATATGAAAAGAAAAAGAGAATTATAACTAAGAAAAGCGGAGGCGACTGGTCAGGTCCGACAACATAAGCAGAATTCACGGAGTGGCATGTTTTTCGCCACGTAGTGGATTATGCTTATGTCTGCTTGGACCTAGGAGCCGTAGCTAGACAAAGAAAAGCGGAGGCGACTTTGGTCAGAAGTTGCTGGAAGTAAACGAATTACGACGAACTAAAGTCGATGTTGACTTATTGTAAGGACTTTCAGGAAGTCTCACTTAAATTTGAACATAGCCATTCCTGAATTTTATCCACAGAGCTCCCATTTTATCATTGCTGCCTATACCATAAAAAAACAGTAAGTACAGCTATTTCACTGTACTTACTGCTTTTTAAATCAATTTTATTTCGATATCTTTTCAAATGTCTTTCTAAATGCATCGAGCGTCTTATCAATATCTTGATCAGTATGAGCGGTGGAAAGGAAAATTCCTTCAAACTGTGATGGAGCTAGGAAAACTCCTTCCTCAGCCATTGAACGATAATATTTTGCAAATAAATCTAAGTCTGATGATTTAGCTGTGTCAAAGTTCACCACATCTTCATTCGTAAAGAATAGTCCCATCATAGCTCCAGCACGATTTATCGTATGAGGAATGTTGTATTCATTCGCGGCTTGTCTGATTCCCTCTTCTAAGCGATCCACTTTTTTATTGAGTTCCTCATAAGAACTTTCTGTCATTAATTTTAGTGTTTCATAGCCTGCAGTCATAGCTAATGGATTTCCTGATAAAGTTCCGGCTTGATAAATCGGACCAGAAGGCGCAATGTGTTCGATAATTTCACGTTTGCCACCATAAGCACCTACAGGTAAACCGCCACCAATAACTTTACCTAAACAAGTCAGGTCAGGTGTAATACCGAAATGACCTTGAGCTGAATGGTAGCCAACACGAAATCCTGTCATCACTTCATCAAAGATTAAGACTGTACCATTTTTTCAGTTAAATCACGAAGTTTTTGTAAAAAGTTATTTCGTGGCGGGACAACGCCCATATTACCAGATACAGGTTCTACGATTACAGCCGCTAAATCGTCTCCATATTGTTCAAATACATATTCAACACTTTCTACATCATTATACGGGACAGTAATCGTATTCTTGGCGATAGACTCAGGTACACCCGGACTATCTGGAAGTCCAAGTGTAGCTACTCCAGATCCTGCTTTAATCAAGAGGGAATCCCCATGTCCATGATAATTCCCTTCAAATTTTAAGATTTTATTTCGACCTGTATATCCACGGGCAAGCCGTAATGCACTCATAGTTGCTTCTGTACCGGAATTAACCATTCGGACCATTTCAATGGAAGGCACTCGGTCAATAATCAGTTGAGCAAGCTTGTTTTCAATCTCTGTTGGTGAGCCTAGACTTGTTCCACCTTCGACTACACCTTTTAAGGACTCAACCACCTTTTCATGGGCGTGTCCTAAAATAAGCGGCCCCCAGCTTAGTACATAGTCAATGTATTCATTGCCATCAATATCATATATTTTGGATCCTTGTCCTTTTTCCATAAAAATAGGATTCATATCTACTGATTTAAAGGCACGAACAGGCGAATTTACTCCGCCAGGCATTAATTCAACCGCTTCTTTATAAGCTTGAACCGATTTTTGATTTTCACGCATTCTAATCCATCCTTTCAACATGTATCAAAATTCCTTTGAGTTGCTAATACGACAGGGCATAACCAGTCGCCTTCGCTTTTCATGTCTAACTGCGGCTCCTAGGTCTGGGTGGACATAAGCCAAAGCCATTCTGTGGCGAAAAACACGCCACTCCATGTCTTTGGCTTATACCACCAGACCTATCCAGTCGCCCTTTTCTATTCATCCAACCATTTGGCTACGTCTTTGGCAAAATAGGTCATGATTAAATCTGCGCCTGCACGTTTCATGGAGATTAATTTTTCCAGCACGATTGCTTTTTCATCTACCCATCCATTTTGTGCTGCTCCTTTAACTAGAGAATATTCGCCACTTACGTTATAAGCAACTACTGGTACAGGGTGACGATCTCGAATTTCTCTCATAATATCCAAATAAGATAAAGCAGGCTTCACGATTAAGAAGTCGGCTCCTTCTTCAACGTCCGAATCAGCTTCACGGAAAGCCTCTAAACGATTTGCAGGATCCATTTGATAGGCTTTTCGATCTCCTTCTTGTGGTGTGCTTTGGGCAGCATCACGAAATGGACCATAAAAGGCAGAAGCATATTTAACGGCATAAGACATAATAGGTATATTTTCAAAACCAGCTTCATCTAAACCTTTTCGAATTGCTGCAACAAACCCATCCATCATATTAGATGGGGCAATGATATCTGCTCCAGCTTTTGCCTGGCTAATCGCTGTATCCACTAAAAGATTTAAGGATGGGTCATTTTGAACATAGCCATTTTCAAGTACTCCACAATGTCCGTGTGACGTATATTCACATAGACAGGTATCAGCAATGACCATAAGAGATGGAACTTCCTTTTTAATGACACGAATCGCTTCTTGAACAATTCCATGATCATGAAAAGCTCCGGTACCTTGTTCGTCTTTTTCATTAGGAACCCCGAACAATAGGACTGACTTAATTCCCAGTGATTCAACTTCTTTCATCTCTTCAACTAAATAATCCAGTGATAGTTGATAGATTCCAGGCATTGAAGGAATTTCTTTTTTTACATTTTCTTCTTCTACAACAAATACAGGATAAATAAGGTCTTCTTTTTGTAAGTGGGTTTCTCTTACCAAACTTCGCATACTTTCATTAACACGAAGTCTTCTGTGACGTTTAAATTGTAAGTCATTCATGGCTTACCCTTCCTTTCTTTACATAGTCGATAAATTTCTCAATCATATGAGCTGTAGTATATTGATCAGGTACAATCAGGTTCGTAAATCCTTTTTTTTTCGCTTCAGATTCAGTTGTTGAGCCGATACATATACAAGCACTTTTTTTTAAATGCTCCTCTTTTATAGCTTCTTTACCAAGTGAGAAAAAAGCTTGAATCATAGAAGGACTCGTAAACGTGATAGCATCGAGTCGTTTAGCATATAAAGTCTTTTTCAGATTTTCCTGTTCTTTTCGGTTTGCTTTCGTTGCATAAACCGTGATGGATTCATAGGGAATGTTAGACTGAGAAAAAAAGTCAGGCAGAACATCTCTTGACAGACTCCCTCTTACCAACAGCACTTTTTTCGGTGTATAATAAGCAGCAAATTCCTCTCCCATTACTTCTGCTGTGTAATGACTAGGTTCAAAATCAACTGTGAGATTATATTGTTTTAAAGTCTTACTTGTTTTCTTTCCTACTGCTGCAATATGAATCGATTTTAATGCCTCTGTCGCCTTGGAATGCCTTTTTATACTCTTCATGAAGAAATGGACCCCATTACCACTTGTAAAAAAAATCCAATCAAATTGGTTTAAATTCTGAATGATGACATCCCGGGATTCATCATGTATCCATTCAAAGGTTAATAATGGGACCTCAATCGGGTTTCCTCCAGCCTTTTTTATCAGTCGGGACAAAGACTCTGCTTTACTCTTTTCTCTTGTTACTAAAACATTCATTCCATCTAACGGAGATTTCATGATTGATCAAGCTCTTCCTTTGCTTCATCAATCAAGTCTTTTCCTCCTTTAGCAAACATTCGATCAGCTGCCTCTTTCCCAACTGCAACAGGATCTGTCCCTTTTATAACTTCATGGAGAACTGTAGAACCATCTGATTTGGCGATTAAAGCACTTAAAACGACTTCCTCTCCGTCCAGATAGGCATATCCTGCAATAGGTACTGAACAACTACCTTCCATTTGGTGTAAGAAGGTGCGCTCTGCCTTTACGGTAAATGCTGTTTTCTCCTCATTAATCTTTTCCAATAATTCACGCAGCTCTGTATCATCTTCTCTGCATTCAATCGCCAATGCTCCCTGTCCAACTGATGGAACACAAACATCCGGCTCTAAGTATTCTGTAACAATTTCATCTGACCAGCCCATACGTTTTAAACCAGCTGCAGCCAAAACAATGGCATCATAATCTTCTTCTTTTAGTTTTCGTAATCTTGTCTCAATATTTCCACGAACCGGTTTGATGTTTACATCAGGACGAACAGCCTTAATTTGAGCCGCTCTTCTTAGACTGCTTGTACCAACAACAGCGCCTTTCTTTAATTCTTTCAATCCTGTTTTACCATCCTCCGAAATAAATGCATCCCGGTGATCTTCCCTTTCTGGAATGGAAGCAATCACTAATCCTTCTGGAAGCTCAGACGGCATATCCTTCATACTATGAACAGCTAAATCTATTTCTTTTTCATACATCTCCTTTTCAATTTCCTTAACAAACAATCCCTTACCACCGACTTTCGAAAGGGTTACATCAAGGATTTTATCACCTTTGGTCATAATTTTTTTGACCTCAAATGTGTACGGTAGATTTAATTCTTGTAATTTTTCAATTACCCATTCCGTTTGCGTTAAAGCCAAATTACTTTTCCTTGACCCGATAACAATGTTTCTCATCGTTTAAGCCTCCATTACTAAAAGTGAAAATTCGACAACGTACTAAATAAAAAATAGTTTACAAGCAAAAATAAAAATGCATATACTTTTAAATTAACCAAGTTTCGACCATGAAGGCCTCTAGCTACCTTTAAAAATAAAATCATCACATAAACCAATAAAACAATAAAAGAACCTAACGTTTTCGTATCAAACCAGGCAAAGGGTTCACTAGAAGAGTATCCCCAAATAATACCTAATATAATAGCAATCAAAAGAGTCGGGACCCCAAGTAGAATCGAAAAAAACGAATATCTTTCCAGTTGTTCAAGGTTCCCTAATCTTTTAAGGCGAATGGTCCATTTTTTCTTCTTTAATAGACGATATTGTAAAAGATACATAAACGAAAAAATAAACGATAGCGCAAAAAATCCATATGAGACCATAGCCATTGTGATATGGGTAATGAGCATTTCACTCACTAAATCAATGGGATTTCCTGCATATTGGTTCTGTGATTTTGAAAATATGTACATCATCATTAAAAAGAATCCCAGGACATTCGTAAAAAAAACAAAAAAATCTACACGAAAAAGCCTGTTAATGATTAAAGAAAACGTAATCAAAATCCACGTATAAAAATACAGACCATCATAAATCGTAAGGATTGGGAAACGATTATCTAACAGGGCCATACTAAACAAAAAAAAGGTTTGTAATAGCCAAACCGTTGTAAGCAACCAGAAGGCCATTCGGTTAGCCCTCCGGTTGTGCTGTATAAAATCTATAAAGTACCCAATAATGCTTAAGGCATAAATTCCTACAATCAGTTCATATATCCATTTCACATCAAAGTGAACCATGTCCCTCAAGCCCTCTCAAACTTATGAGTGAATCGATGATTTCTTCCCTATAGCCGGAAAAGAAAATCTTGATTTCTTATGAGATGATACGTTTTGATTTAATTTTGCACTTTTCTCTTCTATTTCTTTTTCTACTTCATCTTCTATACCAAATATTTTTACAAATAAGTCCAACGATTCTTCCCGATCACCTTCACCTGCAAGTTCCTTTGCCTGTGAAATCGGTTGTTTTAGCAATTGGTTAATAATGCTTTTCGTATGTTTGTTTAAAACCTTTCGTTCTCTATCGGTTAGATCAGGCATTTTTCGTTCAATCGACTTCATCGTTTCCGATTGAATGGATAATGCTTTTTGCCTTAGTGCAGAAATAACAGGTACAACCCCAAGGGTTTGCAGCCACTCTTCATATTCATCCATCTCTGCAGCAATCATTGCCTCAATCTCGGAAGCAGTTTCTTTTCTAGCCTCAAGATTTGCGTCAACAATTCCTTGCAAATCATCAATATCATAAAGAAATACATCTTCCAAATCATGTAAAGATGGATCGATATCCCGAGGAACAGCAATATCCATTAGAAAGAGCGGACCTGCTTTTCGAGTCTTGATCATGTCCTGAACGTTTTCGCGATTCAGGATATAACCGTCTGCTCCGGTAGAGCTAATTAAAATATCAGCAGATTGAATCACTTCCTGTAATTCATCCAGCGTATAAGCTTCACCTTTTACCGTACTCGCTAATTCTTCTGCTTTAGTTCTGGTACGATTAACAACAGCAATACTATCTACCCCAGATCCCCGGAGGTTTTTTACAGCTAATTCACCCATTCTTCCTGCACCAAGAATGGCAACCTTTTTCTTGTGTAAATCGCCGAAAATCTTTTTAGCTAACTCTACGGCTGCATAGCTGACAGAAACAGCATTTTCTCCAATTTCCGTTTCATTATGGGATCGCTTTGCAACGGTCACAGCTTGTTTGAACAATTGGTTAAAGATTGTTCCTGTTGTACCGTAATTTTGTGCTGTTAAAAAGGATTGTTTCACTTGCCCCAGGATTTGGGTTTCACCAAGAACCATCGATTCAAGCCCACATGTTAAGCGGAATAAATGATCAATCGCACGATCTTCCTCATAAATCTCAGTATAGGAAGCTACTTCATCCAATTCTAATGAAAACCACTCTGCTAAAAACCGTTTTATATAATAACGTCCGGTATGGAGTTGATCCACAACTGCATAAATTTCCGTTCGATTACAAGTTGAAATAATAACATTTTCCAAAATGCTTTTTTCATCATTAAGCATGTTCATAGCCTTAGGCAATTTGTCTTCAGAAAATGTCATTTGTTCACGAATTTCAACAGGTGCTGTTTTATAATTTACACTAATGACTACTGTGTGCATGGAACTCACCCTCCATCATCGAGTCACAAATCAAATGATTTACTTTTCCTTAGTATAACACGAATAATTACAAAAATTTGTATGTGAAAGTGAACATATTTTGAATGATTATGGTACGATAAACGAAACGTCACTTACACATTAAAGTCTAATGTTACTACCTTTTGTACCTTACCATATTCCCATCTTTTAAGTAAAGAAAAGAGCTGTTGGACAACATGAAAAGGAGAGAGAAAAGTTGAAAAAGCAAAACCTTTTTATAAGTACTTTTTTAGTTGGAATGGGGCTTTATTTCTTATTACAGGAATATTCCATACCTATGTTATCCTCATTCCGCAGTTGGCCGACCATTTTAATCATATTAGGTTTATCATTTTTATCTGAAGCCATGCTTGGAGGAAAAAAGGATAACATTTTTCCTGGAGTATTTTTACTTGGAATTGGGATTCACTACCATGGCTTGTTAACATATTCCTCATGGTTTCAACATTGGAGCATTTATTTATTTATCATAGGACTTGCATTCTTTTTAAGGAACCAGGGTGGTCGGAAGCTTGGAATCTTATTATTAGTGATTTCTGCTATTTTTATCCTTTTACAGTGGCAGCCTGCATGGTTCCAAAATCTTCCTATACTCTCCTTTGATGACATTTCCCTACTGCCTCTTATTTTAATTGGGTTCGGATTATATTTACTTTTCATAAGTAAATAAATATCGTAATAAAAGGACTGTCCTTTTGATGTGCACCCCAAAAGTTAGACGAACTAATTCTAACTTTTGGGGTGTTTTTTGTGGTCAAATATGATGAAGGATTTAAGCAAAATGTAGTTAACGCTTATTTAGCTGGAGAAGGTGGATATGCTTCCTTGGCTAAAAGATTTGGAATTCGAAGTAAAACCAATATAAGAAAATGGGTCAGTGCTTTCCGACAGTTTGGGGAACAGGGTTTGACTACTAAAAAAGCATCTACGAATTATCCTGTTCAATTTAAATTAGATGTCATAAACTATAAGGTAAGAACAGGAGATTCCCTTGAAGATGTTGCTAGAAAATTTGGCATTACTGAACCGCCTTTGATTCTTA
>NZ_FOHJ01000006.1 GCF_900111405.1 Salinibacillus kushneri | reverse complement strand
CCTATCGAACTACTATACACTCTGATCAAGGCTGGGGTTATCAAATGAAGAGGTATGTAAAGAAACTAAAAGATAATGGTATCTTTCAAAGTATGTCCCGAAAAGGAAACTGTCTAGATAATTCACCAATGGAGAATTTCTTTGGGCTAATGAAACAGGAAATGTATTACGGTAAAGTTTATAAATCATTTGAAGAGCTTAAGCAAGCAGTAACTGATTATATTTTTTACTATAACAATGAACGGATAAAAGCAAAATTGACTGGCATGAGCCCGGTGGAATACCGTCTGCATACCAGTCAACTAGCTGCTTAAATATTTTGGTCTAACTTTTAGGGTTCAGCACAGAGGCTAAAGTCTTTTTTTTCGTTAACTAACAGTTCTAAAGGAGATACCCTTTCAAATAGCCGGGTGGCCATGTCAATAAATGTAATATTGCCATAAACCGTTTAATCAGTTAAACCTGATTGTTTACCTCCGCTTTTCTTGCAAACAGATTAGTGTTTAGCCTCTCGCTGTTACAGCAATCCCTTCCGTAACGAAAATCCTGCTACTCCATATGACTATGGTATCCTTAAGGGCCAAAATTTGCTATAATTTTCTTTGACTGTTTTCTTTATGAGAGTGTACGAAGGGGGAGTTTGATGAAAGACGAGGAAGTGGTAGACTTACTTCGACACTACCGGCATGACTTATTAAATCATCTGCAATTAATTCAAGGATACGCTCAAATGGATAAAATAGAAAAGGTTAAGGAAAATACGAATAACCTTTTGAATCTTATGTCTCAAGAACGTAAGCTTTCTAATCTAAATGGACCAGCATTCACTTTGTGGGTTTTGAATTTTAATTCTACATACGATTTATTTCGGTTATCCTATAAAATAGAATTGGATTATGCTAATTTGTCCTCCATTGACAGAACTCTTGTTCATACATGTGAAGAAATGATGGAACAGCTACATAAACATGTTTCAAACGAGCAAATCTATAATGGAAATTTGGTGCTTTATAAATATAATAGCTACATCAAAATGAAGATTACTTTTGAAGGATCATTTGTTAAACATCATGAATTAAAGAACAATTTATTGAGAGAGCCATTTGTACAAAATATCGAGATTGATAATTATGGCTTAAGCATAAGATTATGGCTTTCGTAATGAGGTGAGAGTATGTTTGTTGATCAGGTTAAAGTTTATGTGAAAGCAGGAGATGGCGGGAATGGAAGTGTAGCCTTCCGCCGTGAAATATATGAACCAAAAGGTGGCCCTGCAGGTGGAGATGGTGGCAACGGCGGGGATGTTGTATTTGAGGTTGATGAGGGCCTGAATACGTTAATGGATTTTCGTTATCAACGCCACTTTAAAGCAAAACGAGGCGAAAATGGGATGGGAAAAAGCATGCACGGAAAGAATGCTGATCCTCTTAAAGTCTCTGTGCCACCTGGAACAACCGTGAAAATTGCCGAAACAGGTGAGGTTATCGCTGATTTAGTTACTCATAAACAAACGGCTATCATTGCAAAAGGTGGCCGTGGTGGTCGGGGGAATATACGATTTACAAGTGCTAGAAATCGTGCTCCGGAAATAGCGGAAAATGGAGAACCTGGTGAGGAGTTAGAAGTACAATTAGAATTAAAGGTGTTAGCGGATGTAGGTTTAGTTGGTTTTCCCAGTGTAGGAAAATCAACTCTCTTATCCACAGTCAGTGCAGCTAGACCTAAAATTGCCGATTATCATTTTACGACCTTAGCGCCTAATTTAGGTGTTGTTGAAACAAGCGATCATCGAAGTTTTGTGATGGCTGACTTACCAGGATTGATAGAAGGTGCCCATGAAGGAGTAGGACTTGGATATCAGTTTTTAAAACATGTTGAACGTACTCGTGTTATTGTGCATGTAATTGATATGTCTTCTTTTGAGGGAAGAGACCCATATGAAGATTATGTCACCATTAATCGTGAACTAAAACAATATGATCAGCGTTTGGAAGAAAAGCCTCAAATCATCGTTGCGAATAAAATGGATATGCCAGAAGCAGAAAACCATTTACAGGGATTTAAAGAAAAAATAGATGCGGATATTCAAGTTTATCCAATATCAGCCTTTACAAAAGAGGGACTTCATGATTTACTATTTGCAATTGCGGATTTATTAGATAAAACACCTAAATTTGAGATGCAGGAAGAAAAAGAAGAAGAACGGGTTGTTTATCGTCATAAGCAGGAGGAAGATGACTTTAAAATTACCCGTGATTCTGATGGCGCTTATGTCATTTCAGGCAATAAAATTGAACGGCTATTTAAAATGACGGATTTTTCGCATGATGAGTCTGTTCAAAGATTTTCCAGACAGCTCCGCAAATTAGGGGTAGATAATGCTCTCAGAAAACGAGGGGCAAGTGACGGTGATACCGTTCGCTTATTGGACTTTGAATTTGAATTTATTGAGTAGTCATACATGATCATGCATACGGAGGAATGAATTTGATGAAAAAAGCCATAAAAGAGGGGAAGAGAAGAAATTGTGGCACAAATTGATGAGAAGTTTTATTTAGTACGAAGTGATGTTTTACCAGAGTCCATGAGAAAAACGTTAGAAGTTAAAGAATTACTGGAACGAGGAAAGGTGTCTTCGATTCATGAAGCCGTTAAACAGGTGGATTTAAGCAGAAGTGCCTTTTATAAATATCGTGACACCGTATTTCCTTTTCAGGCTATGGTAAAAGAAAGAATGATTACATTATTCTTTTATTTAGAAGATCGAACAGGTACGTTATCAGATTTGCTTCATATTGTTGCAAAGGCCGGCTGCAATGTTTTAACCATTCATCAGACTATTCCGCTTCAAGGAAAAGCAAATGTAACGTTGTCCATCAATACATCATTCATGAATATCGAGATTGATCAGTTATTACAGCAATTAAAAAAGCTTGATTTTGTCATACGTGTGGAAATTTTAAGTTCTGGAGCATAGAAATCAGGGGGAAAGATTGTGTATAGAGTAGGTTATTTAGGTCCAAAAGGAACATTTACAGAAATGGCTGTAAATGGTTTGTTTCAAGATAACATTCAATCGGTTAGTTACAAAACGATTCCGGCTTGTATTGATGCAGTCGAATCTGGTGATACAGATTTAGGGGTAGTCCCTATAGAAAATGCTATAGAAGGTTCTGTTCATTTAACTTTGGATTATTTAATACACCAGGTTCCGTTACCTATTGTTGCAGAAGCAACGGTACCCATTACCCAGCATTTATTAGTTCACCCTTCTTTTAGAGGGGAAATGAAAGAAATCGAAAAAATCTATTCTCACACGCAGGCCATTGCCCAATGTCATCAATTTATACATCAGAACATTCCTTATGCTGATTTAGAATACACAACTTCTACAGGTGAAGCAGCCCAAGTGGTCCATAGTAAAGGGGGAAATCTTGCTGCAATAGGAAACGAAAGGGCAGCCAATGAGTACGGCCTTACGATCCTAAATTCAGATATACATGATTATCCCAATAACCATACCCGTTTTGTCGTACTGAGAAAAAAAGAAGACCCCGTTCCTATACATGAACTAAAGAAACAAGGGGTTAAAACCACTATTATGGTGACATTACCCCGTGATTATGCCGGCGCTCTTCACCAAGTATTATCTGCCTTTTCATGGAGAAAAATGAATTTGTCCAAAATAGAATCCCGACCGATGAAAACAGGCCTTGGGAATTATTTTTTTATCATTGATGTAGATCAGGAATATGACGATGTCTTATTTTCTGGGGCTAAGGCGGAGTTACAAGCACTTGGATGTGAGGTCTCTGTATTAGGTACTTATCCAAAATACATGATTACGACGAGGGAAATTAAATCATGAAATAAATAAGCGAAACTTTATCAATATGCCGTCCCGATGTTGGGGGCGGTTTTTTTATGGTATAGGAGGAACAGTCAATAACTTATATAACAATTTTCAGGATAAATATAGACCATAGCCTCAACATTTTTATTTCTGTGCATATGCTGATATTGATATGGATTCGTGTAACAGATTGTAAATGAAGGAAAGGAGCAATTCAATTGAAAATTCACATTGTACAGAAAGGCGATACGTTAAGGGAGATTGCTCAAAAATATGATGTAGATCTTGAAAAATTAAAAGATTATAATACACAATTATCCAACCCAGAACAAATTTTGCCGGGGATGAAAATTAAAGTACCTTCAGAAACCAAGCCGGTTAAAATGGAAAGAACAGAAGAGGAAGACAGTAAGAGAGCAGAAAAGCAACCTGCACAACAACAGCCACAACAACAGCCACAGCAGCAACCTGCACAGCCCCAGCCGCAACAGCAAAAGAAAGCTGAAACACAACCTGAAAAAAAGCAGCCGACGAAGCATCCTTATATTGACAAATCTCCCGAAATGTCACCAGTTATTAAAGAGGATGAAAAGCCGATAGAGAAGAAGATGATGCCTTACAAGGAAAAACCGAAAAAAGTTGAGGAAAAGAAGACGGAAATACCATCAATGCCAAAGATGCCAATGATTCATAAAGATGAAGAAGAAAGCATTAGTGTAGACATGTACAACTATAGTCCCCAAACTTACATGCATCAACAGGTCCATTATCCACAAGTACCTAAGCAGCAATATATGGGCTATCACCATGTCCCTAAAAAACCATGTGGATGCGGAGGTATGAATTCGTATTACATGCCTGTTTATCCAGTGTACTATCCGCAGCAAATGGGCGGCATGAATCCTGTGCAAATGCCGAATCAAATGCCGAATCAAATGCCGAATCAAATGCCGAATCAAATGCCGAATCAAATGTCAAATCAAATGCCAACGCAAATGCCATCACAAATGCCAGCACCTAGTCAGAATGTTCACCATACAGCAAACTATCAGAAAATGGAAATAGAAGATGAATCCTCTTCACTGGAAATGCCTGAAATGCCTGATGAAATGAATCCTAATCAATGGAAAGACGGGAATAATCAGAACCCTTACTCTCAACAATGGAGTGGTCAACCTGGCTATAGTCAGCATTCATGGGGACCAGGAATGAATCATCAAACTCAAACATGGGGTTCTCCATATTCTATGCAAAATCAAAGTCCTTTCCCAGCAGGTGGTCAATATGGTTATCCTGCCCCATATAACCAACAGGCTCCATTTCAGCAAAATATGAGCCAAAGCCCATATTATCAAGGACAATTCCCTCAATCCTTTAATTGGGGAAGGGAAGATGAGGATAAAGAATGAAATTAAACTCATGGAGAGACGATTCCTTTATGGATCGTCTCCATTCTTTTTTAAAGGGAAAGGGCGATTTTGATTGTCTGGAAATTATTCCTGTCAAGAAAAATGTATTTAAAGTTTATGCGGAAAATCAATGGTGGATTGTAAAGTGTTATGGTTCAAATGCATTAAAGGTGTGGTCGCTTTCTTTACAAATAGAAAATAGGAATCATTTTGTTACATTTGTTCCCTTTCCGAATGGAGAAAGATGGCTGAAAGATTCTGCAGGTCAATATTGGTGTTTAAGTCCCTTCGTGGAAGGAAAGAAGTTGAACTACAATAATCATGAAGATCGAGAGGCAGCCATAGAACTGTTACAACAATTTCATACTATAACGAAAGGCTTATCTATCAAACAAACGAAACCCAAACCCTTTATACAGAAAACCGAGGAAAGGTATAAAAGGTTTTTGCGTACAAAAGATATTTTTGTTCAAAATCAGGCTACCCTTTTTTATAATAAAATCGTTACTCAGACTAACAAATTATTAAAAAGTATGGAAAAATTAAAATGGCGAAAAATAGAGGAAAAGGCAAAAAGAAACCGCTTCTTAATACATGGCGATAATGCCGGTCACAACTTTATACGAAACAGTGAAGGGATATATTTAATTGATTTTGATTTGATTCAGTATGCCCCTTATGAATATGAATGGATTCAATTGGCGCAACGATTTTTAATTGAAGGCTTAAATCGGTTTGACGATTTGTTTCAGTACCCGATATTTCAATCCTTAGAGAACCAGTCTTATTTTCTTTATGGTACCTTGTTTCCCAGTGATTTGTTTCGAGAATGGCTTCATTTTCTGCGAAATAATCCCTCTCAAAAAGAGATAGCAAGTTATTTACAAAAATTTCAGCATCTTTGGACACAACGTCAGAAATTTTTTGATAGAGCAACAAAATATGGTAAGATATATCATTATAGTAAAGAAGAGGGGAATCACGATATGAAGAATCAAATTGACCAATTAACCAAATGGCTGCAGGATCAAGTAAAAGAGTCGGGTGTTAATGGCTTATTAGTCGGGATTAGCGGTGGCATTGATTCAGCTGTTGTCGCCCACTTAATTAAGCGTGCCTTCCCAAATGATTCACTTGGGGTCATTATGCCTTGTAAGAGTAACCCAGATGATAAGAAATTTGCGGAAATGGTTGTTGAAAGTTCTGGAATTAAGAGTATTAAAGTAGACCTAACCGAAAGTCATGAAGTCCTTTATTCAACGATTCAAAATCAGTTAAAAGAACAAAACGAGTTGAATGAATCTAAAGCACGTCTTGCTGATGCAAACTTAAGGGCACGACTTCGAATGAGTACACTATACACCATGGCAACAAATTACGGTTATTTAGTAACAGGAACAGATAACGCAGCTGAGTGGTATACCGGTTATTTTACGAAATTTGGAGACGGAGGAGTAGATCTTGTTCCGCTTCTTCATTTTACGAAGGGGGAAGTTCGGGAGCTTGCTAAGGAACTAGGTGTACCTGATGAAATCATTAATAAAGCACCAAGCGCAGGATTATGGGAAGGCCAGACAGATGAACACGAAATGGGTACAACTTATGACAATATTGATAAATATATCCGTGGAGAATCAGTACCTGAAGAAGATAAGAATATTATTGAAAATATGCATGAACGAACAGCTCATAAACGAGAGCTTCCTAAGTCACCACCAAAATTCTAGGATTTTCGGATAGATAACGAGTAAAAAGCATCTCCTTTTTGCACAATAAGAGTGAAAAGGAGGTGCTTTTTGTGAAAAGAGTCCTGTTTCTTATTATATTGACAAGTGTAATGTTTCTAGTCGCATGTGGCGGGAATGAAGATGAAGCACAAAATCATAACAATAACATGAATACACAGCCGGTGAAATATCGAGAGAATAATACTACTCAGCAAAATGATACAAACAGAGAGGAAAACGTACGTGAATATACAAATATAGAAGCGCCTAATCAAAATCTGGAGGAAGCAGATAATGAATTATCCAGGCGTTTAAAAGAGGAAATTTTGAAAGTTGAAGGTGTAAACCAGGCGGAAGTCGTGGTGAACGATGATCGATTGGTAGTGGCCTTGGATATTGTTAATCGTCAAAGAGCAAATCCTGTTATACCAAACCGAGTGCGGGATGTCATTGAAAAGTTTGAAATGGATGATAAAAACGTTTCGATTTATACAGATGAAGCCTATTTTAACCGAGTAAGAAATATGTTGACAAGACCATAAAATATAAAAAAGATGCAGGTCGTTTTGTCCTGCATCTTTTTTATATTGGCTCTGATAAACATCGATATTGATTTTCGCTTCAGCACTCTCGCTTTCTGCGGGCAGTTCGAGAGCCTCTGACAAAACCCATGCCATTCCGTGATTTATGTTTATGCAGTCGGGTCTAAGCGGTCACCTCCGCTTCTCTATGTTCAGCTGCGGCTCCTAGGTCCAGGCTGATATAAGCTTTACGTGGCAAATAGTATGCCACTCCATGTCTTTGCTTATATGGCAGGATCTAACCAGTTGACTCCGCTTTTCTGTTTGTTTAGGTATATGGTATAGTATTAATGAATAAAAGAAATGCATGATGTGGAGAGGTGAGATGAACGATGGCTGGTCATTCTAAATGGAAAAACATCCAAAGACGTAAGAATGCTCAGGATGCCAAAAAAGGTAAAATTTTTATGAAATATGCGAAGGATTTATATGTAGCTGCTAAAGAAGGTGGAGGAGACCCCGAAACAAACCCAAACCTTCGAACCGTTATTGAAAAAGCAAAAGCCAATAATATGCCGAATGATAATATAGATCGTGCGATAAAAAAAGCAACAGGTGGACTGGACGGTGTTCAGTATGAAGAAACAGTGTATGAAGGGTATGGTCCAGGCGGAATTGCTGTAATGGTTGAAGTCCTTACTGATAATAAGAACCGCACTGCATCAGAAGTGCGTCATGCCTTTTCAAAAAACGGTGGAAACTTAGGTGAGAATGGCTGTGTTTCCTTTATGTTTGACCGAAAAGGATATCTTGTTATTGATCGCAGTGATCATGACATTGATGAAGATGATCTTATGATGGACGTATTAGAAGCTGGAGGAGACGAAATGGAAACGAGTGAGGATGTGTTTGAAATTTATACGGATCCTGACTCATTTACAGAGGTTCGAGATACTCTTTTGGAAAAAGGATATGAGTTTGATACGGCAGAAGTAACTATGCTTCCGCAAAATTCAACAACGGTATCTGAGGATAAAGAGCATAAAATGAATAAATTAATTGATATGCTTGAAGATAGTGAAGATGTACAAGATATCTATCATAATATGGAAGTATAAAGATTGTTTAAGATTTATTAGGAAAAATGATTAAAAGCTCTATTTCTGGAAAAAATGGAAATAGGGCTTTTTTCATTTTTTATGTATGTATTTGCCGTGAGTGACAGTCGTAATTTTATGAGGAAGGGGTGATGGACATGAAATGGAAAAGTTCCATATTCCCTATTGTTGTATGTATACTCTTGTTCTGTACATTTGAGGGATTTGCTGCACCAATCACAGATAACCAATCTGTTTCAAATGAGGAAACAAAGAAAGAAAAAAAGGTTTGGGAGCAGGAACCATTAAAACTTGAAGTTGTGCTAAAACGAAAGTATCTTGATGGAAATATAGAAACAGAGGTCAATAGAGAAACGGTCTGGTCATTACGAGACTTTTGGGCTAATTATAAAGACTGGAATCTCCTGCAGCAAAAAGAAGGGCGGGTTGTCTTTCAGAAAGAAGTAGATGACTTGTCACCTGCTGTAAAGGAAAATGGCTATATCGGTTTAAATGAAAATAATGTGTTATCCATTTTTAATGGAAAGCCTAAGGATAGTGAAGTCATTAAGGCCTTTTACCAAATTGATGTAGAGAAGCTGGAAAGTTTTCGAATGGATCAATTAAAATCGGGCATTAAAGTGGATAAAAAGTCCACTTTTAAAAATGTCATGCAGACCTTCAAGGAATATGCAAGTACAGAACCTGTTGACGATTTGGTTGACTCTTGAGATGTCGTATCTCCTGGGTCAACCTTTTTGTACGGAAAGAAGATACTGGCAAAAGTACGCTTTATGAGTTTTCATCCTTTATGCCTGTATTAAGTATGATAAAATAAAAGGAGGATTACGCTATTCATAAATAGAAAGGGAAGTAACCATGATTGCATTTATAGAAGGAAAGATCGATGCGATTGAAGAAAGCTCAGTATTCGTATTAGTTAATGGAATAGGATATGAAGTTGTTTGTGCAAATCCTTATCAATTTCAGCAACAAATAAATGAATCAGTTCGTATTTATACATATCATTATGTAAGAGAAGATCAACAATTATTATATGGATTTAGGCAATATGAAGAAAAACAATTATTTGCTAAACTGTTGAATGTTTCAGGTATTGGACCCAAAGGTGCACTCAGTATTTTAGCCACAACAAGTGTGTATGATATTGCACTTGCCATTGAGCAGGAAGATGAAAAGTTCTTAACACAATTTCCAGGAGTAGGCAAAAAAACAGCAAGACAAATGATACTAGACTTAAAAGGAAACGTTGCGGAATGGATGAATCAATCAACTGATAAGAGTCTAAATGAGAATAATTTAGACGAAACTCAGTCTACACAATCAAATCAGGAAGAGTTTGAAGAAGCCTTAGAAGCACTAAAAGCATTAGGTTATTCCGATCGGGAAATTAAACGAATTTCACCGCAGTTACGACAAGCAGACTGTTCAACTATCGATGATTATGTAAAAGCGGGATTATCCTTGATGGTTCAGGGGTAATCGTAGAATTTGTTAGAAGTAGTAAGGAGAGGTCAATGTTATGGAGGAACGGATGATTTCTGGGGAGCTTCAGGAAGAAGATTCTTCAATTGAATATAGCTTAAGACCTGAGACATTAAGTCAATATATTGGCCAGGAAAAAATAAAAGAGAACTTAAGTATTTTTATTCAAGCTGCCAAATTACGTGATGAAGCTTTAGATCATGTGTTATTATATGGACCACCTGGTTTAGGAAAAACGACGCTTGCCACTATCATTGCCAATGAAATGGGTGTGCAATTTCGTACAACATCAGGTCCGGCCATAGAGAAAGCAGGAGACTTAGCCGCAATCTTAACATCTCTTGAGCCGGGAGATGTATTATTTATTGACGAAATTCATCGTTTGCCACGCTCTGTTGAAGAAGTACTTTACCCAGCTATGGAGGATTTCTGTTTAGATATTGTATTAGGACAGGGATCTAGTGCAAGATCAGTCAGGCTTGATTTGCCTCCTTTTACTCTGGTTGGTGCTACAACAAGAGCTGGACTTTTAACAGCACCTTTAAGAGATCGTTTTGGTGTGTTAAGTCGTCTGGACTTTTATGAAACCAAGGATTTACGAAACATTGTGGAACGTACAGCAGATATTTTTCATATTGGTATTGAGTATGATGCAGCGACTGAAGTTGCCAGAAGATCAAGGGGAACACCAAGAATCGCTAATCGACTGCTGAAAAGGGTTCGTGATATTGCACAAGTTAATGGAGAAACAACCATAACGATGGAAACAACCAAGAAGGCTTTAAAAATGCTGCAAGTGGATGAACAAGGTCTGGACCATATTGATCATAAGCTTTTATTAGGGATTATGGATCAGTTTAAGGGCGGACCGGTAGGATTAGATACGATTTCGGCAACGATTGGTGAGGAATCCCAAACAATAGAAGATGTGTATGAACCATTTTTACTGCAAATTGGTTTTATACAGCGTACCCCAAGAGGAAGAGTAGTCACCTCTAACGCTTACTATCATTTCAATCGGGAGGTTCCTAAAATTGAATGATTTTGGGAAAATAATGATCGTTATAGGAATTGTCTTTGTTTTGATTGGTTTGATATGGAGTTTGATTGGAAAGCTTCCGGGGGATATCACCTTTAAAAAAGGCAATGTGACCTTTTTCTTTCCCATTATGACATCAATCGTCGTAAGTATTGTCTTATCCCTTATCTTTTATATTTTAAGTAAATTTCGTTAGAGAGGTTTGAATACATCATGAAAGTAGAAGATTTTGATTTTGATTTACCAGAATCTCTTATAGCCCAGACACCATTGGAAAATCGGTCTGAGTCCCGATTAATGGTTTTAAATCGGGAAAAACAAAGAATGTCACACCGTTATTTCTATAATATTGTTGAGTACTTAAATCCAGGTGATTGTTTAGTATTAAATAATACAAAGGTACTACCCGCCCGTCTATTTGGTGTAAAGCAAGATACAGGGGCAAAAATAGAAATCCTGCTATTGCATCAGGTTGGAGGGGACAAATGGGAGGTTCTTTTGAAACCTGCTAAAAAGGTCAAAGAAGGAACCAGAATTGAATTTGGCAATGGTCTCATGACTTGTATATGTCAGGAAAAAAAAGAGCATGGTGGAGCGATTGTAGAATTTCACTATGATGGAATATTTTATGAACAGCTGGATAAGCTTGGGGAAATGCCTCTTCCCCCTTATATTAAGGAACAGCTTGACGATCGGGACCGTTATCAAACGGTATATGCAAAAGAAAAAGGTTCTGCTGCTGCACCAACAGCTGGTTTACATTTTACAAAAGAATTATTAGACGAAATTCAAAACCTAGGAGTACATATGGCTTATGTCACTCTGCATGTTGGTCTTGGAACTTTTCGTCCGGTTAATGTGGATGATATTGAAAATCATGAAATGCATGCTGAGTTTTATCATATGGATGAAGAAACAGCAGAACTCCTGAATGATGTAAAGGCAAAAGGAAATCGTATTATAACAGTGGGGACAACATCTACCCGGACATTAGAAACCATAGCCAGAGATCAGGATGGAGACTTCAAAGCCCAATCAGGATGGACAGACATCTTTATTTATCCGCCTTATCAGTTCCGGGCTGTTGATGCTTTAATAACCAATTTTCATCTGCCAAAGTCTACTTTAATTATGATGATTAGTGCATTTGCTGGCCGGGAATTTGTGTTAAACGCTTATAGAGAGGCTGTGCAAAAGAAATATCGCTTTTTTAGCTTTGGTGATGCTATGTTCATCGAATAATTTTAGGAGTGTATCAAAATGGCAATACAATATGAACTAATCAAAGAAGATAAACAAACTGGGGCACGCTTAGGAAAGGTGACCACTCCACATGGATCATTTGAAACGCCTGTCTTTATGCCTGTTGGGACTTTAGCTACAGTAAAAACCATGAGTCCTGAAGAATTAGAGGAAATGGGAGCTCATATTATCCTTTCAAATACGTATCATTTGTGGTTACGACCTGGAGAAGATATCATTAAGGAAGCTGGAGGGCTTCATTCTTTTATGAATTGGGATGGCTCCATACTAACCGATTCGGGTGGCTTCCAAGTATTTAGTCTTAGTGATATGCGGGATATTACTGAAAAAGGCGTACATTTTCGCAACCATTTAAATGGGGAAAAGCTATTCCTGTCACCGGAAAAAGCGATAGAAATTCAAAATGCATTAGGTTCTGATATTATAATGGCCTTTGATGAGTGCCCACCGTATCCAGCTGAATATGAATATATGAAGGCCTCTGTTGAACGGACGAGCAGATGGGCAGAAAGGTGCCTCAAAGCTCATAAGCGGCCGGATGAACAAGGTCTATTCGGAATTGTACAAGGTGGAGAATATGAAGATCTGCGCCGGCAAAGTGCAAAAGATTTAGTCTCATTAGATCTTCCTGGTTATGCAATAGGTGGTTTGTCAGTAGGCGAGCCGAAGCATGTAATGAATGAAGTGTTATCCTATACTGCCCCCTTGTTACCAAAGCATAAACCTAGATATCTAATGGGCGTAGGGTCGCCTGATTCTCTTATTGACGGCGCTATACGTGGAGTAGATATGTTTGATTGTGTTTTACCTACCCGGATAGCCAGAAATGGAACTTGTATGACATCAACCGGGAGACTTGTAGTGCGTAATGCAAAGTATGCCCGGGATTTTTCGCCGATTGATGAACATTGCAACTGTTATACATGCAGAAATTATTCAAGAGCATATATTCGTCACTTAGTCAAAACGAATGAAACTTTTGGATTTAGACTTACTACTTATCACAATCTTTATTTTTTGGTAAAATTGATGGGACAAGTACGCCAAGCAATTAAAGATGATTGTCTAGGTGACTTTCGAGAAGAATTCTTTGAACAATATGGTTTTAACAAGCCAAATGCAAAAAACTTTTAAGCTGAAAGGGGTGAAACATACATGGAACCAATAATTATGCTTGTATTGTTCTTCGTTATCTTTTATTTCCTACTCATTCGTCCACAGCAAAAACGACAAAAGAAAGTACGGGAAATGCAAAGTAATCTGCAAAAAGAAGATAAGATTATTACCATAGGTGGAATGCATGGAACGATTCATGCGTTAGATGAAGGTACTATTGTTGTAAGAGTAGATGATGGTACTAAGCTTACATATGATCGTAATGCCGTTCGAGAAGTGGTAAGCAGTGAAAATGATGAAGAATAATGAGACAAAGAGGATGCAACTACGGTTGACATCCTCTTTTTTATGATTACTCCTGATTTGCCTGAAAATTAACTCCTGTAATCCCGCCTAAAACAGCAGCTGCGAGAAAAAGCCCATGATAAAGCCATTGCTCACTATTGAAAAGCTGATTATAAGCTAAAAACTGATAGAGGAAAATAAATAAACTATAGCCTAATCCTGTTAAAGCTCCTAACATCCATCCCTGTTCTTTTCCCTTTATACCGGCAAAAGTTCCACCTGCAAAAACATAAGCAATACCTAATCCGAATGTTGCCCAATGTAAGATTGTTTCGCCCATATCCGTAAAGCGAATGATTAACGCTAAAATAAAACTGCTCACCAACATCAATAGGAAAATGGTAATCCAACCATACAATAAGGCTACAAATCTTTTTATTACCATTTTTTCACTCCCCCTTGTTTCTCCTTGTCCACTTATTAAATGATTGTATTCAGGAATATTTAAAATAGAATGAAAATATTTTGTGTAAGGACATGAATATATATAGTTAAGCAAGGATTTTGCAGGAAGAAAAGATTGAATTAGTCAGAAATGGGAAAAGGAGAAATGGTATGGAAGCTGCATTTTCAATTGCGATTTTCTTAATCAGTTATTTATTTATCATTTTGGAAAAGGTTAATCGTGCATTGGTCGCGTTAACGGGTGGAATATTAATGCTTTGCGCGGGTCTTTTTACGTGGGATGACGCCTTTTATTCTTATATCGACTGGCATACTATCTCGTTATTGTTTTCAATGATGGTGCTGGTTTCCATCACGCAAAAAACAGGTTTTTTTGAATATATAGCATTATTACTTGCTCAAAAGGTAAAGGGAGAACCTGTCAAGCTTTTAATCGTAGTTTCCTGTCTTACTGCTTTGGGATCAGCATTGTTGGATAATGTTACAACGGTTTTGTTATTTGTTCCGGTTATTATAAATCTTACATCGATTTTGTCGCTGCCTGCATTTCCTTATCTGGTTATGATTATCTTCAGCTCAAATATAGGGGGGACAGCTACATTAATTGGGGATCCACCAAACATTATGATTGGCCAAGCTGTAGAACATTTAACCTTTATGTCTTTTTTAACAAATCTTGCACCCATTGTTCTTATCATTTTTTTTAGTACTTTATTTTTAATGGTTTCATTATTTCGAAAGTCTTTGAAGTCTGACCCAAAAAATATTACGAAAGTTCAGGAACTTAATCCTGAGGAGTATTTAATCCAATCGCCCCTTTTGTATAAATCTTTATTTGTATTATCATTAACGGTTATTGGCTTTTTACTCCATCCAATATTACATGTAGATTTAACCACTATCGCTGTATGTGGCGCATTATTACTACTTCTTCTTACAGATCAGGATTTGAATGCTGAAGTGGTTTTTAAGGAAGTTGAGTGGTTAACCTTATTTTTCTTTATGGGTCTATTTATATTAGTTGGTGGATTACAGGCAACAGGGGTAATTGATGAAATATCTAAAGGGATAATTGATATTACAGATGGGGACTTGCCTACTACTGCACTGATGATTTTATGGATAGCAGGTTTGTCTTCAGGCATTGTGGACAATATACCCTTTGTTGCAGCAACCATCCCTGTCATTGAAGAATTTAAGGAATTTGGAATGCTCTATTTAGATCCTTTATGGTGGGCGCTAGCCTTAGGAGCCTGCTTAGGAGGAAATGGTTCATTAGTAGGTGCATCAGCTAATGTAGTTGTAGCTGGTATAGCGGCCAGCTATGGAAAGGGAATTTCATTTCTGCGCTTTATGAAATATGGTATGCCTGTTGTCTTGTTTTCATTGATTATTGCAACGATTTATTTATTTTTGCGTTACCTGCTTCCTTATTTACAAGGTTCCATTGTATAAATGCATGTTTTTATCAAAACCTAAAGGAAGCGTTATGGTAAGGGATGTGGAAGCATGGAAGCCATTTTAATCGTTGTGCTTCGAACGTTAGGAATGTACTTTATCATCTTTCTGATTTTACGTTTGATGGGGAAAAGAGAGCTTGGCGAAATTAGCATTTTTGATTTAGTGATTTTCATTATGCTGGCTGAAATGGCGGTTATTTCGATTGAGAATCTGGAAAAAGGCTTCTTTTATAGTATTGTGCCGATGGTCATTTTATTGATTATACAAAGGCTCTCAGCTAAAATTTCATTAAAAAGTCAAAAGGTAAGAGAGATGCTGGATGGTAAGCCCTCGATTATCATTCAAAATGGCAAAATTGATGAACAGGAAATGAAACATCAGCGTTATAATATGGACGATTTGCTTATTAATCTTCATGAAAAAGGAATTCAACTGGTTCAGGATGTAGAGTTAGCTATTTTGGAACCAAACGGGAAATTATCTGTATTTGAAAAGAAGAATAATCCGGTCCAGATTTATTCACCTTTGATTTCAGACGGAACCATACAGCACCATGTCCTAAAGCAGATAGAGAAGGATGAAAATTGGCTTAAGGAAGAATTGAAGAAATTAGGTTATAATCAGATTGACTCCATTTCCTATTGTTCTATGAATAAAGATGGAACGCTTTATGTTGATGAGTCAAATTTAAATAAGGAATGAAAAAGAGGCTGTTTAATGGGACAGCCTCTTTTCCCTGAATTATTTTAGTTTGTTAAAGAGAGGAAGCTGAACTAATTCGTCCTTTGTAATAAATCGAAAAATAAATAACAACAGGATATAGAACGCAGCTAATATTACGAACACAATTAATAATGAAAGAATTTCTACTTCCGCTCTAGGAAAAAGATTATAAAGGTTATGCCCTAAATAGTATGTGATAAGAAGCAGACTCATCATCTTCAAAATATCCCCGAATGGAAGCTTGAACTGTATATGCTTGACTAAAACCGCAAAGTGTAGAAGGGTCACAAGGACTACGCCGACAATAATAGCTAATACGACCCCTGTAATTCCGAATTGAGGCTGTGAAGCAAGAATGATAAGTGTGGATAGTTTAACGACAGATCCAATAATACTATTATACATTGCCTGCTTGGCCAAATCTAAGGCTTGCAGGGCTGCCTGCAATGGTGCCTGAAAGTACAATAAAATAAAGAATGGTGCCATTAGTGTAACAAATCGGCTTGCATCTGGATCATTGTACATAAAGGTAAGAATCGGCTTAGCAAAAATAAAAAGAATAATGGTTGCAAAAGCTCCGGATGCAAAGGATAACCGAATCGATTGATGGATTCGGAAGTGAATAAGCTTTACTTGATTTTTGGCATCAGCTTCACTTATGGATGGAACGAGTGCTGTCGATAAAGATGTCGTAATAAATGTAGGCAAAAACAGTAAGGGTAAGACATATCCGGTTAATTCTCCATATAATTTAGTGCTTTGCGTCACCGTATAACCCGCAATTGCTAAACTTTGTGAGACTAGAATAGGCTCTAGAAAGTGAGAGAGTCTTCCCACTATTCCGCTTCCTGTTGTAGGGAGTGCAATCGACATTAATTCTTTTAATGTTCCTTTAGCCTTTTGTAACGATTGTCCAATGTTTCGTCTTAACTTTATGCGTTTTTTATGCTTAAATTGATAAATGATAAACATTAAGGAGCAAAATTCTCCTATTATTACGGAAATCATTGCACCACTAGCCGCAAATTCAACGCCATAGGGTAATAATAGCTTGGTTAAAAAAGCAACAAGGGTAATTCGCACAAGCTGCTCTATTACCTGAGAAATGGCCTGTGGCTTCATATTTTGCAGTCCCTGAAAATAACCACGCAGTACCGCGGACATAGCTACAATCGGTATAATAGGGCTAATGGCAAGTAAAGGATATAATGTTCGATGATCCGTTAATAAATATTGTGCAACAAATGGCGATATCAGAATAAATGCAAGGGTGAAAATGGTACTTAAAATAAATGTTAAAGAAAAAGCTACGAGTAAAATCTTCTTTATTTTTTGCCGGTCCCCTTTAGCATCTGCCTCTGCAACTCTTTTTGAAATGGCTACAGGTAAACCGAAGTGGGTAATCGTAATAACAAGAAATAGAGTAGGTAAGGCCATCATATACAGACCTACCCCTTCTTCGCCCATAATTCGTGCAACAACAATGCGATTGATAAAGCCTAAAAATCGTGTTATTAAACCAGCAATAATTAATACAAGAGTACCTTGTATGAATGTTTGTTTTGCCATGTATTTGCCCTGCCTTCTCAAAAGTGTAAAAATCGTATACAATGAATGTATATGCATGAAGGGTGGTCAAGCATGACAAGCCCTGTATAGCTTTTTTGTTTTCTATCACGTTTAGACGTGACATTATTCTTTGTTATATGTATTTAAAATGAATGGAGGATTTCTGTTTTTTTGAGTTTATTTGAGAAGGTAAGTACTATAGGGGGCAGGTTCATGAAAGATGTAAGGACAGTTACAGAATGGCACACATTTGTTTCACCTGCTTTACAAAGTAAAGTCGATGAGCTTCATGTACTCGGCTACGACAAAGCTACCGAAGAGCAGGTGTGGAATTGTCTGATAAAGAAAGTGTGGAAAAAGGACATTGATAAACGATTATATGAAGTGGTTCAGGATATTCTGCATTTAGACTCAGGGGTATTTATGAGCTATTTAGCTCGGGAAATTTATCAGGAACGAAATGATGATTTAATGGCACAGATTGAGGCACTTACTGGAAATGATTTATAGAGAATAGCATGAAGGTTTTGTACATAAGGGT
Organism: Salinibacillus kushneri; assembly: GCF_900111405.1. Classification (GTDB taxonomy): domain Bacteria; phylum Bacillota; class Bacilli; order Bacillales; family Alkalibacillaceae; genus Salinibacillus; species Salinibacillus kushneri. Next base: position 249,253 of record NZ_FOHJ01000006.1, on the reverse strand, counting down.
TTGTTTTGTTCAAGGTGTAATATAAGGAGGAGCACGACAACATGGTTAAAAAAGGTAGAATAATGGCTTTTTTCCTAATCACATTCATTTTGGCAGGAGTAATCGGAACAACGACAACGAATATTTCTAAAGGCATTCCATTAGGCCTTGATTTGCAGGGTGGATTTGAAATTTTATATGAAGTAGAGCCTATTGATGAAGATCAGGAAATCAATAGTACGGTTATGAATGCAACAGTAGAAGCGTTACGTGAACGGGTTGATGTTCTAGGGATTAGTGAAACCCAAATTGATATAGAAGGGAATAACCGTATACGTGTGCAACTGGCAGGTATTCAGGATCAGTCAGAGGCTCGTGAGTTGCTGTCGACACAGGCACGTTTATCCTTTCGTGACGTGAATGATAAAGAGTATTTAAATGGTTCGGATATTGTGGAAGGGAGTGCACAGCAAGACTTCGATCCAAACACAAATGAACCGATTGTTACCGTAGATTTGAAGAGTGCCAGTAAATTTGCTGATGTCACAAGTAAGATTGCTGACATGAATGACCCTGCTATTCCTGGCCCTGACGATAACCGTCTTGTTATTTGGATGGATTATGAAGAGGGAGATACATACCAGGCGGAATCCAATAAGGAAGATCCTAAATATGTTTCCGATCCCACTGTCGGTGAAACATTAAATACAAGTCAGGTTATGATTAGTGGCAACTTTACGGTGGATTCTGCACAGCGTTTAGCGGATATCTTAAACGCAGGATCTCTACCTGTAAATATGACAGAAATGTATTCTGAATCCGTCGGTGCCCAATTTGGTGAACAGTCGTTAAATAAAACAATCATTGCCAGTGCTATTGGCGTTGGTTTAATCTTCTTATTTATGATTGGTTACTACCGCTTTCCTGGAGTTGTGTCTGTTATTACCATCAGTGCCTATATCTTTTTAATCTTACTCATTTTTAATCTTATGAACGGTGTGTTAACTTTACCAGGTCTGGCCGCATTAGTGCTCGGGGTTGGTATGGCAGTTGATGCGAATGTTATTACCTTTGAACGGATTAGGGAAGAGTTAAAAGCAGGTAAAAGCACACTCTCGGCTTATCGTTCAGGGAATAAGCAATCTCTTTCAGCTATTTTTGACGCCAATATTACAACATTAATAGCTGCAGCGGTATTATTTATGTATGGAACAAGCTCTGTAAAAGGGTTTGCGACTATGTTAATTGTAAGTATTTTAGTAAGTTTTGTTACTGCTGTTTATGGTACCCGTTTATTAATGGGGCTTTGGGTAAACAGCAAGTTCTTAAATAAAAGACCAGGCTGGTTTGGTGTGAAGAAAAACGAAATTAAAGATATTACAAAAGGTGAGGAAGTAGAGCCAACATTTTTCGGGAAATTCTTTGATATTGTAAAGCATCGTAAGAAATTTCTTATGGCTTCTACGGTATTAATTGTGGTAGGGGTTATATTCCTCTCTGCTTTCCGATTAAATTTAGGAATCGATTTTACGAACGGTTCCCGTGTTCAGGTCCTCGCAGACGATACGATAAAAGTTGAAGAAGTAGAAAATGGATTTGAAGAATTAGGATTAGAACCTGAAGAGTATACACGAGCCGGTGATCAAAACGAAATCGTGATGGTACGCTTTGACCGTGTATTATCAGAAGATGAAATAGCAGATGTGAAAGCTTATTTTACTGATACATATGGTAATGAACCGAATGTGGGCACGGTGTCACCTGAGGTGAGCCAGGAGCTCGCTAAAAATGCAGTTTTAGCTGTTTTAATTGCATCCATTGGCATCATTATTTATGTAACCATAAGGTTCGAGTTCTATTTTGCCCTTACAGCAATTATTGCATTGCTGCATGATGCATTCTTTGTATTAGCCTTATTCAGTATTTTCCAATTGGAATTTGATATTACCATTATTGCAGCTATTTTGACGATTGTTGGTTATTCTATTAATGATACGATTGTAACTTTTGACCGTATTAGAGAAAATTTACGCATGAGGAGAAGGGTGAAATCATTTAAAGAGCTGGCAGGAATAGTGAATAAGAGTTTAATGCAAACCATAACCAGAAGTGTGAATACAACGATCACAACGATTGCTGCTGCTCTTATGCTCTTAATCTTCGGAGCAACAGCTATTACGAATTTCTCCTTTGCATTAGTGGTTGGTTTGATTGTCGGCATGTATTCTTCTTTATTCCTTGCTGCTCAAATATGGCTTGTATGGAGAGGAAAAATGCTTGATAAGAAGCCTATTCAATTTGAAAAGAAAAAGCAAACTGGTGGTCCACAGGTATAAAAAAGTGTTTAAGAGGCTGGGACGTATCCAAGACAATCCATCTAAAGAAGATCAATGAAAGGTATTTCCGGAGCGGGATTCTGCAGCCTCCATCCTATCCATTTCTTTTCGTTTTCTTTGACAAAAAACTGTTGTCCCAGCCTCTTATGCATAAGCACGGAATCAATCAATTACACTTTATAGTGAAGAGGTGACAGGTGATGAAGGCACAAACATCCATTATATTTGCTATTATTTTCGCATTACTTGTTGCGATATTTGCTGTCATTAATGTGGATGCTGTACCAGTAAATTTTTTGTTTTTTACTAGAGAAGCTCCCTTAATCTTGGTTATATTAATTTCTGTTTTAATGGGAAGTGTCATGACCGCAGCGTTTGGATTTGTGAAAATCTACCGGCTGCAGAGGACGCTTAAGCAGTTAAAACAAGAACACCATCAAAATGATCCAAACCATGAGAATCGTGAAATAGCATTGGAAAATGAGGACATCACAAAGGATGAAACAAACGAATCAGATACGTCAAAACGATAGATTTTTTAATAATTTTCATAATGTAAAGGGTGATTTGTTTAAATTGCGTTTAACTAAGGCAGAATGATTAACAATATTTGTGAATATTGCCAAACCATATGTGGAAGGAAATTCGATTTGCTACCCCTGACAACCTCTAGTATAATAGGTTCGTTAGGGGTGAATTTATGATTGAAAGTAAAGCACAATGGCATGTGAAAGAAGAGCAAGATGATGAATCTGTCATTGACTTACCCATATCAAAGATAACGAAAGAGCTTTTAATGAATAGAGGCATTAAGGATACAAATACAGCAAAAAGATTTTTATCACCTACCTTAGAGGATCTCCATGATCCCTTTTTATTTTCAGATATGAAAAAAGCCATTGACCGAATTGAAAAAGCGATACTAGATCAGGAAAAAATCTTGGTTTTTGGAGACTATGATGCAGATGGTGTAACCTCCACAACGGTTCTAATAGAAGCTTTAAGAGAAAAGGGAGCGATTGTGGATTTTTACATACCCAACCGTTTCACAGAAGGTTATGGACCTAATGAGGCTGCTTTCCGACAGGCGAAGGAAGCGAATATTTCTTTGATTATTACTGTTGATACCGGAATTGCGGCCGTTCATGAAGCGAACATAGCAAAGGAGTTAGGTGTGGATTTGATTATTACCGATCACCACGAAGCTCAGGAGGAAATGCCAGAAGCCGTAGCGATTATCCATCCCAAAGTCTCCTCTACTTATCCTTTTGATGAATTAGCAGGTGTGGGGGTTGCTTTTAAACTTGCTCATGCACTTTTGGGGACGTTTCCCCAGCATTTACTTGAACTTGTATCGATTGGAACGATTGCGGACTTAGTCCCCTTACAAGCTGAAAATCGTGTCCTTGTATACTATGGGTTGAGGTCTTTGACATCTTCCAATCGTCCAGGTATTAAGATGCTGAAAGAGGTTTGCGGCATTGAGGGAGATGTGACAGAAGAAAATATCGGATTTGGAATCGGTCCACGGTTAAATGCAGTTGGCCGATTACAGGATGCTTCACTTGCTGTAGATTTATTACTGGAGCAGGACATAGAGGTGGCCCGGGAACTAGCTGAAGAGGTACAACGTTTAAACCAGGAACGTCAAAAGTTAGTATCTGAGATTACAAAAGAGGCCCAGGGAATGATTGAGGAGAACGGTTTTCATGAAGATGGCGTTTTAGTCGTAGCTAAAGAAGACTGGAATCCCGGCGTATTAGGGATTGTTGCCTCCCGTCTTGTTCAGTCTTACTCCAAGCCCACGATTGTTTTAGGGATAGATACAGATAAACAGGAGGCTAAAGGCTCCGCTCGAAGTATTGAAGCATTTAACCTATTTGAAAATTGTATGGAAATTAAGGATCGGTTTATCAGCTTTGGTGGACATGCCCAGGCAGCAGGAATGACAGTTGCAGTAGATGAAATCAGTCCTTTACGTAACAATCTTAGTGAATTAGCTAATAAGAAGCTTTCTAAAACAGATTTTCAGCCTATTTTAACGATTGATAAGCAGATGAACATGAGAGAGATTAGTGTTGAGTTAATTCATGAAATCGAACAATTGGCTCCATTTGGTATGGGCAATCCAAAACCACTTTTTCAATTAGCTGAGAAGGATCCCAAAGAAATTCGTTTGATTGGCGCCAATCAGAATCATTTAAAAATGAACTTCCAGGAAGATACTAAAATAATTGACGCTGTGGGCTTTGGCATGGGCCATTTATATACTAGAATTTCTCCTCATGCGAAAATATCTATTGTTGGAGAGCTAAGTATTAATGAATGGAATGGCCATAAAAAGCTGCAGATTATGATGAAAGACCTGGAAATTTTGGAATGGCAATTATTTGATTTTCGTGGAACTAAACACTTGCAAAAGCAGATTCAGGATTTAGATACACAGAATCATGTCGCTATCTATTTTGATTCATCAACCGAAATAGAAGATTGGATGTACAAGCATCTTCAAGTGTTTCATATTGACCAGTGGAAAGAAACAACATCTTATGATGGGTCCCATTTATGGTTTATTGATCTTCCATTATCTTTAGATCAGGTGACCGAAGTATTAAAGGAATTAAATCCCAAAAATATCTTTGCTTATTTTAAAATGAACGAAGAAAATTACTTTAATCAAATCCCGAATCGGGAGCACTTTAAATGGTTTTATGGCATCATGATGAAACGGGGAAGTCTGGATTTAGATAAAGAAAGATCAGCACTTGCCAGGTCACGTGGGTGGTCTTTGAATTTCCTGGACTTTATGATAAAAGTGTTTTTAGAGTTGCAATTTGTTAGAATAGAGGATAGAGAACTAGTATACGTTAAACAACCAGCTAAAAAGGATTTAACGGAATCTGCTACCTATCAATTGAAAATGAATCAAATAGAAGTTGAGAAAACATTATATTATTCGACTTATAAAGAATTGAAAAAGTGGTTCAACGAGCAGATGACGGGTGACCACTTGAAGGAGGAAGTTGCACATGGATTATAAAAAGTATATTACACTTGTAAATGATTGGCCCAAGGAAGGAATTGAATTTAAAGATATAACGACTTTAATGGACAATGGAAAGGCATTTAAATCTGCAGTAGACGAAATTGTCACCTACGCCGATCAATTAAATATTGATTTAGTTGTCGGTCCTGAAGCTCGTGGCTTTATCATTGGCTGCCCGGTTTCCTATGCTCTTGAAGTAGGCTTCGCACCTGTACGAAAGGAAGGAAAGCTTCCCCGTGAAGTCATCAAAGTTGATTACGGATTGGAATATGGGAAAGATATTTTAACTATTCATAAAGACGCAATTAAACCAGGACAACGCGTTTTGATTACAGATGACTTGCTTGCAACCGGTGGTACAATAGAAGCAACCATTAATCTGGTTGAGCAGTTAGGCGGAATTGTAGCGGGGTGTGCATTTTTAATTGAACTTTCTTATTTACATGGTCGTGAAAAGCTTCAAGGCTATGATGTATTAACATTAATGGAATATTAACAGGGAAGAAAGAGAGTGCTCTATTTAGAGAGGACTCTTTCTTCTCATTATATTCTTATCGTCTTGTTTAGGTTTATGAAAAGATTATAGTTTTTGCTTTACAAATGTATAAGAATTTTATAATAATGTATAAACAATCAAAAATTTTAGTTTTTTGAAAATATAAGGTGATTCCATGTCTACTGATAATATCTTAACAGCCGAAGATGTGATTCAAGGCGCATCTAAATATTTACCCGAAAAGGATGTTGATTTCGTACAGCGTGCCTACCATTATGCCGAAAATGCTCATCGAGAGCAATTTCGCAAATCCGGCGAACCCTATATCAATCATCCTATTCAGGTAGCAAGCATTTTAGTTGAACTCGAAATGGATCCAGCAACGGTTTCGTGTGGCTTCCTTCATGATGTTGTTGAGGATACGAATGTAACGATTGAAGATTTAGAGGATGAGTTTAACGCTGAAGTGGCTATGCTTGTTGATGGGGTAACTAAATTAGGAAAAATAAAATATAAGTCCAAAGAAGCTCAACAAGCAGAAAATCACCGGAAAATGTTTGTTGCCATGGCAAAGGATATTCGTGTGATTTTAATCAAGCTGGCAGACCGTCTTCATAATATGCGCACACTCAAACATTTACCACCGCCGAAGCAGCGGAGAATAGCTAATGAAACGCTTGAAATTTTTGCACCTATTGCCCATCGTTTAGGTATTTCAACGATCAAATGGGAGTTAGAGGATACAGCCTTACGTTATCTCAATCCTCAGCAGTATTATCGCATTGTGAATTTAATGAAACAAAAGCGAAATGAGCGTGAATATTATATTCATGATGTGGTTGATGAAATTCATCAGCAGTTGAATGATGTGAATATTCAGGCGGAAATTTCAGGTCGTCCGAAGCACTTATATAGTATTTATCGAAAAATGGTTATGCAAAACAAACAGTTTAATGAGATTTATGACTTACTTGCAGTACGTGTCATCGTAAACAGTATTAAGGATTGCTATGCTGTTTTAGGAATTATTCACACCTGCTGGAAGCCAATGCCAGGTCGATTTAAAGATTATATTGCCATGCCAAAGCCTAACCTTTATCAATCCCTGCACACAACGGTCATAGGTCCTAAAGGTGATCCTTTAGAAGTGCAGATACGTACTAAAGACATGCATGAGATTGCCGAGTTTGGAATTGCAGCTCACTGGGCATATAAAGAAGATAAACAACTGGATAAGAAACGTTCTTTTGAAGACAAATTAACCTGGTTTAGAGAGATTCTTGAATGGCAAAATGATACCCATGATGCTGAAGAATTTATGGAAACATTAAAGATGGATTTATTTTCAGACATGGTTTACGTATTCACACCAAAGGGTGATGTGCTTGAATTGCCATCAGGATCGGTTCCCATTGATTTTGCTTACCGAATCCATACTGAAATTGGAAATCAGACTATTGGGTCCAAGGTAAATGGCAAAATGGAACCCTTAGATTATCAATTGAAGACCGGGGATATCGTTGAAATCATGACCTCAAAGCATTCCTATGGTCCATCTCGAGATTGGCTGAAAATCACTAAAACCTCACAAGCCAAAAATAAAATTAAGCAATTCTTTAAGAAACAGCAGAGAGAGGAAAATATCGCCAAAGGGAAAGAGCAGATAGAAAAAGAATTAAACCAGCTGAATGTCGATTTGAAAGAGGTTCTGACACCAGAAAATTTGCGTAAAGTCGGTGAAAAATTTAATTTTAATAATGAGGAAGACATGTATGCGGCGGTTGGATACCAGGGAATTACTGCTGCTCAAATTGCCACCCGTTTAGCAGATAAGGTGAAAAAACAAAAGAAAACACAGGATTTTGAAAAAGCACTAGAAGAAGTCAAACAAGAGGTAGGAAGCAGGAAAAAACCGAAAGCTGATTCAGGCGTAAAAGTAAAAGGGGTCGATAACCTATTAATTCGATTATCAAAGTGCTGTAATCCGGTTCCAGGCGATGAAATTGTTGGATATATTACGAAAGGACGTGGTGTATCCGTCCATCGTGCAGACTGTCCTAATGTGAAAACAGATGAAATTCAAGGAAGACTTCTTGAGGTTGAATGGGAAGGTGCTGGCAGCGACAGTAAACAATTTAGTGTGGATATCGAAATTTCAGGCTATGATCGCCATGGATTACTAAATGAAGTCTTACAAGTAATAAACGAAACGAAAACAAGTATTACTGCAGTAACCGGCAAATCAGACCAAAAACAAATGGCAACTATAAATATAACGATCATGATTCATAATATTAGTCATTTACGAAAAATTGTTGATCGCGTTAAACAAATACCTGATGTATACACTGTACGAAGAAAGATTCAGTAAGGAGATAGACCTATGAAAGCCGTTATTCAAAAAGTCAATCAAGCTAATGTCAGAGTAGATGGAGAGATTAAAGGTCAAATGGAACATGGTCTCGTTGTATTATTAGGTGTAACCCATGATGATGATGAATCAGATTGCGAGTATGTAGCTGATAAATGTGTGAATTTACGGATTTTTGAGGATGATATGGGCAAAATGAACCTCTCACTAAAGGATGTTCAAGGTTCAATACTTTCCATTTCGCAGTTCACATTATATGGGGATACCCGAAAAGGAAGAAGACCTAATTTTATGAAAGCAGCAAAACCAGAGCCAGCTGAAAAATTATATGAGATGTTTAATTCTTTGGTAGAATCCAAAGGAATTCCGGTAGAAACTGGTGAGTTTGGGGCGATGATGGATGTTAGTTTAACCAATCAGGGCCCAGTTACATTAATCATAGATAGTGATGGTCGTAAATAAATAAGAAAGTGCTGCGTGGTATTACCCCTGCAGGTAGACATGAAAAAAAGAGGGCATGATAGTATGTTCCTAATAGTCTATCTGGAGGGGATTTTTCTTGGAACAAAGAACAAACCTTTTAAACATCAAACTAAATGCACAGAAAAAAATTACAATCGTATATTTTTAGAGGAATATTTGTGTAGAATTACGCGGAGGTATTAGGCACCTCTGCGTTTTTATTTTCTTTTCCACTTATCTTTTTCTGACACGCTAATTTGCTGATTGAAACCCTTTACAGGTAATTTGTACTGTCCTGAAAAATAGGTCCAATATTACTTGACAGGAATATTCCTTACATGGAATAATGTTTTCAACAACAAGGTGTGACTAGATAAAGTGGAAAGCGCGGGAGGGTGGTGTTCCTAATGTAACAATATGACCTTATTGCTAAGAAAAAAACAAATGTTAGGGGAGAATTCACCATGAACGTACAAATATTCAGTGCACTGGCAGATCCCAACCGTCTTGCTATCGTCGATCTTCTTCTTCACGAACCGCTTCCAGTAGGAAAAATTGTAGAAAAGTTAAATCTAAATCAACCCCAAACCTCAAAGCATCTTCACGTGTTAAGTGAAGCTGGTCTTGTCGAGGCTCATCCAGTAGCTAATCGTCGAATATATAAGCTAAGACCACAACCATTTCAGGAGTTAGACAAGTGGCTTGAGTCCTACCGTCGAGAGTGGGAAGCACGTATGGATCGGTTGGACGATTATCTCGATGTATTACAGGGAAAAAACCACTGAAATGATGATAAAGCGAAAAAAATAAAACATTTCGTTTAGAAACATAATAGACCTTCCCTAAAAAGGATTTAGCTTCTTAAACGTGATGGGATAAACACTTTTGTGTACTGGGAGAAAAATGAAAGATGGAGAAAGAGTATATTATTGAATGGAGGAGTTAAATTGTCAATCAATGAATTGAAATCAAGAATAGAGAATGATCAGGTCCTGGTATTAGAACGTATAATCGAAGCACCTCGTGACCTTGTGTTTAAAATGTTTAAAGAACCTGAACATCTCAAACATTGGTGGGGACCTATTGGCTGGGAACTTCCAGTTTGCCACATTGACTTCCGACCGGGTGGTACATGGCATTTTTGTATGAAATGTATGGACCCGAATCAAGAAGAAGATTATGGAATGGAGTCCTGGGGAAAAGTAGTTTACAGGGATATAATCGAACCTGAGACGATTAATTACACTGATTATTTCTCTGATGCTGATGGTAATATCGACGAAAATATGCCATCATCCGAGATTACGTTGGAATTTATCGACCTGGGTGAAAAGACGAAACTGATTAATCGTGTTGAATATATGTCTGCAGAAGCCCTCAAGACGGTTATGGATATGGGTATGATACAAGGCATCACCGAAACCTGGAACCGTCTGGAAGAGCATCTGAACGAGGTCAAATGATAAATCATTTAAAATGAAAGGGTGGGAACATCAATGATAGAACAAAAAATTGTTCCACATCTATGGTTTAATCAGCAAGCAATAGAAGGTGCTCAATTTTATACATCCATTTTTCCGGATTCAAAGGTCATCAATGTCTCAACAATTCAAGACACGCCCTCTGGAGAAAGTAAACTTGTTTCTTTTAATCTTGCAGGATATTCATTCATGGCCATAAATGGAGGGCCTCATTTTCAATTCAATCCTTCGATTTCCTTTTTTGTTAATTTTGATTCTTCTAGAGATGAGTATGCGAGGGAAAATTTAGATCAGCTCTGGGAAAAGCTGTCCCAAGGTGGTACCCCCCTTATGCCGCTTCAGGAATACTCATTTAGTAAGCGCTACGGATGGATACAGGACAAATACGGCCTGACATGGCAGCTGATTCTCACAAACCCGGATGGTGAAGAACGGCCATTTATCGTACCTTCATTGATGTATGTTCAAGATGTGTGCGGTAAGGCAGAGGAAGCCAGTGACTTTTATCTTTCTATTTTCAATGAGTCAAGACGAGGGGAAATGGCTCGCTATCCAGCAGGAATGGAACCGGATAAGGAAGGGACTTTGATGTTTACAGATTTTATGCTGGAGAAACAATGGTTTGCTGCTATGGACAGTGCTCAATCCCATAACTATAAATTTAATGAAGGCGTTTCACTCCTAGTTCAGTGCGAAAATCAAGGAGAGATTGATTACTACTGGGAAAAGCTTTCTTCAGATCCAAAAGCAGAACAATGTGGTTGGTTGAAAGATAAATACGGTCTATCTTGGCAAATCTGGCCAGTAATTATGGGAGAAATGATGGCAAACAGTACAAACGATGAAATGAAACGATTAACAAAAGCATTTCTTCAAATGAAAAAACTTGATATAGAAAAATTAAAAGAAGCCTATCAAAGTAAGGGATAATATTGTTGCAGGTAACATAAAAATAGTTGGTTTTAAAGACGGTTATCGTCATTTTATTAAACATAGAATTCAACAGCAAAACACAAATATCCTACTTCATGTTGTGAGTCGGTTTCATTTAGCCAATAAGCAATTCAGCGAATCCAGTTCGAATTCTAAAGGATATAATTGGTTCATCAAATAATCCTATAATATCAAATGACCAAAAAGGCGAATTCCTATGCGAATTCGCCTTTTAAATAATCCTGACAGGTTTGGTTTTATGCCTCGGAACTACATTACTTAGCTTAAAGTGCTTTTTTCACTGTTTGCTTTAATGACAAATTTCCATCAAGCAAGCCTCTTGTTTTACTGAAAATAATCGATGAGTCCACGGATTATACCATTTGTCGCTTTTTCCTGGAAAGTCATCGTGTTGATTTTAGCTTCTTCCTGGGCATTTGATAAGAAGCCTAATTCAATTAAAGTCGCTGGCTGTTGATTTTCCCGAATCACCAAAAAATTACCAAAGGTAACCTTTCGATCTTTTGCTCCAGTAGCTTCAAGAACCTTCTGATGAATACTTGAGGCAAGCGACTTTTGTCGATCATGATAATAATATGTACCGATTCCGTTTACATTGGGAAACTGGGGTGCACTATTATAGTGAATACTTATAAAGGCATCAGCCTGGTAGGCTTGAGCATGAGCCACACGGTTTTCTAAAGTCAAAAACGTATCATCAGTTCTTGTCATAACAGGTCTGGCTCCAAGTGTTTTTAATTTTTTTTCTAATGACTGCGCTGTAATCGTCGTGATATACTTCTCGTAATTTCCTGAAGCACTAATTGTGCCTGTATCTGCTCCGCCATGTCCCGCATCAATGACAATAACCTTTCCTTCCAATGTATTGGCTTTCCCTATTACCGGTTTATCAGTATCAAGATTTGAATCGACGAGCCATTTACCTATCCATCCCTGATCTCCATTTGAAAGCTGTATTTGGTACCAGCCTTTTTCTTCATCTACAATCGGAAAAGACTGTTCTGTACTTACCTTTTGTATAATTTCGCTACTTAAAGAGGGGTTGCTGTGAACACCAACATTCGCATCGGTCACTGAAATTTGAACGACTTTTTTCGATTGATTCTGGTCCGAACGTTTACGAATGTAATCACGAGATACCCAGCCTTCTGTATTCTGGAATTGTATTTTAGCCCAATTTCCGGACTGATCAAGAATTTGTACAGAGGCATTTTGATTAGCTTGTCCCAAAATTTCATATTCCATTCCGGGTCCTTTTCTTATGTTCAAATCATCTACAGTAATAACAGCTTCTTCTGCTGACACAGAAGACTGTTGAGATTGAGTGATTAAAAATCCTGAAATGCTAAGAAGCATGATGATTATCAAGCTTATTATAGTGTTTTTCCTCAATTTTTTCCCCTCGCTTTTTATTATGGAACCAATTGGCTAATGAACTAAAGACTGTTTTTATAAAGGCTCTGTTAAACATAGGTGTTGATTTTCGCTCTAGTGCACTCGCTTTCCGTGATAGACCGAAAATCGCCTTGCCATAGGTCTGCGGTGTCCTTCATATACCGCTTTTCCCTCAGGAGTCTTGCGCACTTTTGCTCCCATTAATGGCTTTTATAAAAGATTGTTATTTTTCACTTCATAATGCTCAGGATGAGCTTAATCGTTCAGACTGAAGTTGGTAAAACAACAAATGATACGAAATCAGCCTAACAAAAAGAGATAATCATTTAAATTTATTGTAAATAAAACTCTCCTTTTGAACAAGCTAAGAATAAAACGAATGAGTGAGGGGTATTAAAAAATGAGAACAAGTGGAAACCGAAATGCACTTTCTTTATCTGAGCAGGATATCTTTCAAATTGATTTCCATCACTTTATGAATTCAGAAAAAGAACAATCTTCGATGGAATTAGCTCAGGAATTTGGTTTGTCGCTAAAAGATGTAAAAAACTTAAAAGAAAGATTAAATCGTTCTTGACATTTGTCCGCGACAACATTATAGTTATAATCAATTCAAAATTAATACGTACGGAAATCCTGTGAAAGAAAGAGTAGTTAAGGAAAAGATGGATAGAGAGGAAATGCCATAGGCTGGAAGCATTTCTCCATACTGCCTTAATGAAAGACATTCTGGAGGTTCCACATTGAACAGACAAGCCTTATTAGATGTGGACGTCACCATGCGTTAATGGCAATTAAGGGGAAGCAAAACCAATTTATTGGAATGGCTTTGCTTCAACTTAGGGTGGCAACGCGGGTGAAATCCCGTCCCTTCTTCAGTGAAAGGGGCGGGATTTTTTAATGGTTTAGGAAATGATAAAATGGAAGCTCTGCGGATAAAAATTAAAAATTCAGAGTCCCTTGGCCAGATCCTATGCTAAAGCGGCTAGTAAGACTCCCTTCACCTCCATACATCATTATACGAGTTTTTCCTGCTTTAGTTCATTTATGGAAGGTTCACTAGTAAGATAATGAGTACCCAAAGGGGTTGCTGGCCAGCCAGGATTTTCTTTACATAGCTAAAAAGAAGTTTATGAAGAATTAAGATAGATAATCGAAGGAGGAGCAATGATGATTAACGTTCCAAGAGGGACAGAAGATATCTTACCTGAACAAACGAAAAAGTGGCAGTATGTCGAACGAAAACTGCAAGAATTAGGAAAAGCTTATAATTACCAGGAAATTAGGACACCTATTTTTGAACGCACCGAATTATTTCAAAGAGGTGTGGGAGACACAACCGATATTGTACAAAAGGAAATGTACACTTTTAATGATCGAGGCGGACGAAGCCTTACTTTAAGACCTGAGGGTACGGCGTCAGTGGTACGTTCCTATGTTGAAAATAAAATGCACGGGTCACCCCAGCAACCAACTAAGCTTTTTTATTTCGGACCTATGTTTCGCTATGAACGTCCACAAAAAGGGCGTATGCGTCAATTTGTCCAATTTGGCATAGAAGCATTAGGAAGTGCAGACCCTGCTATTGATGCTGAAGTTATGGCTTTTGCGTTAGATTGCTATAAGACGTTAGGGTTAAAGTCATTAAAATTAGTAATCAATAGTCTTGGTGACATGGAGAGTCGTACGAACCACCGTAATGCTTTAATTGAACATTTTACACCACATAAAGAAGAACTTTGTAAGGATTGTCAAAATCGTTTAGAAAAGAATCCTTTACGCGTATTAGATTGTAAGGTAGACCGTAATCACCCGGCTATGAAAACCGCACCATCAATTATGGATTATTTAAATGATGATTCACGTAACTATTTTGATCAGGTGAAAATGTATCTAGAGCAAATGGGAATTGATTTTGACGTTGATCCAAACTTAGTAAGAGGATTGGATTATTATAATCATACCGCATTTGAAATCATGAGCGATGCAGAAGGATTTGGTGCCATTACCACATTATCTGGTGGTGGACGTTATAATGGCCTTGTTGAGGAGTTAGGGGGTCCTGAAACTCCTGGAATTGGTTTTGCACTGAGTATTGAACGTTTATTACTGGCTTTAGAAGCTGAAGATATTTCACTTCCCTTTGATGAGTCCATTGATTGCTATGTAGTAGCAATGGGAGATGAAGCTAAGAAAGAGGCTGTTAAACTCCTCTATAATCTGAGAAAACAGGGATTAAAAACCGATATGGATTATATGGATAAAAAGATGAAAGCCCAATTTAAAGCTGCAGACCGCTTAAAAGCACGTTATGTCATTGTTATGGGAGAGAATGAGTTAAACGAGGGCAAAGTTGCACTTAAGAATATGGAAACAGGCGAACAGAGTGATCAATCACTAGATCAGGTAGTGTCTTATTTAAAAGAGGCTGTACAAGGAGGAACAGGGAATGACTGAACGTTTTTATTGTGGTAAATTAACGGAAGAAAATATTGGTGAAGAGGTTTTGTTGAAGGGCTGGGTCCAAAAACGCCGTGATCTTGGGGGATTAATCTTTATTGATCTCCGTGATGTATCAGGATTAGTCCAAATTGTCTTCAATCCATCCATTAGTCCTGATGCTTTGGCAAAAGCAGATTCTGTACGCAGTGAGTTTGTTATTGAAGTTACAGGTAAAGTGGTAGCCAGAGAAGAAAGCACCATTAATGATAATATGGAAACCGGAACACTTGAGGTTGAAACAAAGGAATTAAGCATTCTTAATAAATCGAAAACACCACCATTTACTCTAGAAGAAGAGTCCGATATAACAGAAGAGATTCGCCTTAAATACCGTTATCTTGACCTTAGAAGAAAACCAATGCAGGAAACATTTATATTACGTCACCAAACCACACAAGCTATTCGGAATTTCTTAAATCGTGAAGATTTCTTAGAGATGGAAACCCCGATGTTAACGAAAAGTACACCAGAAGGAGCAAGAGACTATTTAGTTCCAAGTCGTGTACATCCAGGAGAGTTTTATGCTTTACCGCAATCTCCTCAGCTTTTTAAACAGTTGATAATGATGTCAGGCTTCGAAAAATATTATCAAATTGCCCGTTGTTTCCGTGATGAAGATTTACGTGCAGACCGTCAGCCGGAATTTACTCAAATTGATATTGAAACGTCTTTCATGTCCAAAGAGGATATTATGGAAATGATAGAACGTATGATGAAGCAGGTGATGAAGGAAGTAAAAGGCCTGGATATACCCACTCCATTTCCAAGAATGAAATACGATGAAGCTATGGAACGTTATGGCTCAGATAAACCGGATACCCGATTTTGTATGGAGCTTACTAATATATCTGAGATTGTTCAGAATTCTGGCTTTAAAGTCTTTCGTGGTGCTGTTGAATCAGGTGGTAAAGTTAGTGGTCTAAATGTGAAGGGGAAAGCATCAGCCTATTCAAGAAAAAACATTGATCAGCTAACAGATTTTGTTAAAATATATGGTGCTAAAGGTTTAGCCTGGTTAAAGGCAGAAGAAGACTCATTAACCGGTCCAATTTCCAAGTTCCTATCTGAAGAAGAGGCACATGGCATAAAGGAAGCAATGAATGTAGAAAATGGCGACTTGCTATTATTTGTTGCTGATAAAACCAGTGTTGTTTATGATAGTCTTGGTGCACTGCGGTTAAAACTAGGCAAGGAGCTAAATCTGATTGATGAAACAAAATTTAATTTCCTTTGGGTTACGGATTGGCCACTATTAGAATATGATGAGGATTTAGGCCGTTACTTTGCAGCTCATCACCCATTTACAATGCCAAGCCCAGGTGCGTTAGAGAAGTTTCATGACGCTCCGGGTGAAATGAAGGCTGAAGCTTATGACCTTGTCCTTAATGGTTATGAATTAGGAGGCGGTTCATTGCGTATCCATGAACCAAGTATGCAGGAGAAAATGTTTGAGGCTTTAGGCTTTACAAAAGAGGAAGCCAATGAACAGTTCGGATTCTTAATGGAGGCCTTGCAATATGGAGCCCCTCCACATGGAGGTATTGCTCTTGGATTTGATCGTTTCATCATGCTTTTAGCAGGAAGAGATAATTTAAGAGATACGATTCTATTTCCGAAAACCGCATCTGCATCTGACCTCTTAACAGACGCCCCATCTGAAGTAGATGAGAGTCAGCTGAAGGAGTTAAAGTTAAAGCTTTCAAATCGTGAAGTGAAATAGAATTGTTAAAGATTTGTAATCCTGCCATAATATAAAGTCTTGAAATGAACCGTAATCCTATGCTATCATTCAATTACAATAAAAATTTGCAAGTAATCCTGATGTGTTCGTCACAGCCAATCAGTTTTGACCGAACAACAACGTAAAAGGGAGCCTGGAGTTTCCATATGGCGTACATGCCTCCTTAGTGTGGAAGTATAAAATATGGAACAGGGCACCCACCTGCCGAGAGCGGGTTCAAAACGTTACAGTGTGACGGCACGATTGGGATTGCCATACATACTGAACGTACAGCTAAAACCCTTAGGAATGATTTCCTAAGGGTTTCGTTCATTTATCTAAGTATAATTCTCATTGTGGAAAACTGTTTCCCATCAGTGCGACCATTAGTGCTTTTTGTGCGTGCAGACGATTTTCTGCTTCTTCAAACACTACAGATTGATTTCCGTCAATCACACCGGTTGTAACTTCTTCACCCCGATGTGCTGGCAGGCAGTGCATAAAAATAGCATCTGGCTTCGCTTGTTTAAGCAATTCCTCATTTACCCGATAGGTCTGAAAAATTTCAGTACGTTTTGCTTGTTCATCCTCCTGTCCCATACTTGTCCATACATCGGTATAAATTATATCTGAATTCTGCACAGCCTTTTCAACATCCTGAGTAATCATAATGGAACCATCATTTTCCTTAGCTATTTGCTCCGCTTGTATTGTAATCTCAGGAAGAGGTTTATATTCCTCCGGGCTTGCAATATGAACGTTCATTCCCATTTTTGCACTACCAATCATAAGGGAATGGGCCATATTATTCCCATCCCCAAGGTAGGTTAGTGTTAATCCTTCGAGATTTCCTTTATGTTCTTTCATAGTGAGTAAATCGGCCAGCACCTGACAAGGATGATATAAATCAGTAAGACCATTAATAACCGGAATACTTGCATGTTTCGCCAGCTGTTCAACCGTTGATTGGTTGAAGGTACGTATCATGATGGCATCCAAATAGGAGGATAGTATTTTTGCTGTATCAGCAATCGTTTCTCCCCGTCCCAGCTGAATATCCTGTGTATTTAAAAAAAGTCCTACTCCTCCTAATTGATAAATGCCTGCCTCAAAAGATACCCGTGTTCTTGTTGAAGATTTTTCAAAAACCATTCCCAGCGTTTTTCCTTGTAAGGGCTGATGGGGTAGTCCTTGTTTTTTCTGTTGCTTTAATTTAGCTGCTAATTCTAGTAAACTTGCTATTTCCTGCTTTGTAAAATCCTTAAGCGTTACAAAATCTCTGTCCTTCAAGGATTCAATCGTCGCACTGGATGTGGCTGAACTCATTTATAAACACTCTCCTTTCCCCTGTGATTATGTTGAACCTTTTTCATGTAGTTCTGAATCGAAATAGGTTGTTGCAATGATTCAGTTGATGCTATCAAATAGGCGATTAAGGTTTCTATCGTTGTGAAGCTTTTTATTCCGGTTTTCAGCGCATATTTTCGAAGCTTTCGTTGAAATAAATTTTGCTCTTCATTTGTAAACAGAACGTTGAATTGATTCTCCAGACATTTTTGCTCCGCTTCTTCGATAGTGAGATATTCAGTTATTTTCAATCCCTTTTCTTTTAATAAGGTACCTGTTTCAAAGGTTGCTGCAATGTTGGCTTTTGTCTTTGTCAATTGCTCACAAAGCTTATCAAGGTTATTAACCTTCGATAAGTTTCCAGTAATCAATATGCAGTCATCATTTCCAAGCGGTGATAATTTATTTTCCGACCATTGAAAGGCCTTAACCATAGCTTGGGAAACATCTTTTCCGATTCCAATTGCTTCTCCTGTTGACTTCATTTCGGGACCGGTTATCGGATCAACACCATTTAGTTTTTCAGTTGAGAAAACCGGTATTTTTACAGTGTAATAAGGAATATCTTCATATAAACCAAGCTTGTATGGCTGTGATTGAAGAGATTTTCCTAATTGAATCTTTGTTGCTAAATCAATAAGAGGTACTCCTGTTACTTTACTGGCTATTGGAACGGTCCTTGAAGCTCTTGGATTTACTTCCAAAACGTATATTTCTTTCGTTACATCATCGATTACAAACTGAATGTTCATTAACCCTTTAGTATTAAGCCTGGACGAAATATTTTTCGTGTAAGTGAGAATCGTCTCCTTTTCTTTATCTGTTAACGACGGAGCCGGAAAGACAGCCATACTATCACCTGAATGGATACCGGCTTTTTCTACATGCTCAAAAATGCCGGGAATTAATACGTCAGAACCATCACAAACAGCATCCACTTCGAATTCTTTACCGGTGATAAAACGATCCATAAGCAGGGGATAAATGTTAGAACTGGATACCTCTTTTTCAAGTTGCCCTACATATTCGTCTAGTTGAACTTCATTGTGTAAGATTGTCATTCCTTTTCCGCCTATAACATAAGAAGGACGTACCAGAATAGGAAAGCCGATATTTTGAGCTGCTTTATGAGCATTCTTGGAGGATTGAATGGTTTCTCCAGGTATATGCGGAATATTGAGATCGGTGGTTAACAGTTGATAAAATTGATCCCGATCCTCTGCTTGCTGTATAGATGAAAGGGAGGTTCCTGCAATAGTAATCCCTGCATTCTCCAAATCCTCTGCCAGATTAATCGCAGTCTGCCCGCCGAATTGAATCAATACTTGATCTGCCTGTTCTTTTTGAATAATGTAAATGACATCTTCAGCGGTTAACGGTTCAAAGTATAAATGATCCGCCGTATGAAAATCGGTACTAACGGTTTCCGGATTATTATTAATCACAATGGAGTCAATACCTTGCTCTCTCAAGGAAAGAGCAGCCTGTACGGAGCAGTAATCAAACTCTATACCCTGGCCGATTCGAATCGGTCCTGAACCAATAACGACTGCCTTTTGATTCCCGCTTAACTTTTCTACTTCATCTACTTCATTCCACGAACTATAGTAATAAGGAGTATCGGCCAAAAATTCCGCTGCACAGGTGTCTACGATTTTATAAGCAGGTAAGTGAGCAACGTCTTTTGCAATTTCCTTTTCACTAGTTGAAAAAAGTTGGGCTAATGTTTGGTTCGTAAATCCATACTGCTTCGCTTTTAACCAATCCTTTCCTTCCATGTTATCCCAGGATTGTTCCAGGAGATCCTTTTCATACTCAATGATTGCGGATATTTCATACAAGAAATAGGGATGAATGTGTGTTATTTCATGTAATTTCTCAACGGAATATCCTCGGCGGAGTGCCTCCCCTATAACAAATAGTCGTTCATCTGAAGCTTCAGCTAACTGTTGTTGAAGCTGATCATTGGATAAAGAATGAATGAATGGCAAATGCAATTGATCAACTCCAATCTCAAGTGATCGTATGGCCTTTTGTATAGCTGCTGGTAAATTACGTGCAATGGCCATTACTTCACCGGTTGCTTGCATTTGTGTACCTAGCTTCCGACTTGCATCTGTAAATTTATCAAATGGTAAGCGGGGAAGCTTTACGGCAATATAGTCGATGGCAGGTTCAAAGCTTGCGTAAGTGTTCCCTGTAATGGGGTTTAATACTTCATCCAGATAATAGCCTAACGCGAGCTTTGCAGCAATTCTTGCAATCGGATAGCCAGTTGCTTTTGAAGCCAGAGCACTGGATCTGCTCACTCTTGGATTAACTTCAATAATTACGTACTCATTCTGCTCAGGATGTACAGCAAACTGAATATTGCACCCACCAACAACACCTAATTCACGAATGACTTGACAGGATGTAGTTCGAAGCATTTGATATTGACGATCGGTTAACGTTTGAACAGGAGCGACTACCATACTGTCACCGGTGTGGACTCCAACTGGATCGATATTTTCCATGCTGCAAACGATAATACAGGTGTCATTTGCATCCCGCATGACTTCAAATTCGATTTCCTTCCAGCCCTTTACACTCTGTTCAATTAAAACTTGATGAATGGGACTTAATAGCAGACCGTTTTTTACGATAGATTCTAATTCTTTCTGCTCACTAGCCACACCTCCGCCTGATCCCCCTAATGTGTAAGCGGGGCGTATCATAATTGGATAGCCTGTTTTATGAGCGAATTCAACAGCTTCATTTGTTGAAGTTACGGAAATACTTTTTGCAATAGGCTTTCCCATATCCATCATCATCGCTTTAAATCGCTCCCTATCTTCTCCTTTTTGTATGGAGTTAAGGGATGTTCCTAATAATTCCACATTATATTTATCTAAGACTCCTGCTTCTGTTAATGAAAGAGCTAAGTTTAACCCTGTCTGTCCCCCAAGAGTAGGAAGGATGCCATCAGGTCTTTCCTGCTTAATAATATTGGTCACAGATTCACAAGTTAGAGGCTCTAAATACACGTAATCTGCAAATTGTGGATCCGTCATAATCGTAGCTGGATTGTTATTAACGAGTACCACCTCTATGCCTTCTTCTTTTAAAGCTAAACAGGCCTGTGTACCCGCATAATCAAATTCAGCGGCTTGACCGATAACAATTGGTCCTGAACCAATAACGAGAACCTTTTGAATAGATGATATCCTAGGCATGCTGTTTCTCTCCTTTTGTTTGTGTAAGCGCCATAAATTGCTCGAAAATATAGAAAGAATCACTGGGACCAGGATGGGCTTCAGGGTGAAATTGTACTGCCATAATCGGTTTATAGCGGTGAACCATTCCTTCTAAAGAATGATCATTTACATTTTGATGGGTGACTCTCCATTCCTTTTGATTTAATGATTCCTCATCCACTACATACCCATGATTTTGCGAGGTAATGTGAACTTTATTTGTAGTTAAATCCTTAACTGGATGATTGCTACCGCGGTGACCAAATGGTAAACGTTTTGTTTGAGCTCCACTTGCAAGGGCAATGAGCTGCTGTCCCAGACAAATCCCCAGTGTCGGATAGTAATCTATGATTGGTTTCAAGTTATCAAATAAATAGGCTAAATCTTTTGGATTTCCCGGACCATTGGATAAAACAACAGCTTCTGGGTTAATCTTTTTCATTTGTTCCCAAGTAATATCAAAGCGCACGATATGAATTTCACAGCCTAAATCCTGTAATGTATCCACAATAGAATGCTTATAACCGAAATCGATAACGGCTATTCTTTTAGAAGTCGAGGTATTGCTTTTTGATTTAATGGTAAATGGCTTTTGAACAGCTACTTTACGTACAATATCTGAATCTACTTTCTTTAATACTGGAAAATCATCAGGGTTTGTTGTGAATTTCCCATAAACTTCTCCGTGTTTTCTAATCACACGAGTTAATGCCCGTGTATCCATATCATAAAGGGTAGGAATATGATGTTTCTGCACCATTTCCCATAATGAATGTCTATCCTTCTCATGACTGGGATTTGAAAAAGGAGAAGCAATCACAAATCCTGATAAGGAAGGATTCCAGCTTTCATTATCCTGATTATTACACCCGTAATTTCCTATTAATGGATAGGTCATTGTTACAATTTGGCCGGCATAGGATGGATCAGTCATCACTTCCTGATATCCGGTCATCGCTGTATTGAATACCATTTCTCCCTCGATATACTCATTTTTATATAACCATTTTCCCTCAAAGACATCCCCAGTACTTAACGTAAGGTACCCTGTTAGCTCATCCATGGACATCCATCTCCTCTCTATCTAAATACATAAAAATGCATTATAATTTATTTTTATACATAAAAGGTATGAAAGGTCTATTTGTTATCCATGATTCTGAATCCAGCTTTTATTTGAGTCGATATAAAAATAGGCATAATCTAATTGTTCTCTAACCCGATCTTCTGACGTAGCTCCTTTTACATTCCTTGCATTAACAACTGACTCCGGTTTTAAAGATTCATATATATCTTCATTAATAGAATCTGAAAACTGCTGAAATTCATCTAATGTCAGCTGTAATAAAAATTTATTTTGCTTGATACAATACAGAACAATTTGCCCTACAATGGAATGGGCTTCACGAAAAGGAATATCTCTTTGAACTAAATAATCAGCTAAATCTGTAGCATTAGAGAAGTCCTGTTGTACCGCTTTATACATGTTTTCCTTGTTTACCTGCATACTTGAAATCATAGGTGCAAATAGGGATAAGGCTCCTTTTAAGGTATCTACGGTATCAAACATCCCTTCTTTATCTTCCTGCATATCCTTGTTGTAAGCTAAGGGTAAGCCTTTTAATGTGGTAAGCATGCTCATTAGATTTCCATATATTCTGCCTGTTTTCCCTCGTATAAGCTCAGCTACATCCGGATTTTTCTTTTGCGGCATCATACTGCTTCCGGTAGAGAAGGCATCATCTAATTCGATAAAATTAAACTCCGAACTCGACCATTGTACAAGTTCTTCACACAATCTTGATAGATGCATAGAAATAAGGGATGAATTGGATAAAAATTCCACAACAAAATCGCGATCGCTTACCGCATCCAGGCTATTTTCACATACACCATCAAAATGTAGACGGTTGGCTACATAGTCCCGATCAATAGGAAAGGTGGTACCAGCTAAAGCGCCAGCACCTAGTGGTAATTGATTGACTCTTTTGTAGCTATCCATTAGTCGATCTACATCACGCTGAAACATGAATACATAAGCCAGTAAATGATGGGCAAAACGAACAGGCTGGGCACGTTGTAAATGAGTATATCCTGGTAGTAGGGTGTCTATATGTTTTTCAGCCTGCTCCACTAAGGCTTCTTTTACACCAACAAGTAATTCTGTAAGCATCACAATGGATTCTCTTAAAAAAAGCCTCATATCCAGTGCAACCTGATCATTACGACTTCTTCCTGTATGCAGTTTTCCTCCCACTGCACCGACTTCTTCAATAAGGAGCTTTTCAATATTCATATGGATATCTTCATGATCCACGCTTAATTCGGCTTCTTTATTTTGGATTTTCTCTGAAACAATATTCAGTCCTTTAGAAATGACTGTAGCATCCTCGTCGGTAATAATCTTACATTTTGCAAGCATATCGACATGTGCAAGACTTCCTTTAACATCCTGTTGTGCTAATTTCTGATCAAATCCGATAGAGGAGGTATATTCATCTACGAGTTCATTTGTTGGTTTCGTAAATCGTCCGCCCCATAGTTTCATTGTTTAACCGCTTCTTTCTTCTCCATTTTTAGGTCACTCATTTCAAAGTCCTCATTTTTATAATCATTCGTAACAGATGAATAGACTTTTGTAGGAAGTCCCCATAATTGAATAAAACCTAAAGCCGCTTCATGATTGAACTCATCGTCTGGTTTATAAGTAGCCAATTCGAAATCATAGAGAGAATAATCAGATGTACGTCCTACTACTTGTGCATGCCCTTTATAGAGTTTTACGTTTACTTTACCAGAAACATAGCTTTGAGTTTGTTCAATAAAGGCATGTAAAGCGTTGGTTAATGGTGAATACCATAATCCATCATAAATTGTTTGTGTAAGTTTTTGTTCAATTGTCGGTTTAAACTGAGCAACCTCTCTTGGTAATGTTAGTGCTTCTAATTCCTGGTGAGCTGCAATTAAAGTGAGGGCTGCAGGGCATTCATAAACCTCACGCGATTTAATGCCGACTAAGCGGCTTTCTATGTGATCAATTCGTCCGACACCATGCTGACCGGCGATTT
Source organism: Salinibacillus kushneri (assembly GCF_900111405.1). Taxonomy (GTDB): domain Bacteria; phylum Bacillota; class Bacilli; order Bacillales; family Alkalibacillaceae; genus Salinibacillus; species Salinibacillus kushneri. The sequence continues at coordinate 224,860 of NZ_FOHJ01000006.1, read as the reverse complement.
TATTAAGTTTAAGGATAAGATCTTCCAAAGCTAGCTTTTCACCATTAATGGCAACAGGTTCTCCCTTAACAAATTCGATTTCTACGTATTCAGGTTCGTTTGGTGCCTCAACAGGATCAACGGTTAAATCGTACGCATCTTTAGGCGGTTCAACAGCTGGATCTTCTAGAACACCGCACTCATTACTGCGTCCCCAAAGGTTTTGATCCACACTATAAGGGCTATCTAAATGAACAGGGATAGGAATGCCATTTTCTTTTGCATAAGCAATCTCTTCGTCTCTGGACATTGCCCATTCACGTACAGGGGCTACAACGTCCAGTTCAGGAGCTAAAGCTGTAAAGGATACATCAAATCTCACTTGATCATTGCCCTTACCTGTACAACCATGTGCAACGGCAACAGCGTTTTCCTGCTTGGCAATATCAACCAGTATGTTCGCTATTAATGGACGGGATAAGGCTGAAACAAGAGGATATTTTCCTTCATATAAAAGGTTTGCTTTTAAAGCCTTTGCCACATATTCCTTTGCAAACGCCGCTTTGGCATCAACTACATAAGACTTTATTGCGCCAACATCAAGTGCCTTGTTTTTTACAAATTCCAAATCTTTCCCTTCCCCAACATCAAGAGCGACTGCTATCACATCATAATTGTATTGATCTTGTAACCATTTAATTGCAACGGAGGTATCTAAGCCTCCTGAATAGGCTAAAACGATTCTTTGTTTCTCCATGTATAACCTCTCCCTTTGAGTCGAAATAGTGAAAAAATTTAAATGTTTATGAATTATTATGCATTATTAAGTATAAAAATTCAATAGTGAAATGACTTTTTTTAAAAATCGCTTTTCAGGGTGTAATGTGCTTATAGATAAAGGCTTTTTTCATAAAGATTGCTGCTTTATGAAAAAAGTGAGGTGAGCTAAAGAAGAGGATTAAAGTGATTTCGTTGATAGAATGCTTACAACCAGGTCAAATACACGTAGACTCCTTATAAAATGTATGCAAATTTTTCTCGTACGATGTAAAGTCATCAAAGCTTTCCTTGTCCCGCGAAGACGCGAGACCCCGAATGGAAAAGGAGAGATGACTGTTTAGGCCTAAAAGTCTAAAAAAGATGCTGTCCCTTAAAGGGACAGCATCTTACTTATTATCTGGCTACTTGTTCCAGATTACCGTTTTTATCCATGCGAAAGGCTTGAGATGGTTCTGTGTCATCATCAAATACAACCATCTTTCTGGCCTTATCCATAATGGACATTAATACTTGGTAATCTTCCTGCATGGTCTCGTATTCTTTTTCAACTTTTGCTAGATGCTTTTCTAGTTTTTCATTTTCTGCTTTTAAAGTTTGATTTTCCTGTTTAAGCTGATCCAAATTGCTTCGGTCTTGATAGTTATGTTCGAAATTAGCCTTGAACTCTTGTAAATATAATATAATATCATCAATAGATGGAACAGATCTTGATTGTGCGATAGGTTGTTGTAAAGATTCCCGTTCTTGCTCTTCTACTTTGCCAGCAACATTCCCATCCTGTTGTGGCGGCTGTACCTCTCTAGCAGGTGGCTCAGGTGGATGGTAAGCAGGAACAGATGTTGACTGAGTCTGTTGTTGCCATTTTTGCTGTTGTGCGATAGCACGTTTCTTTTCTTTTCTCTGACGCTTAGCAATTTCGATCGCTTTATCATAGCGTCTTCTTACTTCGGCATTCCAGCGAAACCCGCAAGCAGCAGCTGTTCTATTTAATTTATCTCCTACTTCCTCAAAAGCATTAAGCTGGGTACTGCCTTCTCTAATATGTCGTAAAACTGTCTCTGCTAATAGAAGATCATCTTCATGGGACCATGCATCTTGTCTTACTTTTGCCATAATCGTTCACTCCTCTTTTATACTTTTAAAATGTAAAGTTTTGTCGGATAAAAGTATTAAGAAAAACACCAACTACCTCTATTATTGGCGATAGGTTATGTTTTTCGAATTGTAATACTCGTTATTGTCCATCGTTTATATCTAGTCTGTTCAATAAAAGAGGAGTTTATACTCTATTTATTATGAATTTCTATTTTTCCCCTGAATTCTTTCATATACTTGTTTGAGAGACGCTTCAAATTTCCCAGTATTTTTAGGTTGATAATATTCTCTGTTTTTAATAGAATCTGGTAAATATTGCTGTGGAACCCATCCTTGATCATAGTTATGAGGATATTTGTATTCTATCCCACGTCCTAAAGCTTTCGCTCCACTATAATGGGCATCTTTTAAATGCTTTGGAACTTCACCGCTTTTTCCTGAATGAATATCCTGCAGTGCCTGATCTAAAGCTTGATAAGCTGAATTTGATTTTGGTGATAGACAAAGCTCTACAACGGATACAGATAAAGGAATTCTAGCTTCAGGAAAGCCGATTCTTTCCGCAGCCTGAACAGCTGAAAGTGCTCTAGGCCCTGCCTGAGGGTTTGCCAGTCCTATATCCTCATAAGCACAAACAACTAGACGCCTGCCAATGCTATCTAAATCACCAGCTTCAATCAGTCGACCAAGGTAGTGTAATGCAGCATTTACATCGCTTCCTCTTATGGACTTTTGAAAGGCAGATAAGACATCATAATGTCCATCTCCATCCTTATCATGTGAAAAGCTTTTCTTTTGCATACATTGTTCAGCAACCTCTAAATCAATGCAGGTTAAACCATCGTCATTTTCCGGAGTTGAAGTAATGGCAAGCTCGAGTCCATTTAGAGCTGAGCGTAAATCTCCATTGGCTGCAAAAGCAAAGTGCTCTACAGCATCATCTGTTAAAGAAGTTTCATACGTGCCCATTCCTGATTCTTCATCCTGTAGAGCATGTAATATACCTTCTTTTACATCCTCTGACTCTAATCGATGCAGTTCAAACAAATGACATCTGCTGCGAATAGCCGGATTAATAGAATGGTAAGGGTTACTAGTTGTACAGCCGATTAAAGTAATTAAATTACTTTCTAAATGGGGAAGAAGGAAATCCTGCTTACCTTTATCCAATCGATGGACTTCATCTAAAATTAAGATCATTTTTCCAGAAAACTTGGCTTCTTCTACTACAATTTCCATATCTTTTTTCTTATCTACTACAGCATTTAGTTGTTTAAAAGGAAAATCCAGACTTTTTGCAATAGCCATAGCCATACTGGTTTTTCCGGTTCCAGGGGGGCCAAAAAGAATCATAGATGATAATTTATTTGCCTCAACCATTCTTCTAATCATTTTTCCTTGACCAACTAAATGTTTCTGTCCGATAATATCGTCTATACTTTTCGGTCGCATTCGATATGCTAAGGGTTGTAAACTCATTATTTCTATTCTCCTTTGATTGATGTTTCATAAAGGGAAAACACTTTATAATTCTGCATATGCTGCAGAACCTGGTCAGTCGCTTTCGCTTTTATTTGTTCAACTGCCGCTCCTAAGCCTGGACGGATATAAGAAAAGAAATTCTGTGGTAAAATCGTGCCATCCAGGTCTTCTGTTTATAGCACAAGACCTAATCAGTCGCCATCGCTTTTATTTCTAGCCTAATCTTCGTGTGTTTAAAATGCAAGGGGAGAGGGTTTCGTGCTATAATATCAATGGTTTAATAGGAGAGCTCTGAGTTAGTGAGAGGGAGTGGAGTATGAGTGAGCTTACGTATCAAGGCCGTGAACATCTACTGATGAGATGGTTCGTATATTTTGTTGGGATTATCATCTTAGCCTTTGGGATATCATTAACGATAAAGGCAAAGGATTTAGGTATTAGTCCGTGGGATGTTCTTCACTATGGCCTGTTTAGCCAATTTGGTTTAACGGTTGGTTCCTGGAGTATAATCGTTGGTATTGTTATTGTAAGCTTATCATGTATGGTAAGAAAAACGTGGCCACAAATTGGCACGATTTTTAATATGGTCTTTATGGGAATTTTTATTGATATCTTTTTATTTATACTTCCGGACCCAGGTCCATTGTGGATGGATTTTCTTACACTGATGATTGGACTTCTTATTGCTGGGTATGGAATTGGATTATATGTCGCAGCAAAATTAGGAGCCGGACCAAGAGATACATTAATGCTTTTATTAACTGAAAAAACCGGCTGGAAGGTACAATGGGTTCGTATTGGACTTGAAATCCTTGTTTTCATTGTTGGTTATTTTCTGGGCGGACCCATAGGCATAGGTACTGTAATTGCTTCAGTGTTATTAGGATCAATCGTAGGCTATTCTTTACCTCAGTCTGAACGATTATTGAAGTACATGATATGGAGGAGGAAAACGAGTGAAAATTTCAACGAAGGGACGATACGGCTTAACCATTATGATTGATTTGGCCAAAAATTATGGGGATAAAAAGCCGCTATCTCTAAAATCGATTGCACGAGATCATGAACTCTCTGAACACTATTTAGAACAATTAATTCCGCCATTACGAAATGCTGGTTTTGTAAGAAGTGTTCGTGGAGCATACGGAGGCTATTTATTGACTAAATCTCCTGAAGATATTACAGCCGGTGATGTTATTCGTATATTGGAGGGTCCCATTTTTATTGTAGAGGGCATTGAAGAAGAAGAACCTGCTAAAAAAGAATTATGGGTCCGTATTCGAAATGCTGTCAAAGATGTACTTGATACAACTACCCTTGCTGATATGGCAAACTTTGAAGATAATGAAAATCTGCATGGGTATATGTTTTATATTTAATAGGGTAATTTATAGAAAAAAGAAGGTGAGACGTTGGAACCGATATATTTAGATCACGCCGCAACAACACCTGTTCACCCCGAAGTAGTTAAGGAAATGATTCCGGTTTTAGAACATACTTTTGGAAATCCATCGAGTGTTCATCATTTCGGGAGACAAGCACGAAAAATATTAGACGAATCCCGTCAAGTGATTGCAGAAAGTATTGGAGCAAATGAAAAAGAAATCGTTTATACAAGTGGAGGAACAGAAGCTGATAATATGGCTTTAATTGGTGTGGCACGAAAAAGACAAAACGAAGGCAAACATATTATTACGACCTCCATAGAACACCATGCTACACTACGTACAGCCGAATATTTGGAGAAAGAAGGCTTTGAGGTCACCTATTTGCCAGTTGATGAGACTGGACGGATATCTGTTGAGGATGTAAAAAACCATTTACGTGAGGATACGATTCTTGTGTCTATCATGTATGTAAATAACGAAGTAGGTACAATCCAGCCTGTTCAGGAAATTGGTGAATTACTAAAGGAACATTCCGCTTATTTTCATACCGATGCTGTTCAGGCATTTGGGACATTGCCGATAGATGTAAATGAATTGGGAGTGGATTTACTTAGTGTATCAGCGCACAAAATCTATGGCCCTAAAGGAATTGGTTTTTTATACGTTAGAGAGGGTATAATGCTTCAAGCTCTTCAACATGGAGGAGAACAGGAGCGTAAACGCCGGGCTGGAACAGAAAATACTGCCGCAGTCAAAGGATTTCAAAAGGCAGTTGAGTTGATTGGACAGGAAAGAAAAGCAAGAAATCATAAATACAGTGCTTTTAAAAAACATTTCTTGCAAACACTAGAAGAACAAGAAGTGAATTTTTCCATAAATGGGGATGAGCAGAATTCTGTTTCATCTATTGTGAACATCAGTTTTCCGGGGACGAATGTGGAAAGCTTATTGACAAACTTTGATTTATCTGGAATTGCCGCTTCAAGTGGTTCTGCCTGTACGGCTGGTTCTGTGGAGCCATCTCATGTGCTATCAGAGATGTATAGCTCCAGAGATGAACGTACAACCAATTCGATTCGGTTCAGTTTTGGAAATGCAAATGATGAAGAGCAAATGGGTAGGAGTGCGAAGAAGGTTGCTAAAATAGTCCACCGTTTAACATAAGAGGGGAGTGAAAGCATGAAAAAAGAACCGAAAGATACAAGAGTAGTTGTTGGGATGTCAGGTGGAGTCGATTCATCTGTTGCAGCTCTTTTGTTGAAACAACAAGGATATGATGTCGTCGGTATTTTTATGAAAAACTGGGATGATACAGATGAGTTTGGTGTTTGTACTGCTACGGAGGATTTTGAAGATGTTGTGCGCGTTTGTAATCAATTAGATATTCCGTATTATTCCGTGAACTTTGAAAAGCAATACTGGGATAAAGTATTTACCTATTTTCTTGATGAATACAAAGCTGGCAGAACACCAAATCCGGATGTTATGTGTAATAAGGAAATTAAATTTAAAGCCTTTTTAGACCACGCTTTATCTTTAGGAGCAGATTATCTGGCTACAGGTCACTATGCAAGAGTACGTGAACGAAATGGCCAATTCGAAATGCTTCGTGGTGTTGATAATAATAAAGATCAAACGTACTTTTTAAATCAACTATCTCAGGATGTATTATCGAAAGTCATGTTTCCACTAGGAGAAATGGATAAGAAAGAAGTACGTGAAATTGCGAAAGAGAACAATCTTGCTACAGCGACCAAGAAGGATAGTACAGGGATTTGTTTTATTGGAGAACGTAATTTCAAAGAATTTCTAAGTGAGTATTTACCTGCACAGCCAGGGAAAATGAAAACGTTGACTGGTGAGGTGAAAGGTGACCATGATGGTTTAATGTATTACACTATCGGTCAAAGACACGGACTTGGTATCGGTGGATCTGGAGAGCCGTGGTTTGTTATCGGTAAAAACCTGGAAGATAATGTGCTATATGTCGGTCAGGGCTATCATAATGATCATTTATATTCTGATGCCTTAGAAGCAACAGATATAAATTGGATTCTTCCAGGAGAATTAAATGAACCATTTACTTGTACGGCAAAATTCCGCTATCGTCAGCAAGATAGCAAAGTAACTGTCTATCCTATGGAAAATGGGGACATTAGAGTAGAATTTGCTGAACCACAACGAGCTATAACACCAGGTCAGGCAGTTGTTTTCTATGAGGGCGACGTTTGTCTGGGCGGAGCAACGATAGATCGTGTTATTAAAAACGAAAAATATATTCAGCATTTAGCTTAAAAACAGAACAGTGTATAGTAATAGTAGAGGTCAGAATGGAATGCAGGGTTTTCTTCTGAAGGGAAGAAATGCTTTGTTATTGATTTCTGGCCTTCCTTATTGAAACACAACTTTTAGGAGGATGTAGATTATGGGTAAAATGGAAACAGGGATTGAATATTTAAAAGAGCATAAGTTTGAGGAAGCAGCCAGAGCTTTTACAGAAGCAATTGATGAAGATCCATCCAATCCTGTAGGGTATATTAATTTTGGGAATCTGCTTCTTCATTTAAACGATTTTGAGCGGGCTAAAACCTTTTATGAAAAGGCTATTGAACTCGATGAGCACGCTTCAACTGCCTATTATGGACTTGGAAATATGTATTATGAACAGGATAAATTCAAAGAAGCTCAGGAATATTTCGAAAAGGCCGTTCATGAAGGGTTAGAGAATGGAGACATTTATTTTATGCTTGGGATGACATTGGTACAACAGGAAAAATCCCGATTTGCTTTACCCTACTTACAACGTGCAGCCGAGCTTAATTTGCAGGATGTAGATGCACAATTTCAGTATGGACTGGCTTTAGCTCAATCACAACAAATAGATTTAGCTATGGAACAAATGAAAGAAGTGCTAAAATTAGAGAATGAACATAGTGATGCCCATTATAATTTAGGTGTAGGATATTTATATTACGCAGATGTAGAAAAAGCTTTACATCATTTTAACGAAGCGTTGCGAATTCAACCTGACCATGTACTTGCTGGCAATGGAAAGGAAAAAGTACAGGAAATGTTGAATCAGAATACTAATGATAATGATTAAAAAAGGGAGTATTATCGCATGGCAATGGATTCAGTACATGAGGAAAAAGGATATATAAAGGGAAGTTTACTCCGTACGATTTTTCATAATGCGGAGGAGCGGTTTTCCATTGCCCTTATACGGATAATAGATACGAATGAGCCATTTAAAGATAAAGAAATTGTCGTGAAAGGTCATTTTCCTCCACTTGAACAGGAACAGGAATATATTTTTTATGGAAATCTGTCTCAGCATGCTAAATTTGGACAGCAATATCAAGTGTTTACATATACAAGGGAAATTCCCAAAACCAAAGATAGCCTAGTCCGTTATTTATCAAGTGATATTTTTTATGGTGTAGGAAAAAAGAGTGCCGAGAAAATAGTAGACGCATTAGGAGAAACAGCGATAGATAAAATCTTAAAGGATGAAAATATATTAGCAGGTATTCCCGGATTTCCCCAAAATATCATATCATCCTTTAGTCAAACCTTAAGGGAAAATCAAGGTTTTGAACGAGTTGTAATGGCTTTAGCTGACTATGGTATTGGGCTTCAGCTCACCCAAAAAATATATGACATATATAAAGAAGAAACGTTGAAACTGCTTGAAGAAAATCCTTATCAATTTGTTTTTGAAGTAGAGGGATTTGGGTTTAGAAGGGCTGATGAAATTGCTAAAATACTCGGTATCTCAGGTGATCACCCGACCAGAATACAAGCGGGCTGTATTCATACGCTAAAGAGACAATCTCAATTTGGTCATGTCTTTGAATATCTCGAACAGCTCTGTGATGATGTACGGAAATTGCTAAACGAAACCGACCCATCTGTTACCAATGAAACCATTGAACAAAAGGTTAAAGAGCTATCAGAGGAAGGATATTTAATCATTGAAGAAAATCGTGTCTACCTTCCTTCTCTTTATTTTTCTGAAGAAGGTGTAAGTTCTCAGTTAAAACGAATCATGGATATTAAGCTTGAAGATGAATACACACAAGCGGATATTCTAAAAGCCTTAGGTGAAATTGAAGAAAAGGAAACCATTAGCTATGGTAGAGAACAGTATGAAGCGATTGAGCAGGCATTAAATTCAAAAGCTATGATTCTTACTGGTGGACCTGGAACAGGAAAAACAACCGTTATAAAAGGTATTATAGGCGTTTATGAACGATTAAATCCTAAAAAGAAGACAGATAAGGATAAACAGGATGAATCAGGCATAATCCTTGCAGCACCTACAGGGCGAGCAGCAAAGCGAATGACTGAAGCAACTGGTCATAAAGCACAGACTATCCATCGTTTATTAGGGTGGTCCGGAAACGAAGAATTCGAGTTTAATCAAAGTCGTCAATTGGATGCAGAGCTTATTATTATTGATGAGTTTTCGATGGTCGATATCTGGCTTGCGAATCAATTGTTTCGGGCCATTCCCAGTAAAACGCAAATAGTATTAGTTGGGGATGAGGATCAATTGCCATCAGTTGGACCAGGTCAGGTTTTAACTGATTTTTTAGCATCAGAAGTCATACCAACGTGTAAGCTAACAGAAATTTATCGTCAAAAGGAAGGCTCAAGAATCGTTGAACTGGCACATGAAATAAAGAATAATCAATGTGATGGTCAGTCTTTAAAAAGGGGAGAGGATTTTTCGTTTTTTCAATCATATGGAAAACATACACTGACATTGCTGCAGGATATTGTAAAAAAAGCAGTAGATAAAGGTTACTCTATACGGGATATCCAGGTGTTGGCACCTATGTATCGGTCAAATATCGGGATAAATATATTAAATGAAGCCCTTCAGGAACTTCTTAATCCCCGCAATAACCAAAAAAGGTCTATTCAATTCAATGATCAGGTGTTTCGTTCCGGAGATAAAATGATACAGCTTGTGAATCAGCCTGAAAAGGGTGTGTTTAACGGAGATATTGGCCATATAGTAACCATTTTAAAAGCGGATGAAACAGAAGAAAATCAGGAACAGCTTGTCGTTGATTTTGATGGAAAGGAAGTTCATTATGTACGATCTGAGCTTCATCAGCTTATGCATGCCTATTGCATTTCCATTCATAAATCACAGGGAAGTGAATTTCCTATTGTCGTCATGCCTGTTGTTCCAGATTATCGGCGCATGTTAAGGAAAAATCTATTATATACAGCTATTACAAGAAGTAAGCAATCTCTCATTATTTGCGGAGATCAAAGGGCTTTTCTGGAAGGAGTACGAACTGAAGACCAAAACGTAAGGAATACCACTTTAGCAAAACGGATGGAGTTCATGTTTGCCGGTGAAACGATGCAGGGTGAAGAAAGAAAGGAAGAAATGGCGGAAGTGGATGACGAGGAGCTTTCACCTTATGATTTTATGTAAACAATGTATATTTTTAAAATATATGGGGAACTCTTATACTAGATAAACTTCAAAGGAGTTGCCCAAACGGTGAATTGTCCAAATTGTCAGGGTCAGAATCTAGGGAAAATTGGTCATCAACAGTATTATTGCTGGAATTGTTTTATAGAGTTATCCCTGGATAATGGCCGAATTAAAGTTCATGAAGTAGAAGAGGATGGAACGTTATCCTCTTTAGACGACTTGTTTAATGATGAAGATCTTACACCAAAATCGTATACATAAAATGACTTCATCATATAAAAACTAAAAATCGATGAGTAAGGGCAGCTATTGATGCTGCCCTCCTTTCTTTTGTGAGGATTTTCCTCAGGGGGGTTGTGGATGACAAATAAAGAGAAGAGGCTTCTATATGGGTTAGGGATAGCCGTAATTGTCTCTGTTCTTTTCTATTTACTATTAAAAACCTATCCATTCTATCAATTTGTGTTTTCTTTTTTAATGACCATTTTAACCCCAATTTTAATTGCAGCTTTAATTGCTTATTTATTATACCCTTTAGTCAATTGGCTGAATGAATTTATGCCAAGATGGACGTCTATTTTAACGATTTATGTCCTGATATTTGGTGGAATAGGGTTTGGCATCTATAAAGCAGTTCCCATGTTTGTAAAGCAATTAAAGGGATTAATTAATTTCTTACCTCAACTGTTCGATACATACCAGGAATGGATATATAATCTTTATGTAAGTACGTCCAATTTTCCTGAGGATGTTCATGATAAAATGGATGAGGCCTTTGTAAAAATCGAAGAGGGACTTGTGGATGGGTTAACTAACATCGCCTATTCCCTTACAGGAATTACTGATGTCATTGTTATTATTGCGGTAATCCCCATCCTTGTTTTTTACTTTTTAAAGGACTTTTCAAAATTTAAAGCATCCCTTTTAGCCATTGGTCCAGGAAATAAAAAGGGCTATTATCAATCGGTATTACAAAGCATCGATCATAACCTGGGTGGTTATTTACGTGGTCAATTTTTAGTTTGTTTATTTGTTGGGTTAATCTCTTCCCTTTTGCTTTGGCTGATTGATATGAAATACCCTTTATTATTGGGTACATTTATGGGAATGACCAATATTATTCCTTATTTTGGACCTATTTTAGGTGCAATCCCAGCTGTTTTGATTGCTTTTACCATATCAACCAATCAAGTCATTTATGTGATTTTAGCAGTAGTAGGTGTACAGTTGATAGAAGGAAATCTTTTATCACCATATATTGTAGGAAAATCCTTACATGTACATCCTGTTTTCATTATTTTTGCCTTATTGGTAGGCGGAGAGTCTTTTGGGATAGCCGGAATGATTCTGGCCGTTCCTGTATTGACGATTATTAAAGTTTTTGTTGAACCGACACCAGCTGTGAAAAAAATGAAGGAAGCATGGGGGAAAAAGTAGACCGTGGGCATTTGGATGGTGGTTTAAATGTGGACGGACAGATGTCTATAAATTAGCTATTATGGTGAATAGCTAATTTATAGGCATCATTGACGTGTCAGGTACACCACCAGACCAGTGCCTTCGCTTTTGTATGTCTAGCTGCGGCTCCTAGGTCCAAACAGACATAAGCATAATCCACTCCGTGGCGAAAAACATGCCACTCCGTGAATTCTACTTATGCTGTCGGACCTGTTCAGTCGCCTTCGCTTTTGTATGTCTAGCTACGGCTCCTAGGTCCAAGCAGACATAAGCAGAATCCACTCCGTGGCGAAAAACATGCCACTCCGTGAATTCTGCTTATGCAGTCGGACCTGTTCAGTCGCCTTCGCTTTTCTGGTTGACATGTTTTTGAAAGTTGGCTATAATATCGCCATAATCAAACGACTATAGGAAAATGTAGAAGGATCTGAGTACAGGATACTATCTAATGATTATGGAGAGCACCATAATACAGAGAGGAATTCTCTAGGCTGGAAGGAATTCCAGATATAAGGTCCTGGAATGCTAGTCCGGAGTGCGGTTAATTCCCGCCGGCAGCGTGCCGTTAATACGTAAAAGGTGATGGATTTTAATATCCATAATCAGGGTGGTACCGCGACCATAAACTCTCGTCCCTGCAGATGTTTGCAGGGACGAGAGTTTTTTGTACATACTGATTTCTATAGTAGAAATGAAGGAGGAAACAGAAGATGAAGCATTTAAAATCTGCTGAAGTAAGACAAATGTTTCTCGACTTTTTCAAGGAAAAAGGCCACAGTGTAGAACCTAGTGCATCATTAGTTCCTGTTGAAGACCCAACGCTTCTTTGGATAAATAGTGGAGTGGCTACGCTTAAGAAATATTTTGATGGCTCGGTTGTACCAGAGAATCCACGGATTTGTAATGCACAAAAATCTATTCGAACCAATGATATTGAAAATGTAGGAAAGACCGCTCGTCACCATACATTCTTTGAAATGCTTGGGAATTTTTCAATTGGTGATTATTTTAAAAAGGAAGCTATCGAATTTGCCTGGGAATTCTTAACCAGTCCAAAATGGATTGGCTTTGATCCGGAACGTTTATCCGTTACTGTACATCCTGAAGATAATGAAGCTTACGAAATATGGTTACAGGACATTAAAATTCCGGAAGAACGTATCATTCGATTAGAAGAGAATTTCTGGGATATTGGAGAAGGACCAAGTGGACCAAATACGGAAATTTTTTATGATCGTGGAGAAGCGTATGGTAATAATCCTCAGGATCCTGAGCTCTATCCTGGTGGAGAAAATGAACGTTATTTAGAAATCTGGAATCTTGTGTTCTCCCAATTTAATCATAATCCAGACCATACGTATACGCCATTGCCCAAGAAAAACATTGATACGGGTATGGGCTTAGAGCGTATGGTAAGTGTTATTCAAGACACAAGAACAAATTTTGAAACAGATTTGTTCATGCCGATTATTGAACATACCTCTGACATTGCCGGCATTAAATACGGTGCCAAAGAAGAATACGACACTGCATTTAAAGTGATTGCCGATCATATCCGAACGGTATCCTTTGCAGTGGGTGATGGGGCATTACCTTCAAATGAGGGACGTGGATATGTTTTAAGACGACTTCTTCGCCGTGCTGTCCGTTATGCCAAATACTTAGGTATTGAAGAGCCGTTTATGTACAAGCTCGTTGAAGATGTAGCAGAAATTATGGTTGATTTCTATCCAAAAGTTACAGAAAAGCAGTCATTTATTGCAAACGTCATTAAGACAGAGGAAGAGCGCTTTCATGAGACCTTAAATGATGGTTTAGCCATTTTAAAGGAAGTCATTAATAAAGAAAAAACTAAGGGAAGTACTGTCTTCCCTGGTGTGGAGGTCTTTAGACTATATGATACGTATGGCTTTCCTAAAGAACTAACGGAAGAATATGTACAGGATGAAGGCTTTACTATAGATGAAGACGAATTTAATGAGGAAATGGAAAAACAACGCTCCAGAGCCCGTCAAGCCAGACAAAAAGTGGAATCTATGAAGGTGCAAAGCGGAATTCTTCGTGAGCTTACTTTTAATAGTGAGTTTGTCGGCTATGGTCAACTTACATCACAATCCAGTATTGTAGAAATGGTGAAAAATGATCAAATTGTGGACACGGCTGAAGCAGGAGATGAAATTTATCTCTTCTTAGAACAGACTCCTTTCTATGCTGAAAGTGGAGGGCAAGTAGCTGATAAAGGGACGATTAGAACAAATAATGCTTTAGCGAAGGTTGAGGATGTCCAAAAAGCTCCAAATGGTCAAAATATGCACCGTGTATGGATAGAAGAGGGACGCCTGCAAAAAGGTGATTATGTAAATGCAGAAGTTCATCAAAGCTTGCGTAAACATATAATAAAAAATCATACAGCGACTCATTTGCTCCACCAGGCACTTAAAGATGTAATCGGTGATCATGTAAATCAGGCAGGGTCTTTAGTAGCACCTGATCGTTTACGTTTTGACTTTTCGCATTTTAATGCAGTAAAAGTGGAAGAACTAAAAGAGATAGAACGAAAAGTAAATGAAAAAATTTGGGAATCTATTGCAGTTGAGACGGATATAAAATCCTTTAAAGAAGCGAAAGAAATGGGTGCAATGGCACTGTTTGGCGAAAAGTATGGAGATACTGTTCGTGTAGTTTCTGTTGGAGAATATAGTATTGAACTTTGCGGAGGCTGTCATGTAAGCAATACAGCGGAAATAGGAATGTTCAAAATTACCGCCGAATCTGGAATTGGAGCAGGTACTCGCCGAATTGAAGCCTTAACCGGTAAAGGGGCTTATGAATGGGTCCAAAATCGTGAACAGCTTCTTGAGGAAACGAGTACAAAATTAAAAACAACCATTGAGCAAATCCCGACACGAATTGATACATTGTTTACGGAAATGAAGGAAGTAGAGCGGGAAAATGATTCCTTAAAGGCTAAACTTTCAAATTTAGAAGCTAAAAGTATTACTGATTCTGTTGAGGAAATAAATGGTGTATCTGTGTTAGCTGCTAAAGTAGACGTTTCCGATATGAATGCTCTTCGGAGTATGGTTGATGAAATGAAGCAAACACTACAATCAGGTATTATCTTACTAGGGGCCGCTAGTAATGGAAAAGTTCAACTAGCAGCAGGTGTTTCAAAAGATTTAGTAGAAAAAGGATATCACGCGGGAAATCTGATTAAAGAAGCCGCATCCCGCTGTGGCGGCGGTGGTGGCGGTCGTCCGGATATGGCTCAGGCAGGCGGAAAACAGCCTGAAAAATTAGACGAGGCCATTAACTTTGCAAAAGAATATGTCCAAACGGTTTCCTGATTGCCCTGAAAAGCTTATAATGAATATAAATGAAATTCTTTCCATAAGGAGTGTCAGGTCGCCATGAACTCAAATGATAAAACAATGAAGTTTAATTTTTCGGAGGAACCTTTTGAGCAGGATGTTAATGAAATCTTACTTACCGTACATTCTGCTTTACAGGATAAAGGATACAATCCCATTAACCAGATTGTAGGATATTTATTATCAGGAGATCCAGCTTATATTCCCCGACATAAGGATGCCAGAAAGTTAATCCGTAGAATTGAACGTGATGAGTTAATTGAAGAACTAGTTAAATTTTACTTAAATGAGCATAAAGAGGCGGATACATGAAAATATTAGGTTTGGATGTAGGTGAAAAAACGATTGGTGTAGCTGTCAGTGATGAACTTGGCTGGACGGCTCAAGGAATTAAAACCATTCGTTGGACTGAAAAATTCCATCAGGTAGTGGACGAGTTGCGACAAATTATTAATCAGCATCAAATAAAAAAAGTAGTTGTAGGTCATCCTAAAAACATGAATGGTACGATTGGCGAACGAGGAAAGGCTTGTGAGCAATTTGCCGGGAAGATGGAAGAAGAATTTCAATTACCAGTAGAGCTATGGGATGAACGGTTAACCACAATGGCAGCCGAGCGTATTTTACTATCAGCGGATATGAGTCGGTCAAAACGAAAAAAAGTTATTGATAAGATGGCAGCCGTTATGATTTTACAGAGTTATTTAGATGCGAAAAGCTAAGGAGGATGAGTGGAATGGCTTTGGATGAGAAGGAGCGTATAATCATTCCCGATGAATCAGGTGAAGAACATCTTTTTGAAGTACTCTTCACATTTGAGGTAGATCAAACAGAAAAATCATACATGGTCGTTGTTCCTGTTGAACAGGCACAAGCAGAGGAACAGGAAGTGTTTGCTTTTCGATTTGAGGAAGATGAGAAAGATGATGATTTAACCTTATATCAAATTGAAACGGATGAAGAGTGGGATATGATTGAAGAAATGTTGAACACTTTTACTGAGGAAGAAGAGGACGAATCTTAAAACCCTAACATCAAATGAAAACTGTACGGTCTTCTAAAAGAGGCTGTACAGTTTTTTTGTTGTCTTGGCAAGATAAAAGGGGGCTTCTACAAATTAAAATTTCAAGGATATTTACGTCCAGGTCCAGTGGCAGCGATTAATGATGATCTCCTCCTCCGTAAGTCAATATCGACTGACGTGCTTCCTTTATTTCCTGAGGCAAAGGTTTGCTAATACATAGCTAAATGGCATCATTCAGGCGTTAATATAGTAAACTTTTGGTTAGATTTCACCTTTTATTCCCATACAAGGAGAATATATCAGTAATATAGAAAATACGAGTATATTCGCTAAGGAACGAGTAAATGTGAGTTTTTCTAGTAAAAAAAATAGAAATCATCCTATATTTTGTAGTATAATGTACCAGATGAAAGGAGGAGACAAGTGTCTACTTCGAATAAGGATTATAAAAAGAAGAAAAAAGCGCAATATGAAGAGGCCAGAACGGTCCGGAAAATTGTTTTATTAGTATTAACAATAGCAATTGTTATCATCGCTGCAGTCGGATTTTCAGGTTATTTCTATGTTAAATCTGCATTAGAACCAGTAGATTCATCGAATGATAAAACAAAGAAGGTGGAAATACCTTTAGGATCAACCGTTTCAACTATTGCCAGTACTTTGGAACAGGCAGATATTATTAAAAATGATACAGTATTCCGCTATTATGTAAAATTTAAAAATGAACAGGATTTTAAAGCAGGGGAATATGAACTCTCTCCATCTATGACTATGGATGAAATTATAAATCATTTAAAAACAGGAACAGTACAGGAAGAGCCTGTAATTACTGTCACCATACCAGAAGGAAAAACGGTTGAGGAAATCGCCAATATCTATTCAAAGCGAACATCAATATCAGAAGAGGAATTTCTGGAAAAAGTGAATAATCAAGATTACGTTAAGAAGTTAATTAATCGGTATACAGTATTAAGTGATAACATTTTACAAGAAGGAATTAAAGTTCCACTTGAAGGTTATTTATTTGCAGCCACATATAATTTCTATAAAAAGGATCCTACTGTTGAGCAAATTGTTGAAAAAATGCTGGATAAAACAGAAGAGGTTGCTGTCCAATATAAAGATCAATTCGAGCAGTATAATCTATCTACACATGAAGCGCTAACTATGGCATCGCTTGTAGAGAATGAGGCCACAACTTATGATGACCGTCAAAAAATTGCCGGTGTCTTTTACAATCGTTTAGATAAAGGAATGCCATTACAAACTGATCCAACCGTTATCTATGCTCTTGGAGAGCATAAAGAAAAAGTGAATTATGACCATCTAGAAGTTGACTCACCATATAACACCTATAAGTATACGGATTTACCGGTTGGTCCCATTTCTAATTTTGCTGAGAATTCATTAAAAGCAGCCGTCAATCCTTATGAATCAGATAATTTATATTTCCTTGCTTCATCTGTAGACGGAAACATTTACTATTCTAAAACGCTTGAAGAGCATAATCGAAAAAAGGCTGAACATATCAATTAAGTTGACTTTTAATAAGGAAAATTCTAAGTAGGGTAATGTGAATTTCATTCGCATACCCTACTTTTGTTATGATAAACTAATATAGTTGTAAGCACCGCTCTATAGGAGGTCATAAGTGTGAAGGATGATTATGTTACAAATTATTTACAAAGTACTTTACCAGATAAAAATGATTTAATCATAGAGATGGAAGCTTTTGCTAAAAAACATCAGGTTCCCATTATGGAGCCAATAAGTATAGAATTTGTGAAGCAAATTCTTCGCATCAAGCAGCCTAAACGAATTTTAGAAATCGGAACAGCAATTGGATATTCGGCGTTACGTATGCTAGAAGCTTCACCTGAATCTCATATCGTAACAGTTGAGAGGGATTCAGATCGTTATCAGGAGGCCATTACAAATATACATAGGGCAAACAAGAAGGAACGTATAGATGTTATATTTGGAGATGCTCTAGAAATATCAGATGAAGTTGAAGCCAAGGGACCCTATGATGTATTATTTATTGATGCCGCAAAAGGTCAATATCAGAAATTTTTTACGTTATATGAAAAATTTGTCCTTAATGGAGGCCTTGTTATTACAGATAATGTCCTTTTTAAAGGGTATGTGGCTTCCAATCCGGATGATAACAGTCGAATGAAGAAGATTGGAAATAAAATTCGAGGTTTTAATAATTGGTTAATTCAACAGCCGAATTTTGACACATCGATATTTCCTATTGGAGATGGAGTAGCACTTAGTGTAAAAAAAGATAAGTAACAAAAATTGTGGTTAGACCTAGAAAGGAGCTTATGCGGCATGTCAGAAAAGCCAGTTGTGATTGGAGTTGCCGGGGGGACCGGATCCGGCAAAACAACCGTCACTAGATCTATTCATCAACATTTTGTCGATAAGTCCATTTTAATTATTGAACAGGATTATTATTATAAAGATCAAAGTCATATACCATTGGAAGAACGATTAAATACAAACTATGACCATCCTCTTGCATTTGATAATGACCTATTGATTAAACACCTTACGAAACTTATCAATGGAGAACCGATTGAAAAACCGATATATGATTATAAGCTTCATACGAGGTCGGACCAGGTCATTCCGGTTGATCCAAAAGATGTTATTATCATTGAAGGTATTTTAGTCCTTGAGGATAAAGCATTAAGAGATTTAATGGATATTAAAGTATTTGTAGATACGGATGCAGATATCCGTATTATTCGCAGATTAATGCGTGACATAAAAGAAAGAGGAAGATCGATTGAATCGGTTATTGAGCAGTATGAGAATGTAGTAAGACCGATGCATTTGCAGTTTGTTGAACCAACAAAGCGCTATGCAGATATTATCATTCCTGAAGGTGGACAGAATCTGGTTGCTATAGATTTGATGACAACCAAAGTTCGTAGTATACTTGAAAAACGTTCTATTATATGACAAAGGTATTGAAAAAATCGAAAAAATCTGCCATAGTATAGAAGAGTAACTATAATTTGGTAATCTTGAAATTGCAGTACTGGATGAATAATGTATTATCCCATATGATACATTCATAAAGTGAAACTTCAATCAGTGGGTGGTGTCATCTCACCACTGATTCAGGACCAATCGGGGTGTTCCGTTATATTTCCCCTATACATACATCTCTACTTTCATGTATTGAGGTAGGATTTTACGGATAATTACACCGCGATAAATTTAATAAATTGAATGGTTAATGATGAAGGAGTGTTTGGGGTATGGCTACTGAAAAAAGCTATTATATGACTGAAGAAGGAAAAGAAAAAATTGAAAAGGAACTGCATCAATTAAAAACTGAAAAACGTCAGGAAGTTGTAGAACGTATTAAGATTGCACGAGGATTTGGTGATTTATCAGAGAACTCCGAGTATGATGCAGCTAAAGATGAACAAGCTTTTGTCGAATCCAGAATTGCTCAGCTCGAAAAAATGATTCGAAATGCTGTTATTATAGAGAACGATAACGAAAATCAAAATGTTGTTCAGCTAGGTAAATCTGTTACATTTCAGGAGCTTCCTGATGGGGATGAAGAAACTTACACGATTGTAGGTAGTGCAGAATCTGATCCATTTGAAGGAAAGATTTCAAACGATTCTCCAATGGCTAAAAGTCTGCTTGGACGTGAAGTGGGTGAAGAGGTACCCGTAGTAACGCCAGGCGGAGAAATTAATGTAAAAATTGTTAAAGTTGAATAGTTAGAGTAAAAGAGCATAATGCCTTTGCATTTTGCTCTTTTTTTGTTTTAAATCTGTTTGGTATGGCTACACTTTTATTGGGTGACAACAATGAAAAAAAGATTGTATGTTTTACTTACGATTGTCTTTATTCTATTTAGTATACTGGTATTTCGCCTGGCAGACATTCAACTATTTTCGACCAGAAGTTTTGGACCTGAAAATGTAAACCTGCTGGAAAGAAGTGTAGCACAGCGCTCCCATCAAATGGTTTTATCTACAGGAAGAGGACAAATTTTATCTCGAAATGGCGAACGATTAACCAATAAAAAAGTATTGGACGTCATTATATTTCCAAAATTAGAGGCGGAAGATACCTACAAAAAATTAGCAAATGTTTTAGATTTATCCAGCAAAGAACTCCAACGTAAAATTAAGACCTTAGAGCAGCCTGCCTTTATTACGGATATCATGAATGCAACCATTCAATCTGAACAGTTTAATCAATTAGAGGATTTGGAGTTAAAAGGAGTTCAATTAATTGAACGTTTTAAAAATGAAGATCCTGCTTTAGCTCAGCATTTATTGGGGTTTGTAAGGGAAAATCCTGCTCTTTATAACGATAGATATGGCGAGGAATTTCCGATGGTGGATTCAACTCCCGTAGGAATTTCAGGTCTTCAGAAAGCCTTTGATCCATTCTTGATTGCAAATGAACAAGAAAAGCTTCTGTTTCATGTTGATGGTCATGGACGCCCAATGTTTGGTTTTGACTTAAAGTATGCAGGGGATAACAATCACTTTTATCCTGCAAAAATCAAAACAACACTGGATTTATCCTTACAACAAAAGGCTGAAAAACTTTTTGATGAATATGAAATCAGTAAAGGCGGTCTTGTTCTTCTGGATGTTAAATCAAGGGACGTTCTTGCTATGGTAAGTCGACCAAAAGTAGATAAAAAAAATCCTTATCATGAAGATCGTATACGGAACCAAATGATTACAGCACATTTTCCCGGCTCGGTGTTTAAGACGGTGGTAGCTGCTGCGGCAATAGAAAAAGGCCTCGTTGATGAACAAAGAACCTTTAATTGCTCACAAGGAGTATATGGAGAAAAGGAGGATAAGCGGGATTTAGGAGAATTAAATTTTGAACAGAGCTTTGCCCAAAGCTGTAATCGGACTTTTGGACAGCTTGCTTTAGAATTAATGGAAAACGATGAAGATGTAATAAGTCAATATGCAAACAAACTTGGTATTCTTGGTCCAGTTGGTTGGAACGGTGATATATTTCGATATGATGATTTCACACAAATACCAGGAGAAGAAACAGGAAACATTTGGGGTGACCCATCTGACCGTCAAGTGGAAGATGCTATTCTACAAACAGCAATTGGCCAAAAAAATGTCAAGGTGACCCCCCTAGCTGTTGCTAATATGATGGCCAATATCGTAAATAATGGAAAGAAGCAAAAGGTACGTGTAGTTGATCAAATTCTATACCAGAATGATGCAACAATGGGCACTTTTACAAACCAAAAGGAAGAAGAGAATGAGCAAATCAATCCTCTAACAGCCAAGCGTCTTCAATCCTTGCTGAAGCTTGTTACGCAAGATTCAGGAACTGCTAATGAGTTAAAGGAGTTACCTATATCAGGAAAAACAGGTACGGCTGAAATGAATTCAGATGGTGATGAAGATAATGAATTAGAGAATTCCTGGTTTGCGGGTTATTTTCCTGACAAAAATCCAAAGTATGCTATGGTAGCTGTCGATTTACAACATCATAAAGGATCAAAAACAAAGACTCTGGACATTTATAAAAAAATGACGGAAGCAGTATTACAAACTGAAGAGCAGGATGAAAATGAATAAAGAGCAATAATTCCCTTTTCATGGATTTTTACTCATGAAA
Source organism: Salinibacillus kushneri (assembly GCF_900111405.1). Lineage (GTDB taxonomy): Bacteria > Bacillota > Bacilli > Bacillales > Alkalibacillaceae > Salinibacillus > Salinibacillus kushneri. The sequence goes on along the minus strand of NZ_FOHJ01000006.1, from coordinate 203,179 downwards.
AGGGATTTTTACTAAAAGAACGGCTTCCCGTTCTATACAATTCATTAACTTGAAAGGGTAGTAAGACTTTGATGCTGTATAAAAGGGAAACATTTTTTAAAAGAATGTTCAACCAAGTCCTCTTTATCAGGGGAGGTAATAAAAGCAAATATATCCTCCTCTTTTACTTGTTGAAACTCAAGCACTTTACCAGAAAAGTAGAAGATAAACAATTTACGCTGTACTTTATCATAGCCAATTTCATTAAACTGTTTAAGTCCCCACAAGTTCTGGTCAAATCTCGTTTTTTTCATAATAAAGCCCCCTTTTCTCATAGAATATTAGATGTATATGTGGCAAGTCCTTCTCTTATGTCAAAACTAGAAGAATTTAGACAGAATAAAATCAAAATCGACGGACATTTGTCCATAAGAGGAGGAGTATTAACTGTAATAACCCTGAGAAAAGCTATTGGTATCACATCAAAACCATTGTATAATAGGGGAGAAGGGAGAGAGATACGGTGCCAAATTCATTCTTTGATGACGATTCAAGAGTCGATCGCTTTAGTAAACGAAGGAAAAATACGAAATTAATGAACCTGTTAATTGTACTAGCTGTATTGCTTAGTGTATTTTTAGCCTTCACGTTTATCTTTAATGATGACGATGAAAAGGCAGATTCAGACAAATCGACAAATGAAAATCAAACCGAAAGTGAAGTCATGGATGGAGAAGAATCAGGTAACGATAACTCCAGTAATGAAGAGGAGTCTGGAGAAACGGTCTCAGGTACAGAAGACTCCAAGCAGAATAATGAAAATCAGAATACCGAAGAAAAGGATGCCGAAGAAGCAACAGTTAGTGAAAGTGATGATCCAAATGTTCTTCAGGTTATAGAGAAGAATTGGGAGCCGATTGGAACAGAACAGGATGAACCTCATAAAACAACATATGAAAGAGGAACCGTTGACTGGGAAGAAATGTGGAGTGCTGCTGCATACGCCGCTGGTCTGGAATCAGATGATTACATTACATGGTGGGTGACCAACGGAGGCAGTCCACAGAAAGTAGAAACGACCATTTCGAATAAAGCGGAAACCGAAACGTATCGTGTCTATCTTCAGTGGGTGAAAAACGAAGGATGGCAACCTACTAAAGTAAAAATATTAAAAGAAAATGATATGAAAGAAAAACATTTTAGTGATGAAGAAAGTAATGAAGCTGAAGCCAACAGTGAGGGACAGTAGGAAAGTGGTGAATAATTATGGTAATCGGCATTATTGGTGCAATGGATGAGGAAATTGAACTTTTAAAAACAAATATGTCAATAGAACAGGAAGAAAAGGTAGCTGGTTCTTTATTTTATAAAGGGACTTTAGAAGGACATGATGTAGTCTTATTGAAATCAGGAATCGGTAAGGTAAATGCGGCTATGTCCACGACGGTACTAATGGAACGCTATCATCCTGACTACGTTATTAATACAGGCTCTGCAGGAGGGTTTGCAGCGGCTTTGGAGGTAGGAGATGTAATTATCTCCGATCGTATTGTGCATCATGATGTAGATGTAACCGCATTTGATTATGAATATGGACAAGTACCTCAAATGCCGGCCTGTTTTAAAGCAGATGAAAAGCTTATTTCCCTGGCGGTAGATGCAACTTCTTCAATGGCAGATGTCAAGTCTGTTAGAGGTCTTATTGCAACAGGAGATTCTTTTATGGCTGATCCAGAACGAGTTGCGTTTGTTCGACGAAAATTTCCGGATATTGAAGCTTCAGAGATGGAGGCAGCAGCTATAGCTCAAGTGTGCTATCGGTACGCAACTCCTTTTGTTATCATTCGAGCTTTATCTGATATTGCAGGGAAAGAATCGTCCATTTCATTTGACCAATTTTTAAATAAGGCAGCGAAGAATGCATCAACATTAATTATGAGTATGGTAAAAAAATTGTAATGAGGAAAAGGGTGCCATTTAAAGACGATGGCACCCTTTTAGTAATAGTTATAATAGTAATATCCGCCGAAAATGATTAACAGGATCAGTAATACAACGGCTAAGGCTAACCAATAACCGCCACCATGATAGCCTGCGTAATAACCACCAAATCCATATGGGTATCCGTATGGCGGAAAACCATCATAGAACATATGCCTATCACCTCTAGTCTCAGGGGTTATTATATAAGATATTCATTCGTCTACTGAGGTGTATAGGAGAATGTCCCATTACGTACAAATTTTTTATTATATACTGCGATTTTCTCTGTGAAAGGCATGATAAATCTTCATTAATGCACGTTTTTCAATCCTTGAAACATAGCTTCTTGATATCCCTAAATTTTTCGCAATTTCCCGTTGCGTAAGTTCCTTATAATTACCTAAACCGTATCGTTTCATAATGACTTCTTTTTCCCGTTCATCTAATAAATTTAAAAACTCATGGACTTTTTGAATTTCCATGTTCGTTTGAATCCGATCGACCATATCAGGATTATCCATTTTTAAAATATCCATCAATGAAATTTCGTTTCCTTCTTTATCCTGGCCAATAGGATCGTGTAAAGAAACATCCTTGCGTGTTTTTTTTAAGGATCTCAAAAACATAAGAATTTCATTTTCAATACAGCGAGCCGCATATGTGGCAAGCTTTGTGCCTTTATCAGGCGAATAACTTTCAATCCCTTTAATTAATCCGACTGTCCCGATGGAAATGAGGTCTTCCTGATCTTCACGGGTATTTTCGTATTTTTTTACAATGTGTGCTACAAGCCTTAAATTATGTTCGATAAGCATATTTCTTGCATGCTCATCACCTTGTTCCATTAGCTTTAAGTATTTCGCTTCTTCCTCTGAAGACAGTGGTTGAGGAAATGCATTATTCTTAATATAGGAGGCAAAGAAGAACATTTCTTTCATAAAAATAGCGAGTGTTTTTAAGATACTTAACAAATAAGACACCTCCGTAAGACATTTAGGCAAAAGCCTATATTTTAAAGCCTATGAAGAGGTGATTTGTTTTGTGTCTGTCCAGCTGTCCTTTTTCGTACTGCACACAAAAAAGACACAGTCCTGGAAGACTGTGTCTATATTTCCTAATTTTTGGAGGATCGTTTTGATTCACTATAATCATCTTTTATACTTCCATCCCACAGTTTAACTCCTGTATTATGAGCAGCTCTGGCAATCATATGACCTGATACAGGTGCGGTGAGTAAAATAAAAATGATTCCCAGGATTAACTTACCACTTACGATTTCTACATCAAAGTACATAAACAAAAAGGCTCCGATAAGTATACCTGCCACACCTAGAGTTGACGCCTTCGTTGCAGCATGTAATCTCGTATATACATCAGGGAATCGTAATATACCAAGTGAACCTGATATAGTGACAAAGGTGCCTATTATTAAGAAAATACTAATCACGATCTCTGTCAATGATAACACCCTTTTCTAAGAATTTTGCAATGGCTATCGTTCCAATAAATAATAAAATTCCGATTAGCAAAATAACATCGTTGAACTTAGTTGTAACCAATAATATGGCTAAAAGTCCTGCAAGTGCCATTAAATTTACACCAATAGCATCCAAGGCAACAGCTCTGTCAGGATTAGTCGGGCCTTTTAGTACTCGGTAAATTAAAATAAAGATTGAAATCGATATACCCACAATACATACAATCGTAACAGTCTCCAAAAAAGGTGATAAAACTGCAATTTCTTCCTCACCCATTTATTTTGTCACCTCCAATATCGCCTTCTCAAAGGTATCTTTGATAGACCTGATTTCCTGTTCTACATCTGGGATATCCATTGCATGTACATAGATGTACTGGTAATCATTGGAGACGGCTATTGATAATGTACCTGGAGTTAATGATATAAGATTAGCAAGCAGTGTAATTTCCCATTGACTGTTTAATTCAGTAGGTAAGGCAAATATTCCAGGTTTTACATTAAGTTTTGGTTTATAAACATGCTTTAATATTGTTAAGTTTGATAAGATTAGTTCCTTGACGAATAGGAAAAATAATCGAATCATTTTAAACACATGTCTTAGGTAAAAAGTATCGGGAATAAAACGGCGTAAGAGGAATAATAGTAAAATCCCGACTAAATAACCTAATAAAAAGGTTGTAAACTGATACTGTTCCTCCAAAAACATCCACATGAAGGCAATAATTAAATTAAAAATAATTTGTAATGCCATAGTCGGTTACTCCTTTAAAACAGAATCTATATAGATTTCTGGATCTAGTAATTGGTTGGTGATGGTTTCTATATGAGGAATAAACCATTCGGCCCCAATTCCTAAAACTACACATACAGACAACAGACCAAATGCAGGAATGATAAGCCCTCTTACTCTTTTGGGCTGTATGTTCCCGGTATCCAGTTCTGTTCGTTCTCCCCAAAAGCCTCTTGTAAAGATTCTCATTATTGATAGGAGGATGAGAAGACTTGTTAACAATCCGATGATAACAATCACATATCTTCCTTCCTGAATAGCTCCTTGTAATAATAGTAATTTACCGATAAAACCACTAAAAGGTGGAATACCTGCTAAAACAAGTCCTCCGATAAAAAACATCCAGCCCAATAATGGAAAGTGATGGATGAGTCCTTTCATTTTCTTTAAATTCGAAGTTCCCGTTACATATATAAGAGCTCCAACCATTAGAAATAGACAAGCTTTAATAATAATATCCTGTAACAAGTAATAGACAGATCCTGCAAGTCCGTCATGATTAAATAATCCGATTCCCATTAACATAAAACCGACAGCAGGAATTATGTTATAAACAATAATCAGTTTAACATTATTAGTAGAAAGCGCACCTATAACTCCAAAAATCATAGTAAGTGCAGCTAACCAGAGGAATAACTCGTGGGTTACTTCTGGATTATGTATAAAGATTAGCGTAAAGGTTCGAACGATGGAGTAAATCCCCACTTTGGTTAATAAAGCACCAAATAAAGCGGAAACGACTGAATTTGGAACGATATAGGATTTAGGCATCCAAAAGTAAAGGGGGAATATAGCTCCTTTTGTTGCAAACACAAAAAATAACAAGATTCCTATTGTTGTTAAAATACCGGTTTGTTCGACTTCCTGTATGCGTTCTGCTAACTGAGCCATATTTACCGTACCAGTTACAGAATAAAGAAAGGCAATAGCTGTTACAAATAACATAGAGGAAAATAGATTTAATAACACATATTTTAATGATTCTCTTAGCTGTATTTTTTCTCCTCCTAATACAATTAATCCATAGGAAGCCATTAACAGCACTTCAAAAAAGACAAACAGGTTAAATAAATCACCGGTTAAAAAAGCTCCAGATACTCCACTTATGAGTAAGAAATAAAAGGTATAAAAATAAAATTGTTCTTGTTTATGTGTTAAAGAATTTGGAGCATAAAATACACTGGCTGTTGCAATGATATTGGTTGTTAAGACTAAGAAGATAGCAAGTGGATCTGCTACTAATATAATACCGTAAGGAGCAGCCCATCCTCCCGTCTCCAATGTCACCGTTCCATATTGAATGACGTAAAAGGCAATCCCGATTGATACAGCTAAATTCAAAAGGGTCAGCACCTGGGCAAAGATTCGAACTGCCATTGTCTTTTTAGCAAAAAATACAGCCACTATTCCAGCAAGTAATGGAATGATTATTGGTAAAACGGCTAGATTACTCATGTTCACTTCCCCTTAATTCTTCCATATTGTCAGATTCATTAAGCTTTGATGCTCGATAACTTAAAACTAATAATAGACTGGTCACACCAAAGCTTATAACGATTGATGTTAAAATAAGCGCTTGTGGTAAGGGATCTGTATATTGTTCAACCCCTTCCACAATAATAGGTGGTTTACCTGTTTTCAGTTGTCCCATCGTGAGGATAAATAAATGGGCACCGTGAGACAAAAGAACTGTTCCAATAATAATTCGCAGTAATTGTTTTTGTAACAGATTGTATATGGCGGTAGCGAAAAGAATACCAGCTAAGATAGACATTAAAATTTCCATGTTTATTTCGCCCCCTTGTTATGCCGTAATTTAATGAGTCCATAAATGGCAAGGGCAGCAATACCTAATACCGTGATTTCAAATAAAGTATCAAGTCCACGCATGTCTACTAAGATAACATTAACAACATTGTGCCCTCCACCTAGAGGTACAGACTGCTCAAGAAAATAGTCAGAAATAGGACTAAATAGTTTCGTACTGTGTGCACTTATTCCAATTAAGGTCATTAATCCGCCAAAACAAATCGCAATCAAACTATTTGTTGATTTTACTCCCGGATGGCTTGGAAGCTTTCTTAACTCTGGTAAATGTTTAAAGCAGAGCAGGAACAATGCGACAGATACAGTTTCAACGATTAATTGAGTAAGAGCTAAGTCCGGTGCTCTATACAGGACAAATAAAATGGATAATCCATAGCCAACAACCCCAACGGTAATAATGGCTCCTAAGCGACTTGTAGTAAAGATTGTAGCTATCGCAGCAATAGCCATAACTAATCCAACAAGAATCTCCGGTATCGTAATGTCAGCTGTTTGACTAAAATCAAAGGCAAATCCATTCGAAATTATCATGATACTGAAACAAATAAGGAAAATCGCAGTTAAGATAAAGGCTACATAGTGACGTAAAGAACCTGTCATATACGTTTCTGTAATCTTCTTAGATCCATTTTCTATGGAATCTACGACAAAATTATAGACTTCATTAAATCCTTTGCGTGGAAAGATGTTATAGACTCCTGCCCATTTTTTACGTGTGACAGCTAATATAGTTCCAATCCCTACAATAATCAAGGACATAATAAATGGCGTTTCAAATCCATGCCAAAATTTCAAATGGGCATGAATATCTCCACCAAAAACAGCTTCAGCTGAATGAGCTAAGAAGGGTTCATTTACAGCATTAGGGAACAAGCCAATTAAAATAACGCCTAATACAAGAATAGTAGGTGAAATTAGCATACCAACAGGTGCTTCATGTGGCTTCTTGTCCAATTCCTTTTCTTTAAACGGACCTCTAAATGTACCAAAAAAGAAGTACATCGAATATACAAAGGTAAAAATACTGCCAATCACTGCTATATATGGAATGGCTTCTTGCAAGAAACCAAGAAACCCACCGGTATATTGGTTTAATTCCACTGTTGCTCCTAAAAACTCTTCCTTACTATAAAAACCATTCAGGAATGGTAATGGTGCACCTGCCATTGAAAAGACACCAAACACTGCAAGAGTGGCTGACATAGGCATAAAGGTCATAAGCCCACCTAATTTACGAATATCCCTTGTCCCGGTTTCATGATCCACAATTCCAGCAATCATAAATAAACTGCCTTTAAAAGTTGCATGGTTTAGGATGTGAAAGACAGCTGCGAAAATAGCAGCTTCCGTTCCAAAACCGAGCATAGCCATAATCATTCCGAGCTGACTGACGGTGGAAAAGGCTAAAATTCCTTTAAGATCGGTCTGACGTACAGCCATGAATGAGGCCCAAAATAAAGTGATTAATCCCACAACGCTAATTACTGCAAAGAAAATCGGCTCTTGACCTAGAAGAGGTGAAAACCGAGCAATCAAGAATATGCCTGCCTTTACCATAGTAGCGGAGTGCAAATATGCACTAACGGGCGTTGGGGCTTCCATGGCATCCGGTAGCCAAATATGGAAAGGAAATTGAGCGGATTTTGTAAAGGCTCCAAGAACAAGAAACACAAACAATAACGGAAAGTATGGGTGATCTACAATGACATCTGTCTGTTCGATCATGCTTTGAATACTTGTTGTTCCTGAAATAACAGTTAACATTATGAAGCCTGCCAATAAGCTTAGGCCACCAAATACGGTAATGAGCATCGATTTTAGAGCTCCATATCTCGAACCCTCCCGGTGATGCCAGAAACCGATAAGCAGGAAAGAAGAAAGGGATGTGAACTCCCAAAAGGTATAAAGCACGAAAACATTATCTGAAAGGACGACGCCTAACATGGAGAACATAAATAAGAATAAATAGATATAAAATTGTTTTAATTGTTCCGATTTATGTAAATAGTAGATGGAATATAAAACAACAAGAGTTCCTATACCACTTATTAATAGTACGAATAATAAACTTAACCCATCAAGGTAAAAATCGATGGAAATGTCAAGAGAAGGAATCCAAGGATAAACTTCAGATTTAGGGGTGAAGTTTTCACCAGCAAATTGAATGAAATAAAGAAATATTAGAAAAGGAATAGGAAGTAAAAACCATCCAGTATGTATTTTTTCCTTCCATTTGCTGATTAAAGGAATCAGTAATGTTACGACTAATGGAGCGAAAACCGCATAAATCATTAAACAAAATCCTCCCTACCAATGTTTAACACAAATAGCTTTCTCATTTTATCATGAATGTATAATTCATATACCATTTATTTTATAAATAAATACAGCTTTAAGGCAAATAAAAACCCCTGACAAAGATAACTTTTTGCCAAGGGTTGAATATGTAAACGAAGTATCCTTCTTTAGCTTGTCTGTCTAATTTTGTGTGTTAAGGATCTTCTCTTTATTTCTTTTTCAATTAAAGCGATAAACTCTTCACTTAAATCTAGTTCACATGCCTTATAATAGGATTCAATTAATAGCTCATCAGATAAATGTTCCATAAGGGTAGCCAATAAAAGGCAGGTCACCTCCTAACATAAACTCCTAACAACATCATGGATAAATCACAAACATTAATCAGGGTCAAATCCCTTCATAGAGCCATTTGTTATGCTTTGTCAATTATTATAATTTTACTTTATCATGAAAGAAAAGATTCCACAATAACACACCTATCCACACTTAATTGTGCATAAGTTGTGTGTAAATGTTAATGATGACTGGTTTATAGCTGTTGATTGTGTGAATAAAGTTATCCACAGTCGAAAATTTAAAGAAAATGTCGAAGGGTTTTTGGCAACTATAAAAATACTGTACATATAAATGGGTAGGTTAGACTCGAAATTTTCTTTGAATAAAACATATAAATTGTATATGATGTTAGTGTTAATAGAGAAGAATTTGGATGATTAAATTTAGAGGTGAAAATTTTGCTAAAGAAGTTTCTGCCAAATGAACATGTGAAAACGGTTTTTGAAATAACACCGGAAAAATTAAAGGAAAAAGGCATACAAGGAATTATTACTGATTTAGATAATACTTTAGTAGCCTGGGACCAGAAAGATGCCACAGATGAGATTATTGAGTGGTTTAAGTTAATGAAAGATCACGGTATTCAGGTGACAGTAATGTCTAATAATAATGAAGAAAGAGTTCGCCATTTCTCAATACCCTTAAATGTTCCTTTTGTGTATAAAGCACGAAAACCTTTATCGAAGGCGTTTAAAAAAGCCCAAAAGGAAATGAATTTAAACAGAGATCAAATCGTTGTTGTTGGTGATCAAATATTAACTGATGTTTTAGGTGGTAATTCCTCACATTTTTATACCATTCTTGTTGTTCCAGTTGTACAAACTGATGGAGCAATGACGAAGGTCAATCGCAAAATTGAACGGATACTTTTAAATTGGTTTCGAAAAAAAGGTCTAATTACGTGGGAGGAATAAGAGATGGAAGAGATAATTTGTCATGGATGCGGAGCTAAGATTCAAACCGAGGATCCAAATGAGGTCGGCTATGCTCCTCCTTCCGCATTGAAACGGGAAAATATTACATGTAAACGTTGTTTTCGCTTAAAGCATTATAATGAGGTAAAGGATGTTTCGTTAACCGATGATGATTTTTTAAAAATGCTTAATGAAATAGGTGGTTCCAACGCTCTAATAGTAAAAATTATTGATATTTTTGATTTTAATGGAAGCTTTATTCCTGGCCTTCCACGCTTTACCGGTAATAATCCAATTGTATTAGTGGGGAATAAAGTCGACTTGTTACCAAAATCAACGAATCCTAATAAAGTTAAACAATGGATGCGAAAGGAAGCAAAGGATTTAGGCTTGAAAGTACAGGATGTTTTTTTAATCTCGGCTAAAAAGGGAATGGGGATGAATGAAGCAGCAGAAGGAATAGAACAGCTTAGAAAAGGCCGTGATGTATATGTAGTTGGCACAACCAACGTGGGAAAATCAACATTTATTAATTACTTGATACAGGACACAACAGGAGAACAAGAGGCCATTACTACCTCCTATTTTCCAGGAACTACATTAGGGTTTATTGACATCCCTCTTGATAATCGAACTTCAATGTATGATACGCCAGGTGTTATCAATCGACATCAAATGGCTCATTACATTTCTGAAGAGGATTTAAAGGTCATTACACCCCAAAAGGAAATCAAGGCTCGAGTTTATCAATTAAATGAGCAGCAGACCTTGTTTTTTGGAGGATTGGCGCGTTTGGATATCGAAAAGGGGAACAACGGCTCATATGTGTGCTATTTTTCCAATGATCTTATGATTCATCGCACGAAAACGGAGAAAGCCAATCAATTGTATACAGATCATGCAGGGAAAATGTTAGCTCCACCTAATGAAGAGACATTAAATCAATTACCTGATTTAAAGCCTCGGACCTTTCATATAAAAGAAAAATCCGATATTGTATTTTCTGGATTAGGCTGGGTCACCGTTACAGAAGGAAATACAACCGTTACGGCTTATATTCCAGAAGGTGTCCGGATATCAATTCGGAAAGCATTAATTTAAAAGGGAGAGTTTAGCGTTGGGATATTTACTAGGTGTCATTGGAAATCCAATAAAACATACCCTGTCTCCATGGATTCATCAACAGTTTATGAATGAAACAAGTATCAATGGAATTTACCGGCCTTATGAAATAAAGGAAGATGAGCTAAAAGAGAGCTTTAACCTATTCAAAAAAATGAATATTGACGGATTTAATGTTACCATTCCTTATAAGGAAACCATGCTTCATTATGTTGATGATTTAGATGAGCGTGCACGTTCAATTGGTGCAGTAAACACGGTTGTGAATCAAGGTGGAAAATGGATAGGGTATAATACAGATGGCAGAGGATACATAAGATCATTAAAACAGAGCTATGCCGATCTAGATACATTTGTAAAAAACGTGTTGCTTATTGGTGCTGGAGGTGCTGCCAGAGGCATTTATGATGCTTTGAACCAGGAGAGTTTTCCGGTGGTTGATATAGCTAATCGAACGAGAGAAAGGGCAGAAGGATTGCTCGATAGTAAAGAGAATCACGTTGAAACCAGTATTTATTCTTTAAAGGAAGCACAACAAAATTTACAACAATATGACCTTATTATCCAAACAACCAGTATGGGAATGACGCCAAATAATCGAATGATGCCCATCGATTTACAAAACATAAAAGAGAATACGATTGTTAGTGATATTATTTATAATCCAATCGAAACGTCTCTTTTACAAACAGCCAGAAAGAAAGGGGCACGTATTCATTATGGACATGGGATGCTTTTACATCAAGCAGCCTTAGCTTTTGAACTTTGGACAGGTAAAACCATTGATCCAAATCATATACTTCATGAATTAGAACAAAAATTGAAAGGTGGTTCAACATGTTAACCGGAAAACAAAAAAGATATTTGCGTTCAGAAGCACACCATTTAAAACCAATATTCCAAATTGGAAAAGCAGGGATAAATGACAACTTAATTATTCAGGTTAATGAAGCCTTAGAAAAACGTGAATTAATTAAAGTGAGTATTTTGCAAAATAATTTTGAAGATAAACATGAGGTTGCAGAGGAATTAGCACAAAAATCTGACGGTGAACTCGTACAGTTAATTGGACATACGATTGTACTATATAAAGAATCAACCGAAAACAAACAAATTGAATTACCATAGAAAAGGTAGATTTTGATGAGAAAAATTGGTTTACTGGGTGGTACATTTGATCCCCCACACATTGGGCATTTAATTATTGCTGAAGAAATTTATGCACAACTTGAATTAGATGAAGTATGGTTTATTCCAACCTATGTTCCACCTCATAAGGAAACAAAAACAACAGATTCATTTCATCGAAAGGAAATGGTGGAACTTTCCATAAAAGGAAATCCTCATTTTCGTTTAGAGACGATTGAATTAGAAAGAGAAGGCATTTCCTATACTCTGGATACAATGAAGGCACTTAAAACAGACTATCCCAATGATACGTTTTATTTTATCATAGGTGGGGATATGGTAGACTATTTACCCAAATGGCATAAAATTGAGGAGTTAGTTTCATTGGTTCAGTTCGTTGGAGTTGAGCGTGAAGGTTACCCCTTAACCAGTCCCTATCCAATTGAGACGGTAAAGGTTCCAATAGTTGAAATTTCTTCATCAGAAATCAGGGAACGTTTGGAAGCCCAAAAACCGGTATATTATTGGATAAAAGAGGAAGTATTTGATTATATAAGGGAGAAGGGTTTATATGGATTTAAATGAAGCATTGGAAAAGGTTCGTCCTTATTTAAAACAAGTACGCTTTGAACATACAAAAAGAGTCGTTGATACAGCGGTTAAGCTTTCGGAGTATAATGATGTGGATCTATATAAAACCGAAATAGCAGCTGCTTTTCATGACCTTGCAAAATATTGGCCAAGAGATGAAATGAAGCGGATTATTCTTCAGGAAGAGTATTTGCCTAAAGATTTACTTCATTATCATCATGAATTGTGGCATGGACCGGTCGGAGCGTATTTAGTAAAACATAAATACGGGATTGAAGAACAGGATATTTTAGATTCTATTCGGTACCATACTACAGGAAGAGCTAATATGGGTAGATTAGAAAAGATTGTCTTTTTAGCTGATTATATTGAACCTGGCCGGGACTTTCCTGGAATAAATGAAGTAAGGGATATGGCTTGGAACGATTTAGATAAAGCTTGTCTAATGTCTCTGCAGAACACGATACAGTTTTTGATGAGTAAAGGTGCCACCATTTATCCGGATACATTTCAAGCTTATAATGATTTCACACAAAAATTAAGTCAGTAATTGGAGGAATGGAAGGAATGGAAAGTACAGATCTTTTACAGATCGCAGCAACAGCATGTGATGATAAACAGGGTAAAGATATTGTCGCGCTTGATATGAAAAATGTCTCGCTTATTGCTGACTATTTTCTAATCTGTCACGGTAATAATGAGCGACAAGTCCAATCCATAGCGAGGGAAATTAAAGATAAAGTAGAAGAGAATGGGGTGGATGTTAAGAAGATGGAAGGCTTTGATCAATCACGCTGGATTTTAGTTGATTTAGACGATGTTGTCTGTCATATTTTTCATAAAGAGGAACGGTCTTACTATAATTTAGAGCGTTTGTGGGGAGATGCCGCGAAAGTCCCTGATGAAAATTTATTTGTGAAAAGTGAAGAGTAACAATGTCCTATCAAAAATTTGCACAAGTCTATGATCAATTAATGAGTGAGGCACCTTATGATTTATGGGTGCATTTTACCCTTGAAATGATTAAGCAGCACCGGCCAGATGCGAAGTCCATTTTAGATATTGGATGTGGAACAGGCGAGATTTCTCTTCGTCTGAATACAATAGGGTTTGATGTTACAGGGGTGGATTTGTCTGAAGATATGCTTGCTATGGCTCAAAATAAAAATACAAATGTAACATGGGTTAAACAGGATATACGGTCGTTAGAGACCCCCGTTCCATATGACGTAGCGATAAGCTTTTGTGATGTAATAAATTATATTGTCGAGGAAGAAGATATAATAGCAAGCTTTAATAAGGTATATTGGCAGCTAAATGATGATGGTCTGTTCATGTTCGATGTTCATTCCGAAAACTACGTTCATGAAGTACTTGCCGATCAAACCTTTGCCGAAGTGCGGGATGACGTTTCCTATATCTGGTTTTGCGACCAAGGAGATTTTCCCTCCTCTGTAGAGCATGATTTAACTTTTTTTATTAAAAATGAGCATAACGACTACGCACGATATGATGAATACCATGTTCAGCGCACATTCCCAATTGAATTTTATAAAAGAACAGCAGAGAAGGCCGGTTTTAAGGTATTAGGAATTTATAGTGACTTTTTTACTGATCGTTTAGATAATCAGGGAGATCGAATCTTTTTTGTTTGCAGTAAATAGGGAGAGAGTTCTAATGGTAGAAAATATTACATATAGAAATGCCGGGATGGAAGATTTGCCTGCCATTGTAGATATTTATAATTCTACAATCCCAAGCAGAAAGGTCACCGCAGACACTGAACCTGTATCGGTAAACGAAAGAATTGATTGGTTTAAAGAACATAATCGGTTTACAAGGCCGTTATGGGTCGTAGAATATCAAGGGCAAATTTGTGGCTGGGCCAGCTTTCAATCTTTTTCCGGCAGACCAGCATATGATGCTACTGCTGAGGTGAGTATATATATTGATCAAGGCTTTAGAGGAAAAGGGATAGGCAAAGATATACTAAGAAAGTTGATAAATGCCTGTCCACAGCTTGAAATAGATACGCTTTTAGCCTTTATTTTTGCACATAATCATGAGAGTTTACGACTGTTTACCCATTTCCATTTTGAAAAGTGGGGTCAGTTACCTAACATTGCGGAACTAGATGGAAAGAAGAGGGATGTAATCATTCTGGGAAGAAAAATATAAACAATAAATAGGCACTTGGAATATTATAATCCAAGTGCCATTAAACTTTAAGAATAACTTTTTTAAAAAGAATAAAGGATTTGCTTTGTGGATGTCGAATTTATCCATTAGGAATTTGTTTTTCAACCTTATCTCGATCAAGATAATACTTATCGTGAGTTGCCTGGAAGACTTGATGAAATAAATCCCCGACCTCTTTCTCTAACACTTTAAGTCCCTCACCAGTTACTCCACCCTTTACTGTTACTTTTTCCTGCAGACTTCTTAATGAATAATGCCCTTCTTCAATTAACTTTCCGAATCCCACAATCATTTGTTCAGCAAAAATCATTCCTTTTTCTTTATCTAAGTTTGCGTAGTCATTTGCCCCTTGAATAAACGATTGGATTAGATAACTGAAAAACGCCGGACCACATGACACGATGTCGGACGAAACTCTTGTTATCGGTTCATCTATTTCAACAGGAACTGAAAACAGCTTGCAGCTTTGAATAAGATAGGCTTTCATCGTTTCCTGAATATCTTCAGGGAAAGTCAATAATGTTGCCCCTTGCAAGGCTCTGTTGGTAATACTGGGTATTATTCTTGCTGTCTGACATGGAACCAACTCATTCAACTCTTCAACAGAAATTGGACTTGTAATGGACACTATACACTGTTCAGGGCGTAAATATTTATGGATTTGTTTTAGTAAAGGGATGACTTGTAATGGTTTAACACAAATATAGATAACATCGGTTTGTTTAATGACATTTTCAGCTGTTGTAGAAACATGAATGGAAGGATAGTGATCGGCAATATCAAAAGCTTTAGATAATGTACGATTATGAATCCATAAATCCTCTTGTTCTATAACCCCGCTTGTTAACCATGCATCAATGAGTACACTTCCCATGTTTCCTGTTCCGATAACTCCCCATTTCATATCCGAACCCTCCTTTACACCCTATTGTCTATTCTATTTGTATGATTTTAAAACATTTTTTATGAAAAGAGGTCCTGAATAAATATGAAAGTAAATAAACAACTATTATGGAAATTATGGTTAGGGAGTATACTTGTCATATTTATTTTGATTGTAATTTTTACTAGCAATAATCAAAGCGATATGAGTGTTGTGCAAAAGGAAAATGTTAATTCTGATATGGATTTGGAATCCGAACAGGAAAAGGATTCCATAACAGCTGCTGAAGAAGAGACTAAAGATTTGATTATGGTCGATATAAAAGGAGCTGTTCAAAAACCGGGTGTGTATGAATTAAGTGCCGATTCCAGAGTAAATGATGTAATTTCCTTAGCGGGCGGTCTTTCAGAAAAAGCAGATCCGCTCTCAGTTAATTTAGCTGAACGGGTTTATGATGAAATGGCCATAGTCGTTCTTGAAGCAAATGAGGACAGGGACAGTAAACAACTCAAGCAGGCCAAAAATGATAAAATACGTATCAACCAGGCTTCGGCAGAGGAGTTGATGCAATTAAAAGGAATTGGTGAGGCAAAAGCTGAAGCTATAATCCAGTATCGAGAGGACCACGGGTTATTTCAGAATGAGGAGGATTTGGTTAATGTTTCAGGTATTGGTGAAAAAACTATAGAAAACCTTAAGGATCAAATTCTGGTTCCGTAATTGCACGTAGCCTTAAGAATAGGTAAACTTATAAAAACAGTACTTATAGAGAATAGATTAACTATTTAGTAAGGTGGGATACGATTGAATAGAATTGCCTGGGATCAATATTTTATGGCTCAAAGCCACTTACTTGCATTACGAAGTACATGTGAACGATTAGCTGTAGGCGCTACGATTGTTAGAGATAAACGAATTATTGCTGGCGGTTACAACGGTAGTGTTTCCGGGAGTGTCCATTGTATAGATGAAGGCTGCTATGTAATTGATGGTCATTGTGTTCGAACTGTACATGCAGAAGTAAATGCCTTATTACAATGTGCTAAATTTGGTGTGCCTACTGAGGGTTCTGAGCTTTATGTTACCCATTTTCCCTGTTTACAATGCTCTAAAGCCATTATTCAGGGTGGTATTAAACGTGTTTTTTATGCTAAAGATTACCATAATCATCCGTATGCGCTTGAATTATTTAAAGAGACTGGTGTTGAAGTAGTAAAAGTGGAACTTGAATATTTGAACATCGACACAAAAGCACAGGAAAAAGTTCGTTACCTATCTAAGCTTTTAGAAAAGCTGGAGGCTTCTGGTGTAGCTGAAGAGGAAATAAATGATCTGCGTGATGAGGCTTATCAGTTATTTACCACTCTCAACTAAGGAAATAGGTGAAACATGTTGAAAGGGAAATGGCATTATATATTATTAATCGCCGTATTTTCAATATGGAATCAATTTTTATGGGGATGGCTGGGATTAGGGGCTTTTCTGATTTTCTATTACATGAGATATAAGGAAAAACCTGGATCCTGGCTGTTTTTTTTCATTTCCTCTATAGTCCTTATTTATTTCTCCCTCCTGCCTTCATTTGAATCCGCCATTTGGGAAGATGATTCGCCTCAGGACCACTCTACTATTCAGGGAATGATTACTTCGAACCCAGAAATAAAGGAAGACTACATTTCTTTTACCCTTAATGAAAACCACACCAATGAAAAGATTATGGTTAACGTTAATAGTGGGCAAACTAATTCTAACCATGTACTTTCATTTCAGCATGGAGGAAATTGTAAAGTAACAGGAAGACTTCAGTTACCACGACAGGCAAGAAATCCTGGAGCTTTTGACTATCGGTCCTATTTGAAGGCCATGGGCATATACGTCCAAATGAACGTTGATCAGTCAGAAATTCAATGTGAGGGAAGGGACTGGCTTGCCTATTCATTTCAAGTAAAAGATAACCTTTTACAACATTTAGAAGAGAGATATCGTCCTGTAACGTATCATTGGATTCAGGCTTTAATATTTGGTGATAAAGACCTTCTTTCAGAGGAAATGATACAGGAGTTTCAGAATTGGAACTTGTCGCACTTATTGGCTATTTCCGGGCTTCATGTAGGGTTAATTATTTTCTTTTTCTACAGTTTTCTAAATCGTTTTTGTAAGATCTCAATTGAAAAAAGCAAATATATCTTAATGATTTTCCTTCCAGTTTATGCTCTTTTTGCCAATGGCAATCCGCCTGTTTTGAGAGCCGTTTTGATGGCAGAGGTATTGTTTATTTTTTCGATAATGGGACGTAGATGGCCTCTTACAGATGTTGTAAGTATGACAGCACTTCTTTTACTTCTTCATAATCCATTATTACTTTACCAATTAGGATTTCAATTTTCATTTATTGTTACCTTTGCTCTTATTTTATCTAAAGGAATTCTTTCCCGTCTTCCCTCTTTTTTTTGGAGTAGTATTTACATAAGTTTTATTAGTCAACTAGCGATAATACCACTTCAATTATGGAATTTTTATTATATCAGTCCCTTATCCCTTTTTGCTAATTTATTTTTTGTTCCCTATTTTTCAGCTATTGTGATTCCGCTCTCCTTACTTGCTGTTCTATTTTCATGGCTTCCACCTATTTTCACTGCTCCGATTGACTTTTATTTCACCAGATTACACGAACCTCTCCTTTTTTCTATATTTCACTATGTAAAAGATGCTCAATTACTATGGATAATTGGGAAGATTTCTCTTATTACTGTTATGAGTTATTATGTGGGTCTATTTATGTTTATGAAGCTTCTTGAGAATAATCGGCGAAAACGGGCGTTAATTACATCATCATTTTTAGTTATGCTCCTTATAGCTGAACAATTGGCACCTTATCTTGACAATAAGGGTACTGTTACAGTGCTTGATGTAGGTCAAGGGGATACATTTATTATAGAATTACCGAATCGTAAGGGCATTATGATGATTGATGCAGCTAAAGAAATGTCACTTAATAATAAAGATGAAAAGATGAATCCAACAGCAGAGTATGCGATAAAACCCTTTTTATGGTCCAGGGGAATTACAACGATTGATCATCTTGTTATTACTCACTTTGATCAGGACCATTTCGGAAGTTATCCGTATTTAGTGGAAAATTTTCAAATTCAGCATTTATATACGAACCCGGCTTATAAGGAATTTTTGTCGCCAAAAGCTTATTCAAAACATACCGTATTAACAAGTGATATGAATTTGAATATTGGTAAGTATTCTTTTCATGTTTTATATCCACATAAACAGGGTAATTCAGAGTTAAATCAAAACCAGCAATCCATTGTTTTATATACGGAATTCGGGGGCAGAACTTTTTTGTTTACGGGAGATATTGGGTCAGAAGGCGAGAGAAAAATGCTGGAAAAATATCCGTCATTACAAGCTGATATTTTAAAAGTGGGTCACCATGGAAGTAAATATTCAACATCTGATTCCTTTTTGCAGAGTCTGCAGCCTGAATATGCAATTATCTCAGTAGGAGAACATAACTTATATGGTCATCCTTCTCCTGAGACGATTAAACGTCTCCAGCAACAGCAAGTTCAAATTCTTCGCACTGATCTTAACGGAGCTATTCAATATCGATTTGCTAAAAATAGTGGAACGTTTTTGACAATGTTTCCATAAAATACGAATATAGAAAAAAGAGAGACTGTATAAAACAGTCTCTCTTCTTATCCGCCAATAACTTCAAAAATAACACCAATAAAGAAAATAATAAAAAAGAATAAAAATGAAAAGGTGAATCCCTTGATGGAGTCAATCACATCATGGTTTTTTGATTGAACATTTTTTTCAAACTCGTTCACGATTACCCCTCCTATATCATTTCCTAGTATAAGCAAAAAGCTCTGAAAAATCTATATGATTTAAAAAAGTTCACAATTCATTTCCAATTCCTGTTTTGTCAACACTTAACACCTATAATTCCATACATGAAAACACAATCTAATTATGTAAGCAAATATCGTCTGAATTTCAGTTTCCCGGGACTGTGATTTAGACGTTCATATAGATTTTGGGGGGAATGGCCACCACCATTTCCCTCTTTATCATACCATAAAGACTCTTTTCATGAAAATTTTTCTCAGCTTTTATTATAGCCACGGAAATAAAATTTCTTTATACTTAAAGGATAAGCATAACTTTGAGGTGAAAAGCAAATGTCTTATGTAGAAGCCGTCAAATCTTTGAAAGAGGCTAAATACATTCCTCTTTATTTATTATTTGGAAGTGAATCCTATTTAATACAGGATTTACAACATAAAATTATCCATTCTGTGTTAGAGGAACAGCCTGAACAGGGATTAAATTTTAATACTTTTGACCTGGAAGAAACGCCTGTACAGGAAGCCATTTTGGATGCCGAAACCTTTCCGTTTTTCGGTGATCGAAAGGTTCTGGTGTTAAAAAATGCCTCTTTTTTTAAAGCGAAGCCTGATAAAACGAAAGTAGAGCATGATTTGAGTGTGCTGGAAAATTACCTGGAAAATCCTGTTGATTATACAAATATCATTCTCATTGCTCCTTATGAGAAAATTGATGAACGAAAAAAAATCATAAAGAAATTAAAAAATACCGGAAGAGTCGTAAAATGTGATTCTCCTAAGGAATATGAGTTAAAAAGCTGGATTGACATGCTGGCTAAAGATTTAAACGTACATATTGAACCTGAGGCAAGTCAAAAGCTCATTGAAGAAGTTGGTACAGAGTTAATGGCAGTCCAAAAAGAGTTAGAAAAATTTTCCTTATATGTTCATGAAGGGGAGCCAATTACGAGAGAAATTGTAGAAAAGTTAGTTTCAAGGCATACAGAATCATCCGCATTTAAAATGATTGATGCTTTAATGAAAAAAGATATTACAGAAGCTATTTCCGTTTTTAAAGATCTCACAATGCGAAATGAAGAACCAATTGCTCTAGTCGCTCTTCTGGCTTCTCAGATACGGTTGATTCTCCATTGTAAGCTAATGAAAAACAAAGGTTATACGAAGCAGCAAATGGATAAACAAATTAAGGCTCACCCATATGCTATAAAAATGGCCCTTGATCGAGAACGTTATTTTAGTGTGGAGCAACTTTATGAAATGATGAATCTACTGACTAACACAGATGAACAAATGAAAACAGGTGAGATGGAGAAAGAATTGGCATTCGAATTATTGTTATATCGTTTTATGGAGAAAAGAGTAAATGGGTAAGCTTAAATGAATGGCTAAATAAAAAGAGCCTTTCCGCTAATTGTCGGAAGGCTCTTTTTATTTAGGATTGACGCTGTATTATCAGTCGCCTCCGCTTTTTTGTCTAGCTACGGCTCCTAGGTCCAAACAGACATAAGCACAATCCACTATGTGGCCAAAAGCGTGCCACTCCGTGAATTGTGCTTATGCAGTCGGGCCTGATCAGTCGCCTTCGCTTTTCTTTGTCCAGCTACGGCTCCTAGGTCTGGGTGGACATAAGCCAAAGCCATTCCGTGGCATAACCTGTGCCACTCCATGTCTTCGGCTTATACCACCAGACCTAATCAGTCGCCTTCGCTTTTCTTAAGCACCTAGCTCGTTAATTTTCTTTGCTAGAGCTGCTTTTTTACGGTTTCCATTATTTTTATGGATAATACCTTTTTGTACTGCTTTATCAATATTTTGAGTTGCTTCTTTTAAAGCAGCTTTGGCGTCTTCTTCATTCTTCTGGTTAACGAGTTCTTCAACACGTTTAATGGAAGAGCGCATTTCAGTTTTAAAACTTTGATTATGGTTGCGTGCTTCTTCATTAATTCTTACACGTTTAATAGCTGATTTAATATTTGCCATTTGTTTCACCTCCTGAAGAAGTATACGTTATTTCAGTTACTTTGTTAAGTAAACCTATCGTCCTTTATCAAAGAAACTCTGATAGTTTAACAAAAGCCATTTTACCAGAGCGTAGACAAGTTTTCAATAGCTCATGTAAAGAAATTCACCTTGTCGTATGGTAAGAAAAGAACGGCGGTTTATTCAGGACTTCTATCGTATAAGACAGATTTGATTTGGAAACCATGAGTTAATGAATGGAGGGACGATGGATGAAAAATAATGAGGAATTATATAAAGTACGGACAGATCTTGCTATCGAGGCAAGAGAAATGGTTGTGGAACAAAAAGATACAGAACAGGAAACAGAAGATATAAAAGGTGTAAAAGTTAAAGAACGTGAAGAAGATGATATGAAAATCACTTATGTAGAGATAGATGAAGAAGGATCAAAAGCGATAGGGAAAAAGGCAGGATCTTATTTAACATTAGAAACTCAAAGTATTCGTACACAGGATACACAAATGCAGACTGACACGGCCAATATTGTGGCGCGTGAACTGGAAAGGTATTTAGCGAAACGAAATATTGATAACAACGCATCCTGTTTAATTGTTGGTTTAGGAAATCGAGATGTGACTCCAGATGCTTTAGGACCTTATACCATAGATGATTTACTTATCACACAACATTTATTTAAGCTTCAGCCAGAGTATGTTTCAGAGGGCTATCGCCCAGTATCTGCCCTTTCACCAGGAGTGATGGGGGTAACGGGAATTGAGACAAGTGATATTATTTTTGGAGTTATTAATAAAGTTAAACCGGATTTCGTTATCGCAATCGATGCGTTAGCTTCAAGATCCATTGAGCGTGTGAATGCTACGATTCAGATTTCGGATACTGGAATCCATCCAGGCTCAGGTGTGGGAAATAAACGGAAGGATTTAAGTGAAGAGACATTAGGAATTCCGGTTATTTCAATTGGTATTCCCACTGTCGTTGATGCTGTAACCATTACTAGTGATACGATTGATTTCATATTAAAGCATTTTGGCCGGGAAATGAATGAAGAGGGCAATCCTTCTAAAGCTTTAACGCCAGCTGGATTGACTTTCGGAGAAAAGAAAAAGTTTACGGATGAAGACTTACCTGATGAGGAAAAAAGACAAACGTTTTTAGGAGTTGTCGGAAATTTATCAGAAGAGGAGAAACGCCAATTAATTAAAGAAGTCCTTTCCCCGTTAGGACATAATTTAATGGTGACACCAAAAGAAATTGACGGATTTATAGCGGATACAGCTCATTTATTAGCTTCAGGAATTAATGGGGCATTACATGAGGCAGTTCGAAAAGAAAATAAGGAGAATTTCACCAGATAAAAGAAGATGTTGGGATAAAGTTTTTTATAAAGGCTGTTTTCGCGGGCGGCTGGTGAGCCTCCTTGAGCTACACTCAGTTGGGATTTCACCCGCGCCTTCCTCTAGAAGGATGAGGGAAGCTTCGATTCGATGGACACCATCACTCAAGAAAAATGGGCCTGTATTTTATGAGGAGTCTTGCGTATATTTCCTCTGCTTAGGTCGTTTTTTAGGGTTGATCGACTTTGTTATGTCCCAAACTCTTCCTTTCCGACTTTTCCTGGTTCTATTTTCCCTGTTCTAGTTTTCATTACATATACATATATTTTTAATAGAGTTACTAGAATGGCATTTGGCAGATTAAAGCAAATGGGGAGCTGATAATATGGTCCGGTTTACGTTTATGTTTTTTTTAATGGTTATTTTATTTTTAGTAGGTGTTATCGTCGGGTTTGATCAGGCTGGTACAGGAATGAATCAATTAAGTGGAAATGAAACAGAAAACTATGACGCACTGGAATCAAATAAGCAGGAAGATTCCTATGAGGTAGAGGTGATGGGACAATCCTTCGAGCAAAAGTCGATAGAGGAAAAAAAGGAATCCTATCAGGAAATTCAAGGCAGTTCATTAACCGGGAAAATAGCATCTGTCTTAGAAAGCAGCGTGAAATGGTTTTATAATTTATTAGTAGCGGGGGCCTATCAAATTTCAGATTTTATTTACCGGTTATAATAGGCTATTTAAATGAAAAATGACCTTTTAGATGATGTTTGATTGAATGATTCCTGTCCTATTGCTATAATCAAACGTAGCATTGTGGTTGCAAAAAACAGGAGTGATGGGATTTTGACTAACGTAAACCAAAAGAACATACGAAACTTTTCGATTATTGCCCATATCGACCATGGTAAGTCTACCTTGGCAGATCGAATTTTAGAAAAAACGAAAGCATTATCGCAAAGAGAAATGAAGGAGCAGTTTCTGGATGGTATGGATTTAGAACGTGAGCGAGGGATTACCATCAAATTGAATGCTGTTCAATTGCAATATACGTCAAAATCAGGTGAGGAATATGTGTTTCATTTAATTGACACACCTGGACACGTAGATTTTACATATGAAGTTTCCCGAAGCTTAGCGGCCTGTGAAGGTGCTATTTTAGTTGTGGATGCTGCACAAGGTATCGAGGCTCAAACCCTCGCTAATGTGTATTTAGCCATGGACAATGATTTGGAAATTATTCCAGTCATTAATAAAATTGATTTACCAAGTGCAGATACAGAGAAGGTTAAACAGGAAATTGAAGATGTGATCGGAATTGATGCGGATGATGCCATATTAGCTTCAGCTAAGTCAGGAATCGGAATTGATGAAATATTAGAGCGGATTGTTGAAGATATCCCTGCCCCGGAAGGAGATCCGGAAGAGCCTCTAAAAGGACTTATTTTCGATTCGTTATATGACTCGTATCGAGGTGTAATATGTTATATAACTGTAAAAGAGGGGAGCATCAAGGTTGGCGATAAGATTCAAATGATGGCCAACGGTAAAGAATTTGAGGTGAACGAACTTGGTGTATTTAACCCGAATCCTGTTCCTAAAGATAGATTGTCAGTTGGAGATGTAGGGTTTTTAACGGCATCAATTAAAAACGTAGGCGACTCTCGGGTAGGAGATACCATTACACTGGCTGAAAATCCGGCTAGTGAACCTTTACCTGGTTATAAACGGTTAAATCCAATGGTATATTGTGGACTATTTCCTGTGGATTCAAATGCTTATAATGATTTGCGTGAAGCCTTAGAACGGTTAGAATTAAATGATTCCTCGCTACAGTATGAGCCCGAGACCTCCCAAGCATTAGGCTTTGGTTTTCGTTGCGGCTTTTTGGGGCTTCTTCATATGGAGATTATTCAGGAAAGAATTGAGCGGGAATTTAATATTGATTTAATTACAACGGCTCCAAGTGTAATTTACGAAGTGGAAGTAGAGAATGAAGAAGTAAAAATCATTGATAACCCTTCCTTAATGCCTGATCCACAATTAATTTCGGAGATTAGAGAGCCATTTGTTAATGCTACTATTATGGTACCAAATGATTTCGTTGGTCCTGTTATGGAAATTTGCCAGGGTAAGCGTGGCGAATTTATCGATATGCAATATTTAGACGAAAATCGTGTTAATATTGTATATGATATTCCTTTATCGGAAATTGTTTATGACTTTTTCGATCAATTAAAGTCCCAAACGAAAGGGTATGCATCCTTTGACTATGAATTGAAGGGCTATAAACCATCGAATCTGGTTAAAATGGATATCCTTCTTAATGGAGAAAAAATCGATGCGTTATCATTTATCGTACACCGTGATTTTGCTTATGAACGAGGAAAAAGCATTGTCGAAAAGCTGAAAAAGATTATACCTAGACAGCAGTTCGAAGTGCCAGTTCAAGCGGCCATTGGAAATAACATTGTGGCACGTTCTACCATTAAAGCGATGAGAAAAAATGTACTCTCTAAATGTTACGGAGGAGATATCTCCAGAAAGAGAAAGCTCCTTGAGAAACAAAAAGAAGGTAAAAAGCGTATGAAAATGGTCGGCAAAGTAGAAATACCTCAAGAAGCCTTTATGTCTGTGTTAAAAATGGATGATGATGATTGATGAATTGATTAAGGTGCCGCAGGATGAATTCTTGCGGTTTTCCTTTTTATTAGAAAAGCGGAGGCGACTGATTAGGTCTGTTGGTATAAGCCGAAGACATGGAGTGGCACGAGTTATGCCACGGAATGGCTTTGACTTATATCCACCCAGACCTAGGAGCCGCAGCTGGACATTAGAAAAGCGGAGGCGACTGAACAGGTCCGACTGCATAAGCAAAATTCACGGAGTGGCATGCATTTCGCCACGTAGTGGATTATGCTTATGTCTGCTCGGGACCTAGGAGCCATAGCTGGACAAAGAAAAGCGAAGGCGACTGGTCGGGATCCAATAAGGTTCCGGTTATTAAAGCCTGACAATAAAAACTTATAAAGAAGGGTGAGGCCTGTGGTCCAATCTGTATATATCCATATCCCTTTTTGTCATGAGATTTGTCATTACTGTGATTTCACTAAGATTTACTATAATGAATCTCTGGCCAATCAATATTTAGACGCATTGCAAAAAGAGATTAAATTATATATTGGAGAACAAAAGCGTCATGTAAAAACCATTTATATAGGGGGTGGAACACCTACGAGTTTGTCTGATCCCCAATTTGAAAAACTATTAAGGATTGTGAATCAATATTTTGATGTGAGCAGTTGTAACGAGTTCACAGTAGAAGCAAATCCCGGTGAATTTTCTCAGGAAAAAGCGAAAATGCTAAAGGATTATGGAGTTAATCGTATATCTTTAGGCGTTCAAGTACTGGATGATGAGTTTTTAAAGACATTAAATCGGAATCATCAAGTACGTGATGTTGACCAGACCGTACAAGCTTTACAATCAAATGGATTAACAAATATAAGTATGGACTTTATTTATGCGTTACCTAATCAGACATTAGAGCATTTTGAGAAAACATTACAGGCTGCACTGGACTATCAATTACCGCACTATTCAGCATATGCTCTGCAAATTGAACCAAAAACGGTTTTTTATATCCGGTATAAGAAAGGTAAATTAAGCAAGCCGCCTGAGGATGTAGAGGCAGATATGTATGAAAGTCTTGTGAATAAAATGGAAAATCATGGCTTGTATCATTATGAGATTAGTAATTTTGGAAAGCCTGGCTATGAAAGCCAGCATAATCTGGTTTATTGGGATAATGCTTATTACTTTGGATTTGGAGCAGGGGCTCATGGGTATATCAATGGTAAACGTCTTGTCAACTTGCGCCCTGTAAATCATTATATTGATAGTCTAATGAAGGATGAAAAACCGGTTTTACATGAGGAAATGATCACAAAGAAAGAACAAATTGAGGAAGAAATGTTTCTGGGGCTGCGAAAATCTCAAGGGGTATCAAAGTCAGCATTTTACAGAAAATATGGAATCACAATGAAGAATCTTTATCATGAAGAAATCGACCAGCTAAAACAGAAAGGCTGGTTAGTAGAAGCGCAAGATGCCGTGAAGCTCACACCTCAGGGGAGGTTGTTTGGAAATGAAGTGTTTGCATCCTTTCTACTTGATAAGGATGTTATTATCAGTTAATACTGTTTATGGTTTTTCTTGACCTAAGCTGATCCTTGATTATTGACAATCCTATATCCGTTTGATAAGTTATTATTAGAATTAGCACTCGATAACACGGAGTGCTAACAGAGGTGATCATCTTGCTTACAGAACGTCAATTACTTATCTTACAAGTGATTATTGATGATTTTATCCATAGTGCTCAGCCGATTGGTTCAAGGGCCATATCTAAAAGGAATGATGTAAAGTATAGTTCTGCAACTATACGTAATGAAATGGCTGATTTAGAGGAATTAGGATTTTTAGAGAAAACCCATTCTTCTTCCGGTCGAGTACCATCTGAACAAGGATACCGTTTCTATGTTGATCACTTAATGTCACCATTTTCGCTATCCAGACAGGACATTAAGCGAATTCAAGCGATGTTTGGTGAACAGTTGATGGAATTTGAACGGGTAGTGAATAAATCTGCACAAATTCTTTCAGATTTAACAAATTATACATCTATTATTTTAGGGCCAGAAGTATTTGAAACAGAATTAAAGCAGCTGCAGATTTTACCATTAAATACGCACTCAGCAGTAGCTATTCTGGTAACCAATACAGGACACGTAGAACATCGCTCATTTACAATTCCTGTCGAATTAGATCCTTCAGAAATTGAAAAAACGGTTAATATTTTAAATGAAAAACTTCAGGGTGTCCCCATATATAAATTGAATCAGAAGATTGAGAGTGAAGTGGTGACATTATTGAAGAAGCACACTAACAACTTCAGGAAAACCTATGATTATATTCAGGCTGCATTATTTAGTGAACAGCCAACGAAGTTGTATGTGAGCGGCCGGACAAACATTATGAATCAACCAGAGTTTAAGAATATTGATAAAGTAAGGGATTTGTTTTCAGCAATTGAAAAAGAGCGGGAAATTGCTCCTTTACTCAGATCTCAAGATCACGGGGTTAATGTTGTCATAGGACATGAAAATGAAATTGAAGCAATGAAGGACTGCAGTTTAATTACAGCCTCCTATACTTTAGGTGAGGAGCACATGGGGACAATTGCTTTATTAGGTCCAACACGAATGGATTATTCAAAGGTTGTTTCATTACTAAACGTTCTTTCCGGACAGATGAGTAAAACCTTTAGGGCCTGGTATCAAAATTATTAGATTAGGTAATAGATAATAGATGGGGAATTTTGTGTATTTCCCCCATCCATCTTTTTTGAATAAATAGCTAAGAGCAAAATTTTGAGAACCTATGCTTTGTTCTTTAAATCTTGATTATTTCATGATATATTCTTAAACGGTTATTTTGTTTAAGGGAAAGAGAGGTGACAGAGATGAGCGAAGAAAATAAAGAAGAAGTCTTTGAAGAAATGGAAGAACAAGAAGAAGCACAGCCTGAAGAAAACAACCAGGAAAAAGAAGCGGAAGAGAAAGATTCTCAAGCTGAAGAAACAGAAGATAACCAACCTCAAGAAAAAGAAGAATTAGAAGCTTTAAAGAAAGAGAAAGAAGATATATATCAAAAGCTAATAAGAGTACAAGCTGACTTCGACAATTATAAGCGTCGCGCAAAAAAAGAACGGGAAAATGATCTTAAGTATAAATCACAAGATGTGGTCACAGATCTTTTGCCTATTTTAGATAACTTTGAGCGTGCTTTACAGACAGACACTAATGAAGAGGCGATGGAGAATTTTGTCGAGGGTATGAATATGATTTATCGCCAGCTCCTTTCTGCTGTAGAAAAAGCTGGGGTTGAAGAGATAAAGGCAGAAGGACAGCCTTTTGACCCTAATCTACATCAAGCTGTTATGCAAGATTCAGATGAAGAAAAAGAATCCAACACCGTTACGGAAGTTTTACAAAAAGGGTATTTATTAAAAGATCGTGTAATTCGTCCAGCAATGGTAAAGGTAAACCAATAACTAAACTACATAAATAGATTAAAAGGAGGAAGAATGATTATGAGTAAGATTATTGGTATCGATTTAGGTACAACAAACTCTTGTGTTGCCGTTATGGAAGGCGATGAAGCAAAAGTAATTCCAAACCCTGAAGGTAATCGTACAACTCCATCTGTTGTTGCGTTTAAAAATGGTGAAAGACAAGTAGGGGAAGTTGCTAAGCGTCAGGCAATCACCAATGAAAACACGATTATTTCGATTAAACGCCATATGGGTACAGATTATAAAGTTGAAATTGAAGGCAAAGAATATACACCTCAGGAAATTTCAGCTATTATTCTGCAGCATCTAAAATCTTATGCTGAAGATTACCTAGGGGATACAGTAGAAAAAGCTGTTATTACCGTACCTGCTTATTTCAACGATGCAGAACGTCAAGCAACAAAAGATGCAGGTAAAATCGCAGGTCTTGAAGTTGAGCGAATTATAAACGAACCAACAGCAGCTGCATTAGCTTACGGAATTGATCAAGACAAAGATCAAACCGTGTTAGTATATGACCTTGGTGGAGGTACTTTTGACGTTTCCATCCTGGATATCGGCGACGGTACTTTTGAAGTGGTTTCAACTGCAGGTGACAATCGCCTTGGTGGTGACGACTTTGACCAGGTTATCATCGATCATATGGTTGCAGAATTCAAGAAAGAAAATGGTATTGACCTATCCCAAGATAAAATGGCTCAACAACGCTTAAAAGATGCTGCTGAAAAAGCGAAGAAAGAATTATCCGGTGTAAGTCAGACACAAATTTCCTTGCCATTTATTACGGCTGGTGACGCTGGTCCACTACACTTGGAAATGAACATGACACGCGCCAAATTTGAGGAGCTTTCCAATGATTTAGTAGAACGTACTATGGGACCTACACGCCGTGCTTTACAGGATGCAGATATGAGTGCAAATGATATCGATCAAGTTATTCTTGTTGGTGGTTCTACTCGTATCCCAGCTGTACAAGAGGTCCTTCGTAAGGAAATCGGTAAAGATCCTTCTAAAGGAGTAAACCCTGATGAAGTAGTAGCACTTGGTGCAGCTATTCAAGGTGGAGTGCTTCAAGGAGATGTGAATGACGTAGTTCTATTAGACGTAACTCCACTTTCCTTAGGTATTGAGACTATGGGTGGTGTGACTACAAAACTAATCGAACGCAATACAACGATTCCAACTAGTGAGTCTCAAGTTTTCTCTACTGCTGCTGACAACCAGACAGCTGTTGATATTCACGTATTACAAGGTGAAAGAGAAATGGCTCAAGATAATAAAACACTTGGCCGTTTCCAATTAACCGATATTCCACCAGCTCCACGTGGAGTACCACAAATTGAAGTAAGCTTTGATATTGATGCAAATGGTATTGTTAATGTTCGTGCGAAGGATAAGGGTACAAATAAAGAACAATCTATTACGATTAAATCTTCTTCTGGTCTCTCCGATGACGAAGTAGATCGTATGGTTCAAGAAGCAGAAGAAAATGCAGAAGAAGATAAAAAACGCCGTGAAGAAATTGATCTTCGTAATGAAGCAGATCAACTCGTCTTCACAACTGATAAAACCATTAAAGACTTAGGCGAACAAGTTACAGATGAAGAGAAACAAAAAGCAGAAGATGCAAAAGAAGCCTTGAAAAAAGCACTTGAAGGTGAAGACATAGAAGATATTAAAGCTAAGAAAGAAGCATTAGAAGAGCAGGTTCAAAACCTTTCTGTTAAACTTTACGAGCAGGCTCAACAACAAGCACAAGCTCAACAAGGTGAAGCAGGCGATCAAGGTACTGCTGGTGGATCAGGCGATGATGTTGTAGACGCAGATTATGAAGAAGTTAACGACGATAATCAGAATAAATAAGTCTAAGACGATAAAAGATTCTATTTAAACACTGTATTTAGTTAAAAAGTCAAAGTCAGGGGATATCTTGGCTTTGGCTTTTTAAACGTTACGCCATATATCGGTTATGTAAAAAACTAGATGATTGGCAGATTGCGCATCATTTACTAGAATGTTATGATAAACTTTATGTGAGAAGAGTCGGGAGAGTGATTGGCAAGTGAGTAAACGAGATTATTATGAAGTACTTGGGGTATCTAAAGATGCCTCTAAGGATGATATTAAAAAGGCATACCGAAAACTTGCAAGAAAATATCATCCAGACGTAAGTAAAGAAGAGAATGCATCCGAAAAGTTTAAAGAAGTAAAAGAAGCTTATGAAGTATTAAGTGATCAGCAAAAGAGAGCTCAATATGATCAGTTCGGCCATGCAGGTGCTAATGGTGGAGCTGGCCAGGGTGGTTTCGGTGGTTTTGGTGCCGAAGATTTTGGTGGATTTGGTGATATTTTTGATATGTTCTTCGGTGGCGGAAGACGTCGCGATCCGAATGCACCTAGACAAGGTGCAGATCTTCAGTACACCATGGACTTAACCTTTGAAGAAGCTATTTTTGGTAAAGAAACAGATATTCAAATCCCTAAAGAGGAAACCTGTGATACTTGTAACGGTACGGGTGCCAAGGCTGGCAGTCATCCTGAAACATGCTCTCACTGTAATGGTTCAGGTCAGTTAAACCAGGAGCAAAACACACCGTTTGGTCGTGTTGTCAATCGTCGGGTTTGTCATTATTGTGAAGGTACCGGAAAAATTATTAAAGATAAATGCCGTACTTGTGGCGGTTCCGGTAAGGTAAAAACTCATAAGAAGATTCATATTTCCATTCCAGCTGGTATTGACAATGGTCAGCAAATTCGTGTTGCAGGTCATGGAGAACCAGGAGTAAATGGTGGGCCTGCTGGTGACCTTTTCGTAGTGGCCAGAGTCCAGTCACATGAGTTTTTTGAGCGTGATGGAGATGATATACGCTGTGAACTGCCTTTAACGTTTGCACAAGCTGCTTTAGGAGATGAACTGGAAGTCCCAACTGTTCATGGTAAAGTGAAATTGAAGGTTCCGGCTGGTACGCAAACAGGAACTTATTTCCGTTTAAGAGGGAAAGGGGCACCAAACGTTCATGGAAGAGGCCAAGGTGATCAGCATATTAAAGTACGCGTGATTACACCTAAGAATTTAAGTGATCGACAAAAAGAATTGCTTCGTGAATTTAATGAAATTAGTGGCAATGAGGCAACAGACGAACAACAGGACAATATTTTTCAACGGATGAAGCGAGCTTTTAAAGGTGAGGCTTAAAACGAGTTGATAAGGGTTGGTTTGTTGTAAAAAGCAAAATTAGGGAAAAGTGAGTTGATTACTTGTGAAGTGGTCTGAAATCTGCATCCATACGACGAATGAGGCAATTGAACCCATCTCGAATATTTTACATGAGATTGGAGCCAGTGGTGTAGTCATTGAAGATGCGTATGATTTAGTAAAAGATCATGATTCGAGGTATGGTGAAGTCTTTGAACTTAATCCAGACGATTATCCTGAAGAAGGCGTTTATGTGAAAGCTTATTTGCCTGTAAATAGTTTCCTTGGAGAGACCGTTGAGCAAATTAAACAAGCCATTAATAATCTCATTCAATTTGATATTGATATTGGGAAAAATAAAGTAACGATTAGCGAAATAAACGAAGAAGAATGGGCAACGGCCTGGAAAAAGTACTATAAGCCAGTGAAAATATCTGAAAAAGTGACGATCATCCCTACCTGGGAAGACTATAAACCAGTTGAAAGTGATGAAATCATTATCGAATTAGACCCTGGTATGGCTTTCGGTACAGGGACACATCCTACAACGGTTTTAAGTCTGCAAGCGCTCGAACAATATGTTCAACAGGATGATATCCTATTAGATGTAGGATCTGGCTCAGGTGTTTTAAGTATTTCTTCTGTTTTATTTGGAGCTAAGCAGGTTTATGCTTATGATTTAGATGATATAGCTGTTAAGAGCACCACAATCAATGCTAAACTTAATAAAGTTCATCATCAAATTGAAGCCAAGCAAAATGATTTGTTAAATGGTGTTGATGTAGAGGCTGACGTCATCGTTTCCAATATTTTAGCTGAAATTATTGTTCAATTTACACAAGATGCTTACCAGCTTCTTAAACCTGGTGGAATTTTTATTACATCAGGTATCATTCAAGGAAAAAAAGAGGATGTAAAAAATAATTTAGAGTCATTGGGATTTGAAATTGTAGAAACGAATCAAATGGAAGATTGGATATCATTCGTAGCAAAAAAACCTTCTGAGTGAAAGTAGGTAGGGTATTGTGCAGCGATACTTTGTTCCAGAGTCTGGATGGACTGAAGAAAAGGTTATTTTAAAAGATGATGACGCTCACCACATTTCCAATGTGATGCGGATGAAAAAGGAAGATCACATTATTTGCAACCACCCAAAGGGAAAAGCAGCCCTGTGTGAAATTGTGGACGTTTCAGTAAATGAAATTACCAGTAAGATAGTGAAATGGTTAAATGAACAAAAAGATATGCCTGTCAATATTTCGATTGCTCAAGCCTTACCAAAAGGGGATAAACTTGATTTAATCGTTCAAAAGGGAACAGAGCTAGGGGCCTATTCCTTCATCCCTTTTAAGGGAGATCGTTCCGTTGTAAAATGGGATCAAAAGAAGGCTGACAAAAAGATAAAGCGATTAGAAAAAATTGCTAAGGAAGCTAGTGAACAATCTCATCGAACAACGATTCCAAGCATTGAAGATATCAAAAGTTTTAAAGAACTCCTGCAGAGTGCGCATTATTTTGATCATTTAATTGTAGCAAGTGAAGGAGAGGCAAAAAAGGATTCACCGACTCTTTTAGGGAATATTATTAAGAAAATCCAGCCAGATGAGCACGTTCTCACTGTGGTTGGCCCTGAAGGAGGATTCTCACAGCAAGAATTGGAACAGCTTATGAAAGAGGAATTTGACTTTACACGCTTTGGACCGAGGATTTTGCGAACAGAAACGGCTCCATTGTATTTCCTTTCTGTAATGTCGTACCAATTTGAAGAATTGAGGTGATGGTTATGCCAACTGTAGCTTTTCATACACTGGGATGTAAAGTGAATCATTATGAAACGGAAGGCATTTGGAATTTTTTTAAGGAAAATGGTTATGAACGAGTGGATTTTGATCGAAAATCAGATGTTTATGTTATTAATACGTGTACCGTGACAAATACTGGTGATAAAAAAAGCCGACAAACGATTCGTCGAGCCGTTCGTAAAAATCCAGATGCCGTTGTTTGTGTAACAGGGTGTTATGCTCAAACGTCTCCCGGTGAAATTATGGAGATTCCAGGTGTGGATGTTATCGTAGGTACACAGGATCGTAAAAAGATGATTGATTACATAGAAGAATACAAGAAAACGCGTCAGCCAATTAATGGTGTACAAAAGATTATGAAGACGCGTGAATTTGAAGAGATGGATGTACCTGCGTTTACTGATCGCACACGTGCCTCACTTAAAATCCAGGAAGGCTGTAATAACTTCTGTACGTTCTGTATTATTCCATGGGCCCGTGGTTTATTACGCTCACGTAAGCCAGAAGATGTATTAAAACAAGCACAACAACTTGTGAATGCAGGTTATAAGGAGATTGTCTTAACGGGAATTCATACGGCAGGTTATGGCGAGGATATGAAGGACTATAACTTCGCTCAGCTCCTACGTGATTTGGAAAGTAAAGTACATGGATTGAAACGTATTCGGATTTCTTCTATTGAAGCAAGTCAGATTACCGATGAAGTAATTGATGTGTTAGACAAATCGAAAAAAATTGTACGTCACTTGCACATTCCTTTGCAGGCAGGTTCAGATACTGTTCTAAAGAGAATGCGCAGAAAATATACCACTGATTTTTATAAACAAAGAATTGATAAAATTAAAAGGGCTCTTCCTGGCCTTGCGATTACTTCTGATGTTATTGTTGGCTTCCCTGGAGAAACCGAAGAAGAGTTTATGGAAACGTATAATTTTGTTAAAGAAATCGGTTATTCTGAATTACACGTATTCCCATTTTCCAAGCGTACTGGTACACCTGCAGCTCGTATGAAAGATCAAGTGGATGATGAAATAAAACATGAACGTGTTCATCGCTTGATTGAATTATCCAATCAATTAGCAAAGGAATATGCCTCTGGATATGAAGGAGAAGTACTGGAAGTGATTCCTGAAGAGCGCTCAAAAGAGGATTCAGACAACAGCAATATTTTTGTGGGATACACAGATAATTATTTAAAGGTAAAACTAGAAGCTCGTGAAGAGATGATTGGGAAGCTGGTCAGAGTCAAAATTACTGAATCTGGATATCCGTATAATAAGGGTCAGTTCGTTCGAGTTATGGATGATGCACCAGTTGATGATGAAGTTTCCTTATCTTCCTGAAAAGGCAAAAAGCCAGGGATTATCAATGGATAATTCCTGGCTTTTTTTAGTCTATATTAGTTAATAAAGCTTTGATTTACAAATCCTTCAAAATCAGGTTTTTCCTTAAGGAATTGTAAGTCATAGGAAGCATTACCGAATTCCTTAATGACATTTTCGTCAACTTTATAGGTAAAGTTTGTACGTGTCCATGCATTCTCTATTACGCTTTTTTCTAATTCCTGACCGGTAATATCTTTAATGCCCTCAATCGTTATATCGACAGCTTCATCAGGGTTATCCTGGATGTAAGAGACGGCTTCTTTATGAGCATCCATCATTTTTTGAATTAAATCACCATTGTTTTCTGCCATGTCAGAGCTGGTAACAAATACAGCAGCCGGTAACGTTTCTCCGAAGGCAACCTCACTAGTAGGAACAACAACATTTGCATTTGCTTCCTTTTCAAGGACAGATGCCCACGGTTCTGGAGCAGTTGCTACATCAACACTTTCATTTTCAAACATCGATTGATAATTTGCAGGCTCACCTGTTACATGCTTCATAGACCCTCCGATTCGTTCAGAGGTAATTCCTTTATCCTTCATAAATGTTTCAAATTGCACATCATGGGTACAGCCAACTCTTGGAGAGATGAAGGTTTTGCCTTCTATGTCCTCCCATGATTTAATCCCGCTCCCTTCACGGGAGACAATGACCGTTCCACCTGTAGAACTGGCTCCTATGATTTGTACATCTACACCGGAAATAAAGTTATTAATCGCTGGACCAGGACCAACAATTCCCCCTTGAATTTCATCTGTTGCGAGTGCTTTCATAAAGGTTGATCCATCCGGGAACGTACGATATTCCACATTCACATTTTCACCGAGATGATCCTCATACATTTCCTTTTGTTTGGCTACCATTGCAGGTGCGTGATTTAAATTAGGGAAATAACCAATGGTCACCGTTTGCTCTTTGTCAGATGAACTGCTGTTGTTACTGCCACATGCTGCTAGCAACAGCATACTTCCTAAAATGATGAATCCTAGATATTTTTTCAATTTCATTCTCCTCTCTTGTTGTAAAGTTAATTTAATTTTCCATACCCCAACGTTTTAGCACTTTATTTTCAATCCGTTGGAACACCAGTTGATCGACCACAGAGCCAATCACACCAATAATAATGATAATTCCAATAACAAGAGCCATATTGTTAAAGTCTGACGCGTAGCTTAGTGTATAGCCAAGTCCGGGTCCTGTACTTAGCATTTCTGCCGCCATTAATGCACGCCAGCTGAACGCCCACGCTAATCGAACACCAGTTACAGCGTGAGGGATGGAAGCTGGAATAATGATTTTAAAAAATAAATCGAATCCCTTTGACCCCATAGTACGTGCGGCTTTTAAAAAGATAGGGGAAACGTTTTTAATTCCAATCCGCATATTCATTGCCATAACAAATGTACCGCCAATAATAACGACAAAAATAATGGATGCCTCTGTAAAACCAAACCAAATAATAGCAAGTGGAACCCATACTATACTTGGGACACTTTGTAAGGCTAAAATCATACTTCCCAATGTTTCATCTGCTGATTTAACCGTTGCTAAAAGAACACCCATGAGAGTTCCGATAATTAAAGAAATGATAAGACCAATAATTAAATGTTTAAAACTGCCCACAATATCATAAACAAGTGTCATATCGGCAAAACCAGCATAAATCTCATTCACAACGGCAAGTGGTCCAGGAACCATTGATTCGGGCCATATACCAAGCATGACAATTCCCTGCCAAAGAAGAATCAGACAGACATAAAAAATAATCCGTTTAACGATGATTGGCATATTGTAACTCCTCTTTCATGACATTATCAATTTCCTTTTTCAAAATAGCCATAATCTCTTCTTCTAATAAAGCTAAATCTTTTTGCTGTCGTGGACGTTTTAAATCTACTTTAAAGTCTGAAATAATAGTGCCTGGTCTTGCACTCATAATCATGATTCGATCTGATAGTTTTACAGCCTCCCGAATACTGTGAGTGACAAATACGATGGTTTTTTGTGTTTCCATCCAGATTTTTTCTAATTCATCCTGCATGACAGTACGAGTTTGTTCATCGAGTGCTCCAAAGGGTTCATCCATTAAAAGTAAGTTAGCGTCCATTGCCAGTGCTCTTGCAATCGCGACGCGCTGCTGCATACCCCCTGATAGCTCATGGGGATATTGATTCGCAAATTGACTAAGCTGCACCATTTGTAAATAATGGAGGGCAATGTTTTCCTGATCTTTCTTATTCATTTTTTGACGAAGTGGAAAGGTTACGTTCTCTTTAACAGACATCCATGGAAATAAGGCAGGCTCTTGAAAAACCACACTTTTATCAGGACCTGGCTCCTTTATTTCATTTCCTGCTAAGGATATAGATCCTGATGATGGTTTTGATAGACCTGCAATCATGGATAAAAGGGTGGACTTTCCACATCCTGACGTTCCTAACAGAGAGACAAATTCTCCATTATGGATAGATAAATTAATCGTTTGCAACGCTTGTATTGTGTCTTCTGAACGTTTGGTATTGCGTTGAAAGGATTTGTTTACATTTTCTATATGAAGATAGGACATAGCTTCACCTCTTCCATAATCCCGACTAAATCAATGGGTAATATGCATATTAATTTTAACAAGGATTATACATTTTTCCAATCATAAAATCAAAGATAACGAAAAATGGGCTTTTGTTATAATTACATGAAGGTTAATGAGGATATTATTATTTGATATAATCTAATCTACCGGACTTAAGGGTTGTAGTTTAATAGATGTTAAGGGTTGACAATAGTAAATTTCTGTTAATATTATTTAAGAAAAATAAGCAGTTTGAAACCTTTTTTCTCTTTAATCGTAGTAAAGCTAAAATCATTAATATTGGAGGACTGTGAGATGACAGACGCAGCTATGGAACTCATTAATGTAAAAAAGACAATAGGCAATAAGGAAATTATTAAAGGCCTGTCTTTCTCCATTAACAAGGGGGAAGTGTTTGGCTTTATTGGTCCGAATGGAGCGGGAAAAACAACTACAATTCGGATGATGGTCGGTTTAATGCAGCTAACTGATGGTGATGTCCGAATTCTCGGAAAAAGTATTAAAACAGACTATAAAAAAGCGGTTCGAGAGGTAGGAGCCATTGTAGAAAATCCTGAAATGTACCCTTTTATGACCGGGGCACAAAATATAGATCATTATGCACGTATGATTCCAGGGATAACGAAAGAACGCATAAAAGAGGCGATACATATTGTAGGCCTTGAGAATGCGTTGAATGAAAAAGTAGGAAAATATTCGTTAGGTATGCGTCAACGCTTGGGTATTGCACAAGCTCTATTGCATCGTCCGTCTGTCTTAATTTTGGATGAACCCACAAATGGACTGGATCCAGCTGGTATACGGGAAATCCGCCAGTATATTCGAAAATTAGCAGAGGAAGAGGATGTAGCAGTTATTGTGTCCAGTCATTTATTAACTGAAGTTGAACTGATGTGTGATCGAATTGGTGTCCTTAAAAATGGGGAACTTGTTGCTACACAAGCGGTAAATGACTCATCCACGAACACTAATCAACATAGCGAGGTAAGTATGGAGGTTTCCCCAGCGGATAAAGCATTAGAACTGTTGAAAAAAGACTATGAAATGGATGTTGTACACCAAAATGGAAGCCTTACTTTTAAGTGGGACAAAGAAAAGATACCAGAGCTAATTAAATTCCTCGTATCACATGAGGTATCTATCTTTCAGGTAAGTGTATCGAAATCTACTTTAGAAGATAAATTTTTTGACTTGATAGGGGAGAATACAATTGAGTAACTTATTTCATCTGATTTATAATGAACTGAAAAAACTATACATACAAAAATCATCGAAGATTATGTATATTGTTTTAGGTGTTATCATACTTGGAATAGCGATAGTCTCGAATTCAGTTGGTAATCTTGGAGAACAATACGAGCAGGAAAACTGGCGCGAGGTTTTACAGGAAGAAAATAAAGAGTTAACGCAGGAAATGGAAGATAAAGAGGCATTTCAAGGTATGAATACGGCACAAATTGAAAAAAACAATTATTATTTAGAACAGGATATTCAGCCGGTAAGCTATGGGGCATGGCAGTTTGTGATGGAAAATGAAATGCTTCTATCTGTTGTAAGTTTGTTAACAATTATTGTTGCGGCCGGTATTGTTGCAAATGAGTTTAGATGGGGAACAATTAAATTATTACTGATTCGCCCAATTACAAGGACAAAAATTCTGTTGTCGAAATATATAACAGTACTATTATTTGCGCTATTTACCCTAGTATTTGTTTTAGTATTTTCATGGATTATCGGGGCTCTTTTCTTTGGGATTGAAGGTATAGATCCTAAAGTTGTATTAGACCAGGGTGATGGATTAGCGTATGTTTCGGTTATTAATGAGATCATCACTGGGTATGGTTATAAACTTGTGAATCTGGTAATGATGGCTACTTTCGCATTTATGATTTCTTCTGTATTTCGAAATAGCACGATTGCGATTGGATTAGCGATTTTTCTTATGATGGCCGGCAATCAAATTGTCCTCTTTTTTGCAGAACGTTCATGGTCCAAGTATATTCTATTTGCTAATACAGATTTAAGCCAATATGCAAATGGAAACACTTCATTGATAGAAGGAATGTCTTTAGGCTTTTCGATTACCGTGTTACTTGTTTATTATGCAGTATTTTTACTCTTGTCATGGTTATTTTTTACAAAGCGTGACGTTGCTGGAAGTTAAAATCCATGAAAAAGCAAGCATGCCTGCTAGTGGTATGCTTGCTTTATTTCAAAGAAATCTTAAACGATAACTAGCTGTTTGAACCTTTGTGGGTCTACTGTTTTCATGTAAACTTAAAATGTATTTTTATAATTTTGCATTCACAATATAAAAGGCAAAGGGGACTCTCATGATGATTGTTGAACATCAAAACGGCCTACTTCTCATGCGAAATGATCATTTAGGTGAACGAAACTGGAGAAGTGACGATTCATATAAGTTTATTTTTTCGGGTTATGGAAAGAGTGTTTTTCAGTCACGCAACCAGGGTGACATTACGCTTGATACTAATCATTTTCTAATATTGAATCCAAAGATTGAGCACAAACAGCTTCATGTAACGGATGAAAAATTCCTTGTTGAAGTAAATTATTCCTTGCTAAAAGAAATGGCTGATCAATTAGGGATGGTGCCAATAGATCCTGAGTTTGCATTTGTCGCCTCTAAAAATCAACAACTATCCAGTTGGGTTTCTTTCATGAAAACATATTTTAATCATCGTGTAGACACCTCTTTAAATACACAGGAATTATTTTTGGATAACAGCATGATTCAGCTAGCATTATTAATGCTTCAGTATGGAACAGGCACACATCAACAAGTATTGCCATCCATTCATCTCCCAAGTGTTTTAGAAGATGTTGTGGATGCCTTAAAACAAAGTTATGATATGGAATGGACACTTGATGATATGGCTATCCTGGCCGGTGTAAATAAATATCAATTTGCCCATTTGTTTAAAAAAGAGACAGGCTTATCACCTTACTCCTGGTTGCAAATATACCGATTACTTAAGACACAAGAATGGTTACGTTATACAGATGATTCCATACTATCTATAGCACTTAAAGTTGGCTTTCGAAATATCTCTTCTTATAACCAGCTATTTAAAAGGGTTTATGGAAAAACGCCGAGTGAATTTCGTCTGTCTTATCGTAAAAATCGCTAAACATAACAGGCTAAACATGAAAATGGAAAGACCACTCCCAATCATAAGCCATTGTACTGGAAATATTAAAACTAGTACCCCAAACATAAGTAAAGATAGGGTGTTTGATAAATAAAGAAGGAAGGCATTGGAGCTGAATGCTCGGCCTAATTTATGTTCAGGAACGAGTGCTTGAAGCAGATAGACTCTGGTCAGACTGGCTATGGGCAGACCTATTCCAACCAGTATGATACCAATAAAGAAATGTTCCATTTGATAAAGGATTCCATAATAACTAACACCAAGTCCCCAAACTAAGGATCCGAATACATAGATTTTAAGATTCATTTTTTTAATGAAGTAAGGTAGTATGAGATTGGTTACAATCACAGTTCCTCCAAAAACCCCTTGAAGAATACTGTATAATTCTTCACTATTTGTTGTCATTTCATTTAATGCTAGTAAAATTCCTACCTCCCATACCCATGTATTGAAGAATACCACGATAAACGTGAAGACAAATAAGGTTTGAATCGCTTTTTGCTGTCTTGTCCAGGCAAAAAAGTCTCTAATAGCAAGAAAAACCCCTTTAACTGATTTTTTAACCGGTGCTATCTGCTCGGTGAATTGGAATAGGCAAAAGACACTTATTGCATATGTTAAGGCATCTACAACAAAAAAATAAATCGCACCATAGGATAACAACCAAAGAGATATAATCGGACTTAAAATGGTCACTCCCCGTCCTAACGTATCATTAAAACTGTTAGCTGCAGCTCTTTCTTCTGTATCTGTAATAATCGGTAAAACCGCTCGATGTGTTGGATTGAAAAAACAACCTAAAGTTTGAATGAAGAAACTTACAATAAGTAAATGACTATACGTTAGTAAATGTAAGTGATCAAGCACGAAAATAGATAAGACTAAGGGGATTCGTATGATATCCAGCACAATCAATAATGGTTTTCGTGACAGCCAATCAGCCATCACTCCACCGATTAAACCAAACAATAGATAGGGGACGGTTTCTACAATAGCCATGCCAGTCGTATGTACGGTGGAGCCTGTAAGGTCATAGGCAAGAAACAAAAAAGCCATACCTGTTAACGCATCCCCTAATCTTGAAATTCCTCCGCCCAGTAAAAAATAAAGGATATTTTTATTTCTCAAGAGTGGTAAATACAACTTCATCACCTCATGCTTAACCTTAAAGCATAAGGCTATAAGCGTCTTATAGGATATTGTTAAAATAAGAAACAATTAATTATAAGGATAAATGCCTGTTTAATCAGTTTATTAAGAAAGTTTACGCATAACCGAAAAATGCAACATGAATTCATAGATTGGATATTTTATTCTTTGTTGCATGAGGAAACTCAAAGGAAAACGGATGATATTGACCGGTTGCAGTTTCCTTCCTATCGAACACTACCGGTACTAGATCCAGCTTTAATTAATCGACGAACAGAAAACCATATAATGAGACATATATTTAATCAACTAGTAACCTATGATGAAGAAACGAATAAACATCTTCCCGGGTTGGTACACCATTGGCGCCATGAATGTAACTATACTAAATGGATTTTTTATTTAAGAAAGGATGTATATTTCCATCACGGTAATGAAATGACTGCTGATGATGTTTGTTACAGCTTTCAAAGACATCGATATAATGGGTCAGTTTATCATTGGATAACATCTTTAATAAAAAAAGTAATTCCATTAAACAAATATACGGTACAATTTGAACTAGAAACTTCAACGCCTTACTTTCTTCATTTGGTAGCTTCTTTAGGTGGAAGCGTTGTTCCAAATGATCAAATAAAAAATTTTCATTTCCTTCCTATTGGTACAGGTCCATATCAGGTCAGGGAAAATAATAACGAGAAACTGAAATTGGAAGCATTCAAAAATTACTATCACACTCGTCCCTTTGTAGGTTTGTTCCAGCTTTCCGAATGGTTTATGAATTGGAAGATAAGAATGCTTTAACTCGTGATTTTTCAATCGCAGAGCATTGTCTTAAAAGGAGCTGCTACAATGGTGAGTGTTTACGTCTATTTACTTATTATGGTGCAGGAAATGAAAGTGATGTGAACTGGATACAAAAGGAACTGTGCAGCCAAATGGGAATTGAGGTCTCTGTTCACTTTTTACCTTACAAAGAATTACACCAGCAGAGGTTAGTTGATAAAGCGGATATGGTACTAGGAGAACAGCTAATTGATGAAAACTTGTTTTACACATATCTATCAGCTTTCAAAGGAAATCATAGTTTAATAAGACAATTTCTATCTGATAGTTTCCTTAACGAAATTGACATATTGATACAATCAAAAAGTGAATATAATCTTTTAAATTCTTTTAAGGAATTAGAAGCTCAGATCTGTAGGGAATACGGATTTATTCATTTATATCGGTTACAACAATTTGCGATTTATTCAAGGAATCTACAAGGGATACACATAAATGCTTGGGGATGGGTGGATTATACAAAGCTTTGGTACAAGTATGAATAAATAATCTTAAAGGATCGTGATTATAATTGGTGTGTTTGATTAAAGCCTAGTATGAACGTAAAAGTGATGGGACCTTAATATGCTTTCTTACTTATAAAGGTTTATAAAGTTTGATGAATATGTCATACAATTTTAAAAATATGGTATAATAACTTCAATATATAGAAAGGTGTGATGTCTTATGGCTAAGCCCAATCAATTAGAGACAGTTGGAGAAGTCAAATACGCTTTAGAGAAAAATGTTATGAAAGGCAGGCATCACATTGTTAAAGGGGAAAAGAATAGAACTTAGACCGGTAACAAAATCAGATTTAGTCAATCAATATAAATGGAGAAATGATGAGGAGTTCGCTTATTTAGCGTCAGGCTCTAATTTTTATTTATACAACAATACACCATTAGAAACGCTGGAAGCTTTTTATGAAAAAAATCTGACTTCAGTTAATGAACAAGATGGTTGTGTTTTTTCCGTGTATACATTAGAAGATTGTAAACATATTGGAAAATGTGATTACCGAGATGTCAATATGGTTACCAGAACAGCAACTATTGGGCTATCCATTGGAGAAAAGGACTACTGGAATAAAGGGTATGGTACAGATATCCTTAAAGTACTTATTCGTCATTTATT
The DNA here is from genome assembly GCF_900111405.1 of Salinibacillus kushneri. Taxonomy (GTDB): domain Bacteria; phylum Bacillota; class Bacilli; order Bacillales; family Alkalibacillaceae; genus Salinibacillus; species Salinibacillus kushneri. Next base: position 159,063 of record NZ_FOHJ01000006.1, on the reverse strand, counting down.
TTACAACCTAAATTTACGGCGAATTCAACTGGATACATGGAGTGGAAATGAGCGAGCGATACGAGCTTATCAAAAATGTGGCTTTCGGATTGAGGGTCGATTGAAGGAAAATGAATATGTGGATGGCCATTATTATGATACAGTTATTATGGGACTGCTGCGATCCGAATATTCTTAGATACTCCTTTTGTATCGTTAACAACCTGAATGAAAATGGATCCTTAATGGGTCCATTTTTTATATCATGTGAAACATCCAATGAATCTCTGTCTTACAATAAAGAGATGGAGGAGATACAATAGATTCAAGGAATAGAAGAATTGAGGAAACAACAAAAAGGGAAGAGTGAATATGGTTCGATTGTTGTACATAGAAGATGAAGTGGATATTGGAAAATGGGTTACAAAGAATCTGCAGGAAAAAGGATATGAGGTTGAATGGAACCAGTCTGGAGAAGGAGTTGATTCATACTTATCAAATGTTGATCTTGTCATTTTGGATGTTATGTTGCCAGGTTTAGATGGATTTTCATTAGGAAAACGCATTAAACATGCAAAACAGACTTTACCTATTTTAATGCTTTCTGCTCGTACAGCTATTGAGGATAAAATTGAAGGTCTAAGGTTTGCTGATGATTATGTAACAAAACCTTTTCATCCTGATGAACTTTCTGCCCGTATCGAAGTTCTATTAAGACGTTTTTCCAAAAGTGATGAGCGAATCGACATTCAACATTTAACCATTAACACCAAAGACTTGCAAATTTTCAATCGAGAAACCGGCACAGAAATTTTATTAACGGGGAAGCAGTATCATCTTTTTCAATATTTTCTCCGCCATCTAAATCAAATCTTAACAAAAGAACAAATATATGAAGCGGTTTGGGGTGAAGATTTTTTAGAAGGTGACAAAACGCTAATGGTACATATTCGTTATTTAAGAGAAAAGCTCGAGAAGGATCCGGCAAAGCCTGTAATTATTGAAACCATTCGTGGTATAGGATATAGGGTGAAAAAATGAAAAAGTTCTTCAAATCCTTACTGGCAAAATATATTTTAATAATCTTCACCGCTCTATTTATTATGCAAATCGGCTTTCTTATACCAGTTCTTTTCTTATACACTGGTAATCAAGAGGAAAATATACATAAGGCCAATACTATTGAGAAAAGGTGGCATGAGGAAGCCAATCATTTAGATGGGCCAACTGATAAAAGAATTTTGGATCATTTCGAGGGATGGAAACAAAAGTATCCAGAATCATCAATGTTTTGGATAGACGCTAATGGTAAATTGGCAGCAAAACTTGATGTGACAGAAGAGTTACCAAGGAATTGGACTCCTTCCTTTACAGCGCAATTTATTAAAGATCGTTATGATGATGACCCTTTTACGGTGATTGCCTTTGTTGGAGACAGACAAGAACATGGTTTTATTGTCTTTGAGCTCCCTAGATCTGCGTTATACGAGGATAATGTAGTAGGAGAGAAGACTGTATCTATTTTTGCCTTATTGATTATCATTTTGTTTATTTTTATTTCTATATTATTTTTTAGAGGAATTCGAAAACGGTTAGTCGATTTACAGGAAGCTATGGAAATCCGGGATGCTGATCAACTTCCTGTCTCTATTGATGTAAAAAAGAATGATGAGATTGGCAGCTTGGAAAAAACGTTTAACCAAATGGTTGCTGAACTGCGAAAAAGTAAACATCGGGAACAGGAGGAAGAGCAACTGCGCCGGGAATTAATCGCTAATTTATCTCATGATTTACGTACCCCTTTAACGAAAATGAGAGCTCATCTATACACCATTTCAAAAGAAGATTTGTCATATCAGGGAGAGAGAGCAGTCAAAATCACGGAAGAATCGATGAAAAATTTGGACCGGTTAATTGAGAACTTGATGTCTTATACGTTACTTACAGCCAGCAAATTAAAGTTCAATCCAGAAGAAGTTGATATCATCCGTCAGGTACGTACATCTCTGGCTTCATGGTATCCACTCTTTGAAAAAGAAGGATTCGAAATCGAGGTGGAACTCTCCCCTTTTGAAGAAAATAAGTGGAAGATAGATCCCCTTTGGATGGATAGAATCCTGGATAATGTACTGCAGAATGTATTACGACATGCAAAAAGTGGAAAATTCCTTTCGGTAAAATCAGAATCAACAGAAGAATTTGATGCTATTGTTATAGTAGATCATGGGAGAGGAATGTCTAATACCTCTAATGAAAAAGGAGCGGGAATTGGACTATCTATTGTGGATCTTATGGTGCGGAAAATGGATATTGAAATGGAGTTAAATTCAGACAATACAGGTACAGTAATTAAAATTAAACGAAAAAATAAGGAAAGGTAATCCTGAAAAAATACTGTTTTAATAGGGGATTTCCCTTATAAAGCTTACATTCACAATTGTTATGTAGGCTTTTTTGTTTTGGAAACAATTTGAGTGCTATGAAAAAATCCATCTCTATTCTTTGTCCTTTTTAAACAAATTTTAACCTTTAGTCCTATTTAATTTTAACCTTATTTGTCTATTATGAGTGATGAGGTGAGGTTAATGAATTATATGGTGGAGACGAAAGGTTTATCAAAACGATTTGGAAATGAAACAGCAGTGAAGAATTTAGAATTAAAAATACCAAAAGGAGAAGTTTATGGTTTCTTAGGACCGAATGGAGCAGGAAAAACAACAACGATACGGATGCTTTTGGGACTTATGAAACCTACATCGGGATCCATTCACATATTTAATCAGGATTTAACTAAAGAGAAGATTTCGATATTGAAAAAGGTAGGTTCTCTTGTTGAAAATCCTTCCTATTATCCGCATCTAACAGCATATGAAAATTTGGAAGCTTTGCGAAAAATTTTAGGGGTACCTAAAAAGCGTATATATGAAGTGTTAGAAACGGTAAGATTGACCGATGTTGCACATAAAAAAGTGAAAGGATACTCGCTTGGGATGAAGCAGAGATTAGTTATTGCAGCCTCTCTGTTAAATGAACCTCAATTATTGATTTTAGATGAGCCAACGAATGGACTTGATCCATCCGGAATCATTGAAATACGGGATTTAATTAAAAGGCTTCCATCTGAATACGGTATGACTGTTTTAATATCAAGCCATTTATTATCGGAAATTGATCAGATTGCTACTTCTGTAGGGATTATCTCTAGGGGAAAAATGATATTTCAGGACACAATAGAGACGATGCGGGAGCACGCACAAATAAAAATCAGCCTGAAATCAAGTAATAGCCATAGAGCTTATCAATCCTTATTAACAAAGGGAAAACAGGTTGATTATAAAGATGGGCTCATTTATCTGGATGATCAATCTGATGAGGATGTAGCGGAAGTGGTCAATTCTTTAGTCCATGACGGCTTTTCTATTTATCGTGTTGAAGAGGAAAAACGATCATTGGAGGATATTTTCCTTCAAATGACATCAAAGGAGGATGTCAAATGATCAGAAGGCTATTACAGGTTGATTTTATGAAAATGAAACGAAAAGGGTTTTGGTTTTTAACCTTTTTAGGACCCTTTGGAGTTGTTGCTTTACAAATGGTGAATTATGGTTTGCGCAAGGATTATTTGCTCCAGCAAAGTGAAGATAATTGGGGTCATTATTTAGGGAATATAACTGTCTTTACTCCACTGGCACTAGTATTAGGCATTGTGATTTTAACTTCATTTATAGCCAGTGTGGAAAATGAAACGAACGCATGGAAACAGCTTCTAGCCCTTCCTGTCTCAAAATTAAGTGTATACTTATCGAAATTTACAGTACTGGCAGGTTTATTGTTTGTTTCATCGATTCTATTAGCTGTATTCACCCTCAGTTTCGGAATCTTTCTGAACTTAGGAGAACAGATTCCATGGATAGAATTACTGAAAGATAGCTTCTATCCTTTTTTTGCTGGACTACCTGTGCTGGCACTTCATTTATGGATTGCAACTGTTAGTACAAATCAGGGTATTCCTATTACAGTTGGGGTTTTAGGAACGATTTTAACGTATTCTTCCTATGTATTACCAGATTGGGTGATTTGGAAGTGGCCGTCCTTAAATAACGGCTGGAATGAACCAGTGATCAATGTTTGGCTTGGAATTGGTATTGGGCTTCTATTATATATAGGTGGAATGCTTGATTTTGCCAGAAGGGATGTGAAATAACATGCTTTTTTCTATCATTCAATCTGAATGGTATAAGCTTAGAAAATCAAAAATAATATTCATAATTCTGGCAGGTCCTCTAGTAGGACTTTTCACAGGACTCAATTCAAATATAGCAGCAGAAAATGGAGAGCTAAATAAATGGTATTTTATTTTCATGATGATGACATTAACCTATGCCCTTTTATTTTTGCCGCTTGTTACAGGTGTCCTCGCTGGATTCATCTGTAGATATGAACATCAGGAGGGGGGCTGGAAACAGTTATTATCTTTACCTGTAACAAGAGGACGTGTGTATATGGCAAAATTCATACTGTTAATGGGGCTTGTGTTTTTTATTCAATTGTTATTCTTAGCGTCTCTTTATACAGCTGGACTCATTAAAGGAGTACAAGATCCATTTCCGATGCAGATTGTGTGGAAAAGTATATTTGGCGGGTGGATAGCTACCTTTCCGTTAGTTGCTTTGCAGTTATGGATGTCAATGATATGGAAAAGTTTTGCCGCTCCATTTACTGTCAATGTTATTGGTACGTTGCCAGCAATCCTTGCAGTGAATTCGGAAACATTCGGACCGATTTATCCATGGGGACAGCCCTTTTTAATGATGTATATTGGGGGAGGAACAGATGCTGTATTCTTTATCCCATGGGAACAGGTTTTGGGGGTAGTTGGTGGCAGTTTTCTCATTTTCTTCACAGGTGGACTTCTCTATTTCAAGAGAAAAATGGTTTAGAAGGTATAAGCAAAACTCCATAGTTTTTGAAAAGAAAATGTAATAAATATTTCACAAGGGTTTCATAGACATTTCTATCAATCATGGTAAAATGATAAGTAGGAAATGGTAAAGGGGAAATATCGATGAAACCCGGGATAAAAAAGATTTTATTAATTTCTATAACCATTTTAACTCTAGGGATGTACACACCCCCAGCATTGATTGATGCAAATGCAGCAGAAAGTGAAGAGATTGATTCTTCAACAACTAAACCAAATGACAACAGCGTAAGTTCCAATAATCATACAGCTATAGAATTTAATGAAAACTTAGGTGTAGCGGAGTTAGATGCAGATAGAGTTGAACATGATAATACAACTCTTACAGCACTGACTGAAATCGCTAAAAATCAGACGAAGGCTAAACTGGGGCCAAAAATTATGAATCAAGTAGAGGATGAATTTACAACAGAAATCCTCCCGAACCTGGAAAAGGTGATTACACATATTTTAGATGATGCAAACCGTGATGAAGTTCTATATTATGGCATTTCAGAAGACGAAATAACGGGATATGGAGAAAAGATTTTTAATTTGTATGATGTACGGACGAATACAGATATAGCCCGGTTTCATGTTAGACGTGAAAATCGTCCTCATGATGGATACTGGTTTAATTTCCATTATCATTTGAAAGACGATGATTTTGAAAACCATCATAACATCGGTGAAATTTATTACGATAAAAACACACCACCTAGATGGATGTCTTAAAAACAAGGCATCCTTTTATGTTGTATAAGAACAATCATACATAGCATTATCAAATAGGGAATGATATGATAAAGGGGTACATTAACATCAAATGAAGTAGGTGAAAGATATGAACAAAGAATTAGCCAAAAAAATTGATCACACACTGTTAAAGCCGGAAACACAAAAAGAGAAAATTGACCAGATTTGTGATGAAGCGGCCGATTATGAATTCGCTTCCGTTTGCATAAATCCCTATTGGGTCTCTTATTGTTATGAAAAATTAAGGGATACACCAGTCAAAGTGTGTACGGTTATTGGTTTTCCGTTAGGCGCAACTACTTCTGCAGTTAAAGCATTTGAAACGAAAGATGCTATAGAAAATGGAGCAGAAGAAGTGGATATGGTAATCAATGTTGGTGCACTTAAAGATGGTGATCGTAAAACGGTGAAAGATGATATTCAAGCAGTTGTAAATGAGGCAAAAGGAAAAGCGCTTATAAAAGTTATTATAGAAACATCCTTACTTTCTAATGATGAAAAAGTACTGGCATGTGAAATCGCAAAAGAAGCAGGTGCTGATTTCGTAAAAACATCCACCGGTTTCTCTGGTGGTGGAGCTACTGTTGAAGATGTAGAATTAATGCGCAAAACAGTAGGTTCTGATATAGGAGTAAAAGCTTCAGGTGGAGTTCGTGATGGTAAAGCCACCAATGATATGATAGAAGCAGGTGCCACACGTATTGGTGCAAGCGCAGGAGTTTCCATTGTGACAGGTGGAGTTGGAAAAGAAGCTTATTAAATCAATAAAATACGATTGAAAAGGCCCTTGTTTAAAAATGAAAGCAGCCCAAAAGTTATATTTTTGCTCTACCTTTTGGACTGCAGTACAAAACAGGGGCTTTTTAGTTTTCCTTCCATGTTAGATTGTCATTTGGGAAATAAAATATCATCTTTATAGAATTCAAACGTTCAAATTTTGTGTATTATGCTTATGAAGATTCTCATCTATGCCTTTCTGCTTGTCATTTTAATAAATGCGGCCAGTGGTTTGATAAATGGAAGGAAGAAGCAGCTGATGATAAGATTAAATATAACTGATGCGTGAGCCAGTTGTCTTCCTGGAATAGTAGAGAGACTGCTTACAAAATCACCTAACCAATTGATGAACGGAATGAAAAATAGAACACCTAAAACATTAATCCATATATGAGCATAGGCTGTCCATTTTGCTTCTATTTTACTTCCTATAGAAGCCAGCAGGGCTGTAAAACATGTCCCAATGTTAGCACCAAGAATCATAGCAATCGCACTTGAAAGAGATAATAGATCCTGATTCATAAAGCTCATAACCATGCCTGTAAACGCGCTTGAGGATTGTGTTACACCCGTAACTAACATTCCGAATAACACACTATACGATGTCTCTCTACTAATGTCATATAAACCTTCTTCTATATAAGGAGTTTGACGAATAGGCTCTACTAAACTTTCAAACCCATATAAGGCAGTAAAGATGGTCCCTAAACCAAATAACATGCATCCAATGGAAAAAATAAGCTGTTTATGGATACATAAAAAAATAAAACCGCTAATTAATAGAATCCACATGAGCCCGAAATTAGAAAAAGAAAGAATTTCTGCAGTAAGAGTGGTGCCTACATTAGCCCCCAGTATAATCGCAATAGCACTCGGAAATGAAAGTAAACCTAAAGAAGTTAAACTTACGATAATAACGATTGTGGTAGAACTGCTTTGTAATATAGCGGTCATCACCACACCTATTATAAATCCTTTTATTGGGTTTGAGGTATATTTCATTAACCATTTTTTCATTTTTTGATAGGAAATCTGCTGGATACCCGTTTTTAAAATAAATAGCCCAAATAAAAAAATCCAAATATAAACAATAAACATGGTTACGATACTTTCCAATTAAGTTCACCTCAATATATTCTATGGACAAGTTGGACATTCATGCCTTTTTTTTATTCGTAACCATAGTCAATTTATAGAAGATAAAGTTGACCATAGAGATATATTCTAATATAATACAAGAAGATGTGTATCACTCGGTACATATCATGATCTGTTTGTGTAGTTGGAGGGAGGGAAAAAAGCATGTCAAATACTCGCGTACGTAAAAATGAGTCTCTTGAAGATGCACTTCGTCGCTTTAAACGCTCGGTTTCAAAAAGCGGAACTTTATCAGAGTACCGTAAGCGTGAATTTTATGAAAAGCCAAGCGTAAGAAGAAAAAAGAAATCAGAGGCAGCAAGGAAGCGTAAAAGATAAAGAGGGTGTAAATAAGTGACTTTGCTTGAACGTCTTAATCATGATATGAAAGAAGCAATGAAAAGTAAGGATAAACAAGCACTAAGTGTTATCCGAATGGTGAAAGCTTCCATTCAAAATGAAGCGATAAAATTGGGAAAAGACCAATTGACAGAAGAAGAGGAACTGTCTGTTTTATCGCGCGAGTTAAAGCAAAGAAATGATTCCCTCCAAGAATTCAAGAGTGCCGGCCGAGATGACTTAGTTGAAAAAATCAATGATGAGCTAAGTGTGTTGCAAAAATATATGCCTGAACAGTTATCTGATGAAGAATTAGCTGAATTGGTTGAAGATACAATAAAGGCTGTCGGAGCTGAATCAAAATCCGATATGGGAAAAGTAATGGGAGCTTTAATGCCGAAAGTAAAAGGTAAAGCTGACGGCTCAAAAGTAAATAAACTCGTTATGCAATATTTATCTTAAATCAAAATGATTAAAAGAATTTTTGTTCTCAAGATATGAGGTCGGAATAAAAAAGGTTGCCTATGGCAGCCTTTTTTTATACTCTATGTTTGAGGAATAGACATTTATCATTATTGTTGATAAGTGGTTTTTTATACATATCTTTTATGGCATATTTTGAAACCATGTATACATAATAATCGTAAATTTTATATGAGGGAGAGAAAGGAGGGGAAGAGGTGTCGAAAAATATATGGAAAAAGAGCCTGTTCATGTTTATAGGAATCCTGTTTCTCTTTGTTCCATTTCAACATTCATCTGGAGAAACTGCGGGACAAGGAGATTTAGTTTATATTGTTCCGGTAGAAAATGAAGTTGAACGTGGTTTGGCTGCTTTTCTTCAGAGAAGTATAAAACAGGCAAATGAAAATGGCGCAGATCATATCATCTTTGAAGTTAATACTCCTGGAGGTGCTGTTGATGCAGCAGGTAAAATTTCAGATATTTTATTAGATCTTGAAATCCCAAATACTGCCTATGTATTAAATGAAGCTTTATCAGCGGGCTCATACATCGCATTGAATGCAGATCAAATTTATATGAAGCCTACTGCTACAATGGGCGCCTCCGGGGTGATTAATTCAGATGGTACAGCTGCTGATAAAAAGGCTCAATCAGCGTGGATTGCAGATATGACCGCAGCTGCTGAACATAATGGAAGAAATCCCCTCTATGCAAGAGCGATGGCTGATTCATCGGTTGATTTACCGGAATATCGTGCACCTGAAGGAGAATTTTTAACCCTCAGAGCCAATGAAGCGGTAGAGGTTGAATACGCCGAGGGAGTTGCAGAGGATCGTACGGAACTCTTAAGTTTATTAAATCTGCAAAATGCAACGGTGGAAACTATTGAACCTACAGCTGCTGAACACATAGCAAGATTCATTACTAATCCAGTTGTGGTACCCATCCTTCTATCGCTGGCAAGTTTAGGTTTAATTGTAGAATTATACTCTCCGGGATTTGGTATACCGGGATCTATTGGAATTCTTTCATTAATCCTATTCTTTTATGGCCATATGATTGCCGGACTGGCTGGAATGGAAGCAATTATTTTATTAGTAGTTGGTCTGATTTGTATCGTACTGGAGCTGTTTGTTCCTGGCGGGATATTAGGAATCGTTGGTGTTATAGCTATTATTGCCTCCTTATTTATGTCTGGTGCCGATGCCGGGCAAATGGGCATAAGTATTGCGATTGCCTTACTCGTTTCCATCATTGCTTCAGTCATTTTATTTAAAAGAGTTGGTCTTGAAAAAGGTATTTTCAGAAACATCATTTTAAGTGATGCTACTACTAAGGAACAAGGATACGTTTCCACTGAAAACCGGCTTGAGTTAATTGGCCTGAAAGGTACAACTCTAACTCCGCTCAGGCCTGCAGGAACTGCTATTTTTGAGAATGAGAGAATGGATGTTATTTCAGAGGGAGGGTATATTGGAAAGGATAAAAATGTTAAAATTGTGAAGGTTGAAGGCTCTCGAATTGTAGTGAGAGAAAATGTAATCAATTAAGGAGGAAATCGGTATGGAACTATTAGATTTAATGCCAATCCTTATTGTTGGTATTATTATCATTGCTATTATCGTATTATTTACATTTATTCCAGTAACACTCTGGATTAGTGCGATAGCAGCAGGTGTAAGAATTAATATTTTTTCTTTAGTAGGAATGCGTTTACGTCGGGTTGTGCCTAGAAAAGTCATTAATCCATTGATTAAGGCACATAAAGCTGGTGTAAATGTTAATACCAACCAGTTAGAAAGTCACTATTTAGCTGGTGGTAATGTAGACCGTGTGGTAAATGCACTTATTGCTGCACAAAGAGCCAATATTGAGTTAAGCTTTGAACGTTGTGCGGCCATAGACTTAGCCGGCCGTGATGTACTGGATGCAGTGCAAATGAGCGTAAATCCTAAGGTTATTGAAACACCATTTATTGCCGGTATTGCAATGGACGGAATTGAAGTAAAGGCAAAAGCAAGAATTACTGTTCGTGCCAATATTGACCGACTTGTAGGTGGTGCAGGTGAAGATACTGTTATAGCCCGTGTTGGTGAAGGAATTGTTTCCACGATTGGTAGCTCAGATCATCATACAAAGGTGTTGGAAAACCCGGATTCCATTTCACAAACCGTTTTAACAAAGGGACTCGATGCAGGTACCGCATTTGAAATTCTATCTATTGATATTGCAGATATTGATATCGGCAAAAACATTGGGGCTTCCCTACAAACTGACCAAGCTGAAGCGGATAAAAATATTGCCCAGGCTAAAGCTGAGGAACGTCGTGCAATGGCGGTTGCGAAAGAACAAGAAATGGCTGCCCGTGTACAAGAAATGCAAGCGAAAGTGGTCGAAGCTGAGGCAGAAGTTCCACAAGCCATGGCAGAGGCATTACGTTCTGGTAATATCGGTGTTATGGATTACCAAAATTTAAAGAATATTATGGCTGATACCGATATGCGTGATATGATTAGTAAACTTAGTGAGCAGGAAGATGAAGATACTGGAAAATCGAAAGAATAATGGAAAGTTAGGGGGGATACTATGGATATAATCGCTATCATTGCTGCCATCATTTTTGGGATAATTAGTTTCTTGACAGGACGCGAGGATAATAAATCAAAGCCTGTTGCAAAACCTTCTCCAACCCCATCTGGCCCAGATCCAACGGTTAGCCATAGTCCTTCTCCTATAAAGGAATCTGACCAAAATCGTCAGAGTGAGGATGTTTCCGAACGAGAAGACTATGGGAAGAATCAGGATCATCCAGTTTATATGAATGATGATATAACGCAAAATCGAGAAGCTCAAAAACTTCAGCCGAATTCTCTTTCAGCTAAAAAACGGAGGACTTCCAATCCAATAAAGAGTCCCATTTCCATGAAAGAGCAATTCAACCAGAAACGATTGGCTGAAAGCATCATTATGAGTGAAGTTTTAGGACCTCCCAGAGCTCATAAACCATATCGGCCAAATCAATATCGAAAAAATTATTGAATGTTTATTTAAAGCACGGATTGTGGTGATACAATCCGTGCTTTTTTCATACATATATATTCAGGGAGGGGGCCGTTTAGATGAAGAAGTGGCGAGGTCAATTAAAACAATGGGTTGTAAATTATTTTAACTTGCCAGAGGACGTTTTATTGGATTTACCAAGAATTACAACTATAGGTCAAATTCATGCATATATTGAAAATCATCATGGCCTCGTAACATTTTCAGAAAATGAAATCCTTTTGAGAATGAAGCAAGGCTATGTACGAGTTAAAGGTGAAAATTTTGTCCTGAAGACGATGCTGCAGGAAGAAATTATCGTTGAAGGTAAAATTCGTGAGGTTCAATATCTCGAGGATTCATAAAGGCAGAGTTTAGAAAGGATTATCATAAGCGTCTTTAAGGAGCGATTATATGAAGGATAAACAGGGTCAGTTTTTTAAAGGATACATAACGATACATGTAAATGGCAGGAAACCGGAGCTTTTTCTTAATCGGTGTATGCACGAGAATATTTCAATATGGGATATTCGAAAATTGGACGAGAATACCTTTGAATTCAAGGTATATGTAGGAAGCCTTTCAAGTTTGAAACAGATACGAAGACAAATGGGATATAAAATTTCCTTTAAAGAAAAATATGGATTTCCTTTTTGGCTTGCACACCTAAAGATTCGTAAGCCTCTTATTATAGGAATCTTTTTAGCTTTGTTTTTCATTTTGGTCCTTTCCAATATGGTGTGGCAGGTCAAAATTGTGGGTGTATCTCCAGAGATAGAATATAAAATCCGGGAAAGATTGGATGAATACGGATTAAAGCAGGGAGTATTTAAATTCAGCTTTCAATCCGTAGATGATATTGAACGTAATATAACAAATGAGCTTCAGGATGTTATGTGGATTGGTATCGAGCAAAAAGGGACAACTTATATTGTACAAGGTGTTGAAAAATCACAAGCCAATGATGACCATGAAAATCGTCCTCAGAATCTTGTAGCGAGTAAAGCTGGAGTTATTTTGGAAATGCTAGTGGAAAAAGGAGATCCACAAGTAACTGTTTATCAGAAGGTGAAAAAAGGGGATATCCTCGTATCTGGTTTAATACGGGAAGGGGTTGGAAACGAAAACAGTGAAAGTGAAAAAGCTGAGGAAGAAAAGAACAAAATAGGTATACATGCAGAAGGGGAGGTCTTCGCCGAAACATGGTATACAACGGAGACAACCGTACCTCTATCTTATGAACACCAGACCTTAACAGGAGAAAAAGATGAACATTACAAGTTAAATATCGGAAATTTCACCCTTCCAATATGGGATTTCTTTCCCCCTGATTTTGCTGATACTCATACTGAAAGGAGTGAAAAGCCATTACATTTTTTAAATCTTAAATTACCGTTTTCGGTTCAAAAGGATACTATATTTGAAAAGGAAACGACAAGAGGAGAAAGAAGTAAAGAAGAAGCAATATCAGAAGGAATTGCACAAGCGAAAAGAGAAATAAAAAGGCATACTAATCATGATGCAGAAATTATTGATGAGGAAATTTTGCACCAATCTGTCGGGAATGGTAAAGTTAGACTAGAGTTATTATTTACAGTTAGGGAAAATATTGCAAAACCCCAACCAATAAATCAAGGAGAATAGAATATGCAAGAAGATTTGAAAACAATTGATATAGAGCTTGCTTCCCCTGATGAAGCTTTATCATTATTCGGAACAGAGGACCGGAACTTAAAGCAAATAGAAGAATTTCTGCCTGTTACCATTGTTACGCGTGGACAAACAGTTCAGGTTTCAGGACATGAAAAACATGTAAAAATTGTCGAGGAAGTACTTCACGCTATCCTTCATATTATCCGAAAGGGCATTACCATATCTGAACGTGATGTTATTTATGGAATCGAATTAGCGAAGTCTGGTGAAATTGCACACTTTGAAGCATTATTTGAGGATGTTTTAACGAAGAACGCGAAAGGAAAATCGATCCGTGTTAAAACATTAGGACAAAGAGAATATATCTCTTCTATAAAGACGAATGATATGGTATTTGGGATTGGCCCTGCAGGTACCGGAAAAACTTATTTGGCTGTTGTTATGGCTGTACAAGCATTACGAAATGGTGTGGTAAAGCGCGTGATTTTAACACGACCAGCTGTAGAAGCTGGAGAAAGTTTAGGGTTTCTGCCAGGTGATTTGAAGGAAAAAGTAGACCCGTATTTGCGGCCATTATACGATGCCTTACATGATATTATGGGTGCCGAACATACCGTTCGACTTATGGAAAGAGGAACCATTGAAGTGGCACCTTTAGCTTATATGCGTGGAAGAACTCTTGATGATGCGTTTGTGATTTTAGATGAGGCACAAAATACAACGCCAGAACAAATGAAAATGTTTTTAACACGGCTGGGATTTGGTTCTAAGATGATCATTAATGGAGATATTACCCAGATTGATTTACCAAAGGGTGTAATATCTGGACTAAAGGTGGCTGAAGAACGTTTACTACATGTAAAAGGAATTGCTTTTACCTACTTAAATCAGTCTGATGTAGTAAGGCATCCATTGGTTCAGAAAATCATTGATGCTTATGAAGACCAGGATAAAACGAGTAAGTAAGACCCATTGTTTAGGGTCTTATTTCTATATCAAAAAGCTTTCGTTAATGGGAGTAGGGGAATATGAGAAAAAAGTTCATAAGGAATATAAGGGAAAAGGGATACAAGCATCATTCGTTTGTCTGGATGCTGGTATGTGTTATGTCAATAGGATTATTCTTCTTTGTGATGGCCTCTTCGAATGTTCAACCTCAATCTTATGAAATTGAACGCTTTACGGAAGCAAAAGAAACGATATATTCACCTGTTACAGTAGAAGATCAGCAGGAAACAGAGGCCAAAATTCAACAGTCTGTACAAGCCGTTGAAGAGCAATACTCCATATCTGAGAATATTACAGAAGAACGTCTGGAATATATCAATGAAATATTTGATGCAGCCGGACGTGTTAATCAAAATATAGAAGAGCAGCAAAATACTGAAAAAGAATCATCAAAAGATGAAGCTCAACTTTTAATGGATTATGAGTCTCTTTTATCTAATGAAATTTTACAAAATGTGAATTCAACAAATCTGTCTATCATTTTGGAAATGGAACAGGAAGATCGTTCCACTGCTCGTACATTTATGAATGACGAGATTCGCACCATTATGGAATCTGGCGTTCGAAGTACCAATTTAAATCAAAAGCTTATCGAAATGAATCGCCGTATTATGTATTCAGAATTTCAGGACCCTGTAAAAACAGCTCTTAACGAAATAGCCAGGTTTATCATCGTGGAAAATTCTTTTTTTGATGCAGAAGAAACAGCTGAAGCAAGACAAAGAGCTGCTGGTAATGTGGACCCTGTCATTATCAGGGCTGGTGAGAAGCTCGTTGAAAAGGGAGAAATGATCACCACTGAGATTTATGATGATTTAATGCTGGTAGGGGTGTTGAAGAATGAAAGAAACGTCCTTCCATATATAGGACTGATTTTTCTCATCTTTATTCTATGCAGTTTATTATTTATGGAATGGTATAAGAGTCAAATTCGCAGTAAACATATCCTTTTCATTATTTTTATAATTAGTGCTAGTACCATTACTATGATGAAGGCATTCAGTTATTTTGATGCGAATGATACGCAACTGTTTTTAGCTGTTCCGGTAGCGGTTGGGGCAATGATTTTAAAGTGGCTCGTAAATGATCGAATGGCCATCATATTAGGTGTGATTTATGCTGTTTTAGGATCAATATTATTTAATTTCCATATTCCTGGTTATCTTAATATTGAAGCGGGTTTATATTTGCTCTTCTCACAATTAACGGCGATTTATTTGTTTCAAAATTTCAAGGAAAGAGGCGAAATTTTAAAAGTAGGACTTGGTATTTTAATCGTCAATGTCTTTATGATAGTATTTTTCCAATTTATATCCTTTAGCCAAGTGGAATGGAAAAGTTTTTTAACAATGATCGGCTTTGGCTTTGCATCAGCACTGTTGTCCTCAGTATTAACATTAGGATTAATACCTATTTTTGAATCAGGATTAAATATACTTACGGAATCGAGACTATTGCAATTATCCAACCCGAATCATCCCCTATTACGTAAAATATTAATCGAAGCACCAGGTACTTATCATCATAGTGTTATGGTGGCCAATTTGAGTGAGGCAGCTTGTGAGGCAATCGGTGCAAATGGATTGCTGGCAAGAGTCGCTGCCTATTATCATGATTTAGGTAAAACCGTAAATCCAAGCTATTTTATCGAGAATCAAATGGGCGAAAAAAATCCCCACGATTATTTAAAGCCTGAAGATAGTGCTACCATTATTATTCGTCATCCTTATGATGGAGGACATTTATTAACGAAACATAAAATGCCTCAGGAAATAATTGATATTGCTGAACAGCACCATGGTAAGAGTTTATTAAAATATTTTTATTATCAGGCAAAAGAAAGGGATAAGAATACCGAAGAATCAGCCTTTCGTTATCCAGGTCCAAAGCCTCAAACAAAGGAAGCAGCGATTGTTTGTATTTGTGACTCTGTAGAAGCCGCGGTCCGATCTATAAATGAACCATCTATGGAAAAGATAAAAGAGATTGTGAAATCCATTATTCATGATAAACTAATGGATAATCAATTAAATGATAGCCCGTTAACTTTTAAAGATTTACATAGCATTGAAGTAGCGGTATGCGAAGTTTTAAAGGGAATTTTTCATTCGCGTATTAAATATCCGGAAATAGCAGCAAGGGAGGACAAGTAAATGCAACTTGACTTATTTGATGAAACAAATACGATTACAAAAGAACACTTGAATTTAGTAGAGCGCCTCTTACAGTTCTCGGCCGATCAGGAAAAAATATCAGCACAAGCAGAGATGTCTGTTACATTTGTGGACAATGCAAAAATCCAGGAGGTTAATAAAGACTACCGTGGAAAGGATTATGCAACAGATGTCATTTCCTTTGCCATGCAGGATGAAGGAGAAGGAGAGATGGCGATTGTAGGAGATAATCTGCCTCTTATCCTTGGTGATATCATCATTTCGGTTGATAAGATTTCGGAACAAGCACAAGATTATGAGCATTCATTTGAAAGAGAATTAGGTTTTCTTGCTGTACATGGCTTTTTACATTTGCTCGGCTATGATCATATGGAACCGGATGATGAAAAAGAAATGTTTGGAAAGCAAGAGGAATATTTAAATGAATTCGGACTTAAACGGAAATAAGCGTAAAAAACGAATAGGGTTTATGTATGCTTTTAGGGGCTTACGATTCGTCTGGATATCAGAAGTCAATTTTCGTATCCATGTCTATATAGCATGCAGTGTGATTTTATTTGGTATTTTACTGAAAATCACCCTTTCTGAATGGCTTTGGGTCGGGTTTTCTATTGGACTCGTTTTAAGCATGGAGATCATTAACTCTGCCATTGAAACCATCATTGACTATATGTTTCCCCATTTTCATGAAGTAGCCGGTAAA
Organism: Salinibacillus kushneri; assembly: GCF_900111405.1. Taxonomy (GTDB): domain Bacteria; phylum Bacillota; class Bacilli; order Bacillales; family Alkalibacillaceae; genus Salinibacillus; species Salinibacillus kushneri. Next base: position 142,073 of record NZ_FOHJ01000006.1, on the reverse strand, counting down.
GCAAAAGATATAGCAGCAGCTGCAGTATTGATATCGGCATTACTGGCCGCTTTTATAGGTATGATTATTTTTGTCCCTAAGGTTGCCGAATATCTTCTCTCCTAAAATGTCTAGTTAGCGTACTAGGCATTTTTTATGTCCGAGCATTGCCTAAAGGTCTGTCGAATTTTTGAAAATCGGTTTTATAAACCGCTAGTTTATAGAGATTTTGTCGTTTGTATGAAATTCAACTTAATTTGTTGTAGAATGAAGATAAGAAAATGAATTTCGGCCATTCGTAAAGATATCGTAATTCGTATAAGCTATTTATGTACAAGCTAAAACATCTTTGGAGGAAACAAAAAATGGACAATCAATCATTTCGTTCTGGTTTTATTGCTATTGTAGGAAGACCTAATGTCGGTAAGTCCACTTTTATGAATCATGTTATCGGCCAAAAAATAGCCATTATGAGTGATAAACCACAGACGACTCGAAATAAAATTCAGGGTGTCCTCACGGATAAAGAAGCACAATTCATTTTTATTGATACACCAGGAATTCATAAGCCGAAGCATAAGCTCGGAGATTTTATGGTCAAAACAGCGGAACAAACATTAAATGAAGTGGATATGGTCATCTTTATGATTAATGCTGAAGAAGGATATGGAGCAGGAGATCAATACATGATAGACCGACTACAATCGATTAAACAACCGATTTTTTTGGTGATTAATAAGATTGACCAAATCCATCCGGATGATGTGTTACCCTTAATTGAAGAATACCGGACGAAATTAGATTTTGCTGAAATTATTCCGATTTCTGCTTTACAAGGGAATAATGTGGACCATTTAATGGAAGTGATGAAGACTTATCTCCCTGAAGGTCCCCAGTATTATCCTGAGGATCAAATTACCGATCACCCTGAACGATTTATTATTAGCGAGTTAATACGTGAAAAAGTCTTACAGTTAACGCGGGAAGAGGTTCCTCATTCTATTGCAGTGATTCTGGATAATATGGAAGTTAGGGATCAGAGAAAGGCCGTTTATGTACAAGCTTCTATTATTACTGAACGTCCCTCTCAAAAAGGGATTATAATAGGTAAGCAGGGTGCAATGCTTAAAGAAATAGGGCAATTAGCGAGAAGTGATATTGAATCATTACTTGGCTCAAAGATTTATCTGGATTTGTGGGTAAAGGTGAAAAAGGATTGGAGAAATCGTATGACTCAATTGCGTGAATATGGCTTTAATGAAGACGATTATTAGAGCATGCATGGAAAATATTATTACTCATGAACTTTTTACTCATGGTCAACCTATAAGTAAAGCTGTTTTTTCAATTTAAATTGAGGAAACAAGAAAGGTGGGTTTCGAAGTGATTGATCTTACATGGAAAGTTTTCAGTCAAACAGGGAATATTGAAACCTATTTACTTATGAAGGAGTTGGAAAATACCTATAATCAATTACCAGAATCTGAAGAAGAAAAGGATGTTATAGAATTTGATTCAAATATATAGTATATAGGCTGTTATATAGAAGTAAGGTGAGAAGGACGATGGAAAAAGTTGAAGGAATGGTCATTCGGACACAAGATTACGGTGAAACACACAAAATTGTCACATTGTTCACGAAGGAAAAGGGAAAAATTGGATTAATGGCTAGAGGTGCAAAAAAACCTAAAAGTCAAATGGCTGCTATTACGCAGCCATTTGTTTATGGGGAGTTTCTTATCCAGCCAAGCAGAAATCTTGGGACGCTTTATCAAGGGGAAATTACTCATTTTATGCGCAGGATTCGTGAAGACATTGTGAAAACAGCTCACGCTGCGTACCTGGCTGAATTAACCGATAAGATTTTAGAAAATCAAGTACCTGATTTGTTTCTCTATGAGCAATTTGTACATACGTTTGAACGCATGCAAAATGAAGAAAATCCTGAAATTCTATCCATGGTTTATGAGTTAAAGGTTTTTGAAAAAGGTGGATTCGCTCCTGAACTTAATCAGTGTGTAAACTGTGGCAGAAAAGAAGGGATTACACACTTTTCTGTTCAAGAAGGAGGTCTATTGTGCTACGTATGTTCCTCTGTCGATTCCCATGCGCTTCCATTAAATGAAGCATTATTTAAACTCTTACGTACCATCCGCTATGTTAAGATTGAAAGAATAGGCAATATCTCAATCAAAGAAGAGAATAGAAAAAAAATACGACAAATCTTAGATGCTTACTATGATTATTATGGAGGATTTTATATAAAATCCAGAAAATTTTTAAAGCAGCTAGATCAATTTGAATGATGTTTTTCATTCTTTTTGTCGCGAATTGTAAAATAAGATATAATATTTTTAAAGTGACACATTAATTCTTAGTTTTGATGAATAAAACAGTATGGGAAGATTCCTTAACGTTTTGAAATAAAGGGTTTACAGTGATTCATTGTGTGATCATTAGTATGTCATGTTTGTTCGGATGCAGGAGGTGGTTAAGAGGATGGAGTTGTCTGATCGACAGGAACAGATTATTGAAATCGTAAAAAAAGATGGTCCTATCACAGGTGAAAATATTGCAGACCGGCTTAATTTAACAAGGGCTACCTTGAGACCAGATTTAGCTATACTGACTATGGCAGGCTTTTTAGATGCAAGGCCCAGAGTGGGTTATTTCTTTACAGGAAAAACAGGAACAGAATTACTAACGGAAAAAGTAAAAAAGTTTAAAGTGAAGGAATTTCAATCTATTCCGGTCGTTGTAACTGAAAATGTTTCCGTTTATGATGCGATTACTACGATGTTTTTAGAGGATGTGGGAACGTTATTTGTAACCAATAACCACTCTTTATTAGTCGGGGTATTATCCCGCAAGGATTTAATACGAGCAAGTATGGGTAAACAGGATTTGTCCGAAATCCCTGTACATATTATTATGACTCGGATGCCAAATATAACAGTTTGTGAAAAGGAAGACTTACTGATTGAAGCAGCCCAGCAGTTAATTGAAAAGCAAATTGACAGTTTACCCGTAGTCATAAAAAAAGAAGAAGGACTTGAAGTGGTAGGAAGGATTACGAAAACGAATATGACAAAGGTACTAGTCAACCTGGTCCGAGATGATCTTTAAAGGGAAAAATGAAGGTTGGGAGGAGTTCTCGTGCAAAAACCGATTGTCTATGTAGTATCTGATTCCGTTGGTGAAACGGCTGAATTAGTTGTAAAAGCCAGCCTGAGTCAATTTAATAATGGTGAATTTAAAATTCAGCGTATCCCGTATGTGGATGATGAAGGCACGATTCTGGAAACGGTAGAGCTGGCTAAATCTAATCAAGCTATGATTGGATATACGTTAGTTAAGCCTGAGCTTCGTGAATATATCAAGAAAAAAGCTGAAAAAGCAGATATTATGGCTGTAGATATCATGGGGCCAATGATCGAATCGATGAAGAAGCATTTAAATCGTGAACCTAAATTAGAACCAGGTCTAGTGCATAAGCTGGATGAAGATTATTTTAAACGGATAGAAGCGGTGGAATTTGCAGTTAAATACGATGATGGCCGTGATCCGCGTGGGATATTATTAGCAGATATTGTTTTAATCGGGGTATCCAGGACTTCTAAAACCCCCTTATCTCAATTTTTGGCACATAAAAAATTTAAAGTTGCCAATGTACCGATTGTTCCAGAAGTAGATCTTCCAGAAGAATTATATCGCATCAGCCCTTCTAAGTGTGTGGCTTTAAAAATCAGTCCGGAAAAGCTAAATCACATTCGTAAGGAAAGGTTAAAAGCACTGGGCTTAAATTCCAAAGCCAACTATGCAAATATGGAACGAATTAAACAGGAATTAGATTATTTTAATGGAATTGTTGAAAAACTGAACTGCAAGGTCATAGATGTTTCAAACAAAGCAGTTGAAGAAACAGCCAATGTAGTGCAAAATTTAATGAGAAGTCAAACGAATTAAGGTTTGTGAGAATCCTCTTCTTACAATCCTTTTTTATTTTAGAAGACTCTGTTAAACATGGGTGTTGATATCTACTCCAAGTAATTTTTCTTATTAAGTAGGACTGATTTCATAAAAAAATCATATAAAATGATAGCAATTTTACACTTTATGTATTATAATGTTTTATCTGTGGTAAAAATGGAAGTAGGTTTACAATTGTAGAAAATGAATAAAATAATGATTTTCTTTACTGAAAGAAGGAATCATCGTTATTTTGTCGAAGTATAATGTGATGTGAACGTATACTTTTTTACCATATAAAACTCATACATATGAATCATTATGTATTATACCCATTTGTTCAACTTATAACAAAACAACAATTTTTATCAACTTTTATAAATTTCTTGTCGATTCATGAAGGATTTTTAAATAATGTCTAGAATATCTTTAAAACATGGTGATGGATATGCCAGAACAAATTCCTGAACAATTAATAGAAGAAATTAAATCTGAAGCTGATGTAGTTGAGATTGTAAGCGAGTTTGTCCAACTAAAAAGGAGAGGACGTAACTATTTAGGGTTATGTCCTTTTCATAGTGAAAAAACACCTTCATTTACTGTTTCCCCTGACAAACAAATTTTTCGTTGTTTTGGTTGTGGAAAAGGAGGAAATGTCATCACCTTTTTAATGGAAATTGAAGGGATTTCATTTTTTGATGCAATGTCTCGCTTAGCTGAGAATTTGGGAAAATCCATCCCTGAACAATTTTCAGCTAATAAACAATCCTCACTAAGTCATGAAGACCAAAATATGCTTGAGGCTCATGAGTGGTTAATGAAATTATACCATCATTTGCTTAAGCATACAAAAGAAGGAAAGGATGGTCTTGAGTATTTAAAAAGTCGGGGAATGAAAGATGAAACCATTGATCAATTTCAACTTGGATTTGCACCTGATATTAAAAATTTTACGGCCTCATTTCTAGAAAAAAAAGGTTTTTCATTACAATCAATGGTAAAAGCAGGGTTATTAACTGATAATCGAGAAAATAAATATATAGACAGATTCCAAGGGAGAGTCATTTTTCCGATTCGCAATCATCAGGGAAAAACGGTTGCATTTGGCGGAAGAATGATTTACCAGGGAGAGCCTAAATATTTAAATAGTCCCGAAACGGATATTTTTCACAAAGGAAATGTATTTTACAACTTTGATTTAGCTCGTAATACCATTCGTAAATCCGGAGAGGCTGTTCTTTTTGAAGGCTATATGGATGTGATATCAGCCTATCAGGCAGGAGTAGAGAATGGTATTGCGACTTTAGGTACTTCTTTAACAGAATCTCAGGCAAGATTATTACGTAGATACGTTGATCGTGTAGTAATTTGTTATGATGCAGACTCAGCAGGAATAGAAGCAACAAAGAAAGCAGCAAATATATTACAAAACGCCGGTTGTTATGTTAAAATTGCACAGTTAAGACAAGGTATGGACCCGGATGACTATATTAAAACATATGGTAGTGAGTCATTCAGGGAGCATGTAATTGGTGCCAGTATAACATACATGACCTTTTATCTGGATTATCTCAAAAAGGATTATAACCTTCAAATCGAAAGCGAAAGTATGCAATATATCGAAAAGGCTTTAGATGAGATTGCAAAATTAAAAAAGCCTTTTGAAATTGATTATTACTTGAAAGAATTGAAAGATCGCTTTGATATCTCTAAAGAGGCTTTACAGCAGGAAATTGCATATAGACGCAGGAAGTTCGATAAATATAAGGATAATCAACAAACTGAAAGCCATACTAACAATAGGAAAAATACCCAAAAGGAACACAAGCTGTATCCGGCTTTTCAGAATGCTGAACGTCATTTAATTTCTCTGATGCTGAATAATCGAAACATTGCTGAAAAAGTTCAACAAGAGCTTGGCGGAACCTTCCTAATAACGGAGCATCAAGTCTTAGTCACATATTTGTATGCTTTTTATGAAGAAGGTCATGACCCTGATGTGAGTTTGTTTATGGAATATCTTCCAGAGTCAAATTTAAAGGATTTAACAGCACAGTTAGCCATGCAGACATTACCGGATGAGGTATCTGACATGGAAATAGAGGATTACATTTATACAATCAAGAGTGAAAAGCATAGAAAAAATACCATACAAACGCTCGAACTGGAACAAAAAGAAGCGGAACGTAGGAATGACCCGGTTACCGCGGCAAAAATTGCTATGAATATTCTTAACTTAAAGAAGGAATGGAAAAAAGAAAGCAATAGGTAGTTGTTTGGAAGGAGGGGTACTATGGCAGAGAAGCCATCTCGTGCAAAAGACACAGAGCAGGAATTAACCCTAGATCAAGTTAAAGAACAATTGGTGGACATGGGAAAGAAACGAGGCGTACTTGCTTATGAGGAAGTTGCTGATCGTCTTTCTTCATTTGAATTAGATTCAAACCAAATGGATGAATTTTATGAACATTTAAACGACCAGGGAGTCGAGGTCATAGGGGATAATGAAGAAGACCCGAATATGCAGCAGATTGCAAAAGAAGAAGAATTTGACTTAAACGATTTAAGTGTACCACCCGGGGTGAAAATCAACGACCCTGTAAGAATGTATTTAAAAGAAATTGGTCGAGTAGACCTGCTATCTGCTGAAGATGAAATCGAACTTGCAACCAGAATTGAACAGGGGGATTTTGAAGCAAAACGTCGCCTGGCAGAGGCGAACCTTCGTCTGGTTGTTAGTATAGCCAAAAGATATGTAGGTCGAGGAATGCTGTTTCTTGATTTGATTCAGGAAGGAAATATGGGTCTGATTAAAGCGGTGGAAAAGTTTGATTATCGTAAAGGTTTTAAATTTAGTACGTATGCTACATGGTGGATTCGTCAGGCCATTACCAGAGCAATTGCAGACCAGGCACGTACAATCAGAATTCCAGTTCATATGGTTGAAACCATTAATAAATTAATTCGGGTTCAGCGACAATTATTACAGGATTTTGGTCGTGAACCAACACCAGAAGAGATTGCCGAAGAAATGGACCTAACTCCTGATAAAGTTCGCGAAATTCTAAAAATTGCTCAAGAGCCTGTATCTTTGGAAACTCCAATAGGTGAAGAAGATGATTCACACTTAGGAGACTTTATTGAAGACCAGGAAGCTCAATCCCCATCAGATCATGCAGCCTACGAATTATTAAAAGAACAACTAGAGGATGTATTAGACACCTTAACAGATCGTGAAGAAAATGTTTTACGACTACGTTTTGGACTTGACGATGGTCGAACACGCACTTTAGAAGAAGTAGGGAAAGTGTTTGGTGTTACACGTGAGCGCATTCGTCAAATTGAAGCCAAAGCATTGCGCAAGTTACGTCATCCAAGCAGGAGTAAACGTCTTAAAGACTTCTTAGACTAAATTATTGTTATGAAATGTATTCATGTTCAGTCGTTATTTACATTTCGTGATAACGGCTGTGCATGTTTATGTTTTTAAGAGGTGAAACGATGAATGGACGCTAATCGAAAGGCTGTCATTATCAAAGAAATTCAATATTGGAAAGATAAAAATCTGCTACCAAGTGTCTACTGTGATTTTCTGCTGGCACTTTATACAGAAGGAAACGGAACAGAAGATGATGAGTCTGAATCAGGGAATGCCCAATCCATATGGTTAAAGTTTGACGCTATTTTTTTACTTCTTTTGGTACCGTTTTCATTTCTTATCACTCATTTTACTGAATTTACACTTGGTTTGCAAATAGGTTTTGCACTCTTTTTCCTTTTAATTGACCTTTTACACTATTATGTTTTTTATAAAAAGAAGCTGTTTTATGCCCATATTGCTTTGATTTCAAGTATGTTGATTCTGCTTATCACTTCTGTATCGATTATCAGTGAAATGACCTTACATAATATATGGATTTATATTAGTATTCTTATGAATGGATTAATCTGGTTTATCGTTGGTTATTTATATAAATATAAATATTTATTAGCAACCAGTTTTGTGAATGTATTATTGGTATGCTTTTTTATCATGTGGAACAGGTAATCGTTAACAGAAAAGAATTCTTATTCATTTGAAGTTTTGAACCATATGTTTCATTAAATTTTCATTTTTCCCCCTTTCCTATATAGGGATTTTCAAGTAAAATATGTATAGTCTGTATATACTTAACAATATTAACGAACAGAGGGGATTACATAAGGAGGAAATAAAATAATGAAAAAAAATCCAGTAATACCTTTCGCGATTATTGCAGTCTTAGGAATTGTTGGTATGATTATTTTATCTGGCGTAGGTGTAAATCAGATGGATGAAGTCCGCGGTGAAGGTGAAAATGGAGGAACAGAAGAGCAGAGTGAAGGTGGAGAAACAGTGGACGCAGATCCAGAAAGTATTTTCCAAAACACATGTTCATCCTGCCATGGTGCCGACCTTGCTGGAACAGGAGCAGCTCCTTCTTTACAAGAAGTAGGTAGTAAGTATTCTGCGAGTGAAATTGAAGATATTATTAACAATGGAAAAGAGGGTGGAATGCCAGCTGGCCTGGTAGAACCTGAGCAGGCTACAAAAATTGCCGAGTGGCTGGCTGAGAAAAAATAAGTAATCTTTACTCAGCTAAAATGTTTTCAATAAATAGGGGAAGAAAAGCTTTCTAACTTGTAGAAAGCTTTTCTTTTTGGATGGCAGTATTATAAGCTTATCATTTTCTATTAACTTAAGGGCGCGAGTCTCCTCCGGGAAGAGCGGTATATGAGAAAACTGCAGGCGTATGTCGGGGAGCTCTCATACCAGCGAACTGCAGATGAAATCAACACCTATGTTTAACAGAGCCTTTTGGATAAAATACATCATATAAAATCTAAAAGTGAGGAATTTAAAGAATGGCAGACATTCAATTATCAAAACGTTTAAAATCCATTACATACTATTTACCTGAAAGAGCCCTGTTCGCTGATATCGGTTCAGATCATGCCTATTTACCTTGTTATGTCTGTTTAAATGATTCAGAAGCCAGTGCAATAGCAGGGGAAATCAATAAAGGACCTTATCTTAGAGCCTATGAGCAAGTACAAAAATGGAATTTGCTAGAGAGAATTGGAGTCCGGCAAGGTGATGGGTTATCTGTTATAGAACCAAATGAGGTAGAACAAGTGGTCATTGCTGGTATGGGTGGGACATTAATTACGAATATATTGGAAAATGGAAAAGAAAAGCTTGCCGGGGTCAAACGGATTATTGTTCAGCCTAATATCAATGCCCGGTATGTTCGTAAATGGTTAAACAAGCATTCATTTTCCTTATCCAGAGAGCAGGTAATCGAAGAAGATGGCCGCTATTATGAAATAATAGTCGCTGATTATAATCCAAGTCAACCACTCATGGAGTATACAGAAAAAGAATATTATTTAGGCCCTATAAACGGGAAAGAAAAAAGTCAGGCTTTTATACAAAAATGGAGTGGGATTCTGCAAAAAAATGAGCGAATTATTAAGGAAATGAAAAAAGCATCACAGCCAGATGAACAAAAAATTGCTGAATTTGAACAACAAATGGATTGGATAAAGGAGGCTTTAAAGGATGAGTAAATCATTAACCGGTCAAGAATTAGTAAAGATGTTTGAACATTGGGCCCCCAAATCTATAGCGATGGAAGGGGACAAAATTGGTCTTCATGCAGGTACTTTAAATAAGAAGATTAACAAGGTTATGGTCACGCTTGATGTTCTTGAAAATGTAGTGGATGAAGCCATAGAGAAGAATGCAGATTTTATCTTTGCTCATCACCCTTTTATTTTTAAACCTTTAAATAAGGTGAGTCGGGATGATGAAAAGGGAAGGATAATTGAAAAATTAATTAAACATGATATTACGGTTTATGTTGCCCATACAAATTTAGATATGGCTGATGGCGGTATGAATGATATGTTAATGGATGCTCTTGGCATACAGAATCGGAATGTACTCATTGAAATGGGAAAAGAGGAACTATATAAAATTGTCGTATTTGTACCTGTTTCTCATCAGGAGGAAGTGCGGGAGGCATTAGGAAATAGTGGAGCAGGTCATATTGGTTTATATAGCCACTGTACATTTCAAACCCAGGGACAAGGTACATTTAAACCACTGGAAGGAACCAATCCATACATAGGCAGCCAAGGAGAGCTGGAGAAAGTCGATGAAGTCCGTATGGAAACGATTGTTCCCAAGTATTTATTAACACAAGTACTAAAAGCTGCAGAAGAGGCGCATCCTTATGAAGAGATGGCTTATGATCTTTATCCATTAGGGAATGAAGGACAATCCTATGGACTTGGGAGAATTGGAAAATTGGATGAAGCAATGACGCTAAAAGAATTTGCAGAACATGTGAAGAAATCTTTAGATGTTCCAGCCTTGCGGGTGGTTGGAGACTTACATCGACAAGTGCGAATAGTAGGTGTTATCGGAGGCGATGGTAACAAATTTGCTTCACAGGTTAAGAGAAAAGGTGCAGATGTTTTCATAACAGGAGATGTTTATTATCATACAGCTCACGACGCAATGGGGTTAGGGCTAAATCTAATTGACCCTGGACATCACGTTGAAAAAGTGATGAAAAATGGTGTAAAACATTATTTGGAAAAGCAATGTCAAAATAAAGATGTTGAATTTATAGCTTCTACAGCTAATACAGAACCATTTCAATTTATTTAAACAGCAATAATTCCCGGTCATACTGATCGGGAATTTAGTAATTTTATACCCTCTTTTCTTTTACTTTTGGCAGTATTTTTTTATTTTCAACATTTGATGTTGTATCCCATGTTGCTGGATCATCAGGATTATAGGCTTCTATAAACCTGATCACTTCTTTTGTAATGGGTGTTGGAGTAGATGCACCAGCTGTTACAGCAATTTTTGATGTTTTCTCCAGCCATTTAAGCTTTAATTCGGATAAATCAGCAATTCGATAAGCTTTGGTACCTGCTATTTCTTCAGATACTTGTGCCAGTCTGTTCGAATTATTTGATCTGGGATCTCCAACTACAACAGTAAGATCAGCATCCGCTGCCTGCTCAGCAACAGCCTCTTGTCTTACTTGTGTGGCCATACAAATTTCCTGAATCAGTTCGGTTTGCGGATACTTTTCCTTTACTTGTTGCATGACATCATAAACGTCCCATTGACTCATTGTTGTCTGATTCGTAACTAAAATCCGATGTGCTTGAAGGGAAAGCTTCTTCACATCCTCTTCTGTTTGGACTAAGTGAACGTGTTCGGGTGCAACTCCAACAGCACCTTCTGGCTCAGGATGTCCTTTTTTCCCAATATAAACGATTTCATAACCTTCTTTAACTTTTTCCCGAATAAGATTATGGGTTTTCGTAACGTCCGGGCAGGTAGCATCTAAAACGGTTAATCCTTTTTGTTTAGCACGCTCTTTGACTTCAGGAGATACGCCATGGGCTGTGAAAATAACAGTCCCTTCGTCGATATCCTCCAGTAATTCCGCTCGATTTTTTCCATCAAGGGTAATAACACCTTCTTCATGAAAAGCTTCAGTAACATGATTATTATGAACGATCATACCAAGAATATATATGGGGCGAGGCAGGTTTTTATCTCTTGTTGCATTCTTCGCAATAACCATTGCATCGACAACACCGTAACAATACCCACGTGGAGCTATTTTGATCACTTCCATGGATTGGTTCCTCCTCACAAATCTATTTAATATAAAATGATGTATCGTTTCATTATATTTCTTTCATTATAAAGGTTAGAAGCAGATTAGACAAAAGAATTCATGGGAGATTGGCAAAATTATCTATACTTTTATATAATAAACATGCACGAATAAAAAAGGAGATATTTTATGAGTCAACAATCTTTTAAGAATTTTGCATTTCAGCCGTTTTTGTATGATGTTATAGAAAAGCTAAAGTTTAAGGAACCTACGCCTATCCAGAAAGAGGTTATTCCTTACGCTCTGAAACATCAAAGTTTAATCGGACAATCGCATACAGGATCAGGAAAGACGCATGCTTATTTGTTGCCACTGTTTAATCAAATAGATAAGTCGCAAAACCATGTACAAGCTGTGATTACTGTTCCAACACGTGAGCTTGCCATGCAAATCTATGATGAAGTTCGAAAAATCATTGAATTTTTATCGGAGGAAGAAAATATTCGGGCCAAGCTAATAATAGGTGGAACAGATAAACAGAAAATGATGGATAAATTAAAACAGCCTCCACACATTGTAGTAGGAACCCCTGGACGCATATTGGATTTAGTCATGGAAGGGGCCTTAGATTTATATTCAGCCTCTACTATGGTCATTGATGAAGCAGATTTACTCATTGATTTAGGGCTAATTGAAGAAACAGACCAGATTTTAGTTCGAATGCCACAGAATTTGCAGATTATGGTTTTCTCAGCTACATTTCCTGTTCAACTGCAGCACTTTTTAAAGAAATATATCGAAAATCCTAAACATATTACGATTTCCGGACAGGGACTTGTTCCAGAGAAGATGGAGCATCGGCTGATTCCATTAAGGCACCGAGAACAAGCAGATTTAATGGTAGAAATCACAAAGCTCATTTACCCTTATCTGGCGTTAATTTTTGTGAATAAAAAAGAACATGCAGATGAGTTGGCTAATCAGCTCATACAAAAAGGACTGGATGTGGGTATTATTCACGGAGGACTTACTCCGCGTGAGCGAAAACGAGCTTTAAAAAGTATTAAAAATCTTCAATATCAGTATATTGTTGCCACCGATTTAGCAGCTCGTGGAATTGATATACCTGGTGTGAGTCATATCTTTAACGCAGAGTTACCTAAAGAGGCAGAAGATTATATCCATCGTGTAGGAAGGACTGCCCGGGCTGGCTTGGAAGGTACGGCAATTAGCTTTTATTCGGATGAAGACGCATCTCTTATTGAAAAATTAGAGGGGAAAGGTATTGAATTTACTCATTATGATATCAAAAAGAACGAATGGGTGGAAATTAATGAATGGAACCAGCGAAATAAAAGAGAACGTATAGAAAATGAGGAATTAGAGACAGAAGCCTGGAAAAGAGTTCGAAAAAAGAAAAAGGTTAAACCAGGATATAAAAAGAAAATGAAGCAGGAAGCTGAACAAATTAAAAAGCAACTAAAAAATAAGCAACGTCAAAATAAAAGTAATAGGAAGAAGTAGGGGAGGAAACGAGGATGTTGAAAATTGGATCTCATGTGTCGATGAAAGGAAAGAAGATGTTGGAGGGTGCGAGTGAAGAAGCGGTGTCTTATGATGCAAATACCTTTATGATTTATACGGGTGCACCACAAAATACAAGGCGTAAAGCCATCGAAGAATTAAATATTGATGCCGGAAAAAATCATATGAAAGAAAATGGGATTGAAGAAATCGTTGTCCATGCGCCTTATATTATTAACATTGGGAACACAACCAAGCCTGCTACTTTTCAACTAGGAGTCGATTTTTTAAGGTCAGAGATAGAACGTACAGAGGCCATTGGGGCAAAACAAATTGTTTTACACCCGGGCTCTCATGTTGGAGAAGGGGCAGATAAAGGAATTGCCAAAATCATTGAGGGGCTTAACGAAGTCATTGATCCAAAACAGGATGTCCAAATTGCATTAGAGACTATGGCCGGAAAAGGTTCGGAATGTGGTCGTACTTTTGAAGAACTCGCTCGAATCATTGATGGAGTCACACACAATGAAAAATTATCGGTATGTATGGATACATGTCACATTCATGATGCTGGATATGACGTTGTGAATGACTTTGATGGTGTTTTAAAAGAGTTTGATCAAATCATTGGTCTAGATCGTATTAAAGTTTTGCATATTAACGATAGTAAGAATGTAAGAGGAGCTCAAAAAGACCGTCACCAAAATATCGGTTTTGGCGAGATTGGATTTGAAGCACTAAATTATGTTGTCCATCATCCTGAATTTACTCATTTGCCTAAGATTTTAGAAACACCATATGTTGGTGAAGATAAGAAGAATAAAAAGCCACCATATAAGCATGAAATTCAAATGCTGCGTACAAAAGAATTTGATGGAGATATGAAAAATCAAATTATGATGGCTTAAATAAAAGGCTGTTGAACAGAGCCAAATAAAAACCCGTTACGAAATAATATAAGTAACGGGTTTTTTAGTGTCTTAAAATAAATGGTCAACACCATATTTCTTGATTAAGTCCTGAAATAAACGGTTGGCTTTTTGGGCTGTCTGTTCATCTTTTAATTGTGCTATTTTTTTTAGTAACTTTAATCGATCTTGTTCATTAAAAGGATCAAAGGAGGAATTTTTTATATAACGGACCAATTGATTGGCTTCGTTATTTGTCAATGTAAAGCCATATTGTTTTCCATAATGGATTAAATCAGTTGGAGTTAAATTGGCCAGTTTTTCACGTACAATTTGACGAATGATCTGTTTCATAATTATCAACCTCGATTTTTTTATTCTTTATATTATATGTAAAACTGCTTATTTGTGAACACATAAGAATGGTTAATAATAACACGTAAAAAGTAAATGAAATTACATACCATATTAGTGTACCTCTTCATTGGAAAGTGAGGGATAATCATGACTTCACGTAACAATCAGACCAATAATCAGCAAAGATCTTATGCGGATGACAGCTGGCACCCGGATGAAAGAAATACCAATTATTATTCTCAGGGTCAGCTGGGTGCAAATACCAAAATTGAAACCCCAGAAGATCACAATTTTGAAGACCAGAAACGTGAAGAAGAGTTTGCGGCTGAAACAGCCGTTACCCCGGATGAGTTCAATGACCGAACTCAAATGGCTGAGCGTGAAACACACATGGAGGAAACAGCAGAAGCCGGCTGGGGATGGGCAGCGATTATTCTGTCCTTATTAGCTTTCTTCATGTGGCCGCTTGTAATGGGAATCGCAGGTATTGTTGTTGGTGTCATGGCAAAAAGAAGAGGTGCAGATACGCTTGGTAACATTGCGATTGTTGCAGGTATTGCAGCCATCGTAATTAATTTATTCTTAGCTCCGCTTTTCTGACGGATGATCGGCTAAGAACGAAATGAAATTTAGAAGTGGTTTTTCCTTAATTTATAAAAAAGCCCCCTGTATTGGGGGCTTTTCATTATCATTTTATGAGGCTTCTTTAATTTATACCTCAACTTCGTTTTGTTGCTCTTGAGCATATTCCTTTGCCAGCTTATCGACTTCTTTTTTCAATTCTTCAACCATAGTTTCTTCTGGTACTTTGCGAATGATTTCTCCATGCCTGAATAACAGCCCTTCACCTCTTGCACCAGCAATACCAATATCTGCTTCTCTGGCTTCACCTGGACCATTAACAGCACAGCCGAGGACAGCTACTTTAATGGGTGCTCTAATTTCTGATATGTAGTCCTCTACTTCATTAGCTATCGAAATTAAATCGATTTCAATTCTGCCACACGTTGGACAGGAAATTAAGGTTGCCGCATTCGAAGCCAAACTGAATGACTTTAATAATTCTCGCGCAACTTTAACCTCTTCAACAGGATCGGCACTTAAAGAAATTCTTAAAGTATTCCCAATTCCTTTACTTAAAATGGCTCCTAGACCAGCAGAACTTTTTACTGTTCCGGCAAATAATGTTCCGGACTCCGTGATTCCCAAATGGAGAGGGTAAGGTATGACTTTGGCTGCTTTTTCATAGGCTTCAATAGCCAGGGAAACATCAGAGGCCTTTAAGGATACGATAATATCATAGAAGTTAAGATCCTCTAAAATTTTAATATGATGTAATGCACTTTCTACCATACCATCTGCAGTAGGATAACCATATTTCTTTAGAATATGCTTTTCTAGTGAGCCGGCATTTACCCCGATACGAATAGGAATCCCTTTTTCCTTCGCAGCATTAACTACCGCTTCTACTTTATCCCTTTTCCCGATATTACCAGGATTAATGCGGATTTTATCTGCTCCGCCTTCAATCGCTTTCAGAGCTAGTCGATAATCAAAGTGTATATCCACGACGAGTGGAATCGTAATTCGTTTTTTGATTTCTGGAATTGCATCAGCAGCTTTCTCATCAGGGCATGCAACTCTTACAACTTGACAACCAGCCTGAACCAGATCTCCAATCTGATTAACTGTAGCATCTACATCATGGGTTTTCGTTGTAGTCATTGATTGAATGACTACTTCATTTTTACCACCTATGGTCAAATCTCCTACACGTACTTGGCGTGTATCTTGACGATGTATGACTTCAGACATAACTACGCTCCTTTACGTCTTACTATTTTAAATTTTATAAACAATATCTTTTTTTATTATATAGGTTTATTTAAAACTTGAGAAGTAAATATAACGGAAAGAATGTTTAATTTTTGTTCATGTATGCTGGAAAGAAGTAGGTTTTCCCGATTTGAATTTCATTAGGATTTACATCTGGATTCAAGGTTTGAAAATCCTCTAATAATTGCTGGAATTCAACGGATTCGTCACTCATATTCTCAACTATGGAAAGTACGGTCTCCCCAGCTTTGACTTTATGTTTAACAGGTTTATAATCTGGCTGCTTTTCCTCAGGTTGATCTCCGTTTGTAGATTCATTTGATGTCTCTTTATTTTCTGTTTGCATCATTTCCGTTTGAGTATTGTGTGAGTCTTGAGGCTTTGAAGCGGTACCGACTGTAACATCATGAATAATGCTTCTAATAAATAAAAGTAAGATGACTACTATAAATAATTTTTTAAAAAGTGCCATTACGGTGATTCCCTCCATTCAATCGGAAAGTAAAATGGTAAAAGCTTTTTGTATGACTCTTTATAAAAGGGATGAAACCTTTTTCAAACGAAATTCGTATTTTAAAATACAAATGGCTGTTTGATGGGATGTGAAAACACTATGTTTTTAAGCTCAAGTTTTGCCGCATTAATGCTTACTTTTTTAGGTTTTATGCTTCTTATGGGTGAAATGTTCGTTAAGTTGCGAGGCGTTTCTGGTGTTTTAGGTTTTGGTTTTATATTATTGTATTTTCAGGCCCATTTAGAAAGTATAAATATTTTATTGGTTGCGTTTATGTTCATACTTGCCATCATGTTAATCATTATTGATGGCAATATTACAAACGATGGAACGTTATCTGTCATTGCCATCCTGATGATGATAATGATTGTCGGACTTATACCTTCAAATTGGGTTACGGGTGGTTATGGTATTACAGGTTTAATTCTAGGAACATGTTGCAGTTTCCTTTTTTTAAAGGTTTTTCCTTCAAGAAATATGTGGGACAAAATAACACTCTTTGATCGGCTTACAGATGAAGCGGGATATAATGTCATGAATGAATCCTATGAAAAGTTGATTGGTAAAAAAGGAAAAACGGTTACTGAATTAAGACCTGCGGGTACAATTCGGATAGGAGAAGAGGAGTATAGTGCGGTTTCTGATGGTAAATGGATTGACCGTCAAACGCGTATAGTTGTAACACATGTAGATGGAACAAAAATTATGGTTGATGCATCTAAAAAATAACCTAATATTCAGCGGGCGGATGGAAGTTGCCTGCAGGGGTCTTCCGGCGTCCTTTCCGGAGGAGTCTCGCGCACTTTTATTCCAATCAACTTGTTGGTAGAACATACAATAAGCTTTAACACAGCCAAGTAAAAAAGGGTTGATGAAAAAAGTATTTTAAACTTTTTTCATCAACCCTTTTTTAAAGGAAATTATAAAACCCGGTCCTTGGCACTTATCGCTTTTGTTCTTTATTGGTATACAGTCTAAATCTTCATAGCTGTGGGCTAAACGCTCTCTGTAAACCTGAATGAGACATAGGCTGCGTGGGTAATTTAATGAAAGTACTTTGGAATAATTAATGAATGTTAAGTTCATGTAAATTTTTTCGAAAATCCTTTACAAAACTCTTCCGTTTCATTAATAATGATAGAGGCATTTTAAAGATATAAACAACTTTGATTTTGGATAGGAGTGGACTAATCTTGGAACTAGATGTTCAGACATTAATATTTCAGTTTATAGGTGGTTTAGGTATCTTTCTATTCGGTATTAAGTATATGGGAGATGGACTGCAGCGATCAGCTGGAGACCGCCTTAGAGATATATTAGATCGATTTACAACAAATCCATTCATGGGTGTTTTAACCGGTATTATCGTTACCATTTTAATTCAAAGTAGTTCGGGAACGACTGTGCTGGTTGTCGGTTTAGTAAATGCCGGTTTTATGACGTTAAGACAAGCCATAGGTGTCATAATGGGTGCGAATATTGGAACGACGGTTACTGCATTTATCATTGGTATTGATATAGATCAATATTCTCTTCCTATGATTGCTCTAGGAGCTTTCTTAATTTTCTTCTTTAAGAATAAAAGACTTACGTATGCCGGACAGGTTATATTTGGACTTGGGGCTTTATTTTACGGTTTAGATTTAATGTCTGGAGCAATGTCACCGTTACGCTCACTGGAAGCATTTCAAGAGCTGACTGTAAGTATGAGTGAAATTCCATTGTTAGGTGTTGTAATTGGTACAGTCTTTACTTTTATTGTACAAAGCTCCAGTGCAACGATTGGTATCTTACAGGGATTGGCAGAACAAGGGGCAATTGGATTACAAGCGGCTTTACCTGTTTTATTCGGTGATAACATAGGTACAACCATTACAGCTATCCTTGCTGCTCTAGGTGCCAGTGTAGCCGCTAAAAGAGCTGCGCTATCCCACGTGTTTTTTAATTTAGTAGGGACAACACTATTCTTACTATTATTAACGCCTTATACACATTTTGTAGAATATTTACAAGGGCATCTTAACCTAAACGACAGATCTACAATAGCATTTGCTCACGGAACATTTAATGTGACCAATACGCTCATTCAAATATGGTTTGTAGGATTCATTGCTTATCTAGTGACAAAAATTATACCTGGGGAAGATTCGGTTGTAGACTCAAAACCTATGCATCTGGATCCACTCATTATCCAGCAATCTCCATCGATTGCTATTGGTCAGGCCAAAGATGAGTCTGTAAGGATGGGGCAGCTTGCATTAAAAGGATTGGAAGAAACCAGTCTATATTTAAATAACAATCACCAGAAGCATGCAGAATTAGCCCTTTCGATGGAGGATGCAATTAATAATTTGGATCGCAAAATCACAGATTATTTAGGGAAAATTTCGACTTCTTCTTTATCTACGCCAGAAAGTGATTTACATTCATCTGTTGTTGATAATGTAAGAGATATTGAACGAATTGGGGATCATTTTGAAAATATTGTAGAACTTGTAGATTATAAAATTTCCAATAAAGTTCACTTGATGGATCAGGCAATGGAAGATGTAAATGAAATGTATAATTTAACTTTAGTTACCGTTAAACAAGCGTTAAAAGCATTTGAAGAACATGATCAGCAGGCGGCTATGGAAGTTATTCAAAAAGAAGAGCAAATTGACCAAATGGAACGAAGCTATCGTAAAAAGCATATCCTTCGTTTAAATGAAGGAATTTGCACCGGTTCTGCTGGTATAGTTTTTGTTGATATCTTAAGTAATTTAGAACGAATTGGTGACCATGCTGTTAATATTGCTCAGGAAGTAATCGGAAAAGATAATCACAATCATGGTTAACATGAGTAAAAATACACCCTGCACATCACTATACAGGGTGTATTTTTTTGTTCGTATTGATGCGAGGTACCCTTTTTTAAAAAAAGAAATCCCGCTGAAAAGTCGATGATTAAAGGAAACGGTTCGACTGATTAAAGCCTCTATTTAGGAAAAAATTTTAAAAATCCCTTGAAACATGTAAAGGGACATGCTATATTTACATATGTTCTTCCCATTAAGAATAAAAAGACGTTGACGGATTACATAATACATGTTACATTATATCTTGTCGCTGAAAATTCCACAAATGACATAATTGTTTAATTTAACTTATTCCACCGTAGCTCAGTGGTAGAGCAATCGGCTGTTAACCGATCGGTCGTAGGTTCGAATCCTACCGGTGGAGCCATATGGCGGCGTAGCTCAGCTGGCGAGAGCGTACGGTTCATACCCGTGAGGTCGGGGGTTCGATCCCCTCCGCCGCTACTAAAATACATATGGCGGCTGTGGCGAAGTGGTTAACGCACCGGATTGTGGCTCCGGCATTCGTGGGTTCGATTCCCACCAGTCGCCCCATTTTTAGGAAGGTTTAACATTATATTAAAAAGGACCCTTAGCTCAGCTGGTCAGAGCTATCGGCTCATAACCGATCGGTCGCAGGTTCGAATCCTGCAGGGTCCACCATTATTACGGAGGAGTACCCAAGTCCGGCTGAAGGGATCGGTCTTGAAAACCGACAGGGGTGTCAAAGCCCGCGGGGGTTCGAATCCCTCCTCCTCCGCCATTTTTTGGCTCGGTAGCTCAGTCGGTAGAGCAACGGACTGAAAATCCGTGTGTCGGCGGTTCGATTCCGTCCCGAGCCACCATAATATTAAAATGAATGTCTCCTTTCCAATAGAGTAGTGAAGCAAGCAGATTATATCTGCTTGCTTTTTAACGTTTTGGCTGTATTAAAGCTTATTGTCGATGTTCTACCAAAATGATTGGAGTGGAAATGCGGAAGACTCCTCCGGAAAGATGGGAGGCTCCGTGACATATGTTGAAGAGGTTTCCGGACAGGCTGCGAAAAGATAGTGCAACACCTATGTTTTACAGAGCTACCTTTTTAGAACGTTATAGCATGGTTAAAATTAGTATGTCCTGGAAATATAGAGCAAAAATGTTGCATCATATGATTTCGATTGTTAATCTTAAGATATAGGAATCACACCATACTTTTGTTGTTTTTCCTTACACTACATAAAATAAAAGGAGGAAATTATAATGGCTAATTTTGAACTGCCAGAATTACCTTATGCATACGATGCTTTAGAACCACATATCGATAAAGAAACGATGAACATTCATCACACAAAACACCATAATACTTACGTAACTAAACTTAATGGGGCATTAGAAGGACATGCAGATCTTCAGGACAAGTCTCTTGAAGACTTGCTTGGTAATCTTGATGCAGTACCAGAAAACATTCGTACAGCTGTACGAAACAATGGTGGCGGTCATGCCAACCATAGCCTTTTCTGGACAGTTCTTTCTCCAAATGGTGGAGGAGAGCCAAAAGGTGAAGTAGCTGAAAAAATTAATGCGAAGTTTGGCAGCTTCGACAAATTTAAAGAAGAATTCAAAGCTGCTGCAACTGGACGCTTTGGTTCAGGCTGGGCTTGGTTAGTTGTAAATAACGGTGATGTAGAAATTACCAGCACTCCAAACCAGGACACTCCATTAATGGAAGGTAAAACACCTATTTTAGGTCTTGATGTTTGGGAGCATGCTTACTATCTAAAATATCAAAACAAGCGTCCTGACTACATTGCAGCATTCTGGAATGTTGTAAACTGGGATGAAGTTGAAAAACGTTACCAGTCAGCAAAATAATGATTGAATAAAAAATGTGATGTACACCCCAAAAGTTAGATGAATGTATTCTAACTTTGGGGTGATTTTTATGGTCTAAATAAATATAACCTCTTTTCTATTTGACTGAATATCTGCTGTCCTTTCTGAAGAAAATAAGGTGTAGAGAAAAGGGGTTTGTAAAATGAGTGAAAAGATAAAAGCGATTGTTGGTCATGTTGATATAAACCGAGATTTAATTTTGTTACTGGCCATTGGTGGTCTATATTCGATTAGTATTTTCTTATCGAATACATTTGTCAATATCTTTCTTTGGAAACAAGCTGGCGATTATGGAACAATTGCCTTTTATAATTTAGCTGTTTATATTATGCAGCCGATAACTTTTATCTTAGCAGGTAGATGGGCTAAAAAAGTCGACCGAGTAATTGTATTACGACTAGGTGTAACTTTTTTATCCCTATTTTTTTTGACGGTATTAATGATGGGAGATTATGCCGAAAAGTATAACGTAATTTTAGGTGGAATTTTAGGTATTGGCTATGGTTTTTATTGGCTTGCCTTTCATGTATTAACTTTTGAAATAACGGAACCGGAAACAAGGGATTTTTTTAACGGCTTTTTTGGTTTACTGCAATCCTTTGGCGGAATGATTGGTCCAATTAGTGCTGGTTATATTATTTCTAAAATGGAAGCAAATACAGGTTATACTACGATATTTACGATTTCTTTAGTTCTGTTTATTATCGCTGTCGTATGCAGTTTTTTTCTGAATCGAAGAAGTGCCGATGGAGAATATAACTTTCGAATAATTTTAAAAGAAAGAAAACGAAATAGAAATTGGAGACGTGTCTTACAAGCCAATTACTCTCAAGGGTTAAGAGAAGGTATATTTTTATTTGTTATATCTATTTGGGTATTTTTAATTACGGATAGTGAATTTGCCTTAGGCACATTCAACTTAATTTTTTCCGGATTTTCGTTTTTTGTCTATTACTTAGCCACCAGATTGATTAAACCTAATATTCGAAAGACCTCCATCCTTATTGGCGGTTTTATTCTATATACATCTATTTACCTTATTATTTTCTTTAAAAGTTATACGATATTACTCATCTACGCAGCAATAATCGGGATTGCGTATCCGATTATTTATGTCCCTTATTTTTCGATATCCTATGATGTAATTGGAACATCCTGGATGGCAAAAGAAAAAAGAATTGAATATATTGTCGTTCGCGAACTGTTTTTAAATTCGGGGCGTGTAAGCTCCATTATCTTATTTCTTGTTGTGACGTATTTGTTTGATGCGGAAAAGAGTATTCCTTATCTCCTGGCAGTTGTGGGGATAGGTCACTTACTTATTTCCTACTTTTTCCGTGATATATACCTCCCTAAAAAGAAACTAGATGAGGAAAATATAGAAAAAGAAAATGAACCTTTAATTAATAAAGAAGTAGCGGAAGAAGAAAATCGATAAAAGCGTTATTCTGGATGAAAATGGGTAGTAAAATGAGAATGAATATTCATGTCAAAATAGGTCAAGTCATGCTATAATAGGAGAAAACAATAGGAAAAGGGGAGGGGAACCCTTTGTCTCCAAAGAAGCCCAAATCACATTTACCATTACGTTTAAATATATTGTTTTTCTTAATCTTTGTATTGTTTGCTTTTTTAGTCATACAGCTCGGTGTTGTTCAAATATTGCATGGGGATGCAGCACAGAGTGAAATTAATCGAACGGAAGACACAACGATTTCTAATCCGGTGCCCAGAGGGGAAATTTATGACCGTTATGGAAGATTACTGGTTGAAAATGAATCGAGATACGCCATTACCTACACACCCCAGAAAAATGTCCAGCCTCAGGATAAATTAGACCTTGCAGAGAAACTGGCAAAATATATAGAAAAGAAGCCGGATAAAGTTACAAAAAGAGATAAACAGGACTACTGGATTATGAAAAATAGAGAAGAAGCCTATGGTCGTCTCTCTGCAAAGGAAGAGAAACTAAGTGATGATGAACAGTATCATGCTGTACTGGACAAAGTAACTGAAGAAGATTTGCAGCAGTTAACTAAAGAAGATTTAGAGGTTATTGCGATTAAACGTGAATTGGATCAGGCACCGGCTTTAACACCACACGTCGTTAAAAATAGTGATATTTCAGAAAAAGAATATGCAACAGTTGCTGAGCATTTGAGTGAACTAACGGGAATAAATGTAACAACAGATTGGGAGAGAAATAAAATTTTCGACCCTACTTTCTCAAATTTTATTGGCGATATAACCTCATTAGAAGAGGGACTTCCCAAAGAGAAGCTGGATTACTTTCTAACGCGGCAATATGGCCGGAATCAACGCGTAGGAGAAAGCTTTTTAGAAGAAGAGTATGAAACGACGTTAGCCGGACAAAAAGAGCTGGTGGAGTACGTTACCGATAAAGAGGGAAATATAATTGACTCGAAGCTGATACGTGAAGGGAAGCAGGGAAAAAGTTTAAAACTTACAATTGATATCGAACTCCAAAAACGAGTAGATAAAATTGTCAAAGAGGAAATGAAAAAAATCCTTGACAAATATCCTGTTAAGAATAAATACTTCAAAGATGCGTTAGTTGTCATGTCCGATCCAAATACAGGTGAAATATTAGCCATGACAGGACAGCACTATGATCACGAAAAAGATAAATTCCTGGATCAGTCCTATAGAACGGTTTATGATGCGCACAGGCCCGGATCAGCGGTTAAGGGAGCAACATTGCTTGCCGGTTTTGACTCAGGCGTGATTAGTCCGGGTACAACCTTTTATGATTCACCTATTAAAATTTATCAAACTCCACCAAAAAAGTCTTACAACAATCTTGGGTATGTGAATGATTTAGATGCACTTGCGAAATCTTCAAACGTTTATATGTTTTATGTAGCCCTTAGAATGGGCGGTGATTATACAAATTATAGATATGTAAAAAATGAATCTTCGAAAGTAAAAAATAGTTCTGAGACGTTGCAGCAGTTACGCAATTACTTTAATCAGTTTGGATTGGGTATAAGTACAGGGATTGATTTACCCTATGAAGCCACAGGCTACAAAGGTGATGATCCGAATCCAGGTTTACTAATGGACTTTGCGATTGGACAATATGATACCTACACAGCTTTACAATTAAATCAATATGTTTCTACGATTGCCAATGGAGGATATCGACTTCAGCCTCAATTAGTACAGGGCATTTACAATTCAACGGCTAATGGTGAATTAAATAAATTGTACAAAGGTATTGAACCAAAGGTCTTAAATGAAATTGAAATGGATGAAAA
Organism: Salinibacillus kushneri; assembly: GCF_900111405.1. Taxonomy (GTDB): domain Bacteria; phylum Bacillota; class Bacilli; order Bacillales; family Alkalibacillaceae; genus Salinibacillus; species Salinibacillus kushneri. The sequence continues at coordinate 117,326 of NZ_FOHJ01000006.1, read as the reverse complement.
GTACCTGGATAGAGTGCAGGAAGGTTTTAGAAGGGTTTTTCAAACTACAGAAGGAACAGCGGATCATGTATTTCGAAGTAAGCCATACAATCCAGCTGGAAAAACAGGAACGGCTGAAAATGAAATCTATGGGAAGGATAAGAATGGGGAAGTTATTAAGGTTGCAGATGTAGAAAATCATAATCTGGTTGGCTATGCTCCTTACGATGACCCTGAAGTAGCCTTTTCAATCATTGTTCCAAATGTCGGGTTGGACGCATATGATGGAATTAATTTAAATATTGGTAGTCGAATATTAGATGCTTATTTTGAATTAAAGGAAAAGAGAGAAGAAGAAGGCATAAATAGGAATTTGGATAATATGAAAAAGGAAAATAATGATAACGAATAGAATGGTGAACAACGCCATTCTATTTTTTTGTAATTTTTAGGGTGATGCACCTGACCAGTCGCCTCCGCTTTTCTTTGTCTAGCTGCGGCTCCTAGGTCCAAGCAGACATAAGCAAAATCCACTACGTGGCGGAAAAGCATGCCACTCCCGTGAATTCTGCTTATGCTGTCGGACCTGTTCAGTCGCCTCCGCTTTTCTCTTGTCTAGCTACGTCTCCTAGGTCCAAGCAGACATAAGCAAAATCCACTACGTGGCGGAAATGCATGCCACTCCGTGAATTCTGCTTATGCTATCGGACCTGTTCAGTCGCCTCCGCTTTTCTTTGTCCAGCTACGTCTCCCAGGTTATGGCGGACATAAGCCAAAGCCATTCCGTGGCGAAAAGCATGCCACTGCATGTCTTCGTCTTATACCGCATAACCTAACCAGTCGCCTCCGCTTTTCTCATACTATTTACCTAATCTTTACATTGGGTTTATATGAGATTAATAGTTTATGTTTAGCATTATTTGTGTAGTAAGGTTACTTAAAAAAAGGGGGAAAAGGTTATGTGGAAGTATAAGAGATTGATAGTATTAATGCTGTTTATTTTAACCATTGGAATTCTTGCAGCATGTGGGGGAAATGGTGAAGAGACTACAGAAGAAACCGATCAGGACACTGCGAATGCTAGTGAGGGAAGTTCCAGTGAGGAGGATTCTTTACTATCAGGAACGGTAAAACTGGCTGGTTCTTCTACTGTTTTTCCGATTATGGAATATGTAACCTATGAATTTACAAAAGAGAATCCTAATGTGGATACTCCACTTGAGAGTATTGGATCAGGTGGGGGATTTGAAAGATCTACTAAAGGAGAAATTGATTTTAGCAATGCTTCCCGTCCGATTAAAGAAGAAGAAAAAGCTCTTGCGGAAGAAAACGGAATTGAATTAATCGAAACAGTACTCGCATACGATGGTTTATCCGTTGTAGTAAGTAAGCAAAATGATTTTGTAGATGAATTAACGGTAGAACAATTAGGAGAAATTTTCCTTGCAGATAGTGGAAATACAAAATGGTCAGATATAGATCCATCATGGCCGGACGAAGAAATTGTGATTTATTCACCAGGTCATGACTCAGGTACATTCGACTATTTTAATGAAGTTATCCTTGAAGAAAAGCCAATGCGCGAAGGAGAAGGTGTAACCCTTTCAGAAGATGACAACTTATTGGTAAGAGGAATTCAAAATGATCCATACGCTATTGGATACTTTGGCTATGCTTACTATGTAGAAAACCAGGATACACTTAAGGCTTTAGCAATTGATGGCGGAAATGGTCCAGTTAAGCCTAGTCCTGAAACGATTCAAGATGGCAGCTACAGTCCGTTATCCCGTCCATTATTCACTTATATTAATCGCGCTTCATTAGAAGAAAAAGAGTCTGTACAAGCATTTACTGAATTCTTACTCTCTGGTGCAGCAGCAGAGGGAGCAGAAGAAGTAGGGTATGTCCCAATCCCTGAAGAAGAGTATCAATCACAATTAGAAGATTTAAAGGCTATTTATGAAAAATAAGGTCAATAAAGGTGAAATGTGGGGACAGGAATAACATCTGTCCTCACTTCCACTTTTAGATTAGATGAAAGGGGTTTGCATATGGGTATTCAGAATATACAATCAAAAGAATGGACCGTTCATGATCAAATGAATGCCAAAAAACAAAGACAAAAAAAGCTAAGAAGACTTGAAAAACTCATTCCTGTATTTCTCTTTTTATGTGCAATCATCTCCATTTTAACTACGCTGGGAATTTTATATACGTTAATTAGTTCAGCAATTGGCTTCTTTGGAGAGGTATCATTTTCTGAGTTTTTCCTGAATACAGAATGGAAGCCCTGGTCTGGGTCATTTGGTGTTTCACCTTTAATTACAGGAACGTTGCTGATTACTGGTATTGCTATTATTGTAGCCATTCCATTGGGTCTCGCAACAGCTATCTTTCTTAGTGAGTATGCAAGTGATCGAACAAGAAGAATTGTAAAACCGGTTATTGAAATCCTGGCAGGTATTCCAACCGTTGTTTACGGTTTTTTTGCCTTAACATTTGTTACCCCATTAATACAACATGTAATACCTGATCTTAAAATTTTTAATGCGTTAAGTGGGGGAATTGTTGTAGGGATTATGATTATTCCAACCATTGCTTCCTTATCTGAAGACGCCATGAGTGCAGTTCCCGGCAATATTCGTGAAGGAGCCTATGCAGTTGGGGCTACCAGGTTTGAAGTGGCAATGAAAGTCGTAGTACCTGCTGCTTTATCTGGAATCATTGCTTCATTTGTACTTGGTATATCACGAGCTATCGGGGAAACGATGATTGTGACGATCGCAGCTGGCCAGTCCCCAACTCTGACACTTGATCCAACACAATCGATTCAAACGTTAACATCATTTATTGTTCAAGGAACTTCAGGGGATACCGCTTATGGATCAACAATTTATTATAGTGTCTATGCAGTTGGAATTACATTGTTTGTATTTACACTAGCTATGAATTTCTTATCACAATATATTTCCCGCAGATTTAGGGAGGAATACTGATGCCTTTACGAAACCAAGATGATATGTATAAGCGAAGAAAAAGGAGAACGGCAAAAAACAATATTTTTCGTACATTATTTTTTACAGCAACTACTGTTGGATTAATTGTGTTAGCTATGCTTATTTACCGTGTACTATCTCAAGGTACAGGTAGTCTATCCTGGGACTTTATCCGTAATTTTGCTGCACCTTATCCAGATGAAGCAGGACTTCTTGCGGGAATTGTTGGTTCCCTTTATTTAATGGGGATTGTTGCTATATTTTCAATTGTAGTTGGAGTATCCACAGCCATCTATTTAGAGGAATATGCAAAAAAGGGCAAATTAACGACGTTTATTCAAATGAACATTCAAAATCTTGCTGGTGTACCTTCTGTTGTTTTCGGATTATTAGGTTTAACCTTTTTTGTTTATGTGCTCGATTTTGGTTATTCCTTATTAACGGGAGGGCTCACAATGAGTCTTCTTGTGCTTCCTATTATAGTGGTATCAAGCCAGGAAGCCTTACGTTCAGTACCGAGTGAGCTGAAAGAAGCATCAGCTGCTATGGGAGCTTCAAAATGGCAGACCATATTTAGGGTTGTTTTACCCGCAGCTTTACCCGGAATGATTACGGGCTCTATTTTAGCATTATCAAGAGCTATTGGTGAGACAGCTCCGTTATTAGTTGTTGGAGCTGCAACGGCCATCTATTCCCTTCCTGATTCAGTAGTGGATTCTTATACGGTTATGCCTATTCAAATCTATAGCTGGATTAGTAAACCAGGTGATGAATGGCCTTTATTAGCTGCAGCAGGCATCATTATATTGCTAATTTTTTTACTAATCATGAATACCATTGCCGTATTGATTCGAAATAAATTCCAACGCCGTTATTAATTCATTGACTAAGGAGGAGAAAATATGTCTACAATAGCAAAACCAATTGTAAAAAAACAAAGTGAAGAGAAAACAATTGAGAAGGATTCCGTTTTTGGTGTTTCCAATCTTAATTTATGGTATGGAACAGACCAGGCTTTATACGATATTCATATGGATATTTATAAAAATGAAATTACAGCTATTATTGGACCATCAGGTTGCGGAAAGTCAACTTTTTTAAAGACGTTAAATCGAATGGTTGAAATGGTTCCGATTGTCAAAACATCTGGTACGATTAAATACAATGATGAAAATATTTTTGACCCTAAGTATAGTGTTGAGGATTTACGAACAAGGGTTGGTATGGTGTTTCAAAAACCAAATCCATTCCCCAAGTCCATCTATGATAATGTTGCCTATGGACCTCGAATTCATGGAATCAAAAATAAAAAAGACCTAGATACAATTGTAGAAAAAAGTCTTAAAGATGCAGCTTTATGGGATGAAGTTAAAGATCGATTACATGAGAATGCTTATGGATTATCAGGCGGTCAACAACAGCGTTTATGTATTGCAAGATGCCTGGCCATAGAACCTGATGTGATATTAATGGATGAACCTACATCTGCTCTTGATCCGATTTCAACAATGAAAGTGGAAGAGCTTGTTCAAAACTTAAGGGAAAAATACAGTATCGTAATCGTAACGCATAATATGCAGCAAGCTGCACGAATTTCAGACAAAACAGCCTTTTTCTTAAATGGAGAATTAGTTGAATTCACTGAAACAGATCAACTGTTCTCCAATCCCGCCGATAAGCGTACAGAGGATTATATTACAGGTCGTTTTGGTTAATAAGGAGGGGGTGTTTTAATGGCAATCAGAGAGCACTTTGAAGAGGAAGTGCAAGAGGTAAAAGAGCTGATTCAAGAGCTTGCAAACATGGGGGATGAGGCTTTAACAAGGGCTGTAGAAAGCCTTTATAAGAAAAATATACAAATAGCGGAATCTGTGATTGAACAGGATGATACGATTGATCAGAAGGAATTAGAGATTCATGAAAAAACAATCCTGTTAATTGCAAAACAGCAACCTTTTGCTAAGGATTTAAGAAGACTAATCATATCTTTGAAAATTTCATCTGACTTAGAAAGGATGGCTGACAATGCTGTCAATATCGCTAAATCCACTATTCATCTTGGTGAAGATCATCCTTTAAAAATTCATCCTTTGATTGGTAGTATGGCAGATAAGGCTAGGGATATGGGAGCATTGGCTATAAAGGCAGTTAAGTACGAGGATATCTCACTCGCTGGAAAACTCGCAGAATTGGACGATGAAATTGACGAGATGTATGGTACTGTCATTCGTGAAATGTTAGACGAAACCATATCTAATCCGCAAATGAATCAATATATGATGCAAATGGCTTTCAGTGCAAGGTATATTGAACGATATGCTGATCATATCACAAACATTGGAGAAAACATCTTTTATTTAGTTAAAGGGGAAAATTACGATTTAAACGAATAATGATAAAAAACCACAGTCTAAAGATGTCAGACTGTGGTTTTAAATTTTTATCTGGTTATGGTTTCGGCAATTTCAGAGAAGTTCATAGCTGAATTCACTTCAAAAGTGCCGATTTGAACTGCTTTTTCATAACCGTGTTCACCTAAATAGGATTCAAACTCTGAAGCATTATCAATAATTCCTTCTTCTTCTAATAAATCTGCTACTTCACCTGTTGCCATACCAGATTCAATTTGGATGGTAACAGGATTGTTATCGGGACTATCTTCTTCCTCTTCTTGATTTCTACTGTTGTTTGATTCTTTTTTTGCATCCTCTTTTTGATTACTTTCCAGCTGCTTTTTCTGGTCAGCCAATGTTTGATTGATATTCTCCCATTTTTGCTGATTAACAACATTGAACCCTTCATCTTTTAAATAGGCAGTCGCCTCTTCTACTGTTAAGGCTTTAACATTATCTTCATTAGCAGAGCTATCATCACCAACATAATAAATGACACTTATTAAAAGGGTAGCCGTAAGTATACCTAAGGAAAATGAGCGTAATATATGTTTCATATTAGGCCTCTCCTTCTTGTTGTTCCATTTCACCAGGATATAGCTGATGAATAATGGCTCGCACATCGTGCACTTTTAAATCTGTACTGTTGGCGATTTGGTCAATAGAAAAGCCTACATCATACAGCTTTTTAATTTGATCATAGATAGCTGGCTGGTTTTCTTCAGAAGAAGGAGAAGGCATGTCCATATTTTCTGTGAAAGCAGGATCTGTTAATAATTCTTCTTCCAATACTTTCATTTTGTTTTTTAATCGATAGGACTCCTGTAATGAAGTAATAGATACATCTTCAATTTGATCCTCTAAATCCTTGATTTTATCATGTGTAAAAAAGGAGAGGATGAATAGTACGAGACCTACTATTGCTAATGTAATTAATGCAAAAATCATGATAGACACTCCTTTAATTCATTTATACCATAGAATATAGAAAGAAGAAATAAGGGATTATTACCAATTTTTTAAGAGGGAAAATAGGACTTTTCCACGTTTTAATGGCAATATTCTCCTGACATCAAGATAAGGGACGGATATTATTCTTAACCTATGGCGCCTCTTTTTTCATAGATTTAGCCTTCATTTAGACAAATTTCTATGCCATCTCTTGAATACAAAATAAAGATTTGGTATTATAAATTAGTCTTATGATTATTATGATTATGCTCGAGATGAATTGACAGATAGAAATGGAGGGAAAGAACCATGCGTGTACAAGTGACTTTAGCGTGCACTGAATCCGGTGACCGTAACTATATTACAACTAAAAACAAACGAAATAATGCAGAGCGTATCGAAATGAAAAAATTCTGCCCTCGTTGTAACAAACATACGACACATCGTGAAACCAAATAAGAAAAAAAAGAGTGTTTAAATCCTGTGAGGATTTTCAAACACTCTTTTTTTATAATGCAGGTGGCGTGGTGGTTTATATGAAGAAAAAAACCTTACGGGAACAAGGTATTATCTATTTAAAAAGTATCAGTCAGTCACAGCGTGCATCCTTATCAAAGAGAATTACGGATCATGTATTGCATACTTCTTGGTTTCAAGGTGCATCTGTTATAGGTGTTACAGTTTCTAAGGCATTTGAACTAGACACGACTTATCTTATTCATAAAGCATGGGAAAATGAAAAACAGGTCGTTGTGCCGAAATGTTTTCCCGAAAGAGATCATGAAATGAAGTTTTATAGATTAACGAGTTTTGATCAATTGGAAAGGGTTTATGCAGGTATATTAGAACCTGTTGCAGCTAAAACAGAACAAGTTTCAAAGCATCAAATCGACTTACTGATTGTGCCTGGAATTTGGTTTGATCGAAAGGGTTATCGAGTCGGTTTTGGCGGGGGGTATTTCGATCGTTATTTAAAGGACTTCAACTCTGTCACCTTATCCCTTTCTACCAATAGACAGATTCTTAATGAAATTCCAAAGGATAAGTATGACATTCCTGTTCAGCATGTCATTACGGAAGAAGGTATTGTGTTTTGATTTCATCTCCGAATAAATGAAATAAGAAGACACATCCTAATTATAACTAATTTAAAGGGGTGTAGGATGTGCGTTATTTGTTAATCTTTTTACTATTAGGAGTTTTAGGTGCTGGTATATTTTTTATGTATCAAAATCGTACAAAAATCATGAAATTTGTCATTTCCGTAGATATATTAAGGAAGATATCTACACGAGTATTTATGAATATACCGGGTGTTCGGGAAAAGTTTTTAGCATCTACCTTCTCACGTTCAGCAACTTAGAGCTGAACGTTTTGTTTTTTAGTACATTTTTTTCAGTTTTTCATGGTATGATGTGCTTAAGGAGTGTGGATTTATGTATATTCACGATGAGTATTATTTTTGGCGTATAGCTTATCAATTGATGATGAAAAATCAATTTGAACTCATGCAGGTAAACGAACGTAATCATGAAATTTGGTTTCAAAAAACGATTAATAAACAATCTGTGGTTGTACGTTTGTTCATGAGAAATTTCGATTGGGCTAATCATTTGAAACGGGATGTTTCCTCTGTTTTAGGGAGAGTCAAAAATATTCAAAATTCTCTTAGAAAAAAAGAAGTCGTTATTCATAACCTCTACATATCTGAGCTTGCTCCTGTTGATGATTGGGAGTCAGTAAAAAAACCTCTTCAATTAAAGGATAAGAAAAACATTTTCATTCATACCTACTATTTAGATGAACAAAATCGAATGGCTGAATTACAACGTTTTTTTTCCTTTATTGACGCTGAAGCACCGGGATTAACCGTACTTGATAATGAAGAGGAAATCGTGCGTCAGATTCAACAGATAAAACAGAATATGATGAATAAGCATCATGAACAAAAAAGAGAAATTGCTTCGTTATTTAACCATGGTAAGCCAGTCCTTACCTATTTACTAATTGCTATAAATGTACTGATATTTTATTTTCTGGAGCAACAGCCAGGAGGATCTACAAGTACACAGAATTTAATCGATTGGGGAGCGAAGTTTAACCCCTATATACTCGATGGTGAGTGGTGGCGAGTATTATCCTCAATGTTTCTGCATATTGGATTTGCTCATATTATAATGAATATGTTGGCTCTTTATTATCTTGGCAATACAGTCGAGCGTATGTTTGGTAGTGTTAAATTCTTTTTTATCTACTTCTTAGCAGGAATTTTTGGAGGCGTGGCCAGTTTTGCCTTTAATGACTCCGTAGCAGCAGGAGCATCAGGTGCCATTTTTGGATTGTTTGGTGCCTTGTTATTTTTTGGTTTCGAAAATAAAAAGCTCTTTTTTCAAACCATGGGAACGAATTTATTATTCATTATAGGCTTAAATATTGCGATGGGGTTGTCTGTACCAAGCATCGATAACGGTGCTCATATGGGTGGCCTGGCAGGCGGGTTTCTAGCTGCTGCTATTGTGCAAATGCCAAAGCGCAGAAGGTTTATACTTCGAATTGCTTCCTTAGCCTTATATGTCATAGCAATCGCTGGATTATTTTTATATGGAACAGAGCGGTCTGATGCAGCTAGCAATCCACAAACGGCTATTATTGAAGCTAATGAACACCTGGAAAATCAGGAATATGAAAAGATGATTGATGTATTAACACCAGTTATTAAACAAGATAATCACGAAAATGAAATTCTTTACTTTAATCGTTCGATAGGTCACTATTATTTAGATAACTTAAATCAGGCTAAAGAAGATTTACAAGCTGCTATTGATATAAATCCTGAATTTGCAGATGCTCATTTTAATTTAGCATTGGTTCATCGTGATCTGGGAAATTATAATAAAGCGTATGAACATGCCGAAGAGGCTGTAAGACTCAAGCCAAATAATGAAGATTTTCAAGATTTTAAACGCAATTTAAGTGAATTCAGGAATTCTTTGAATTAAACGGTGGTTTTGGCCACTACCGTCTCTAAATAACACATAAATAAACTGCCCGTTTTTGTCGATTAAAATAAGAGGCATGTATGTATTTATAGCATGATATTCCTGATCCTGATGGCTTTTAATACCTGTAATATAATTTTTATAAAGCCCTTCCCATAATTGACCGATAACTTGATTGGTTTGCTCCTGGGTTAATGTTGGGAAGGTTTCTTGCTGATATTGCCATAAATCAGAAAGAGGAATCTCCAGATAATCGTCACTTGATAATTCATAATGTTCCATTAGTTCATTCCAATAATGATTCAAAGCCTGTAATTTAGTATGGTTTAATGTTTTCTTCCATTCCTTTTCAAAGGCATCCGCAGGTTCTTTAAACGATTCTAATGGTGAATGGGGTGAATCAACAACATAAAGCTCATCATGGCTCATGACCTGGATACTTTTTATAACATCATCAGGATAATGGATTTCACCATGATGAAAGGTAATAGCTTCATAATGACTGCTATCCTCTCCGTTTAGTAATGTTTGCTGTTTCAATTTATTCGCATTTTCTTTCCATTGATTTAATAGCCCTTTTAATTTTCCATCAACAAATAATAAAGAAACATCCTGACGCAGATAGATAGAATCCTCTAAATTAGATTGAACATCCCACTGTACTTTATAAGAATCAACATCTGTTTCAGATAATAGGGTAAGATTTGATGAGTAATTCACAAATTCTGTTGCCTCATCTAAAGGAAAGTATTTTATGACTTTCTGCTCCTGATCGTCAAAATTTACAATTAGTAAGGATACTATCAATACAATAATCATGAAATTGCCTATTCTCTTCATTCTCAGTTACCCTCTTTCTGAAAGCTTGTCTTCATTTAAATGTATGAGCATTTGTTTCCGCTTATGAAATGTATGTTAAGAAAAAATTGAAGAAGACTATATTTATGGACAATTATCAATGGATAGGTGAGAAAATGTCTGAAAAACAGCCTCTTATGAAAAGTTATGATCGTAATGTGAACTATTTGAAAGATCGGCTATCCGTAGATAAGAGCTTTGATATCATTAACCTGGATTTAGAATATGCGGATAGAAGAATGGCCATGTTCATGGTAGATGGCTTTGTAAAAGATGAAATTCTGCATTATATAATGAAGCTGCTCTCAAAACTTGAACCAGAGCAGTTAGAGCCTGACCCTTTTGAAAAGCTTTTTAAAAAACATTTACCTTATATTGAAATTGATTACGAAGAAGATTTAAATAAAGCCGGGGATTTAGTTCTTTCAGGTCCTACTGCGTTGATTGTTGAAGGTTTATCAAAAATAATCATGATTGATGCACGTACATATCCTGTTCGGGGACCAGCTGAGCCTGATTTAGAACGAGTGGTTCGCGGTGCACGTGATGGGTATGTGGAAACCATTGTGTTTAATACAGCTTTAACAAGAAGACGTATACGGGATCGTTCACTTAGAATGGAATATATGCAAATTGGCAGGCGCTCAAAAACGGATATTTGTTTATGTTATTTAGAGGATATAGCGGATGATGGAAACGTCAAGCATTTAAAAAATACATTAAGCAGTATTGATACAGATGGTCTCCCAATGGCTGAAAAAACCGTGGAAGAATATTTGGAAGGAAGACACTGGAACCCCTATCCTACTATTCGATATACTGAGAGACCCGATACAGCAGCTGCTCACTTATATGAGGGGCACGTAATAATTATTATTGATGGATCACCTAGTGTTATTATCACCCCAACAACCTACTGGCATCATCTTCAACATGCAGAAGAATATCGGCAAAAGCCGTTTGTAGGATCTTACTTAAGGTTTGTGCGATTTGTAGCCGTGTGGTTATCATTATTTGTTTTACCATTATATTATCTTTTATCCGCTTATCCAGATTTAGTACCAGAAGGCCTTGAATTTATTGGCCCTAGTGAAGCTGGAGCTTTACCACTGTTAGTGCAGTTTGTCATTGCAGAGCTTGGAATAGATATGCTCAGGATGGCAGCAATTCATACCCCTTCAGCCCTTGCAACAGCCTTAGGATTAGTTGCGGCTATTATGATAGGGCAGGTCGCTGTTACAGTTGGCTTATTTTCCAATGAAGTTGTATTGTATCTCGCTGTTGCTGTTATGGGAACCTATGCAACACCAAGCTATGAAATGAGTCTGGCTAATCGAATTGCACGATTACTCTTTCTGATTGTAGCCAGTATATTTGGTCCCGCTGGATTTGTCATTGCGATAACGATATACCTTTTGTATTTAGCTCAAATCAAGTCTTTTCATATCCCTTATCTTTGGCCATTCTTACCGTTTGATTATCGAGCTATACGGGATATTATTATTCGAGCACCCATGCCTCTTAAAAATAGAAGACCTTCCTTTTTACATCCTAAAGATCCTGACCGCTAAAAATAACGGTCAGAGCTTGTAGAGAAATTTGAACGGTCCCCTGTCAAGTAGACAGTGAAAAAAATAAAGGCACCAATCATCACCTATGGTTGGTGCCTTTTTATGTGCCAAATTGTGAAGGTATTGCCTGTATTCGATTGGTGATGGCTAAACCTCCTCTCTATGCTGTGGTGCCTTACAGTATCCCACTCTTCCCGGAGGGGTCACCGTTATTTCAACTGTCTATAATGGCTGCTTTTTATTTCTTTTTTTCGGTAACGTTGCTATAATAATGGTTGGTGATAATATGAACAGTATTTATGATGTGAGACAATTATTAAAACGGTTTGGAACGATTATTTATATTGGTGACCGTTTAGCTGACTTAGAGTTGATGGAAGAAGAAATTAAAGAATTGTACCAGGCCAAGTGTATCACGACAAAAGAATATCAAATGTCGATCCTGTTGATTCGTCAGGAAATGGCCACATTAAATCAAACGGAAAATAATTGATAATGAAAATGAGGATGAACGAAAATGAAGGGAACCTATATTGTTGGTGTGGATATTGGAGGTACAGCGATTAAATTCGCGTTAATTAAAGAAAATGGCTATATACTGAAAAAATGGGAAACTCCAACGGCAAGGAAGGATAACGGCTCCTATATTCCTGAACAGATTGCCCATTCCGTAGAAGAGAAGTTGAGTGAATTCGACTTAAACGAAGAACAAATTCTGGGGATGGGAGCAGGTGCGCCAGGGTATGTTGATGTTAAAAATGGAATCGTCTATGAAGCGATTAATTTAGGGTGGGAAAATTTTTATCTGAAGCAAAAATTAGAAGAGCATCTAAATATAGATACATATGTATTAAATGATGCCAATCTAGCTGCACTAGGAGAAAATTGGTTAGGCGCTGGACGAGATTCTAACGATTTAATTGCGGTAACTCTTGGTACTGGAGTTGGTGGCGGAATTATTGTCAATGGAGAGATTATTAATGGAGTTAATGGAACAGGTGGTGAAATTGGACATATTACATCTACTCCAAACGAAGGCCCAAGATGTAATTGTGGCCGTTTAGGATGCATTGAAACTTATGCATCAGCTACAGGAATCACTAGACAAGCTCTTCAGGCACTGGAAAAACAGGTGAGCACATCTTTGGCCAATATCCATAAAGAAAAAGGAAGGTTATCCTCTAAAGATGTCTTTAAAGAAGCAGCAAAAGGGGATCAGACATCTCAAATGATTATTGATTATACAGCTGATTTGCTAGGAAAAATGTTAGCTGATCTGGCCGTATCCGTAAACCCATCAAAAATTATTATCGGTGGGGGTGTATCAAAAGCGGGAGAGCAATTATTACAGCCTATTCGGAAATCTTTTCAGTCTTATGCCTTAGGACGGATTGCTGATGTTTGTCAGATTGTCGAAGCAGAGCTTGACAATGACGCAGGGGTTGCAGGTGCAGCCTACTATGTAAAACAAAGGAAACAGTAATGAAAATATATTACAAGGAACTAATAATCTGATTACAAAAATGTGTCGTTCTTTTAAGGAACGACACATTTTTTTTAAAGGTGAATAAGGTGGTGGCAGCGAATAACTAATACAGGTTATATTTGAAGAAAATGTAAAGGAATTAATTGTAAAATAACACTTGACTTCCGAATGCAAAACGTTAAACTATAATAGTTAGTTTATATATTTTTAAAGAAGGATTTAAAAAATTTTAAAATTATTATCATATTGTAGGGGATAGCTTATTAAAATCGTTTATGAACTGGAAAGAGAATGTGGCGATTAACACAAAAATGAAACATTTTTTATGCATACATCGTCTTATAAAATAGACAGTTAAACTACCAATATACGAAAATACCTGCTAAACTTTAAAATTTAGGGGAGGCAAGACCTATGTTACAGCGATTACGTATACCACTGTTTTTAGTCGCAGCCTTATTGTTTGGTTTTAAAGCTTATATTATTTATAGATTTGTATTCGATTTATCAATCGAAAATACTATGCAGGAAATGATTTTATTTATTAACCCGTTTGCTACAGCCATTGTATTATTTTCCTTTGCTGCGCTAATGAAGCCTAAACGTCAAAAAAAATATATAAAATATTTATCCTTATCTGGAGCTATCCTTTTATTTGCGAACCTGGTTTATTATCGCAATTTTACTGATTTTATAACTTTGCCAAGTATATTACAATTTAAAAACTTTGCTGATTTGGGAGCGAGTACTGCAAGTTCTGTGAAAATATGGGATATTTTCTTGTTTGCAGATACCCTTTTAATCTTTTATCTAGCCAGAAAATCCAACAATGACCTTGTATTTACCTATAAACGTAAAAGCAAATTAGCCATTATTGCACTATCCTTTTCCTTACTGTTAACAAATTTTGTGTTGGCAGAGATAGAACGCCCTATGCTATTTAAACGTGGATTTGACCGTGAATACCTGGTTAAGAACGTAGGACTTGTCAGTTATCATATTTATGATGCCATTATTAATTCAAAAACAAAGGTGCAAAAGGTAATGGCGGATGGCAGTAAGTTAAGTGAGATTGAAAAATATGTTGATCAGAATGTTGACGATACAACCTCCTCTGATTTAAGAGGTATTGCTAAAGACAAAAATATAATTTACATCTCTGCCGAATCTGTGCAAAACTTTGTAATTAATAGAAAGGTAAATGGGGAGGAAATCACACCTTTCTTAAATGATTTAATCAAGGATAGTTATTATTTTAATAACTTCTATCACCAGGTAAACTTAGGCAGAACATCTGATTCAGAGTTTCTAGTGGAAAACTCTTTATATCCACTTCCTAATGGTTCTGTCTTCTTTACCCATGGACAGAATGAATATAATGGAGTACCCGAAATAGTAAACGAGCATGGTTATTATTCATCTGTTTTCCATGCTAACAATAAGAGTTTTTGGAATCGGGATGTAGCTTATGAAAGTCTTGGTTATGATCAATTTTACTCACAACGCTATTTTAATGTAAACGAGGAAAATACGATTGGCTGGGGACTCAGTGATAAGGCCTTTTTTGATCAATCCATGAAATATTTAAAATCAATGCCACAGCCTTTTTATACGAAGTTTATTACGTTAACCAATCACCATCCGTATGAATTAGATGAAAAATATGCATCAATCGATCAATTTGATTCCAATTCAAAAACCCTTAATCAGTATTTTCCAACAGTACGCTATACGGACGAAGCCATTGAACAATTCTTTAATAATCTAAAAGAAAGTGGACTATATGAAGACTCCATTATCATTATCTATGGTGATCACTTTGGTATTAGTGAAAATCATAATAAGGCAATGGGACAGTATTTAAATAAAGAAATCACACCATATGATACCGTTCAGCTGCAACGAGTACCGTTGATTATTCACATTCCGGGTCATGAAGATGATCGTGTTATAGAAAAAGTGACCGGTCAAATTGATTTGAAACCTACCGTTCTCAATATGATGGGCATAAAAAATGAAGAGGACATTATGTTTGGTAATGATTTATTTGCTGATAAGCCAAAACGTTTTGTAGCTTTCCGTGATGGTGACTTTGTCACAGAAGATTATGTTTATACCAAAAATACTTGCTATGACCGTGAATCAGGTGAAGAAGTTGATGGATCATTTTGCGAGCCAACCAAAGATCAGGTTTTAAAAGAACTAAATTATTCCGACCAATTAATATACGAAGATCTTTTCAGATTTCAAAACACTGATTCAAACTCAGCTGATAAAGAAAATAAAGAATAAGACAGAAAAATGCCTCG
Organism: Salinibacillus kushneri; assembly: GCF_900111405.1. Lineage (GTDB taxonomy): Bacteria > Bacillota > Bacilli > Bacillales > Alkalibacillaceae > Salinibacillus > Salinibacillus kushneri. Next base: position 101,784 of record NZ_FOHJ01000006.1, on the reverse strand, counting down.
GGTCACATAAAAGTGAATCCGAGGCATTTTAACACTAAAACGAAACAAGTTATGCATTTGAAAATAACTCAGAATAAATGGTCATCACAGAAAACCATCCAAAAACAAGAACGGATAATCCTGCAAAACATACTCCAAGGAAATTACGATCTTTTAATTCACGGAAAACTGCTATAGCACATATTATTGTAACGACTAAGAGCATAATACCTAAAACCATTACAATAACCCCCTTTTTACAAATGAATGATGTACGCTAAAATATACATGGATATCATTAATATGTATTATGTTCCCTACTCTCATACATTTTATATAATAATTAATGCTTTGTCGAGCCATTTCACAAATTTTTAGGAGGATGAAGGATGAATGTCAAACAATTTTCATTGGGTGCATTAGGAACAAACTGTTATATCGTACATAAAAATGGAAAAGGTTTAATTATCGATCCAGGTGCAGAGGGACTTGTAGTAAAGCAGTACTTGGACTCACATGATACCAAACCCCTTGCCATATTACTTACTCATGCTCATTTTGATCATATAGGAGCGGTAGAGGAATTACAAAGGGAATATAACATTGAAGTTTATTTACATGAGACAGAACATGATTGGCTAAAGGATCCTATGTTGAACGGATCCCAGTATTTTGGTATCACGGAACCGATTCGTATAAACAATGCTGACCATATGCTTACACCAGGATTTTTAACATTGGAGAACTTTACTTTTGAAATACGGCATACACCGGGTCATTCACCAGGTAGTGTTTCTTTTGTATTTGAGGACGAGGGATTTGTTATTGCGGGCGATACCTTATTTAATGGTGGAATTGGGAGAACCGATTTGCCTCAAGGAAATCATCAGGAATTACTTACAAGTATTAAGACGAATTTATTTACATTAGCTGAGAAAACGATTGTTTATCCTGGGCATGGACCGGAAACAACAATTGAAAAAGAAAAGCGAAGCAATCCGTTCTTATAAAGGAAATAAGCAGAAGTCAATAACGATTATATGTAGGTGATATGTAGAGTAATAGAATAAACCCCCTTCTTTTTTCAGAAGGGGGTTTGGGGGGATGTGCTCTGCTCATTTAAATTTGGTTAGGGATTAGTTAAGCTACTAATAAAACTATAAAGGGTAATTAACACTATGTCAATAGTGAAAACTTAAAAAAAGGGGTTAAAAATGATCGAAATCTTTCAGGAGATGATTAATAAGAGCCATAATTATGCCATTCCTTATGATGTATACATTAAAGAAGCTTTATATCATCGTGAAAAGGGCTATTATCGCAAAAACAATCGGGTACTGGGGAAGCGGGGTGACTTTTATACAACAAATCATGTTGGGAGTATTTTCAGTGAGATAATGGCAAACATCTTTATAGAGTCAGCACATACACTAACGCTTCCTTTGCATATTATGGAGCTTGGTGGTGGAGATGGGCGCTTTGTTTTGCAGCTTATAAAAGCATTTGAAGATAAAGAGATTAAGCCTGAAAGGTATATTTTTATAGAGCAAAACCAATATGCAAGACAACAGCTTCACAGTCTAATACCAGAGGATTGGAATTTAGTAACCTTTGAATCTCTTAAAGAATACTATGCGACCGAAGGATTCTTTGAAGGGATTATCTTTTCTAATGAATACTTAGATGCACAACCTGTTCGTGTCGTTGTCAACCGTGATGGTGAATTGAAGGAAGTAATGGTTACCGTTAAAGAAAGTGGCCAGCTCACCGAAATAGAAAAACCTTGTTCTGAAGGATTATATTATTGGCTAAAGAAATGGGATATATTTCCTGTGATTAATAATCAGAGGATGGAAGTACCTATATATATGGATAGTATTTGTAACTTAGTGAATAAAGTCTTGGAAAAGGGACTTATATTTACCTTTGACTACGGTTATACATATGAGGAAAGACTAAGCCCTCATCGAAAGGATGGAAGCCTTCGTGGATATAGTCGTCATCAACTGGTAAACAACCCATTACAATATCCCGGTCAAATGGATATTACTCATCATGTACCATGGGATGTATGGATTAAAAAAGGTCAGGAACAAGAATTGGACCATCATGTTTTAACCAGGCAAAATCAATTTTTTTATAAGGTTGGAAATGTACTTGATTTAGTTGAGGAAACCGACCATAAAAATCCATTTTCAGAAGCAGCGAAACGGAACCGTGCAATGAGAACTTTGTTATCGGATAACTGGATGGGGAATAAGTTTGATGTATGTATACAATCTAAAAATATGGAAAGAGAACGTGTAAACCAGTTGCTAACGATTTAATAAAGTAACACTACACAAAAAGGGATTGGTTATTTAACCAATCCCTTCCGTTACAAGGATCAATCCTATCGTTTAATGTCCGAAAGATGGTACTAATAGGAAAGAAGTATAGTACGTAAATCCAATGAAAAAAATTGTACAATAAGCACCGAATATGTACATATACAAGCGTTCTGAAAGCTTTAAGTAACCTAACGTTAAGAAGAACACTGTTTGTGCTAAGAACAAAATGGAAGTATTAATCATGTCCCCAACATAAAACATTACAGTAAAAATACCAGTCCAAAAAGAAAGAACACGAAACATACGATCCATAATATCCCCCTCCTTTTACGGGAAAGTCATCAAAAATAATTATAAACTACCTAAAAAAGAAAGTAAATGAACTTTTTGGTACTTTAAGAAATTATAAGAATCCATAAAAAAAGCAAAAAATCCTTGCATCATTGAATAGATGCTTTGTACATGCAAGTTTGACAGCCATTCAACATATTTGTTTCCTCTTTAAGTGTAGCAGAGGTAAATAGTTGTTCAAACATTCCGCTAATAAAATACCGATGCATTTCACAAATTGTTTGATTTTCATTGCTAAAGGCTAATTCTTTAAATGGACAATGAAATATTTTAAGCATCATAACCTGATGTGTTTCATCATAGCTGAAATCCGGATCAAGTCCAAGCATGGCAGACGTTTCTTTTAGAAAGCGTATCTTTTCCTCATTTGTTAAATTTACTTCTGATTCATTTGGATAGTTTGTCTTTATAATATGTGAACCAAATTTTCTACCTGTTTCATATAGAGCTTGTTTACCAGCTTCTCCTAAGTGTATCAGTGACTCAATCGCTATTTTGGCAAGTGTCTGATAATCTCTAAAAGGAAATTGTAATTGAACAAGTTCATCAGACAAATGTTAAATTCGAAACGGTCTTCCACCTTTTTTATTTTTCTGTATGTGAGAATTGACCATCCCTATATCTTCCAGTTTTGATAAATGAAGCCTGGCTACATTTGGATGAATGTTAAATTGAGTAGCAATTTCCTGAACATTTACACCATTATGTTTTTTCGATATATATTCATAAATACTGAGTCTGGTGTCATCATTTAAAACATTGGTTATCCTTAAGGTATCGTTCACAGTATGTTCCTCCCTGATAATAGAGATGGTTCATACCTATCATACAAGAAGTTCTGACCAATGAAAATTGCCCTCATAAAAATTTTTTGTCATAAATATGAAAATTGGGCTAGCTGGATTCGAACCAGCGCATCACGAGATCAAAACCCGTTGCCTTACCGCTTGGCTATAGCCCAATTACGTTTTTAGCATAGCCTTTATACAGGTAGTTTATTCATCTGATTGATGATTTATTGAAAAGAAAATTTCCTGGGTTAAAGTAGACTGATTATCGGTTTCAACGAAAAAGCTGGCCCTTACTTGGCTGGAATTTGAAAGAAAATACGTAACCTTCACGTGACCATCCGGATACGTGTAAGAGGTATGCTGATTTTGAGGTTTAGGTTTGAGATCTAATAAATCGGAATGAAAATCGTTATAGGCAGATAAAAACAATGTTTCCAAATGAATATTCTCCTCCTTATTATGAACGAGTTCGGCTTCAATTGTTAAAGACTGAAGGGCATGATGTGTAATGAGGAAAATAATAATAAATATAAAGAATAAATAGGGAAATGTGTAGCCTTTTTCATTGGTTAATCTGTTAAGTTTGAAGCTTGTAAAACGTTCGTTCATATTCATTTCCTCCTATCATTTGCAAGGAAACATGTATAAAATTTTGCCCGATTCGGAAGGTGATTTCCTGTACATTAAAAAGAAGAACCTCATGGCCAGTTAAATTCACTCTCCTCCGAACATTATCTCGATAGCGTTCAATGAGAATTACTTTATCCTCACTTTGAGTTATATAAATACCTGAAGGCTTAAGTTCAAAGTTCTTGCCTTGATTTAATTCAAGCTGCAGTAAGTGAAAGAACGATGAAACCGACATTTGTTCTTTAAGTGAACTTTCTTTTATTGAATTGATTTGAAAAAGGAGGGGAGCAAGAATAGGTAAGATAATTAATAAAATTGATAGGGAAATTAATACCGAAAGAAGGGTGAATCCTTGATTATGATTCCTTTTTAGCATAAAAGCACTTTCTTTCCTGTTTACTTTTAACGTTTTGCCAGGTAATACAGCCTGTAGTAATGGAGTGGGATACGTTAATTTCTATGGTCCCTTTAGTATGATTAATAGAAATCTTTTTGTTGACAGGGTAACTTTCCACACTCTTTAGCATTTCATTGTAGAGCTCCGTCACCATTTGCGAGCGGGTATGAAGAATATACTGTTCTTCACGGATATGCTGTACAATGGGAAGAGTGGTTAAGGTAATGGCTAGAAAAAAGCTGAAGGATATTAATGTATCCATAAATGCAAACCCTTTATGATTGTTTCGTAACATAAAATCTTCCTTTTCCGAATGGAAATGTAATCACATAGGTTTCATTTTGCGTGTGAACATAAAATGAACCTGGCTGATTCGGTGTTCCAGAATGATAAAAGGAGAAGGGAAGCTGGAAGGTTCCAAGCTCAATATCAATAAATGAACTATATTCTCTTTTTATTTTTAAATTTCCTACTCCCTTTTGACGGATTTCGTAGGTGTGGGATTCTGGCATGAATCGTAATCTATATATTTCATTATTCGTGATAGACTGATTTTGCATCCATAAAATATCTTGTTCAAATAAGCTGAAAAATTGCTGAGTTTCTAAGTCATTCTTAATAGTTGAGTTTAATGGAGCTGTGATCAAAAGCAGGAACATAAAAATGGTTAGCACTATTAACATTTCAATCAAAGTAAAACCAGCTTTCTTTTGTTTTGAACCCTTCATTTTACCTTTTCACCAGACTTCATTTTAGTCTATTTTTTCCACGTTTCCTTGAGCATCAATTTCAACACCATTTGGACATGGAGATTCATCTTCGCTTAAATCTGACAAGTCATCAACGCTTGTTGGGTAAGAACCAGTGTTAAGCTTGTAAACCTGCACTTCAGATTGAACCAGCTCTACATAAGCATCACACCCCTTTTCATCAATTAATGTATTATGCTTACTAATATTAGGGATAGTAAGCAAAATAAGTACAGATATAATCATTAGTACAATTAACATTTCGATTAAAGTAAAGCCGTCTTCATTTTTCATACAATCACCTCCGTATTAAATTTGATCAATAAGCCCAAACATAGGCATGAGTATTGACATATAAATGAAAAGAATGATAAAGCCAAATAATATGAAAAAAATAGGCTGGATATAAGTAATCGTTTTTGATACTTTTTCAAGAAAGGTTTCAACCAATAAATGAGCGTAGTTGTGTAAATCTTTTTCTAAAGTGCCATCCTGAATACTTCTTTCAAAGATAAAACCCAACTCTTCTTCTGCTAAGGGGAAGGATTCAATAGCAGTATGAAGGGGTTGACCTGCATAAATAGACTTCATTAGCTGAATAGAGTATCGCTTCATAATAGGTAAATGTTTTTGTTCGGAAATAACTTGCAGGGCGTGTTTAATGGATAAGCCACTTTGAAGTAATGAACTAAAATGAAAGCTAAATAAAAATGATGTTTCCAGACTTTTTATTCTTTTGAAGAAGGGAGTGATGGAGTATATTTTTATTTTGAGGGGAGTGGATAACCTAGATTTAAGGGCAATCCATGTTATTGTAATAATCAGAACGAAAATGCAGGTAAGAAAGAATAAATGTATAAAAAATTCAATGGAAGTAAAAAGCTGGGGAATGATAGTTGTCCCAGATCCATGGAGTCCTTTATATAAGTCTTTTAGCGAGGGTAATAAGAAAAATTTCAAACCACTCATTAACAGGATTAAAAACATGAAAACTAATAAAGGATATTGCATAACTTTTTTTAATTGGTCTTGAAATTGTTTTAATTGGTGGAGAAGCGAGTAACCATTTTCCAGGCTATCCCCTAGTTGACCGGTAGAACGTGAAAAATATAAGTAAGAGCATATAATAGGGGAGAAACCTAATTCCTGAAAGATTTGATCTATGTGTTTTCCCTGTATTAAATATTTTTGAATATCCTTCGCTACGATTCCCTGTTTAGGATCCAATGAAATAAGTTGCAGGGCTTTATTTAAGGTATACCCGTTTTGCAGTAAAGCTGATAACCGCTTTGTTAGTAAAATCTGGTCAGCTAATGTTATTTTCCTGTCTTTAGAAAAAAGCTTTTGACTACGAATATTCATCGATAAAACCAAGAGCATAAGCTTTCCTCCTTAGATATTGAAATGAGCTAAATCGATCAGATTGATGCGGAGAGATTCCTTTTATGCCATTGGTGAGGATTTCCTGGTCAAGTAATTCCATAATAGCTGCACGTTTTTGGTCTGTGGATCGTAAATGGTCTTTTAGGGGCAACAGCTGCTGAGAGGCAATTCCTATTAACGCCTGATCAAGATCAGCCTCGGAAATACCTAGATCCAGAAGGCGAAAGATGGTTCCAAAGGCATTTTTGGCATGAATCGTGCTTAACACAAGATGACCTGTGAAAGCTGCATGAAAGGCAAATTGGGCGGTGTACTTATCACGAATTTCACCAATCATTAAAATATCTGGATCATGTCTTAAGGCTGCTTTTAGTCCAGCATCATAGCTCATTCCAGCTTTTTCATTGACTTGTACTTGTAAAATATGATTTAACTCCCTCTCAATGGGATCCTCAAGAGTAATAGCTTGAAACGGCCGGTTTTCGACAAGAGATTGTAAAAGAGCATACATGGTAGTGGTTTTACCACTTCCTGTTGGTCCTGTAAACAGAATCATTCCAAACTCTTGTTGAATCCATTGGAGTAATGTTTTAGCCTGGGAGGGAAAGAGAAACAATTGCTCTAATTGTGGAACCATTTGTCTAGGTAAAATTCGAATGGCCAGACTTTCTGAATATTCAACAGGCAAAGTAGAAAAGCGTAAATCATAAATAAGCTGATGCTGGTGATGAGTTAATGTCCCATTTTGAGGCTTGCGTTTCTCGGCGATATCCATCCCAGTAGAGAATTTATAAAAGGTAAGCAGGGCTTGATAATCTGCCTGTGAAATGGAAAACATGTATTTACGTTTTCCGCTTAATCGGAAATATACTTCTGTTTGAAACTCTAATGGTGAAAAATGGATATCAGAAGCAGATATAGAAATGGCATAATTTAATATTTCCTGTGAAAGATATTCGGAAGCTTCCATTTAGATCCCTACCTTAAAAATGTTTAATGATTTTCATGAAGTTAAAGGTATTTTACAATGGAATGCTGAAAAAGTCATATGATCAAAAAGGATAAATGGAAAAGAATAGGTGCAAAAAATGCAATTTTATCAGGGGAAAACGATAGAATAAAAACATGTATTGAGGAAAAAAGGGGAAATGGACAAAATGAAAAGTATTTGCTTAATCGGTTTTATGGGAAGCGGGAAGACAACATTAGGGAAGGCATTAGCTGATGAATTGAGTGTGAATTTTTTTGATACCGATGAAGAAATTGTGAAATGGCGGAATATGGATATTCCAGGGATTTTTGAAAGTGAAGGTGAAAAGAACTTTCGGGAATACGAATCAGAAGTATTCAAAAGACTTCCTGTAAATGATGCTGTGATTGCAACAGGTGGAGGAATTATTGAAAGTAGGAACAACCGGGAATGGCTGAAACAGCATCTCATGACTGTATATTTAAAGACTTCATTTAAAGAAATCCAAAGGCGTCTTTCATTTGAGCAGAACCGCCCCTTATGGAACCAGGAAATGAATGAAAAAAAACGTTTATATGAAAGTCGTCAGCGGTTATACGAAGAATGTGCCAATCAAATTATACATACTGACGAAAAAACAATTGAAGAATTACTGCGTTCTGTTCAAAATAGTATAAACTTCTCAAAGCAGGGCTAAACTATTTATAATAGCAGTTCATTCTTTGGGAGTGTGGTCCATGTCTGGAAATGATATTGTGAAGTATATGACACAGGAAATAATGAAATATATGCAGTTACCTAAGGATGAACGGGAACAGCGAAAATCACAACGAAAGAATGAAAAAGTGAATCGCTCTAATCGCTATTTTGGCATGCTGCCTACAGCTTTTAAGATGTTTTGGAATGGGAAGAGGAAAGAAAAATAATCCTCTTCCTTTTTATTTTAATGTAGTAAAAATGTTTCAGATTTTTCACTAAAGTAAAACACCCCACCATTAATGGGCTCGATATCAATTTTAGGTAATAATCGCTTTTGTAAATGATCTAATTCGTTATCATACCGGACTGTCAGCTGCTCCTGTTCTTCGTCATTAGCCGCTTGTAAATAGGATTCATAAAAATGAGTTAAAATGTTTTTTTCTTTTTCATATTTTGAAAAGGATTCTTCAGCCCATTTATGGTTCATAGAATTAAGATATTGTTCAATATAAGTTTCTATTCGCTTATAGCCACTGTGAATCCTGATAATAGGGGAGATAGTAAAACTATAATCAGGGATAACTGTGCTAAAATCCATATTTTTTATTTTTTCCATGAATTCAAATACCATGATTCCATTTATTAAATGTAAACCTATTGATAAGATTTCATCCTTCTTCTGCTGACCGATATAGCTTATTTTAATATTTACAACCAGCCAGGGATTTAATGGAGTCTTTTGAGCTTGCTCATAGAGCATTGTATATTTTCCTTTTTTCAATTGATATTGAAAAATCTGATGAAGTCTTGGTGAACCAAAATGAATCCACTCACCCTTTTCTTCAATTCGATCAGGATTGGAGATAAATGTTAATGTTGCTGGTTCTCCTTCCTGCCCGATTTTCTTTATATATTCCCAATAAAAAGGCCGGTTCAGCAATAAACGATCCAGCTCTTCATTTAACGTAACGGTTAATTTTCCCGTATTATTTTCTCTAACCTCGCAGCTATTAAGTGTGAAAAATTGATGGAGATAATTATGAATAGTCTGTTGTTCCATCATGTGTCACCTCACTTGACGTTGTATGCTGGAAGGCAGCTGTTAAATTTTCCAGTTTAATTCTTGCTTCACCTGGTGATTCTGACTCAGCGTAAATATCTTTGATTTCATCTTCAAGGTCCGGAATGTTCAATTGCTGTAAGATAATGTCTAAATCACCAATAACTCTTTCAAATAAATGAATTTTTTCATAAAGTAAGGACACTAAATGCTCATCAATCGTATTTTTAATGGCTAAATAATAAATATTAACATCGTCCTTTTGCCCAAAACGATGGACACGGCCAATTCGCTGTTCAAGGCGCATAGGGTTCCAGGGCAAATCATAATGAATCATATTACGACAGAACTGAAGGTTAATCCCTTCGCCTCCAGCTTCTGTTGCCACTAAAACTTGGGCATGATTTCTAAATAATTGAGTCATCCACTCTTTTTTACTTCTTTTAAAGCCGCCTCTAAATGGAACTGAAGAAATTCCGTGTTGCTGTAAAAACCATTGTAAGTAATATTGAGTGGCACGGTATTCTGTAAAAACAATAAATTTTTCTGAAGAATTTTGAAGGATATCAACTACTTTTTGTGCTTTTGAATGATGAGGAAGCTGCTCAATTTTTTCAATAATCTCCTCGCTCCAGGAATGCCCACTATATTTTTGCACATTTTGCTCAAACATCTTCTTTAAAGATAAGTAACAGGCTTCCCGACTTGAACACAATTCCCTTTTTAATGTAATGGATGTAAATGGATCACTTGAAACCAGGTCATGATCAAGCTCATCATAAACTTGTTGTTCCTCTTCCGTAAAATTAATCCATACAGTTTTTACATTCCGTTTCGTCCATTCAACTCCAGTATCCTCCCTGCGATTTCGGACCATGACGTTTTGAATAAGTTCTTTTAGTTTTTCGTCCTGTTTTAGGGCTGTTCGCTTATTTCCGAAGGCTTTAGTAAACTCATCATAGCTTCCTAAATATCCGGGTTTTAATATCGTTACAAGATTAAATATATCAGACAACTGATTTTGAACAGGTGTAGCGGTTAATAGTAAGCAGTAGGTTTTTTTCAGGCTATTAACAAATTGATAATTTTTCGTTTTATGATTCTTCAGCTTATGTGCCTCATCAATAATCATCAAATCATAATGCTGTTCAAGAACAATATCCCGATGAGGGGGTCTTTTGGCTGTATCCAGGGAAGATACAACCACATCACATTGTTCCCAAACGTATGATTTTCTTTGGGAGACTGCAGGTATAAAAAACTTTTCATTTAATTCCTTTACCCATTGATTAACGAGAGAAGCTGGAACCAGTATAAGAATCTTTTTGGCTAATCCTCGAATCATATATTCTTTTAAAATTAAACCAGCCTCAATGGTTTTACCCAGTCCAACCTCATCGGCTAAAATGGCACGCCCATTCATACTTTCTACTACTTGTTTTGCACAATCTAGCTGATGATCTAAAAATTCCATATGTGGTAAGTATTGAGGTGATTGCAGGCCTTCAAAATTTGGAACGACCAGACTTTTAGCTGTATCATAGGCCATATGAAACATATCAAATGAACAAAAGGGACCGTTCTTATCTAAATGTTTATCAAACTCATATACAAATTCCTTATCAAAGCGATAGTTTATATTCATAACTCTCTCCCCAGCAGTTAGAATTTGTCTTACCATTATGAAAATTCCTATGATATAATAAATTTAAGCTGATTTCGCATAGTTGTTGCTCTGCTTGCCGCAGATGAAATACACTACGCCTTCCATGGGCTGCGGGGGGGACTCAACTGTCTCACATCTCCCGGCGGAGTTTTTGTGTATTTCACCTGCATTTATAGCATGCTATCAACAATTTCACTTTTAAAAGCAACATCCTTTTAGAAAATATCCAAATTTTTTAAAAGATATGTTTACATTCTAGTTATGTTAGTTTGTCCTATTTTTATATATTCAAAACAAGGAAAAACGAAATTTTCATAAAGCGTAGCGAATGATTGCAGGAGGAGAGACTGTGATATGCGCAGCGCCGAAGGAGCAAGCAGCCTTAAAGGTTGTGAATCTCTCAGGCAAAAAGACTCCTGCATGACGCAGCTCTGGAGAGTGTTCACATTTTGTGAACCACCCAAGAGGCAAGTGACAAGCAGGTCACGAAACTTTCGGGTACATTGACAGAGAATTCTCTTTGTTTATAAGGGGGATTCTCTTTTTTTGTTGTATTTATCTAAAAGTTATGAAAAGGAGGCTGTATATGGAGGACTTACAGAAAACCCCACTTTATCCACTCTATCAGGAATATGGGGCTAAGACGATTGATTTTGGCGGTTGGGCTCTTCCTGTACAATTTAGCGGTATTAAAAAAGAACACGAGGTAACAAGAACAAAGGCAGGCCTTTTTGATGTTTCTCATATGGGTGAAATTATTGTAAGCGGGCCTCAAAGTGAAGCTTTCCTGCAAAAGATGCTTACCAATGATCTTTCTAAACTTACCGTAAACCGGGCTCAATACACGATTATGTGTTATGAAGATGGAGGAACTGTTGATGATTTACTCGTCTATAAGAGGGCAGAGGATGAGTATTTACTCGTTGTAAATGCAGCCAATACCACAAAAGACTTTGAATGGTTACAAAAGCATGCTGCGAATAATGTGCAAATCAAAAATGCTTCAGATGAGTTTGTGCAGCTGGCTATTCAAGGACCAAAAGCAGAGCAGATTTTACAAAAGCTAACCCGGACAGACCTGTCTCAAATTAAATTTTTCCGATTTCAGGATGATGTTCAGTTTGATGGGATAAACACTAAAGCCCTCGTCTCACGAACAGGTTATACAGGAGAGGATGGCTTTGAAATCTATCTCGATCAATCAGAGGGTCCCATCCTTTGGAAACAGATTTTGCAGGCTGGTGAAGATGAAGGAATCGAGCCAGTCGGACTAGGTGCAAGGGATACCCTTCGCTTCGAAGCCAATTTAGCTTTGTATGGACAGGAACTAAGTAAAGATATTACCCCGATTGAAGCTGGCTTAGGTTTTGCTGTAAAAACGCAAAAAGATGCTACGTTTATTGGAAAAGAGACATTAAAGCAGCAAAAAGAAGCTGGACCTGAAAGAAAATTAGTAGGTATTGAAATGGTTGATAAGGGGATTCCTCGCCATGGTTATGAGGTATTCAAAGGAGAAACCAAAATTGGTGAAGTAACTTCAGGTACACAATCACCAACTCTTAAGAAGAATGTAGGTCTTGTATTGATTCATCCGGCACATAGTCAGGAAGGGGAAGAAATTGAAGTACAAGTTAGAAAACGTCGTTTGAAAGCAAAAGTTGTACCTACACCATTTTATAAGCGTAAGTAAAAGGGAGGGGATTTGATGAGTTTTCGGTATTTACCAATGACCGAGCAGGATAAACGGCAAATGCTTGATACAATTGGAATTGACACAACAGAAGAGTTGTTTCAAGATATCCCGGAAAAGGTTCGATATAAACAAAGATTAAAGATAAAGGAACCAAAAAATGAATCGGAATTAAAAAGAGAATTGAAAGAGTTATCAGAACAAAATATAAATGTAAAAACTCATACATCGTTCTTAGGGGCAGGAGTATATGATCATTACATACCATCCGTAGTAGACCATGTTATTTCCCGTTCGGAATTCTATACTGCTTATACACCTTATCAGCCAGAAATTTCGCAAGGGGAGCTGCAAGCGATTTTTGAGTTTCAAACGATGATTTGCGAATTGACGGGAATGGAGGTCGCAAATTCCTCTATATACGATGGCGGCACAGCTCTTGCTGAAGCAGTTAACTTAAGTGCAGGACAGACGAGAAGGAAAAAAGTGGTTGTATCCAAAGCCATTCACCCTGAATCCCTGGATGTTATCAGAACATATGCTAAAGGTCCTGGTGTGGAAATTGTGGAAATCGAGTGTAAAAACGGAATGACAGATCTTGAACAGTTAAAAGCAGAACTTGATGAGAATACAGCAGGTGTTGTTGTTCAATACACGAACTTTTTCGGACAAATCGAACCATTGAAAGAAATCCAAAGCTTAGTTGATAACATGAAAAAAACGATGTTGATTGTTTCAACGAATCCTTTAGCCTTGGGATATTTAACACCACCTGGGAATTTTGGTGCAGATATTGTTGTAGGAGATACACAAGTATTTGGTATCCCGGGCCAGTTTGGCGGACCTCATTGTGGGTTTTTTGCTACCACTAAGAAACTAATGAGAAAGGTTCCTGGTCGTTTGGTTGGCCAAACTGTAGACGAAGAGGGAAGGCGGGGATTTGTCTTAACGTTACAGGCCCGAGAGCAACATATAAGACGGGACAAGGCAACTTCTAATATTTGCTCAAACCAGGCTTTAAACGCTCTAGGTTCTTCTGTTGCCATGAGTGCTTTAGGAAAGCACGGTCTAAAAGAGATGGCCATCATGAATATGCAAAAAGCACGTTATGCAAAAAATCAATTAAAAGAAGCCGGTTTTTCCATCACCTACACGGGACCATTTTTTAATGAATTTGTGGTGGAGTGTGAACGAAACGTTTCGGATATAAATGATAAATTAGCAGAGCGGGGTTTTATTGGAGGGTTCAATTTAGAGAGGATTGATTCGCGTTATCAAAACCAGATGCTTATTGCGGTTACAGAGGTTCGTACCAAAGAAGAAATTGATCAATTTGTAAATGAATTGGGTGATATAAATGGCTAATCAAAAGGATTTTCCTGTCATCTTTGAACTCAGCAAACCAGGACGTACAGGATACAGCTTGCCGGATTTGGATGTTCCAGAAGTTGATCTGAGTCACGAACTTGAGGATGAGTATATTCGAACAGATGAACCTGACCTCCCTGAAATTAGTGAATTACAGCTTATTCGTCACTACACTGCACTCTCAAAGAGGAATTATGGAGTAGATTCCGGTTTTTATCCTTTGGGTTCATGTACGATGAAGTATAATCCTAAAATAAATGAAGACGTTTCCCGATTTGAGGGGTTCAGTCATGCCCATCCTTTACAGGAAACGAATACCGTTCAAGGGTCTCTTCAAATAATGTATGATTTACAAACCTCTCTAGAAGAAATTACGGGGATGAATACGGTAACTCTACAACCTGCTGCTGGAGCACACGGAGAGTGGACTGGACTTATGATGATTCGTGCATTCCATGAAAAAAATGATGATACGGAAAGAACGGAGATAATCGTTCCGGATTCAGCACATGGAACCAATCCAGCTTCAGCTACAGTGGCAGGATTTAAAGCGGTAACGGTCAAAACTGATGAGAATGGTCTTGTGGATTTACTAGACTTGAAACGTGTTGTCGGCCCTAAAACGGCTGCCTTAATGCTTACAAACCCTAATACATTAGGTTTGTTTGAAGAGCACATTTTAGAAATGGCTCAAATCGTTCATGAGGCTGGAGGCAAGCTTTATTATGATGGAGCAAATCTAAATGCCATTATGGGCTATGTACGCCCGGGAGATATGGGATTTGATGTCGTTCACTTGAATTTGCACAAAACCTTCACAGGTCCACATGGTGGAGGGGGTCCTGGTTCAGGTCCTATTGGCGTAACGCAGGAATTAACACCATTTCTGCCTAAACCTGTATTAACGAAAGACGTGAACCAATATTTTTTTGATTACAATCGTCCTGATTCCATTGGTCGAGTTAAGCCATACTATGGGAATTTTGGTATTAATGTCCGTGCTTATACGTATATACGGACAATGGGACCAGACGGCTTAAAGCAGGTTAGTGAATATGCAGTGCTGAATGCAAACTATTTAATGAGAAGACTGCAGGAAGAATACGCGCTTCCTTTTGATCAGCATTGTAAGCATGAATTTGTGATTTCGGGTAAAAATCAGAAAAAACTTGGAGTACGCACACTTGATATTGCAAAACGTCTTTTAGACTATGGTTTTCATCCGCCTACCATCTATTTTCCTCTAAATGTGGAGGAAGCATTAATGGTAGAGCCCACGGAAACAGAGTCTAAAGAAACATTAGATGAATTTATCGATGTCATGCTTGAAATTGCACAAGATGCAGAAGAACAGCCGGAAGTCGTCCAGGAAGCACCTCATACAACTGTGATTAGTCGCTTAGATGAAACGATGGCAGCCAGAAAACCAGTATTACGTTACATTAAATAGGATTAAAAGAAAGGAAATGGATTGTCCTAGTTGGCAATCCATTTCCTTTTATATAGGCTACGTTAAAGCTCATTGTTGATTTTCTAGCATGTATCGGAAGTGCGTGAGACTCCTGCGGGAAAAGCGGCAGGCATAAGATGCGGCAGGCGTATGCCTAGAAGGCTCACAAATCGCTCGCGGAAAGTGAGTGATCTGGAGCAAAAGTCAACACCTGTGTTTAACAGAACGTATACAGAAAAAGCTGTTCCCTTTAATAAGTGGAACAGCCATAGTCTATTATTTTTTCGTTTTAATTTTGCCGGTCCATTTTTTGAAACCGCCTTTAAGCTGGCTAATATCTTGATAGCCTTTTTTGCGCAGGATATTGGCTGCTCTTATTGACCTTGAACTGCTTTGACAATATAAATAAACAGGTTTGTCCTCTCGTATTTCAACAAGTCGCTGTTTTAATTGGGATAAAGGAATATTTCTCGCACCTAAAATATGGCCTTTATCAAATTCGTTTGGTTCCCTTACATCTATTAATTGGGCTTTGCGATAACCTTGCTTGAATTCTTCTTCTGGTAATGTTTTTACATATCTTCTTTGTAACAGAGACTTAATAAGTGTGTAAATGAGAAAAGCTACGATGAGTATAAAAAGTATTTCCATTCCTGATCCCCTTTCATTGCTAAAACCATCTATATCTATTATATGGATGTTAAAGGAAAGATTCAAAGAATTTTCTCCTATAAAATTTTGGAACTTAACTTTATACTTATATTTGATTCTTAGTGCTTCTGATATAAAAATACGGGAATATCGTAAAAAATACGATATTCCCGTATTTTTCCAAGCACGAAGTTTAGCATAAAAATTTTCATAGCTAAAAATTTTATAAAAAGAAAACAGCGTTTAAACTCCCGCGAAAATGAGGGGTGAGTATGTTAGAAGTATTGCAACCTACAAAATTCGTCATATTTTTCATTTAGGCCGAAATATATCTATTTAGCTTACACTAACGTATTTTTTTAGATAAATACAAAGTTGACAAAATGAAAATGATTCGTTCCAAACACAATATATAGTATATATGATAAAATATTTATACAATATATAGAGAATGGGTATTGAATTCTTCCTGTTTCATATGATAAGTTATTTATATCATCTTTGGAAGTTTACTAGAAATTATTCTTGAATTTATAGCACAATTTTCTAATTTTAAGTACGCAAATGCAAGTGAAAGGATGAGTGGAGTTTGCAAAATGTAAAAGAGGATCAATTACATATTAATGTGGAGCGTTTGAATAAGGATATAAAGCTGTTTCCACAAGTTCACCCGATTACCTCAGATATGAAAATTCTACATAAGGGTGTATCTCGTCTGGTCATGTTAGATCGATATGCTTTTAAGGATACAGAAAAAGTAACCTTGACTGATGGAGATTTTGTTGTATTAACAGTAAAGGAAGATCCAAAATTTCCCGCACGTGGACTTGGAACCATTCAGTCAATTGATTGGGAAAATAAAACAGCTGAGGTTATGGTAGAAGAGGACTTTCGCACTGTACTGGACAACAAAGAAGAGGCTGAAACAGGGCTGATTACAAGGTCACTGGATGTAGTTGAAAAACCATTGGAAGTGTACTATGAGCAAATAGCACTTCGAAATGCAACAGGTTTATCTGATGTAGAACAAACAGAGGAAAAGCAAAAAGAATGGTTTGAAAAGTTTTATGAGCAATTATCGAACCTTAATTTCGTTCCTGCGGGAAGAGTTCTTTATGGAGCGGGAGCTAAAACAGATGTAACGTACTTTAACTGCTACGTAATGCCTTATATTCAGGACTCAAGAGAAGGAATTTCAGAGCACCGTAAACAAGTGATGGAAATTATGAGTCGTGGTGGTGGAGTCGGTACAAATGGTTCTACCTTACGTCCGCGAAACACACTTGCACGTGGGGTTAATGGAAAATCATCCGGATCTGTATCATGGCTTGATGATATAGCGAAGTTGACTCACCTTGTTGAACAGGGAGGATCAAGAAGGGGAGCCCAAATGATTATGTTAGTGGACTCTCATCCAGATATTATTGAATTTATTATTTCCAAGATGCAAAACCCAAGAATTCTAAGATATTTAATTGAAAATACAAATGATGAACTGATCAAAAAGCATGCTCAAGATAAACTGAAATTCACACCATTAACCGAACAGGAAGAAGCGATGTATCAGGGCATTGCCAATTATAAATCCATTCCTGGTCTAGGTGGATTTAATGAACAAATTATTAAGGATGCGGAACAAAAACTACGGGATGGCGGTGTTTTCTCCGTTAACCACCCTGAATTTTTATCTGGTGCAAATATTTCCGTTTGTTTAACCAGAGAATTTATGCAGGCTGTTGAACAGGATAGCGAATATGAGCTTAAATTCCCTGATGTAGAGAACTATGATGAAGAAGAAATGAAGGTTTATAACGAGAAATGGACTGAAGTGGGCGATGTGCGTGAATGGGAAAAGCTTGGCCACAAAGTTCGTGTTCATCGTAAAATCAAAGCTCGTGAACTCTGGGATTTAATTAATATTTGTGCTACGTATTCAGCAGAACCTGGCATTTTCTTCATTGATAATGCAAATGACATGACAAATGCAAAAAGCTATGGACAAAAAGTTGTTGCAACAAATCCTTGTGGGGAGCAGCCTCTCGCACCTTATTCTGTCTGTAATTTAGCTGCTGTTAACTTAGCAGAAATGGCAGACAGCCAAAACAAAAACGTAAATTTTGAAAAGCTGAAACGAACGGTAGAAGTTGGAGTACGTATGCAGGATGATGTCATTGATGCTACGCCATATTTCTTAGAGGAAAACCGTAAGCAGGCGTTAGGCGAGCGTCGGGTTGGTTTAGGAGTGATGGGACTGCATGATCTGTTAATTTATACAGAAACCGAATATGGTTCTGACGAAGGAAACCAATTAGTAGATCAAATCTTTGAGACTATTGCAACAACTGCTTATCGTACATCGATTGAGCTTGCTAAAGAAAAAGGGAGCTTCCCATTCTTAGTAGGAGAAACAGATGAAGAAACGAAAGAACTGCGTAAACGCTTTGTAGAAACAGGCTATATGCAAAAAATGCCTGAAGATATTCGAGAAGGAGTTCTTGAATATGGTATTCGTAACTCTCATTTATTAACCGTAGCCCCTACAGGTTCTACAGGAACAATGGTAGGCGTTTCTACAGGTTTAGAGCCATATTTCTCCTTTACGTATTATCGTAGTGGTCGCCTGGGTAAATTTATGGAGGTCAAAGCAGATATTGTGCAGGAATATTTAGAAGAAAATCCTAATCAGGATCCAAATAATCTGCCAAAATGGTTTGTAACCGCCATGAATCTGTCACCTGAAGCGCATGCTGATACACAATGTGTCATTCAAAATTGGGTTGATTCTTCCATTTCCAAAACGGTAAATGCACCTAAAGGATATACCGTAGACCAAGTTCAAAAAGTTTATGAACGATTATATCGTGGTGGGGCTAAAGGAGGAACGGTTTATGTTGATGGAAGCCGTGATACCCAGGTATTAACGTTAAAAGCGGAAGAAAATACACGAGATGAAGAATCAGAAAGAGTGACGGATCATAAAGAGAACGAAGAACCGGTTGTTGTATTAATGGATACAGTACAGGAACTCGATAAAACAAGTGTGAATATTGGTTCAGAGGTAGGTAACACATGCCCTGTTTGTCGTCAGGGGACCGTTGAAGACATTGGTGGCTGTAATACTTGTACAAATTGTGGAGCACAGTTAAAGTGTGGTTTATAAAACCTCGAATACAATAAAGAATTGTGAAGAAGAATGCGAAACGAGGCTGGGACAAAACCCAGTAATTAAATAAGTGAGGTACTCACCCAGTAAGCTGGTGAGTACCTTTTTTTTAGCTCTAAAATATATAAATGCTGTACAAAAAATTCAGGAACGGTCACATCCGGATGATAAAACAAAGCCCATAAGTTATTCTATTGTTCTAATGAACATGCACTCTTGCTTATACATTTAATAGTTATTAAAAAATGTAAGGATGATAAAAATGAAGGTTGATGGTGTTTTTTCAGGTGGGGGTGTTAAGGCTATAGCCTTTGTTGGGGCATTAGAAGTTGTTGATGAAAAAGGGTTAACCTTTGAACGTGTTGCAGGAACGTCAGCTGGTGCTATTTTAGCTTCATTAATAGCAGCAGGATACAAAACCTCTGAGATTAAAGATTTGTTTATGGATTTGGATTTAGAGTCATTTATGGAGGAAAGCACCATCGAAAAAGTGTTCCCCTTTTTAAAATGGTTACTAATTTATAAACGATTAGGATTATATAAAGGGGATGAATTAGAAAAGTGGATAGCAGATAAGTTATCTGCTAAGGGAATCTATACCTTTGAAGACCTGAAACCAGGTGCATTGAAAATTATTGCATCAGACGTGTCGCTTGGTAAAATCGTTGTGTTTCCTGATGATTTAGAGCGATTATACGGCATTGATGGACTATCATTTCCAATTGCAAGAGCTGTACGAATTAGTGCATCTATACCCTTCTTTTTTATTCCGATTAAACGTATTGAACCAAAGAGTCAAAAAAAGCCCAAGAGTAGAAAAAATATTCTTGTGGATGGAGGACTGTTAAGTAATTTTCCCATCTGGGTCTTTCAATCTGGAATGAAAAAACCGAAGCGCCCGATTTTAGGAATGAAACTAAGCTCATCCTTTGATCAGTTGCCTAAACGAAAAATCAATAATGCTATTGCGATGTTTCAAGCCCTATTTGGTACGATGATAAATGCGCATGATGCACGTTATATTTCCAAATCAGTTGCTACTAAAGTCATGTTCCTCCCTACAGAGGAGTTTGATGCAACGGATTTTTCCTTATCAGCTGCTGAAAAACGAAGACTAATGGCTATAGGAAGAAATAGTGCCTCAAACTATTTTAAAACATGGACTTCATAATGCCTCATTAAAAAAACCGACCGTTTTAAAAAGACGCTCGGTTTTTCTTCTTATCCTTTTTTCCATCAATAACTCGTAAATGAGCGGCACTCCTTGTCGCTTTTGGTTTACCAGGCTGATGGCTTTTATTTCGCTGCTGTCGTACTGTGGCCTTATACATCCGCTGGTTATGGCTGGTATTTCCGTATTTACGTTTCGATTGTTTTACTGCTTTTCGATATTGTTTGGAGAATCCACTTAATCCTCTTCTTTTCATGAAAAAATAGAATATACCAAACAAAATGGCTGCAAATCCTACGGTCATAAGAATATATTTGAAAAGCTGAGCAGTATCAAATAAAAGCTGATAGAAAATACCGAATACGGCGAGGGCCATTATGATATAAACAAATAGATTCATTTTGCGGAATGGCATAGTAATCCTCCTTTCTCATTCACAATCAACTATTGATGAAAAACAAAAAGAAATAGCAGATAACCTGTAATCTCTTATCTTATGTAAAACAATCTTATTAAAATTTTGCCCGATTACAGGAAAAATATTCATTACAATTTGTTTTTAAGAGGAATGAATGGAAGCGATATTAATAAAGGAAGATTTGTACCCTGATAAATTAATATGATGAAATTTCTATATTTATTTTCATTTTACTAGAAAAAAGCGTCAACGTATACAATTTATTATGGAAGAGGCATTTCTTTTATGAAATTGGTTAGGATAACAAAACGGAGGTGGAATCAATGAAAAAGGAAAAACTGGAACAAAATGAGCACGAAAAACCGATGTCATTATTACAAAAGGCATTGTTAACAGGATTTATTGGCGGGATATTTTGGGGACTATTAGGATCTCTTGCTTATTATTTTCATTTTTCAGAGATATCCCATGCAACCTTTACTTTACGTTCTTTTTGGCAGGCCAATTGGACTGCTGGTTTAACTGGGGAAATGGTGAGTGTATTACTGATAGGTGTTTTTTCCATCTTAATCGCATATATTTATTATCTTTTGTTCAAAAAACGTGAGGGCATGATACCGGGTATTTTATATGGAATTGCTATATGGTTTATCTTTATGTACTTCTTTAATCCGATGTTTGTTGCGGTACCAAGTATAGCTGATATGAACATTGACACTGTTATTACAACCATATGTTTATTGATTTTATATGGAACGTTTATTGGTTATTCCATATCCTTTGAATATAAAAGCTTAGAAGATATGAAACAGCAAAGAAAGGAAAATCATTCACAAAATGCGTAGGTAGTATGGTACACTATTTTGTAGACTACTTTCTAGAAACAAGGATGGGGAGAGGTATGAAACGATTACTCCTGCTAAATGGACCTAATTTAAACTTGTTGGGGACAAGAGAGCCAGACATCTATGGACAAAGCGGGCTTGAGGAAATTGAACGGGATTTACAAGCCTTTTTAATAGAGGAAGGCTGGGACTTAATAAGTTTTCAGTCCAATCATGAAGGAGAACTTATAGACGCTATTCATCAAGCGAACCATCAATATGAAGGGATTATCTTTAACCCTGCTGCTTATACACATACAAGCGTTGCATTACGAGATGCTATAAGTGCGGTAAATGTGCCTGTTATTGAAGTACATATTTCAAATGTACACAGTCGAGAGGCATTTAGAAGGGAATCGTTACTTGCACCTGTATGCTGGGGACAAATTGCAGGTCTTGGTACAATAGGGTACAAAGCTGCAGCTCTGGCATTTCTGGAAGAAGATAAAAGAAAGGATGATTAGAGTGGAGAAACTGGACAAATTTAGATCAGCATTAGCCAATCAAGGGTTAGATGGTTTATTGATTACCAGTGAAAAAAACCGTAGATATATGACTGGATTTACAGGAACAGCTGGTGTTGCTCTAATAACAGAACAAGCTGCCCTTTTTGTCACTGATTTCCGTTACACAGAACAAGCAAAGGAACAGGCTAAAGGCTTTGACATTATTGAACATAAAACACCTATCCATAAGGAAGTAGCAAAACAAGTAAAAAGGCTTGGTATTAAGACATTAGGTTTTGAAAAGGACCATATGACTTATAGTACATATGAAACGTATAAAAACGAACTTTCAGTAGATTTGATTCCATCATCTGGTTTGATTGAAAAGCTGCGATTGATAAAAACCAATGACGAAATGAAGCTTATTAAACAAGCATGTGAAATAGCAGATGCAGCTTTTGAGCATATTCTTGGTTATATTAGCCCAGGGGTAAAGGAAATTGATGTATCCAATGAGCTTGAATTCTTTATGAGAAAACAAGGAGCTGAATCTTCCTCTTTTGATATTATTGTAGCATCTGGATACAGATCCGCTCTTCCGCATGGTGTTGCATCTGAAAAAACAATTGAAAAGGGAGAGCTGGTTACACTAGACTTTGGTGCCTATTATAAAGGTTATTGCTCGGACATTACGAGAACAGTTGCTGTTGGCCAAATTAATGATCAATTAAAAGAAATTTATGATACCGTCCTTCAAGCTCAGCTAAAAGGAGTAGATGGAATTAAACCAGGCATAACAGGCATTGAAGCAGATGCATTAACAAGAGATTATATTAAGGAAAAAGGGTATGGTGAATATTTTGGCCATTCCACAGGACATGGTATTGGCTTGGATGTTCATGAAGGTCCAGGCTTATCCTTCCGATCTGAGCAAATACTTGAGCCTGGTATGGTAGTGACAGTTGAACCAGGTATCTATGTATCCGATGTTGGTGGCTGTCGGATTGAGGATGATATAGTAGTAACAGAAAAAGGAAATGAGAGACTGACGTTTGCAAAAAAAGAACTTATTACTTTATAGGTGTTTAGAAAGGGGAAATAAATAAATATGATTTCAGTTAATGATTTTCGTACAGGACAAACCATTGAACTGGATGGTGATATTTGGCAAGTTATGGACTTCCAGCATGTAAAGCCAGGAAAAGGAGCAGCTTTTGTTCGTTCCAAGTTACGTAATCTCCGTAATGGTAATATCCAGGAGCGGACTTTCCGTGCAGGTGAAAAGGTAAATCGCGCTCATTTAGAACGTAGAAATATGCAATATCTATACGCATCCGGAAATGTCCACACCTTTATGGACCAGGAGACTTTTGACCAATTAGAACTTGACTCCTCTCAATTGGAAAATGAATTGTACTACTTAAAAGAAAATATGCAAGTAACCATTTTAATATACGAAGGAGAAACAATTGGTATGGAGTTACCTAATACCGTTGAACTGGAAGTAACGGATACTGAACCTGGAATTAAAGGAGATACAGCTAGTGGAGGGACAAAGCCTGCAACACTTGAAACAGGCTTAACCGTACAAGTACCGTTTTTTGTAAACAATGGAGATGTACTGGTTATTAATACAAGCGATGGAAAGTATGTATCCAGAGCATAATGTAAATAAGGATGTATTGAGCTATCCGTGTGGGTAGCTCTTTTTTGTTGTTGGAATGTGTGATGTGATAAAGATTTTCCACCTGATGAAAACCGTTGTAAAAATGTAATTTTATAAAGGAAGTTAAGAGAAACAGCGACGTATCCGTTTAAAAGAACAGGCGGAATACGTCGCTGTTTTTCCTTTTAACCTTTGTCATAAATTACTCTAACAAGCATAGATTTAAAGTAGAAACTTATAAGTTAAGGAGATTTTTACATTGAATGAAATTCTGCGCTTATTTCCTAAACCAGTAGAAGACAAGCTTCGCAGAGAAATTATGAATTGGAATCAACTGGATGAAATAAGGGTTCGTATTGGGAAGCCAATAGAGCTTGTATTTACAACTTACTCAAGAATGGTTCGTCATCTTATACCAACGGAACAGGATGGTTTATTTATTTTAAATCAATTAAGTGAACATTCCATTTATCGTTTTGAAGACGAGCTTCGAGAGGGATATATCACGATTGAGGGAGGGCATCGAGTTGGTATATCCGGAAAAGTGAATACAGAGAAAGGATATGTAAAAGCCATTCGTCACCTGACCTTTTTTAATATACGAATTGCTAGACAAGTGAGGGACATAAGTAAGCCATATCTACCGCTTTTATATCAGAAAAACTATGTAAATACGCTATTAATAGGACCGCCAAAATGTGGAAAAACCACATTTTTAAGAGATTTGGTTCGATTTATGAGTGACGGTTATCAGTATCTTCCCGCTCAAAAGGTAGGGGTTATTGACGAACGCTCAGAAATTGCTGCTTGTAAAAATGGAATCCCCCAACATGATATAGGGCTTAGAACGGATGTTATGGATGCTTGTCCGAAGGCTGAGGGTATGATGATGATGATCCGGTCAATGTCTCCGAATATTATTGCTGTCGATGAGATCGGATCTAAGGAGGATGTTCAGGGATTATTAGAAGCCCTCTATGCAGGTGTTACCGTCATTAGTAGTGTGCATGGACAAAATCTAGAGGAAATCAAAAGTCGTCCTTCACTACAACCGTTGTTTCGTAACCAAGCATTTAAACGATTTATTACATTTTCCAACCAGCCAAAGCCGGGAACGGTACTTTCTGTAACGAATGAAAATGGACAAACTCAAAACTATGATACAAGGGGTAAGGATTATGAAATGGATTGGAGCCATGCTATTTCTTCTGGCTACAACGCAGATAGGGTTTGATATTGCTAAACGTTTATCAGATCGTCCAAAGCAAATTCGGCAACTAAAGAATGCCCTGCAAATTCTTGAAGCGGAAATTGTCTACGGACAAACGGCTATACATGATGTCTTTAGACAGCTATCTAAACAAATGCCACAACCATTGGCACACTTTTTTGAGGCTTTACATGACAAATTAACGATTAGTCAAACTACTTTATACGATATCTGGAATCCAACCTTAAAAAAATTTTGGAAACAAACAGCCATGAAAAAGAATGAACAGGAAATCATGGATCAATTTGGAAAAACATTAGGCCAGCATGATTTTACTCAGCAGCAAAAACATATTCAACTGGCATTAACCCACCTGGACCGGGAACTGGAAAATGCTGAAGAGGAGAAATATAGATATGGGAGAATGGCGAAAAGCTTAGGGGTGTTAACAGGATTGTTTGTCATCCTGCTACTCATTTAGTGGAAAGGAGTCGGCATTCAAAATGATGAATGAAGTATATCTTTTGTTCCAAATTGCAGGAATCGGTTTAATTGTTGCGATTATTCATACTTTGCTTAAACAAGCTGGAAAAGAGGACTTGGCCCATTGGGCAACTTTAGTTGGATTTATTATCGTCCTACTCGTAGTCCTCGATAGCTTGGCCGAGCTGTTTCAGCAAATTCGTTCGGTCTTTATGTTTCAGGTAATCCTGGGAGGATTCTGAGTGTATGGAGATATTTGAAATTGTCTCCTTTGGAATGCTGGCTGCTATATTAGTTATCATTGTTCGAGATCAGAGCCCTTCGATTTCTTTCTTTATCGTCATGTTAACAGGTATCATTATTTTTTTAGTCCTCATTCAGCATATTGCCGAAATTTTTCGCTTGTTATCTACTTTAACGACGAAAGCCAATATCAATTTTATGTATGTGGAGACGATTTTGAAGATTATTGGCATTGCCTATATCTCTGAATTTGGAGCGCAAATCATCCGGGATGCAGGTCTGAATTCAATTGCTTCCAAGATTGAGCTAGCCGGAAAAATATTTATTCTTGTACTTGCCGTTCCTATTCTAACAGCTGTCGTTGAAACGATTTTAAGCTTTATTCCTGTTTAGGAATTGAAGGGAGCAATTTTTGTGAATGTGTTAAGGAAAAGGTACATATGTGCTCTTCTCGTCGTCTTGTTCTTTTTTCTTCTCCCTAATGAAGTACAAGCTTCCGAATCGAATCCACAGATTAACCCAGAGAAATGGGCCGATGAACAATTGCAGGGTGAGTCCAATGAAAAAATTGGAGATTATTGGTCGAATTTAAAGAATAATTATGGTGAATTTCTACCGGATTTATCGAACAAAGAGTTAACTGATTTTATGAAAGAAGATGCATCTGTTTCGATTCAGAGCTGGATTAATGGTCTTTTAAAATATCTATTTCATGAGTTACTGGCTAATGGAAAATTACTAGGATCACTCATCCTTCTAACTCTTTTTTCCGTAATACTCCAAACGCTGCAAAATGCCTTTGAATCCCAAACCGTAAATAAAGTTGCTTATGCGGTTGTCTATCTTGTTTTGATTACTCTGGCTCTAAGCAGCTTTCAGTTAGCCGTTTCCTATACAAATGATGCCATTGATGCCATGAGCAATTTTATGCTTGCTCTTTTACCTTTAATTTTAAGTATTATGGCATCGGTTGGAAGTATTACATCCATTGCGTTTTTTCATCCCATCATTCTCTTTTTAATTAATGTCAGTGGCTTTTTGATTTCGACGTTTGTTATACCGCTGATCTTCCTGTCAGCTATCCTGCATATCGTAAGCTCGCTTAATGAAAACTATCAGGCAACGAAACTGGCAAACCTATTAAGAAATATCGGCCTATCTGTATTAGGTGTATTTTTTACTATATTTGTGGGTGTGATTTCCGTTCAAGGGGCAACAACGGCGATTACAGATGGACTGGCTGTAAGGACCGCTAAATTTGTAACAGGAAATTTTATTCCGGTCATTGGCAGAATGTTTACGGATGCTGCAGATACGATGTTATCAGCTTCCATGCTGCTAAAAAACACTATAGGTATTGTTGGGGTCATTATTGTTTTAGGTGTGGCTTTATTTCCTGCCATTAAAGTTTTTGTTATCTCCATTATCTATAAATTAGCAGCAGCAATCTTACAACCAGTAGGAGGGGGGCCAGTGATTCATACACTTGATTTGATTAGCAAACACATCATGTATATTTTTGCAGCCTTGCTTGTTGTAACGATGATGTTCTTTTTTGCTATTGTCATTTTAGTAGCCGCCAGTAATTTAACCTTAATGGTACGTTAGGGGATGAGGCTTAAATGTCCTATATACAGGAATGGGTTACAGAAATTATCGTATTTATTTTAATAGCCATGATTGTAGATTTATTACTTCCTCAATCGTCGATGCAAAAATATGTTCGATTTGCGGTAGGGATGATTCTTGTCTTAATTTTTCTACAGCCTTTATTTCATTTGTTTAATGCAAACCCATCACAATTCCTGCAAAATCAACTATTTTCTGAATTTGAGGAATCAGAACAACTAGAAAAAGAGATAGAAAATCAGAAAATAGAAATACAAGCCTCACAACGTGCATATATATTAAACCAGATAGCTGTCCAATTAAAAAAAACGGTTGAAGAGGAGTTGATAAATCAATATGGAGTCATGATTGAAGACATTAATTTTTCCTTTCCAGATAACGCAGAGGAGGTTAATTGGGAGAATCTTGAAATGGTTTCCGTGCAGTTAAAACAAGTGGATAAAGCAGAACGTCAGGAGATTCAGGAAGTAGACATTGATATTGATGAAGAGATAACAAACGAAGAAAATCTGCCAGTAGAAGACATTAAAAATGATTTATCCTCCTTCTGGGAGATATCAAAAGAAAAAATAACAATCAATGAGGAGGGAGGGAATCAGACATGAAGAAGTTTTGGTCTCTATTCAAACTAAGAAAAGATGAAAATGGGAAGCCTACTAAACTTTCATATGTAATGATCCTGGGATTGGTAGGAATCCTGCTTGTGTTAACAAGCAATATATTTAAAGATGACTCAAATGAGACAACCCCCTACTTAGAACAAAATCATAGCAGTACAAACAATAATGGGGCTGAACAATCACACAACGAACCAGATAAGACAGCTATTATTGCCGAAATGGAAAAATCATATGAAAGTGAACTGAATGAACTGTTAAAAAGTATGGAGGGGGTTTCCAATGTTGATGTGATGGTCAACTTAGATGCAACCTCATTAAAAGTTTATGAGAAAAATACAACAACAAATGAACAAACCACTGAAGAAACAGATTCCAATGGAGGAGATCGTACAATAGAGGAATTATCAGAGGAAAAACAAACAGTGATATTACGAAGTCAAAATGATGAATCTCCTTTATTAATTCAAACGAAAAAACCGAAAGTCCGTGGGGTTTTAATTGTGGGAAACGGACTTGAAAATCTGCAAACAGAAGAAATGGTGATTGAAGCAGTATCACGAGTGTTGGATGTTCCGACTCATCGGATATCTGTTCAACCTAAAAAAGATGATTAAGGAGGAATTTTTAAATGATGCTAAAGAAGCAAACAGTGTGGCTATTAACCATGTTAAGTCTATTAATTGTGTTAAGCGTTTATTACATGACTTCACCTGGAGGCGATCAAGTAGCACTTATTAATGACGAAAATGAAGAAAGTTCAGAAGAGACCTCTAATGACGAATCAACAATTGAGACAAATATAACGGAGGGTGAGGCTACTGAAGTGGATGGAAATGGAAATCCAATTTCAGCAACTTCTACCGATGACCTGTTTACACAGCTTAGACTGGAAATCCAGGATATGCGTAGTCAAAAATTGGAACAATTAGATGAAGTGCTAACTTCCAACAGTGCCACAGCAGCAGAAAAGAATGAGGCTATGGAGGAAAAGAATCGTTTAGAAGAAGTACAGACAAAAGAAGGCATTTTAGAAAAAGTCATTCAATCCGAAAAGAATTATTCTGACGTTTTAGTTAGAGCAGAAGACGATGTCGTAAATGTTACCATTAAGGCGGAAGAGCATACTGAGACAGATGCTAATCATATTATGCAAATGGTAAAAGATGAATTTGGAGAAGTATTAGTCGAAGTGAAATACCAGCCAACTAATGGTTGATCATTAGATGACCTTGCCGCCTAAAGCGGCAAGGTTTTCCTTTTGGATTGTTCTTTATATAAGGTAACCCTCTAAACAAGCAGTTGAAGTATAAAGAGCTTTATAAATTCTCCAGGAAAAGTAGCAATCGATACGAAACAGCTATATAGAGGGGAAAAGGATTTGAAAAAAGGGTTTTCACATGCTTTTGTTGAATGTAATTATGTGACGTTTTCTTGCAGGTTGACAGGTGATATAATAGAATATTGTCAGGAGTTATTAGTACCAGTTGCTAATAAGATAACTGCCTACATAAAAAATGGATAAAAAAGATTTTGTAATAAAAAAAGATGAAGGAGTGCCAGACATGTTAAAAGTTCAGGAAATTCGGGAACTCATTAAATTAATTGATGAATCATCGATTAATGAATTTAGTTATGAAGCTGATGGGACAAAGCTTAATCTTAAAAAGCAAATGAGTGCTGAACAGGTTAGCCAGCCAGTAGTTATCCAAAAAGAAACCGACAATCAGGAACTGGCAAAACCAAAGAAAAATGAACCAGTAGTAGCAGAAACCCAGGTAGATGCAAAAAATGAAGAAAAACAAAGCTCAGAATCAGATAATGAGGAAACAGCTAAGGACTATGACGAAGAAATCACTGCACCAATGGTTGGAACGTTTTATAGCTCACCGTCCCCAGACAAAGATTCTTATGTACAGGTTGGCGATAAAATAACAAGTGATTCTGTTGTTTGTATAGTAGAAGCTATGAAGCTGTTTAATGAAATTGAGGCAGAAGTTAGCGGAGAAATTGTCGATATTCTTGTTGAAGATGGAGAATTAGTGGAATATGGACAACCGTTATTTAGAGTGAAGAGCAAGTAAGGGGTTGACTTCGTTGATAAAAAAGTTATTAATCGCAAATAGAGGAGAGATTGCTGTACGTATTATACGTGCATGTAAAGAATTGGGTATAAGAACCGTTGCTGTATATTCAGAACCTGATCAGGAATCATTGCATGTACAGCTAGCAGATGAAGCTTATTGTATTGGACCAGCTTTAAGCAAAGATAGTTACCTGAATGTAACCAATATTATGAGTGTTGCTACTTTAACGGAAGTAGATGCGATTCATCCGGGCTATGGCTTTTTATCGGAGAATCCTGACTTTGCTGAAATCTGCGAGGAATGTAATATTACTTTTGTGGGTCCAACTTCTTACTCCATTCAAAAGATGGGAACCAAGGATGTGGCCAGAGAAACGATGAAACAAGCTGGAGTACCTATTGTGCCAGGTTCTGATGGTATTATTGAAAACGAAGAAGAAGGTTTGAAAATTGCACAGAAAATTGGTTTTCCAGTAATTATTAAGGCAACAGCAGGTGGAGGTGGAAAAGGGATTCGAGTCGCTCGTACAGAAGATGAGTTAATCAATGGGATTCGAATGACTCAAACCGAAGCTGAAACGGCATTTGGCAATCCAGGGGTTTATTTAGAAAAGTTTATTGAGGATTTTCGCCACGTTGAAATCCAGATCTTAGCTGATGAATATGGCAATACCATTCATTTAGGTGAACGGGACTGTACGATACAAAGACGAATGCAAAAATTAATTGAGGAAGCTCCTTCACCAGCTCTTACAGAAGAAATTCGTCAAGAGATGGGTGAGGCTGCTGTAAAAGCTGCAAAAGCAGTAGATTATAGAGGTGCTGGAACTATTGAATTTATTTTCGATCGTGCTGAAAAACGGTTTTATTTTATGGAAATGAATACACGAATACAGGTGGAACATCCAGTCACTGAGCAGATTACAGGAATGGATTTAATTAAAGAACAAATTCGGGTTGCAAATGGCGAACAGCTTTCCTTTAACCAAGAAGATGTTACGTTTACAGGCTGGGCGATTGAGTGTAGAATAAATGCAGAAGATCCAGCCAAAAATTTTATGCCGTCTGCAGGAGACATTCATATGTATCTTCCACCTGGAGGATTAGGTGTACGGGTGGATTCGGCAGCATATTCAGGCTGGAGAATTCCTCCGTATTATGACTCCATGATTGCAAAGCTAATTTCGTTTGGTAAAACACGTGATGAAGCCATTAGACGAATGAGTCGTGCTTTGGATGAATTTGTTATAGATGGTATTCACTCGACGATTCCCTTTCATGAACGGATGATGAAACATGAAGTTTTTAAAGATGGGGATTTTAATACCAAGTTTTTGGAAACCTATCATATAATGGAAGATGAGTAGTGTAAAGGAACTTAAGCACTCAGAAAGGGGTGACTGTAGTTGCAGGATAACAGAATTCTAAATGTAAGCGAGGATACCTCTTTAGGCAATGTTGAAATAGCTCCTGAAGTAATTGAAGTGATTGCGGGTATTGCCGCGAACGAAGTAAAAGGTGTAGCACAAATGCGTGGGAATTTTGCTTCTAATGTAACGGAACGGTTTGGAAAAAAGAATCACGGAAAGGGAATAAAAGTTGAACTAACGGATAAAGGGATAAAGATTGATACATATTCTGTTTTAGAATATGGTGTATCTATCCCAACTGTTGCTCAGCAAATCCAGGATAACATTCGCCAGGCACTGAAAAATATGACCGCTCTTGAGATTGAGGAAGTCAATGTACACATAGTGGCAGTCCAAATAGACACAAAAGAAGAAGAAGGTAGTCCAGAAGAAGTATAACAGTAAAAAAACTGACCGTGGGAAAATCCCTATGGTCAGTTTTTTGCGGATGATGGTTATCCATTTATAATAAAGGTTTGTTTTACGATTGTAATGTACTATGTTCAACAAACAATCTAAAGTGTTCAATAAAAAACATTTCATGAGGCCTGCTTATCATTCGCATTTAACCAGTCCCCTTCCGCTTTTCTTTTACCTGCTAAAATGTTATGATTTTAGGGATAATAGGTGTTGTAAGAAGCATAATGGTGAAAAAGGAGTACAGACATGAATCGTAGAGAAGCTAGAATAAAAGCGTTTCAGATATTATTTCAAATGGATAATCATGATATTGCACCCGAGGATGCTATGAAGTTTGTTATGGAGGGTGAAGCCGGCCATGAGTTTACCAAAGAGCTGGTTCATGGTGTCATTACATATAAAGAAGAGATTGATCGGGCAATTTCCAGTCAATTACTAAACTGGACCTTGAATCGAATTGCTTCTGTTGACCGCACACTTCTGCGAATAGCAGTATATGAAATAAATTATAATGAAACAATTCCGGTAAAGGTTTCCATAAATGAGGCGATTGAAATTGCTAAAGAATATGGTGAAGAAAATTCCGGTAAGTTTATTAACGGTGTTCTCTCTAAAATTGTTTCTGATGAATAGGCTGTGTTAAAGCTTATTGTTGAATTTCTACCAAGTTGATTCGAGCGGGAAGTGCGCAAGAATCCTGCGGAAGAAGTGGTATACTTAAGACCCCGCAGGCGTATGCCGAGGAGGCTCCCGAGCCGCCCGTGGAAAGCGAGCGCAATGGATGAGGAAATCAACACCTATGTTTAACAGAGCCGATAAATAAAGGAGATTATGCATGACTGCAGAAATTATTTATGGAAGTAAAATAGCAGAAAAGATAAGGGCGAATATAAAAGAAGAGGTTCAACACCTTGAAAATAATGGTGTTCGACCTGGTTTGTCGGTTATTATAGTTGGGGATAATCCAGCATCTAAGTCATATGTGAAATTTAAACAGCGTGCATGTGAAAAAGCAGGTATTCAATCAGACGTTATTGAGTTGCCAGAGCATACCACCCAGGAAGAGCTTCTTCATCATGTAAAACAATTAAATGAAGATCCATCTGTACATGGTATCCTCGTACAATTGCCACTCCCAGACCAAATCGATGAAAAGGTCATTATTGAAAGTATTTCTCCAGAAAAGGACGTAGATGGGTTTCATCCATATAACATAGGTCGATTACAAACCGATCAGGATGCCTTTGTGCCGTGTACACCCTTAGGAATTCTGGCAATGGTAAAAGAAAGTAATATTGCAATAACGGGTAAACACGTGGTTGTTGTAGGTAGAAGTAATATTGTAGGGAA
Organism: Salinibacillus kushneri; assembly: GCF_900111405.1. GTDB lineage: Bacteria > Bacillota > Bacilli > Bacillales > Alkalibacillaceae > Salinibacillus > Salinibacillus kushneri. Next base: position 68,425 of record NZ_FOHJ01000006.1, on the reverse strand, counting down.
GCCGGCAGGACAGTTATTCCTAAATGAGCATGCCACCGTAACATATTGCCACTCTGCAACGAAAGATCTATTTAATATAACCAAGCAAGCGGATATCTTAATTGTAGCCGTTGGAAAGGCAAAAATGATTAAGAAAGAATCGGTAAAAGATGGTGCTGTAGTGATTGATGTGGGCAATAACTATTTATCTGACGGCTCACTTGCAGGGGATGTAGATTTTGAATCTGTAAAGGAAGTTGCTTCTTATATTACCCCAGTACCTAAAGGTGTAGGGCCTATGACGATAACAATGCTTCTTCAAAATACTTTAAAAGCAGCAAAACAAATCTCATCAAAAAGGGGATAAATAATTGTGAAAGATCGGTACTTAACCGTAACGGCTTTAACAAAATATATGAAACGGAAAATTGAAACAGATCGAAATTTAAAACAGGTTTATTTACGCGGGGAAATCTCTAATTTCAAGCGTCACTCCCGAGGACATATGTATTTAACCATAAAGGACGATAAATCGAGAATACAAGCGGTGATGTTTTCAAGCTATAACCGTTTTATAAAGTTTACTCCTGAAGATGGGATGAATGTACTGATTAAGGGAGAAATAGGTGTATATGAACCATATGGTCAGTATCAATTATACATACATGAAATGCAGCCTGATGGGATTGGTTCTCTATATTTAGCTTATGAACAGTTGAAGAAAAAACTGGAGGCAGAAGGGGTTTTTGATCCTCGATTGAAAAAGCCAATCCCATCATATCCAGATCATATAGGTGTCATTACATCCCCTACAGGAGCTGCCATTCGAGACATCTTTACTACGATTAATCGACGGTATCCAATCGTGAAAAAAACGTTACTGCCTGTATTGGTTCAAGGTGAAAATGGCGCAGATTCAATTGTACAAGCCATAGAAAAAGCTAATGCACTTAACCAATTTGATGTCCTCATAGTCGGACGTGGCGGGGGATCCATTGAAGAATTATGGAATTTTAATGAAGAACGTGTAGCTCGTGCTATTGTAAACTCGAATGTACCCGTGATATCTGCAGTAGGGCATGAAACGGATTATACCATCAGTGATTTTGCCGCTGACTTACGGGCTCCGACTCCTACTGGCGCTGCTGAATTAGCCGTCCCTTCATTAAAAGAAGTAGCCGATCGTGTTAAAGTCATGAAAAATCGAATACTCCGTGCATTATATACAAAAACACAAGCAAATCGAGAGCGATTAAATTCACTTAGAGAATCCTACGCTTTTAAATATCCTGTTTATATGTTAAGACAAAAAGAACAGGATTTAGATCGATTATTTGAACAAATGCAGCGGACATCAAAGCAATACTTGCAACGTAAGAAAGAAAATCATCAACATATTTACAGACGGCTGATACAGCATCACCCTAGCCGAAAGATAGAAGACATGCAAAGGAATGTAAATCAAATCACAAACAAGATGAATAAGCAAATGGATTATATTCTGCAACAGAAAGCAACATCCTTTCAAAGAAATGTAGAAAAATTATCATTATTAAATCCGTTAGAAGTCATCCAGCGAGGGTATGCCATTCCATATGATCAACAAAAAAATGTCATTAAAACGGTAAGACAAGTTCAGCCTGGAGATAGAATGTATGTAAAATTAAAGGACGGTTTAGTAGATTGTCAAGTTTGGGGATTAGAAGAGGAGGATCAGCAAAATGAGTGAAGATAATAAAAAGGATATTAGTTTTGAGGATGCAGTGGAAAAGCTCGAAACCATTGTTGAAAAATTAGAAGAAGGTGATGTACCCCTTGAAAAGGCAATTGAATACTATCAAGAGGGTATGAAGTTATCAAAATTTTGTAACGATAAATTAACAAAAGTTGAAAAACAAATGGAACAAATCTTAAATGAACAAGGTGAGTTTGAGCCCTTTTCTATCCAGGAGGATTAATCAATAAGATGGTTTCTCAGTATATTAATAGAAAACAAAAGCTTTTTAATCATGAATTAACGACCAGACTAAATACTTATGAAGTACCGGCAAAACTTAAGGAAGCCATGTATTATTCATTAGATGCTGGCGGAAAAAGACTAAGACCTATTTTGATGATGGCTGCCTTTGAAGCCTACTCGAATGAAGATGAAAAGGTACACGATCCCGCTTTTGCGTTAGAAATGGTTCATACTTATTCATTAATTCATGATGACCTTCCAGCTATGGACAATGATGATTATCGTAGAGGTAAGCCAACCAGCCATAAAAAATTTGATGAGGCAACAGCCATTTTAGCTGGGGATGCCTTATTAACCACAGCCTTCCAGGTAATTAATACCTCAGCTTTCCTAACGGCAGAAGAAAAGGTGTTTTTATCAAGGGAGTTATCTCAAGCTGCAGGGCCAGAAGGAATGGTAGCCGGACAAATACTTGACCTTAATGCCGAAAACAGGAGTTTGTCTCTGGATGAAATAAACCAAATTCATTTGCTTAAAACGGGAAAGCTTATTCGTTTTGCTATTCGAAGTGGTGCTTATTTAGGTGGAGCAACACCGCCACAACTGGAATTAATAGATGAATATGCTACATACCTGGGTCTTATCTTTCAGATTCAGGATGATATATTAGATGTTATTGGAAATGAACAAATACTAGGGAAACCTATTGGAAGTGATGAAAAAAGTAAAAAAAGCACATATCCCAGTATTTTAGGGTTGGAAGGTGCGAAAAAGAACAAGGAAGACTTGATGAATAAGGCGATAGAGGCATTAACGCAGGCAAAAGTGGACAATGACCTCCTATATGACTTTGTTGCGTTTTTAGGCAATCGGGACAGGTAGTTATGGAAAATACTTCTCCACATACAAGATTCCAGAAAGATTGAAAATAATTGTAATTGAGTATGACAATGAAAATATGATAGTATATAGATACCATATAGGGATGGTGCAGTATTCTAGTCGGTCCTCCGTTCCTGAAGGCGGGCCTAAAAATCCGCCAAAGGGCACATCGATGAAGTTCCTTGTGTCGGCTTGAGGCGCCCAGCCTTGGGTCGGTGCTGGGAGTTAAGGTTGCGGGGCGATCCACAAAGGCATGTGGGCGTTGACCCTGCTTCCGCGGAGGCCCATTACTGTGATACTTTGATAGCTCAAAGTATTATGGAATGGGGTATGAACCTGTGAGATAGGGATGGGGAAACTCTATCCACAGCGTAGCCTGCCTTGAGTGGTGTTGAGGGGATATTGGTTAAAAAGTGACAATATAGCTGGCCACTATATTGTTCACCTATCACCAATTGAAATCAACACTGCAAAAGAGGCTAGGGAACGGTTAAAGACTGTCGAGGAAAACTCCTAGACTGTTCCATCAGGACATTTAAAGGAGATTATGGTGCAGGCTAAGTGGTAATCCAGTCTAGCTTCCGGAGACGGGGCTAAGATGAATTTAAAGGGGAACCGCCATTGAGGCAACTCTTGGTATTCATCTGGGAAAACCTACTGGACCTAAGCTGCAATTTTTATCCTTTAGATGACCATCCCTACTTAGTTTTTTCTTATATTTATATTTTACATACAGAGGTATTTAAATGAACGAACATTTTAAAAAATCTTTTCAATTTAGTATAGGAATTGCCGTTATCACCTTCGTGTTAGCGGCACTTTTTTCAATTATTTCATCCATCCTGTTACAAGGTGTAGGCTGGCTTGCTGGCTTGTTAATTGTATTAGGAATTGTGTTAGTTGGTGTCATCTTTGATATGTTTGGAATTGCCGCTACGGCTGCTGATGAGGTCCCTTTTCATTCCATGGCTGCAGAAAAAGTATATGGAGCTAAGCAATCAATCGTCATTGTACGAAACAGAGACCGATTTGCCAGTTTCTGTAACGATGTAATTGGGGATATAGCAGGGATTGTAAGCGGTACTGCTTCAGCTACTGTTGTACTGCAAATAGCGTTTGGGTTTGGCTTTCCTGAAAATTCATCCCAGCACATGCTGATATCCATTACTTTTACCAGTATAGTTGCAGCATTGACAGTAGGAGGAAAAGCCCTGGGAAAGTTCTTTGGTGTCCATGCTTCTACAAAAATTATTTTGTTTGCTGGCAGGGCAATCGCTTTTATGGAACAAAATTTAAGAATAAAAATTCTCCCCTCTTTAAAGAAAAAGAGTAAGAGAAATTCCCAATGAAGGTGAGTGGTCCTTAATGGATCTAAAACTGATTAAAGATCCAGCATTTTTAAAACATTATTCTGTAGAGCAACTGGAGTCATTTGCTAAGGAAATAAGAGAGTTTCTCATTCAGACACTGTCCAAAACAGGAGGGCATTTAGGTCCTAATCTTGGAGTTGTTGAGCTGACATTAGCGCTGCATAAAGAATTTAATAGCCCAAAGGATAAGTTCATATGGGATGTTGGTCATCAATCATACATACATAAGATTTTGACCGGAAGAACCAATCAATTCCATACGTTAAAACAGTATAAGGGGTTATCAGGTTTTCCGAAAAGAATGGAGAGTGAACATGATCATTGGGAAACAGGCCATAGTTCCACATCCTTATCTGCAGCAATGGGGATGGCAATAGCAAGAGATTTAAGAGGGGAAAATCACTATGTGGTGCCTGTAATAGGAGATGGCGCATTAACAGGTGGTATGGCGCTTGAGGCTTTAAATCATATTGGGCATGAAAAAAAGAACCTGACCGTTATTCTAAATGATAATGAAATGTCGATTGCTCCTAATGTAGGTGCATTGCACAATATTTTGGGCCGTTTACGAAGTGCGAATAAATACCACTGGTTCAAGGACGAATTAGAAAGTTTTATGAAAAAAATTCCTGCCTTTGGAGGAAAACTTGCACAAACCGCTGAGTATTTGAAGGATGGGATGAAGTCTTTCATTGTATCTGGTATGTTTTTTGAAGAACTGGGCTTTACGTATTATGGGCCTGTAGACGGTCATAACTTTGAGAGTCTGATTGAAAATATCCGTTACGCCAAAAAAACAGAAGGACCAGTAATTGTACATGTGATCACTAAGAAGGGGAAAGGCTATCACCCTGCTGAACAGGATAAAGTTGGCACATGGCACGGTGTTGGTCCTTATAAAATTGAGTCTGGTGAATCTTTAAAGAAAAAAGGGAAGGGCCCTGCATGGAGTCAGGTGATTAGTGATGCCTTAATCAAAATGGCTCGTATTAATAATAAAGTAGTAGCCATAACACCTGCCATGACCGTTGGATCTAAGCTTGAGAATTTTAAAAAAGAATTCCCGGATCGTTTATATGATGTTGGGATTGCTGAGCAACATGCAACTACACTTTCAGGGGGACTTGCTACCCAAGGAATGAAACCCTTTTTATCCATTTATTCAACGTTCTTACAGCGTGGTTATGACCAAGTCGTTCATGATGTGTGCAGACAAAATTTACATGTTGTGTTTGGCATCGATCGTGCCGGATTAGTGGGGGCAGATGGGGAAACACATCAAGGAGTCTTTGATATTTCCTTTATGCGTCATATTCCCAATATGGTTATCATGATGCCAAAAGATGAAAATGAGGGGCAGCATATGGTCTATACGGCCATTGAATATAGTGATGGCCCTATTGCTATTCGTTATCCAAGAGGAAATGCCAAAGGAATGGAAGTAGATCAGGAATTCAAACAATTTCCTATTGGTTCCTGGGAAGTTCTAAAAGAGGGAGATGACGGTGTAATCCTGACTTTTGGCACAACCATTGATATGGCATTAGAAGCAAGTGAACATATGGAGAAATCAGGTATCTCTATTCGAGTTATAAATGCTCGTTTTATTAAACCACTGGATGAAAAAATGCTGAAGGATATTATGACTGAAGATATACCTGTATTAACCATTGAAGAGCATGTATTACAAGGTGGGTTTGGTAGTGCGGTACTTGAATTTGCTGAAGACCACCATTTTCTTAGAGATTTAACAATCAAGAGAATGGGAATCCAAGATCAATTTATTGAACATGGCAGTGTTAATAAACTTTGGGAGGAAATTGGCTTAACAACAAATGAAGTGGTAAACTCTTTAAAGGAATTAATACCAAATAAGTTAGGACTTGAGCAAGGATGAAGAAAACGAGATTAGACGTATTATTAGTGGAACGAGGTTTTTTTGAAACACGTGAAAAGGCGAAACGGACCGTAATGGCTGGACTAGTTTTTTCTGAGCAGACAAGGTTGGACAAACCAGGGATGAAGGTTAATGCAGATATACCGATACAAATTAAAGGGAAAACCCATAATTATGTAAGTCGTGGAGGATTAAAATTAGAAAAAGCTTTAAAATACTTTGAACTTTCGGTAGAGGACAAAATTATGATCGATATTGGTTCATCAACAGGAGGATTTACGGATTGTGCTCTGCAAAATGGTGCTAAATTAAGCTATGCGATTGATGTAGGGCAAAATCAATTAGATTGGAAATTAAGAAGTGATGACCGAGTTATTGTTATGGAAAAAACGAATTTTCGCTACGTAACTCCTGACCAATTAAAGCAAGGCAGGCCAAACTTTGCCAGCATTGATGTATCCTTTATTTCTCTAAGGATTATTTTACCAGTATTAAAAAGGCTTTTACTTGACGAGAGTGACATTATTGCATTAATTAAGCCCCAGTTTGAAGCTGGTAAAGAACAAGTAGGAAAGAAAGGAATTGTTAGAGATTCAGCTGTCCATAAAGAAGTTTTAACAAACATGATTGAGTTTACGGTCAAGGAAGGCTATTCCGTAGAAAACCTGACTTATTCTCCGATTACTGGTGGTGAAGGAAATGTAGAATTTTTAATCCATCTTAAATGGAGTCGCCAGCAGAATAAAGATATAAATGATTCAATAAACATCGATCAAATAATTGGTGATGCAAATACAGAATTACGAAAATAAGCACAATACCCACCAAGAGACTGCTACTTAGAGATTGTAGTCTCTTTTTTTCTCCATACATGAATGGCTAAATCCCCGCTATCTTCTATTGCCACTTTTCGTTTTTCTTGTTAATTTATAAACAGAGTATTAGAAAACGCTTTGATATAACTTTGATGGAAATGAGGAGAAGTAATGAACAAGGGACAAAGGCATATTAAGATTCGTGAACTTATAACCGAAAATGATATTGAGACCCAGGATGAATTAGTTGATGAACTTAAAAGTTTAGGTTTAAATGTTACACAGGCAACGGTTTCACGTGATATAAAAGAACTTCATCTGGTCAAAGTACCATCCGCTAATGGAAGGTATAAATACAGTCTTCCAGCCGATCAGCGTTTTAATCCATTAAATAAATTAAGACGCTTAATGATTGATGCCTTTGTAAAGATTGATAAGGCTGGACATTTTATTGTTCTTAAAACTTTACCAGGAAATGCACATGCCATTGGAGCTCTTATTGATAATTTAGATTGGGAAGAAATTATGGGAACCATATGTGGAGATGACACATGCTTAATTATATGCAGGTCTGAAGAACAGATTGATGAAATTGAAGACCGCTTTTTAGATATGCTTTAAAAATCCACAAAAATTCGAGGTGGAAATTGTGTTAGCAGAACTATCGATTAAAGATTTTGCGATTATTGATGAAATAAAAATTGATTTTAGAGAAGGATTAACGGTTTTAACAGGTGAAACAGGTGCCGGAAAATCCATTATTATCGATGCTATTCAGCTCCTTGCCGGGGGAAGAGGGTCTGTGGAATTTGTACGTCATGGAGCAAAAAAAACCGAAATTGAAGGGTTATTTTTCCTTGACTCAAAACACCATTTAGCGTACGAAAAGGCAAATGAATTTGGTGTTGAAATGGATGAAGAAGGGATGCTTGTTTTAAATCGAACCATCACATCTTCCGGTAAGAGCATTTGCAGGGTAAACGGGAAACTGGTTACGTTGGCGATTTTGCGAGAGTTTGGACAAACCTTAATTGATATCCATAGCCAGCATGAAACCCAATCTCTTATGGATACGGAAAAACACTTAGCATTATTAGATTTATACGGTCGAGAAGAAATTATGCATGCGAAAAAGGAATATAAGGAAATTTACGGAGAGTATAAACAATTAGAAAAACGTTATCGTGAATTAAGTGAAAACGAACAGGAAATTGCACAACGATTAGATTTGCTTAAATTCCAGCAACAGGAGTTGGAAGAAGCCGAATTAACAATCGATGAAGATGTGAAACTGGAACAGGAAAGAAAAACCTTGCAAAATTACGAAAAGATTTACCAGAACATTTCTGATGCTTATTATGCATTGTACGGCGAACAAAAAGCTTTGGACTGGTTAGCGCTTACGATGACATCACTGGAGACTATTAAGGAATTTGATGAGGATTTAGGACAGAAAGCAAATGATATCTCCAACCACTATTATATGATTGAAGAGCTTTCCTTTGAATTGCGTAATAAATTAGAGGAAATGGAGTTTGATCCAGAACGGCTAAATGAAATTGAAACAAGACTTAATGATATCAATCGTTTAAAACGAAAGTACGGTTCATCCGTTTCAGAAATGTTAGATTATGCTGCGAAAATAGATGAAGAAATTGAACAATTAGATAATAAGGATGTTCATTTAAGTAAATTAGAACAATCCCTAAAAAGCAAAGGGCGGGACGTCATATTAGCTGGAGAACAATTACATGAATTAAGAAAAAAAGCTGCTCAAAAACTAAAGAAGGCTATATTATCTGAGTTAAAGGATTTATATCTTGAAAAAGCAGACTTTGATGTGTATTTTACGGTTCAGGAAGGGAATGCAGATGATCCCGAATGGAAAGGGCAAAAAGTAAGGTTACATGAGAATGGGTTAGATAAAGTACAATTTCTCATCAGTACGAATGTTGGTGAACCTTTAAAAGAAGTTCATAAGATTGCTTCAGGTGGAGAGTTGTCCAGAATAATGCTTGCCATCAAGAAAAACTTTGCCCGTCACCAAGGTGTAACGAGTGTTATTTTTGACGAAGTAGATACAGGCGTTAGTGGAAGAGTAGCTCAAGCGATTGCTGAGAAAATTTATTCCATTTCAAACAGTTCTCAAGTTTTATGTATTTCTCATCTTCCCCAGGTTGCCTCTATGGCTGATATCCATTTATTAATCGAAAAAGATGTACGACAAGAGCGAACGATAACAAAGGTAAACGAATTGGGCTACTCGGAAAAAATAAATGAAATCGGTCGTATGATCTCAGGTACAGAATTAACCGATACGACAAAAGAACATGCTGAGGAATTAATTAGCCAGGCAAGTGAACTAAAATAGTCACCCTCCAGGTAAAGCAAGGTACTCCCGTTTTCTGTTTCAAGCTCCAGACCTGCCTTGATGTGGGCAGGTTCCATTGCCAAGCTCCCCGATTTAGCTTGATTATACAGTCAGCTATAGCTATACCCATCCAATTTTCTTACCATCATTGGAAAAGTTCTCTTTTATTTCTGTAGTTTACACCGTTTAAAACTTTAAGGTTAAGGTCAAATTATAAGTACAGCTAACATTTTGGTATGGGTTAGAAGCGAGGAGTGTGACAAAGTTGAAAAAGAGAGAAATCATGCGCATCATGATAGGCTTGATCCTCCTTGTTTCGTTCCTGTCTATTCCATTTATATCTCCTGTAAAGCAATATATTTCCATCCCTAATCAAGTAACTTTATTTGAAAAACAGGAAAGTTATGCATTACCTACCCTTGCCGGTAGTGTGCCTTCTTCTGATAAAGAAGAAGATCAAAACGTAACCCAAGCATTTTCAAATCAAGTGTTTCCCAAACGACCTGGTAAAAGCAGTTTAATTTATGAATTTGCTGGATTACCCCTTAAAAAAGTTAATGTGGAAGTATTAGAGGATTTAAAGGTGGTTCCTGGCGGCCAATCCATTGGTGTTCGCTTACACACTTTAGGAGTATTAGTAGTAGGGCATCATCTGATTCCGACAGATCAAGGAAAAGTGTCACCAGGTGAAGAATCAGGTATTAAAGTTGGAGATATTTTATTGGAAATTAACGGGAAGGAAATAAAGAAAGTCGAACAGGTTGCTTCGATTTTAGAAAAAGAAGAAGGAAAAAAGCTCAATGTTAAGGTGAAGCGAAATGAAAAAACCTTTACAACAACACTTGAACCCCAATATGATAAACAGGATGCTAAATATCGATTAGGTTTGTATATTAGGGATTCTGCTGCAGGTATCGGTACAATGACTTTTTATCACCCTGATACAAAACGCTATGGAGCACTTGGCCATGTTATTTCGGATATGGATACAAGAAAGCCAATTGAAATTCATGATGGAAAACTTGTAAAGTCTAATGTTACATCGATTGACAAAGGTCAAAATGGTATGCCTGGCGAGAAAAATGCAGAGTTTTCTGTGGAAGATAAGAGTATTGGTAATATCACACGTAATAGTCCATTTGGCATTTTTGGTAAATTAAATGAAAATGTGAAGAATGATGTTATGGACAAACCAATGCCTATTGCATTATCTAATCAGGTTAAGGAAGGACCCGCTCAAATCCTGACGGTATTAGAAGGAGAAAAGGTTGAAAAATTTGATGTGGAAATTGTAAGTTCAGTACCACAAAAGCATCCATCTACAAAGGGAATGATTATAAAAATTACGGATGATAAACTGTTGAAAGAAACAGGTGGTATTGTTCAAGGAATGAGTGGAAGCCCGATAATACAGGACGGAAAACTAGTCGGAGCTATTACCCATGTTTTTGTCAACGATTCGACAAGTGGGTATGGCGTTCACATCGAATGGATGTTACAGGAAGCAGGTATTGACATTTATAAAAATGATGGCCAACAAAAAGCGAGCTAAAAAGCTCGCTTTTGTTGCTGTATAGGAAGATGTTGTGGATATGTCAATCTCAACTCGGCTCCGCTTGTCGCTAAACGCGCTTTCGGTTTTTTGTTTTTGGCTGTTTTCGTATAGTTTGTTGCTTAGGCCATTGCCGTTAACATATTCCGCGGGCGAACACTGATCCTCATCGCAAGACTGCGGAGTCTCACCTGTATTTTTCTCGAATTCTTTACTATTTTTTTATACTTTTCTGGTCTAATTATTTATATTTGCGATTTATTCTAAGCTTATCAGCATCGAAAGGATGATTCATATGTCGGAAACGATTCTTAAAGTAAGAAATATTTCAAAACGATATCGTAACACGAAAGCGCTGGAGAAAGTTTCTATTGAAATTAAACGTGGTATGATTTACGGATTAATCGGAGAGAATGGCGCGGGAAAATCGACATTCATGCGCACGATTATGGGATTAATCAAAATCGATGAGGGGGACATCGAACTGTTTGAACAAACTGGCAGTAAGGGATTGCAACATGCACGAAGAAAAATAGGCCAATCCATTGAAACACCAGCACTTTATCCAGACTTAACAGCTCGAGAGAATTTAAAAGTTCAAGCAGCAAATGGTGGTGTAAGTGAACGTGAGATTGATGATTTACTTCGCTTAATGAATCTTGGGAATACAGGTAAAAAGAAAGCGAAGAACTTTTCATTAGGAATGCGACAGCGTTTAGCAATTGCCTTAACGCTAATAACAAATCCTGAATTTTTAATCTTAGACGAGCCGACAAATGGACTTGATCCATCAGGAATTGTAGAAATGCGTGAAATCATTCAACGATTAGTGACAGAACGAGGGATTACTGTCTTATTATCCAGTCACTTACTTGATGAACTTTCACAGGTCGCTACCCATTACGGAATTTTGCATGATGGAAAACTTATTCATGAACTCTCTAAGGAGGAGTTATCCCGAGAAACTCGTCAGTACATTGAATTAGAGACAACAGAGATTCAAAAAGCAGTCGTTGTACTGGATGAATTAGAGATAAAAGATTATGAAGTCGTTAATGGAACACGCATTAACATCTACGAACACATAGATGATGTTGCTGCCATTAACCGTTCCTTAGTCTTAGCTGACGTGAATGTTTTACGAATTGGTACGACCAGACAAAAACTCGAGGAATATTTTTTACAATTAACAGGAGGAAATACCCATGCTTAATCTTTTAACAGCTGAGAGAATCAAAATTATTCGAAGTAAAAAATTTTGGATTGTTCTAGGTATTTTAACCATTCTTCCTATTATGCAGGCTGTGAATAGTCAAATAACCGTAAATCATGGAAAGGAACTCGTGCAAGTAATTGATACAGTTATCAATGGGGCAACAGGTATTCTGATGATAGAAAAAAATGGACTGACTGTTTTACTCATTATCAGCGCTTTTATTTGTTTTTTTATTGGTGAAGAATTTCAGAATGGAACCATTCGAAATGTGTTATCATTAGGCCGTAGTCGCATACATTATTATTTGTCAAAATTTTTAATGGCTGCACTCGTATCGCTCTTTGGTGTAATCGTATTGACCGCACTTGGCATGATCAGCTTTACAGTCGTATTTGGGTTTGGTGAAGTTGCTGAAATAAATCATTATTTTGTTTTTGCTATAAAGTCTTTTATTACGCTTTATATATTAATTTTAGCAAACGTATCCGTCTATGTGATGATTGGATTTCTAACCAAAAATAGTGGTATCTCACTTATTTGGTGTTTCCTTTATACAATTGCAACAGGCTTTCTCCCAGATATTTTTCAACAGACCTCACATTTTAAACAAGTTACCGAGTGGTTTACGGAAACATTCTTGTTCTATTCAGATTTTGCAAACCCGTCACATATCGCAAAATATCCTGAGATGGTATTGGTAAGTCTCCTTACAATTGTGGTATCATCAACCTTAGGAATTCTCTGTTTCAATCGAACAGACATAAAGTAGGTAGATAGGTATGACTTCGATATTAATTATTGAAGACGATAGTGCTATTCATTCCCTTATCAAAGACACTTTAGATTTGCATGGTTTTAAAACCATAAGTGCCTACTCAGGAACAGAAGGTAAGTTGCTATTTGCACAAACTCAGGTAGATTTGGTTCTATTAGATTTAATGCTGCCCGGGATGAATGGAGAAGAATTTCTTCAGGAACTCAGGCATAACTCAACAATTCCTGTGATTGTCATTTCAGCAAAAGACGACCAACGTTCAAAATTAGAGCTGCTAACGAGTGGGGCAGATGATTACATGATCAAACCATTTGATGTAAAGGAACTGCTGGCTCGAATTGACATTCAATTACGTCATGCAACGAATAGTTCAATCAGTAATATGAAAAAGATTCATTACAAAAATATCATCCTGAACTTGGACACGCGTGAAGTGAAGATAAATGACCAAACTCTTCATCTTACCGGTCGTGAATATGATATTCTTCTGCTGTTTCTGGAGAATCCGCAAAAAGTATTCAGTCGTGCCAATATCTATGAAAGTGTTTGGAATGAACCATTTATTGAAAATGATAAAACGATTAACATGCATATTAGTAATTTACGAAATAAAATAAACGTACATGAGGCACATAACTACATTAAAACAATATGGGGTATAGGTTTTAAATTTGATTAATGAAGGAGCGTGAATGTTATGTGGGGATGGATATTTGTCTTCATGGCATTAGCGCTGCTTCTTTATCTTTACTTTTTAAAGCGCGAATTGCGGAAATTGAAACATGCGGTCAAAGAGCTTCCGACCCGATCCAGTTATGGCAGCAGACTGTTTATTGATTTTCGTTCAAACGCTTTAATGGATTTAGTCGATGAATTGAATCAAGTAATCGATAAATTTGAAGAGAAAAATCGCCAGGCAAAACAAATGGAAGAGAATGTGAGGTTATCCATTACCGGGCTCTCGCATGATTTACGTACACCACTCACGTCCATAAATGGCTATGTTCAACTTTTAAATGAGATTACAGATGAAACGAAGAGGATGCACTACCTGGGGATTATCTCAAATTCTATCCAACGCCTGATGGAAATGACCGACCACTTTTATGATTTAGCTCGCATTGAAACAAACCAAAAAGAAATCACATTATCTTCCTTTTCTCTCTCCCATTTAATTGAAGAAATCTTTTTATCCTTTTATGAACAATTTGAGGACAAGAAAATTAGACTCCAATTTCCTGAAAAGATGAACGACAGACAAATTATTGCTGACAAATTAATGCTTACACGTGTTATCCAAAATATTGTTCAAAATATCCTTCGTTATGCGAAAAGTAAAGCGGTTATTAGCTATAAGAATGAAGACAATAATCTGGTTTTCAGTGTTAGCAATAATATCAAAAAGGATAGTAAAGTAGCTGTTGAAAAAGTATTTATGCGTTTTTATACAGAAGACACGAGCAGAACAAACCCAGAATCAAGTGGATTAGGTCTTTATTTGTCTAAAAAGTTAGTTGAAAAAATGAATGGGAAGATGAATGCAAGGCTGTATGACAACTGGTTTATTGTTGAAATCCATCTTCCCTTAAATAAAGTTCACACGTAATAATAGAAATCATTTTATATAACAGAGGCGATTGTGCGACAAGCAAAATCGCTTCTTTTATATTTGATGGCATGTTTATATAACAAAAGGAATGGTAAAATAGAAACAAATTATGGAAAAATATAAATAAAATTCGACAAAAATAATCGAAAATTGTAGAAAATATGGGTGAGGAAGAGAAAATTAAAGAAAAATCAATTTAAATACAATTTTTTAAAACTTTTTCGCAAATAAAAAGGGATTTTAAAGGTTGTGTCGAATAAGATATAGGTGGAAGGGACAAATACAGTAATTTTTGATAGAGGAGGAAGAATTGTGGAGAAGGTTAATGTTTGTTTAGCAGACGATAACAGAGAGCTTGTTCAATTATTAGAGGATTATTTCAGTGATCAGGCTGAAATTGATGTTATAGGAACAGCTTATAACGGAAAGGAATGTCTTGAGGTTGTTGAGGAAAAGGAACCTGACGTACTGATACTTGATATTATTATGCCGCATGTTGACGGGTTAGCTGTTTTAACGAAAATGAAAGAATTAAACAAGGATAATCTCCCGAAGGTTATCATGCTTACTGCTTTTGGACAAGAGGAGGTAACGAAAAAGGCTGTTGATTTAGGTGCTTCCTATTTTATTCTAAAACCATTTGACTTGGAGCATTTAAAAGATCAGGTGTTACAGGTTGCAGGTCTTCCAACGGTTATCAAAAGCCCTCAGCCTAGTGTGGCACAAACTGCACAAAGAGCCAATAAAAAAGTGGACCTTGACGCAAGTATTACAAATATTATCCATGAAATCGGAGTACCTGCACATATTAAAGGTTACATGTATTTACGTACAGCCATTTCTATGGTTTATCACGATATCGAATTATTAGGTTCAATCACGAAAGTTCTTTATCCGGATATCGCAAAGCAATTTAACACAACGGCATCCCGTGTAGAACGGGCAATTCGCCATGCGATTGAAGTTGCCTGGAACCGTGGAAATGTCGATTCCATTTCAAAATTATTCGGTTATACTGTGAATATGTCAAAAGCAAAACCAACAAATTCAGAATTTATTGCCATGGTAGCGGACCGGCTGCGTTTAGAGCATAAGGTTTCTTAAATGTGAAAATGACAGTGGTAAGCCCTCTTTGTTCGTTTTACATCTATGTTTAGCGATAAAGAGGGTTTGTTACTTCTTAGAATAATAAGAAATCTAAAACACGAATAGAAGCTGTTTATAAGCTTGCTTTCCCTCAGAATTAATGGTGTGTTTAGAGCATGATTAATCCTTACTTAAATAGTTTTCGTATCACTTTTCCTGCGGCTTTTCCCGTCGTACGTCTTCCCATTCTCTTTCCGACTTTCCCCTTGCGAACCGCATCTACATCATTCCAAATTTTTAAAATCTTATATATTTTTGATTTTAAACCCATTATTATCCTCCCGAGTAACCAGTATCTAACTATATTTTACCGGAAAATGACGATATCTGTACAGTTTTACGTGTTTTTATAGGGTTTGACAATCCTATACTTATAGGGATAGCTTTTCTGGGGGAAACATTATTAAATGGTGTTAAACGTAATGTCTTTGAGGTGGCACAATGAAAATACTGAAGAACAATGACCTTTATAGTGTCAAAATTCCCGTTAGTCCTTTTTTTGGTGAAATGTCAGTTTATTGCTATTTTATTGATGGTTTACTCATTGATACGGGCCCGACCATTCAAAAGCGAAAACTTTCCCGTATTTATAAATTATGGGATATTCAATCGGTGGCTCTTACACATCATCATAATGATCATTCTGGTATGGTTCCCTGGTTATCAAAGCATCAGTCTCCAAAGATTTTTGCCCATGAACAGGCTGGTTTACATAATTTTGCAGAAGTGTATCCTGCAGAGGTACGCACCTTTAATTATCAGTTTTTCCCTATATCTACACCAGCACATACGCTTGACCATGTATGTCTTTTAGAACCGAACAAGGGGTGGCTTTTTACAGGGGATTTATATATCACAGCTTACCCAAAAGTGTTTTTAAAGCATGAATCCGTTTCTTCCTATATTGATTCATTAAAAAAGCTTCAGAAGTTATGCTTTCATACAATTTTTGGCGGGCATGAAGGCCGTGTTTCAAATGGTAAGGAAAAGATAATGGAAAAAATTCATTATCTAGAACAAGTGAGGGATGAAGTTCTTCGCTTACACCAATTAGGGTATAAGGATCGTGAAATTGTCAAAAAGATTTTTCCGAATCGGGTTCGGCGCGAGCTTATTACTTGTGGTCTCTTTTCCCGGTTAAATCTCATTCGTTCCTGCTATTCCGACTAGCAGTAATGACAGCAAATGATAGAAACCATACAATGTTCGGGTTATACCTGGTTAATGAACAAAAACAACCTATTATTTTCGGAATTTTGAAATGAGTGTCAAAGCCCTATGATGAAAATAGGTTAAGATTAGATTTTTTTAGGGAGGAATGACAAGATGTCAGAAGCAAAAGAAATTTTTGAGGAGATTAATACGGCATTAGGGGAGAACCCAAGTCATGTAGAAGGGTTTAACGCCGTTTATCAATTTGAATTAGAAGGAGAAGAGCCTTATCAGCTCGTTTTGCGTGGAGAGAATAGCTATGCGAAACAAGGAACAGATGAAGAGGCAGACTGCACACTAAAGATGAATACCGAAGATTTTAAAGCGCTTTCTGAAGGGAATTTAAATGGAACACAAGCCTTTATGAGTGGCCGCCTTAAAATCAAAGGGAATATGGGACTTGCATTGAAACTTCAGAACATTCTTTCATCTTATAAAGCAGCTTCCAAGTAAATAACAACCAGTGAGGGAAGGATTTCCTCACTGGTTAAAGCTGTTAAATCAAAGGAGGAACAGGCGTGATTTCATTTCATCCCACAGAAGATGAAGTATCGTTTGTTGAGGTAGCTAAAGGATTGGCGAAGGATAAAATTCGTCCAATTGCCAGAAATATTGAGCAAAACGGTCAAGTTGATCAAACGTTAGTTAAGGAAATTCGTGAACTAGGACTTTTATCACTGGAATTAACTGAATATTGGAAAGGTTTAGAACTACCGTTAATTTCACAGTCACAAATTTGGCAAGCTTTAGCTTACGGTGATCTGGATGTAGTGCAAGGCTTACCAGGTACTGGTGATGCTGCTTCAATGCTTCGTTTAATTCCGGATAGTCCGGTACTTCAATCTTATAAAAAAGATGTTACAGAAGGGGGAACGCTTGCTTTTTTAGATATTGATGAACATTCATTAACAAATTTTAGCGTTACCCAAAAAGATACAGAGTATCTTCTTAGTGGAACCACAGAACCAGTACGATTAGCTAATTTCGCGGATTATGTACTGCTAGCTGCTACTGCTTCAGAAGGAGAAGCTGTTCTTTTATGGCTGGATCAAAAGCACCATCCATGGGAAATCGAAGAGGGTGATTATCGCTTGGGGTTGATAGCATCTGGTCTTTCAAGGCTAACGTTTCAAGACATACCCGTTTCCCAGAGTCAGGTGATTGCCAAGGGCAGGGAGGCATCAGATTTAATAAAGAAATGTAGAAGTAGAATTCGTATATTACAAGCAGCTAAAGAAGTCGGACTTATGGAAGCCGCTCTGGATTATGCAATAGAGTATACAGCAGGCAGAAAAGCATTTGGCAAGGAAATTGCGAAATTTCAGGGCGTATCCTTTCGAGTTGCGGAGATGGCAATGGAAGCAAAAGCAGCGAATCATCTCGTGTGGGAAGCTGCATTAAAAGTAGATGAGCAGGATGAAAGGGCTGAAGGATTAAGTTTACGTGCCCTATATCGAGCTCATCGATCCCTTCGTTATGTAACAGACTCAGCTGTTCAATTATTGGGCGGACATGGATATGTTCAGGAATATCTAGTCGAAAAATGGATGCGTGATGCTCAGGCACAGGTTGCCCTTTATGGTCGTGAAAAACAAATGCTTACAAAACGGGGAGAACAATTGATTAAAGGAGAAAAGGAGGCAGCCATGTCGTGATTTCATTTGAATTATCAGAACAGCAAAAACAAATTAAAGAAATGACCCATTGGTTTGCAAAAAATGAAATCCGTCCCATTGCCATGGAAGCGGATAAATTAGGAAAAGTTCCAGATGAATGGTTAGATAATGTAAATAAGATGGGGATACATCTCAATACTTCTTCTTTTGGTGGTGGAGGTAAAACCAGCAGTAAAGAAAAAAAAGAACGTGAAGGAAATCGCATGGGTGTGCTTGCTACCGAAGAAATGGCGTGGGGAGATCCTGCAATCACGCTGTCCCTTCCTGGTGCAGGGCTTGGCGGACCTCCTGTGCAAAGTAGTGGAACTCCTGAGCAACAGGAACGGTTCTTATCCATATTTACCAAGGATAAACCTCGCTGGGGTGCTTATGCATTAACGGAGCCAGAGGCAGGTTCTGATGCATCAGGGATAAAGACCACTGCTAAGAAGGTTGATGGGGGATACATCTTAAACGGACAAAAAATATTTATTACTAACGGTGGCCGTGCTTCCTGGGTAGTGGTTTTTGCTACAGTAGATTCTACGTTAGGTCGCGCAGGTCAACGTGCTTTTGTGGTTGAAAAAGGCACACCAGGATATAGCTGCTCTAAACTTGTGAAAAAAATGGGACTTCGAGCCAATGAGACAGCTGAGCTATTATTTGAAGACTGTTTTGTACCTGATGAAAATCTCCTTGGAGGAGAGAAGCTTTATGAAGCGAGTGGCAACAAACCTTCTGGGTTCCAAGTGGCTATGAAAACATTCGATAGTACGCGGCCAATTGTTGCTTCGATGGCGATAGGGATTGCGCGGGCGGCGTATGAATATACGCTTGAATTTGTGAAACAGGAATACCCAAAAAGCGGAGAGCTATTCCGTTTAGCTTCTGAAACGCTGGCCGAAGCAGAACAGGATATTTCCGCAGCAAGACTCCTTACATGGGAGGCAGCTTGGAAGGCTGATCAAGGTAAGCCAAATGCAAAAGAAGCTGCGATGTGTAAAGCATATGCAGGTCAAATTTCATTACAAGTTTGTTCTAAATGTTTAGAAATTCTCGGTCCTATTGGCTTAAACAACCATTTGGTTGAAAAATTATATAGGGATGTAAAAATATTCGATATTTTTGAAGGCACCAATGAGATCCAGCATCTAGTTGTAGCACGCAGGCAATATGCCCCTTATGAAATCCGGGTCTAAGGAAGATAAAAATAATAATAAGGAGGGATTATGTGTCCTATCAGACGATAGAAATAGAAAAACGTGGCAAAGGGGTAACATGGCTTACGATTGATTATTCTCCTGTAAATGCCATTGGAGAAGAGCTAATGCAGGATCTGGATCAGGCAGTAGAGGAATTAACAACGGATGATTCTGTCCGTGTTGTAGTGATTACCTCTCATCACCCTAAAATTTTCCTGGCTGGTGCTGATTTGAAAGGTATGATACAAAATAGCGGTGATTATGTTGAAGAGGAAAATGGAATAGAAAAGCAAAGTGCTCGTATGCAGGCTTGTTTTCATCGGTTTGCCACGATGCCAAAACCGGTAATTGCAGCCATTAATGGGCATGCATTAGGCGGGGGCTGTGAACTTGCTATGGCCTGTGATTTTCGCATTATGGGAAAAGGAAGAATTGGTTTGACTGAAGTTTCTTTAGGTATTATCCCTGGTGCAGGGGGGACCCAGCGAATGGTTCACCTGTTAGGCAGAGCGAAGGCAACTGAACTGATTTTCAATGCTAAGCAATTAGAAGCAAAAGAAGCAGAAGAAATTGGACTTATTAATCGTGCAGTCGATCCCGAAAGGCTGGAAGAGGAAGCAGGTATCCTGGCAGAGAAAATGGCTGAAGGTGCTGTTCATGCGATGGGTCTTGCTAAGCGTGCTATGAATGCAGCTGACCGAACAATAACAGAAGGATTACAAGAGGAAGCAAAAGCATTTGCTGATACCTTTTTAACAGAAGAGCCGGGGATTGGTCTTGCGGCATTTTTCCAAAAAGAGAAGCCACAATTTGTGTAAAAAAGAACCTAAAACAAAAAAGATTAATCGTTTCTGACATGCAGATTCTAGCAAGCTTTCTTGATTTTAAGGTTAAGGCTGTATAAACCGTAGACATTTGAGTGGCAGGAAATCTGCCATCCGATTACTTTTGAATAATATCAGCCATGACTTAGAAGATGCATCCGGTTTAAGAAATTTTAATAGAAAAGGTGGGATATGTGATGTCATCATGGGATGAATTACTTAAAGGAAAAGTAGCAGTTGTAACCGGGGCTTCACGGGGATTAGGCCGTGCAGATGCATTAGCTTTAGCTGAAGCCGGTGCAGATGTAGTGATTACAGATATTCTTATTGAAACAGATGAAGAGAATGAAAGGGAAGCTGAAAAATATGGTCCAATTGCACAAGTGATGCAAAGTACTAAAGTGATGTATGCGGATAAAACGGCTAATGAAATTCAGGAAATGGGGAGAAGATCTTTTGCAATCAAAATGGACGTTACAGATAAAGAACAGGTAAAAGAAGTGTTTGCGAAAGTAATAGAAGAATTTGGTCATATCGATATACTTGTGAATAACGCAGGGACCTTAGACCACTTATCCCAAATTGAAGATCAAAATGACGATTTCTGGGAGCGGGATTTAAACGTAAATTTAACAGGTGCTTATAATTGTACGAAAGCAGTGTGGCCTTATATGAAAGAGCAGGGGTTCGGTAAAGTCATTAATATGTCCTCTGTAGCTGGCACATTAGGAGGTTTTGGTCAGGCGAGTTATTCGGCTACAAAAGGTGGGTTACTAAGTTTTACAAAATCAATGGCGTTAGAAGGCGCGAGATTTGGAATCAATGTAAATGCCATTGTGCCTGGAATTATTGGTACGGAAGCCTTTCATATGGCCAATCCGAAGATGAATGAACGTATGATTAATCGTACCGTATTTAAACGACCGGGTGAACCCGAAGACATTGCCTATGCGATTACGTTTTTAGTTTCTGACAAAGCCAACTATATTACTGGCGTTGGCCTAAATGTATCAGGAGGCATTGAGTTATTTACGTTTTAATTGATTTATGGGGAAAGGAGGTTTTTTGCAATGCGTGAAGCAGTTATAGTGGATGCGATTAGAACGGCAACCGGCCGGAAAAATGGCTCACTTTCAAGTACCCATCCAGTAGATTTACTAACACCGGTTTTAAAAGAACTGGTAAATCGAAATGGGGTTAATGGGGAAGAGGTGGAAGATGTTGTTACAGGCTGTGTCACCATGACAGATGAACAAGGGGGAAATATTGGCCGAATGGCTGTACTTGCTGCTGGTTTACCAGTTGAAGTGCCATCGTTTTCCCTTAATCGGATGTGCGGATCAAGTCAACAGGCTATCCATAATGCTTCCCAGGCGATTCTGGCGGGGGATGCAGATATAACGATTGCCTGTGGTGTAGAGAATATGTCACGTGTTCCAATGGGAAGTGACATGGGAGCCTTTAGTGATGACTTCATGAATCAGTATAATGTAGTTCCTCAAGGGTTTTCTGCTGAAATGATTGCTCAGCAGTGGGAACTTCCAAGAGAAGAATTGGATGAGTTTTCTCTTCAAAGCCATGAAAAAGCGGCCAAAGCTACGGATGAAGGTGCATTTTACAGGGAGATTTTACCTATTAATGTCAAAACCGAAAATGGAAACGAGACGTTCTCTCGCGATGAGGGAATTCGAAGGGATACATCCTTAGATAAGTTAGCAGAATTAACACCTTCCTTTCAACCGGATAATGGTGTAGTAACAGCAGGTAATTCCAGTCAAATCAGTGATGGTGCTTCGGGTGTCTTACTAATGTCCCGTGAAAAAGCTGAGAAGCTGGATGTTAAGCCACGAGCAAAAGTATTAGCTCGTGCTGTTGTTGGGGTGGATCCAATCATTATGTTAACAGGGGTCATTCCTGCGACTAAAAAAGTCCTGAAGAAATCGGGATTAACCATCAATCAAATGGACGTCATCGAAATTAATGAAGCCTTTGCCTCAGTTGTAAAAGCCTGGGAAAGGGAATTGAAGCCTGATATGAGTAAGGTAAATCCACGTGGAGGAGCTATTGCTCTTGGTCATCCTTTGGGAGCAAGCGGAGCGCGAATTGCAACAACCTTACTTCACTCATTAGAAGATACGGGTGGAAAATATGGCTTACAAGTCATGTGTATCGGCTTTGGAATGGCAACAGCCACGATTATAGAGCGTTTATAATGTATTTAAGTAAATTTTTGGGAGGAGAGTTTTATGGCAAAAAATTATGTGAAGCCAAGTATGCAGGAAGTGTTTCAAATCATTGATGCAGCCGTTAAAACAGATCCATCTGTCACAAAAGGAAAAGAAGGGGTGTATCAGTTTAATATTAAAGATGAGGATGAAGGCACTTATCAGCTGATTATTGATGAAAATGGCCCACGTACTGTTGAAGGGGCTGAACAAGATCCGTACGTAATACTCACGCTTAAGGCAGACCATTTCCGTGACTTAGTGGCAGGTGATTTAAATCCAACAGCAGCATTTATGGGGGGGAAACTAAAGATAAAAGGAAATATGGGGCTTGCTCTTAAGTTGCAAACTGTGCTTAATTCATTTGATTTTTAATGTTAAAAGGAGGGGATTTCCATTGGCACATGAATCTTTTCAAACGGTCGATGGGGAAATAAACTGGAATGCACCAATGTATAGACTTTATGAGAAGGCGAAAAAGAACGGGAAATGGAATCCGGCTGATATTGATTTTACTCAGGACAAAATGGACTTTGACGGTATGACAGAGGATGAGAAAATAACGTCCATGCCACTTGTTGCTTCTTTTTCAGCTGGTGAGGAAGCGGTTACACTGGATATTCTGCCTATGGTGTATGCCATGGCCAGACAGGGTCGACTGGAAGATACCATGTTTTTAACCACTTTCATGCATGATGAAGCCAAACATACAGAAATGTTTTCGAGATGGCAACAGCAAGTAGGTGTTGGAGAAATGGAACTGTCAAATTTCCATAGTGATAGCTATAAACGTATTTTCTATGAAGAGCTCCCAGGATCTATGGAACGTTTAAATGTTGATGATTCTCCTCAGGCAGTAATTCGGGCAGCTACCGTATATAACATGGTTGTTGAAGGCATATTAGCTGAATCAGGCTACCATTCCTTTCGTGAAATCTTCAAAAAAGCAGGATTACTTCCCGGTATTTTACAAGGTATTGATTACTTAAATCAGGATGAAGGGCGTCATTTACAGTTTGGAATTTATACGATTCAACGATTATGCGCTGGTAAAGATGAAAATCTGAAGGTTTTTCATGATTATATGGATGAGTTATGGCCAGATGCTTTTGGGGTAGTTGAATATTTGACTTCTTTATATGATGTACAAATGGCTCAGGATTGGACCAATTCCTCACTGGATTTTGATTCAGAAGCCATGAAAAAATATGCAAAACGTCAATTTGATATCCGCAAAAAGCAAGTGGATCGGGTGAAGAATTTTAATAATGCACAGGAGTTAGATGAGCAATTAGTAAAAGCAGGGACTGTTTAATCTTTAAATGTGAGGCTGATGTATATACGAGAATTTGGTTAGGAGAAACGCAGGAGGTTTTCTAATGAAACCGGAAAATTTAGTGGATATGCTGAAGAAAACCGTTGACCGGTATGGTTCTAAGGATGCCATTATGTGGAAAGAGGATGGCGAATACCGTAGTATGACGTATGACGAGTTTTGGCAGGAAATTCGTGACACAGCTTCAGGGTTGGCAAGACTTGGTATTAAAGAAAATGATAAGGTTGCTATTTTGTCTAACAGTAATCCAGTGTGGGGAATTACGGATTTCGCTGTTGCCAGTTTAGGTGCTATAAGTGTTCCCATTTACCCAACATTACCTGCTGGACAGGTAGAATTCATTTTAAATAATGCTGATGTTCGTGTCGCAGTTGTAGAGGACGATGAGCAATTACAAAAAGTGGTTAACAATGATTTGATTGACTATACGATTATCATTTATCCAAGCAGAGCGGATGTCCTTCATGATCGTGTTTTATCCTTTGCAGATCTGGAGGCAAAAGGGAAGCAGCATATGCTCCCCTATTGGGAAGATGAATGGAAAAAGATAGACCGGAATCAATTAGCAACCATCATTCATACCTCGGGAACAACAGGTAAGCCTAAAGGGGTCATGCTTACTCACGGCAACTTCTTAGCTAATATAGAAGCGATACAATTCTGGTTAATCGAACTATTACCAGATGATATACAATTGTCCTATTTACCATTATCTCATGTATTTGAACGAATGGCTGGTCATTATATGCAATTTGCTGTCGGAACTACGGTTGCTTATGCAGAAAGTATCGATACCATCCAGGAAAATTTACAAGAAATACGGCCTACTGTTTTAACAAGTGTTCCCCGTTTATTTGAAAAGGTTTACACAAAGGTGCTGGATGAAATTGAAACCGGTTCTGCTATAAAGAAAAAGGTGTTTAATTGGGCTTTTGAAGTCGGATTAGAACGCTATGAGCGTTACGTAAATACACCTGTTCAGGATATTATTATGCAGGAAGCCATGCCTGATGATTTTAGGAAAAAATGGAAGCGGGCCGATCGTCTTGTCTATCAAAAAGTTAAAGAAAAACTTGGTGGTAGATTACGAGGGATGGTTTCTGGTGGCGGAACTCTAAACCCTGAGATTGCAAAATTTTTCTGGGCATTGGATTTACCTATTCTGGAGGGATATGGACTAACGGAAACGACACCTGTAGTCACTACCAATCCAATGCTTCGAGC
Source organism: Salinibacillus kushneri (assembly GCF_900111405.1). Classification (GTDB taxonomy): domain Bacteria; phylum Bacillota; class Bacilli; order Bacillales; family Alkalibacillaceae; genus Salinibacillus; species Salinibacillus kushneri. The sequence goes on along the minus strand of NZ_FOHJ01000006.1, from coordinate 43,175 downwards.
TAAAGCAGGTACGGTTGGTAAAGTGCTTCCTAATTTAGAAGTCAAAATTGCTGATGATGGTGAAGTTCTAGTCCGGGGACCAAGTGTCATGCAAGGCTATTATAACAATCCTGAAGCAACTAAAGCGGCCTTTTACGGAGACTGGTTCCGAACCGGGGACATTGGTGAACTGGATGAGGAAGACTATTTAAAGATTATTGACCGGAAGAAGCGAATTCTCGTATTATCAACAGGAAAAAATGTTGCTCCACAGCCTATTGAAAGTGCAATCAATGAAAGTGCTTATATTGAACAATCTGTTATCTTAGGTGATGGGCAAAAAATTATCATCACACTCATAAATCCTGATTTTGAAACATTGCAGCCCTGGGCAGAACAACAGGGGATTCAAGCAAGGTCCTTAAAGGAGCTTAGTAAGCACCCTAAAGTACAGGAATTAATAGAGGACGAAGTAAGGAGGCTGACTGAATCCTTTGCCAACTTTGAAAGACCCAAGAAGGTTGTCGTTATTGGTGATGTATGGTCGGTTGATTCAGGTGAAATTACCCCTAAACTGTCAACAAGAGTAAAGGTCATTGAGAAAAAATATAAGGATACAATCGAACGGTCATTTCGCGAAGCAGAAGATAACAGAAGAGAAGCAGTCGCAACAGTTGAACATTGAATATCATTGATTAACGGGTGTGCATGACAAATTGTTTTACTCTTGCAGACCCGTTTAATTTTCCAATTGGAAAGATATTTATTATACGTGTAAAGTAATAATGGTAACATGTAAAAGACCAATTCATACGAATGATCAGCCTATTTCAGGAATTAAAGTCTAAAAGAAAAATATGCTCCCTCTAAGATAAACAACGTTTTTTAAACGGTCTATCTTAAAGGGAGCATATCTATTTTTAATCGTATAGGGCTGAGAAAATTGGAGGTTTGATTTTACTTTAGCTTATGGACAATTGCCGTCAATTTTTTACTAACTAATCATTCCTTCTCTTAGGGCCCGGGCAACAGCTTCTGTTCGGTTTCGGGCATTCATTTTCTGCATGATGGCGGATACGTAATCTCTTACGGTGTATTCGCTTAAGTTTAGTTGGCTTGCTGCTTCACTAGTAGAAGCTCCTTCTGCCATTAATTTTAGGACTTCCAGTTCTCGTGGTGAGAAATTTATCTTTTCTACCTGCTGTTCTAGTTGATAATGATAAAATTTGCTTAAGATTTCTCCGGCACTCTGACCAAATTTTATAAGTGCTGAAAAGGTTTCCTCTGTGATTTTAAATGTTTCGTTCGGCCCCTGATCTAAGATAGCAGCTCCTAAAAGCTTACTGGCTGTAGATGTATAGATGGGGACAACGACAACGGACTTCAAATGAAACTGGTTGACGTATTTTTGAGGAAATCCTATAGAAGCATCTTTTACATATACAGGCTGTAAATAATTCATATTTTTTCCGAAAATCTGCAGAAATTTAAGATTGTCCTGTATAATGGGTAAATTTTCAACATCTTCATTTATATTTTGGATGGCATTATTATCCAAATGATGCCCATATAAGCCAAATCCCATTTGTTCATTATATGAATAAGAGAAAAGTGCACACCTTTCAAATGGCAGATATTCAACAAACCCTGCAGTAATCCTCTCAACAGCATCATTGAACGTTTGTGAACGCATGATTGCTTCGTTAAATAGAATTACGGAATCTTTCCATTGATCCTTTTCCTGGGCGTTTTCGAATGTATCCTGCCCCTTTTTTATCACTTGTAATGAATAGGTGATTAGTGGGATAACTTGTGCTGCTTCGTGCTCGCTGATACATATTAAGACTGACCTGTCATTATAGGGGATGGGAAGGACAATTTGTTTTTCTTCATCCTTTTCACTTCTATGAAGGAGTATGTCTGAAAGCTGAAATAGTGAATCCGCTTCCAAATTTGGTTTTTGATTGACCACGTCCGTGGTAAGACTAAACCATTTATCTACTTGATAACGATTCTCTTTTTTGGTTATGATAGCAGCCCATTTAATCGGAATTTGTTGTGATGAGACCATTTCTTGAAGGAAATGCTCAACAGTAAAATGTTGCTGATACGGCCGTGTTCGAATGTGTTCACTTATTTTTGAAAATAAATATTTTACAGCTTGATGATCTTGATAAGAATATTCTTGTTTTGATTGAATGGCCTTATGAATTCCGTTTTCAAGTAACGTTAAAATATATTGATTGGTATTGATTGACTCTAATCCATCTGTGGGATAAGAGCTAAGTTTGGCCAATTTTTGGGGGTCACAATCCTGGAAAAAATAGTTTGAAAGGAAATGGATGGTATTTTCTACACTTTTATGAGATTTTTTCCTCACTTTTTGAAGGTGATGCAAAAGCTCTTCCCACTCAGACTTAATCGCATCCTCATGTTGTTGAACAAGCTTAAGTCCCTTTAAATACACCTCATTCATTTGGCTGTTAAAATTTGTAGTCATCATACCTTCTTTCCTTTCAATTAAACTTATGGGCATCTGTTTAAGAAAGTTCGACAACAGAACATAAAATCCTTCTTCAGGTTATTGATATGCAAAAATTGAGAATAAAATGAAAATTTGCTAAAATAACCTATATAAAGACGATTATAAAATTTATTTTAAATTAAAAGGTATATACAATTGTAGGGATGTTTTTCTGGAGCATTTCTTTTTCCTATAATTATAGGAATTGGATAATGCACATTTATACTTTATTCTATACTTACAAGGTAAAGAAAAGAAAGTATTTCCATCAAACGATAAAGTCTCCATCTTTTTGAAAGTGCTTACATCCATGCAAAAACCTATGTTTGTCGGATAGGAACGGAAATGAAAAACATTTACAATAATAACGACCAACACTATCTGGAATATTCAGAATATAGAAGTTGGGATGAAGGGAGAAATCCCCGCTACAATGGATGATGGTCTAAAACAAGTCGGGATCACCGTAAAAAGAAAATGTATCATTTCCCTCCTTTTAGGATTTTTACTTCTTGGAATTTTAATGGGATCATTTGGCATCACAAGTACGATGTTTGTTTTACCAATAGGCGGAATTGGTGATTTTTATGTCAAGTTCGATACCTTAAAAGGTGAGGGTTTTTCTATGAATCCTTATATAGAGGAGTCTGGTGATTCATCAGAGGCTCCATTGATCAGAAGTAGCTTTCAATCCGTTACGATATATGGTTTACATTTATATAAGGATTTTCACCTGCCTAATGGAAAGTGGATAAGAGTGAACATCCATGCCAACCAGCCAACTGAGATAGAAGGCTTAATTCAGGATGCTCGCTTTATAGAAGCCAACTTACATGTTGATGAAATGATGATGAATCCATCTGGTTTTTCGGAGGAAAATGACATCTTAACAAAATGGGTACAAAATGAACAATCCGTTACAATAACTGAAGGGGAAATGGTTACAGATTATTTGTTTCAAAATATGGTTACGGTAAATGGTATTGAATTTTCCATTGACATGCATAGCGGGCATGAGTCAACCAAGTCTTCTTCAACTGATCAACATAAACATGAACCTGTCGAAAGCAGGAATGAGTGATAAAAATGGAGGTGAAGAGTTCAATTCTTCTATTCAGATACTGTAAATCAGCACTTTTTACTGCGAGAAAGGGTTTTGGCTAAGAAGAGTTGGTATGGTTTCTATAATTCTTTTGATGTTAAAAAATGAAGAAGAGGTGAGTAGAATGAAAGATTCAAATGCAAGAGTTGGAAATACGATTAAGAAGAAATTCTTCATCGCCTTTCTAACTGGATTCTTAGCTTTAGGAGGAATTGTTGGAATATTCGGACTTACAGGAACAGCATTTGCGATGCCACTTGGGGGAATGGGTGATTTTTATGTTGAGTTTGAAGAATTAAATGGTACGAACTTCGAGTTTATTCCAAAGACTGGTGAAACAGGAAATTCGGATTCAAAGCCAATGGTAAGAAATAAAATGGATTCGGCAGATATTTCAAAACTACACATCTATAAAGACTTGAAATTGCCTACTGGAAATTGGGTTCGCGTTCATATTAAAGCCCCAAGTGCTTCCATCAATGGACTCATACAGGATGCACGATTTATTGATGCGAATTTAAGTTTTGAGGAACTATCTATCGAAGAAAAGAATTCAAAGGATATCACCGAAAATTGGACGCAAAATGCTTCTACCGTATCCATTACGAATGCAACGATCGTAACAGATTATCTATTCCAATCAATGGTAAGTTTGGATGGAGCTAAAATTTCAATGGAAAGAATCGATGAACCAAAAATATTGCAAGAATAGCTCCTTATAAGGGAAGGTGTATAAAGGATGGGTGAAAAAGAAGAAAGAGTATTAGAAAAAAAAGAAAAAAGACAGGAAAAATTACTAAAGAAGTATGAAAGTATGGAAGGTGCAGGTAAGTTTAAAAAGTGGAGGAATGAAAGGCCTTTTTGGGGCGCTACTTTAACCTTATTAGCCGGATTGATGGTTTTATATATTCCGCTCCAATTGTATGCGATTGCATTTATACCTGGCAGTTTAGTCTTTGTGGGCTTCCTGTTTGGAGGACTTATACTCATTGTTGGAACCTGTGCTTATTTTTATCCAAAACTTTCAACCCTTTTTGGAGTCATCACTATATTCTTATCTGTGCTTTCAATAATGGGAGCTTTAGGTGGATTTATAATTGGAACGATTATAGGCATTATTGGCGGTTCATTATGTATAGCATGGCAGCAAGATGAAATTTCGTTCACGGCGCCTTCAGATAAAAAACGTATCAAGAGGCGTCCAAAGCATCAAAGGCCAATTGAGAACAACCAGTCACTTCAAGCCTAGACTTTGGGAAGGAGTTTGAAAAAAGATGATTAGTGATTAATATCGAGGAGAATTTACATGCGAATCCTACGAAACTTGAAAAAACGGTTTCCTATTTGTTTGATTGCTATCGTCATATATACTTTTTCGATTCCCTATTTTCAGGACCAAACCGTATCAGCCTCAGAGGATGACCACAGTGGTGGGTTTACTATTGAATCAGAAAAAGTTGATGGGTATCTGGAGCTTGTAGGCGCTCTTTTTGGTAAAGTCAAAATATTTGATGCTGAAATCCATGGCCTAACTATAACGAAAGTGATTGACAATGGTCAAAATCCTATCATGATTAAAATTAAATCTGAGGGCCCTGTTCAAGTAAAGAATTTAGAAACGGAAACCCTTGATGGGCTTCCACCACATTTGGGAGGATTATGTGTTCCGAGTAAGGCAGGCGGTCTTTGTCTGAAGGATGTAACGATGACTGTGCCTTATCAAACGGCAGAAAATATATCGATACCAAATGCCAAGGTGGAAACCTGTTATGGAACAGAGTGTGGAACGGTTCCTGAGGCAGCCTCAATGACTGTTGAGGAAGCTGAAAAAATGTTAGAAGGTATAGAAGAGGATCCTCCATCCTCTTTAGAGAAACTAAATAAGAAATTAAAAGATAATAAGGATCAGTTTCAACATGTAAAAGATTCAGTTAAAGAAGCTGAAACATTATACGACCAAATTAAACAGGATGATCAGGTGCAATCCCTGAAAGAAATGATACAATCCGTAAATGAATTAGTCAAAAGTGATGATGCATTAGGTCTGGAGTTGACAAGTGAAAATTTAGCAGATTTAAAAGAGGATATAAAAGAGGAATATGAAGCTTTTAATCAAGTTACTTCTGATTTATTTAGCAAGGTTGAAGAAGCGTCAACGAACTTGGAGAAATTAAAGAAAGATATTAAAACAAATGAAGAGGCATTATCTAAAATAGACGAACAAAAAACAATTCAAGATAATGAATTACAAGAACAAGCAGAAATCTATCAGAAATTGCAAAAGAAAATGAAGGATAATCAACAAGCAACAAATGAAGGTCAAAAGCAAAATCAAAATGGTCAGCATTCATCTTCTAATGAAAACCAATCATCAGAAGAATCGGCTTCAAATGAAGAAAAGCTGGATATTGAAACACTTAAAAAAGAATGGAAAACACTAAAGAAAGATATAAAACCTGTTGAAGAGCAATTAACAGAATTAAAGGATGCTGTTGAAGAATTAAAGTCGACAAAGGAAACTATTTCTGGACAAATGGATGAGGTTATTCAGTCTCTGGATCAGTTTATTGAACAGCTAGGTCTTGCAGAAGAGAAGGACTCTTCTGATGCAGCCGCTCCTAATCCTTCTGATGGTCAAGCTGAAAGTGGAAATGGTGATACAGGCAATAGTGATACGCCAAATGATTCAGATGAATCAAGTACAGAAGACACATCACCGGGCGAATCAGGTAATGAGAATAAAGAAGATTCAAATCAAGATGATAAAAAAGATAATCCATCATCAGACGAATCGAATAATGATAATACAGAAGACTTAAAACAAGATGATGAAACAGATAAGGGTCAGGACGACTCTAACAAGGAAGATTCCCAAGAGGATGAGTCGTCAGGGGATTCTGGAGACGATAATGAACAAGAAGATGATGATGGAGGCTTGTTAGATGACCTCATTGATACTCTCTTTCCTTGGCGACGTTAAATAAAGGAAAAAGAAACCGTTTTTGGTCTAAAACCAAAAACGGTTTCTTCATTTATATGGATAATAAAACAATCCTAAAACAAAACTAATGGATATAATCATATTCAATTCAAATAAAAAAGGTGAAGTGTATGGAACCAGCAAATCACGTAGAACGATTTGAAATCGCATTTAATCAAATTCATTCCATTTTAAAGGAACGTTCCAGGAATATGAAAACCGATCGATTTGTGGATCTGTTACAGGAAAATCGTGAAAAGTACGGTGTGCTCAATTCGAATTATTATAAATTAAAACAGTATGCAAAGTTACGGAATGCTATTGTTCATGAACGGATTGAAGAAGAGTATTATATTGCAGATCCACATTTAAATGTAGTAGAAGATATTGAGAGAATTAGCGAAATACTAAAGCATCCTCCAAAAGCAATGGCGATTGCATCACAACCCGTTGAATTTTTCAAGGCATCTTCTTCACTTCAGAAGGTTTTGGAAACCATTGAACAAACAGGTTATTCCCAATTTCCTATTTATGAGAGGGGACATTTTCAAGGTTTATTAACAGAGGGAGGGATTGCTAAGTGGGTATCCCGGAATATTCAAAACCACTCCATTAATTTAAAAGGCATTGCTGCAAGAGATATATTAGAAGTGGAAAAACGTCGTAATGTGGCCTGTTTAAGTCAGGAGCAAACGGTTTACGATGTTGAAGATTCTTTCCAAATGCATTATGAAAAAAAGCAAAAGCTTGAGGCCATATTAATTACGGAAGACGGAAATCAGGATTCTTCACCACTAGGTATTATCTCAGCCTGGGATTTAGTGAAGATTGAACATTCTACCATTTCCTTACTATCTAATTCATAATCCATTCTAAAGACTTAGTTCAATCTTCCTTTTCTTTCGCTGTTTTCGTACAGATTGCTGCTCTAGCCACATCAGTAGAAATTCCGAGTGTTAGCGGTGATAGGAGAGAGGAAGTTTAGAAAAGAAACCTTTTTAAAGGATTATAATGTAAAAAATTCATTAAAAATTCAGAGCATACATGTTAGAATATATTAATATATAAATCAAGTAACCTAATAAAAATGTAAAGTGGTGAAATGATGAAAGTAGCAAAGTTTGGTGGAAGTTCTGTAGCAGATGCTTCTATGATACAAAAAGTAGCTCAAATTATTCGAAGTGACCAGGATCGAAAATTTATTATCGTGTCCGCACCTGGAAAACGATCCAAAACCGATATTAAAGTCACAGATTTATTAGTTGAATTAGGAAAAAAACATGAAGCGAACGAAGCTGTTGATGATGTAAAGGCTAAAATAATAGAACGGTTTCAAACGATGATTAACAACCTAGCGTTATCTTCAGCTATTGTTGATGATATCAAGGATACGATTGATGGTGTTTTATATGATGAAAGCTTAAAAGATAATCGTCTTGATTCCTTAAAAGCCATGGGTGAGGATTCATTGGCCAAAGTATTAAGTGCATATCTGCAATCTCTTGGAGAAGAGGCTACATATATAAATCCTCGAGATGCCGGTATTATTGTCAGTGATGAACCAGGCAATGCACAGGTTTTAGATGAAAGCTATGAGAAGATTTACAGATTAAGAGATCACAAAGGGATAATGATTATACCCGGATTTTTTGGTTTTACGAAGGATCAAAAGCTTATGACCTTTCCGCGTGGTGGATCTGATATTACGGGGGCTATTATTGCAGCCGGTATTAAGGCTGACCTTTACGAAAACTTTACGGATGTAGATTCTGTATATTGTGTAAATCCTAACATTGTAGAAAACCCTAAAGAAATTTCAGAATTAACCTATAAAGAGATGAGAGAGCTATCCTATGCAGGTTTTTCAGTTTTTCAGGATGAAGCACTTATACCAGCTTTTAAAGCAAAAATTCCTGTATGTATAAAAAATACAAACAACCCTGAAAAAGAAGGTACAATGATTGTTTCTGATAGAAAGAATCCAATCACAGGTACAGTGGTAGGAATAGCAAGTGATAAAGGCTTCTTAAGTTTATATGTAAGTAAGTATTTAATGAACAGGGAAATTGGCTTCGGAAAAAATCTTCTTCAAATCTTAGTAGATGAAGGGATTTCTTTTGAGCATGCACCATCAGGAATTGATGATATGTCGGTTATTATACGTAAAGATGAATTTCCGAAAGAAAAAGAACAGGTTGTCATTAAACGTATTCAGGAAGAACTGGATGTTGATATGGTCACAGTAGAGCGGGATTTAGCAATGATTATGCTGGTAGGTGAAGGAATGAACAGTACCTATGGTGTAGCTAGTCAATCAACACAGGCTTTTGCAAATGCAAGTGTAAATATTGAAATGATTAATCAGGGATCTTCAGAAGTATCGGTAATGTTTGGAATTAAGGAAGATGAATTGGAAAAAGCAGTCCAGTCTCTTTATCATGTATTTTTTGAAAATAAAATCAAGGTGTAAATATGCAGAGTTATGGTAAAAGACAAGGCTTGGTTTAAGCCTTGTCTTTTTAATGTCCACTTTTTTTTCGTTTTATTTTGTTACGCTTTCGGTCTCGATGAACCATAAAACCGCCTATAAACGCTAAGCCTAATAGGAAAATAATGAATCCTGCAATGAATTGAAAAAATAAATGAAAGAAAATTGTATAGACCTCATTAAATAAAGCGTCTCTCATTAATTTTATGCCTATTACTGCAAAAATTCCGGGTATAAAAAGTATAAGTAAGGCAACGATTCTTGGCATGGTTTGCTCCCCTTTTCCTGCTCTTTCATTTCATTATACCAAAGGTTCTTTTTTTGTACGTTAAGAAAGGTAATTTTTATGTATTTGATTACTTCAATCTTTATTTGCCCCCGTAAAGGAAGTGGTTTGCATATAACTAAACAAGCTCTTTATAATTATCATAGTAAAGATTGCATAGTCTAGAAAATTTGTTTATGATAATATTATGCAATATTTTGCAAGATTGGAGGTGTCGTGGTGAATAACGTATTAATTGTAGGCGCCGGTAAGGGAGGCTCGGCAATATTAAAAATATTGGCTGATTCCGACGTGCTAAAAGTTGCAGGAATTGTAGATATTCATCTAGATGCTCCAGGATTGCAATTAGCAAAAAACTATAACATTGCGACCGGCACGGATTTTCGTGATTGGTTACATAGAGATATCGACATTATTATTGAGGCGACTGGTCGTCAATCGGTATATCAGGAGATTTTAGATCAAAAGCCTCCTGAAATGGTCGTGATTCCAGGTGCTGTTGCCTTTGTTACCTCACAACTTTTAGATGAAAAAGAGGCATTGGTAAGTGAGTTGAAAAATCATACGAAAACGCGTGATTTTATTTTAGATGCTATTCATGATGGAATGATTGTCATTAATCAAAAATATCAAATAAGCTTTGTGAATAAAAGCGCTGAAAAAATTCTCGGATATAATAAAGCTGAGATTCTTCATCAGCCTATCGAAGAGATTATCCCGACCACACGTCTTCCTCATGTATTTAAAGTGGGGAGAAAAGAAGTAAACCAAAAGCTTCCATTGCAGAATGGAAAAAAAGTTATTACAACAAGAATTCCCATTATTAACTCAGCCAATGAGGTGGAAGGTGCATTTGCCGTTTTTAAAGATATCACAGAGGTAGTCAATCTAGCAGAGGAAATTACAGATTTAAAGGAAGTTAAAACGATGCTGGAAGCGATTATCCAGTCCTCAGATGAAGCGATTTCTGTTGTTGATGAAAAAGGAAATGGCTTAATGATTAACCCAGCCTATACGCGCATTACAGGATTAACCGAAAAGGATGTCATAGGCAAACCGGCAACAGCTGATATTTCAGAAGGCGAGAGTATGCATTTGAAGGTGTTAAAAACAAGAAGGCCTGTAAGGGGTGTGACTTTAAAAGTAGGACCAGCCAATAAGGATGTCATCGTAAATGTTGCACCGATGATTGTAGATGGCAAGCTTAAAGGGAGTGTAGGTGTTATACATGATGTTTCAGAGATACAATCTTTAACTTCTGAGTTAAAACGGGCCAGACAAATCATCCGAAATCTGGAAGCGAAATATACCTTTGATGATATTATTGCAGAATCTACCGAAATGAATATTGCCCTGGAACAAGCAAAAGTTGGTGCAAAGACTCCCGCAACCGTTTTGTTAAGAGGAGAGTCAGGAACTGGTAAAGAATTGTTTGCGCATGCTATTCATAACGAGAGTACACGCAGACATAATAAATTTATTCGGGTGAATTGTGCAGCTATTGCGGAGTCGTTACTGGAAAGTGAACTGTTTGGCTATGAAGAAGGAGCATTTTCAGGAGCAAAACAAGGAGGTAAGCGTGGACTATTTGAGGAGGCAAATTATGGGAGTATTTTTTTAGATGAGATAGGCGAATTATCACTCAATACACAAGCTAAACTCTTACGTGTGCTGCAAGAAGGTGAAATTGTCCGTGTGGGCGGTACAAAACCGGCAGCGATAGACACAAGGATTATCGCAGCAACAAATGTTAACCTTGAAAAAGCTATCATGCAAGGTGAATTTCGTGAAGATTTATATTATCGATTAAATCGTTTGCCTATTTATATACCTCCTCTTAGAGAACGCATGGATGATTTACCGGCTCTCGTATATCATTTAATACAAAAATTAAATCAGGATTACGGTCGTCACGTAAGATCCATAAGTCATGAAGCGATAGAGGCATTATCTGGTTATCATTTTCCGGGAAATGTTCGGGAATTAGAAAATGTTGTAGGCAGAGCAATGATTTATATGAACCATACTGAAGATGAAATTAATTCCAGCCACATTCCAAAGTTAGTAAATCAGATCGAGAGTGAATCGTCTGAAGAAAAGCATTCCTCCTCTCATTCTAAAAATATGACTCTTCAGGATGCCTTAAACGAACATGAAAAACAATTATTGATGAAAGCCTTAGAAGATAATCAATTTAATAAAACAGAAACAGCAAAACAAATGGGAATTTCCATACGGAATCTTTATTATAAATTGGAAAAGCATAATATTGCCAAAAATGACATGCAAGATTTTTCCTGATTGCAAAAAAATGCATGGAGTTTTCCACAATTAATGAAGCGTTTTCATAAATGTAGATTGGTATGTTTTTTGCATGTGCTTATGTTGGAGGCTGTTTTGTGAAAAATATAGAGGTGGATAACATGAAACTAACCGAATTACAGGAAAAATTAAATCAGGGGGATGATAAAAAAACGGTTGCCTTAGCACAAGCAGCAGATCCGGAAGTTCTAAAGGCTGTTAAAACCGCAATAGAGATGAAGCTTTCGAGATTTAAACTGTTCGGAGATATTGAACTAATTCGAAAGTATGCTGATGAACTTTCACTGGATATACATCAGAGTGATATTGAAATCATTCATACAGTAAGTAATCGAGAAGCCGCTAAACATGCTGTCCAAAATGTTCATGACAACAAAGCGGATGTTTTAATGAAGGGAAACCTTCCTACTAAGGAAGTCTTAAAGCAGGTTTTAAATAAGGAATATGGTTTAAGAACAAACCGAGTATTAAGCCATGTTTCTGTGTTTGATATACCTAATCAGGACCGGTTGATTTATCTTACAGATGCAGCAATGAATGTGACACCGGAGCTGGATGTAAAAGCGCAAATCATTCAAAACGCAGTGGATGTGTATCAAAACGTTCAATCCAATACACCTAAGGTTGCCGCGCTTGCTGCTGTAGAAGTGGTTAATCCACAGATGAAAGCAACAGTTGATGCTGCAGCATTATCCCAAATGCAAAACCGTGGACAAATAACAGGATGTATGGTTGATGGTCCACTTGCATTTGATAATGCCGTTTCCAGGGAATCAGCTGAAGAGAAAGGGATTACTTCAGAAGTTGCAGGTCAAGCAGATATACTCTTGGTTCCCGAATTGGAAACAGGTAATGCCTTATACAAATCATTTATTTATTTTGCAGGGGCTAAAGTGGCATCAGTAATAAGCGGGGCTGCTGCTCCTATTGTGTTAACCTCGCGTTCAGATACTCATGAGAGTAAACTATATTCAATGATTTTAGCTTTATTAACAGCCTTTAACAAATAAAGAGGAGGATTTTCTAATGGAATTATTCAAATATATGGAACAGGATGAGTATGAACAGGTTGTGTTTTGTCAGGATAAAGACTCTGGATTAAAGGCTATTATTGCCATTCATGATACAACATTGGGTCCTGCGTTGGGTGGAACGAGAATGTGGACGTATGCATCAGAAGAGGATGCTGTAATTGATGCTTTACGATTATCTAAGGGGATGACCTATAAAAATGCCGCTGCCGGCCTTAACCTTGGTGGAGGAAAAACCGTCATTATAGGTGATCCAAAAAAAGATAAAAATGAAGCCATGCTTCGTGCATTTGGCCGTTATATTCAAGGTCTAAATGGACGGTATATTACTGCTGAGGATGTCGGAACTACTGTTGAGGATATGGATACTATTTATCAGGAAACGAACTATGTTACAGGTATATCTCAGGCCTTTGGTTCATCCGGAAACCCGTCTCCTGCTACAGCCTATGGGGTTTATCGCGGAATGAAGGCTGCGGCAAAGGAAGCGTTTGGTACGGATAACTTAGAAGGAAGAGTTGTTGCTGTTCAAGGAGTAGGAAACGTTGCTTATCATTTATGTCGCCATCTTCATGAAGAAGGTGCGCAGCTTGTCGTAACAGATATCGACCAGGATGCAGTTCAGCGTGCTGTTGATGATTTTGAAGCGAAGGCTGTTGATCCTAATGATATATATGATGTGGATTGTGATATTTATGCTCCTTGTGCTCTGGGTGCCTCAGTAAATGATGATACGATTTCACGTTTATCAGCCAGCGTGATAGCAGGTTCAGCAAACAATCAATTAGCTGAATCAAGACACGGAGATATTTTATACGAAAAAGGCATTGTGTACGCTCCTGATTATGTTATAAATGCAGGTGGTGTGATTAATGTGGCAGATGAACTATATGGCTACAACAGAGAAAGAGCGATGAAGAAAATTGAAACAATCTATGATAAAATCGCAAAAGTATTTGAAATTTCAAAGCGGGATGATATTCCAACAAACGTTGCAGCTGATCGAATGGCAGAAGAAAGAATTTCAAGCATTCATCATGCCAGAAGTACATTCCTGCAAAATGAACATCACGTCATCTCAAGACGTTAATGGTGATTGGAGAACATTCAGCTAATATAAATCGATATATGTTCATGCAAAAAATAATGGAGGTTTTTCATCTTGCAGCAAAAGAACTTTCGAATTTTGGTGATTAATCCTGGATCAACCTCTACCAAAATGGGTGTATTTGATCAGACACAGTGTATTTTTGAAAAAACCATTCGTCATTCATCTGAGGAAATACAATCCTTTTCAAAACTTATTGAACAATATGATTTTCGAAAGCAAACGATTCTTGAACATCTGGATTATGAAGGGATAAACATTTCAAAACTGGATGCTGTATGTGGGCGTGGGGGACTCCTTCGCCCGATACAAGGCGGAACTTATGCAGTCAACAATCAAATGATTAAGGACTTAAAGGATGGGTTTAATGGAGAGCATGCCTCTAATCTTGGAGGAATTATCGCTCATGAAATAGCCACAGGCTTAAATATTCCAGCCTTTATTGTAGATCCTGTTGTAGTAGACGAATTGGATGATTTAGCAAGATACTCTGGTATTCCTGAAATACCACGAAAAAGTATTTTCCATGCTCTAAATCAGAAGGCTGTAGCACGTAAAGTTGCAGAGGATTTAAAACAAAACTACGAGAATACCAGACTTATTGTTACCCATATGGGCGGTGGTGTTACTGTAGGAGCACATAAACAAGGCAGAGTCATTGATGTGAATAACGGACTGCACGGGGATGGCCCCTTTTCTCCTGAAAGGGCAGGCACGGTACCAGCAGGTGATTTAATTTCCATGTGTTTTAGTGGTGACTATTATATGGATGAAGTCATGAAAAAAATTGTCGCACATGGTGGATTAATGGGTTATCTTCATACCAATGATGCTTTAGAGGTAGAAAAACGAATAAAAAATGGTGATAAAGAAGCTGAGCAGGTATATGAGGCTATGGCCTATCAGATTGCGAAAGAAATTGGTAGTGCTTCTGTAGTATTGCAAGGTAAAGTAGATGCTATTGTACTGACAGGTGGCTTAGCATATGGTAATACATTTGTAGATCTAATAAAGTCACGTGTGAAATGGATTGCAGATGTATTTACTTATCCAGGTGAGGATGAACTGTTAGCTTTGGCTGAGGGTACATTACGTGTCTTACAGGGAGAAGAAGAAGCGAAGAATTATCCTCATCCAATATAGATAGAAAGGAGAGATAAAGGATGGCGGAAGAATATGACTTAGTCGTACTTGGTGGCGGGACAGGAGGTTATGTTGCAGCAATTAGAGCAAGTCAGCTTGGCTTGAAAACGGCAGTAGTTGAAAAAGAGAATTTAGGTGGAACCTGCCTGCATAAAGGCTGCATTCCCTCTAAGGCTTTTCTCCGAAGTGCTGAAGTTTTCAGGCAAACGAATGAAGCAGATAAGTATGGAGTTGAAACATCCTCTCCGACACTAAATTTTTTGAAAGTCCAGCAGCGAAAACAAAACATTGTGAACCAACTACATAAAGGGGTACAAACCCTTATGAAGAAGGGGAAAATCGATGTATATGAAGGGTATGGCCGTATATTAGGTCCAAGCATATTTTCGCCTATGCCAGGTACAATCTCTGTTGAATTGAATAACGGCGAAGAAAACGCGATGCTCGTTCCGAAAAATGTATTAATTGCAACAGGATCGAAACCAAATTCTCTTCCAGGCCTATCCATCGATGGAGAATATGTATTAACTTCAGAAGAAGCATTAGAGCTTGAGGAGCTTCCAAGTTCCATGATTATTGTTGGAGGAGGAGTCATTGGAATTGAGTGGGCTTCTATGCTTGCTGATTTCGGTGTCGAAGTAACTGTCCTTGAATATCTTGATCGCATTTTGCCAACTGAAGATCATGATGTTTCAAAAGAAGTTACTCGTTTGTTAAAGAAAAAAGGAATTAAAATGGAAACAAATGCTAAAGTTCTGTCTGAGTCGCTAATCAAAGAAAAAGGTGTTCAGATTTCAGCAGAAAAGAACGGAAAGCAAAAACAGTTTTCAGCCGAACAAATGCTTGTTTCGGTAGGTCGTTCTGCAAATGTTGAAAACATAGGACTGGATAATACGGATATTGACGTTGAAAAAGGTGTTATTCAAACCAATCAATTTTACCAGACTAAAGAATCCCATATCTATGCCATTGGTGATGTGATTGGGGGTATGCAGCTGGCGCATGTGGCTTCCCATGAGGGAATCATTGCTGTTGAACATATGGCCAATGAAGATCCTCACCCAATGAACCTAAATCAGGTTCCAACCTGTATTTATTCAAGTCCTGAAGTATCAAGTGTCGGTTTAACGGAACACGAAGCGAAGGAACAAGGCTATGAAATTAAAATGGGTAAATTTCCGTTTAAAGCCATCGGTAAAGCCTTAGTACACGGTGAATCAGATGGGTTTGTAAAGATGATAGCTGATAAGAAAACAGAGGATTTGCTTGGTGTGCACATGGTCGGCCCTCATGTAACGGATATGATTACTGAAGGCGCATTGGCGAAAGTACTGGACGCTACACCTTGGGAGATATCTGAAACCATTCATCCTCATCCAACCTTATCAGAGGTAATGGGAGAGGCTGCGTTAGCAGTAGATGGTAAACAAATTCATGGGTAAGAATTGAATTTCATTTTTAAAGGAGGGTTTTTGATGGCTGAAAAACGCCACGAATCGCTTGGATTAACAGATGAGCAGGCGCTGGATATGTTTAAAAACATGCTTCTTGCCAGGAAAATTGATGAAAGAATGTGGCTTTTAAATCGCGCGGGTAAAATTCCATTTGTCATATCATGTCAGGGACAAGAAGCTGCACAAGTGGGTGCATCCTTCGCTTTTGATCGCGAAAAAGATTATGTAGCACCGTATTATCGTGATCTTGGAGTCGTCTTAGCCTTTGGCATGACGGCTAGGGATTTAATGCTTTCAGGATTTGCAAAAGCTGAAGACCCAAGCTCAGGCGGACGGCAAATGCCAGGTCATTTTGGCCAAAAGAAAAATCGAATTTTAACCGGTTCTTCTCCAGTAACAACGCAGGTTCCTCATGCTGTAGGCGTTGCCTTAGCTGCTAAAATGGAAAAGAAAGAGATTGCATCCTTTGTAACCTTAGGAGAAGGTTCTTCTAACCAGGGAGATTTCCATGAAGGACTTAATTTTGCTGGTGTTCATAAATTGCCTGTCATTACTATGGTAGAAAACAATAAATATGCGATTTCAGTGCCATTGGAAAAGCAAATCGGAGGTGAGTCCGTATCCGACCGGGCCCAAGGATATGGAATGCCGGGGATAACCGTTGACGGAAATGATCCGTTAGCTGTTTATGAGGCAGTGAAAGAGGCTAGAGAGAGAGCGGTAAATGGGGAAGGACCAACATTAATAGAAACGATATCTTACCGATTTACAGCTCATTCCAGTGATGATGATGATCGAACGTATCGTGAAAAAGAAGAAGTGGAAGAAGCTAAAAAGAAAGACGCTATTATTACGTTTGCAACATATTTAAAAGAGAATGATGTTTTGACTGATCAAAAAGAATCTGAGCTTCATTCTGAAATTGACAGTATCGTAAATGAGGCGACTGAATATGCGGAGAATGCCCCGTATGCAGATCCGGATAGTGCCCTGCGATATGTGTATGCAGAGTAAAGGAGGGGAAGAAGATGCCAGTTATTTCATATATTCAAGCCGTAACACAAGCTTTACAAGAGGAAATGAGGAGCAATGAAAAGGTGTTCGTTTTAGGAGAGGATGTGGGAAAGAAAGGTGGCGTATTCCGGGCAACAGATGGTCTCTATGATGAGTTTGGCGAAGAACGGGTAATTGATACTCCCTTAGCAGAATCAGCTATTGCAGGAGTGGGTATTGGTTCTGCTATGTATGGAATGAGGCCTGTTGCGGAGATGCAATTTGCGGATTTTATCATGCCAGCTGTAAACCAAATTATTTCTGAGGCAGCTAAAATCCGTTATCGATCTAACAACGATTGGCATTGTCCGATAACGATTCGCGCTCCATATGGCGGAGGAGTACACGGAGCTTTATACCATTCCCAATCCGTTGAAGCGGTATTTGCCAATCAGCCTGGGTTAAAAATCGTCATGCCATCTACACCTTATGATGCCAAAGGCTTATTAAAGGCAGCCATTAGAGATGAGGATCCTGTCTTATTTTTTGAACATAAACGGGCTTACCGTTTGCTAAAGGGCGACGTCCCTGAAGAGGATTATGTACTTCCTATTGGTAAGGCAGATGTTAAACGTGAAGGTACAGATATTACGGTAATCACATATGGATTAGGTGTCCATTTTGCACTACAGGCAGCTGAAAAGTTAGAAGAAGAAGGAATTTCAGCCCATATTTTAGATCTTAGAACCGTATATCCATTAGATCAAGAAGCCATAATGGAAGCGGCAGGAAAAACCGGTAAAGTACTTCTTATTACCGAGGATAATAAAGAAGGCAGCATAGTAAGTGAAGTGTCGGCTATTATATCCGAGCATTGCTTATTTGACCTGGATGCACCGATAAAACGTTTAGCAGGACCCGATGTTCCAGCTATGCCATTTGCACCCCCAATGGAAAAGTTTTTTATGATCAACCCGGAAAAAACCGAAAAAGCGATGCGAGACCTGGCAGCGTTTTAGTGAAACAAGGGGAAGGTGTCCGATACGATCAGACAACCCAACAATGTCATGAAGGTTGTTAATTTGTAAAACAAAAGGAGGGATAAGATGGCTAGCGAAAAGATTAACATGCCTCAGCTGGGTGAAAGTGTAACTGAAGGAACCATCAGTACCTGGCTTGTAAAGGAAGGGGATCATGTAAATAAATATGATCCTATTGCTGAGGTCATGACAGATAAAGTAAATGCAGAAGTACCGTCATCTTTTACAGGAACCATTAAAGAGCTTGTGGCATCAGAAGGTGAGACACTTTCTGTAGGAGACTTAATGTGCTATATAGATATTGAAGGGGATACCTCTGGAGGTACAGAAAGTCAATCGGAAGAAAAGTCAGGTGAAAAAGAGGGAGAAAAAGACATAGAAACAAGCAATGAACAGCCAATGAAAAAACGGTATTCCCCTGCCGTGCTTCGTTTGGCACAAGAACATGATATTCCTTTGGATCAGGTTGAGGGGTCAGGACGTGGTGGCAGAATTACCCGGAAGGATTTAGAAACCATTATTGAAAAGGGTGGACTGCCTAAATCAACCCCTGAATCTGATTCAGTTAAGGAAAAAGAAACAACAACAGAAAAAGCCAGTGTATCAAAATCACAGCCAGAATCCAGTCCCGTCACTTCTTCTGACGGTGATATTGAAATACCCGTTACTGGAGTAAGAAAAGCGATTGCTCAAAATATGATACGCTCAAAACAGGAAATTCCGCATGCCTGGATGATGGTTGAAGTTGATGTAACGGATTTAGTCAACTTTCGCAATAAGATTAAAGAGGAGTTTAAGCGAAAAGAAGGATTCAGCCTGACTTATTTTGCCTTTTTTGTAAAGGCTGTAGCACAGACCTTAAAGGAATATCCGCAATTAAATAGTACTTGGGCTGAAGATAAGATTATTCAGCGAAAAGATATCCATTTATCTATTGCTGTTGCCAAAGATCAGGAACTGTTTGTACCTGTGATAAAAAATGCTGACGAAAAGAGTATTAAAGGAATTGCCAAGGACATTCATGAGCTCGCATCAAAAGCACGAAATGGCAAACTTACGCAAGATGACATGCAGGGTGGTACATTTACAGTAAATAATACAGGCTCATTTGGATCGGTTCAATCCATGGGGGTCATTAATCATCCTCAGGCAGCCATTTTACAGGTAGAATCGATAGTTGAAAAACCTGTTATAATAAACGGTATGTTTGCTGCACGACATATGGTAAATCTTTGTTTATCATTAGATCATCGTATATTAGATGGTTTAATCTGTGGAAACTTCCTGAAACGATTAAAAGAAATTTTGGAGAATATGTCTTCAGATAGTACGTCTGTCTATTAATTCATTCCTTTCTTCATCACAAAAATTAACAACCACATCTTCAAATTTTTTATGAAACGATGGGGATTCTAAATAGATGAAGGAGGGTGATATGAATGGCTAGACAGCAAAGAAATAACTGGTTACCAATCCTTGCATCAGTAGGAATAGGAGCAGCTGCTTATTACAGTATGCGCCGAGGTAATGGGGTAGGAAATATGGTACAAAGAGCAGTAGGTATGGGCACTCAAAATCAGGGACAGAGTCAGATCCAAAACCATCAAACCAACCAACTATCCTAAAATCAAAAAAGGGACAGATTCTTTAGAAAGGATCTGTCCTTTTTGTATTTCATTTATTTGAAAGTATCATCCAATGTTGGTATGATATTGATATACTTAGGACCATCTTGGAAGGAGATGATGACTTTTGGATTTTAATTTATTTATGCAGGACATTGTAGATAAAGCAAGAGAAGAAGTTACATCTGTAGGGTATGAGGAGTTAAAAACACCTGAAGAAGTTGACGCTGCAATGAAGCAAAATGGTACAGCGTTAGTTATGGTGAATTCGACATGTGGTTGTGCAGGTGGTGTGGCTCGACCTGCAGCTGCTAATGCGATTCATTATGATAAACGCCCGGAGCATTTATTCACAGTGTTTGCTGGACAGGACCGTGAAGCTACTGCTAGAGCTCGTGAGTACTTTGAAGGCTACCAGCCATCTTCTCCATCCTTTGCAGTACTAAAAGATGGGAAGATTCAAAAGATGGTAGAACGTCATGAAATTGAATCATCAGAACCTCATGAAGTCGTTAATCAGCTTCAGGATTTGTTCGATGAATACTGCGAGGAAGTTTAAAGGTGATGGTTCTATACCATCCCTTTTCTTTTGCACATAAACGTTAATAATCACACGTATAAAAATAAATGAGGAAAGGTTATATTCTTAAGGTTTTCAATGATGACTAATGCATCCTTTCCCTTTTCCAACGAATAATAAGTGATAAAAAGAATAGATAAAGGGGGCAACGGTGAAGTGAGAATTGGCTACCGAACATTAAAAACAGCAATTGGAACACCAGTTGCCATCTTTATTGCACAATTGCTTCAATTAGAAAATTACATATCGGCTGGTATTTTAGTCGTGTTATGTATTAAGGTTACCAGGAAGCGTTCGGTTCTTGCTTCATGGCATCGCTATGCTGCATGTTTGTTAGCCATGGTATTCAGCTTTGCTGTCTTTGAGCTTATTGGCTATCATCCGCTTGCTATTGGGGTATTACTCTTATTGTTTATCCCCGCCACCGTTAAATTACATATTACAGAAGGAATTGTAACGAGTTCAGTTATTATTCTACATCTTTATGGCTCCCATTCAATTACCTTAGATTTAATTTGGAATGAAGTTATTTTAATTTCAGTAGGAATAGGGACTGCATTAATTTTAAATTTATACATGCCTTCGCTCGAGGACAATTTAAAAAATATGCAAAAAAGAGTAGAAGAAAATTTTCATGTTATTTTAAAGGAAATCGCTCACTTTCTTAAAACGGGTGATGAAAGCTGGACGGGAAGTGAGTTTAATGAAGCAGCAGAAGATCTTGAAAAAGCAAGTGCTTTAGCCTATCAAGATGTAGAAAACCATTTATTACGGAGTCATCATACGTATCATTATTATTTTCGCATGCGTTCAAAACAGTTTGAAGTATTAGAAAGAATGCTTCCACTCATTAGTCGTATATCAAGTGTGAATGAACAAGCGAAGGAAATGGCCATCTTTTTTGATGAGTTGGCTGAAGGTATACATCCAGGAAATACAGCTTACATTTATTTAGATAAATTAAAAGAATTACGTGAAAAGTTTCGCCAGGGAGAGCTTCCCAAAACAAGGGAAGAGTTTGAAATTCGCGCTAGTTTATTTACGCTGTTAAATGAGATTGAACAATACTTAATCATTAAGAAGCATACAAAGCATATTTTAGAATGAATAAAAGCCCTATAGTCATAACTATAAGGGCTTGCTTATTCAATTACGTTAACCACATTCCTGCACCAGCTAATAATGAGCTTAAAATCATGGCGATAACCATTAAATAGATAACCAATTTCATACGTTTTTCTCTTTTGGATTTCTTGGGTTTATGTTGAACAGCTTTGTTTTGATTATTCTTTTTCTTTGCTTTTGCCATCGTATAAGTCCCCCTTACATATTCCTTCTCTTATTTTACAGTGTATAGGTCGAAAGGACAAGTTATGAATGCCCGGTAAACTTGAATGAAACCGATTCGATTTGTCTAAATATTTGTTGATTTCTGAAAACTTATTTGTTATAGTATGGTTAAAGAATGAACCACTAAAATGACTCCTATCTATTCACATGAGACATCCTCTTAAGCATTTTCATATTTGAACCCATCATTTTTTTGCCTTCTTTTTAAATGTATATTCAAAAATCTACTTATAAGTATTTTTCTTTATAACTATGTGTAAGCACTCTCTTTATATTTGGGAATAAATTTTCCTGATCCAGAATTTGATTATCGCCAATTTACATATGGGAGAGGAATAATGTGCTAGGATATAAGGACTCTAACATCATTGAAGCTCATCTTCTGGTTATATGCTTAGGTAATGGAATGAATAGGATATTGGAAGAATGAAGAAAAAACACGGGAAAAAATGCTTGGTAAATGGTTTTTACTTGGTGACCTTGCTTCTCAGGATAAAGATGGATATTTTTGGTTTGAAGGACGTACAGACGACATTATTTCCAGTGCCAGCTATCGCATTGGTCCGTTTGAAGTGGAAAGCAGCTTAGTAGAACATCCAGCCGTTTTAGAAACAGCAGTATTGGGAAGCCCGATAAGGCTAAAGGAGAAATTGTCAAAGCTTTTGTTGTGTTAAAAGATGGGAACTAGCGAAGGAATTAAGCCATTTTGTTAAACAAAGACTTTCCAAGCATCAATATCCAAGAGACATTGAATTTATTAATCAATTGCCCAAAACACAAAGCGGGAAAATCCAGCGTTATCAATTGAGAAATAGAGTGAAGAGTTACTCTTAATCGTTTCATATCATATTTTATATTGTTATCCAAGGAATGTTTTTACAATAGGCTGTTTATGTTCAGCACTTAGCCTTGAAAGCGGAGTGTGTTTTAACTGCGTTTGGTAGAAACAAACGATGCAAAAAACAGCCTTGTTATAAAACGAATTTTTCGAAAATTAACTTGACAGTTAAAAACTGAATAATTAGAATCAAATTAACAAGATGATTGTTGATAATATGAGGGAAGTGAGCGTCATTGTCATTACGTGAACGTAAGACCGCTAAGAAAAAGAAAGAAATTATTCAATCAGCAGTAAGTATTATAGGCGAAAAAGGTTATCATGCAACCACAATGGAAGAGATTGCGTCAAAGCTCCTGATGACGAAAGGATCTGTTTACTATTACTTTAAGGATAAACAAGAATTGTTGTTCCAAAGCCAAAAATTGCTTTTAGAACAAAGCTTAGAAAATATAAAAGAAGTAATAAAGGAAAAAGAAATAGTTCAGGAAAAATTACGTGAAGCGATGGTGGTTCATGTTGAATTCTTACTAACTGAGAGTACTGGATTTGAAATAGGTGCAAAACCCGAACAGCTTTTTTCCGGGAAACAGTTAGAGGAAATTCTGTCTTTACGTAATCAATATAGTCAATATATCGATGAGTTAATTATAGAAGGTGTTGAGGCTCAAGTCTTCCATGAGGCTGATGTGAAAATCGTGCGTAACATCCTTTTAGGTGCAATGAATTCGGTTATAGAATGGTATTCAACAGATGGTCAAAAAGGAAAACAGGAAATAGCCGAATTAATGGCCGATTATTTGCTCCGTATTTTGAAAAGGGATTGTTAATCTTTTTATGATAATCTTTGAGGGCTCACTTAAACCTGATTCAGTAAGCCGTTGTCATGCAGCCGGTTTTGTTAAATCAGGAACAGAGTCCCTTAAATCGATAAATAGGAGAGGAGAATGCATTCTTGAAAATAGAAGACGTTTCGGCAGTCGTAACAGGAGGAGCATCAGGACTTGGGGAAGCTACTGTGAGAAAAATTGTATCTCATGGTGGAAAAGTTACCATATTAGATTTACAAGAAGAGAAAGGAAGCCATTTAGCTAATGAATTAGGGGAAAAAGCAGCATTTATACATACCGATGTGACGGATGAAGAAAGTATAAAATCAGCATTAAAACAGACTAAATCTCACTTTGGTACCATAAATACGTTAGTGAACTGTGCAGGTATTGGGGCAGGGGCCAAAACGTATAGCAGGAGTAAAGGCCCTCACGATTTGAACACCTTTAGCCAAGTTATCCAGGTTAATTTAGTGGGCACCTTTAATGCCATTCGTCTCGCGGCAGAAAACATGAGCGATAATGAGCCAAATGAGAATGGAGAAAGAGGAGTTATCATTAATACAGCTTCCGTTGCGGCTTATGAAGGACAAATTGGTCAGGCAGCCTATAGTGCTTCAAAAGGTGGTATTGTTGGGATGACCCTACCAATATCAAGGGATTTATCTCCATTGGGTATAAGGGTTATGACTATAGCTCCAGGACTATTTGATACACCCCTGTTTGGTTCAGTATCGGATGAAATAAGAGAATCATTAGGAAAAATGGTACCGTTTCCACCTAGATTAGGTGATCCAAAAGAATATGGAAAGCTAGCTCACAGCATTATTGAAAATCCAATGTTAAATGGGGAAACCATTCGGCTTGACGGTGCCATTCGAATGCAACCTAAATAAACGCTAATTCTAAGATTCTAGTAGCCTATAATTTGAAAGGGATTTCAAAGAGGGAGGAGTATGCTTATGCGTGAAGCTGTGATTGTAGAGGCAGTGAGAACACCTGTTGGAAAAAGAAATGGGCTGTTAAGTGGAATGCGGGCGGATGAACTGGCTGCAAAACCGCTGAAAGAAGTAGTAAAAAGAGCTGGTATTTCACCTGATATGGTGGAAGATGTCATTTTAGGTTGTGTATCTCAAGTGGGGGAACAGGCATTGGATATTGCCAGAGTTTCTGCGCTAATGGCTGATTATCCGATTGAAGTACCTGGTACAACGATTGATCGTCAGTGTGGTTCCAGTCAACAAGCTGTTCACTTTGCTGCACAGGCAATTTTAAGTGGAGATATGGATGTTGTAGTAGCAGGTGGAGTGGAAAATATGTCACGGGTCCCAATAGGATCCAATCGTCTGGATGTTGACTTTAGCGATGAACTCACATCTAAGTATGAAATGATTCACCAGGGATTATCAGCCGATCGAATTGCGGATAAATGGGAGTTTAGTCGTGAGGAACTGGATCAATTTTCACTGGAAAGTCATCAAAAAGCCATTCAGGCACGAAAAAAAGGGCGTTTTGATAAGGAAATAATGCCATTAGAGGTGAAATGGCAAGATGGTACCGTAACGAAAATAAAAGATGATGAAGGACCAAGAGAAGATACGAATAGGGAAAAGCTTCGTTCACTAAAGCCGTCTTTTAAAAAAGCTGGAAATATAACTGCAGGTAATTCCAGTCAAATAAGCGATGGTGCAAATGCTATTCTTATGATGTCGAGAGAAAAGGCCGAAGAACTTGGTCTGCAGCCAAGATTTCGTGTAGTCGCACGGGCTGTGGTCGGTTCAGATCCGACTCTTATGTTAACGGGTCCTATACCGGCAACACAGAAAGTACTTAAGAAAGCCGGCCTTTCCATTAATGAGATTGATTTATTTGAGGTAAATGAAGCCTTTGCCCCAGTTCCACTAGCGTGGCTGCGTGAAACGGGTGCAGATTCCAATCGTTTAAATGTAAATGGAGGTGCAATTGCATTAGGGCATCCATTAGGTGCTAGTGGAGGTCGTTTGATGACTACGATGCTTCATGAACTCGAGCGAACTGGTGGGCGTTACGGGCTGCAAACAATGTGTGAAGGACACGGAATGGCGAATGCTACGGTTATCGAACGTCTGGATTAATAGATTCTGTATTCTAAAAGTTTGTTGTTTTTTAGCTGAAGAACTTAAGTTGGTTAAGCAAATAGAAATAGGTGATCCCCGTAGTGAGGGGCAATCAGGAAGGCCAATGCGGAGCGTGTGTTTGCCTCTTTCGTCCCTCTCACTTAATGCAGAAAACAATCTTTATTAAAAGAGCAAAACGGAAAGTAAGGAGGACTAAATGGTGCCATTAAAGTCCATTCGTGTTCTTGACTTAACACGCTTATTGCCAGGTCCGTACTGTACGATGCTATTAGCTGATTTTGGGGCGGAGGTTATTAAAGTAGAAGATCCGATGAAGGGGGATTATGCAAGAGCACAAGAACCAAAAGTAGATGAGAATAGTGCCTTCTTTCATTCATTAAACAGAAATAAGAAAAGTGTTTGTTTAAATTTAAAAAGTGATGAAGAAAAACAATACTTTTTTCATTTAGTTGAGAAAGCCGATGTTGTAGTGGAATCCTTTCGACCAGGTGTCATGGAGAAACTTGGCTTGAATTATAACCGGTTAAAAAGGATCAATCCTGAATTGATTTATTGTGCGATTACAGGCCATGGTCAAACCGGTCCTTATAAAGAGAAACCAGGTCATGATATTAATTATATCAGTTATGCCGGTTTATTAGATGTAATGGGTGAAAAGGATCAAAAGCCTACAGTACCAGCGGCGCAAATTGCAGATATTGGCGGAGGTGCTCTCCCGGCTACAATTGGTATATTGCTTGCTTTACTTGAAAGAGAGAGGTCTGGAAGAGGACAATTCGTTGATGTTTCTATGTTAGATGGTGTTCTTTCTTGGCTGCAAACATTACTTCCTGGTTTTTTAACAAATCAAGTACAGCCGAAAAGAGGAAAACAGCCATTGAGTGGAGCCCTTGCCTGCTATGAAGTTTATCAAACCAAAGATCAACGTTGGCTATCCGTTGGAGCTCTTGAGCCAAAGTTCTGGTCAACATTTTGTAAAACCATTGGCAAAGAAGAGTTTATTCCTAAATTGGGAGAATCCACGAATGAACAAAATGTGATGAAGAAAGAAATACAAAAGATTATACAAAAGAAGACCTTACATGATTGGATGGAGGAATTTAATAATCAGGAGGCTTGTGTCGCTCCAGTTCTAACATTTAATGAAGTAATAACTAATCCACAAGTTTTGTCCCGCCAAATGATACAAAGCACTCCTCAACAAGAAGAAACACTGCAGCATCTAGGTATCCCCATAAAGTTATCTGAAACACCTGGAACAATCCGCACGAAAGCGCCAGAACTCGGTGAGCATACGAACGAAACTTTAAAGAAATTTGGTTTGCAAAAAGAATAGACATACAAAAAAGAGAGGAGAGTTTGTTCATTAAGTGGCAAAGAAAGGAGAGGATAAAGAAACTATAGTAGACCTGACCTAAAAATTAGTCAACCAGCCTTTTGAAGCGTTAAGCCGAATTAAGCGCCTAGTTAATGAAGGCAGTAAGAAATCGTTAATTGAAGGGATATCTCTTGGGAAGCAATGGTTTTCTAATCTGTTTAAACCAAAGGATGTAAAAGAGGGAGTGCGTGCATTTATTGAAAAGCAAAAAATTAGTTTACGCATCCATAATACCCTCGTGCATTTTCGATATATCAAAATCATAATGAAATGACAGAAAGGTGATGTAAATGACTAATCAAACCGTTAAAAAATTAAAGGAATCAGTAGAAATACCTGTAATGATTGCACCTATGTTTTTAATTAATAATCCAAAAATGGTTGTCAATGGGTGTGCATCGGGAGTGATTAGCACTTTTCCTGCATTAAACGCTCGAACAGGAGAAATTTTAGAAGACTGGATGAAAGAAATCACTTCTGAACTCCATCGCTTAAAACAGGAAAATCCTCAACGGAAAATAGGGCCATGGGGAATTAATTTTATTGTACACAGCTCTAACAAGCGCTATGTAGAAGATCTGAAAATGATTGAAAAATACCAGCCCCCAGTCGTTATTACATCCTTAGGAGATCCGGGACCGGTGGCTAATGTGGTTCATGACTATGGTGGAGTTGTGTTTTCCGATGTCATTAATATTAAATATGCGAAAAAAGCGATTGAAAAAGGTGCAGATGGTCTCGTTCTTGTAGCCAGTGGTGCAGGAGGTCATGCTGGTACGTTTAATCCGATTTCTTTTGTACATGAAGTACGGGAATTCTTTGATGGTCCAATTGCTTTATCGGGAGGGATGACAAAAGGAGAGGATATACTCGCCACTGAAGTACTGGGCGCAGATTTCTCCTATATAGGAACACGATTTATTCCAGCAAAAGAAAGCTCAGCGCAGGATGATTATAAAGAAATGATTGTAGACTCGTCTATTGAAGATATTATCTACACAGATGCCTTCAGCGGAGTGAATGCCAATTATCTCATTCCAAGTATCGAAAAAGCCGGTTTAGATCCTGGCAATCTCAAGAAAAAGGAACAAATTGATTTCTCAGAATTACGAAACAAAGAAGTAAAAGCATGGAAAGATGTTTGGGGAGCCGGCCAGGGAGTAGGTTCCATAAATGCGACCCAATCGGTATCAGAAATTGTTGACGAATTAAAAGCGGATTACCAGAAGGCGTTGGAGAACGTTTCTAAGGAAAAATGGGGAAAGGATGTAGTTAAGTGAATGTAGGTTTTTAAGATTATGCCGGGGGGGTGTGTGCAATTAAGGAGGAAAAAGCCAATCTTGAGATTGATTGGGTGAAAGTGGAACAATTCTTACGTTCCCATATTAAAAATCTCCCCAATCGTCCATTGGAGGTGCGGCCATTTACAGAGGGGTACTCCAATTTAACCTATTCCATTCAAATTGGTGATTGGGAAGCAGTATTAAGAAGACCCCCATTTGGCTATACACCACCTAAGGCTCATGATATGAAACGGGAATTCAATCTGTTGAAAAAAAATACATCCGGCGTTTCCATTAGCACCCAGGCCATATATTTATTGTGAGGACCCTGCTATTATGGATAAACACTTTTACATCATGGAAAAACGGAATGGTGTCGTAATCGATGATAAACTTCCAAATCAATTTGAAGATACAGAAAATACCTGCCAGCAAATATCTGAGGCTGTGATTCAATCACTTGTACAATTACAGAAAGTAGATTATCAGAAGGAACATCTGGAAAGCATCGGAAAACCTGATGGTTATTTATCCCGCCAGGTTTATGGTTGGATAAAAAGACATGAAAGATCGAAAACAGAAGAGATAAAATATATCGATTCAGTTGAAAAATGGCTTATGGATCATATTCCTTCTAATGAAGAGGTAACTATTGTACACAATGATTTTAAATTAAATAATATGATGTTTGATCCTCAAAATCCTGACACGGTTATTGGTGTATTTGATTGGGAGTTAGCTACAATAGGTGATCCATTAGCAGATCTCGGTTCTGCATTAGTTTACTGGATAGAGAAGGATGATCCCCCGCTAGGTATTACATCAGTCACAGATAAACCTGGATTTTATAGTAGAAGAGCATTGTTAGAAAGATATACACAACTTACAGGAAGAGATGTATCCAATATCAACTTTTATTTAACATTAGGCTTTTATAAATTAGCCGGTATCCTCCAACAGCTTTACTATCGCTGGAAAATAGGGGAGGTTAAGGATGATCGTTTTGCTTTCTTAAATGTAGGTGTAGCCAATCTAATTGCACGCGCTGAAGATGCAAAGAATAATAAACTCCTTTAGTTTTCGTTTGATTTGAAATTTAAAGTAAAAACAGGAGGCCCTTTTATGAATAGAGGTTATCTAAAGGAGGAGCATGAAATTTTCAGAGAGTCCTTGCAAAAGTTTCTTGAAAAAGAAGCTGCTCCTTATTATGAACAGTGGGAAAAGAACAAGCAAGTACCACGTTCTTTTTGGGAAAAAGCGGGAAAACAAGGGTTTTTATGTCCTCAGGTTGATGAAAAATATGGTGGTTTGAATGCAGATTTCAGTTACTCTGTGGTGTTATCAGAGGAGTTTGAGAAAATTGGTACAGGTATGACAGGGC
The DNA here is from genome assembly GCF_900111405.1 of Salinibacillus kushneri. Classification (GTDB taxonomy): domain Bacteria; phylum Bacillota; class Bacilli; order Bacillales; family Alkalibacillaceae; genus Salinibacillus; species Salinibacillus kushneri. The sequence continues at coordinate 13,343 of NZ_FOHJ01000006.1, read as the reverse complement.
TGGGGCTTCATAATGATATCGTTATTCCTTATATTGAATCCTTTGGAAGTGAAGAACAGAAAAATCGCTGGTTACCCAAGTCAACAACAGGTGAAATGATTTCTGCAATCGCGATGACAGAGCCTGGTGCAGGTTCTGATTTAGCGTCTGTGAAAACCACAGCCATAAGAGACGGAGATGATTACCTTGTTAATGGAGAAAAAACCTTTATTACCAATGGATATTCGGCGGATTTAATTGTAGTCGTCTGCAAAACTGATCCCAAGGTCAACCCTCCGCATAAAGGAATTAGTCTTCTTGTAGTTGAAAAAGACACACCTGGGTTTAAACGAGGGAAAAAACTTACCAAAGTCGGTCAGCATGCAAACGATACGAGTGAGTTAATTTTTGAAGATGCAAGGGTTCCTGCTAGTAATCTATTAGGAGATGAAGGAGAAGGATTCTATTATTTGATGGAAAAGCTACAACAGGAACGTTTGATGGTAGCTATTCAAACAATAGCATCCATTGAGCAGATGGTTGCATTAACGCTTGAATATGTGAAACAGCGAAAAGCATTCGGCAGAACGTTAAGTAAATTTCAAAACACTCAGTTTAAGCTGGCTGAAATGCAAACGGAACTGGAAATTGGAAAGACGTTTGTAGATCGTTTGGTGGAGGAACATATGGCTGGGGCAGATATTGTTGATGAAGTATCCATGGCGAAATGGTGGACAACAGAGCTCGCACAAAAAGTGGCGGTTGATTGCATGCAGCTCCATGGAGGGTACGGCTATATGGAAGAGTATGAAATTGCCAGAAGATATCGGGATGTTGCTGTCACTTCGATTTATGCAGGTACAAATGAAATTATGAAAACGATTATTGCGAAAAATATGGGTCTATAAAGAAACAGAAGCACTGAAAGGGAAGGTGTCTCAAGTACATGGAAACCTGTTTCATGTAAAGAGACACCTTGGTTTTGTTTACTTACGAAACAGTTTGTCCAGGTTTTTCATTTCACTCGTAAAATAAACATTTTTTCAAAAATGAAGATTGTTTTCCTCTGAATAGTAGGAATATTTCATTTTTTATCGAAATAAATAAGATTAGGACAACGCGAAGGAGGTTCCATAATGACAAAGAATCCAAAACAAGAATGGGAAGAAGCAGTTAACAAAACAGTCCAACGTTTTCCGGAACGAAAAGAAACATTTACAACCAGCTCTGATATAGAAGTTGATAGATTATATTTACCAGAAAAGGAAGATGAAAAATATGTAGAAAAATTGGGATTTCCAGGGCAATACCCTTATACAAGAGGAATACAGCCAACCATGTATCGAAGCCGTTTCTGGACGATGCGTCAGTATGCAGGTTTTGGCTCAGCAAAGGAAACAAACGAGCGTTTTCGGTATTTATTAGAGCAGGGACAAACGGGCCTTTCCGTTGCGTTTGACTTACCAACCCAAATTGGCTATGACTCCGATGATCCCATGTCAGACGGAGAAGTAGGAAAAGTAGGTGTTGCGATTGATACGCTTCAGGATATGGAGGATTTATTAGAAGGAATTCCATTGAATCAGGTTAGTACTTCAATGACAATCAATGCTCCAGCATCCGTTTTGTTATGTATGTACATAGCTGTTGGCGAAAAACAAGGTGTAGCTAAGGAATCTTTGACTGGGACTATACAAAATGACATTTTGAAGGAATATATCGCAAGGGGAACTTATATTTTTCCTCCAAAACCTTCTATGCGACTGATTACCAATATTTTTAAGTATTGTGAGCAGTACGTACCGAAATTTAATACTATTAGTATTTCCGGCTACCACATTCGAGAAGCGGGTTCCACTGCTGTACAGGAAGTTGCTTTTACACTGGCTAATGGTATGGCTTATGTAGATGCTGCCTTAGAAAGCGGGCTCGAAATTGATCAGTTTGCCCCCCGTTTAGCCTTCTTTTTTAACGCACACAATAACTTTTTTGAAGAAATTGCTAAGTTTAGAGTGGCCAGAAGATTATGGGCCAAAATTATGAGGGAAAAGTATGGGGCAAAAAATCCAAAAAGCTGGAAGCTGCGTTTTCATACACAAACAGGCGGATCGACCCTTACAGCCCAACAGCCTGATAACAATATTGTTCGGGTTACTTTACAAGCGCTTTCAGCAGTATTAGGTGGAACACAAAGCTTACATACAAATTCCAGGGACGAAGCTTTAGCTTTACCGACTGAAGAGTCCGCTCGGATTGCTCTTCGCACCCAGCAGATTATAGCGCATGAAAGTGGGGTTGCTGATACTGTCGATCCCATAGCCGGCTCCTATTATGTGGAATCTTTAATGGATCAAATGGAAGAAGAGGTCGAGAAATACCTCGGTAAAATAGAAGAGTTTGGCGGAGCTGTACAGGCGGTAGAGGAAGGATATATGCAAAGGGAAATTCATCAAGCAGCCTATGAAACACAGAAAAAAATGGAAAATAAAGAGGAAATTGTGGTGGGATTAAATCAGTTTGAAGTAGATGAAGAGCTCCATCCAGATTTACTAAAAGTGGATGAAAAACTTGAACGTAATCAAATAAATAGCTTGAAGGATGTCAAAGCGAAACGAGATCAGGAAATTGTAAATAAAACATTAACAAGACTAGAAAAAGCTGCAAAAAATTCGAATGAAAATTTGATTCCGTATATTTTAGAGGCTGTCAAAGCCTATGCATCCGTAGGTGAAATTTGTAATGTTTTAAGAAATCAATTTGGTGAATATGTTGGCTGAACATTGAATAATCATGGAAGGATACAAAAGGGGAGATAAGTATATGGGTAAAAAAATTCGAGCATTGATTGCGAAACCAGGACTTGATGGTCATGACCGGGGAGCACTTATTATTGCCCAAACTTTACGTGATCATGGAATGGAAGTGATTTATACAGGCTTACGGCAGTCACCGGCTCAAATTGCTCAAGCTGCTGTTCAGGAGGATGTAGATGTTATTGGCCTTTCTTCATTATCTGGTGCTCATCGTTCTTTATTTCCTAAGGTTGTAGAACAATTAAAAGAAAGACAGGCAGAGGACATCCCCGTTATTGGAGGTGGTGTCATTCCGGCAGAGGATATTCCTTTTTTAGAAGAAAAAGGGGTTCAAAAAGTTTTTACACCTGGGACTCCGACAGAATACATTGCTGCATATATTAAGCAACTGGTTACACCGGAAGAGGTGAAAGAAACAACACCACCAGAAAAAATATCCCACATTGGTATTGCAGTGAAAAGTCTGGAAAAAACCATTCCCTTTTATGATCAAATTTTAGGACTGAACTTAAAAGGAGTAGAGGAAGTCCCATCTGAAGGAGTGAAGGTCGCCTTTTTTGAAATTGGAGAAACATCGATTGAGTTGTTAGAACCGTTATCTGAACAATCTCCAATTTATAAATTTGTGGAGAAAAAGGGTGAGGGCATTCACCATATTGCTTTAGAAGTGAGTGATTTAAAAGATCGTTTACAGCACTATCGTGACCAGGACGTTCCACTAATTAATGAAGAGCCAAAAGAAGGAGCTAATGGAGCTGAAATTGCTTTTCTCCATCCAAGAGCAGCAAATGGCGTTTTATATGAACTCTGTCATCATCGTAAGGGGGAATCATAATGGATATCTATGATAAAATTAATGAACTTTATGATAAACGAAGAACAGTTGAGCTAGGCGGCGGGGATGAAAAAATTCAAAAACAGCGTGATAAAGGAAAGATGACAGCAAGAGAACGGATTGACTATTTGCTTGATGATGGATCATTTGTGGAACTGAATCCATTTATGGAACCACGTACGAGTGATTTTGGTATGAAGGATGCTCCTGGCGAGGGTGTGGTTACAGGATTTGGAAAAATAGATGGTCGAGATGTCTATCTATTTGCGCAGGATTTTACCGTTTACGGGGGAGCATTGGGTGAGATGCATGGGAAAAAGATTGCAGCTGTGATGGATTTAGCTGCTAAAAATGGGACTCCTTTTATTGGACTAAATGATTCAGGTGGGGCGAGAATTCAGGAAGGTGTCGCATCTTTAGATGGATATGGACAAGTTTTTTATCGAAATTCCATTTATTCAGGAGTTATTCCACAAATATCGGTAATCATGGGTCCTAGTGCAGGTGGTGCTGTATACTCTCCGGCGATTACTGATTTTGTCATCATGGTTGAAAAAACATCTCAAATGTTCATTACGGGTCCGAAAGTGATTGAAACGGTAACAGGAGAGAAAATTTCCTCAGAAGATTTAGGTGGAGCTGCTGTTCATAACACGAAAAGTGGAAACGCCCACTTAAAAGCAAAGAATGAAGAAAAAGCACTGGAATATGTACGTAAACTTATAAGCTATTTACCATCTAATTATCAAGAGAATCCACCAGCAAAAAAACCCAATGGGCAAGAAGATTACTTAGCGGACTTAAATGATAAAATTCCTTTTGATCCTGTTCGTCCATATGACGTAAGAACGATTGTGGAAGAAGTTGTCGACGAGGATTCCTTCTTTGAGATACACCCTGATTTTGCAAAAAATATTGTGGTAGGTTTTGCACGCGTAAAAGGAAAAGTTGTTGGTCTTGTCTGTAATCAGCCTAAATTTATGGCAGGTGGTTTAGATATTGATTCAAGTGATAAAGCGGCAAGATTTATTCGCATGTGTGATGCCTTTAATATCCCTCTCGTTACATTTGAAGACGTAACAGGTTTTTTTCCTGGTATTAAACAGGAGCATGGTGGAATTATACGACACGGTGCTAAAATTTTATATGCGTACTCCGAAGCTACTGTACCTAAAATTACATTTATCACACGCAAGGCTTATGGAGGCGCCTATGTAGCTTTAAATAGTAAATCAATTGGCGCGGATCTGGTTTATGCATGGCCAAATGCTGAAATTGCCGTTATGGGGCCAGACGGTGCTGCCAATATTATATTTGCAAAAGAAATCAAAGAAAGTGAAGATCCTGAAACAACCCGTCAGGAAAAAATAGCAGAATATCGGGAAAAATTTGCGAATCCCTATGTGGCTGCAGGTCTTGGAATGGTAGATGACGTGATTGATCCCAGAGAAACGAGACAAGCTTTGATTACATCATTAGATATGCTTAAAAATAAAACCGAGGAGCGACCAAAAAAGAAACATGGGAATATGCCATTATAAGTCCTGTTAATTGACTTATCCTTAGGTTTTTTTTATTCTAAATCAGGTAATGTAAAGATAGTATTCATAGGTCTTAAGTTGTGGTATGGAATTACATAAGGAGGAAAACAAAATGATATCAGTCGATCAAGAACGGATTTTGAATGAATTTTTGGAACTTGTTCAAATCGATTCTGAAACGAAAAACGAAGAAACGATTTCTGGTAAATTAAAAAAGAAATTTTCGGATTTAGGTCTTGAGGTCGTAGAAGACCAGGCGAAAGAACAAACGGGTTTTGGTTCTAATAACTTAATTTGTACCCTGAAGGGAACAAAGGATGGAGCAGATCCTATTTATTTCACTTCCCATATGGATACTGTTGCACCTGGTGCGGGAGTGAAGCCTTCTGTAAAGGATGGTTATATTGTATCTGATGGTACAACTGTTTTAGGTGCAGATGACAAAACAGGACTTGCCGCTATGTTTGAAGCCATTCGATATGTGAAGGAAAACCATATTGAACATGGTGATGTACAATTTGTTATTACTGTCGGAGAGGAATCTGGCTTAGTGGGTGCAAAAGCACTGGATTCATCTTCTGTGAAAGCAAAATACGGTTATGCTCTCGATAGCGATGGGCAGGTAGGTGATGTAGTTATTGCAGCTCCAACTCAGGCAAAAATACATACAACCATTAAAGGAAAAAAAGCACACGCAGGTGTTGCTCCTGAAAAAGGAGTATCAGCGATTTCGATTGCTGCTAAAGCAATTGCTAAAATGCCTCTGGGCCGAATTGATGAGGAAACAACAGCAAATATTGGCCGATTTGTAGGCGGAGGAGCCACAAATGTAGTTGCTGATCATGTAGAAATATCTGCTGAAGCCCGCTCACTAGAAAAAGAAAAAATGGAAGAACAAGTCGAAAAAATGAAATCTGCTTTTGAAAACACGGCTTTACAATTGGGAGGAAAAGCAGAGGTGGATGTGAATGTAGCTTACCCTGGTTTCAAACATGGTGAAGAAGACCAAATTGTTGAAGTTGTGAAAAAGGCAGCAGAAAAAATTGGACGTACAACTACACCGCGTAAAAGTGGAGGTGGAAGTGACGCCAATGTTATTTCAGGCTACGGCATACCAACCGTTAACCTTGCTGTTGGTTACGAAGAAATTCATACCACAGATGAACGCATGCCTGTAAATGAACTGGTTAAAGCTGCAGAGTTAGTCGCTGCTATTATTGAGGAAGCTGGAAACTAGAAAGGTATTAAAAGCAAGTACATGATTATTGGTCGTGTACTTGTTTTTTTATGATTGGAGAAACGCAGGGTGAATCAGTGAGTAAGTATGTTATAATGAACAAAGAACAAATGTTTCGCAAGCAGGTGTTAATATGTCAAATCGGTTTCCTACGAAAGGCCGTATCATTTTTCATGTGGATATGAATAGTTTTTATGCATCCGTGGAAGCTGCTTATGATCCGGATTTGAAAGGCAAGCCTTTAGCGATAGCTGGTAACCCTGAGCAGCGTAAAGGGATTATTGTTACCAGTAGTTATGAGGCAAGAGCTAAAGGGGTCAAAACGACAATGCCTTTATGGCAGGCAAAAGATCTTTGTCCGGAATTAATTGTAAGAACCCCGAATTTTGACCGTTATCGAGAGGCTTCGAGGAATATGTTTGAAATTCTGGCTGATATCACACCATATGTTCAGCCTGTTTCTATTGATGAGGGATACATGGATATTACCGAATGCGCGGATTTAGGAACGCCACTTGAAATTGCTGAACAGATCCAATCAAAGATTAAACAGGAACTGGATTTACCATGTAGTATTGGTATTGCTCCGAATAAGTTTCTGGCTAAAATGGCTTCGGACATGAAAAAGCCAATGGGAATTACAGTCCTGCGAAAAAGAGAACTTAAAAATAAATTATGGCCTCTACCTATCGATGAAATGTATGGGATAGGTCAGAAAACCGCTCAAAAATTGCAGCAATTAGATATTAAGACCATCGGTGATCTCGCAGAGTTTGATGGTTATCAACTTAAGAATATTTTGGGCATTAATGGAGAAAGACTGAAAAATCGTGCGAATGGATATGATCCCACTCCTGTTGATCCTGATGCTGTAAGTATTTTTAAAAGTATCGGTAACTCTAAAACACTTCCTAATGACACAACGGATGAACAGGAAATTAATCTTCTTCTTTATTCTTTGTCGGATAAGGTTGCAGAACGGATACAGCGAAAATCTGTAGTTTCAGAAAATATTCAAATCATGATACGTTATCATGATCGAAAAACGATTACAAGAAGTCAACAACTTCATGATTATGTAGAATTAAAAGATGAAATTTATAAAATTTCATCTGAGCTTTTTTATGCGAACTGGGGTGGAAGCCCGATTCGTTTATTAGGGGTAACTGCACAGCAGCTAACTGAAAAAGATGAAATCACAAAGCAACTGGATTTATTCACCTATGAAAATGAGGCCAAAAATGAAAAGCTGTACCAGGTTGTCGATGATTTATCCGAGAAATTTGGAAAAGATGTATTCAAAAAAACGGTTAAGAATGATACAAATGATTCTGTTTCCACTAGCTTTCAAAAGGATTTTTTAGATGAGTTCAAAAGAACCAGGAATCCCAGGAGTAAATAATTCAACCAATCGGGATTCCTGGTTTCGATTATGATTCATCTGCTATTTGTTCTCTAAATTTCTTTACTTTTTTCCTGACTTCTTCACTTAAAGTTTTCATATTATCCACATCAGGATTGTCCTTTTGTGCTTCGGCGATTAAAGGATAAAGACTCCTCTCTATATCCGCATATTGATCGGGATCAAGCTCTTCTACCTGTTTTTCAATCACGTCCCAATTCGCTTCAAGAGCCTGTCCTTTTTCATTGATTTTAGTAATGTTGTCTGGTGTATCTTCAAAAACCTGTTCTAACTCGTTTACTGAAGTTAGCACTGTGTCTAAATGGGTAGCTAAATCTGTTTCACTGCCTTCCTCTTCATTGGAAACTCCTACTGCCTCTGTATCCTCTGTTTCTACTTGATTGTCACCAGTTTCACTAGGCATTTCCTTATTATTTGTAAAACCAACAAGGATAGCAGCAACGAATAAAATCGTTCCTAATATGTATAACCATTTGTTCATGGGAATACCTCCTTTGGACTTTTTATTCAGTTTTTCCCTGAACCTTAAAATTAAACCATAGAATGGAATTTTATGGGTTTATCTCAGATGGGACTGTGATAAAATAAGGCCATTCAGGAAGAAAAGAATGATATAGAGGCATAAAATGAGAATGGTAACGTTTAATTTAGTTTGCCAGACTTAAAACATAGGGGAGAATAGATTCTATGATTCAATTTGAAAAGATTAACATAGACAAACATCGGGATTATGTGATTCAGTTTAGAAAAGATTCTTTTGTCATCAGCTTTGGAAATGACTCAAACTTTGATGAGGGAGACTATTTGAGATGGTTGGAGGAGAAAATAGTCGAGTATCCAGAAGGCTTTGTCATCGTAAGAGAAGGTGACCAATACATCGGTCAGTTGGAATTATCAATCCGGAACTATGAAAATAAAAGTATTGGTTATGTTCACTTATATTACTTAATACCTGAAAAACGTGGAAAGGGCAAGGGACAAAACTTACATGACTATGTGAAACAATTTTTTAAAAGCCATAACATCCAAGAGTTTCACCTAAGGGTCTCTCCAACGAATACTATTGCCATGCGGTTTTACCATAAAATGGGCATAAAGGTGATGGGCCCCGAATTAGGAGGTAAAGTGATACGAATGAAGGGCTACTATTAAATTTTCAAAAAAATCTTTACATTCTTCTTGGTATACCGGTATAATATATTCTATTCAGTAAATTTTAACAAGATAGAAAAGTTAAAATTTACTGGAAACTACATACTGAGGGGGTATACGATTATATGAAACAAAAAAAGTGGGGGTTATTACTTGTGCTTAGTCTATTACTAAGTCTAGTAGTAGCCTGCTCAAGTGATGGTGGCGAGGAGGAAACCTCGGGAACAGAAAATGATTCCTCTTCTGAAGAGGAAGAAAAGGTCCTTAATTTTACGAATTTAGAAAATATTCCATCTATGGATCCGTCTGTTGCAACTGATGAATCTTCCTTTATCTATTTAGCTGCTACGATGGAAGGTTTATACCGATTAGGTGAAGATGGAACAACCGAACCAGGTATTGCTAAAGAACATACTATAAGTGATGATGGGAAAACCTGGACATTTACCTTGCGTGAGGATGCAAAGTGGTCAAATGGAGATTCTGTAACGGCTCATGATTTTGTATATTCCTGGAGAAGAGCTGTAGACCCTGATACAGGTTCAGAATATGGTCCTTATATGATGAATGGTGTTATACAAAATGCAACAGCAGTAAGTAATGGTGATGTTCCGGTAGAGGAACTTGGTGTTTCTGCAGAAGGTGATTATACGTTTGTCGTTGAATTAGAGAATCCAACACCGTACTTTGAATCTTTAACGACTTTCGGGACATTCTTCCCATTAAATGAATCATTTGTTGAAGAACAAGGAGATAATTTTGCTATAAATACTGATGGGTTACTATCAAATGGTCCTTACAAAATGGCGAATTGGGAAAGCACAAGCAATTCCTGGGAGCTTGTCAAAAATGAAGACTATTGGGATGCTGATGCTGTCCAAATGGATAAATTGACATTTGAAGTAGTGAAAGATCCACAAACTGCTATTGATTTGTACGAGACCAATAAAGTTGATCGTATTGATTTAACTTCTGACCTTGTAGATCAATATCAGACACATGAAGATTATCAGATTATTCCTGATACCTTTGTTTATTTTATTAAGTTTAACCAGGAGGCCAATGAAGCACTTGCGAATCGAAATATCCGTGCGGCAATGAGCCGGGCTTTTAATAAACAAGCATTAGTAGATGAAATTTTAAATAACGGTTCACTTGTTGCTAATGGTCTTGTTCCTGCCGATTTCACTCCACTGCCTGAAACAGGAGAAGACTTCCGGGCAGTAAATGGTGACCTTGTTTCATACGATGTAGATAAGGCTAAGGAATTGTGGGAGAAAGGTTTAGAAGAAATCGGGCAAGAGGAAGTAGAATTTGAAATGTTAACTGATGATGATGAAACAACCAAATTAATGGTGGAATATATCGCAAACCAATTAACAGAAAATCTGCCAGGACTTAACGTTCATTTAAAACGAGTACCAAAAGAACAACGTCTTGACCTTGATACAAATATGGATTATGAAGTACAAGTTTCCAGATGGGGTCCTGACTTCTTAGATCCATATACGTATATGAATCTATGGACTACCGATAGTGGAAATAATAAAATGGGTTATTCCAATGCTGAGTATGATAAATTAGTAGAGGAAACATCCACAACGCTTGCCCAAGATAATGTGGCCCGTTATGAAAACTTCCTGGAAGCAGAAAAGATTCTATTTGAAGATGCAGCAATTGCACCTATTTACCAAGCATCCAAAGCACAGCTTATCTCTCCAAGAGTCGAGGGAGTTTATGTAAATCCGTTTGGTTCAACTTATGAATACAAATATGCTACAGTTGGTTCAGATAACGAATAAAAAGCGAAAAAATCTGCATCTCCTTTTTAGGGGGATGCAGCTTTTTTCGCTTTTTATTTGTACTGGGACCATTTACTGGCCCTGCGTTCAAATAGACAGTTTCATCATTGACTGATACACTTATATCATAATTTCAAATGATATCATAGTCATCAACGAGAGGAATGTTGGAATGAGTAAAACAGTGGTTCTTGCAGAAAAACCTTCAGTAGGACGAGACATTGCCAGAGTGTTGAATTGTAAGAAAAAGGGCAATGGATTTTTTGAAGGATCAAAATATATTGTCACATGGGCTTTAGGACACTTAGTAACACTAGCAGATCCTGCCATTTATGATGATAAATATAAGGAATGGAAGATGGAGGATCTTCCTATGCTGCCAGACCGTTTAAAGCTGGTTGTGATGAAAAAGACGGGAAAACAATTTAACACAATCAAACATCAATTTAATCGAAATGATGTAAAAGATATTGTCATTGCAACGGATGCTGGAAGAGAAGGAGAATTAGTAGCCCGCTGGATTATTGAAAAGGCTCGAGTCAAAAAGCCTCTTAAACGGTTATGGATATCTTCTGTAACCGATAAAGCCATTCGTGATGGGATGAATAATTTGAAGAATGGAAAGCAATATGAAAATCTATATGCATCTGCTCAGGCGCGGGCCGAAGCAGACTGGTATGTAGGGCTAAATGCTACACGAGCATTAACAACGAAATTTAATGCACAGCTCTCAAGTGGACGTGTTCAAACGCCTACGCTAGCCATGATAGCGAAAAGAGAAGAGGAAATAAAAGAATTTTCTCCCCAGACTTATTATGGTATACAGGCAGTGACACCTAATGGATTTACCTTAACTTGGCAGGATCAAAAATCGAATCATACACGAATCTTTAAAAAAGAAGTAGTGGAAAAGATCACGGAGAAAGTAAGAAATCAGAATGCAGTGATTACAAATGTTGAAACGAAACAGAAGAAGAGTTTTGCTCCACAGCTTTATGATTTAACAGAGCTGCAACGGGATGCCAATCGTATATTCGGTTTTTCAGGGAAAGAAACACTATCGGCAATGCAAAAGTTATATGAACAGCATAAAGTGTTAACCTATCCTCGGACAGATTCCCGTCATTTATCATCTGATATTGTACCTACATTAAAAGATCGAATTAAAGCGTGTATGGTAGATGAATATAAAGCAATAGCGAGTGGTTTAGTAAACAAGAATATTAAACCTACAAAATCGTTTGTAGATGATCAGAAAGTGTCAGACCACCATGCTATTATTCCAACAGAGCAGCGTGTTCGTCTGGCAGAGTTAAATCCAAAAGAACGAAAAATTTATGATTTAGTTATCAAACGCTTTTTAGCTGTACTTTCTGATCCCTTTGAATTTGAACAACTGACTATCACAGCTAACATAGCTAATGAAACATTTACTGCGAAAGGAAAAACGATTAAAAAATTAGGCTGGAAACAGGTGTATCAAAATCAACAGGAAGATACTGACGAACCGATTGAACAGCATGTGCCAAAGATGGAAAAAGGAGATACCCTTACTAGTGTAACAATCAAACAAACCTCAGGTGAAACTAAGCCAAAAGAACCCTTTACAGAGGGTAGTTTACTTCAAGCGATGGAAAACCCGGTGAAATTTATGGAGCAAAAAGATAAGAAATTAGCCCAAACCATAAATCAAACCGGCGGGCTGGGAACAGTAGCCACACGTGCTGATATTATTGAGAAGCTATTTAATCATTACTATATTGAGAAAAAAGGTAAATATATTTACCTAACAGCGAAAGGAAAGCAGCTACTGGATTTAGTACCCAGTGAATTACGCTCTCCAGCACTAACTGCAGAGTGGGAACAAAAGCTATCAGCCATTGAAAAGGGAAAGCTTCATAAAAATGAGTTTATTAAAGATATGAAAAGCTATGCTTCATCAGTAGTAAAAGAAATTAAAAACAGTAATCAGAAATATAAGCACCACAACATTACAGGAACTAAATGTCCTGATTGTGGGAAACAGATGCTTGAAGTGAATACGAAAAAAGGAAGAATGCTCGTCTGTCAGGACCGCTCTTGTGGTCATAAGAAAAATATTGCGAAGAAAACCAATGCAAGATGCCCGAACTGTCATAAAAGACTGGAACTACGTGGTGAAGGGGAAGGACAAATTTTTGTGTGTAGCTGTGGGCATCGTGAAAAACTGTCTACCTTTAATGAAAGAAAGAAGAAACAAAATCAAAACAAGGCATCTAAAAAAGACGTACAAAAATACCTTAAGAACCAACAGAAGGATGAATTTACTAACTCAGCCTTGGCTGATGCGTTAGCGAAATTGAAAAAGGATTAGATTAATAAACACCTCTATTTGCAGAATCAGCATTAGAGGTGTTTTTATTGGAATAGAGGGGTTATGTTTTTATTACTAAAAGTATTTTAATTGTGTATGAGTAAGCTAATTGTCTTCGCTTTTTATTGTCCAGCTGCGGCTCCCAGGTCCAAGCAGACATAAGCATAATCCACTACGTGACAAAGGGCGTGTCACTCCGTGAATTTTG
>NZ_FOHJ01000003.1 GCF_900111405.1 Salinibacillus kushneri | reverse complement strand
ACTGCTAATGCTGGTATTCGGGTATATGTTGATGGAAATTTATACATCGATAACTGGAATGACTCGGGATCTACCCAAAGAGTGGAACAAGCTCTTTTCCTTTCCAAAGGTAAACATTCCATCCGAGTTGATGTGAAAGAGACTGCGGGTGAAGCAAGTCTGGATTTTTCCTTAGATGACCTGCACAGGGACAATCGCTGGTATGGCGTTGTTTTTCCTAACGATGATTTATCAGGTCAGGGTTCTCTTACTGGGTACGACCCCCAAATCCCGAACCTGAATTTTGATTGGGGAAACGCTAAGTCACCTGCATCGGGCATCCCAGCTAACACCACTTTCTCCGCTGTTTATCAAAGAAATATTACAGTAGAAAATGGATCCTATAATATTTCTTCCTATTCGAACGGTGGAATTAGGGTTTATGTAGACGGTAAACTCGTAATAGATAATTGGAATGACACAGGAGAAATACAGCCATTGGATAAAGATTTATCATTATCCAACGGAACTCACAGTATTCGTGTAGAGTTCAGGGAGACTAAAGGTGAGGCTTCAATAGCTATATCAGTTCCAGGAATATATAAAAACTATAACACTGTTAACTATAATTACACTTTTGATAGTTTTATAGATAAACAAATGAAAAAAACACCAAAAGCTAATGGTTCTGGTACTGTTTTAGCTGGTAGGAACTTAGTAGAATATTATGCTAATCCAAATAATTTTGATAAAAACACATCAAGTTATTATCAGTTTTTGGACCTATCAATGTCCGCCAACATTAACCAATATGAAACTAATGAAAAAGTTTTAAAAGGAGCTGGAGCTTTAGAAGGAACAGCATCTGCATTTATTGAAGCAGGAAAAATGTACAACGTAAACGAAATTTATTTAATTGCACATGCCCTACATGAAACTGGTAATGGTACTTCAGATTTAGCACAAGGTATAGAAGTAAACGGGAAAGTTGTATATAACATGTATGGTACAAAAGCATACGATTCTAGTGCAATAGAAAGTGGTTCTCAATATGCATATGAACAAGGTTGGTTTACACCTGAAGCCGCTATTAAAGGTGGCGCCAAATTTATAGCTGAAAATTATATAAATACAGGCCAAGATACTTTATATAAAATGAGATGGAACCCAGATAATCCAGGAGACCACCAATACGCTACTCATGTATCTTGGGCAATTAGTCAAACAAACATTATTGCCAATACCTATAGCCTGTTAAATAACTACAATTTAATATTTAATGAACCTACATTTCTAAATCAACCATCATCAGTGGATGAACCACCTGTAAACTTTATTGATTACCCAAATAAAATTGTTGGAATAACAACCGACAGACTTAACTTTAGAACAAAACCAACAACTAACTCAGAGTCAATCAAAGTACTTGATACTAATACAGAATTACAAATCCTTGGTAAAAATGGTTTTGGTTGGTATAAAATTGCTCAGAATAGTAAAGAAGGTTGGGTACATGGAGATTATGTCGATGTTAAAAATTTATTAAAAGTAAATGCAACTGTTTTAAATGTTAGAAATGATGTTTGGGGCAACAACATAGGTAGTGTTACAAATGGTCAACATATAGCAGCTGTACTTAATGACAAAAATGAGATTGTAAAGAGAAAAGACGATAGTGGAACTTATTGGTACCAAATCGAATATGGCAACAGTACTGGTTGGGTCAGTAGTACGTATATAATTATAGAGTAGTGTTAAGTTCTCTCTTCAATAGTGTTAGTAAATCCTTTACTAACACTATTTCTATATTATTTATATATTTGTGAAAAATTGTATTAATTTACAATAATTTACCCTTGTAAATATTTTTACAAACACTTAAAATAAATATTATTATAGTGAGTGTTTTTAAAGGAGGATAAAAAATGAAAAAAGTAATCACTTACGGAACATTTGATTTACTTCATAATGGTCATATAAACCTCCTCCGTCGTGCCAAACAATTAGGTGATCATTTAACTGTTGCAATTTCTACAGATGAATTTAATGCTATTAAAAATAAAAAAGCTTACTATAGTTTTGAAAATCGCAAAATTATTCTTGAAGCTATTCGCTACGTTGATAAGGTAATACCTGAAAATTCTTGGAATCAAAAAATTCAAGATATAAAAGAACATGATATCGATATCTTTGTTATGGGAGATGACTGGAAAGGTAATTTTGATTTCCTAGAAGAATATTGTGAAGTAATTTACTTGCCTCGTACAGTTGGAATCTCCACAACAAAAATTAAACAAGATTTATTTAAGGTGAAAGATGTTTAAGGAAGTACTAATATCAACTTATCTCATGATTTTCAGGTTAGTATACACCATTTTCAAACTGTTTCCCCAAAGAGAAAAGACAACATTTGTAGCTTCGTTTGGAGATAATGTATATTATGTAGCCAAAGAATTACAAAAATACGATTATGGACAATTAGTCATATTAAAGGAATCAAACTGTCGTACTGATTTTGATAAATTTGACAATCAAGTAACGAAAATATTAAACTTTGAAACTCTTAACCTTGTTCATTTCATAAAAGGAATTTATCATTTAGCCACGTCCAAAGTAGTGTTTGTCGACAATTACTTTGGATTTTTGTCTGCTGTAGACTTTAAGGAAAATGTTACATGTATACAGCTTTGGCATGCTGCCGGAGCAATCAAACAGTTTGGATTAATGGATCCTTCTATTTATACACGTAGTGAGCGTGCTGTGAAGCGTTTCAAGGAGGTTTATCAGCGTTTTCATTATGTTGTGGTCGGTTCTGAGAAGATGGCAACGATTTTTCGAAAAAGCTTTGGTATAGATAGTAACAACATTTTACGTACGGGAATTCCACGTACAGACTTCTTTTTTGAATCACAAAAACATCAGGAGATTGTTCAAACATTACAAACAGAAAATCCTATTATTCAAAATAAAAAAGTTCTATTATATGCTCCTACGTTTAGAGATGGACAATTAACTTCCTTTGACCTTCCTCTAAATTTAGAGGAAATGTATCAGGAGCTTAAAGATGAATATATTTTACTTTTACGATTACATCCTGCGATAAAATCAAGTTTCAAAAATGTTTATCCTAATTTTGTAGTGGATGTATCAAGCTATGAAAATCTGAATGAGTTACTACTGATTGCGGATTGTGTTATTACCGATTATTCTTCAATTCCATTTGAATATTCATTACTGAGAAAACCAATGATTTTCTTCACCTATGATTTTGAGGATTACAAAAAGAAACGTGGATTTTACGAGGACTATGAAAAAAACTTACCAGGACCTATGGTTAGAACAACTGAGGAAGTCATTAATGTCATTCAGCAGCACCAATTTGATCTTACTCAAGTGGAGAAATATGCTTCCGAGTGGAATCAATATTCACGTGGAAAATCCAGTGAAAACTTAATCAAGATTTTATATCAAGAGCAGGAACAATACGAGGAAGCTCTTACACCGTAAAGTCCTCTATTATTCAGAAACAAAAAATGAAGTTACCACCCAAAGGTTAGATTTTACCTCCAACTTTTAAGATGCAGCACATTTTTGTAATAAGAATATAGAGGACTTAAATTTTGCTCTAATGTAACGGATTAAGTACGTGAAATTATTGTATACAGAAGATTAAGCATATCAATATATTCGGTAGACGAACAGAATTTTTATCCGAAAGTGCCGATATATTTGTGAATATAGTGCAGACTGTGGTAAATATTCTATGAAGATATTTCTATTGTACCGCTATCAATGTGAATCTGTAGAGTTCAACCAGGAGATAGAGGTTGATTGGAACAATAATATGAACTTTTAATGACATGGCTTCTCATTTCGAAACTTTGACTAACAACCGTCATTCACCATTTGGATTTATTGGTTCTTCTAAGATAAGGAAGATTAAAACAGTTAGCAGAACCAAAGCAGCATATCCACTAATTCTCCAACTTCCATAATTAGTTATCATTTTATTTACTGCCTGATTTATACTCCACCAAAGATTCTTAAATGAAAAAAGGTCCAACCATTATACATGAGGAGGTGTGAACCTTTTTTAAGTAAATCCTTATTTTAAATTCTATTTTTGTTCAATAAAATCATACAAAATTTTTAGCATCTTATCTTTACCAGATCGAAAAGGCTTCGGTTCAAAATCTTCTGCTTCAATGATTACTTTTTCCAGATTCTCCCCTTCATTCCAACTTAAAATATGTCCTTGCTTTTCAAATACACTTACAAGTTCTAATTGATGATCATCATTATGTTCACCATATTTTTTCAGACGTGCTGCTGCAATTACCTTTTTGCTTTTTTTTAGGCCGGTTATCACAGATCCTGTTCCTGCATGGGTAATAATTAAACGGGCTTTATTATATAGTTTATCCATCTCTTCATAACTCATAAAGGGAATCAAGGTCATATAATGACTATTATATTTTGTATTTCCGCTTTGAACAACAATTTCATCCTTGAGAAAACCGGATTTTTTAATTCTTTCGACCTCATTTAAAAGTCGTGTGAAAGGTAATTCGTGAGTTCCTAATATGACAAATATCAATAGATAGACCCCCCATAAACTGCATTAGGATAAAATCTCTTCATAGTTTCCCATTGTACAATGAATAAATCCGCAACAGGATATACCATTTTACCTGCCATTGTTGGACTTGAGGATTTTGCAAAGCTTTCGATAAACACAACTTTTTTTCTAAATAACTTTGCTATATAACACATTGGTACTGCTGTGTGGACACCTGTTGTAATCACAACATCAGGTCTTTCCCGTAGAAAGATGAAAAAAGATTTAAATATATTGTAAGCTAATTTAAATATATATCTAAATGGATAATTTCTTGCACCGTAAACCAAAAAGGACATAGGGTACTTATCTTCCAACTTTTTTGTAATCTCTGATTTTTCCGTTACAATGTGATAATCGTAATTTTTAAAGAGAGGTTCTAATTGCAGTAATTGTGTTAAATGTCCACCTATTGATGAAATAAGAAGTAATTTCTTCCTTCTCATGTAATTTTTCCTCCCTTATGACCATATATCTCCATAAGCCTATCTAGTAATAATTCCTGATCATTTTCCTGTGCCTTTTTCTCTCCTTGTTTAATGAGTGTCATTCTTAACCCTTCATTAACAATGAGTTTTTCTAACCCTTTATATAAAGAAGAACTGTCTTTAGGGCTTATCAAAATACCCGAATCCTTAAGTAAATAAGAAAGCCCCCCTACATCACTGCCTACGACAGGTGTGTGGCAAGACATTGCCTCTAATGCAACTAGACCGAACCCTTCTATATGTGAAGGAAGAACAAATACATCAGAAGCTGCCATCCATTTTGCGATTTCTTTCTGTCCCTTTGCAGGATGTATATAGAGATCCTCTATATTTTCATCTGCTATCTTTTGCTTTAATTGTGATAAAAAAACTTCGTTTTTAACAGGACCTATTAAATGAAGTTCTAAATCTGAATATTTCTGCCTTAAATGTCGAAAAGCATCAATTAACTCTAACAGTCCTTTCTGCTTTATTAAATTTCCTACATATAGTAAATAAAATTTGGATGATGAACGACCCAGTAGTTCTTTAGCTCTCATCTTATCTATAGGTTGAAAAACTTCTCTATTGACACCCATATTTATAACAGCTGTCTTATCTGCATCAACTCTAAAAGTATCGGTTATATCCTTACGCAAGTTTTCCCCAACAGCTATAACGAAATCTGCATTATTTAAAATTTGCTTCGTTTTATTAAAAAAGAATCGACTTTTCTTGGACATCTTGTCAATATCTCCACCATGTGCGGTAACTATCATTTTGGTCCCAAACCATTTTTTAAATAACAAGGCAAACATGCCACTGGGGAATACATAATGTGCATGTATTAAATCATAGCTGCGACCTTTAGTTAAAAAAGAATAAAGAATCCGAATGGACCATTTTAGGTATTTTTTAATAACAAAATACTTACCCATACGAGGGTCTTGTACAGCTAAAACATCAACATAGATGCCTCTTTTTCTAATTCCTTCAACTTGATTTTCTACAAAAATACCAAATGTACTACTGACTTTTCCAGGATACATGTTACTAAGTACCAGTATCCGCTTGGACTTTCTTTTCATTCTCTTGTCCCCCAGACAACAACCTTATATTATTACATATCACTAACACTTTAAAAACTTTTTATGAAGCTCTATAGTTTAAGATACCATAATACATTGGGAAAGATTATTGCTTTAGATAAAAAATCTAATGTCGGAAAATTCGCAAAACCACTCCCCCTTTAACCCAAAGTTTTTAACTTGCGTCTATTATAAACGAAAAGTTCCTTCCATTATAGATAATGAAAGGAACCTTTAAAATTCTTTTACATTTGATTTAGGGACGTCCGATTGAATAATATTCTATCCCGGCTTTTCTTACCTCTTGTGGATCGAAGCAATTTCTTCCATCAAATATTATGGGTTGATTTAATTGCTCTTTAAATTTCATTAATGGATAATTTTTTATATCTTCCCAATCTGTCAAAATCACTGCACAATCTGCCTTATTAATAGCTTCAGCTATATTATCAGCATAGAATACATTATCTGGCAAAATCTTTTTTGCATTATTTGCAGCAACCGGGTCATATGCTCTAATATTAGCACCTTTCTCTAAAAGTACTTTAGATAATGGAATGGACGGTGCTTCTCTCATATCATCTGTATTTGGCTTAAAGGAAAGTCCTAACAAGGCTACGCTTATGTCTGATAAACTACCAAATCTTTTGTACATCTTGTCAATGATTACTTTTTTCTGACGATTATTAACTTCGACCACACTTTGTAAAATTGACATTTCATAATCTACATTTTTTCCTATGGAAACTAATGCATTGGTATCTTTTGGGAAACAAGATCCTCCATAACCAATTCCAGCATTCAAAAAGCTATTACCAATACGTTTATCCATTCCAATTCCTTTCGCTACATTTTCAACATTAGCATCTAATTTATCACATAGGTTTGCAATTTCATTAATAAAACTAATTTTGGTTGCCAAGAAGGCATTTGCTGCGTACTTAATCATTTCTGCACTTCTTAAGTCCGTTTTGACAATTGGGATACCAAATGGCTTATTTACATTCTCAATAACATTTAAGGCATAATCGTTTTCGGAACCAATAACAATTCTGTCCCCATGAAAGGTGTCATAGACTGCTGATCCCTGACGCAAAAACTCGGGATTCGATACAATTTCTATAGATACATTATAATCTATATTTTCCATTATTTTGTTTTTTATGTGTTCATTCGTACCAACCGGTACCGTGCTTTTTGTAACAATAATGGCATCCCTTTGCAAGTTGCGTGCAATACTATGACAAACATCATTTATATAGGTCAAATCTGCTGAGCCATCCTCAGCCTGAGGTGTACCCACACCAATATAAATTACCGCTTTATCTTTTAGTCCATAACTATAATCTGTAGTGAATCTAACAGTATCCTTCTCAATATTTTTGATTAAGAGATCTTCTAACCCATCTTCATAAATTGGTGATGTTCCACTTTTTAAAGAACTAATTTTTTTATCATCAACATCAATGCAAGTTACCTGGTGGCCGATTTCAGCTAAACATACTCCCGTGACTAGACCAACATATCCCGTACCTATAACAGCGATATTCATTCTATAAACCTTCCCTTATCTTATAAATTTAAATATCCTTTAATTTCTGTTGTATATACTCTTGAACATCTTCTTTTAAATCATCACGAGATAATGCAAAATCAATGGATGCTTTGATAAAGCCTAGTTTATTTCCTATATCATAACGTATTCCTTCAAAATTATATGCTAAAACTTTTTGAGTTTCATTTAAAATTTCAATGGCATCCGTTAACTGAATTTCTCCACCCTTACCAGGAGCAAGATTCTCTAATACGTGAAAGACTTCCGGTGTCAATATGTATCTTCCCATTATGGCCAAATTAGAAGGAGCTTTTTCAATAGGTGGCTTTTCTACAAATGTTTTAACACCTATCGTATTCGGACCATAATCCTTTCCATCACGAGGGTCAACCACACCGTATTTTGATACTTCCTCATCAGAGACCTCCTGTACTCCTACAATTGAGGAATGATGCTGGTCAAAAACATCAATAAGCTGCTTTAGACAAGGGGTGTCTGACTGAACAATATCGTCTCCTAATAGTA
Organism: Salinibacillus kushneri; assembly: GCF_900111405.1. GTDB lineage: Bacteria > Bacillota > Bacilli > Bacillales > Alkalibacillaceae > Salinibacillus > Salinibacillus kushneri. Next base: position 388,380 of record NZ_FOHJ01000003.1, on the reverse strand, counting down.
CAGCAAATGGTTCATTACCAACAAATCTACTAGCAACAGATATAGCATGTCCTAAACCTTTAGGTTCTTTTTGACGAATATAATGGATATTAGCTAAATTCGAAATGGACTGCACCATTTTAAGCATTTCTGTTTTCCTTTTTTTCTCAAGCTTTTCTTCTAACTCATAAGATATATCAAAATGGTCTTCTATTGCACGCTTACCTCTTCCAGAAACAATAATAATATCTTCTATTCCTGAAGCCACTGCCTCTTCTACAATATATTGTATAGTGGGTTTATCAACTATTGGAAGCATCTCTTTAGGTTGTGCCTTAGTAGCAGGCAAAAAACGCGTTCCTAATCCTGCAGCTGGTATGATTGCTTTACGAACCTTCATTACTAAAAGCTCCTTTATCATTTAATAAATAATCGCTACTTTAATCTCTTTTATAACTTAATTTAATTTTATCATAGCATTATATTTATAAGCAATTTCCCTTAATTTTTGGGTAAAAGGTTACATATAATATTCGAATTATTAAACTTATTTATTATGGTTTCTTCAAACTTTCTTTAAATTTTAGATACTTATTTAATTCATTAAAGTCTTTTGGCAAAAAAAGTAAACCCAAGTTAATGGACTTGGGTTCTGTATATTCGATGTATCAGACATAAAATATATTAATTTTAATAGGTTGTTTATATCCCATTTAATAAGAATTATTACAACAATCAGTAAGCATTAAACAGTTTTTCTCTAAAATGACTTGTATAAGCATACAGGTAGCTAATCAATAAAACGAAATAATAACCTGAAGAAGGAGCTGAGAAAATATGCCCGGCAATAGAAGCTATCCCTAATCCTAAGCCAATTTCTACAATCAATAAAAAACTAACTGGTCTAATTAATTTAAATTTGCTTACAAAAATATTTTTTATTATTAAAAAACCTATAGCTAAGAAAGGTAATATAAGGATGATAAATCCGACTACTCCAAAGCTAAAAAAGTAATCAAAAAAGTCCATCTCCACCAACTTAGGACTTGACTCATAATTACCTCCATATCCCATACCAAATAATTTTTGCTGAACAGGAGCCTGTTTATATTGGTTCCAATGGTTGATTAAGAAATCTCCTCTTCCACTAAGTAATGCTTGTGATAATTCTCCTTGTTCCACAGGATTAGGTTTCTGTTCTTCTTCTGGCTGTTCGATATCATCTGATTCAGAAGGATCTTCAGTAAAATGCCCAAACCAATTAAATACCTTAATATCTAAATTATGTTGTACAGATGTATAAGGGATGATAAGTAGCGAGACAATCGTTACAAATCCTATAAATACAATATTAATCCACTTTTTTCGATTCCTAATAACATCCATTATTGTTATAAGTAAAGTGACAATAAGTATAATTAACATTGCACCTAAGCCTACTTTAGTACCAATGGTTAACATTGACCAGGTAACCAAAAGTAGGAAGGGTAGCAAAATGAGTTTTGTGGAAATCTTTGTACTGATAAAATATAAGAGTAGAATTCCTAATCCCATTGCAAGAATAGCACTTAACTCGTTGGCCGAAAAAAACCACCCTGAATGACCTTCTTTATTTATAGCCCTATAACTTCTCCTTCCAGAACCGGTTAATTCGGCTATAAACATGGCAATTCCTATAATCGCTAATGCTATGCTAATATTTCTCTGAATAATATTCTCCCAATTAACTCTTGAACTTAACCGTCTAAAGACAAATATATAAGTAACTAACATTAAAATAACGTAACTTGTCTTTATTATGTATTCTACCTCATCTATCCATACAAAATTTGCTTTAAATGTAAAGTTTATGATAAAGTTTATAACCATAAATATTCCTAAAATAAAAAGGTAAAATATTGCACTCTTTTTATATTTAGACTCTGGATACAACAGAATATAGAAAAAACCAAATAGCATAGCTAACGCTCTAACACCTATCGAAAATGGAAATCCGAAGAAAGCAGATATGTCTAAAATTGGTTGCAAAATGATAAAGAATATAAACAGCCATTCTATTTTTACATTTATTTTTGAACTTTTTTCAAGAAGGCTCACTATTTAATCCCTCCACAAACCTCTAATATACTCACCCTATACATTAATTCATAACGTTATAAGTATTCTATATTTTCTCTTACCATTATTTTTTAAGATATAGAAATTAGAAAAACTTCCTTGCTTTTTATGCACAATTCTATTAAGTCGTTATTGCTAAATCATATGGATGTTCCAACATCTCCAAAACCTAAAACTTTTTAACTGAACGATATATATGTTTGGACATCAAAAAAGTCAACTCTTTCAAACTAAACGTAAAATAGCGAATCCCAACAGTTTTTTTATATAATCTGATTTTTTTTAATAAGGACAATCTATGGTTGCTTAATGCAAATGTAAAATTCTTTTGTGTAATTTTCGAAAATAACTTTACATCGAAATCATTATGACATTGATCTGTTAACTTCTTTAGAATATTTGGAATTTGATACATAGTTTGATTACTAAGAGCTGCTTGTGGATTATCATTAAAAAATTCGTTAAAGTCGGATAATTCCTGGGAGGATAATTTAAAATTATAAAAACTTAAAGCATCCCGATGAATGGAATCAAGTATTTGTTTTCTTCTTGAAGCTTTCTTTGTCTTCGTTCGTTTTGTAATGTTTGTATGTCCCGTTCTGTATTGAAGTAGTACTTCTGGGAGAATAGCTAATTTACCCACTTTTGATATTTGTAGCCACATACCATAATCTTGTGCTACAAAGTAATTTAAATTGTATTTTAGATTGTGTTTTTTAATTGTGCGCAGTCTAATCATGGAAGAAGGATTAGATATTGGACTAAAAAACAATAAAGAAACTTTTATTTCTTCAGGTGAAGTAATATTTGATTTCTTTACTCTTTTTAACCTCCCCCCAATCATTTGATAGTATGTTCCAATAGCGTCAATGTCTTGATTCCTTTCCATAAAATAGACTTGACGTTCAATTCTATTTGATAAAGCTATGTCATCTGAGTCCATAATGGCCATATATTTTCCATTAGCCTGTTCAACTCCTAAATTCCTAGTATATGGAATTCCTTTATTCTCTTTATTTTGTATTAGTTTAATCCGATTATCATTATACTTTGTTACAATTTCAACAGTTTGATCTGTTGATCCATCATCAATCAACAATATTTCTAAATTGGCGTAAGTCTGATTAAGAATACTTTCTAATGCTTGACCAATATAACCCTCACAATTATACATTGGGATAAAAACTGTTACTAGTGGTTTTCCCATACATACACACCCTCTTAAAATACGAATAACTAAATTTTAAAATGTAAATATTATTGAGTCAAGAAAAGTCGAAATATGTTATTTAATGTATAAAATAATATTAGCCCTAAAATAATTTTAGGGCTTTTGTTGTACATTTTGTTCTTTATGATCAAGTTTCTCTTTTTTTATAAGCTTCCACATTAAGTTGGTTAAAGGCTTCTTTCCTCTTCCCACAAGACCAACATTCTCCGCAAAAACATGAATTAATATTAACAAAACTAACATAGCTAAATAAGACACTGTTAAGTTAGAAGCAAGTGAAAATAAAATGGCTAGTACTCCAAATATCACACTAAACCCATACAAAATCAATACAGTCGTCCGATGACTAAACCCCGCAGCCAGAAGCTGATAATGAATATGCTTCTTATCCGGCATCATAATCGGCTCTTTATTAACCATTCTCCGAACAATAGCAAAGAGGGTATCTAATATCGGAACTCCTAGCACAATAATAGGAATAACAAAACTAAATAAGGCAATATTCTTAAACAAACCTAACATGGAAATTACTGCAACAGAATAACCAAGGAACAGTGATCCTGTATCGCCCATGTATATTTTAGCCGGGTGAAAGTTGTGGAATAAAAAACCAAGATTACTACCGATTAGTGCAACACAGATGTAGACAACTATTACCCGATAATCTATAATCGCCATAACTAAGATGCTGGAAATCGCAATCGTGGATACACCTGCTGCCAGTCCATCCAAACCATCAATCAGATTAATTGCATTGGTTATCCCAATAATCCAAAGTATCGTTAAAGGAATGCTGAAATACCCTAATTCAATGATGCCGAATACAGGTAATGTGACCTTCTCAATAATAATTCCCGAAGTTATAAGGATAACAGCAGCCAGAAGTTGTCCTGACAGTTTGATAATCGGCCTGATTTGATATTTATCATCAATCATACCCGTTATTACCACTATGAGGGAGCCTAACGCAATAGCTGATATTTGAGGATGATTTGGAAACAAATAAAAAATTCCTAAAACTGTTCCTATATATATACTTAAACCGCCTAGCCTGGGGGTAACAATCGTGTGTATTTTTCGATTATTTGGTACGTCCATGGCACCCATTTTCAAAGCCATTTTTTTAACGGGATACGCTAATAACAGACTTGATATGAGTGATATAAAAAAAGCAATTATTAATTCTGTTACATTAAACATAATTTATCCCTGCTTTTTCATAAATTCACTTTTATCATCTTACCATATTTCTATAGGTTTGTGACCATGCTCATTTTTAGTATTAAGTAACACACTCACTTTTATGATGATTTTGAGCAATCGACAAAATTCGCCGCTTCCGCTATATAAAAGGGCTGTACCGCTTTCTGTACGATACAGCCTTTCTTTTTTACTAAGTCATTCTTCTTTATTTTTTCCTTTACTAAACCACCCAACAACTTTCCTGGAAAAATCATCAAAATACGTATAAACCACCGGAATCAATAGCAGCGTAAAAATCATCGATACAGTCAAACCAAAAATAATCACGATGGCTAATGGCTGCTGTGTTTCAGAACCTTCGCCTATTCCTAATGCAAGGGGAATCATTCCAAGAACAGTCGTTAAGGTTGTCATGAGAATTGGGCGTAAACGGCTAGGTCCTGCGTTTAGTATTGCCTCGTAACGATCCTGCCCTCGATTTCTCAAAATATTGATATAGTCAACCAGTACAATGGCATTATTAACAACTATTCCTGCTAGCATAATGAACCCAATAAATGCCGGAATGCTTAAAGGTGTTTGTGTTACGTACAGACCTACCAGAATACCGACAATGGTTGCAGGTAGTGAGAACATAATAACAAATGGATGCAGGAAGTTCTCAAATTGTACTGCCATAACTGCATAAACAAGGAAAATGGAGAATAATAAGGCTAAGCTTAATTGAACAAATGATTCTGCCATATCCTCGGCCTGCCCTCCAACAGAATAGGAGTAGCCTTCAGGAAATTTCATGGTACCGAGTTTGTCTTCTACATCCCTCATAATACTTCCTAAGTCCCGATCAACAATTTCACTGGTGATATTTATTTGACGCTGCTGATTTTCCCGTGAAATCGTATTTGGACCTTGAACCTGCTCTAAGTCTGCTACAGTTGACAGCGGAATTATGGAACCTGACTGGGTTTGAATAGGTAATGTTTCCAGATCTTCTATGGTTGTTCGTTGATCTTCCGGAATCATAACCCTAACATCCAATTCACTTCCACCGGTTTGGAATCTGGATCCAATTTGCCCTGTGAAGCCCGTTTGTACCTGGCTCATAACCTGTTGATAGCTTAGGCCATATTGGGCTGCCATTTCTCTGTCAACATTTACATTGATTTGCGGACTTCCTTTTGATGCAGAGGACTCTGGATTGTGTATTCCTTCAATATCCTCAAGCATCCACACGACTTGATCGCCTAATTCTTTTAAAACCTCGTAATCTGGTCCGGAAATTTGCAATTGAACAGGTGATCCCAGACCCATGCTGCCTCCCATAGCACTGACCGTTATCTCGGCGCCAGGGATTTTTTGCAGGTCTTCATCCATTTGTGTAATCACTTCATTTGTTGATACATCTCGTTCTTCTTTTGGAACAAGCTGAATCATGTAACTCGCCTGGTTGGATGATGAATCTCCACCAATGCCACTAGAGTCACCAACTGTAACGAAATTGGTTTCGAGTACATCTTCGTAATTAGCAAGCTTCTCATTCATTTGATCTGCTACTTCTTCGGTTGATTCTAGATGAGTACCTGTTGGTGTATTTACGTTTATTTGAATTTGTCCCTGATCTGATTGCGGGATAAATTCGGTACCTATTCCCGGAATTAAAGCCAAACTTAACCCAATCGCCGCAATCGTCCCAAATATCGTTGTTTTTCGATGACCTAAAACAAATCTTAAAACCACTTTATAACCGTCATTAATTTTCCCTAATAGTTTATCAAACCAATACCTTCTGCCTTCTTCCTGCATGGATTTGGTTAGCAGTTTAGAAGCAAGCATGGGTATAAGTGTAATGGAAACGACCAGTGAAGCAATTAACGCAAAGGATATTGTCAAAGCAAGGGGCATAAACATTTCTGCTGCTATACCTTCTACAAATATAATCGGTAAAAAGACGACAACCGTGGTCGTTGTAGAGGCTATTACAGCTGGTGCCAGCTCGGATGCCCCTCGTTTAGCAGCTTCCTTCAACGTATGACCTCGCTGCCGGTACGAGACGATGTTCTCCAATATAACAATCGACGAATCGACCATCATTCCTATACCAAGTGCCAGGCCACCCATTGTAAGTACGTTCACCGTTTCTCCGGTAAAGTACATGAGCGAGAATGTTGAAATAATGGCAATTGGAATGGAAAGCCCAATAACCAGGGTTGCACGGAAGCTCTTTAAGAATAAGAGTAAAATCAATGCTGAGAATACAGCTCCTATCAGCATGTTACGTACTACCGAATCAATCGACATTTTAATAAAAGTAGAATTATCGAAGACGACATCAAGCTCTACACCCTCAGGTAGCTCTTCCTGCATATCTTCAACGGCTGCATGCATGGTATCAGCAACATCTACGGTATTTCCATCGGTTTTCTTAAGGATGGAAAGCACCACGGACGGTTGATTATTGACGTAAGATAACGAGCTTTGATCCTTGGTTTCACGACTAACGTTAGCAATGTCCTCTAAATGAAGGGTCGCCCCATTCGGTGTTTGAACAATCGTTTGTTTGATATCATCCATCGACTCATAATCGCCTTGAATACGAATTTGCAGATTCTGATTTCCTTTGGCAATCACGCCTGCTGAGCCGGATTGATTGGCTCCACCTATAGCTTGAATGATCGTCTGTGTATTTAATCCATACTGTGCAACCTTATCCTGCTGAAGCTCAACCTGAATTTCATCGGATGTGCCACCTTCAACGGTTACGGAAGCCACACCATCTTGTCTTTCAAAATATGGAACAACATCCTCATCCGCTATATTTTGCAATTCTCCTACGTTATCTCCTGTTAATCCAACCCACATCACAGGCATTTGCTGTGGATCAAAACGGAGTACACTCGGTTCACCAGCTGTTTCCGGGAGCATGCCCTGCACAGAGGACACCTGCTCCCTCACCTCCAGTAAGGCGGAATCCAAATCAGCACCAGTATTAAACATCATAACAACAAGGGAAGACCCTTGGGAGGATTGGGATTGTACTGTATCGATACCTTCAATGGAACTGACGGCAGACTCAATTGGCCTTGAAACCAGCTCCTCCACATCCTCCGGGGAAGCACCTTCATATGTAGTTGCTACGACGGCAACCGGCAGTTCTATGTCTGGAAAAAGGTCAATCGTCAGGTTACGAAGGGAAACAAACCCTAGTGCTACGATTGCTACGACAATCATAAATACGCCAACGGGGCGGCGTACTGAAGTATCTACCAGTTTCACTTACTCTTCCCCCTTCATAACTTCTACTTTACCACCATCTGTGAGGGTAAGCTGTCCTCTAGTTACAATCTCTGCCCCTTTTTCAACGTCACCCTTAATAGCTGTAGATTCCGTTTGAGCTCCGAGCACTTCTACTTCTGTATAATGAGCGGTATTATCCTGGATGACATATATATAGCTTTTATCATTTTCTTCGATAATCGCTTCTGTAGGTACAATTAGTGCATCTTTAATTTTGTCTTCCGGAATCGTGATTTTAGCTACCATTCCTGGTTTAAGGGTGTGCTCTTCATTTTTAACTGTTGCAGTAATCGGATAAAGACCGGTATCATCTGTTTTAACTGATATATTGTCAATGGTTCCTGTTATATCATCCTCAATCGTTGAAAAATTCAACGTAACCTCCTGATCTTTTTCAAATAAGTCCAACTGTTCCGATGTTGCCTGAATACTCACATTTAAGGAATCCAGATCAATGACTGTTGCCATTGGCTCTTGATTGGAAACGAGCGAGTCTTCATCCACATTTAAATCCTGTACAGTACCATCAATAGGTGCTTCAATGGCTAGATTCCCAGGAGACGTACGGGCAATCACATCATTCGCCTCAACTTCATCGCCATTTTCAACATTTAATTCAGAAATTTCTCCTGCATTTTGGGGAATGACTTGAGCCATGCGATCAGGTGTCACACGGCCAAAAAAGGTCTGTTCAATGGTCAATGTTCCCTCTTCAACCTGTGACGTTTCAACAGGTGTAATCAGTTCCTCTTCTTCCTCTTCAGCTTGATCCTTTTCGTTTGTACAAGCGGTCATTACAAAAGTCGCAAATAATAAAATCCCGATTGCCTTTTTCCATTTCATTTCCTGTCTCTCCTTTTTATGTATCGTTTATCAATGGCACAAAATTTTTTATGATATAGATTTCACAGTATTTATCCATAACAATAATCTGTACGTGTGGAAAGTATGTTGGTTTCATTTTCCACATTATTTTATCGTATTTAAAGAGGAACATACAGTATATGGAGCTATTAGCCAAAGGAAATTTTGCAGTAGCTGAGTTTGGCAGTAAAAATATATGTAAAAAAGCCCTTGTATTCAATCATTACAAGGGCCTATCCTCTTATGTATTTTATTATCGTAACCAGACGCTTACCTTTTTAATTGTTTCCATGTCGTCTCGTCTTAACGAAAATCGAACCATAAAATTTGACGGGATAAATCAGCAATGGCAGTGGCCGTTAAAAACATTTGCCTTCTAAATGCTAAAAAGGATGTATCAATCACTGTTGTGGTCTGGTTAGAGAATACAATATCGGTTCCGCCTTGTTTGGATTTGAGGTATTCTTCGATGTGGAAGAAAGAAAACCAGTAGCAGTTTAGCTCTTTCGGTGATTTGCTGGGAAAAAAGAACGTTCCCAAAACCGGATTGATGGGTATCGGCAATTTCACTTTTGTATGGAGTATTCTTTCCATAGCTTTTCTTCTGCCCGCAATAGTTGAGCCGCCTTCTATGCAAGATCTCTCAATGATCTGGTTAACTGTTTTTGTACAATAAAATTCTCTGTCGGTCTCCAAAATTTTACTTTGATGATCAGGCCCAAAATGAGGAACAACCGCCATCGTTTTACGGTTAATTCGATAATCATTAACTACATGCATAACTACCTCCTCCTAACAAAATCATTTTTATTATATTACAAGACTATTTTACTATAAAGTTTGACAAAAGTTAACAGAATTTTTAAATTTTTACAATATATTTATTAAGGTTTGTGGGCTTTGGGGACGTTTAAGAATAAGATATATATTCCCAGGTGATATGGATAAAGCTAATCCCAAGTATGATTTTCCTATTTCTTAGGTTTAGACATATTTTTAATTTTTTCGGAAAAGCTACGCATGACTAACTTAATTCATTAAGGAGGAAAAGAATATGTCACAAAAATGGTTATGGAAACTTGGTGTTTCTTTCGTAGCCTTATTTCTTGCTGTAGGGTGTGCTCAGGATGATAATAATGAGGATTCTCCGGCAACAGATGAGGAAACACCAACTGAAGAAGAAAATGGCGGTGATCAGGGTACAGGTGATCAAGGTACAGGTGATCAGGGTACCGGTGATCAGGGTACCGGTGATCAGGGTACGGGAACTGAAAATAATGGTAACGAAAATGGTACAGAAGAGGACATGCTTCCTGAGGACGAAAATGGCGAAAACGGTACCGAAGACGGAGGAACCGGTGAAAATGGAGATAATGGTAATGGCGAAGGCCTAAATGAAGGTGACGGTGCGGATTTAAACGAAGATGAAAATGATCAGTAATATAAAGAAACCCGCGTCTAATGATGCGGGTTCTTTATATTATAACTTTTACAGGTTTGTAGTAGGCTTGTTTAAATCTTAATGCTAAGGTTTAACTCATGTATAAAACACAATCAGTACTAATCCAAAAGCTACCTCACCACAAAATGAGGCAGCTCCAATCAACATTTATTTTTCAATTGCAAAGGTAATTTCCGCCTCACAGGCAACTTCGCCATTAACGGTTGCATATCCTTTCCCTTTGCCAATCGGGCCCTTAATCCGTGTAATATCTACTTCGAGTCTAAGTACGTCACCAGGTTTTACTTGGCGCTTAAAACGGCATTTGTCTATTCCAGCAAGGAAGCCGATTTTTCCTTGATTCTCTTCCTTTTGTAGAATGGACGTAGCACCTACCTGGGCCATTGCTTCGACTATGAGTACGCCAGGCATGACTGGATAATCCGGAAAGTGTCCCTGGAAAAAGGGCTCATTTGCGGATACATTTTTGATTCCAACTGCTTTTTCACCTGGCTCAACTTCTTCTATTTTATCGACAAGTAAAAATGGATAGCGATGTGGAATGACTTCTTTAATTTGGCTGTTGTCCATTTCCATTACAAAGACCTCCTTATTAACAATCAATCTGTAAAATAAGTTATGTAAGCTATTCTTTTTCATCATACCAAAAATTCCATAATTACGCAGAAAAAAATGGACTTCATTAAAAAAGTCCATTGAGCATTATTCTTGTGAGACAATATCAATTATATGCTGCCAAGTTGAAGTATCAAACGCATCGGACGGTTGTCCATTACCGATTACCCCATAGCCTATCATTAGTCCGAGACCTAATGATACTGCGCAGAGGATTGCAATCACGATGATACGCAGCCATATTGGGAAAATTCGTTTACGTGGTTTTTTAGATCTTTTTTCGGCATTTTTAGCGTTTGGTTTTCGTTTCTTATCTTGCTTCGTTTCTTTTTCTTCTTCCTTTTTTGCCTTTTCTCTCGACATTGTTCGATTCTTTTTTTGTTCTGTTACCATAGATGAAGCTCCTCGTTCATTCTATAAAATTTATTCGAATCCAATTCGACTGATACTAAAACTCTAACGTAACTGGTTAATTAAACCGGACATTTGATCTCCAATCGAAATAGATTTCGAATTCATTTGATATGCTCTTTGCATTTCCATCATATTGGTTAGTTCTTCACCCATATCTACATTAGATGATTCTAGTGCCCCTGGATGCAAAGTAGCATTTGGTACCACCGCGGTCATATCTGCTTCTGGAACGTTATCCGGAAAGCGATATCGGTTTCCGCCAACTGTCTCAAGAGAGCGCGGGCGATCAATTTGCATGATCTCCAGAGAGGCTTCGACAGCCTGCTGTTCCCCTCTTCTGACTACAATATTGCCGTTATCCTGTATGGAAATATCATCCATATCACTTTGGAGTACAACGGGGCCATTTTCACCGACAACAGGATTTCCTTCTGAAGTTACTAGTGCCACCTGTTGATTATTATTAATCGGCTGAAGATAAAAATTTCCCGCTCGTGTATATTGCGTTTCGGCTTCCCCATTTTCTGTCACTTGCACTTGAAAAAAGTGATAATCTTCACTAAGCGCAACATCTAAAGGACGATCGGTTTGAGTTATCGTTCCAGCATCCATTCGAACATTGGTATGCCCCAACTTCGCTCCTGTTCCTTGACGAATTCCCTCTGGTGTCAGACGTGGAGATTCTCCATCTATTCCGTTTTGATTGATTTGTTGATGCAGCAAAGAAGAAAAATTAGCTGTCCTTGTCTTATAGCCTGTTGTATTGGAATTGGCTAGATTATGGCCAATGAGATCTAATTTTTTCTGAAGCTGCCCCATTGTTGTGGCAGCCAGGAATGAACTACGCATTTCGTTTATAATCCTCCTTTAGCGAAGACGTCCGATTTGATTTACAGCGAGGTCCATACTTTTGTCGTAAGCCTTTAGAACCTGCTGATTGGCTTCAAAATTACGGTAGGTTTGCATCATATCTGTCATCGTTTGAGCGGTGTCCACGTTTGAACGCTCCAGCATGCCTTGGCGGACTTCAAACGTTACTCCACCAATCCCACGTGCGTTAACAGGTTCCGCACCATCCCCATCTATATTATATAAATCGTTTTCGCCTTTAGTGAAGTCTTCTGTTGGATTTTGATGATAAACAATCCCTAATGGAATGGTAGCCCCATCCACTTGAATGTCACCGTTACTCGTTACGTTAAATTGATCATGATTAACCTGAATCTGATTTCCATTATCATCAAGTACGTAATGGCCGCTGTTCGTTACGAGGTAGCCATCCGCATCAATTGTGAAATTCCCATTTCGTGTATAACTTGTACCACCATCCTGATTTTGTACCGTATAAAAGAGAGACCCATTTTCATCCGGCATTTGTCCGTTCCTTAGCGCTAAGTCTGTGGACATACCGGTTTCTCTTAAATCACCCTGTCCAAAATCTGGAATCGTCTCCTGCATATAAACGCCTGTATTTAAACTTCCAATCAACTTATTATTTGGGATATTAACCGAATGATTCACAGGGAGTTGTTTGGAATCTGTCCGTTCAATTAAAAGCTCAGGAAAGGCTCGCATGCTAGTCTGGTCTGCTTTATAACCAGGTGTCAAAGCATTTGCCATATTATTGGATAACACATCCTGACGACGTTGCTGTGACATCATCCCGGATGCCGCTGTATAAAAACCTCTTAACATCGTTTCCGCCTCCTATAGGGCAAGTCTACGTTAATTTTTCACTTTCGATAATTTTTCAATTTGGTCAAGCATAAGGCCTGTCCCTTTTGCCACACAATACATTGGTTCTTCTGCAATAATAACTGGTACTTTAAGCTCTTCAGAAAGGAGCTGGTCCAATCCGTTCAATAATGCTCCACCACCGGTTAAAATAGCACCCCGGTCAATAATATCTGCAGATAGCTCTGGTGGTGTACGCTCCAGTACGGTTCTTGCAGATTGTACAATTAGCGAAACCGTTTCGGCAAGAGCCTCATTAATTTCCTCTGAATTAACCGTAATGGTACGCGGCAGCCCAGTTACAAGATCCCGACCTCGAATATCCATTTCTTCATAGCGGTTGTCCGGAAATACCGTAGCCACATTTATTTTGATATCTTCAGCTGTACGATCGCCAATCATTAGCTTGTACTTACGCTTTATGTATTGCATGATTTCGTTATCAAATGTATCCCCAGCCATTTTAATCGAGGAGGCGGTGACAATATCTCCCATAGACAATACAGCTATGTCCGTTGTTCCACCGCCTATATCCAATACTAAATTACCGCTTGGCTGAAAAATCTCCATGCCTGCCCCAATGGCAGCCACTTTTGGTTCTTCTTCAAGATAGACTTTTTTGCCGCCGCTTTTCTCAGTCGCCTCTTTTATTGCCTTTTGTTCAACTTTTGTGATATTCGTTGGGCAGCAAACTAAAATTCGTGGCTTTGACAAGAAGCCTCTTACATTGATTTTTTCAATAAAATATCTTAACATGGCTTCTGTCACGTCAAAATCAGCAATGACGCCATCTTTTAACGGGCGAATCGCGACTATGTTACCTGGAGTACGTCCAATCATACGCCGGGCTGCTTCGCCGACTTCCAAAACTTTACCTGTGCTTCGATCCATAGCAACAACTGATGGTTCGTTTAATACAACGCCTTTTCCCTTAACATGTATCAACACATTAGCTGTTCCAAGATCTATTCCAATATCCCGTGAAAACATGAACCATTCGTCCTCCCTGTGTAACTTTGTACATTTTTAAATTATCCGTAATCACACACTCTATTTCTACATTTTAACATAAACATTGTCATATCGTCTCATATTTTCCCGAAAAATTTTTACCATATATGGTAAAGTGGAAGCACCTAGGGATGAAACGGATAATCTGGACTTATGCTTTTTGATTAATATTGCGGGAGAACTATCGCTTCGGGGGCTCTGCACTAAGAGATGATTGGGTTATTAGGGTGGATATTTATTGACGATGCAGTATTGGCTAAAAGGAGTGTTTGTTCAAGTGTTAGGTTCTTAGTCCTGGCACATTAGTCCTGATGTTTTACAGAGCTGTCTTTACCTTCTGATTCTTAAAATGCTTTCGCGTTAACTACCTTAAAGGATGTTTCATTCGTTTTCATAATGGAAAAAGAAATGTTACGATATCGGTTCTTTTTTATCCTCATCATTATATTTTTTCTTCGTTGCGGCCCCACCACGCAGATGTCGAATCGACTTATGGTAGGTTAAAATTTCTTTCACTTCCTTCCAAAGCTCTGGATTAATCTCTGGCAGTCGCTCGGTTAAGTCTTTATGAACCGTACTCTTGGAAACGCCAAATTCTTTCGCGATCACCCGGACCGTCTTCCTTGTCTCCACGATATATCTTCCTATCTTGGTCGTACGTTCTTTGATGTAATCGTGCACACCACTCGCCTCCCTGAGTTGGATCTCTTAAAGGCGTGAAATGAGACAAGGTGATTTTTCTGGGATATTTGCAAAAAACTTGCCCATCATCTAGGAGTCCATTTTCTTTCGCTTCTAATTCTTTGCTGCAACACACACTTTCCCACCTCAAACCTTTCTTTGAGTTTGTTTGTAACATTTTATTAACACCAAGACGAGAATATGCTTAAAATTCAAGTGGGACAAGGTGTTTGTTGGATTTTAAAGAGGGAATGGATTAACCTGGGTGGCGTTTTCACCTGTGGTTTCGTTATGGGAGTGAAGGTGCGGCCATGGAAATGGTGATTGGACATGTTGGTTGAAATGGAATCTTTTATTTTTAGGTTTAAAATCTCTTTAAAAAATTACTATTTTTTGATAACGTTTACAATAATAGTTACAAATTTTTTAAATTTAAAGAATACTAGTCTTTCAACAAGGAGATGTTTTTATGATCGTAGCTACTTGGAATTGGTTATGGGAAAAGCATAATCAGGCAAAGGAAATGTTGCGTTTTTTCGTTCAGCCTAATTCATCCGAAATGGGTTCTGAAAGTACAAATCCTAACACCCTAAGTGGAAGTCATAATAATGGAAATGGAGAAGGGAATAGGTCATTTAAACCAGCACAAATCATTGGACTAGTCCTGGGCCCTGTTCTTTTTATTTTAACCATTTTATTTTTTCATCCACAGGGACTGCCAGACGCCGGAAATGCTGTGCTGGCCTGTACACTATGGATTGCCGTCTGGTGGATAACTGAAGCCGTTCCTATTCCCGTTACATCCTTACTCCCCATCATCCTTTTTCCATTAACTGGCGGTTTAGATGTTGATACAACCACATCTTCTTATGGTGATGATACCATTTTTCTATTTATGGGCGGGTTCATGATTGCCTTAGCCATGGAAAAATGGAATCTTCATAAACGAATGGCCCTATCGATTATTTCAGTTATTGGTACGAATGCAGAGCGAATCGTTCTTGGATTTATGGTGGCGACTGGATTTTTATCCATGTGGATTTCCAATACAGCCACTGCGATGATGATGGTTCCCATTGGGCTTGCCATCATTTATCAAGTATCTGATCAGTTAAAACATGAGGATTCCATCGATACATCCAAAGAAAACTTTGGATTTGGTAAAGCACTTATGCTGGGTATTGCTTACTCCGCTTCTGTAGGGGGAATTGCTACTTTAATTGGCACCCCGCCAAATACTGCATTAGCAGGCGCGATTAGCAACATGTATGGGATCGAGCTATCGTTTGCAGAATGGATGCTTTTTGGTGTACCAATCGCATGGCTCTTTATTTTTATCATTTGGTTTTATCTCGTGAAAGTATCTTATCCTTTAAAAATCAAACAACTGCCTGGTGGAAGACAAGTCATTCAAGATGAAAAAAAGAAATTAGGAAGTGCATCCTTTGAAGAAAAATGGGTTTTGGTTGTATTTGTCCTGGCAGCTTTATCATGGATTAGTCGTTCTTTTGTTCTGACTGAAATTAATGAAAATATTAACGATGCCATTATTGCCATGACTGCCGCCGTTATTCTTTTCATTATTCCATCCAAAAATCAAAAAGGTGACCATCTGCTAGACTGGGATACAGCGGTTAAACTTCCATGGGGAATTCTATTATTATTTGGTGGAGGTCTCGCTATTGCAAGTGGATTCAGTGGTTCCGGACTTTCTGAATGGATTGGAAATCAATTAAGCGTTCTGGAAGGCGTGAATATCTTTATCATATTACTTGCCGTAACGGCCATGGTTATTTTCCTAACCGAAGTGACATCAAATACAGCAACCGCCAATATGATGTATCCAATTATGGCATCACTCGCTGTTGCATTAGGTATTCATCCCTATGCGGTTATGGTGGCAGCAGGGGTTGCAGCTTCAAGTGCATTCATGCTGCCTGTTGCCACACCTCCAAATGCTGTCGTGTTTGGTTCAGGTTATTTGCGGATTCCAGATATGGCGAAAGCTGGTGTTGGTCTGAACATCATCGGTATAGTGATTGTTTCACTCGCTATTTACTACTGGCTCCCTGTCGCTTGGGGAATTGATTTATCCGAAATCCCGCAAATAATGCAGCATAACTAAAATGAAGCTGCACCTCAATGTCTGAGTTATTTAGTCCATTGAGGTTGCAGCTTTTTCACATAGTTACAAGTCTATTTATCATGTTACTTATTTTTCTTATATAAAACCATAATGATGATATAAATAACTGGGATGAACCCTAGTGTAATAATTAGTCCCTGCCAGCCCAAACCATTCCACAACGGTCCAATCGCAGAGCTGCCTAAAGAAACACCGATATAATAGGATACAAGATATAGACTGGAAGCACTTCCTTTATGATGACTTACCTCCATTCCTACTGATGAGGCGGTTAGCGAATGGGCAGTAAAAAATCCGAGACAGGTTACACAAAGTCCAATCATTATAATCCAAAGAGATGGAAACAGTGTCATTAGTGCCCCTAAAGTCATAACGATAATCCCGATTTGACGGATGACAACAAGCCCAAAGCGCCCCGCAAGCCATCCGGCAATGGGAGAACCTATAACCCCAAATCCATAGGCTAAAAACATATACGATATGGCTTCTAAAGATAGTGTAAATGGGGGGGCCTCCATATAGAAGGGCAAATATGTCCATATCCCGGTAAAAGAAAGCTGCAAAACAACCCCTATACCACAAATGAATAACAACCCTGGATTTTTGAAATGATAGAAAAATCCCTTCATATCCTCTGAAAAGGTTGCTTTACTCGGAGTAAAAAAACGGGAATCAGGAAGCATGAATAATACCGCTAATAAAACGATAAAACCAACAGCCCCTAATATGTAAAAAGCATTTTCCCAGGAAACATGATCGGAAAGATAACCCGTCATTACACGTCCCACCATGCCTCCAAGTGCATTACTGGAAATATACAGGGCAGTAGCTACAGGAAGACTGCTTTTATCAATCTCTTCCATGAGATATGCAAGAGCAGCAGCAGGAAGCCCCGCTAATGCAAATCCTTGCATAAGACGTAAAATCAGCAATAAAAGAAACGAATGGGATAATGGCATGATAATAAACGGAATGGCTGCTCCCGCTAATGATAGTTTAATAAAACTCGTTCGACCGTTACGATCTGATAAAAATCCAAGTACAATCAATCCTATAATTAGGCCAATAATCGTCAATGATAAGGAAAGAGTTGAAACGGATACAGAGACATTGAATTCTTTTACAAATAAAGGTAAAAGTGGTTGGGTTGCATACATTCCGGCAAATACAAAAAAAGACGCCAGTGCCAGACTAATAGTAATTCGCCAAAAATAACCATCCTTCATAGAATATGCATGTTCTTCGATTTCATTTACCTGCAATTCATCAACCCCAATCCATCCTTAACTCAGAAGTAAAATTTTTTATTGTCCATAAATTACTGTTGTCATTATACATAATGGTGAAAGACGAATTTATCACCATATAGATTATATTCAAGATTGTTTTACCATTGTTTGGTTGCTTTTCTCCGCCACAGGTGAAATAAACTACGCTTTCCGCAGGAGTCTACGTGTATTTCACCAGCTTGTATAGCATCCTATAAAATAAATTCACTTTTTAAAAATGGAAACAGCCCTATTCAAAAAGGAAATCGTGTATCTTGTTTTTCTATAAGTAGCTATTTTTTAACAATCACATTCGGACGATCTTGGCATCAAAATATAGTTTATCATTTTTTAATACTAGAACAAAAGCGGGAAATGCTCGATTTTAGTGATGTACGGAGGTGAAAGAAGTTCTGCTAGTCTCTGGGGATTGATTGGAGGTCTGACGAAGGGCCATTCCTGAAATTTCATCCATAAAAGCTTTCCCTTTATCATGTCCTATACCAAAAAAAAGACTGCCTCCCCCTTATATTCTTTACAAAGGGGACTGGAGACAGTCTTTCTTTCATAGATTATGCAGTTGCAGAGGATGCGGAAGATTCAGGTTGTACATCAGTAGAGTTATCCTCTTCGTCTGTACTGTTTCCATCATCTTCTGTTCCATCTTGGTCATTGTTGTTATTTTCTTCTTGATCAGATGTTTCATCACTGGATCCTTCATCTTCTGATGATTCATCCTCAGTTGCTCCATCTTCTGTTGCTTCATCTTCGGTTGCTTCATCCTCTTCTGTTCCATCTGCACCGTCTGAAGGAAGTTTAATGTCACTTAAAGATTTGTTGAAATACTCTTCCGGATTTACCCGGGTTCCATCTTTACGCAATTCAAAATGTACATGAATACCATTTGCTTGTCCATATAGGTTTTGACCAGCAGTACCTAAAACATCACCTTGTTCAACCTCTGCACCAGAATCCACTGTAACTTCTTCTAAACTAGCATAGTTTGTTGTTACACCATTTTCATGTGTTAACTCAACGACCATACCAAGTAGTGGATCTTCTTTAACATCGGTCACCTTTCCACTCAATGCTGCTGTTACATCAAATGGTTCTTCATTCGATGATGCGATATCAATTCCTTTACTTTGGTAATACTTATTATTGTAAAGGACGAGTGCCTGCTTTTGCTCTTTTTCTGATGCATTGTAGTCATAAAACTTTGTTACAATCTCCGTTTCATCTGCATTTGCTACAGGCATCATAACTTTTTCATCTTGCTCTATAACTGGAATTGAATCGCCCTCAGGACGTTCACCAACCTGATCTGTTTTATCTGAATCAAGTTCAGTCTGATCCTGGGATTCCTCTGGTAAATCAATCGCTGTATTTTGATACCAGATGACACCAGTTAAAATCAATGCTGCAAAAGTTAAATAAACTGCTGGATAAAACCACTTTTTGCGTACTAACTTCCTCCATGCTGAATTTTTAGAGTTAGGCTTTTTACCTTCCTCATTCATTTTATCACCACCTCAGCAACCATTCTGAGCAGAATGAGCAAGATATATACCTCATTTTTTAAATTTTTTGGACTTATTTTTCGACAATGCAGCTTTTTTTATGCATTTTTTATGGAAAAGTTTATATATATTTTTGGATAATGGCTTCAGACCGAGCATTTTTTATACCTTTTGAGATAAGGGAAGTACTGTTATAGGTCGGGTAGTATTCCAAATTTTAATGATGAAGTGGAATAAGATATTTCGTCCCCTTTGTGTGTCCCACCTTTTCATATTTTAAGGCAGCCAGCATTTTAGATGCAGTAGATGGGCTGGAGATAGAGAAAAAATCACGGAACTGCTGATTGGTTATAGTGGGGGGTGAAAAGCAGGGTATAATCCTGAAGAGATTCCAGGTGTGATTTTTTTGAGGTGCATCCACACTTATGGCCAATCCATTTACCATTTATCCGGTCAACAGACAATGCTGAGCATCTCGGACAACGTGTACCCTTAATAATTTCTGATTCAGATATTGAGTACAATTTTAAAAGGTTTTGGTTTTTAGGTGTATGCTCTTTTAACAGAAGGTCAGACATACTGCGAATTTGTTTCCGCCACCTCAAGATCTACTCCATCCGCATGCGCTAACAAAAAACGGACCCTCTAGTGGTCCGTTAATTTTTAAGTACCGTAACGCGTTCAGCATTTGACTTAATTTTGGAAATAGACGTATCTTTATAGTAATGTTTGATAATATCTTTGTAAGAATGACCTTCCTTTGCCATACCATTTGCGCCGTATTGGCTCATTCCAACCCCGTGACCGTTTCCTTTAGTTGTGAAAATGAGATGTTGATTTTTTTGCTCGACTTTAAAGTCACTCGATTGTAGCTTCAGAGCCTCACGAATTTCACGACCGGTAAATTGTTTACCTGCAATGTTCATGGTTTCAACTCGGTTGCTGCTTGTTCGTTTTATTTCTCCTAAAACCGGATTCGAGTCAAAATTAATGCCAAGCGCCTTTTCCGCTTCAGAAATGGTTACAATTTTTTGATCTCTAAACTTAGGTGACTGCTGGTCCCACGGACTTTCCACACTAACTAAGTAAGGAACTGGATTTTGCCAATAATCCTCGGCATTTTCGGTATAACCATTGCTTGTGGAGAAAAAGGATGGGGTGATGGGCTGCTCTTTATAAGTAATAATCTGTCCTTTAGTCGCAGCGACAGCTTTCTTGATTTTCTCCATTTTCCAGGAAAAATCTCCTCCCCATATCTTCTTCAGTTCTTCCTCACTTTTATATACCTGATGTTGAACGGTGTCTGTGATGGGATCTTGTTTTTCATCCCCTTCTTCATTAAGAACATATTTTACAATGTATGTTCTCGCTGCAAGTGATTGGGCTTTTAAAGCCTCTAACTCAAATTCAGCAGGCATTTCGGAGGCTACAACTCCAGCAACATATTGTTCCAATGGCACATCATCAACGGATTGTTCCTGTGACCGAAAAACAGACACGACATAGGAGTCTTCTTCCGCTTTCTTTTTATCTGGTAAATCTTCTGCTGTGGCGTTTTCTAATTGATAGTCTTCATTCGTTCCTGCTCCGATAAAGGGTGTAACAATAGCTGTGGGAATAATGACAACGATAGCGACAAGGACAAGTACTACGAATATACTCACCTTTTTCAAGTTCAATGCAAAACGGCCTCCTTTCTCAATCTACTAAAATTTCTATTCGAAAGACCGTTTTGATAGAACTAAAAAATTGTGAACATACGTAAAACAAGCATTAAAAAAGCTCTAAGGAGATTCTATCTCTCCAAAGAGCTTTGCCATTTAATACAGGGACAATATTGCCCGGTCCCTATAGCGAGGTTATTTGATCTTCTGTTTCATTAATTACTTCTTCCTCTTCATCTGTGGTATCTTTTACACGGATGATGTCCGCCCCTAGTTGTTTTAGCTTAGCAACGATGTTTACATATCCACGATCCAAGTGTTTTAATTCGGTCACACGTGTATAACCGTCAGCTACTAATCCGGCAATGATTAGAGCTGCCGCCGCTCGTAAGTCGGTTGCAGAAACTTCTGCTCCCTGTAATTGGACAGGACCTTCAACGATTGCACTTCTACCTTCAATACGAATATTACCATTGATACGACCGAATTCTTCTACATGCATGAACCGGTTTTCAAAAACGGTTTCACTAATAACACTTGTTCCTTCTGCTTTCATGGCCAGTGTCATAATTTGTGCCTGCATATCAGTAGGAAAGCCTGGATATGGCAGGGTTTTTACATTGACAGCTTTAAGCTTTTCAGGACCTATGACACGTAAACCTTCTTCTTCCTCTTCAATGATGACCCCCATCTCTTCCAGCTTAGATATAGTAGAGGTCAAATGATCAGAAACCGCCCCTTTTAGATATACATTTCCGCGTGTGATCGCAGCTGCAACCATAAAAGTCCCAGCTTCAATACGGTCCGGAATTGTGGTGTGTTCCGTTCCTTTAAGCGTATCAACACCTTCAATTTTTATGGTTTCTGTTCCAGCACCAATCACTTTGCCACCCATTTTATTAAGGAAGTTAGCCAAATCTACAATTTCAGGCTCTCGAGCGCAGTTTTCTATAATGGTTTTACCATCAGCAAGAACCGCAGCCATCATAATATTTTCTGTGGCACCTACACTTGGAACATCTAAATAAATTTTTGCACCTTTTAAGCGATCTTCTGTATAAGCTTCCACAAAGCCATTTCCAACATGGACTTTGGCGCCCATTGCTTCAAACCCTTTTAAATGTTGATCTATAGGTCTCGAACCAATTGCACAGCCACCTGGCATTGCAACCTTAGCGTGGCCATAACGTGCTAAAAGGGGACCTAAAACAAGGACTGATGCTCGCATTTTCCTGACGTATTCTAATGGTGCTTCTGTTTTTAAAGGTCTTGCTGAATCTATAAAAAGTGTATGATCATGTGATAATACGTTTACATTCATGTTTCTAAGCACTTCGCTCATAGTTTCTACATCAGCAAGTGCGGGTACTTCATGTATCACACTTTTCCCTTCATTTGCCATTATACTTGCTGCAATGACAGGAAGAACAGCATTTTTCGCACCGGAAACTTTTACTGTGCCTTTCAGCTGCCTCCCACCACTTACGATGATTTTATCCAATACTTTCCCCTCCGCGTCCTCATTTTCACTATATTAATATTCAGTTACAAGGATTGGCGTTCCTATAATTACATTTGCGCCATGTGACAAACCATTACGTACAGCTATCTGTACGTTCATCTTTTCTTTCTGTGATATAGGTATTTCCTCTACTGTCCAATTGTGAATATATCCTGATACGGTGTCAAAATTTTCTTCATTTATTGTTTTTACCTTATCCATTTTCATAAAATCCTGAAAACTATCTACTAAATAATTACTTTTTATATTATCATTACTTTGTGCCCGCATACAAGTGAAAATAGTAGGGTTTTTGTCGAATAATCGCAAAACTTGTTGAGATAATGTATTTTTTACCTCTTTTTCGACTTCTTCATTCCACTTGTCTCCCTTTAATATATATTTAAATTCCGCTTCTGATGAATTTTTCTGACGCACTATTGATAACTGTTCGTTAAAGCCGGTCATTTTATTATGGTTATTTATCAATATTTTAATGGTTTGTTCATCTTCTATTTGGTGAGTAACTGACGCATTGGGGAATTGCGTGTCCAGAATATCATCTACGTTTTTTATATCTATATTCACTTTATCGCGCATTAAGATTTGCCATTCTGACACATGAAGCTGTTCAGTCTGAAAAAATGTATGAAT
This sequence comes from Salinibacillus kushneri, assembly GCF_900111405.1. Lineage (GTDB taxonomy): Bacteria > Bacillota > Bacilli > Bacillales > Alkalibacillaceae > Salinibacillus > Salinibacillus kushneri. The sequence goes on along the minus strand of NZ_FOHJ01000003.1, from coordinate 365,021 downwards.
GTCATTTAAAGACTGAAGATTATATGTGTTCTCCGCTTTAGGCGTGTTTACATGGAGATAAAACAAGAAGATTAATAGACTAATAGCTAGGATGGCTTTTTTTAACATAAGAAATCCCTCTCCCGTACTTTTTAGTTTCATTATGGGCAATTGAGAGAGGGTTTAAACATCGTGAAAATGATTTCGTTATAAAATGTTCAGCGTCTTATCTATGATTAAAATAAGTAAACTAAATCCTGCGCCCAGGATAAAATATCAAGAAAGAAATTACTGGCTGTTGTCCCTATCGTAATACATACAAGGATAAAAAGAATACGGGATTCCACGACTTTTCCCTTTTTGAAAAACTGCTCAATACGCAGTCCCTCTAACACTTTCCATGTAAGGACAAAAAATAAAATATGTGAAGCTAGACCTATTACAGCTGTCATTCCGATTGATTCCATGATTTCGTCCCTCCTAAGTCATCTCTATTTACTTTGCAACATAAAGGAGGCCGATGTCAATTCTATTGGTTCAGGAAAAGAAATTTAAAGCGATAAACGGAAAGATTCCTAACCCTATGGTACCAAGCACACAAAGGATTAAAGGCGTCCATTGCAACCCTGATATATTTGTAATTCGTTCCTCTTCTGGCTCGCGAATAAACATCTGGACGAAAATACTAAAGTAATAAATATAAGAGACCACAGTCATTAGAGCCATTATTCCTGCTAACAGATATTGAGCAGGGTTAGCGATTACAGCACCTATCAAGATATTCAGCTTTCCAATAAAACCAGCAGTTCCTGGTATTCCAGCCAAAGAGGCCAAAAAGATGGTCATAGCCACAGCCAAAAGCGGAGATTCTTTAAATAACCCTGAAAATATGGAAATATCCTCTGATTTTTTGGCCTGTTCCAATATATAAATAACCATGAATGCACCGATAGTCATAAAAACATAGGCTAAAAGATAAAACCAAATATTTTCTAAAGACATAGGTGTAAGGGAAACAAGCGGGATCAGGATATATCCAGCATGACCAATACTTGAATAAGCCAGGAGTCTCTTCATGTTTCGTTGACGAAGGGCCACAATATTTCCAATAACCATAGTTAAGATGGAAACTGTCGCCACAAATCCAAAAATCGCTTCAAATAACGCGTCATTTTCCGCTGCTACACCAATGGAATGGAATATATCCCAAAATAGTCGAATGATGATCATAAAACCTGCTGCTTTGGAAATCACACTTAAAAAGGCGCTGACAGGGGTGGCTGCTCCCTGGTACACATCCGGCGCCCACATATGAAAGGGAACGGTGGAAATTTTGAATCCCAGTCCGATAAAAAGAATGATAAAGCCTATGATAGCAACAGGTTCACCACTGCCGAGTGAACCAGACATTTCCCGGGAAATGTCGACAAGTTTGGTCGAACCAGATATCCCGTAGACATAACTCATGCCGAAAAGCGTAAAGGCTGTCGCAATTCCTCCGTTTATTACATATTTCATCGCACCCTCGTTTGAATGTAAGTTGTTTTTTCGCAATCCAACCATAATGTAAGAGGATATAGACAGTAGCTCCAACCCTACAAATAGGGTAATGATATCTCCACTGGAAGCCATCACCATCGTTCCTAATAGCGCAGCAAGTAATAAGTAAACATATTCCCCTCTGTCTTCTATTTCATGATTGGTTGTTCGTGAGAGAATCATAAGATAAATGAGAAACGAACCTAACAACAGGATGAATTTGAAGTAAAAGGAAAACGGATCAAATATATACGTGTCATAAAGAATCGAAACATCCTGATGGCCCGCTTGATTTCCTAAAAAGAGGATAGCTATGCCAATACTAATAACAGCAAGCCAAGGTAAATATTTTTTCCACCTTTCTCTTCCAAATAGATCCAAAAGGGACAGTAGAATGCCTGCAATCAAAATGGTGAACTCTGGTGTCATGATTCCCCATTCAAAGCTTTGTAACGTTTGTAAATCCATGACTTATCCCCCTATCCCTACAAGTATGGTTTCAAGCGTTTGCTGGATGGTGAGAGCTACCGAGTTCGGAAAAATACCTATTCCAATAATACATAGGAGTAAAATCGTTGCTGAAATCACTTCTTCTGTTCGTAAATCCTTAAGATTACCAAATGTATTTCGATAGCTTCCGAATGTCATATTCAGGATGGCTCTGAGGAAATAGACTACCGTCATTATTAATCCTAAGGTTCCAATTGCTCCGATTACAGGCATGGTTTTAAAGATTCCGAGAAAGACTGTAAATTCACTGACAAACCCGCTCATTCCGGGGAGTCCTAAACCAGCAAGTGCCGCGACCAGAAAATACCCTGCTAATAGTGGTGTTAAGCGAGCAAGACCACTTAACCGTTTTAAATGTGTCGTTTGTGTTCGTACAAGCAAAATGCCAACGAGTAAGAAGAATAACGCTGAGATTAAACCGTGGGATACAGCCTGGAAAATTGCTCCTTGTATCCCCGCTTCATTGAGAGCCGCCACCCCTAATAGGATTAGACCCATATGGGATATACTGGAATAAGCAAGAACGGCTCGCAGTTCCGTTTGACGAAAGGCTAAAAATGCGCCATATAACAAATTGATCAAACCTAGTATGGCTATAACAGGTGCTAAGATCTCAAAGCCTTCCGGAAAAAAGAAAACTCCGAATTTAATGAGCCCATAAGCCCCTATTTTTAATAAAACACCTGCGTGAATCATGACGAGCGCAGGCGGGGCATGCACGTGGACCTTCACCATCCATGAATGGAGCGGGAAAATTGGGAGTTTAACACCAAATGCAAGTAGTAAAGCAATGGCCATCCCTGCCTGAAAACGTTTTTGTTCTCCACCACTAAAAAAGTCGGCCACTACTGAAAAATTTGTATTTCCGACATTTATAAATATGACAGCTATCGCCAATAACAACAGCATAGAGCCCAAACCGTTATAAATAATATAACGAAAGGCTGCTTCCTCCCGGTCAGTTCCACCCCATTTCCCGATTAAAAAAAACATTGGAATTAATGTAATTTCGAAAAATACGAAGAAAAGGATGAGATTATGGGCAGAAAACACCCCGAGAGTTCCAATTTCTAAGAAGAGCATGAAGATAAAAAAGAGATTCAGGTCTTTGTTTACCATCCAGCGGGCTGATAGAATAGCCAGTAATGAAACAACTGTAGTTAATATAATTAACAGAACACTAAAACCATCTACAGCCAGCTCATAATCTAGCGTTAACGTTCGTTCAGCTACTTGAAATGTAATCCAGGAAACACGTTCTTCAAGTTGATTCCCTCCTTGAAAAAGGGCAAATACGAATATAGAAAGGAGCAATGGTATGAAGCTCGAGAGCAGTGCCAAAACATGAGTCCGCTGATTGTTATCTGAATTCCTCGTCATTAATAAAGCAAGAATTCCAATAGCAGGGGAAAAAACGAGTAATGACAATGTACCCATTGTTTAATATCCCCCCTTCAGAATGTAGATAGCGGTAAATAAAACCATTCCTAAAAACGCAACCGCAGCATAAGTCTGCGTTTGTCCGGTTTGGGTTTTTGAGCCTGACTTACTTAGTGTAGTAAGCATTTCTCGTATAAATGCTAGCAGGAACCCAACACCGTATCGTTCTACATAAACGAATATTTTGCCTACGCCTTTTGCACCCTTGACGAAGGATGTATGATAAAATTCGTCCATGAAAAATTTATTAGCCAATAGCTTGTAGGTGCCTGAAAAGGATGATTGTAGCGAGGTCTGATCAAAGGATTTCTTTACATAAATCATGTAGGCAAGGATGATTCCCCCAATGGAAATGATGGAAGCGATAAGCATCACTCCAATGGAGCTTCCATGATGTGTATTCGTCAACATTTGATTGTCACCTATCAGCCAATCTCCTAAATATGAGCCAAACCAGCTTGTATTGAAAAAACCGGAAAAGATAGAAAATACCGCTAAAATACTCATAGGAATTTTCATTGTTTTAGGAACCAATCCAATCTGATCTAAACGCTGTTTACTTTCGCCATGAAAGACAAGAAAGTACAAGCGGAACATGTACAGCGAAGTTAAAAAAGCCGCAACTAACGCTACAAGCCACAATCCATACTGACCATCAGCCCATACAGCAGATAAAATTTCTTCTTTACTGAAAAAGCCGGAAAAGAGCGGAAAACCGCTAATGGCTAAGGCACCAATAGCAAAGGTAATACTCGTTAACTTTAACCGCTGATGAAGGCCTCCCATTTGCTTAATATTTTGGGTATGAATAGCATGAATGACTACTCCTGCAGCTAGAAATAAAAGGGCTTTAAAGAATGCATGTGTAAATAAATGAAAAACACCTGCCGTATAGCCAAGCGTTCCCATAGCAAGCATCATAAAGCCAAGCTGGGAAATCGTTGAGTAGGCTAATACTTGTTTAATATCATTTTGTACAAGGCCAATCGATGCAGCATAAATAGCTGTAAAGCCTCCCACTACTGTGACGACCATGAGGGCTGTTGTACTTGCCATATAAAGCGGGTACATCACCGCGACGAGATAAACACCTGCTGCTACCATCGTGGCTGCGTGAATTAAAGCAGAGACCGGCGTTGGCCCTTCCATTGCATCAGGAAGCCACGTATGTAATGGGAATTGACCTGATTTTCCAATGGCTCCGATAAAAATAAGAATCGCTATCAGGGTAAGCATGCTCCCTTCCACGTCCCCGCCAGTTATAGCGGAGAAAATCGCTTCAAATTGCAGACTTCCAGTTTGCCAAAAGAGGAGAATTAATCCGATTAAAAGTCCCATATCCCCTACTCGAGTCATAATAAACGCCTTTTGGGCTGCGTTTTTGGCGCTATTTTTATAGTAATAAAAACCAATTAATAGAAATGAACCGAGCCCTACAAGCTCCCAGAACACATAAAACTGTAGTAAATTAGGAGATATGACAAGACCCAGCATTGCAGCTGTAAATAAACTTAAATAAGCAAAAAAAGTCGTCATCCGCTGATCTCTTTCCATGTAGCCCAGTGAGTAAATATGTATAAGTAAACTGATAAAGGCAACTAAAATTAGCATAAGACCATTTAAAGGATTAAGTAATGTTCCAAACGAAATCTGAATGGAACCAATGGTAATCCATTCCCACTCTTGTACAGCTGTTCCTGCATCAATAAGCTGAATAAATACAAGAACAGAAAGGATAAACGCCATTCCTGTTAAGCATATAGCCATATAACTACCTGTTTGATTTACTTTATCCCTAAGGATTGTCAGTAGTATAAAGGTCAGCAAAGGTAATGTTGGGATTAGCCATACGAACTCAATCATTTTTCCAAATCCCTTCCTTCTAGATTAAGAGTGTCTTAACCTATCAATCAGTCTTTCAATTCATCCACTTCATCAATATTGACACTGTTCTTATTGCGATACCAGGCAATTAATATCGCCATTCCAACTGCAACTTCAGCAGCAGCAATGGTAATAGAAAATAGTGAGAAAACTTGACCCGTAATATCAGGCTGTGCCCCGTATTTACTAAATGCCACCAAATTTAAGTTCACAGCGTTTAGCATCAGTTCAATACAAACTAAAACGATAATGGTGTTTCGCTTTGTTAACGCTCCAAAAAGACCCATACAAAACAAAATTAGCGCAAGAATGAGAAAGGGCTGTAGTGGCAGTGTACTCATTCATCATCCTCCTCCCTTTGTCTGGTTAGTACGACTGCCCCCATTAAGGCCACCAAAAGCACTATCGAGACCAGCTCAAAAGGTATTACGTAATGACTAAATATGCTTTCTCCGATTTTTTGCGTGTTGTCTATATGTAGTGAATCAGCTCCAGTTCCGAAATAAAGGTTTTTTATACCTGCATAGGTGGTAAAGAAAAAGATGATTACGCCAACCCCAACTAAAATGGCTCTCAGTCGGTTCGAGGATCTTTCCTCCTGGGCTTTATGATTGGTTAACATAATGCCAAAAGCAAGGATGATCGTAATCGCGCCAGAATAGATGAGAATTTGAACGACAGCGACAAATTCAGCAGATAGTAAAATATAGATTCCTGCTAAACTAACAAAGGTTAGCACAACAGATAATAGCATATGCACCACTTTTTTCAGGTTTATCATGAGGATTCCACCAAGGATGGCTGCACCTGAAAGAATTAAAAAGGCGAGCAGTTCCCCATTCATGGTTAATTCTCCTCTCGAATATGGGTATCATTCTCATCTAACCACCTGAGATCTTTGAAATGTTCATCCCTGGAATAATCCGCAAGCTCAAAATTATTGGTCATCACAATCGCTTCAGTAGGACATACCTCCGTACAAAGATCACAAAGAATACAGATTTCAAAATTAATATCATACGTTTCAATGATTTTTCCTTTACGATTCGGATCCGGATGTTTTTTCCCTGTTAACTGAATGCAATCAGTCGGGCAAATATTGACACACTGGTTACACACAATACATTTTTCCGGATAAAACTTTTGAATTCCCCGAAAACGGTCTGGCATCGGCATGGGTTCATCTGGATAAGAATAACTCACATTTTCTTTAGACATGTTACGTATGGTATAAGCTAAGCCCTTTGCTAAACCCTTCATTTTTACACCACCTTAAAATAGAGGTTATGGCTGGCAAAAACTATATTTTGAAGGCTGTTAAAAAGATTTTTTTATTTTATGAAGTATTGATGAAATTGATTAGCAGTTGAAATGCAGACTCCTGCAGAAAAAGTGCGCCTGGATGAGACCCCATAGTGCAAGCGCGGAGGCTCATCGGTCTCCCGGAAAGCGAAGTGACTTTCAACTGCGGTAGATAGAGTAACAATCTATGAAAAACAGCCTTAAAAAAACAACTCCTTAACTATAGCCGACAGAAAGATATTAGCCATTGCAGCTGGCAAAAGAATCTTCCAGCCAAATTCCATCAGCTGATCCGCTCTTAGACGTGGCCAGGTTGCGCGAATCCACATAAACATGTATACAACGATACTGAATTTAATAGCAAACCAGACGAAATCAGGGATAAAACCAAGTCCGGGAATCGGCTGCCAGCCACCTAAAAATAGAACCGTTATAAGTGCTGACATAGCAAATAAGTAGACATATTCAGCTAACATGAAAAAAGCAAAACGAAAGCCTGAATATTCTACGTGATAGCCGGCAATTAATTCAGACTCTGCTTCAGGTAAGTCAAATGGAATACGGTTAAGTTCAGCGGTTGCAGCTATGACAAAGATAATAAATCCAATGGGCTGTACCAATATATAAGGAACATATTGCTGCTGTTCTACAATTTCGATTAAATTCATACTGCCCGAAAACAAAACAACCCCCACTAATGACATCAGAAGCGGAATTTCATAGGAAATCATTTGAGCTGCTGACCGCATGCCTCCCATTAAGGCATACTTGTTATTTGAGGCCCACCCTGCTGTTAAAATCCCAATTGTTGTTAAACCTGAGACAGCTATAAAGTACAGAAGACCAACACCAAAATTAGCGAACACAACGGACTCCGTAAACGGTATAGCAGAAAGCACCATAAACGAAGGGACAAAAGCTATAATGGGCGCAAGCCAAAACAACGGACGATCTGCCTGTTTGGGTCGTGTGTCCTCCTTAATTAACAGCTTCAAAACATCAGCTACTGTTTGTAAAAGCCCAAATTTTCCCCCAGTACGATTAGGGCCATAACGTAATTGGATATATCCTAATACCTTTCTCTCTGCCAGTATTGCATAGGTTACAAACCCCAGCACAACAGACAGTAAGGGAAGGGAAATAAATATGTAAGTGAAAAAATTTGAGCTTGATGGCTCTGACGCCAATAACCCACTAACCCATTCCATTATCCATCCACCTCCCCCAGCACGATATCAACACCGCCTAAAATAGCGATTAAGTTAGCCATATTTTCCCCTTCCAATAATTTGGGAAGGATTTGCAGATTATAGAAGGAAGGCCTGCGAAACTTTAACCGATACGGGGTTTTCTTCCCTTCACTCGCAATGTAACAGCCAATTTCTCCACGGGGAGATTCAATTCGAACATAAACTTCGCCCTTTGGAGGTTTAATAATCCTTGGCACCTTACCCATGATTTTTCCATCCTCGGGAAACTGCTCTACAGCTTGTTCCAATATCTTAAGTGATTCAGCCATTTCAGCCATTCGACATTGATAGCGGGCCCAGGCATCTCCCGTTTCTCCCACAGGGATATCAAACTCGAAACGATGATATATGGAATAGGGCTCAGCTTTACGCAAATCATAAGCAATACCTGTACACCGGAGATTGGCTCCACTTAATGAATATTGAATCGCCTCCTCCTGCGTATATTGACCGACACCTTTTACCCGATTCAAAAAAATCTCATTCCCTGTAACGAATTCATGGTACCCATCGAGTTGTTCCCTCATATACGGTATAAATTCTCTTACTTTATCAATCCATCCCTCTGGAGCATCCCACTTCACTCCGCCAATTCGCATATAGTTAAAGGTTAGACGGGCACCACATAACTCATTTAATAAATTTATAATCATTTCCCTCTCGCGAAATGCATATAAAAATGGACTCGTCGTTCCAATGTCCATTAAGTACGTACCATACCAGACAAGATGGCTTGCAATGCGACCAAGCTCCATTGCGATGATACGCAAATATTCCGCACGTTCAGGAACTTCTAAATCCATAAGGGTCTCAACTGCGTGACAAATGACATAATTGTTGGTCATAGCGGAAAGGTAATCCATGCGATCTGTGTACGGAATAATTTGCGTATATTGCAGGTCCTCAGCTAATTTTTCCGTCCCCCTATGTAAATAGCCTATGACTGGTGTAGCTTCCTTAATGATTTCCCCATCAACTTTGACAACAAGCCGAAATACTCCGTGGGTACTAGGATGCTGTGGTCCGACATTTAACAGCATTTCTTCTGTACGAATCATAAGCTACACCTCCACATCATAAGGCTCATAGTCTTTTCGTAGTGGGTAACCTTCCCAGTCCTCTCCAAGTAAAATCCGCTTTAAATCAGGGTGATTTTCAAAGCTTATCCCTAACAGGTCATAGGCCTCATTTTCCGGCCAGCTTGCCCCCTTCCATAAAGGGGCGAGGGATGAAATTGCAGGATTTTCCCGGTCAAGCTTAACCTTTAAAGCTACGGATTGGTTTCGGCTCATGGAATATAAATAAGCATAAATTTCCATATGACTTTCATAATCAATTCCGTGGATGTCTGATAAAAAATGAAATTGCAGTTCTTCATGATCTCTAAGAAGTTTAGCAATAGAAAAGTAATATTTTGGAGTCGCGACAATGGTAGGAAGTTCTTTTGATGAACGGTTCACAAACGCATCATCAATTGCATCTTTACTGAGGTTCTTGTTTATGATTTTTACATAGTGGTCTAAAATAGGCTGGTTTGGTGATGGTTCTTTCTTTTCTGGAGGCTGGTCTTTTTTCGTGTGCTTTTTTCGTGGTCGTTTTGTATGTTCAGATTTAGGCTTATCTGACTTTGATTTTTCTGTTTGGGATTGCTCTGTGGGAGATGGTTCAGATTTAGTATCCGTTGATCTTTCTTTTTTTGTGGAACTTTGCTGATCTGAAGGCGTGGTTATTTTTTCTGGCGACTCTTCATTCAATGGATTATCGGCAGGTTGCTCCTTAGCCTCTTCTATATTATCCTTTGCTTTTGGATCTACTGTATCTTTTTCCTGGTTTTGATTTGATTGATGGTCCTGTTCTTCTGTCATGTATTGGTCACCCGCTTTCCCGTTTTTGCTTCATAGCGGATTTTTTCCTGGAGTTTATTAATACCATAAATGAGTGCTGCTGGATTAGGTGGACAACCAGGTATATAAACATCAACGGGCACCACTTGATCGACGCCTTTTACTACCGAATAAGAGTAAAAATAAGGTCCTCCTGCTGTAGCACAGGAACCCATGGCAATTACCCATTTCGGTTCAGGCATTTGATCGTAAAGTCTACGAATAATCGGAGCCATTTTTTTCGTTACCGTTCCCGAAACGATCATACAATCGGAATGTCTTGGGGATGAGCGAAAAATCGATCCAAAGCGGTCTAAATCATAGTGAGACGCTCCGACTCCCATCATTTCAATGGCACAACAGGCTAAGCCAAATTGCACTGGCCAAAGTGAATTGCTGCGCGCCCAGGACTTAAGCTGCTCCAGGGTAATAAAAAACACATTACGGTGCATTTCATCCCGTTCTTGAGCTGTAATAGCCTCTAAATTCATGTCCATTTAAGCACTCCCTTTTTCCATGCATATACTAAACCGAGAAAGAGCACGACAATAAAGATTAACATTTCAATTAACGCAAAGATGCCCAAATGATCATAGGCAACAGCCCACGGATATAAAAAGACGGTTTCTACATCAAATAGAACAAACATTAAGGCAAACAAATAATAACGTACATTAAACCTAACACGTGCATCCTGAAAGGGCTCAACACCACTCTCATAGATTTTCATTTTGGCTTTTGTCGGTTCGTTCGGGCGCAAGAGTTTTCCTGCTGTTAAAGCCACTATTGGGAGCATGAATGCAATCACCATAAATACAACTATCATCGTATAGCTGTTTTGATAGACATGAAGAGAGTCCATAGCTTCACCTCTCTTGTTCTACTTTTCTAAATTATCAAACTATTTTGCAATCGCTTCCATTGTAGCATTATTAACTTATATTGTCGATAGTCCCACTTTTTCAGACATGTAGATTTATTATCATTGTATGAGTTATGTATGAGAGACATGCGGAAAAAATGTTGCAGGAACTTTACTTTGGAGGTCTTAAGATAAGATGGATTACTGGTATTTTATAGAACGTAAGGAAAAAGATAAATGTTCATGATTGCATGATTAAATGTCATTCTACAGGTTTAATACATTCTTTTCCGGTTAAATATAATTACTTCCAGAGTAGTAGTCTTCCCCATAGGATCAATCTTTTTGAGAATAGGTTTAATTATTTCAAAAACAGGACGAATTATTTTCAAAATACACTTAATTCCGGTAGTGAGCGGATTAATGATTAGATATTTATATTGAATTATTATTCAGTTTCAGGATGAATTCTCCTGCCCGAAGAATCAAATACTTCCTTTTCAATCAAAATTCCCGGTATTTCCACTTTTTCCTCGCCTAACAACTCAATCAATACCACCGCTACATCGCAATCCAATCCCTTACACCACAAAAAACCGGAACCCCTCTACCTATGGGGATTCCGGTTTTGTTTAGTAAACGTTTATTATTTAGTTCCTGCGATATCTAAGCGATTCACTGCACGCTGTAACGCTAACTGGGCGCGTTTAAAGTCAATATCGTCTTGTTTGGACTGGAGACGGCGTTCGGCACGTTCTTTGGCTTTGCGTGCCCGTTCAACATCGATGTCACCTGGTTTTTCAGCGGATTGGGCTAAAATGGTGACATTGTCAGGGCGGACTTCCAGGAAGCCACCGCTGACGGCGAGTTCATCCTCGTCTCCTTCTTTTTTTAAACGTACAGAGCTGATGGTTAATGGCGCAACGAGGGGAATGTGCCCTGGCAGGATCCCAAGTTCGCCATTTTCTGCTTTACAGCTAACCATTTCGTACGCATTTTCCAATACAGGGCCATCAGGAGTGACAACACTCACGGTCACTGTTTTCATGGTTAACCCCTCCTTGGGCTTCTAATTAGAAAGTTGCACTTCCCCTAAGACTCTATTTGTTCAGCTTTTTCAACAACTTCTTCGATGCGTCCAACCAGACGGAAGGCATCTTCTGGAATGTCGTCATATTTACCATCAAGAATTTCCTTGAATCCACGAACGGTTTCTTCAACTGGAACATAGGATCCTGGCTGACCAGTGAACTGTTCAGCTACGTGGAAATTCTGTGATAGGAAGAACTGAATACGACGGGCACGGGCAACGGTAAGTTTGTCCTCATCGCTTAATTCATCCATACCTAAGATGGCAATAATATCCTGAAGCTCTCTATATTTCTGCAGAGTACTTTGAACGTTACGTGCCACTTCATAGTGCTCTTCGCCTACTACGTTAGGGTCAAGGGCACGGGAAGTTGAAGCAAGCGGGTCCACAGCTGGGTAGATACCCATCTCTGATAAGGAACGCTCCAGGTTTGTTGTCGCATCCAAGTGAGCGAAAACGGTCGCTGGTGCCGGGTCTGTATAGTCATCGGCAGGAACGTATACAGCCTGAATGGATGTGATTGAACCTTTATCGGTTGATGTAATACGCTCTTGCAATTGACCCATATCCGTCGCAAGGGTTGGCTGATAACCAACGGCAGATGGCATACGGCCGAGTAAGGCGGATACCTCTGAACCAGCCTGTGTAAAACGGAAAATGTTATCGATAAATAACAGAACGTCCTGACCTTCTACATCACGGAAGTATTCAGCCATTGTCAGACCTGTCAGGGCCACACGCATACGGGCACCTGGGGGTTCGTTCATCTGTCCGAATACCATGGCTGTTTTGGAAATAACTCCGGAATCTTTCATTTCAAAGTAAAGGTCGTTACCTTCACGGGTACGCTCTCCAACACCGGTAAATACGGAGATACCTCCGTGCTCCTGGGCAATGTTGTTAATGAGCTCCTGAATTAATACGGTTTTACCAACACCGGCACCACCGAACAGACCGATCTTACCACCTTTTGTATAAGGAGCAAGCAAGTCTACAACTTTAATTCCGGTTTCAAGAATTTCAGTTCCTGTTGACAGGTTCTCAAACTCAGGAGATGGACGATGGATTGGGTTCCGATCCACTTCTTCGCCAATTTCATCTTCTAAGTCAATTTTATCGCCTAACACGTTAAATACACGTCCAAGGGTTTCATCCCCAACCGGAACGGAAATTGGTGCGCCCGTATCCTGCACTTCCATACCACGTACAAGGCCTTCTGTACCTGACATGGCAATGGCACGAACGGTGTCGTCACCTAAATGCAAAGCAACTTCCAATGTAAGATCAATATCAACGCTTGAGTCATCCTGCGCTTCATGCTTTACGACTAAAGCATTATAGATTTCAGGCAGGTTGTCGGAATTAAACTTCACGTCTACTACCGGACCTGTTACCTGAGTGATATATCCTTTGCTCATCCTTTTCCCTCCTTACTGCATTCATGTCCTATTCTAGAGCGGATGCTCCACCAACGATTTCGGAAATCTCCTGAGTGATGGCTGCCTGACGTAAACGGTTATACGTTAAGCTTAGGTCATCAATCATATCGTTCGCATTATCGGTAGCATTCTTCATAGCCGTCATACGTGCGGCATGCTCACTGGCTTTACTGTCTAAAATCGCACCGTATACCAGACTTTCAGCATACTGCGGCAGTAAAACATTTAAAATATCTTCCTGATTAGGCTCGTATTCGTAAGAGCTTGACGTCTTCTGATTCCCACTGTCTAAATCTGTTAATGGAAGCAATTTCTTTTCGGTCACTTTCTGGGAAATTATGCTTTCAAAATGATTGTAGATCATGTAAATTTCGTCAACTTCTTCATTAACGAACAGATTTACCGTCTCGGTCGCCAGTTCTTTAATGTCGGCAAAGTCCGGCTGGTCGTCGATACCTACAACCTCTGTCGCGACAGGCATGTTCCGTTTTCTGCAGAACTCCCGTGCCATTTTTCCGATTGCAATGACGATATATTCATCTTTTGACTTGTGCTTCGAAAGATTATTATTTAATTCCCGAAGTACGTTACTGTTAAAAGCACCTGCCAGACCACGATCTGCCGTAATGACAACGTAGCCGGTCTTTTTTACATCTCTGGACGTCAACATTGGATGATTGGCGTCAGAGTCACCAGAGGCAATGCTGGCTACAACCTCCTGAATCTTTTCCATATACGGAACAAATGACTTGGCATTTTGTTCGGCACGATTCAGCTTGGCTGTTGAAACCATTTCCATTGCACTCGTGATTTTTTTCATATTTTTCGTTGAATTAATTCTGCCTTTTATGTCATTAAGGGATGCCACACCATTTCACCACCTTTTTCTGGACTAGCCATTATGCAAATCACTTATTCGGATACAACAAACGTTTTCTTGAAGCTTTCAATCGCATTGTTGAAGTCTTCTTTTTCCGGCAGTTGACCTGTTGAACGAATATGCTCCAGAATTTCGGTTGCGTTTTTATCCATCCAGTCGAACAATTCGGATTCAAACCGCTGCACGTCTTCAACTGGGATGTCATCAAGATATCCATTGGTCAATGCGTAAATAATGGATACCTGCTTTTCAACCGGCTGTGGCTGGTGAAGTCCCTGTTTCAGCATTTCAACGGTTCTAGCACCACGGTTCAGTTTATCCTGTGTTGCTTTATCCAGGTCGGAACCAAACTGAGCGAATGATTCAAGCTCACGGAAGGAAGCAAGGTCAAGACGGAGTGTACCGGCAACCTTCTTCATCGCTTTAATTTGAGCGTCCCCACCAACTCGGGATACGGAAAGACCTGCGTTAACCGCCGGACGTACACCGGAGTTAAATAGATCCGTCTCTAAGAAAATCTGTCCATCTGTAATGGAGATGACGTTGGTCGGAATGTATGCGGAAATGTCTCCCGCCTGAGTTTCAACGAAAGGAAGTGCGGTTAAGGATCCGCCACCTTTGTCATCACTAAGCTTTGCTGCACGCTCAAGCAGACGTGAGTGAATATAGAAAACATCTCCCGGGAATGCTTCACGGCCTGGTGGACGGCGAAGTAACAGGGAAAGTTCACGATAAGCAGCTGCCTGCTTGGATAAGTCGTCATATACAACTAAAACGTGCTTTCCGTTATACATGAACTCTTCACCCATGGATACACCCGCATATGGAGCCAGGTATAAGAGTGGTGCCGGGTCAGATGCACCAGCGGAAACAACAATCGTGTAATCAAGCGCACCATTTTGGCGAAGGGTTTCCACTACGCCACGTACGGTTGATTCCTTTTGTCCGATAGCTACATAAATACAAATCATATCCTGATCCTTCTGGTTAATGATTGTATCTAATGCAATCGCTGTTTTACCGGTTTGACGGTCCCCGATTACAAGCTCACGCTGACCACGGCCAATTGGAATCATGGAGTCAATAACCTTAAGACCTGTCTGTAATGGTTCATCAACAGATTTACGATCCATTACACCAGGTGCCGGTGATTCAATTGGGCGAGTTTTACTTGTTTCAATATCTCCTAAACCATCGATTGGCTGGCCTAGAGGATTTACAACCCGGCCTTTAAGATTTTCTCCTACAGGCACCTGCATAATGCGGCCTGTACGGCGTACCTCACTGCCTTCACGAATTTCTGAGAAAGGTCCAAGGATGACAATACCGACATTATTTTCTTCAAGGTTTTGTGCCATACCCATTACACCATTGGAAAATTCAACAAGCTCACCGGACATGACATTATCAAGACCATGAACACGTGCGATACCGTCACCAACCGTAATAACAGTACCTACATCATTTACTTCTATATCAGATTCATAATTTTCGATTTGCTGTTTGATCAGCGCACTGATTTCTTCAGCATTGATGCTCATCCAATTTCACCCCTATCTTATTTGTTTGCAGAAACCAGCTCACGTTCAATACGTTCTAACTTTCTACTAACACTTCCATCATAAATGCGATTCCCAATTTTGAGTTTCACTCCACCAATAAGAGATGGGTCAATGATGTTTGTAATATGTAGAGAGTTTTTCCCTAGTTTCTCTGCAAACACTTTTTCTAGTGACTGCTTCTCATCATCCGATAACGCTCGAACGGAATAGACATCAGCTTCGGCTACCCCGCGTGATTCATTTGTCATCGAAATGAAAGCTTTTGTCATCGATGTAATTTCCGTTTCACGATGGCTTTCAACCATAATAAACAGTGTGTTTAATAATTCCTTGGTAACATCCTTGAAAGCATCCTTTAAAAGCGTTTTTTTCTTCTCGGCGGAAATGCTTGGATGTTGAAGGAGAATATTTAACTCCTTGTTTTCTTTAAAAACGGATTGTACAGTTTGGACTTCCGTTAAAAGTTGATCGAGTAATGATTTCTCTTGTCCTAATTCAAAAAGGGCAACGGCATAACGACTCGCAACAACTGAATCACTCATCGTTATCTCCTACCTCTTTGATGTACTCATTGATAAGCTCCTCCTGATCTTTCTCAGAGAGTTCTTTTTCAATGACTTTGCTGGCAATTCTTACGGACAAGGAAGCCACTTGATCTTGTAATGCCGTAATGGCTTTATCTTTTTCCTGCTCGATTTCCTGACGAGCTGTTTCTTTTATACGATCTGCTTCATTGCGAGCAGCATGAATAATGGATTGTTCTTGTTCTTTCGCCGTCTGCTTAGCATCTTCAACAATTTGCTGTGCTTCTTGTCTTGTATTTCTGATGTTTTCTTTTGCTTCCTCTGCTAAGCGTTCTGCTTCCTGGCGATTTTTTTCTGCAGTATCTATTTCATTTGCGATATGATCCTCACGTTCTTTCATCACGTTCATCAATGGACCCCATGCAAATTTCTTTAGAAAGTATAGCAAAATAATGAACGTTAGCAAGGATACAATAATATCGCCACCATTAAAGCTGAATCCACTAGCGTTTAATACGAGAACGCTTGTATCTAACACGCCACACACACTCCTTTCGCCAAAACATTTGATATCGGCTTTTCAATCGTCAAACTTGTTTTTAAAACCAAGTTCAGATGGCGAAAAGCTTCTTTACTTGAATAAGGATTGCGGTTGGACTAACTCCTTGGGGTTAAACAATCGTTTGTTTGTGAGTTGAGAAACCCTTTGGAGTGTTGGTCCTTCCGCTTTTCTTTGTCCAGCTACAGGGCTCAGCTCCAAACCGTCATAAGCATAATCCGTTACGTAGCAAAAGTGCAGGCCACTCCGCGTATTCTGCTTATGCGGTCGGAGCTAAGCGGGGCCCTTCCGCTTTTAAACCTATCCAGCTCCAGTGCCCAGCTCCAAGCCGTCATAAGCATAATCCGCTCCGTGGCCAAAAGCACGCCACTCCGCGTATTCTGCTTATGCGGTCGGAGCTAAGCGGGGCCCTTCCGCTTTTAAACCTACATTACCATAAATGCGATTACGACGGCGATGATTGGTAGGGCTTCGACCAATGCTACACCGATGAACATAGTTGTTTGAAGGGCACCGCGGAGTTCTGGTTGACGCGCGATTCCCTCTACTGTACGACTTACGATAAGACCGTTACCTACACCTGCACCAAGTGCGGCTAAACCTACTGCAATTGCGGCTGCTATTCCTGACATTATAAATTCCTCCTCAAAATATTATTAATTAATTTTTTCAGTATTAAAAATTAATGGTCATGACTCACTTTGTGGGACATATAGACCATTGTTAACATCGTGAAAATAAATGCCTGGATTGCACCTATAAAGATACTGAAGCCTTGCCAGGCCAACATTGGAATAATACCTCCAAAGAATCCAAGAGCTCCAGATGTCATGAGTCCTGCAAGTAGAGTTAATAGAATCTCCCCTGCATAAATGTTACCAAATAAACGAAGACCTAACGTCAACGTATTGGCGAATTCTTCAATAATGTTAAAAGGCAACATTAATGGAAGTGGTTTAATAAAGCTCTTACCATACTCTTTTGCACCTAATGTTTTAACACCATAATAGTTTGTTAATAGAATAACTAAAACGGCTAGTGACAATGTAATCCCCGGATCAGATGTTGGGGATTTCCACCATAAGTCATGGTTGATGCTAATCATCATGATAACCCCTAAAATATTGGAAACGAAGATATATGTAATCAACGTCATACCCAAGGGAAGAAACTGTTTACCAGTTTTCCAATCCATATTGCCACCAATGATTCCTTTGACAAAATCAATTAACCATTCCATAAAATTCTGAAGTCCCGTCGGTTTTTGCTGCATATTCCGACTAGCTAAAACACCAATAATCAATACAATGGTTGCGGCAACAATCATCATCACCACATTGGAAAGGTTAAAGTCTAACCATGAGATGCCAAACAAATCTTGGTAAATCGGTGCCTCGTGTTCCAAAATATTTCACCTCACTTCCTAGGGTTTAATTCTTTAAGATGTAGAGCATAATCTATGATAATGACCATGTAAGCTGTCATTAATCCCAATATAACGGGTATTGCTTGGAAATATTGCGGATAGCGGAATGCAATGACCACCGCGAGTGCTGCACTTGCAAAACGTGAAAAAGTCCCAAGAGCTCGGGAGGTCACCTGTTTGGATGCAGCATGTCCTACTTGGTTAACCTTGCGTTGTATGAGCCAGAGGTTAAAAAAACTTAATGAGGAGCCTAAAATCAGGCTTAAAAATATATCAGGATAAGATGTAAAACCCCACCCAATAACAAAGAGGGCTAGTAAATATAGCATCCATTTCCTTTGACGATTGACCATCATCTTGTATTGCTGCATATTAGTTATCTCCTGTGTATTTGTTGACTAAGTTAATTGTGCCATAAACCCCTACACCCAAGCCAATGAAAAGTCCAACAATTAAAAAAGTTGGAAACAGGCCAAGTTTCTGGTCAATCCATCTTCCGAAAAATATGCCAACTAGCGTACACCCTGACAAATAGGAAATAATTGCACTTGTCAACGCAAAGGCATGAAAAGGCTTTTGATCTTTACCCATGAGGGCACCTCAATCCATGGGTTAAATTCAAACATAAGAGGGTGCTTGAAAACCCTATCATACACCTAGATTAGCATACAATAGTAGCTTTTTTCTGTCAATAAATTTACAGTTAAAATTATGAAGGGTGCTGCAAAATTTGAAAATCTGTCACAATTGAACTATATTCTTGACCATTTAAGACCTTGACAAGTGCAAGATACTGATCTTTTCCTACCTTTTCTTTCGGTAAAACACTTTCTAACATGCCCGCTTCTACATCTTTTTCTTCCACAATGGTTTTAATATAACGCAGTGTACTTGGATCATATAAGTCTATTGTTAATTGATCAGCACCATCCGGAAGATACATGCGATATTTCAATTGATCCTGTTTAAAGGGTGAAACAGACAGCTCCAAACCATCAATTTTTGGATAGTTGGATGTTTTATTCACAAATAGGTACGGTAATTTCATGGCTTCGTTTTCATTATATAATGATAACCAGCCCTGATGTAATCCTTTTTTTAAATTTCCAGAATGTACCCGTAATCCAACTTTAACCCTTTTCTTTTCCTTGGGCTTTACGTAAAACGTTTGAGGAACATCCCACGTAACACCTTTGGAATCATTCGGAATATCAAATCGAAACTTTTTCTCCTGATTGGAGCGGTTTTCTATAACCATGTTTACCGTTTTGGTTTCGTTTCGCTGATCAACTTTTCCAAAAGTGAGTCGACTTCCATAAATCAGAATGTCCGGATTAATACTCTTTTCCGGCTTTACTTCACCCATCCCTTGTTCAATTGGTTTATAAAGACGTCCTTCCTGATTTTGATAAGGCTTTGATGTTGAGAGAACAGCAGCTTTTAATTTTTTCGGTCCCCATTCAGGATGGGCCTCTTTAATAAGCGCTAAAACACCCGTAACAAATGGAGCAGCCATACTTGTCCCCTGTAATTCCTGATAGCCCCCGGGCACTGTACTTGCTATTTTGACGCCAGGTGCAATGACTTCTGGTTTTATGTCCCAATTGGCTACAACTGGACCTTTTGAGCTGAACGAGGCAAGTTTATCCTCCAAATGCTGATAAGATGTATGCAGCCATTCCTCGTTTTTGGTCTTTTCGAGCAGCCATTTCCCATCCTTCTTTGACACAGCAGCAACCGGAATAGATGGGGGTACGGTTAACCCTCCTTCAAGCTTCCCTTTTTCGTTATTATAAATAATCGCAGCTATGGCCCCTGCTTCCTCAGCCTTCCGAACTTTTTCGGTGAACGGAATGTCACCCCGTTTAAACAAAACAATTTTCCCTTCCGCATTATCAATCGGCTTCTTTCCCAGTCCCCCATTTATCAATTTATACGGCTTTTGAAGCTCCCAATCAGGCGAGCCCATCATGGGACTTAAAGTAATTTTTTTATCATCAAGCGGTGCTGCTAAAAAAGGGATGTCCATTTCGGTAATGGAAGCTCCTACTGACAGGGCTTTTACCGATGTAGCCGGGGAAGAAACAGTCCAATTTTCCGGCCCTGAATTCCCGTTTGCAATAACTACAGCTACACCCTGATCAATCGCCTTATTCACAGCCATACTCGTGGGCCAATCAGGACTATTCACGGTGCTCCCCAGCGACAGGTTAATGATATCCATACCATCTTCAACCGCTCTTTCAATCGCTGCAATGATCCCTACAGATGAACCTACACCTCCGGGGCCAAGAGCACGATAAGCATAAATCTCAGCATCAGGTGCAACACCCTGCATCTCCCCATTGGCCGCTATAATACCTGATACATGAGAACCGTGAAATGTTGGTGCTCCTTGCTTGGGCAAGGTCTCCATTGGATCTTCATCAAATTCCACGACATCATACCCGCCCTTAAAGCTTGTCTCCAAATCAGGATGTTCATAAGCAATTCCGGTATCAATCACACCAACCTTTACACCCTCACCTGTATATTTCGACTGAACGGGACGGCTTGGAGGCTTTACGCTTGATGAGGAAGGTGTTTCCTTTTGCCCAGAATGATTGCTTTGATGTGACGATAATTTGGTTTCATTAGATTCTGAGTTTTTTATAGTTGGCTGCGGTACCTCATAAGTCTGTGCCGGGAAAACATGCTGAATAAAATCCTCTTTATCAATATCATAAACATCTTTCGCCTCACCCTTTATAGCAAGTGCATTCAAGAGCGTATCATAAACATGTACAACTTCTACGAACGGATGATAATCTTCTATGTAATTCTTCCACTTATAGGGATTTCCGTCTACTTCAACAATAACAGAAACCTCCTCACCCATGGCTTGAGCGTAGCGAGGATCGAAGGATGTGAGAAAGGATGCTGCTGTGAGAAAAAGAATAATGGTGACTTTCGTTATGGCCTTACTTATCATAGATTGAACCGCTCCCACTTTTTTCTTATTAGTTTTTGTTGTGAGATAAAAAAATATGCGTGGGGGTTCGGAATTTTATATTGGTGATTTAAAATATTAAAAAATTGTTTTAATTAAATGGGTCCGTGATAATTCGAATTACACTTATAAACCAATTAATCATTAAATAACAGGATTAATCCCATCGAAACTAATAAAAACCTGACTCTCTTTAAAGAGAGTCAGGTTACTCGAAAGCGTTCGGGTTCTTCTTTTGTCTGGTTAAAGAAGTACAAAATGGCGTCTGCTATTCTTTTGGATGCCTGTCCATCACCGTATGGGTTGGAAGCCCAAGCCATCTGGTCGTGAGCATGTTCGTTTGAAAGCAGCTCATCTGCCAATTTATAAATCGTCTCTTCATCTGTCCCGGCAAGTTTTAAGGTGCCAGCTTCTACTCCTTCAGGTCTTTCCGTCGTATCTCTGAGCACGAGAACCGGTACCCCAAGTGATGGCGCTTCTTCCTGGACACCACCTGAATCCGTTAATATCAGATGAGATCTCGCTGCAAAGTTATGAAAGTCAAGAACTTCAAGAGGTTCGATAAGGTCAATTCGATTATGATCACCTAATATCTTCTTCGCTGTGTCTTGAACTACTGGATTTAAGTGGACAGGATAAATGACCTGTATGTCTTCATGTTTATCAGTCAAACGTTTGATTGAACGAAACATTTGCTCCATTTTGTTCCCCAGGTTTTCCCTCCGATGAGCCGTGACAAGAACAAGTCGTTTTCCCTCAGCCTTTATCAAACCTTTATGCTCATAGTCAGATTGGATGGTCGTTTTTAAGGCATCAATAGCCGTGTTTCCTGTTACAAAAATATGGTGTTGATCTTTACCTTCCCGCAACAAATTTTGCTCTGCTTTATGAGTTGGGGCAAAATGCAAGTCAGCCATAACGCCGGTTAACTGGCGGTTCATTTCTTCAGGGAATGGGGAGTATTTATTCCATGTTCTAAGCCCCGCCTCTACATGCCCAACTGGAATCTGATTATAATAAGCAGCCAGACTGGCGGTAAATGTAGTTGTTGTATCTCCATGAACCAAAATCATATCGGGAGTGGTTTCTTTCATAACCTTATCAAGACCTTCAAGAGCCCTCGTTGTTATCTCTGCCAAGGTTTGCCGCTGTTTCATAATATTTAAATCAAAATCCGGTTCAATTCCGAATAAATCTAAAACCTGATCCAGCATTTCACGGTGCTGTGCGGTGACGGTTACAATCGGCTCAAATTGTTCTGTTCGCTTTTTTAATTCTAAGACCAGTGGTGCCATCTTGATTGCTTCTGGCCTAGTCCCAAATATAATCATCACTCGCAGGCGCTTGTTCACTTTCACCACTCCCCATCATTAATAGATATTATTTCGTTCCGTACAATCGATCTCCTGCATCTCCAAGACCTGGAATTATGTACCCTTTTTCGTTTAATTTTTCGTCTAAAGCTGCCAAATAGATGTCCACATCAGGGTGTGCTTCTTTAACAGCTTCTACGCCCTCTGGTGCTGCTATCAGGCACATAAGGCGAATTTGTTTGGCTCCACGTTTTTTCAATGCCTGAATGGCTTCAATAGCTGAACCACCTGTTGCAAGCATCGGGTCAATGACGATTAATTCCCGCTCTTCAATATCAGATGGTAGTTTCACATAGTATTCCACAGGCTGAAGGGTCTCAGGATCACGATATAACCCAACGTGACCGACCTTCGCAGCTGGAATAAGTTGAAGAATTCCGTCAGTCATGCCTAAACCAGCACGTAAAATGGGGATAAGACCAAGTTTTTTGCCAGCCAACACGTTTGATTTTGCCGTCTCCACAGGCGTTTCAATTGTAACTTCCTGAAGTGGAAGATCTCTTGTAATCTCAAACGCCATTAATGTTGCTACCTCATCAACAAGCTCTCTAAATTCCTTCGTTCCCGTACTTTTATCACGAATAAATGTTAGTTTGTGTTGAATCAGTGGATGGTCGAATACGTACACTTTTCCCATGAACCGAACTCTCCTTTTATTAAAAGATATATCTTTCAAATTGTACTGAAATAAAATTATCGTTTCAACTGTATAGGTGATTTCTGAAAAATTTAATTTTAGCTGGTTGAAAATTTACCTAACCCAGTTGATATAGACATCCTAATAAATCATTTTACCACTCATAGCATAAAAAGCTAAGTCATGATGTAAAAGCAAAAATTTCCCACAAAAAAGACTGGCACCAATAAATCCTTGCCAGTCTTCCTTTTTTAGCAAAAGAGCTGGGAATCTAGCTGAAATAAGGAATCTCAGGTTTCAGAACCGTCTGCTTCCTTAATTAGTCCAGATACAGCGGATATTTCGCTGTTAATGCTTCCACCCGCTCTTTCGCTTCTTGTAATTTTTCTTCATTGTCGGTATTTTTCAAGGTTAGAGCAATAATAGCTGCAATTTCGTCCATTGCTTCTAAATCAAAGCCACGTGTGGTAACAGCTGCAGTTCCGATTCGGATACCACTTGTCACAAATGGGCTTTCCGGATCAAACGGAATGGTATTTTTATTGACGGTTATACCTACGTCATCAAGAGCCTTTTCAGCTACTTTTCCGGTTAATTCAAGTGGACGTAAATCGAGCAATAGTAAATGGTTATCTGTGCCACCGGATACAAGACGTACCCCTTCATTTGTCAGGGATTCACCTAAGCGTTTTGCATTATCAATAATTTGTTGTGAGTAGGTTTTAAAATCCGGCTCCAACGCTTCTTTAAAGGCTACAGCTTTAGCAGCAATAATATGCATAAGCGGACCGCCCTGTATGCCCGGGAAAACAGATTTATCCAGCTTTTTAGCAAACGCCTCCTGGCAAAGAATCATTCCGCCTCGAGGACCGCGCAAGGTTTTATGCGTTGTTGTTGTGACAAAATGGGCATATGGCACTGGATTTGGGTGAAGTCCAGTTGCAACAAGCCCAGCAATATGCGCCATGTCTACCATTAAGTACGCACCTGTTTCATCAGCAATTTCACGGAATTTAGCAAAATCAATTTCACGGGGATAAGCGCTCGCCCCAGCAACGATAAGCTTCGGCTGCACCTCTTTTGCTTTGGCCAAAACAGCCTCATAATCAATTTGCTCACTTTCATTATCCACACCATAATCTACAAAATTATATTGTGTTCCACTAAAGTTTACAGGACTTCCATGGGTTAAGTGACCTCCATGGTTTAAGTTCATGCCTAAAACCGTATCGCCGGGTTCAAGAATGGTAAAATATACTGCCATGTTCGCCTGGGCACCAGAATGTGGCTGTACGTTAGCATGGTCAGCTCCAAATAATTGTTTCGCACGATCACGGGCTAAATTTTCGGCAATATCTACGTATTCACAGCCCCCATAATAACGACGTCCAGGGTAGCCTTCTGCATATTTGTTCGTCATGACTGATCCTGCTGCTTCCATTACCGCTTCTGAAACAAAATTCTCAGATGCAATCAGTTCAATTTTATCCTGCTGTCTCTTTTTTTCCTTTTTGAGTGCTTCCGTAATTTCCGGATCTACGTTTTTTAAATGCTCCACAGCTTTCTCCTCCTCACAGATTACTCAAATTTTATGGTTTAATGTACTTATTCTGGTATTGAATAGACGGCTCGTTCACCACCAATGAGCTTCGGACGTGAAAAGCCGGCGGTCACATGGGCTTCACCTATGTTCTTGCGCTTTAAACGAAGCGGGACGACTACCTGTTTTAAGTGCATTCCGATAAATGTATCCCCAATATCCATACCTGCATGAGCAGTAATGGACTCAACCAGGACCGGATTCCCCATGTGGCGATAAGCATAGGAAGCCATCGATCCCCCGGCTTTCGGAATGGGTACAGCTGACACTTGGGTTAAGTTAAACCTTTCCATTGTGTTCTGTTCTACTACAAGGGAGCGGTTTAAGTGTTCGCAGCATTGAAAAGCAAGGTGTACTCCCGTTTCTTTTTGTAACGTCTGCATTCCCCAAAATATCACTTCAGCAATTTCTTCACTTCCAGACGTACCAATGCGTTCTCCTGCTACTTCACTCGTTGAACACCCAAGCACAAAAATCTGACCATGTTTTAAACGATTACTCCTCAGCCAATCGTGATTTAGTTCCTCAAGATGACTTTTAATGTCGGTTTGTAAGTCAGACATGTTCTTCACCAAGCGAAAAGCTCCTTCCATTATTTTTGAAACTTATGAATTTGACGATTGAGTTGTTTCGCTTGCTGCTCTAATTGATAAGCTTTTTTACTAACTTCTTGTATCACTGCATTTTGTTCCTGAATAGACGCGCTTACTTCCTCAGTTCCGGCAGTGGTTTGCTCTGCAATCGCTGCAACTTCCTGAGATTCTTTAGATGTTGCTTCCATGGTAGCTAGTTGTTTATCCATTAAATCTGAAATATTCCCTACAGCATCTGCCACTTCGTTAACAGACGTAGACACATTTTCAATGGCCACATTGGATTCCTCACCCTTAGAAGCCTCTTGTCTCGCATAGCTGACTTGATTCTGAATTTGTTCTACTACGCCTCTAACATCCTGCTGAATCGTTGCAATGAAACCTGAAATATTTTGAACCGCTCTGGAACTCTCATCTGCAAGTTTACGCACTTCTTCAGCTACCACAGCAAAGCCTTGTCCATGTTCTCCTGCTCTTGCTGCTTCAATAGAGGCATTTAAGGCTAAAAGGTTTGTCTGTTCCGCAATTTCTCCAACAAGGGAAATGATTTTTTCAACCTCAGCTGCGTTTTTTTCCAATCGTTCCACAGCTTCCAATGAATTTTTCTGATCTGTAGAGATATTTTGAACACTGGTCACCAATTTCCCAATAATTCCTTTTGACTGATTAAGTGTCTCAAGCATGCCTTGTGATAACGAATGGGAATGCTTAGCTTCCTTCTGCACCTCTCTTGCCAGGCGGGTCGCTTCTTCAACAGATTCCGCCGTTTGTAAAATGGATGAGGAAGAACTTTCTGCACCCGAAGCGATTTCTGAAATGGTTTGTGAAATGGTACTTGCCTGCTGCTCTGCGTTCATTACCGATTGTTTGATTGCTCCAACTGATTGATGGGTTTGATCAAAATTGTCCTCGATATTTGTAATGATATCACGAAGGCTCGCCAGCATGGTATTAAAAGCTAACCCTAGAGAACGAATTTCATCATTGGATTTGGATACTTCGACATCTTTTGCCATGTTGCCATTTGCTGCTTCATTAGCGGCATCCTTTAGTTTTAACAGTGGTTTAATAATAAATCCAGCTGCAAAATAAGCTAAAATCCCTGACCAAATAATCCCGAGCAGTAAAATCGTAATCATATAAACCGGTTCTGATAAGCCTAAAAACGATTGTAAATAATCATTTAATACATAAATAAAAAATGCGCTTGTCCCATATGTAATAAGGGCCAGAACCGTGGTAAAACAGACAAGCTTAACCTTTAGGCTGAAGCGGTGTTTATCTGCCATTCTCTAATCCCCCCAAAACCCGTATATTCTATTTGTCTCTATTGTCTACCTTTTCCCAAAGAAGTTCAATATATTTTTCGAGCTCTTCCAGGGTTTTTCGATAAACGTTCACATCTTCGCCAAAAGGATCCTGAATATCTAAACTTTCCACTTGTTTTTCCAAAGCGTCTATTTTTTTGCGGGTTTCCTCATTTTTTCGACTTAAATCCTTGTCATCAGAGGTTTTGAGAATGGCACGATTACTCTCTAAGGTTGCATAAGCTTCCTTCAGTTCCCTCCATATTTCCAGTTGGTTTTCATCTACATATTCCTTTAAAGTAAATACCTTATCTTCAGCTTCCGAATATTGCATGATAATGCTTTGCTTATGATTTGAGGTCATAGTCAAAATGAGGTCTGCCCATTCGACTAGTTGTGGAGTTAGGGGCTGGGATTGGTGATTCAGATTAATTCCGTTTTCGGATAGAACCTCTCGAGTTTGTGTTGATGCTGGTGCACCCTTACCAGCAAAAAGGCCTGCCGATTTCACTTGAATATCTTTTGATTTATGCTTTAAAAGGGCTTCTGCCATGGGGCTTCGACAAGTGTTGCCAGTACAGACAAAAAGGATATTTTTCATGCTGGTACCCTCCATTCATTTCTTAGCAAAAATATATCATTAATAAGGGGCACCTGTCACTTTTGGCTAAACGCTCATTTTCAAAATGAAAGAAGAAATAATCTTGCCAAAGAGAAGCATTTATTTATGAATCCAGCTCTTTATTTGCCTCAGCCCCTAAGCATGCAAGATAACTGCTCTTCCAGTTCTAATCCGTTTGATTTACTTGAGCATTATAATAATAGTTGAATACCAAAGGCACAAAGAATGCTGCCACCAAGAACTTCACTGTAGGAGCCAAGTAAACTGGAAGCCTTTCGCGCAAGTAAAAAACCAAGCCATGTAAGGACCATGCTGGCTAATCCAAATAAAAGTAGCGCAACAATCGTTCGAACGCCAAACATACCTAAGCTAAGCCCCACCGAAAAGCTATCCAGACTAACGGTAAAAGCAAATATAAAAAGACCGGCTCCCCTCACTAAATATGTGTTGTTCTCTTTTGAAAAAGAATGGATAAACATTTGAATGCCCAGAACAATCAGGAGGATTCCCCCCACATAGATAGCAAAGGAACCAAATCTTTGCGATAAAATATTGCCAAGCAGTATTCCGAAAAATGGCATAATAATATGGAAGATGCCAATCAGTATTCCTATGATGGCGATTTTGCGCAGGCGTAAGTTCAGCATTCCCATCCCAAGGCTTACTGAGAATGCATCCATACCTACTGCAATCGCCATTAATGATATTGTAAGCCATTCACCAATGATATATGAAATCATGTGAACCCTCCTCGGACATGCTACCTCCAATATATGCGAAGAGGATTCGGTTTAGACTAGCCGTTTCTTTATGACGTATTGAGCTCTTCATTCACTTATCAAAGGGTTACTTCATGACTTTAGTTGCAGCCTTTTCTAAACGATTCATAACTGCTGCACCTACTCCCTCTTTAGGAAAGGTTTCACCAAGAATGATATCCACATCTTCGTTATTAAACGAACGCAGGCAATGATAGATTTTGTGCGCTACTTCTTTTAGATCCTCCTTTGATCCACAGCTTTTAACGACGGCGTGTTGATACTGTTCTGCATGCTCTTCACTTGCCATCACGCCTACTCTCTTTCCTTCCTTATGCAGACGGTTAATTTCATTCTGTATGGTGTTGACGTTTCCCTCCATTAACCAAAACGGCGCATTAGGTGCATAATGGGTATATTTCATCCCTGGTGCTTTGGGCTGTTTCCTTTCATTTTTAAAATCAGAAGCTGTTTTTACTGGACCAATTACAGCTTCCAAATCCTCTTTTGTTACACCACCTGGGCGAAGTATAACTGCGGTTTCAGCTGTACAATCCACCACTGTTGATTCGACACCTACTCCTGTAGGACCTCCATCTACAACACCGTAAACTTTTCCGGTTAAATCATCTAATACATGCTGGGCGGTCGTGGGACTCGGGCGCCCGGATTGATTGGCACTCGGGGCTGCAACAGGAAGCTTACAGGCTGTAAGCAGGGCACGCGCCACAGGATGATCCGGCATTCTCACACCTACTGTGGATAACCCGGCTGTTACATTCTCAGCCGAGGCCCCATTACTTTTTAAAATAACGGTAAGGGATCCTGGCCAGAACGCATCCATTAGTTTCCGTGCCTGATCAGGGATCTCCTCCGCTACTGTTTCCACCTGCTGTAGATTGGCGATATGAACAATTAACGGATTATCCCCAGGCCGGCCTTTAGCTTGAAAAATTTTATGGACAGCCTCAGTAGTTGTCGCATCTGCCCCTAATCCATAAACGGTTTCAGTAGGGAAAGCCACTGCCTCCTGATGTTGAATCGCTGCTGCTGCTTCCTTTATATGTTCATTATGTTCATCAATCTGTTCATGCTCCACATTCCAATATTTCGTCTCGTATTGCTTGTCTGTCATTTTGCCGCACTCCTACGTAAAAATTTCTGTTTCTATTATGGGCTTGTTTGGGGGATGTTGGCAAGTAAGGAGGATAGGTTGAATGTGAGTAACAAATAGGGACTTGTAGTTATAAAGGCTTTCGCTATAGCCCTAAACAATGGATTATTCGTTTACACGCAAATGAATCCATACAGGCTAGAATGACTCCACTAAAACTTCGATTAAACCAAATGAATGTCGCTGGGCTTTACTATTATCCACAATAAGGGACAGAAAAACCATCTTATCCACAGGATAGGAGGGTTTTTCACAAGCTAAAGAGCTTATCCACATGTTTTACACAAATTATCAACAGTTTTTATCCGCATTTGTGGATATGTTGACATTGGTTATCCACCATTCGCCTTCATCACTAGGTTTATCCACAGAAATCGGGGGGTGTCCCGTTATTTTTTCGAATCCCCACGTTTGGAAAAGGCTATCTGTTGATAAACGATGACTAAATACCAGAAGCTGCTCATAGCCATTCTGAGAAGCATCCTCTTTTACCCAGTCAATAAGCATGAGCAATAGACTTGCTTGCAATTGCTCAGTAAAGTATAAGGTTCGAAGCTGGCCGATATCATTTTCTCTAGGCATGATTGCATAAAAGCCTTTACGCTCCCCATGTATTTCTATAAATCTACCAAAAGTAAGAAGCTCCTGTTTGTTCGTTTGGTTTTCCCAATGGCTGCCGAAAAAATCCTCCACTGTTTTAGAATCATATTCACGGACAGGTACTATGTTTACCATAAAAAATCACTCCCGCATCTTCATTTCTAGTTCTACTCTATGAAAATGAGGAGTGAAATATGATCATTAAAATAGATTTTTCAGCCAATCTACTATACTGTGAAACCAATCTACGACAAAAAACTCTACTTCTACCTTCTGGGTATCTGGATTCGACATTTCGGTTGTATCCTCCTCGGCAGAAGCGACAGTTGTTCCATTTGAAAAATCGAGGAAACAGAGGGGCGGGAATAACACACACCACCAATTATCCCCTTTTCCATCCCCAATTGTAATGAGCAAAGCTTCATACGTTCCAGCTGGGTATACCTGACCGCCGTACAATTTACTCGGGAATTGTACATCGCCAAATTCTAAATCAAATGTTTGATGAATGTCATTTTCCTTAAGGACATTAGCCACAATGGTTTCAATTTCAGGTAATTTCGATTGAATCAAATCACGCGCAGTCTCAATATTGGTAAGCTCATTTACCCACTTTGTAATTTCCTGATTCACCTGATCTCTAATTTCATGCTTTACTTGTTGATCCTTTTCACTATTTGAATGAGCTAAAATACGCAGACGAATGGAATCATCAGGAATCACCTGATACTCTTCTTCCTGATTCGCATTTTGATTTCCATACCCAATCATTGGATTATAAAATAATATAAATGCACTTACAAATATAAAAACGATTCTTTTCATGATTTCTGCCCCCTTAACCTTTGCTTCTGGTCATAAGTATGGGCAGAAATCTAGCAGTTTAAACATAAGTTTTTAAAAAGTTTAGTTTCATAGATTTCAACAGAACAGAATTTTTCAGATCCATGCGTAGACGATTCGGTCCTTTTTATTGATGTCTTGTACGATTTCTGGTTCTGATTTTGGAAATACAGCTTTCATTAGCTTTTGTACGGCAGCACCTTGCTGATCACCAATTTCAAAAGCCACTAAAGCTTTTCCATTCACTACCTGAGGAAGCTGATACATGATTTTTTTGTAAGCAGCAAGACCGTCATCTTCAGCAAACAACGCTAACTTAGGGTCATGCAGACGCACTACATCATCCAGACTATCCTCATCATCTGCTGAAATATAAGGCGGGTTGGAAATGACAACATCCGCCTTTGCTCCCACGTCAATAAAAGGTGTTAAAAAGTCCCCTTCCACAAATCTCACATCAGCCATAAGGTTTTTAGCATTGACCTTTGCTACTTCTAATGCCTTCCTCGAGATATCCACAGCTTGTACGTCTAGAGCTGGATTTTCCTTTTTCATTGTAATGCCGATAATTCCAGAACCCGCTCCAACATCTATAACCTTAGCCGGTTCCTTTTCATCAAACTCTTTCTCTATTTGCTTTAAAACGAGATGTACAAGCTCTTCTGTTTCCGGACGCGGGATTAACACATCCCTGTTCACCTTAAATTTCCGTCCGTAAAAATACTCATAGCCTATTAAATGCTGTACAGGGGTTCCGTTATCCACATGTTGATATATGCGTTCGATAAATTTAGCCTGGACTTCTTGTGGAAAATCGTCTCGCATAGCAGCAAGGATCTGGGATTTTGACATCGACATCAAATCCATTAATAAGAGATCAGCAACTCCTTCTTCCCGATTATGCTCTTTTAAAAAAAGGGAAGCCCAACGGCGGGCTTCCCAAAGGTTTGCAAAGGATGACACATTAATCACCAATTTCTTCGAGTCTTTTGGTTTGCTCTTCAATAATAAGGGCTTCTGTGATTTCATTAAGCTTACCTTCTAAAATCTGGTCTAACTTTTGAATGGTTAACCCAATACGATGATCTGTTACACGGTTTTGCGGAAAGTTATACGTACGAATACGCTCAGAGCGATCCCCTGAACCTACGGCTGATTTCCGTGTTTCATCGAGTTCTGCCTGGGCTTCTTGTTGAAATTTTTCATAGACCCGGGCACGAAGTACTTTCATCGCTTTTTCTTTGTTTTTAATTTGTGATTTCTCATCCTGACATGACACCACAATACCGGTTGGTTCGTGTGTGAGTCTAACTGCTGACATTGTTGTATTTACACTTTGCCCACCTGGACCACTGGATGCAAACGTATCTACACGAATATCCTTTTCATTGATATCCACTTCCACTTCCTCTGCTTCAGGAAGAGCAGCTACAGTAGCGGTTGAAGTATGGATACGTCCACCTGATTCGGTCTCTGGAACACGCTGAACACGGTGTGCACCATTCTCAAATTTTAATTTCGAGTATGCTCCGTTTCCGTTCACCATAAATATCACTTCTTTAAAGCCACCGACATCAGATTCATGGGATTCAATGACGTCAATTTTCCACCCTTGGGATTCAGCATAGCGGGAATACATACGATATAAGTCTCCTGCAAATAGTGCGGCCTCATCGCCGCCAGCTGCTCCACGAACCTCCATAATTACGTTTTTCTCATCATTTGGGTCTTTTGGAATAAGCAGGATCTTCATCGTTTCCTCGAGTTCTTCCTGTTCAGAAGTCAGCTCGGAAATTTCATCCTTAACCATATCCTGCATATCATCATCTAATTGATCATCGAGCATTGCTTTTGCATCAGCAAGCTCATCTTTCACTTCTTTATATCGGCGATACTTTTCCACAATCTCCTGAAGATCAGCCTGTTCTTTTGAATACTCTCTTAGCTTTTTAGAATCATTAATCACTTCAGGATCACTTAGCATTTCATTTAATTTGTCATAACGATCTTCAATAGATTGTAGCTTCTCTAACATGTTCTCCACCTCTACTTTTCATAAACCATACTTATTATATTATAGGTTACGTACAATGGTCAAAATTAGGTACAGAAGACACAGGGTGACTGCAGCTGGCTAAGATTGGTTTCGTCAAACCGGACAGGGTGAAGGATTCCATTAGCTCTCACTTATTTATAAACCGTTCATTCACCTATAACCATCATGTTTATGTACTTATTAAGCTATCTTCATCTAATGAAAAAACTACCGGCTCCGGTAGTTTTTTAACCTATTTATTTTACTGTAGTTTTTTTAAGCTCGTCCGTTATTTTGGGTCTGTTTGGGACTTCATGATGATGGCGGCAGCGTGGTTCGTAGGATTCAGACGCTCCTACTAAAATAACTGGATCATCATAAGAGGCTGGTTTTCCATCAATAAGTCGTTGAGTTCTGCTTGCTGGTGAACCGCACACTGGGCAGATAGCATTTAACTTCGTTACAGACTCGCTTAGAGCCATCAAACTTGGTACAGGGCCAAACGGTTCTCCTCTAAAGTCTAAATCAAGTCCGGCTACAATAACGCGAAAGCCACGTTCAGCTAAATCCTGGCTCACTGCGACTACATGCTCATCAAAAAACTGTACTTCATCTATTCCGATTACATCATCATTCTCATTTATATTATCGTAAATTTGGCTGGAATGTTCGATTGGTCTGGCAATAACTGAACTTCCGTTGTGAGAAACAACTGATTCATCCGCATAGCGATTATCGATGACAGGTTTAAAAACTTTCACCTTTAAATGACCGTATGTAGCACGGCGTACTCGTCTTATGAGTTCCTCGGATTTTCCAGAAAACATACTCCCACATATAACCTCTACCCAACCGTTGTGCTTCATGATATTCACTGAAGCCTCTCCCCTTTCCATGCAATGCTTGCTCAAAACATCTGTTTTAAATACTATTTGGGCTCCTGATTCGATTTATTTTTCTTATATTCCTTAGACTTAATTTATCCAATTATACGTAATTCTATAAGCCTGTAAACTTTTTCGGTATATTTCCTTACTTAGTTTAAACGAAGTAGACGTATAAAAAAACAGGCAAAATTAAGGAAATTTGCCTGTTTTTTAACTGTAAAAGTTAACGTATACCATGACGTATTAAACTACCGGCATCAACGTTAAAAGTGCTATAAAGAGGAAAAATCGGCTGGACAGCCGATTTTTTGTCTCTTACTTAAGATTATATTTCTTCTTGAAGCGGTCTACACGTCCGCCTACTTTGTCGGCTTTTTGCTTACCAGTGTAGAATGGGTGAGATGCAGAACTAATTTCTACGCGAATTAGTGGGTATGTGTTGCCATCTTCCCATTCGATGGTTTCTTCAGACGTTTTTGTTGATCCGCTCAAGAATTTGTAATCAGAACTAGTATCTAGAAATACAACTTTTCTGTATTCTGGATGAGTTTCGTTTTTCATGCTTTTCCACTCCTTTTTGCCCTGAATCCTTTGGAAACAGAGTTATTGTCGAAAATCGTAATAAAACGATTTTTTATTTACCATTAAGCTCACATGAACAGATTATACCAAGCCGCTATTCTTTTTGCAACCATCATTCCAACGAGTATTTTTGCCGAAATACTTGTGCTTTATTTGTTAATGACTCATGCTGCGTCCCTTTCTTTGTCAAGCTCAAGGCCATAGAACTGCTGATCCATAACTAAGACCGTACCATTACGTGGGTAGTCGGGTCTGACCAAGGCCCTTCCGCTTATCTGTCTAAACTCGTTTGGCCTTTCCTTTCATTTCATCCTCCATCATTTGGAAGAATTCTTCATTTGTTTTGGATGATTTTAATCTCCTTAAGAAGCGTTCTAAGAAGTCTGGTGAGTCTGACATTGTTTTATGGATGGCCCACATTTTTTCGATATGTGATTTCGGTAAGAGTAGTTCTTCTTTTCGAGTACCCGATTTACCGATATCGATTGCAGGGAAGATTCTGCGTTGGGCCAGTCCTCGGTCGAGATGCAATTCCATGTTTCCTGTTCCTTTAAATTCCTCGTAAATGACATCATCCATACGTGAACCTGTATCCACTAAGGCAGTTGCTAAAATGGTTACACTGCCACCCTCTTCAATATTACGCGCTGCACCAAAGAAGCGTTTGGGACGGTGGAAGGCTGCTGGATCAATACCACCGGATAACGTTCTTCCACTTGGTGGAATGACCAGGTTATAAGCTCGGGCCAATCTTGTAATACTGTCCATAAGAACGACCACATCTTTTTTATTTTCGACTAAACGCATTGCCCGTTCTAACACAAGTTCAGATACTTTAATGTGATTTTCCGGAAGTTCATCAAAGGTTGAGCTTACTACATCTACATCATTATGCACCGAGCGCTCAATGTCGGTGACTTCCTCTGGACGCTCATCAACTAATAAAATAATTAACTTCGTGTCAGGGTGATTAACAGAGATGCTATTAGCAATTTCTTTTAACAGCATCGTTTTTCCTGCTTTAGGCGGGGCAACAATTAATCCTCGTTGGCCATATCCTACAGGAGCCATAATGTCCATAATTCTTGTTGAAAGATTATTCGGCTGGGTTTCAAGCTTCATTAAACGATCAGGGTATAAAGGAGTTAAGGCTGGAAAGTGTACCCGTTCTTTTGCTGTCTCCGGGTCCTCACCGTTAACAGCATCAACATGGAGGAGTCCATAGTAGCGTTCGTTTTCTTTTGGTGGTCTTACTTTTCCTGAGACTTTATCTCCATTTCTTAAATCGAAGCGTCGTATTTGTGAGGCGGAAATATAAATATCCTCTGCACTAGGTGAATAATTAATTGGTCGAAGGAAACCAAAACCTTCTGAAGGAATGACTTCCAAAATACCATCCATAAATAAGTATCCATCTTTTTCAGCCTGTGCTTTTAATATAGCAAAAATCAATTCTCGTTTTGTTAACTTACTGTAATACGAGATTTTAAAATTACGCGCTTGCGTGTATAGTTCTTTTAATGTCATTGTTTCAAGTTGTCCAATTGTAATCGTTGACACATTATCACCACTTTTACTTTCTAGTAATTTAATTTTATATAACATTATGAAACCAGTTAATAGGAAAAATCCTTCTGGAGAAGAACAAGAAGTGATTAGAAGTCACTTTGAACAGGGGGCGCTATTCTATAAAACATTATCATTTTAACCTTATTTGTATAATTTATTCAATACTTAATAGGAAATTCCTTTAATTTGTTTATTTATAATGATGTGCTAAGCAGGATTATCTTTCATCTGCTTAGCACTTTTTCTTATAGGTAAATGCCCACACCGTTGCCATGTAGCACTCTCACCAAGAGGCTGGGACAAGGGTTTGTTTATTAAGGCTGTTTTCTAAAAGATTGTTGCTTTTTAACAGTGAATTGGTAGGCATCTCTTTAACTTTCTTATAAAAATAACACTCTATAAAACCTACTTATACTAATCAGTTTTCCTTCATAACTAAGTTAGGCTTCTTCTGCAGACTATGATTACCATCAATAAATCTCACAGTTCCTGACTTGGCACGCATAACCACAGTTTCTGTTGTTCCTTTGGGTCCTTTAAATTGAACACCCTTAAGGAGTTCGCCATCTGTGACTCCTGTTGCTGTGAATATGGCATCATCCCCGCCACAAAGGTCATCCATGGTGAGAACACGGTTTACATCATCAATTCCCATCCTTATACAACGCTGATATTCCTCATCATTCTGTGGTACTAATTTCCCTTGCAGCTCACCGCCTAAACATTTTAACCCAACCGCTGCTAATACTCCCTCAGGAGCACCACCAATCCCAAGGAGCATATCTACACCAGTATGATCAAAAGCTGTATTGATGGCTGCTGCCACATCGCCGGCTGGAATGAGTTTAATACGGGCTCCAGCCTCACGAATTTCGTCAATGATATTTGCGTGGCGCTCACGATTGAGTACTGTCACAACGACATCTTCTACATCTTTATTTTTAGCTTTTGCTACTGCTTCCAGGTTGTCTTTTACCGGAGCATTAATATCAATTTTCCCTACTGCTTCAGGTCCAACGGCGATTTTATCCATATACATATCAGGAGCATGCAGCATTTTGCCACGATCTGTGACCGCTAATACGGCTAGTGCGTTCCACACACCTAAAGCCACAATATCTGTTCCTTCCAGTGGATCTACGGCAATGTCCACATCCGGACCCTCGCCACTACCCAATTTTTCCCCGATATAGAGCATCGGAGCCTCATCTCTTTCTCCTTCTCCAATGACCACTCTGCCTTTCATCGGGATTGTATCAAACACATTTCTCATCGCAGTGGTAGCTGCATCATCTGCTTCTTCCTTTTTTCCTCTTCCCATCCATCTGGCAGAGGCTAAAGCTGCTGCCTCTGTTACACGTACGAGTTCCATTGTCAGGCTTCTTTCCATGGTTATCCTCCCCTATTTTCTCTTTCTCTCTAGTTTTGTATGTTTTCTCTCATATCCCATGGAACACAAAGACCTTAGGAATTCTGGAACTGTTCAGCCTCTTCTTCTGTCATATTTTCTCGCCAAACATTTGCACCTAAATTTTTCAGCTTTCCTGTTAAATCTTCATAGCCTCTATC
The DNA here is from genome assembly GCF_900111405.1 of Salinibacillus kushneri. Taxonomy (GTDB): domain Bacteria; phylum Bacillota; class Bacilli; order Bacillales; family Alkalibacillaceae; genus Salinibacillus; species Salinibacillus kushneri. The sequence goes on along the minus strand of NZ_FOHJ01000003.1, from coordinate 327,754 downwards.
AATATGCTCTAATCCGGCTATTTCCGTAATCCCTTCTGACACTAATCCTGCAGCAACTAGTGCGGCTCCGGCCCGCAAGTCTGTTGCCTTAACTTTTGCCCCTTCCAATTGTACGGGACCGGCAACCACCGCCGAGCTGCCTTCCACTTTAATGTCTGCATTCATTCGACGAAGTTCATCAATATGTTTTAGTCGCGACTGATAAATTGTATCGGTTACAATCCCGGTCCCATCAGCCTGGGTTAACAAGGTTGTAAAGGGCTGTTGTAGATCTGTCGGAAACCCTGGATAAACAAGGGTCTTTATATCAACACTTTTAAGGCGCCTGTTTCCCCTTACAATCAATTGATCTTCAATTACATCAATAATGACACCCATTTCCTGGAGTTTAGCTATAATGGATTCTAAGTGTGTCGGTATGACATTATCAATCAGCACCTCATCACCAATCGCAGCTGCAATAATGGTATAAGTACCTGCCTCAATTCGATCAGGAATAATCGTATGCTGACAGCCACTTAGATGCTCAACTCCTTCAATACGAATAACATCGGTCCCTGCACCTTTAATTTTGGCTCCCATACTTGTTAACAGGGTAGCAACATCAATGATTTCCGGTTCCTTGGCCGCATTCTCAATCACAGTTTTACCTTTGGCTTTTACAGCTGCAAGCATAATATTGATTGTTGCACCGACACTCACGACATCAAGATAAATTCTTGCCCCTCTTAATTCATCGGCTCGAATATAAATCGCACCTTGTTCATTGGTTACTTGAGCACCTAAGGCTTCAAACCCTTTTATGTGCTGGTCAATCGGACGTGGGCCCAAGTTACAGCCACCAGGAAGACCAATCACAGCCTTTTTAAAACGACCGAGCATAGCTCCCATAAAATAATAGGAAGCGCGAAGCTTTTTCACCTTCCCATTTGGTAGAGGCATGGAAATCATAGCTGAAGGATCAACGGTAATGTCTTGACCGGACTGCTCAACTTTACCACCGATTTCCTCAAGCAAGTTTCTCAAAATATTAATATCTGAAATATACGGGAGACCCTCAATGGTTACAGGAGATTCTGCTAAAATGGTAGCAGGTATAAGCGCCACTGCACTATTTTTTGCGCCACTAATTCGAACTTCACCTTTGAGAGACTTCCCGCCTTCAACTAGCAATTTCTCCATTTTCATTACGCTCCTCTAACAACTACCAAAAGTTGTAAATCGTTGAATGTATACCTCTTTACAGAGTCTATACTTTTAGTTTTTACAATATCTTAATGATTATGCTTATTTTTGTTGATTCCAATCAGCTAAAAATTTCTCAATTCCCTGATCCGTTAAAGGATGTTTCACTAAACTCTTTAAAACCTTTAATGGTACTGTTGCAATATGAGCACCATTTGCTGCTGCTTCTGTCACATGCATAGGATGTCTGATAGATGCTGCAATAATTTCTGTGTGGATATCGTGGATGTTAAAAATGTTAGATATTTGGGCGATTAAGTCAATACCATTATGTCCGATGTCATCAAGACGCCCAAGAAATGGAGATACATACGTAGCACCTGCACGTGCTGCTAATAGGGCCTGGTTTGCGGAGAAAATTAAGGTTACATTGGTTTTAATATGCTTTTCACTTAAGGATTTGACAGCTTTTAGTCCCTCTAAAGTCATTGGAACTTTGATCGTGATATTCGGGGCAATCACTGCCAGCTCTTCAGCTTCCTTTAACATTCCTTCAGCATCTTCTGAAATAACTTCAGCACTAACGGACCCATCAACTTCTGCAGTAATTTCTTTTAAACGATCATGAAAAGAAACGCCTTCTTTAGCTACAAGGCTCGGATTTGTCGTCACACCTGCTAAAACACCTAACGCTTTAGCTTCCCTAATTTCATCTATACTGGCTGAATCTACAAAAAATTTCATCATGTGCCCTCCCTTATAGTAATACTACCACTAGTAATATTTAATTTATAACGTAAAACTTCAATCAGCACGAATTTTTTGTTCATCTTCTACAGATTGTCAGGTAAACCCATTCGTTATCTCCTGCTTATACATCCTGCTATCTTCATGCAAAAAGCGGATGTTTACGGACGGTTATGCCGAGGTAAGTCAGGCAAAGTGCTTTATGAACGATTTTTGCAGGTTTACCTAAGCATTCTATGAAAAGGAAACCATCTATTCTGATGGCTTCCTTTTCCAGTTATGTTTTATGCTTTATTTGAAGAGCCAAATTCGCGCATTTTGGCAATAACGGTTTTCTTAATAGCTTCTGTACCAGGTCCTAAATATTTACGTGGATCATAAAGTTCAGGTTTGTCGTTTAGAACCTCACGTACACGCTTAGTTTGAGCCATTTGGTTTTCTGTATTTACGTTAACTTTAGCTGTACCTAAAGAAATGGCTTTACATACTCCAGGTTATTAATGTTAAATTGTCCGACTGCATATCCGTTGTCTTTTGCCTTGTTGAGCATTTCTTTCATGGATACTAAGGGCATGACGAACCTCCTTTTGCCTATATGAGCTGTCCAGCAGTAAATAGACATCCTTTACTTTATGTCATTCCTATTCCTGTTATAGGATACCAAGTCCTTCCACCTTGTGCAACAAAACAGTCATCTATTCCTTTCGACCTTTACAATTTCGTAGTTTCAGTGATTTATGATACATATTGCTTTAAGAGTGTCTTAACTTCTGCAACGTCAAACGGTTTTTCTAAAAACTCTTTTATATTGGAGGGGGCATCTTTAAAATCAGTTTCCTGAATAGAAAAACCGCTCATTATACATACCCCGACCTCGTCTCCAAAACGCTTATCTAACTCTTCAGCAATATGCCTTCCATTCATGACAGGCATATTGTAGTCAACAAATACAAAGGCAGGCTTTAAGGCTTCACATTCCTCCAGCATCTCTTTTCCATTTTCAAATTCCTTCACCTCAAATCCAGCGTCTAAAATAATCTCTCTTAATAATAATCGTATGCCTAGCTGGTCATCCACTATATACATCATTTCTTTGTCCATTCCCATCCCCCTATTTTTGTATTTTAAAACCGCACAAAATACACACCATTAAAATTCTATACTATTATGGAATTTCCTTTTTATTTTTCATTTTCATTATGGCAGTTGTTTTGACATATGGAGATGCAGAGGGTAATATACTCTGTTTTCGAGGGGTGGTGACCATGTGCAGAGCCTTATCCTCATATACGGAGAGATAATGGGAGGATGAAGGACAAAATCTTTGAATAGTGTGAAGGAATTGTCCTTCATAGTGGGAATGAAAGACAAAAAATGCGAGAACCCACCAAAAATGTCCTTCAAGGTGACGTTATGGTTCCATTATCAGGTCAGGACTTGTTTGAAATAACCATGACTCCCAATAAAATGCATACGCCTCGTGTGATATAAATTCAATAACCACTCCTTGTCCTCCGGAAAGCGTAGTGTTAGTACAGGGTTGCGGTAGATGAGGGAACAAACTACGCGATAAAAAAACCAGATCCCCAACATAAAAAGTCAGGGATCTGATTCTTGTCCGTTCTATTTAGACTGGTTCATTGATTCCTTCACAAAGTCTCTGAATAATGGTTGTGGCTTGGTTGGTCTTGATTTGAATTCCGGATGGAACTGAGATGCAACAAACCAAGGATGATCTTTTAATTCAATAATTTCAACTAAACGGCCATCAGGGCTTGTCCCTGAAAACAGAAACCCATTTTCCTCCATTTTCTGACGGAATTGATTGTTAAATTCATAACGATGGCGGTGACGCTCATAAACGACTTCATCCTTGTACGCTTTATAAGCCTTGGTCCCTTTTTCCAGTTTACATGGATAAACGCCCAGGCGTAGCGTACCACCTAAGTCATCAATGTCTTTTTGTTCTGGTAGTAAATCGATAATAGGAGAGTTGGTTTCAGGTTTAAATTCAGCTGAATGGGCATCTTTCAGTCCTAATACATGGCGTGCAAATTCAACAGATGCCAGTTGCATACCTAAACAAATACCTAAGAAAGGAATCTGGTTTTCTCTTGCGTATTTAGCCGTTGTAATCTTTCCTTCAATTCCACGGTCACCAAAGCCGCCAGGAACGAGAATACCATCTGCCCCTTTTACCTTTTCCTTCACGTTTTCCTCATTTACATCCTCAGCATTAATCCACATAATGTTGACGTCGGAATTAAAGGTATACCCAGCATGTTTTAGTGCTTCGACAACAGATAGATAGGCATCCTGCAATTCAACATACTTACCTACAAGTGCAATCGTTACTGTTTCTGAAAGGTTTTTTACATTATCTACAAGCTTATTCCAATCGGTCATATCGGCGGAGTCGCAGGTTAACCCAAAATGGTTACAAGTGATTTCATCAAGCTGCTGTGTTTTTAGCTCTAAAGGAATTTCATAAAGGACATCACAATCCTTTAATTCGATTACAGCATTTTTATTAATATCACAGAACAAAGCAATTTTATCCTTCATCTCCTGGCTGATTTCCTGTTCTGTCCTTAATACAATCACGTCTGGTTGGATACCTAGAGAACGTAATTCTTTTACTGAATGCTGGGTAGGCTTGGTTTTCATTTCTCCTGCCGCTTTAATATACGGTACAAGCGTACAATGAAGGTACATGACATTTTCCTTGCCAATATCACTCTTTATTTGACGAATCGCTTCTAAAAATGGAAGAGATTCAATATCCCCAACAGTTCCACCAATTTCTGTAATAACGACATCCGCATTGGTTTCTTTTCCAGCGCGGAATACTCGGTCCTTAATCTCATTCGTAATATGAGGAATGACTTGAACCGTGCCACCCAGATACTCACCTTTACGTTCTTTACGGATAACCGAAGAATAAATTTTTCCTGTCGTGACATTGCTGTACTTGTTCAGGTTAATATCAATAAATCGTTCATAATGGCCCAGGTCTAAATCGGTCTCGGCACCATCCTCAGTGACAAACACTTCCCCATGCTGATAAGGGCTCATCGTTCCTGGATCCACATTAATGTAGGGATCAAATTTCTGAATGGTAACACTTAAACCTCGATTCTTTAACAATCGGCCTAAAGATGCTGCTGTAATTCCTTTTCCTAATGAAGAAACTACTCCACCTGTTACAAAGATGTATTTTGTCATTTTCTACCCCTCTTCCATTTTCTATATAGCTATAAAAATTTGATAAAAACCAGGGCTATTTCCAATAAATATATTAGCAAATTATGTACGGCCTTAGTTTGACCGATATAAAATGAATCTAACCAAAAAACTAAAATGGCGGGTTTGCCCCAGCCAGTTCTTTAAAAAATGCTTTAAAAATACGAAAAGCGCCCCCGATTCATCATCGGGAGCGCTTTTTTCCATTCTAAAGAGCCCAAATAAAATTTTATACATTTCTAAGCTTAAAGTCAATACTCTTTTATTCTTCCTCTTCATCATCATAATTCGTGTCAGGAGTGGATTGGCTTTCATTATCTTCTAAATCATAATCTTCATCCAAGTCTTCATCTAAAGCTTCATCCAAATGATCATCGTTTAAATCATCTTCCAGCTCATCCGCCAATTCGTCCTCAGCGTGTTCTTCAGGCAATTCTTTTTTCTCTTTTTTCGCTGCTTTTTTCTTTTTCTTCTTTTTGCTGCCTGTCTTAACATCATCGTCAATTTGGTCAACGGGATACCAGCGCTTAGCGCCCCACATATTAGAGCCAACGGTCAGGAATCGTCCATCTATGTTTAATTCAGCATAAAACTGCGATATATTTTCTTCTTTTTGTTCAGTAGAAAAGCCTTTCGCTTCTGATACTAAATTATATAATTCATTAAAATCCATTGCCTTTTTTTCTTCGGCCAATATTTCGATAGCTACATCTAACATTGATAATTCTTCTAGTTCCTCTTGAGTGTATTTTTCAAAGCCCATGACCAGCACTCCCTTTTCTATCATTTGCTAACCTTACAAAGCCTCACACTTCATGTTTTCCGGTTTTAACCATAGTATACATTATATACAAAAAAATAGCATTTATGCTAGTAAGTTTCAAGTCATAGAGAGATATTATGGTTAAAGATAGTAGAATGATACTTTGTGATTCTGGAGTTCCAGTGGCTATTTTGACATTTATCCTTTTCTTTGTCCAGCTATGGCTCCTAGGCCCAAGCAGACATAAGCCTTATCCACTACGTGACCAAAAGCGTGTCACTCCGTGTATTCTGCTTATGCTGTCGGGCCTAAACAGTCGCCTCCGCTTTTCTTTCTCCAGCTATGGCTCCCAGGTCTGTGCGGACATAAGCCCAATCCCTTCCGTGGCTAAATTCATGCCACTTCAGGGCTTTGGCTTATACCGCCAGACCTAAGCGGTCGCCTCCGCTTTTCTTTCTACATATTTCTTCTATATTGCCCGCCTACTTCGTATAGGGCGTTGGTGATTTGGCCTAGGCTTGCGTATTTTACGGTTTCCATTAGTTCTTCAAAAATGTTTCCACCATCGGCTGCAACTTTTTTCAGTCGATGTAATGCTTCCAATGTTTTTTGTTCATGCTGGTGCTGAAATTGATGGAGATGTTTAATTTGCTGGTCCTTTTCTTCTTTTGAAGCCCGGGCAAGCTCCATCGAATTAATCTCATCCTCGGACACTGGATTTGGATTTAGGTACGTGTTGACCCCGACAACAGGCAATTCCCCTGAATGTTTTTGGCCTTCGTAATAAAGGGATTCTTCCTGTATTTTTCCACGTTGATATTGACGCTCCATAGCTCCCAGCACACCACCACGGTCATTAATTCGTTCAAATTCCTGAAGAACTGCTTCTTCAACCATATCGGTGAGCTGCTCAATAATAAAGGAGCCTTGAATGGAATTTTCATTTTTTGTCAAACCAAACTCCTTGTTTATAATCATTTGAATGGCCATCGCACGGCGAACAGACTCTTCCGTTGGTGTTGTGATGGCTTCATCATAAGCATTGGTGTGTAAGGAGTTCGTATTATCCTGAATAGCAATTAAAGCCTGAAGAGTTGTACGAATATCGTTAAAGTCAATTTCCTGAGCATGAAGGGATCGTCCTGATGTTTGAATGTGGTATTTTAGCTTCTGACTTCTTTCATTAGCACCATATTTCTCTTTCATGACAATACCCCAAATTCTCCTTGCCACCCGGCCAATCACGGAGTATTCTGGATCAAGACCATTTGAAAAGAAGAAAGATAGATTTGGAGCAAAATCATTAATATCCATCCCTCGGCTCAAGTAATATTCAGCGTAAGTAAAGCCATTTGCCAGCGTAAAAGCCAGCTGAGTAATGGGATTTGCACCAGCTTCCGCGATATGATAGCCGGAAATGGAAACCGAATAATAGTTTCGTACGTCCCGATCAATAAAATATTGCTGGATATCTCCCATCATTCGTAGAGCAAATTCGGTAGAAAAGATGCATGTGTTCTGTCCTTGATCTTCCTTTAAAATATCCGCTTGAACTGTCCCCCTTACAACAGATAGGGTTTCAGCTTTTATCGTTTCATACTCGGATTCGCTTGGCTCCCGGCCTTGTTCTGCTTTAAATCGTTCAACTTGCTGTTCAATAGCTGTATTAAAGAACATAGCTAAAATAATCGGGGCAGGACCATTGATAGTCATTGAAACAGAAGTTGAAGGATGACATAAATCAAAACCATCATAAAGCTTTTTCATATCCTCCAGAGTACAAATGTTCACACCACTTTCCCCAACTTTTCCGTAAATATCGGGGCGCTCATCAGGATCCTCTCCATACAAGGTAACGGAATCAAAAGCTGTACTCAATCGCTTAGCTGGTTCATCCTTTGACAAATAATGAAAACGCCGATTGGTCCTTTCAGGTGTTCCCTCACCGGCAAACTGTCGAGTCGGGTCTTCTCCCTTCCGTTTAAAGGGAAATACCCCAGCCGTAAAAGGGAATGCCCCCGGTACATTTTCCTTCAAAATCCAAAGTAGTCGGTCGCCCCAATCATGATAAGTTGGCAAGGCTACTTTAGGGATCTTTAATCCTGATAGACTTTCTGTTTTCAAATCCATGGTAATTTCTTTATTCCGTACTTTATAAGTCATTTCATCCTGGTTATATTGTTCCTTTAGATGATCCCAATCTTCCAGCTTTTTTCGATTAGCATGATTCAGTTCATTTTCATAGTCTTCTATAGTCTGATGGATTTCTTTGACCACCGATTCTTCTTTTAGTTCCTCTGCAACACCTTTTAACTGGTATAGTTTCCGTGCCGCTTCGGCCTGTTTTTCCGCTCTTTTATGATAGCTTCGGACCGTTTGGGCAATATCACGTAAATATTGTTTTCGTTCATTTGGAATAATTAAGTTTTGTTTCTTAACATCATTTGTTTTCTGCAAAGTTGTCGTGACATTCCACTCAAAGTCTTCGTTGAGTTTATCGATTAATGCATGAAAAAGAGTGTTGGTTCCCTGATCATTGAACTGACTCGCAATTGTTCCGTAAACCGGCATAGAATTTAAGGCCTGATCAAATAACATATGACTGCGCTGATATTGCTTGCGGACCTGTCGCAAGGCATCCTCAGAACCCTTTTGTTCAAATTTGTTAATGACAATAAAATCAGCAAAATCAATCATGTCGATTTTTTCTAGCTGAGAAGGGGCACCAAATTCACTTGTCATCACATACATCGATAGATTAGTAACGTCTGTAATGGCGGCATCTCCCTGGCCGATTCCGCTCGTCTCAACGATAATAAAATCATAACCAGCCGCTTTAACTACTTCAATCCCATCCTGAATAGCCTGTGAAAGCTCTGTTCGAGAACCACGAGTAGCAAGTGACCGCATATAAACACGGTTATCAAAAATGGCATTCATACGAATACGATCCCCTAATAAAGCTCCGCCCGTCTTCTTTTTGGTCGGATCAATCGATAGAATCGCGATTTTTTTACCCGGGATTTCATTTAAAAACCTTCGAATCAATTCATCAGTTAATGAGCTTTTACCTGCTCCACCTGTACCCGTAATTCCCATAACAGGAACCGTATCCTGGATAGCCTGAGTAACTTCCTCTAGTAGAGCGGCCGTTTCCTCCTTGTTAGAAACCTGGTTTTCCACATACGTGATCATTCTGGCAACAGCCTGATGGTCACCCGCTTTTAGCTGATTAAGCTCTACATTAGGCTGAACATCATTTACCGCCTCATCACATTCCTCCAGCATAACATTAATCATACCCTGCAGACCTAAATCCCGTCCGTTTTCAGGAGAGAAGATTCCGGCTACTCCATATTCGTGAAGTTCTTCTATTTCCCTTGGAATAATAACGCCGCCTCCTCCACCGTAGACACGGATATGGCCGGCTCCTTTTTCACGCAATAAATCAACCATATATTTAAAATATTCTACATGACCACCCTGATAAGATGAAATAGCGATCCCATTTGCATCCTCCTGAATGGCTGCATTCACCACTTCCTCCACCGATCGATTATGACCGAGATGAATGACTTCTGCTCCACTTGCCTGTAAAATCCGCCGCATAATGTTAATGGACGCATCATGACCATCAAACAGGCTGGAAGCGGTTACAAAACGGATAGGGTTTTTCGGTTTATAAACATCTGATTTCCCCATAAATCGTTCCTCCCTTGTTGTTTTTTTAAGAAGTCGGACTGGATAAGTTTAATGACTTAAAAAGGAGATCAATCTGCTTATCAGTATATTCTATCATCGTAAACTCCTTTTGCATTAACCATCTTCGGAATCCCCACATTTGTCCGTGGACAAAAATGTTATTCGCAACAAGCTTCAAATCCTGCTCCGAAATGGTATAGGGCAAACTATTTTCAATAACAATCTCCAGCATATGAACCATATCCCGTTCCTTTTGAAGCACATATTCCTTGGCATCCCTGGATAAGGCCTTTACTTCCTGATACATAACAAGTACCTCATCCTGCATCTCATCCATCAGCTTAAAATAGGAACGAACAGCATTACTTAAACAATCCACGCTCTTATTCTCCATATCAATCACTTGCTCCATCCGCTCTTTTACACGTTCATAAATAAAATCACAGACTAAAAAGAGTACGTCCTCTTTTTTTCGAATGTATTCATATAAGGTGCCGATACTAAAACCCGAAGCTTCAGCAATTTCTCTTGTTGTTGTACGGTGGAATCCTTTATCTTTAAACAAGGTAACAGCACCTTTTACCATTTGATTGCGCCTTTTCTCAATTAAAAATTGATCTTTAATTGAGGTCGGTACATTTTTCACCATGTTATTCACCCCCTATACAATCGTTTCCACTCAAATAACCACTCTCTCGCTAAGTGATAGGGATCCTCTATTCGGTCTAGATCCTGTTTTTTTGTATCATCTGCTTCAATAAAGCCTTGAACATCCTTCCATAGTTCCTCTCGAATTAATTCGTAAACTTCAAAGGTTAACTGCTCCTGTCTTTTCCGTTTTCCTTCATCTGTTTCTACTAAATAATTCTTGTGTTGGAGGCACTTTTCCCATAGTTTTTCAATCCCTTTATTTTCAGTGGAAATGGTTTCAACAATTGGTGCCTTCCAGCCATCTGGATCCATAATGTGTAAGAAGTCTTTTAACTGTCCCCGAAGCTTACCTACTCCTGATAAATCCGCTTTATTGATGATAAACAAATCAGCAATTTCCATAATACCTGCTTTAAAAATTTGCAAAACATCACCACTATTTGGTGTTAAAACAACAGCTGTAGTATCCACAACCTTCATAATATCGAGTTCAGATTGTCCAACCCCTACCGTTTCGACAATTACGTAATCAAAGCCATAAGCATCACAGACACGAATGGCATCCTTGGTCGAACGAGCAAGTCCCCCTAAGCTCCCCCTGGTTGCCATACTGCGAATGAATACACCAGGGTCTGTAAAATGGTCATGCATCCGCACACGATCTCCAAGCAATGCTCCACCGCTGAATGGACTTGTAGGATCAACGGCAATAACAGCTACTGTTAAATCCTGTTTCCGCAGATGTGTAACGAGTCGATCTACTAATGAGCTTTTACCTGCCCCCGGAGAACCTGTGATCCCAATGTAGTATGCTTGCTTCTTAAGGGAGGCAATATCACTTAATAGATTTAATTTCTCCGTATCATCATTTTCAACCAGCGATATCGCACGTGCTAAAGCTCGCTGGTCCTGTTTTTGAATCCGTTCAGCAAGCGGCTGCATCAAATCTCCCTTTCTATTCCTTTGTTAACATCCTGCCAATGACCAGACGTTGAATTTCATTGGTTCCTTCATAGATCTGAGTAATTTTTGCATCACGCATATAACGTTCAACCGGATAATCCTTCGTAAATCCATAGCCTCCAAAAACCTGTACTGCTTCAACCGTAGATTTCATCGCCGTATCTCCCGCAAACAACTTAGCCATGGCAGAAGCCTTTGCATATGGTAATGCCTCTGATTCCAGGTAAGCAGCCTGGTAGGTTAGTAGTCTGGAAGCTTCAACTTCTGTTGCCATATCCGCCAGTTTAAAAGACACCCCTTGATTATTAGCTATTGGATTGCCAAATTGCTCTCGTTCCTTCGCATAGTCTGTGGCAGCATCCAAAGCACCCTGGGCAATACCAACCGCCTGGGCAGCGATACCATTACGGCCACCATCAAGGGTCATCATGGCAATTCTAAAGCCTTCTCCTTCTTCACCAAGACAATTTTCTTTTGGTACTTTACAATTTTCAAAGATTAATTCTGTCGTTGGTGAGGAACGAATCCCCAGCTTCTTTTCTTTCTTCCCAAACGAAAATCCAGGTGTACCCTTTTCGACTATAAAGGCACTAATACCTTTGTGACGTGCATCCTGATCGGTTTTAGCGAATACGACATAAATATCCGCCACGCCACCATTGGTAATCCAAACCTTATTTCCATTTAAAAGATAGTAATCTCCATTGTCTGTAGCTGTAGTACGCATGGAAGCCACATCAGAGCCTGCTCCTGGTTCAGATAATGCATATGCACCAAGTTTTTCTCCGGAAGCAAGCTGTTGTAAATAATGCTTTTTCTGTTCTTCATTTCCAAATTTATAAATCGGCCAACTGGCAAGTGAAATGTGTGCTGAAAGGGTAACTCCAGTTGATGCACATACTCTGGAAAGCTCCTCAATCGCAATCACATAGCTTAAAAAGTCTGCGCCAATCCCTCCGTACTCTTCAGGCCAGGGGATTCCTGTTAGCCCAAGATTTGCCATTTTATCAAAAATCTCGCGGTCAAAGCGTTCTTCCTCATCCCGCTCAGCTGCAGTTGGTTCCACATCGTTTTTGGCAAAGTCTCGTACCATTTTTCTAAGCATTTCCTGTTCTTCAGTTAATTGAAAATTCATGTGATTTCCTCCCCTAATTCAGACTGTTCTAATCAATTCAGTTTTTTAAGTAAGGCTATGCGAAAACAGCCTTAAGTAACAACGAACTTCATGAAATCAATTGTTCAATAAATGCTTACTAATGACTCTATGTTGAATTTCATTGGTACCTTCGTAGATTTCGGTTACTTTTGCATCTCTAAATAGTCGTTCAACGGGATAATCTTTGGTGTATCCATATCCTCCAAAAATCTGGACGGCTTCAATGGCTGCTTCTCTGGCTGTTTTGGATGCATACATTTTTGCCATAGATGCTTCTTTTCCACAGGGTAATCCTTGTGTTTGCAGACTGGCAGCATAGTAGGTTAATTGTTTGGCTGCTTCGACTTGTGTAGCCATATCTGCCAGCTTAAAAGAGATGCCCTGATGTCTGGAGATAGGTTTGCCAAACTGCTTTCTTTCTTTTGCATATTCAACAGCGTGATTTAATGCTGATTCTGCAATGCCAAGGGATTGAGCAGCAATTCCAATTCGACCAACATCCAGATTAGCCATAGCAATGGTAAAGCCTTCTCCTTCCTCTCCTAACCGATTTTCTTCAGGTACTTCACATTCATCAAAGGTTAAGGATACTGTATTGGAACCATTTAACCCCATTTTCTTTTCCTTTTTGCCGATAATGAGCCCTTTGGCATCCTTTTCCACGATAAACGCTGTAATCCCTTTTGCACCCTGGCCGGGACTTGTTCGGGCAAATACGACATAGGTATCCGCTTCACCACCATTGGTAATAAACACTTTAGAACCCGTTAAATAATAGTAATCTCCCTTTTTCTCAGCCTTTGTTTTTAATTGGGCAGCATCTGAACCTGCACCAGGCTCAGTGAGTGCAAATGCCCCTAAATACTCACCCGAAGCAAGCTTTGGAACATACTTTCCCCTTTGTTCCTCTGTTCCGAAATATAATATCGGGTTGGTTCCAACTGAAGTGTGAACAGATAAAACCACACCTATGGCCGCATTTTCCCTGGAAAGCTCATTTATGGCAATAATATATGACATAAAATCAAAGCCTGAGCCACCGTATTTTTCAGGTATAGGGATACCCATTAAGCCTAAATCTCCCATCCTCTTGACCATCTCACGGGGAAAACGATCCTCCTGTTCCATTCGTTTCACTGCAGATGCCACTTCACGCCTGGCAAAGTCCTGCACCATCTTTTGCATCATTTTCTGCTCTTCGGTAAGCTGTAAATTCATATTCTCAACCCCCATCCTACCTGTCATAGAGGTAAAAGCCACGGCCTGTTTTACGTCCTAACCAACCTGCTTTCACATATTTTCTAAGGAGTGGACATGGGCGATATTTGCTGTCTCCAAAACCGTCGTAAAGAACTTCCATGATGTAAAGGCATGTATCAAGACCGATAAAATCAGCAAGAGTAAGCGGCCCCATAGGATGATTCATACCAAGCTTCATCACCTCATCCACCGATTCCGGTGTAGCCACTCCCTCGTAGACGGTATAAATGGCTTCATTAATCATAGGCATTAAGACACGATTGGAGACAAAACCTGGATAGTCATTTACTTCAACGGGTGTTTTATGTAAAGCTTTTGTAGTTTGATCAATCGCTTGATAGGTTTCATCAGATGTTGCTAATCCGCGAATCACTTCTACTAAAGGCATAACGGGGACAGGATTCATAAAATGCATTCCGATAACTTGTTCCGGCCGATGGGTAGCTGCTGCAATCTCTGTAATCGGAAGAGATGAAGTATTCGATGCTAAAATGGCATGATCCGCCGTTATTTTGTCCAGCTCACCGAAAACCTTCGTTTTCACATCCATATTTTCCACAACGGCTTCTATCACCAGATCACAATCAAAGGCGTCACTTAATTTGGTTGTGGTTGATAGTCGCTCAAGTGTATCTGTTTTATCCTGCTGCGAAATTCGCTCTTTTTTTACAGAACGATTCAGGCTCTTTTCTATCGTATTTAAGCCTTTAGTTAACGCTTCCTCTGAAATGTCATTGAGTTTTACTTGAAAATGGGACTGGGCAAAGACCTGGGCAATACCTGAGCCCATTTGTCCCGCACCAATAACCATGATTTTTTTCGATTGCATAGTAGAGCCTCCTTTGAATGATAGTTTAAGAGTTTTTCAGACTCGATTGGTTTAGATGGATGCAGTCCTGATGTGTATGGGGATATTTATTGATGGAATGGCTTTTTTATTTACCTGATAAGCGAAGGTATTCTCCATCTAGTTCGCTACTTCCACAAGCACAGCATCTCCTTGGCCGCCTCCAGAGCAAATCGCGGCAATTCCAAGGCCGCCACCACGGCGCTTTAATTCATAAACTAAAGTTAATAGAATACGGGCACCACTAGCTCCAATTGGATGTCCAAGAGCAACAGCACCACCATTAACATTTACTTTTTCTGAATCTACATTGGCTATTTTTCCACTGGCCAGAGCAACAGCAGCAAAGGCTTCATTGATTTCAAATAAATCAATCTCATCGAGGGTCTTGCCAGACTTTTTCAATAACGAATTAATCACAAGTCCTGGGGTTTTAGGGAAGTTTTCCGTTTCAACAGCAACCTCATCATGGGCTAAAATGGTTGCAAGTGGTGTGAGTCCTTCCTGCTGAGCGCGTTCATCAGACATTAATAACATAGCACCTGCTCCGTCATTCACTCCTGGAGCATTTCCAGCTGTAATAGTGCCATCTTTATCAAAAGCCGGTTTTAACATGCTTAATTTTTCGATAGAGGTATCCTTTCGCGGCGCTTCATCTGTATCAACAACAACAGGATTCCCTTTACGCTGTGGAATTTCTACAGGGACGATTTCCTCTTTTAGTTTTCCTTCTTCAATCGCTTGAACCGCCCTTTGATGACTGCGGTAAGCCCATTTATCTTGTGCTTCGCGTGTGAGGCCGTATTCTTTAGCGGTCTGATTTCCATACGTGCCCATATGCACATTTGCAAACGAACAAGTCAACCCATCATGAACCATCATATCAACCACTTTCTGATCCCCCATTCGCATACCAAATCTGGCATTGGGTAAATAATAAGGCGCATTGCTCATACTCTCCATCCCGCCTGCTACAATCACTTCTTCATCGCCAACACGAATGATTTGATCAGCTAACGTCACACTGCGGAGACCTGAGGCACAAACCTTGTTAATGGTTTCGGTTTTGATATCCCAGGGCACACCTGCTTCCCGCGCCGCTTGACGTGACGGAATTTGACCTTGTCCTCCTTGAAGTACAGTACCCATAATGACTTCATCTATCTTATCTGGAGAAACCTTTGCCCTATCTAGTGCAGCTTTAATTGTCCTTCCCCCAAGCTGTGAGGCTGTTAAAGTACTTAAAGAACCTCCCAGTTTTCCAAAAGGCGTTCTTGAACCTGAAACAATTACGGTTTTCACCATCACTTATCCTCCCCCTTAAATAGTGTTAACGCTTCCAACAATATTGATTGAACGCTCGCTCAATTGCGATTCAAAAAGCAGGGCCATCCCCAACCAAATCTTAAAAGCTATTAAGCTATGTCCGTTTGACGGTTAGGTAATGACCCCAGGTTTCAAACTATACTATTTGTGTATGCCTTGATTGGAAGATTATGAAGCTGTTTTCTCTTCCTTTTTATCACCGAAAACCGATTTGGCTAATACTTCGGCAACATCCATCGTACTTACATCCTCTTCAACTTCTTTTGCTTTAGTACCATCACTCAACATGGTCAAGCAGAATGGACATGCGCTGGCGATTGTATTTGGATTTGTTTCAAGCGCTTGTTCTGTCCGTGCTACGTTGACACGGTTACCGGTTTTCTCCTCTGTCCACATAAGTCCGCCACCGGCACCACAGCACATGGAGTTCTCTCTGCTACGCTCCATTTCCACTACAGTTACACCTGGTATGGCTTTAAGAACATCACGTGGTTCATCATAAACCTCATTGTAGCGCCCAAGGTAACAGGAGTCGTGGAAGGTAATACGTTCCTTAACTTCATGTTCAGGAGTTAATCGTCCTTCCTCCACAAGCTTTGCTAAAAATTCGCTATGATGATAAACTTCAGCTTCTAAACCGAAATCTGGATATTCATTTTTAAAGACATTGTATGCGTGAGGATCGGTAGTTACAATCTTCTTCACACCATTTTTCTCGAAATCTTTAATGTTTTTCTCCGCAAGCTCCTGAAATAAAAATTCGTTTCCAAGACGACGGGCTGTATCCCCTGAGTTACGTTCTTTATTTCCAAGGATAGCGAATTTCACGCCAGCCTTGTTCATTAAACGAGCGAAATCCTGTACGATTTTCTGACTGCGATTATCATAGGACCCCATAGAACCAACCCAGAAAAGATATTCAAACTCTTCTCCATCTTTCTTAAGCTCTTTTACAGTTGGTACATGAAGGTTTTCATCAGCTTCACGCCAGTCTTGACGTTCCTTCTTAGAAAGTCCCCAAGGGTTTCCCTGACGCTCAATATTCATCATGGCACGTTGCGCATCCGGATCCATTTTTCCTTCTGTTAGTACAAGGTAACGGCGAAGGTCAATGATTTTATCAACGTGCTCGTTCATAACCGGGCAGGCATCCTCACAGTTACGGCATGTTGTACAAGCCCAGATTTCCTCTTCTGTAATCACATCTCCGATTAGGTTTGTTGATTCCATCGCTTCTAATGTGGCTGCTGCTTCATCCTGGTGACGATATCCTTCTTTTGCCATCTTGGCTAGTTGATTTCCCTCTGTACCAGCAAACGCATAGGATGGAACCCATGGGGATTTACCTGTTACAACTGCACCTTTTTCGGTTAGATGATCTCTCATTTTAACAATAAGGTCCATCGGAGACAGCATTTTTCCTGATCCTGCGGCTGGACAAACGTTTGTACAGCGTCCACATTCCACACAAGCGTAGAAGTCAATCATTTGCAGCTGATCGAAGTCTTCAATTTTTCCAACCCCGAAGGAAACATCCTCTTCCTCTTCTTCATCAATGTCGAAATCGATTTTGGTTAACTTCCCTGGTGAATCATTACGACTTAAGAAAACGTTTGTAGGTGCAGCCAATAAGTGTGCGTGCTTCGATTGTGGTACGTACACTAAGAAAGATAGTAAAGCAATCAAATGAATCCACCATGCAACAAAAAACACAACCGTTGCAGCCGTTGGGCTCATCCATGCAAATGCTGCTGCAATCCCTGATGCAACTGGTTCGGTCCATGCTAACTCCTCACCATGCCAAATCATTTCCATTCCATTTCCCAGTAATACGGAAAGCATTAAAGTTCCGATAAATATTAAAACAAGTCCAGCTTTAAAGCCTCTTTTTAAACGGACAAGTTTTTCAATATAACGGCGATAAAACGCCCAGACAACGGCAACAAGAATCATTAATGTAACAAGCTCCTGGAAAAAGGTGAAACCAGGATAAAGAAGACCAAGTGGTAAATGAGAACCTGGCGCGAGCCCTTTCCAAATAAAGTCAATCGCACCAAATTGAACGAGGATAAAACCATAGAACATCATAACGTGTATGGCACCAGATTTTTTATCCTTGAGCAATTTCCTTTGTCCAAATACATTCACCATAATTTTGCGGATTCGTTCTTTCCAGGCCTTATCAAATTCAACTTTTCTGCCTAATTGAATATAGGCAACCCGAGTACGAACAACTTGAACGAATAATCCGATAGCGTAAACGGTTACAACTAAAAATAAAATCCAGTTGATGATTCCTAATGTACTCATCCTTTGCCCTCCAGTCCTATTCTTAAAGGTTGTAGTTTGGCTCCTGCTTTTAAAAACGAACTAATTTTCAGACTCTTATAGTACTACTTTAAATTATGAATGAACATTCAGTCAATACCTTTAAGACAATTTATTTTGGTTTAACCTCTTTCTTTTGCGAGAATAATAGGAGTAGAGAAAGGAGAATGGACAAAATTGATTTTTTTCATTATAACCCTGGTTTTTATCTTGATAATATTCTTTATTTGGCTTGATTTTTATTTAGGAAGAAAACATCATTTACAGCACACTCAATCGATAACCTTTCCCCTATCCAGTGCTCAGGTTCAGCTATTTCAATCAGGACACTCTTTGTACGATGATATGTTTCGCATGATTCAACATGCGAAAAGGGAAGTGAATGTACAGATTTATATTGTAAGGCGTGATGAAATCAGTCAAACCTTCTTAGAGCTCCTGGAAAATAAAGCCCGGGAAGGTTTAACTGTACGACTTTTAGTAGATCGTTTAGGGAGTTATCGCATTAATCGTTCCATACGTGGTCAGCTAAGGGAAGCTGGCGTTCAGTTTGGTTTTAGCAGCAAGCCTGGGTTCCCGTTTTTGCTTTACCGTCTTAATCGACGCAATCATCGAAAAATCGCCGTTATTGATGGTGAAGTAGCTTACACAGGTGGTTTTAATATCGGTCAGGAATATATAAATCAGGATGCTCATTTTAATAATTGGCGTGATTATCACCTTAAGTTGTATGGACCTGTCGCTCAGAATCTGCAGCAAGTATTTAAAATGGATTGGGAGGAAGCCATCGAAAAAATAGAAGTTTATCATCCCGACTTAAAAGATGAAAATCAGAAAGTAAAAATAATGGCGACTGACGGATGTGATATAGAAAGCACATTCTTGCAATTTATCAAAGGAGCTCAACAGGAAATCATAATGGGATCCCCTTATTTCATTCCGAGTAAAACCCTTATGAGTGCAGTAAAACATGCTCTCGAAAAGGGTGTAGCTGTTAAAATCCTGGTGCCAATGAAAGCTGATCATCCGCTTGTGAAGGAAGGTGGCATTCCTTACTTATTTGAGTTAAAAAAAGCAGGTGCTGATGTGCGATTGTTTGATCAGGGCTTTTACCACGGAAAGCTTCTTCTGGTAGATGATGAATGGTGTGAGATAGGAACAGCTAACTTCGATCGACGGAGTCTGTTTTTAAATAAAGAAGTGTACGCCATTTTGTATGACAAGTCCTTTATTGAGTTCGTTCGAAGGTTCTTTATGCAGGATTTTAAGGCTAGTATTGTGCTTAGTGAAACATGGTATAAGCAGCTGAGCTGGATAACCAGAGGGGTGAAAATTCCTTTGGCCAGACTTATGCGGCGATGGCTTTGAGTTTGTATTGGAATTGCCCTAATTGACCCCAGGCAGAAGTCCCCTGGGCGTACTAAAAAAGCCTCCCGAACTGGGAGGCTTTATCATTCCTACATTTTCTCCGGAGCATGGACACCAATAAGCTTCATCGCATTGGAAAGTGTAATTCGTACCGCTTCAATGAGAGCAAGTCGCGCTTTGCTAAGCTCAAGTTGATCATCATTAATAACTTTTTCTGCATTGTAAAAGCTATGCAAATCGGATGCAAGATCATAAATGTACTGCGTGACCCGATGCGGCGTACGCTTCACGGCAGAGTCTCCAATAACTTGCGGGAACTCACCTAATCGCTTCAATAAATCTATCTCTTTTTCAGATTGGATCAGCGTTAAGTCCGCATCTTCACTAGGCTCAAGACCTTTTTCCTTTGCCTGACGCAGCATGCTGCAAATACGCGCATGAGCATATTGAACATAGTAAACCGGATTTTCATTCGATTCTGATGTTGCTAAATCCATATCAAAATCCAGATGGGTGTCGTTCGAACGCATGACGAAGAAGTAACGTACTGCATCAAGGCCAACTTCTTCGGCTAATTCAACCATCGTAACAGCTTTTCCTGTTCGTTTACTCATTTTCACGATTTCGCCGCCTTGAATAAGGTTAACCATTTGTATAATCGAAATTTCAAGCTGCTTTGCGTTGTAGCCCAGTGCTTCAATGGCTGCCTTCATTCTTGGAATGTAACCATGGTGATCAGCGCCCCACACATTGATAAGTGTATCAAAACCACGTTCAAATTTATTTTGGTGATAAGCAATATCCGGGGTTAAATAAGTGTAGTTGCCATCCTTCTTAATCAGTACGCGGTCCTTATCATCATTGAAATCTGTAGTGCGGAACCATACTGCTCCGTCTTTTTCATACAAATACCCTTGTTCTTTAAGGTAATCCAATGCCTGCTGCACTTTTCCTTCTTCATATAAAGACGATTCAGAAAACCATTCGTCAAATGGAACACGGTAATCTTCCAAGTCCTTTTTAATACGGTCCAATAAGAAGTCCAAGCCATATTGTCTGCAGAACTCAACACGTGCTTCCTCCGATTCATTGGCCCATTTATCCCCATATTCCTTGGCCATTTTCTCCCCTAATTCCACAATATCCTTACCATGATAGCCATCTTCAGGCATCTCAAAATCAGTTTGGCCTAATGCCTGCATGTAGCGGGCTTCGACTGATTTGGCAAGATTGTTCATTTGGTTTCCTGCATCATTAATATAATACTCTCTTTGAACATCGTATCCGGCTTTTTCCATAATATTGGCGAGGGAATCTCCAAAAACAGCTCCTCTTGCATGCCCAAGGTGAAGCGTACCGGTTGGATTGGCGGAAACAAATTCAATTTGGATTTTTTCTCCATTTCCGGCATTACCCTTTCCGTATTCTTGCTGATCCTTTAAAATGGTTGGAATCAATTCTGTTAAATACGTGCTATCAAGGAAAAAGTTAATAAAACCAGGACCTGCTATCTCAATATTTTTAATTGAGGCTTTCGACTGATCAAAGTTAGCTACAATATCGTCAGCAATTTGACGAGGTGCCTTTTTTGCGATACGTGCGAGCTGCATGGCCATATTTGTTGCATAGTCACCATGTGCTTTTTCTTTCGGTGTTTCTAATACTACTTCGGGGATTTGGTCTTCGGTTGCTAACTCTGCCTTCACAACGGCCTCAACAATCTCATCCTTTATTTTCTGTTCTGTTTGTTCGACAATATTCATTTCCTTTACTCCCTTTCATATGTAAGCGTAAGTGTATGTCTTTGGGGCTCTTGTTGATTTAATCTTAACGAGTATGAGATAAACAACTGACCCTTCTGTCCGTTTTGATCCTTGGAAAATTCAATTTGATTCGTTTTCGTTTCCATATGCATGGTACCAAATGGGTGGTAATAAGTGCTTTCAGTTGCATGGTCTTCACGAAAAATCTGGTTCATTTTAATGGAGCCCGTCCGTTTAATCGTCACTTTATCGTCCGAGATGGTGGTCATATTTTTTACACTTTCTCCATCTTCGTCCTTTTCATTAAAAATTAAAACCTGTGAGTCACCATTGTCATAGCATTTTCCCTTTCCTGCTATGGACATTTGCTCTCGGAAGCTTTGATCTGCAATATCGGTTTTTACGGTTACTCTAACACTCATTGGTTTTACAGCCAAGATGAATCTCTCCGATCAGAGGTATAAGTCTCTCCTATTATAATGATTTCAACAAAATTTCTCAAATCGTATACAAAAAAGAAATCTCCAGGAATTGGTCGAATCCTTTTGTTTTATCGTTTAAAATTTATTCTCTATTTCCATACTGATTAATAGGCCGACATCATTGTTTTAACGATAATGAAAGGTGGAACCTGTATGGAACAACGTCGTCGAAGGACAAGAACCAGAAACCGCAGAAAATGGTTTATATATAGTCTTATAGGAGCAATGACTCTACTCTTGATTAGTGCTGGCAGTATCTTTCTTTATAGTTATGTTCAAGGCCCACCCTCCCTTACCAGTCAGCAAAATACCGTCCTTTATTCCGCAGACCAGGAAGTAATTGGCGTAAAGCACGGTAATCAGAATCGTTATTGGGTCCCATTAGAAGAGATAAACCCCCATTTAAAACAAGCCTTTCTCACTACGGAGGACCAGGATTTTTATAATCATTTTGGGTTTGACCTTACACGTATACTTACGGCCATTACTAAAAATATCATACATATGGATAAGGTTGAGGGGGCAAGTACTATCACCCAGCAATATGCGCGAAATTTATTCTTAACACACGAAAAATCCTGGGATCGGAAAATAAAAGAGGCTTTTTATGCCCTTAGACTTGAAATGTTTTATGACAAAGATAAAATTTTGGAAGGCTATTTGAATACCATCTACTTTGGCCACGGGAATTATGGAGTTGAGGCAGCCAGTCGTTATTATTTCGACAAGCATGCAAAGGAACTGACTATAGCCGAAGCCTCTATGCTGGCCGGAATTCCTAAGGGTCCATCTTATTATTCACCCATTGATCATCCGGAAAATGCAAAGAAAAGACAGAGGACCATCCTTCACCTTATGGCTGAAAACAAGGACATTTCTAAAGCAGAATTAAACAAAGCCCTGAAAGAAAAATTAGCTTTTTCAGAAGAGGATGAGCGTAAAGGAAAGCAAATTGCACCGTATTTTCAGGATGTAGTCATGAATGAAGCCAGTGAATTATTGGATGTAACCAATAAGGAGCTTAAAACAGGTGGGTACAAAATTTATACGACGTTAAAGCAGGATATGCAAAAAAAACTGAAAGAAACGTCAAACAAGAAAATCGATGATTCTTCTAATATACAAGTGGCGGCTTTAAGTATAGCCCCAAAAACAGGTGCAATACAGGCACTCCTGGGCGGGCGAAATTATCAGGAAAGCCCGTATAATCGGGCATTACAAGCCAAAAGAATGGCTGGTTCTACGTTTAAACCTTTTTTATATTATGCTGCATTAAATCGGGGAGCCACTCCTGCAACACCACTGGAGAGTGAACCGACGGAATTCAAATTAGCAAATGGAAAAGTTTATGCGCCATCGAACTATAATGGATATTATGCCAATGATGAAATTACATTGGCTCAAGCCCTCGCTTTGTCTGATAATATTTATGCTGTCAAAACAAATCTTTATTATAAACCTGAAACATTAGTAGAAACGGCCAAGCAGTTTGGCATCAAAAGTGTTCTTCCAGCTGTTCCTTCTCTTGCCTTGGGAACTGCTTCTGTTTCTGTTCTTGAAATGGCGCGAGGATACGGTATGCTTGCGAATGGTGGTCAAGCACTGCATCCACATACCATTCAAAAAATTACTGATTCATCAGGTGAGGTCTTATATGAGCGGGGAAAACCCTCCAAAAAGCAAATCCTTGATCCGGATACATCCTTTGTACTCACTCATTTAATGACCGGGATGTTCGATACATCATTAAATGACTATAGCCGTGTAACAGGGGCAGGCATCACCGATCAATTAACAAGAGAATATGCCGGAAAAACCGGCTCTACTGATACGGATAACTGGATGATTGGTTTTAGTCCTCAAGTTGTTACAGCCGTTTGGACTGGCTATGATCAAAATAAAGAAATCACAAAAGCGAAGGAACTAACCTATGCACGTCATATCTGGGCTGACTACATGGAAGCCGTTCATCAGGATTTACCAGAACGTAAATTCAAACCACCAGAAGGGGTAACAGCTGTAGCCATGGATCCACATACTGGAAAGCTTGCACACTCTGGATGTGAAGACCAGCGTGTTACCTATTTTATAAAAGGAACTGAACCGCAAAGCTACTGTACACTCCACGTTCCAAATCCTGAAAAATCAGAGGAAGACAAACAACGGAAAAAAGATGGTAAATCAATTTGGGATTGGATTGGGTTTTAAGATTTGACCCTGTGCCTCCTTTAGAATCTTTCTTAATGGGGCACAGGGTTTTATGTTTTATTTCAGGAACTATGTACAGTCTTCATTTCGAAAATAAACATCAAACTTTTAGAAAAGATGTAGAAAAAGGGGCAGCTCAATAGCTGCCCCTTTTTCTTGTCCTAGTAAACATGTAAAACCCATGTGCTCTTATTTTACAAACTTCCCATCTAAATCACAAGATGTTCATAAAACGTTCACAATTATTTCAAATTTTTCTTTTATAATGATAAAACTTTGTTATTATTGATCAACGTTTCCAACAAAAGCATTCTTTAGCTCATCGCTAGAATTTTCCCACATTTCCGGGTTAAACTCGCGTAAAAAGGAGCCTAAAATTTGCTTGGATTTGTCATCCATATGGTCGATTACTATACGCCCCTTAAGGGATTTATCCATATGGTTCACATGCTCCGGAAGCAGCTTATAGCCTCTTCGGATTTCACGATCTACAACTAATTCACTTGCTGCCAATCCATAATAATGTGCGCCGTTTTCATTACGTTCGACTGTCGTCCATGCAATCCAATAAAGCTTCCCATTAGGAACCTCATTTCGGTCGGATAAAAACTTAATACGCTTTTCCACAGCACTTCTCGCATGCATGGCACCCATATCTACAAAGGCTTCTCCTTCATTTGGATCCACAATAATCGGAGACATATTTTCAAGACTAATCGCTCCCCCACCACTATAACCAGGGTGTCCATCGATTGGATCGTCTTTCATAATCGTAAATTGTTGTGTTTTTTTTGGCTCTTTCTCGTTTGACACGATATAAACCTCCTTCCATTAACTAAGGAAAAGTTTGTCTTTTATTTTAGGCACTGTTAAATATAGGTGTTGATTTCTTCTCCAGTGCGCTCGCTTTCCACGGGCGGCTCCAGTGCATCCTCAGCATACGCCTGCGGAATCTCCCATATAAGCTCTTCCAGCAGGAGTCTACGCGCATTTTAGCTCCATCAACTTGGCAGAAAATCAACAATATGCTTTAACACAGCCTTATTTTAACATATATCAAGGCAGCAACACATGATAAAGCTTCCCTTTACAAGGTTAATCCCACCTGTATCGATTCAGATTAGTTAAAATCATCATACCGCCTGACCAAATGAAAGTCATGAGCTTGTAATTTTTGCACATCCTTTCGTCCGGATATGTCTTTCCTTTCATTTCGAACCCTTTTCTTCTTCCTTTTAAAGATGACACCTACCTTGACCTGCTGAACCTCTTTAACCCCCTGAATCATTAACTGCATAGCAAAAATGGCGAGCATAAAAGCAAATAATGTAAAGATAATTAACCAATATTGTCCACCTGACAGGGATTCCTTTGCAGCTCCTAGTAGTCCGGACCATTCATACGTAATGGATTGTGGCGGGTCAGGAATCCGCTCAAAGCTTATGTTGGTTCCGCCAAAGTAAAAATCAAACACACCTAGATGCATAAAAATGAGGAGGACTTGTATAAATTGTTGTCCAAATAAAATCGTTAATCTCGGTCCAATATGAGGAAGAATATGCTTTTTCAATATATGAAACTTACTCCCGCCTAATACTTTTGCACTCACAATAAACTCCTGTTGTAAAACGCCCTTCATTTCTTTTCCTGATAAGACAGCGGTTAGTGGAACCACTAATATAGTTAAAATCACTATCTCTAATAGCATTCGTTCTGAAAATGAATATTGAAAGCCCGTACTTGATTCCATCAGGATTGGTTCAAGCAGAATATAGGCGATGACACTTAACGGAAGAAAATGAATCGAGTCTACGATTTTTTCAATCCATTTTTGTCCCCTGGTATTTAATGTGAAAGCGTAGAAAATTCCAATGAAAAATCCTGTTCCAACTCTTAAAAGTGCAATGAGCAAAGCAAAAAACAACGTATACTTCGCTCCGACGACCAATTGATCAAAAATACTAAATCCTAATGCATCTGTCCCCATTAAGTAGGGTTCTGGAGGTGAATGGGGCGGAGCACTTATCAATGTCACCCCATCCTCTGCAAAATAGAGTCTTGTTTGATCGATATGATCATCCGTGACAACGGAATAAAGAACACTACACGTAATCGTCACCACAAAAAATAAACAACCTATGGCAAATTTAGGATTTTTCATATGTGTAAAAAACAATTTTAAAGGCTTCAGGATTACATTCCATGGTTTACGAATTTGCAAAATGCTCTGCCCTATTTGTTTTAGTCCATGAACCAGACTTCTAATAGGCTGGATTCGCTTACGGTTTCCGGAGTCCTTTTTTACCATAGTTTGTCCATATATCCCCTCATCTCTCAACCAGAAATCGATTCCCTGAAAGAACAGAAAAAATGGTGTGAATAAGAGAATAAGAGAGATTGCTATTACCATAGGCTGTAGGCTTTCTGTCATATAAAACGTAATCCCATTTATATTAAAGATTCGTTCAATGATAAACAAACTGGATAGTGTACCCCAAACGATGACTTTTGAATGATGAAAAGCACTTGGGGCAATATTCTTTAAAATATGATGGAGAACAATGACCCTTTCTTTCATCCCCTTACTTTTAGCAAATACGACATAATCTCTTAAACGCTCCTCCTCCATCAAGTGAAGCAAAAATTTAAACAGGGTGACCATAGGTAATATGGCGAGGGTAATTATTGGTCCAGCGTACACCTTTTGATCCATGTAAGTAGCTACATTAAATAGCCTTATATCTGTAGCTTGATATATCCAGATAACAAGCATTTGTAGTAGAATAGCAACCACAAGGTCAGGAATAGATTCAAGAAATTCCAGTAATCGCTTAAGCGGGTGTAATATCGGCTTCGGCAGGAAATTGGCGAAGAGGGCCAACAGCAAAGCCAGGAAAAAGCCTGCAAATAAAGCCCCAATCACAATTTGCATAGAATAAACAAAAGGCTCCCAGATGGTCTCAAGTAAAGGAAATGGTTTAGGCGGGCGGCCATACATATAGACCCAGGACTCAGGGTTGGAAAACTCGATTATAAAATGCCATAGCGTCTTAACATATTCTCCAATATGAAAAATACCACCTGTTTCCGGAAGCTGAGCCTCCATAAATCTCTTCGGCATCACACTAATACACAGAATGCCAAATATCCCTAATATGTAATAAACTACTGTTTTTAAAATATTCATAGCTTTTCCTCTATTCCTAATCGTTTTTTGTTTACCTCATAAAGAAATCATACAAAATAGTATGAATAATGTAAATATTTTATAAATCATTAATGAAAAAGTCTTAAGCCAAAAAAAGCATCATCCACCTCCCATCGGGTGAATGATGCTTTCCATAAAACCTAATGCTTCACATTCATTTCCTCAATAAATGCCCAAGCTCTTTCAAGTTCCTCACGTGTATAATTTTGTTTCTTTTTAACGGACAAAACCTTTTCTTCAATCTCTTCCTTTGGGCGATTGTCAAAATACAGCATTGTAGCAATAAGCTCCAAAAATCTTGAGCTCATCCCTTTCATTTTTTCTATCCACTGATCCATGTTAGGCATTTCTATATTGTAGTGGGTCAAAAACTTTTGTCCTTCATCTGTAATGGAATAACGATATTGATAATAGCCACTCTTTTTCTCTTTTTCTTCTTCTAAAAACCCTAGATTAATCAGCTCCTGAACGCGTAAGGTCAGTTCTTCTGAATAAGGTCCATAGAAGTGAAACTGATAACGTTCGGAAAATGGAAAATGACACTTTTTTAAGATATAAATCATCTTTTGCAGTCTCTTTCTTCCGATGAGTTCATGACATTCAGAAAAAAACGAAACTAACTTTGCATGATCCTGTAACACAAACGTCAACTCCTATCCTTCTAAAATCTCTAAAATTCGCTTTTTAACTCGACTTTTATCTGCTAATCCCTCAATAAAATCTGAAGGGTAATATAATTTATGATCTGTGCGCTTTTTCCCTGAAATTGCCTCGACAATTTCCGATTGCCTGGAAAGTTCCTTTAACTCATCATTTTGCATAAGTAAATGGATGGGCAGGCGTTCTTCATCCTCTCCCGGGCGATAAAAATCATAGGGTAAATCAGATGAGGAATCTACTTCTAAATAATAATCAGGATTAATACCAGCTTCTGTAAAGAGCTTATGCAGCTCCATCCATTGTTCTAATTGGTGATTAGGGTTGAATTCTATATACTTAAACAGATGTCGATTAACAAATCGATTGCATAAATCACTTAAAATTTCATCATCTTCCTCTTTCCAAATTTGAAAATAATATAACACGATCGATTCATCTAATTTTAAATAATCTTCTAAAGTTGGCTTCCCTTCAAAAAAGGTTTCAAAATGTAAAGGAGGAAGCTTAAAGGAATAATTGTTTTTATATAAATAACGGGCACGATGTAAAATCTTTGTCAGTATCACTTCAGAGCTTCTCGTTACAGGGTGAAAATAGACCTGCCAATACATTTGATAACGACTCATAATGTAATCCTCAACCGCATGCATTCCGGTAGCCTTAATGACTACCTGATCTTCCATTGGTCTCATAACCCTGAGTATGCGTTCCATATCAAAATGGCCATAGCTAACGCCTGTAAAGTAGGCGTCGCGTTGAAGATAATCCATTCGATCAGCATCAATCTGACTGGAAATGAGGCTGACCACAAGCTTGTTCGAATACGTTTTTCCGATTACATCTGCTACATCCTGGGGAAAATCAGGATGAACACGTTTTAAAATGTTGTTCACATTAGTATCTCCCAGGATAATCTCCCGGGTGAAGTCCTCATGATCTAAATCAAATACCTTTTCAAACGAATGGGAAAAGGGCCCATGTCCTAAATCATGCAACAGACCTGCTGTTAAACATAATAGACGCTCCTCTTCATTCCAATCGGGGTGTTCCTTAAAGTTTTCTAAAATCCGTCTAACAATTTCATATACTCCAAGAGAGTGATTAAAACGGCTATGCTCTGCACCGTGAAAGGTATAAAAAGACGTTCCCAGCTGCTTAATTCTTCTTAATCTTTGAAACTCCGGAGTTCCAATTAAATCCCAAATCACCTTATCCCGCACATGGACATAACGATGAACAGGATCTTTGAACACCTTCTCTTCAGCTAACTGCTCGTTTCGATATTCCATTTATTCCAACCCTTCTTCAAAACACGTATTTTGCGCAAAATACCTCAACCGATGTCTTTCACTATCTATTAAGTAAAATGACGTTTAACTTTTTCTATTATATAAAAGATGTCGAAAAAATACACCTCTTGACTTTTAAAAGGTTTATTCATGAATGTCGAAAAATCCAGAAAAGCGGGAGGCGACTGTTCAAACAGAATTCACCACTTACGGAGGCCTATAGTAGATGACATCTCACAACCTGATCAGAAGTCGTGGCAAGACCAAATACATAAGCAAATATGCTATAATAAGCAAGATTAATAAAGCTTATGATTAGTAAAGGAGAAGCTTCATGTATAATCTTCATCCATTGTTACATTTCGACAAAATTCGATTTATTGATCAATCGTTAAATATAAATACTTCCGCCATGCAATCCTTTGCAACAGATGATGCACTTTGTCTATCCATTAGCAGTGAATTATCTCCACTTACAGCACGGCTGTGGGTTCATGACCGCACAGTTGTATTAGGCATTCCAGACAGCCGTTTACCACATTTAAACAAAGGGATTTCGTACCTGCAAAAGGCTGGATATCATGTTGTTATTCGGAATTCAGGCGGACTGGCCGTTGTTTTAGATCAGGGAGTTCTCAATTTAACCTTTATTTTTCCTGATGGGAAAAAGTTAGGCATCCATGAGGGATATAAGGCGATGGTATCCTTCATTGAATATTTGTTTTCTGAGGAAGAAGAAGCCTTTGATGTGTATGAAGTAAAGGGCTCTTATTGTCCCGGAGAGTATGATATTAGCGTAAATGGAAGGAAATTTGCAGGTATTTCCCAGCGTCGCGTAAAAAATGGAACTGCTGTACAAATTTATATGTGTATTGAAGGCTCAGGAGCTGAACGGGCTGAACTTGTGAAAGAGTTCTATACCAAGTCCCTGGAAAATGAACAGGTAAGCTATGAATATCCAGCGATACAGCCTGAAACGATGGCATCCTTAAGCGAGCTATTAAAAAAACCGTTAAAGGTGTCGGATGTCCGAAATAAAATTTTATATACATTAAACGAAATTTCATCCTCCATCATAACTCAGCCTTTACAGGGAAAAGAATTAGAATGGTATACAAAACGAATGAAACAAATGGAAACAAGGAATGAAAAGGTTTTGTGATAAAGATTAACTTTATAAAGATTGTCGCTTTTTGCATAAAAATGAGGATAGCGGAAGGAAATATACGTTCTTTGGTGAAGAACGAAACTTTTAGACATAAAAAAACAGGTGCCTGTCGAAATCTGACTGCACCTGACTTTTTTATTATGCTAGGGACTGAGCAGCTGTAATGATGGAAAGCTTATACACATCATCAGCAGAACACCCTCTAGAAAGGTCATTCACGGGCTGGTTTAAGCCCTGAAGAATAGGACCAACTGCATCAAAGTTGCCTAACCTTTGGGCAATCTTATATCCAATGTTTCCTGCTTCCAGGCTAGGGAAAATAAACGTATTTGCATCGCCCTGTATGGGTGAATCTGGAGCTTTTTTTTGAGCAACTGATGGTACAAAGGCCGCATCAAATTGGAATTCCCCATCAATAACAAGCTCCCTGTTCTTTTCTTTGGCAATGTCAATAGCCTGTTCTACTTTTTCCGTTTCTTCAGATTTTGCGGATCCTTTCGTTGAAAAGCTTAACATGGCTACACGTGGATCAATGTCAAACAGATGTGCAGTTTCAGCACTCTCTACTGCAATTTCAGCTAAATCTTCACTATTTGGTGCAATGTTTATGGCACAATCTGCAAACACATACTTCTCTTCATCACGAACCATGATAAATACACCAGAGGTTTTCTTCACGCCTGGTTTTGTTTTTATAATTTGGAGTGCAGGTCGCACTGTATCAGCTGTAGAATGAGCCGCTCCACTTACAAGTCCATTAGCTTCATTCATATAAACAAGCATCGTGCCAAAGTAATTTTCGTCTTTAAGAATCTTTCTGGCTTCCTCTTCTGTAGCTTTCCCTTTTCTTCTATCTACAAATGCCTGAACCATATCATCAAATCGGTCATAGGTATTTGGATTCATGATTTGACATTGATCAACTTGAACTCCTAATTGCGTTGCCTTCTGTTTCACTTCTTCTTCATCACCGATTAGTACAGGGGTTACGGAGTCCTCTTTAGAAAGTTTGCTTGCTGCTTCTACAATACGCTCATCAGATGCTTCCGGAAGAACGATTTTTACATCTCTATTATGTAACTTTTCTTTTAAACCTGTAAATAATCCACTCATAGTTTACCCTCCTAAATCATAACCTGTTATATATTGTACACCACTACCTGTATTATTGAAAATCATAGAATGGCTCACACTACTTTTCCCTTTCCAAAACTCCTTTATCCTTATAAGCAAAATTGCAACATAATTGTCGATTTTACGAGCTTTTTGTTTCCATTTAAGCATTAAAGTTATGATATAGTATACTCGAAAAGAAAACTTGTACGTTTAAAGGAGCGATGAAATATGGCTGAAGCAGTAGAAACCTTAGATGGATGGTATTGTCTTCATGATTTCCGCACCATTAACTGGGCTGAGTGGAAGAAGGCACCTTCCAATATTCGTGAAGAAGCTTTAGAGGAATTGAAAAACTTATACGCCAAATGGGATGAAATAGACAGCAACAAAAATGGCAGCTACGGGGTTTATTCCATCGTAGGTCAAAAAGCTGATTTATTATTTATGCACGTGAGACCTACAATGGATGAATTAAATGAATTAGAGATTGAATTCAATAAAACGAAATTTGCTGAATTTACTAATCCAACCTACTCCTATGTATCTGTTGTTGAATTATCCACTTATATGGCGAAAGATAAGGATCCAGAAACAGACCCAGCTATCCAGTCCCGATTGAAACCTATTCTCCCTAAGAATTGGGAGTATGTATGCTTCTATCCAATGGACAAGCGCCGTGAGGTCAATGATAATTGGTACAGCCTGTCCATGGAAGAGAGAGGCAAGCTTATGTATGAGCATGGCATGACAGGACGTAAATATGCAGGGAAAGTCCGCCAGATTATTACAGGGTCGATTGGCTTTGATGACTGGGAATGGGGCGTAACATTATTTGCAAAAGACGTACTTCAATTTAAGAAGCTTGTTTATGAAATGCGTTTCGATGAAGTAAGTGCACGCTTTGCAGAGTTTGGCTCCTTCTATATTGGAAAGCGTAAAACCTATGAAGATATCGTGCCTTTACTTGAAGTTTAAAATCATAAAAGATTAGCCAAAAGCAATCCCTTGTCAGTTTCGAATGCTGGCAAGGGATTTTTTGCGCGCAGATTTCTGTTAATCCCCCTTAAAACTTCACACATATCCCATCAAAAGCAGCATATATATTTAAAAAGAAAGGCTGTTTTCACATTTTCTGTTGCTTTTCCCTGCCGCAGTTTAAATACACTACGCTTTCCGCTAGTGAGCAGTGAGCCTCCTCGCTGCGCTGTGGGGCTCACCTGTCTCACGTCTCCTGCCGGAATCTATGTGTATTACAACGGCTTGTGTTTTCTCCCATCAAAAAATTAATTAAAAACAACCATATTTTAGAAAACAGCCAAAAGAAAAATGAGCAATTCCTGTAACTTTCACCCATTTTATTACATAGACTGAGGTGTAATGTCTAGTAGGATATTTGTCTAAGAGGAACCCCTGCTGGCTGAACCACAGATTAAGTGAGGTGAGGGATTTGGCAGTTATTCCTTTTACTGCAAAGGGCCAGAAACTATTAGCCCGACTCATGCGTGCTGAAGCCGAGGGTGATGGCCAACTGGGAATGCTCATGGTAGGAAATACAGGGGTCAATCGGGTACGTGCCGACTGCCTCGATTTTACCGATATTCGTGACATCGAAAGCATGGTCTTTCAATCACCAGGAGGATTTGAAGCAACACAAAGGAGTTATTTTTATCAAAGAGCAAGGGATAAAGATCTTAATTTAGCGCTAAAAGTATTACGAGGTCGCAGAGAGCATCCTGCAACCAATTCATTATGGTTTTTTCGACCTGAAGGAAGCTGTCCTGCACAATGGTTTGGGCAGTGGAATACAGGTAGATATAAATCTCATTGTTACTTTGCTCCAACACAATCTGAATGTCCAAACATATTTTAGAAAGGAGTGTCCATCATAATGGCGGAAGAACAACCATCTTATGGTATGTCCCCAGACGGTAGTCAAGGTCAGCAAGGTCAGGTGCCACAGCAGCAAGCGCCATTTTATCCATCCCCAAGCGCACCATTCCAGGGGGGTCAGCAGCCACCTCAAGGTCCTGGTTTTCAAGGTGGTATGCCACAAGGAGGTATGCCTGAAGGAATGGGTCCTGGTATGCAAGGCGGAATGCCAGGTATGATGCAAGGTGGAATGCCTGGCATGGTGCAAGGTCAGATGGGACAAATGGGTCAAATGCCACCATCGGGAGGTCCTATGGCTGGAGGAGTCGGAAATGGGGTTCCGGGTGAAGAAGAATCCTACATTGAAAATATTTTGCGTTTAAACAGAGGGAAAATGGCGACTGTTTACATGACCTTTGAGAATAATGAACAGTGGAATGCAAAAGTATTTAAAGGCATTCTGGAAGCAGCAGGACGTGATCACATTGTGTTAAGCGATCCAGAAACAGGAAGACGTTACCTCCTCCTAATGATTTATCTGGATTATGTCACGTTTGATGAAGAATTAAATTACCAGTATCCATTTGGTTAATTGAGCATTTAAACAAGGAACCGTCATAAAAATCCCTTGTCTTGGCATGATTACGACAAGGGATTTTGCTTTATATTTTTAGGAAAGAGCAAAATATAGTTCTTGTTCGAAAGGAAGTCCAGGATGAAACATAAATCTGAAAAGTATTTTCAATATCAGTATATGACCTTATTAGCCTGTATTTTGCTTGCAGTAGTTGCTGTCTGGCAACAAATACAGCTATTATACTTACTTGCTTTTTACTCTCTTTCTCTAAGCTTTATTTTTGATGGTTTGGGGCACCATATTCGAAATGAACAAGCTGATTTTTACCAGCAGCTAATCCGTGCTTTGTTAATTTTTCTCTTAACGACTCTCTTTTACTTTTAAAAATACTTACAGATATTTGATCATAGCGTAACCTAAAAGGATCCATCCAATTAAGAACGAAACGCCTCCAAGAGGTGTAATCATGGCAAATAGTTTTACACTTGTTGTAGAGTAAATATATAAACTGCCGGAAAATAAAAGAATACCAATAAAGAAAAACCAGCCTGCACTTTGTAGTGGTCCTTGATTCACTTTCATTGCAACCAGAGCTGTTACGAATAATGCCATCGTATGAAACATTTGATAGGTAACAGCTTTATCCCATGTACTAAGCATTTTTTCGCTCAATCTTCCTTCCAGTCCATGAGCTCCAAATGCACCTAGAGCAACAGCAAGAAAACCATTTAATGCGCCTAAAACGAGAAATAGTTTCATATCTTATCCTCCCCTTGCTTGTTTATTTGCTTATTTTAAAAATCAAATATCGAGTCCCCGTTCGCATCATCATGATCAATTGATTCTCTCTGATGCCCTGGAGATGATGGTGATGATGTTCCGGGATTATAAACCTGATGCGATGAACGCTTATGATTTTGCTCCTGAGTGAGTTTTAGCATAACCTCTGTTTCACTTGTTGTTGTTTCCTCATCTATAAACAAATCCGTTAGTAAACGAACGGATTTTATGTGTTCTTTCATTTTACTTGGATCATGAGCGTTATCCATTGCTTGCTGAACTTCATTTAGCATCTTCTGTAAAACTTTCCGATCAGGGACAGGCATGCCTTCGCCTCCTTTATGTAAATGTGATTGTTATTATAACATGATTAGGATAGAAGGTGCATTCCTTACTACTGGCTGCTAAGACTTCCAGTATTCTTTATGTAAAAGCTTGAAAACCTTTTTAGCTAACCACAGAAATCACCAAAAAAAGCCCGGCACTCTTCCTTTAACTGAAGAGCCCGGACCCCTTAGATTTTCCCTGAGACTTTTTAAAATATCTATCATTATATTTGAACCCATTTTCTCTCTACTACCTGCAGGACATAAGACAGGCCTAAAACGATGATTAAATAAATGATGGCTACCGTAATGTATGGCTCCCACACCACATAATGCTCGCCAACTGCTGCATCACCCCAGTACATTAGCTCTTTGGCTGCAATGACAGATGCCAATGATGATTCTTTGATGAGCGTAATGAATTCATTGCCAAGTGGTGGAATCATACGACGTACCGCCTGAGGCAATATAACATGCCTCATCGTCTGAACCTTTGACATCCCTAGTGACCTGGATGCTTCCATCTGCCCCTTATCAATCGACTGAATACCGGCTCTAAAGATTTCAGCTACATAAGCAGATGAATTCAGACTTAGGGTTACAATGGCTGAGGCCACTGCTGTACCATCAGGATAAACTGCAGGCATTACAGCGAAGTGGAAAATAAACAGCTGAACTAATACAGGTGTCCCTCGTAAACAGTTGATATAGGTCAGAAACGGAAATCGAATGAGCTTGTTTGGGGCCATTCTTCCTAATGCTATAAATAAACCGATTAGAACTCCTAAGAAAATCCCGGCTAATGAAATTGCGATTGTCAGTAATGTCCCATCAAGGAAAAAAGGCAAATACTCCTTGATGATATCCCATCTTATGTCCATGTTAAGCTCCTCCTTGATGCTCCTTAGCGCTTTAAAGCATGTGCGGGAAGTCCCAAATCAGTTTAAAACGCTTGTATCAGGTGTTTGTCCGAACCATTTTTCATAAATTTCTGCATATGTTCCGTTTTCGATGACAGTTTCTATTGCCTGATTGATCTCTTCGGTTAATTCATTGTCTTTAGGAAACATAAACCCGTAATACTCAGAGTCAAAAGCCTCTTTGTCTTCTACTGTTTTAATCTTAGCATCGGGATTATTCTTGATATATTCCTGCGCTACCGCATTGTCTACAATAACTGCATCAACATCACCCTGTTCCATAGACATAATCGCAAGTGGCACCTGATCAAATTGGTGAATCTGATCGGAATTTGTACCAAAGATTTTCTCAGCTGCTTCTGCCCCAGTAGTAGAAATTTGTACACCTACATTTTTATCTTCTAAATCTTTAACACTGCTAATATTTGAATCTTCCGGAACCAGGATTAATTGAGTAGATTCAAAATATGGATCGGAAAAATCATAGGTTTCCTTACGTTCATCCGTTATCGTTATGCCCGCTACAGCTAAGTCTGCTTTATGATTCACAACATTTTGTAGCATGGTTTCCCAGCCAACATTGTCAAAGCTTGCCTGATAACCTGCCTCTTCAAGAACTGCTGTAGCAAAATCAACATCAAACCCTGTGACTTCCCCTTTATTCATAAATTCAAATGGTGCAAACGCTGCATCAGTCGCGATGGTGAGCTCTTTTAGTTCTTCTCCGCTTGAAGATGTATCCTCTCCTCCGCAGGCTGCTAATAGAATTAAAGATATACCTATTATAAGTGCGACGATTTTTTTCACGGCTTCCATCCCCTTGTCTGTTTTGTTTGTATATTTATTCATTATAATTTATTATTATACATTTCACCGATTAATTGTAAAGAGAAATTCAGTAAAAAATGCAGAAAAATGCTAAAATGTTTTCCATCAATAAATGAAAGCGTTTCAAAATTAGTGTTTACAAATTTTTCGGAATATTATAAAATGCAAGTAGGTTAAAAACTTGCCAAAACTTTACGCCAAAGTTCTCTTCGCAAGTACATAACCTGTACATTTTTTGTGAAAATAAAATCAATATCAAACTGTTCAGTCTGTTCCCAAATCTACGCCAGAATTGGCCAAACAGATTATATGCCAGTTACAATCCTTATCAATTTTAGTGGATTGTGCTGGCATTTTTTAGTGAACCAATAAAGTCGATTCAAGCCTATGGGGACAGTTTTCATAAGGAGGGATGACAAAATTGAAGCTTTGCAAGGTATTCGTGTTTTAGATTTTTCCAGGGTTTTGGCTGGTCCCTTTTGCTCGATGATTTTAGGAGATCTGGGAGCTGAGGTCATTAAAGTGGAAGCTCCTGGTGGAAGTGATGAGACGAGAAAGTGGGGCCCACCTTTTAAAAATGAGGTGAGTGCATACTATTTGTGCGCCAATCGCAATAAAAAAAGCGTCACCATTGACCTTAAATCTATTAAAGGAAAAGAAATCATCCAAAAGCTTGTTCAAAACAGTGACGTGGTCATACAAAATTTTAAAACAGGAACCATGGAGCGGCTTGGGCTAAGCTATGAAGATTTAAGCAAGATCAATCCAGGTATTATTTATTGTTCTATCACGAGCTTTGGGGAAACTGGACCTTATAAAAGTTATCCAGGCTATGACTTTATCATTCAAGCCATGAGCGGACTGATGAGTATTACAGGAACTAAAGAATCAGGACCACAAAAAGTCGGGGTTGCGATGACTGACGTTTTAACCGGGTTGTATGCCTGTATCGGGATTGAATCAGCGTTACTTGAAAGAAAACAATCCGGAAAAGGGCAAAAGATTGACCTGTCATTATATGAATCTGCTGTCAGTTCACTGGTGAATATAGCCAGCAACTATTTAATGTCCGGCAAGATTCCTGAAAGACTGGGCAACCACCATGCGAATATTGTACCCTATCAGACCTTTCGCACCAAAGATGGAGAAATGGTCATAGCAGTTGGCAATGACCGGCAATTTCAGGCCTTATGCAATATTATTCATCAATCTTCTCTCGCACAACAGCCGAAGTTCAGGACGAATCCAGATCGAGTGCAGAATCGCGAGGAGCTCACAGCTATTTTGCAGGAGGCGTTTGAGAAAGAGACTACTTCTTATTGGCAGGAACAATGCCATGAACACAATATTCCTGTTGGTCCCATCCAAAACATGGATGAGATAAGAAAGGATCCACAATTAGAAGCAAGACACTTTTTTCAATCCATTCAACATCCAATAGCAGGTGAAATGGATATTCTGGGAAGTCCACTCCATCTATCAAGAACTCCACCTAGAGTTAAAAAACACCCACCTGAGGCGGGTGAGCATAACGAAGAAATCTTACAATCTCTCGGATTATCAGAATCCGAAATACAAAGCTATAAAAACAATCAATGGATATAAAGGAGTAGATGAATAATGAACTTTGAATTTAGTGAAGAGCAAAAGCTGCTAAGAGAAACCGTTCGTCATTTTGTTGATAAAGAAATTATGCCCTACATTCAAAAGTGGGATGAAGAAGGGAAATATGATGAAGGAATCAATCAGAGACTTGGCGAACTGGGCTTAATGGGTGTATGTATTCCGAGAAAATATGGCGGAAGCGGAATGGACTATAATTCGCTTGCCATTGTGTGTGAGGAGCTTGAACGAGGCGATACTGCCTTCCGTACAGCTGTTTCCGTTCATACTGGTCTTAATAGTATGACCCTTCTTCAGTGGGGCACAGAGGAACAAAAGCAAAAATATCTTTTACCACAAGCTAAAGGGGAAAAAATAGGAGCTTTTGGACTCACCGAACCTGGTGCGGGATCTGATGTAGCCGCTATGCAAACCACTGCAACCAGAGATGGAGATGACTACATTTTATCCGGTCAGAAAACATGGATTTCTCTTTGTGATGTCGCCGATCACTTCCTCGTATTCGCCTATACAGATAAAGACCAAAAACATCACGGCATTTCCGCATTTATTGTTGAAAGATCTATGCCCGGTTTTTCTTCAAAGGCTATTAAAGGTAAACATGGGATACGGGCCGGAAATACGGGGGAAATTTTCTTTGATGAGGTAAGAGTTCCAAAAGAAAACCTGCTCGGCGAAGAAGGTGAAGGATTTAAAATTGCCATGTCAGCCCTTGATAATGGGCGGTTCACCGTTGCTGCCGGTGCCTGTGGATTAACGATGGCATGCCTGGAAGCCAGTGTTAAGTATTGTCATGAACGTAAAACCTTTGGAAAAGAAATTGCGAAGCATCAGCTTGTTCAGCAAATGATTGCCAAAATGGAAGCTGGCCTGCAAATGAGCCGCTTACTCGTATATAGAGCAGGAGAGCTTAAAAACCAGGGAAAGCGAAATACACGTGAGACTTCTTTAGCCAAATGGCAAGCGTGTGATATAGCTAACCAATCTGCAGATGATGCGGTACAGATTCATGGAGCTTACGGTTATTCAAATGAGTATCCTGTTGAACGACACTTGCGGAATTCGAAGGCACCCGTAATCTATGAAGGGACACGCGAGATTCATACCATTATGCAGGCAGAATATGTATTAGGTTATAGGAAGGATAAACCGCTTAATAAGATGTTACCTGCCTGGGATCCGAATTCTGATGATTAAGGGAGAGATTCTAATGGTACGTTATGATTCGTCTATCCAAAGTATTTTTGTTGATGGAAAGTGGTGCAGTGCTTATTCAAATCAGACCGAAGCCGTGTATAACCCAGCTACACTGGAAGCTATTACAGAGGTTTCTTATGGAGGACAAAAAGAAACGATAGAAGCAGTGAAAGCTGCCAAAATGGCCTTTCCTGAATGGTCTGAGCTTTCACCACGCAAACGTTCAAACATTCTGTACAAAGCATCTGAATATATGCTGGAGGATGTTGACCGGCTAGGAACCATTTTAACGATGGAGCAAGGAAAGCCATTAAAAGAAGCAAAAGGTGAAGTAAAAGGGGCTGCAAGCTTTCTCAGATGGTATGCGGAGGAGGCCAATCGACTTTATGGGGAATGGATCCCTTCCTCCAATACCCGCAACAGACTGCTTGTAATACCACAACCCATAGGAGTCGTAGGAGCGATTACCCCGTGGAATTTTCCATCATCCATGATTACGAGAAAAATCGGTCCTGCATTAGCTGCAGGCTGTACTGTTGTACTTAAACCAGCACCGGAAACACCTTTATCTGCGATTGAAATCATTAAGATACTGGAAAAAGCCGGCATACCAAAAGGGGTTGTCAACCTCGTTACGGGAAATGCTGAGGAAATTGGACGGGAATTTTTATCAAATAAAGATGTACGTATGATTACTTTTACCGGATCAACCAAAGTTGGAAAATACTTAATGAAAGAAAGTGCAGAGCATGTCAAAAAGGTTTCGCTTGAACTTGGCGGGCACGCGCCAATCTTAGTGTTTGACGATGCTGACTTAGATGTAGCCGCTGAGCTTACATTAGGAAGCAAGTTCCGTAACAGCGGGCAAACATGTATCTGTGCCAACCGTGTTTATGTTCAATCGTCCATCTGGGAAGCATTTAATGAAAAATTAACGGAAAAAGTCAAAGAGCTAAAACTTGGAAATGGATTAGACGACGGTACTACGATGGGGCCGCTAATTAATCAACAAGCAATAGAAAAGGCAGAGGATCATCTAAAGGATGCAACCTCTAAAGGGGCCGAAGTACTGTTCGAAGGAGAAAAACAAAAAAATGATTTACAGGGTTACTTTTATCCCCCTACCGTATTAGGAAATGTGAGCGGTGATATGAAGGTTATGAATGAAGAAACCTTTGGTCCTATTATTCCTCTGCAGCCTTTTGATGATGAAAAAACAGCTATGAACTGGGCAAATGATACAGACTATGGATTGGCAGCTTATATCTTTACAGAAAATTACCGTCGTTCTGTACGTGTATCCGAAAAGCTTGAATACGGTATTGTCGGAATTAATGAGGTTTTCCCGGCCCGGGCTGAAGCACCGTTTGGAGGTATTAAACAGTCAGGAATTGGTAAAGAAGGTGGACATTACGGAATTGAAGAGTTTGTGGAACATAAGTATATTGCTTCATCCATTTAATTGAAAGGCTGTTAATACCTATTATTTTATTTTCTACCAGATTTGGTTGGAGCGGAAGTGCACGCGAGACTCCTGCGCGAAGAGGAGTATACGGGAGACCCCGCAGGCATATGCCAAGGAGCCCTCCAGACCACTCGCGAAAAAGCGAGCGCACTGGAGCGGAAATCAACTCCTATGGTTAACAGAGCCAATGAAAAAAGAAATTCTGAAAAACAGGGTGCCAGTGGTTCAACATTCTGGCACCCCCTTTTTATTTTTATTTACTTTGCACCGATTGCGTGTACTGTTTTGCCAAATCCTTCAATGCTGAAGCAACCGCATTTCCCGCTTTTCCTAAGTAGTGCTTTTTCACTTCTTCAACAGGGCTTTTAATACCGTCCCTTAAACTATAACCCTTTAAAAGTCTTTGGACAAACTCCCTCCCGTGTTCAGTCGCTAATGTACAACCAGCCTCTACAATCACGCCGTATTTTTTGTCAACCTCTGCTGTAATTGTAAGTGTTTCATACATATTTTGAGCTGCCATTCCACTTGGGAGTTTAGCGTGGCCCGCTACGAAAAACGTGTTCACGTACCTTCACCTCGTTTTACAAGTGTGTAATTCCTCCCAGCTTAAACGTCCGTAAGACTAACCCATTGGATGATGAATGGATAAAAGGACGGTTATCACTGCACTTCATGTTAAGTCGAGCAAGGATTAACCTTCCCACTACTTAAAGTTTTACTTTATCTTAGTAAGGTTTCGTGAACGGATTACAAATTCCTTTTTCATTAGTGGTTTTTTTCTACTTTGGAGGGGTTTGGTCTTACCGTCTCATGAATATTCACATTCCGCTTCGCCATTTCTTCCATGTATATGTGTCCAGGTACTATTTTTTCCGGTGGATAGACTCCTCTTTTCGTAATGGTCCGACTGCCAATCATTTGTGCTACTACTGAAATCGTATTGGCCGTAGCTCTCGCCATAGCAGTGACTTGATTGGCCCGGTCTTTAAACGTTGTCATTTCATATTGATAAAGCACTTGTTTTCCATCCTTCTGACCACCAACTATAACCCGTAGAAGAACAGCATCATCCTTATCTTTTAAATCGACAATCGGATCAAGTACTTTTAACAACACCTCTCTTGGATGGAACTTTTTCCCGTTTATATCAACATCATAGTCATTTCTCGTTAAATTTAAATCAACAAGGAGCTTGAATTTTTCAGCGTGACCAGGGTATCTTATCGTTTTATATTCCAACGTATCCAGGTGTGGATAGGATTGAGGCAATGTTGAGGTCCCTCCAGATGTATGGAACGCCTCTAATGGTCCAAATTTATCAAAGTGTATTCGTTCTCTCTCGCTTAAAGCAGGCACTTCCTGCATCTGTCCCTGACGAATAATTAGCGCTTTATCTGTATAATGATCCATTAATCCTTCCATGGAAAATACATGATTATATTCAAGGGGTGGCTCTGGACGAACCGGAATACCGCCCACAAATATGCGAATGGATTCAGGTTCATCAAGCTTGCTGACTCCGTGACCTGACAGAATATTAATCATACCAGGGGCCACGCCTAAATCCGGAATAATCGTCACACCTGCTGCTTGTGCATCCTCCTTTAAGCGAAGCACCTGGTCGGTTATATGGCCAATGTGACCACCTAGATCCACACTATGAACACCAACCTCAATAGCTGTTTTAGCAACAACCTCATTAAAGCTGTAAAACAAGGCGTTAATAATGACATCAAATCTTCTCATAAAAGCTTTTAATTCTTCCTGATTACTGGCATCTACCTGATAGGATTGTAGTTTTTTAGATTGTAATTGCT
Organism: Salinibacillus kushneri; assembly: GCF_900111405.1. Classification (GTDB taxonomy): domain Bacteria; phylum Bacillota; class Bacilli; order Bacillales; family Alkalibacillaceae; genus Salinibacillus; species Salinibacillus kushneri. The sequence continues at coordinate 284,916 of NZ_FOHJ01000003.1, read as the reverse complement.
CACAAACCTGAGTAGCACGCTCCTGATCGACATCTGCAAGACCCACATAATCAACACCGGCACTATGAACGAGGTCCCTGGCAGCCTCCTTGCCCATTAATCCAGCCCCTAGTACACCTATTTTCATAGAATGACCTCCTTTTGTATTTCTATTATGAATCAGCTGCTTATTCGGTATCAATTTGTGCCCGCTGCAGTTTACCGCTGTAATCGACATAAACGGCCTTCCACTCGGTAAAGACATCGAGGGCAGCTACACCTGAATCACGATGGCCATTTCCTGTTCCCTTCGTTCCGCCAAACGGAAGATGAATTTCAGCCCCTGTTGTACCAGCGTTCACATAAACAATACCTGTATCCAGGTCACGCTGGGCTGCAAACACACGATTGGCATTTTGAGTAAAAATTGAACTGGACAGTCCAAATTCCACCTGATTATTTACTGCTATTGCTTCCTCAAAGCTTTTTACAGGAATCAAGGAAACAACAGGACCGAAAATCTCTTCCTGGCTAATCCGCATATTCAGAGCTGCATCGGTAAATAAGGTTGGGGCAAAGTAATGACCATCTTTATATTGCTCCCTTTCCAGCACATAGCCTCCTTTAATAAGTTTAGCCCCTTCCTTCTGACCAATTTGAATATACCGTCTAATTTTTTCTAACCCTTGAGCATTAATGATAGGACCAACCTTGACGGACTCATCCAGCCCATCACCTATGGTCAGATTTTCCATTTCCTCAATTAAACGTTTCTCTAATTGATGTTTTACCCTTTCATGAACAATGACTCGGCTGCAGGCTGTACACCTTTGACCACTTGTACCAAAGGCACTCCATAATATCCCTTCAACAGCGAGATCTATATCTGCATCATCCAATACAATAACCGCATTTTTACCGCCCATCTCTAAGGACACTTTCTTAAGCTTTTGGCCACACCTGCTGGCAATGTTACGCCCAATATCATTCGAGCCTGTAAAGGAGATTACCCGTATATCATCGTGATCGACCATAGCTTCTCCTACTTCAGAACCTGTACCAAAGACCACATTGAGAACCCCACTTGGTAAGCCTGCTTCTTCAAAAATTTTGGCTAATTCAAACGCCATTAAAGGGGTTTCGGTTGCTGGCTTCCAAATAACTGCATTTCCTGCTACAATCGCCGGGAATGACTTCCATGTGGCAATGGCAATCGGGAAGTTCCATGGAGTAATAATCCCCACAACCCCAACAGGTGCACGAACACTCATGGCGAATTTATCCCCTAATTCTGAGGGTGTCGTATGCCCAAATAAACGGCGTCCTTCTCCTGCCATGTAAAAGGCCATATCAATACCTTCCTGGACTTCACCTCGTGCTTCTTCAAGCACTTTCCCATTTTCCATAGTTAAAATCGTCGACAGCTTTTCCTTCCGTTCTTTCATGAGCTGACCAACACGAAATAAAATCTCGGCTCGCCTTGGAGCAGGGATTAATGCCCATTTTTTCTGTGCAGCACGAGCGCTTTGGACCGCTTCGTCTACATCCTTCTTTGTAGATAAAGGTACTTGTGCAATCGCCTTCCCGTTAGCGGGATTGATTACGTCACGATAGGTTTTACTGTCATCCGCTTTCCATATTCCTTCTATAAAATTTTTTAGTTTCTCATCCTGGATTACCGGTTGTGTCATAAAATCCTCCTCCTTTTTATTCGTTATGAATCGAATGATTGCTGACGAATACTCTGAATGGTTTTTCCCACCGAAATATACTCAGGCTCACACTTAATATCGATGACCACGGGCTTCATTAAGTCAAATGCCTTAGACAAGGCTGTTTGAAACGCTAAACCGTCCTTTACCTCTATACCCTGAGCTCCCATTGATTTGGCTATTCCAGCAAAATTGACATCTGTTAATGACGTACCCATCACTCTCTCAGGATGATGGATTTCCTGATGCATGCGTATGGTTCCGTACATCTGATTGTTAAAGACCAATGCAATAATCGGAATTTGGTACCGTACCGCCGTTTCAATCTCCTGCATGGTCATCATAAATCCTCCGTCTCCTGAAAGTGAGATCACGGTTCGGTCTGGATGGGCCAGCTTAGCCCCTAAGGCTGCAGGCATACCATACCCCATGGCTCCTGATGTTGGTCCAATATAAGTATTTTTTTGTTGAAAGGGGTAATAAGCATGGAGCCAGCCGGCAAAATTGCCAGCATCATTAGTTATGATGACATCCTTAGGTGCATTTTTTATAAGGGTGGAAAATACCTGATGATAAATCGTCTGGTTACCAGATTGGTTAATTTGTGAAATCCGTTCATAGGCTTGGCGACGCTCATTCCCCCACTCTTCCCAAGTCCCATTCACCTTTATAGAATGGAGACTGTTTAAGGCCTCCTTCACATCGGCTACAACAGCTATTTCCGGTGCAAAAACCTTTCCAAGAATCGCTTCATCCATATCGATGTGTATCAGACGTTGATGAGGCTGCGGATAAACATAATTTTGCGTCGTCACTTCTGATAATCTTGATCCCAGAACAAGGAGGACATCGGCTTCTTGCAACGTCTTTTTGATTTCCGGGTGTGTACCAAGCCCCAAATGTCCCATAAATAATTTATGCTGATGGGGAAATACATCATGTCTTCGAAAAGAAGTCACTACTGGTAATCTCGCATATTCGACAAAAGATAAGAGAAGATTCTCTGCCTCACCATTTTTCACCCCTCCACCAGCAATGACAAGCGGTCGTTTGGCCCCCTTTAAAGCCCTCTCTATTTCTTTAAGCTCGTCATCAGCTGGCTTCGGCTTCGGTTTTACTACTTTTGGACCAAAGCTCATCTCAGCCGATTCTTTTAGCACATCCTCTGGTAATGAGATTATAACGGGGCCAGGTCTTCCTGTTTGGGCTACTCGAAAAGCACGCTGTACGATCTCCGGCACCCGTTTTGCGTCGTTAATCTCTACCGCCCATTTCGCTGTTTCGCTAAACATCCCCTCAAGACCTACTTCCTGAAATCCTTCCCGCTTCCGGACATCCCTTGCCACTTGACCGATGAATACAACCATAGGGGTGGAATCCTGATAGGCTGTATGCACACCGATTGATAAATTGGATGCCCCTACTCCTCTCGTTGCCATCACAACACCAGGCTTACCTGTTGCCTTTGCATGACCCTCTGCCATGAAGGATGCACCCCCTTCATGTCTGGTTGAATACAAGTCAATATCCGACTCGTAAATGGCATTTAATAAAGGAAGATAGCTCTCTCCAGGTACACAAAAAACGTTAGTAATCTCCTCTATCTTTAAACACCTAATAATTCCCTCAGCCCCAGTTAATAGTTGCGGGGAGGCATTCACGTAATCCACTTCTACCCACCTCCCATTTGTAATTGCTTAATCCTTGCTACGGCCTCATCTAAACGTTCATTCGGTACGGATAAAGAAACTCGGAAATACCCTTCACCAGCAGGTCCAAACGCAATACCCGGTGTTACGATGACCCCCAATTCAGTTAATAGACGATCAGCAAACGCCATCGAGGAATAGCCACGAGGAACAGGTGACCAAATAAAAAAGGTTCCAAGAGGTTTTGAAGCATGAATACCAATCAAACGTAGTGCTTCTAGCAGTTTGTTTCTTCTTTTTTGATAAATGGCGTTATGATTTGAAACAACAGACAAATCACTGTTTAAGGCGGTTGCTGCTGCTATTTGAATGGGTAAAAATTGACTCGTATCCACATTGCTTTTATATGTGGATAAAGCTTTTATCAAATCTTGATTGCCGACTACGTAACCAATACGCCAGCCTGTCATATTAAAACTCTTGGACAAAGAGCCAAATTCAACAGCGTATTCCTTCGCTTCGGAAATCTGTAATATACTTGGCGCTTGATAGCCCTCAAAGGTAGTTAGGCCGTAAGCTGCGTCATGTGCAATGGGGATTTGATTCTGTTCCGCGAATGTAATCGCTTTCATAAATGTTTTTTCGTTAGCTGTTGCTGCTGTAGGATTACTCGGGTAATTGAGGAGCATTAGTTTAACTTCTCTTACGCCTTCTTCTGATAGTCTTGCAAACTCAGGTTCATAGTTTTCCTCAGCTAGTAAATTTAAATTCTCTATTTTCCCACCAGCAAGATGCACTGCAGAACGGTAAACAGGATATCCTGGATTAGGTACTAACACTTTCTCACCAGGGTTAATGACAGCAGAAATGAAATGAGCAATCCCTTCTTTTGAACCGATTAATGGAAGGACTTCCCGGTCAGGATCAAGCATAACTCCATACTGCTTTTGATAAAAATGGGCAACCGCCTGCCGAAAATCCTCGCTGCCAGCATAAGGGGAATAGCGATGATTTTCAGGCTTTTGAACCTCCCTGACTAAACAATCAATAATAAACTTGGGTGTTGGTAAGTCCGGTGCGCCTATTCCTAAATCAATGATGTCCATTCCTTCATTCTCCAGCTGTTTTTTCTTTTTTTGAATTTGAGAAAATAAATAGGGAGGTAATGTTTTGAGTTTTTCCGAGACATATTCCATGCTTCTTCCTCCTTCCCCTTCAAATATATGACAACAGAAAATGTAATATGAATGGCTAAAACGGTGAATATCAGCACCTGTACCATGTCAGCTGTCAGTCCACAGCAGCCTCCTCATTAACTGTAACATCCTTAGGCTTTTGCAGAAAGAAATAAAAGACAAGCAGGCTGATAGCGACCATACCTAGCCCCATCCATGTGTTGTTGGTTAAACCAAAAATAATGTAGCCAATCACCGTAATAACTGCCGCTGTCAGCGCATATGGAAGCTGGGTAAGCACGTGATCAATGTGATGACAGCTTGAACCTGTAGCCGATAGAATAGTAGTGTCGGAAATCGGTGAGCAATGATCACCAAAAACAGATCCTGCTAAAACAGCAGCGAGCATTGGTAAAAGGAGAGTAATATCCGTGGCAGAAGCAATTTGGCCGGCAATAGGCAGTAAAATTCCAAAAGATCCCCATGAAGTTCCTGTTGAAAAGGCAATAAAGCCTGCAATAACAAAAAGGATTCCTGGTAAAAAGGCTGCGTTTAATTGAGCCCCTTCCACTAGTCCTGCTAAATATGTGCCTGTGCCTAACTGATCAATCAACGTCACAATCGACCAGGCCAAAATCAAAATAAGGATACTTGAAAGCATTGATTTTGTACCCTCTTTTAATCCCAGCCAATAATGAGCACGATTCAATTCCCTGTGTCTTGATTGTTGCACGAAGAAAAGAACAAACGTGACAATCAATCCACTTGCACCACCAATGATAAGCGATAAAGTAACATCTGCATTTCCGAAGATATTTATGAGCGACAAAGCCTCTTCTGTTGCTCTGTACCCTGTCCAGACCATCGCTCCTACAGTCGCAACGAACAAAATAAATATCGGCAACATTAAATCACGAACTCTTCCCTTCTCACTTGAGGGGAGCTTACTATCCGTATCGATTTGGTCTTTAAATTCCGGATTTATGACTTCTCCAAATTGAACGGCTCGTTCTTCGTGTCTTCTCATTGGACCAAAATCGGCTTTACGCAGTGCAATAATCAATACGACACCTAAAGCAGCCCATACATATAAATTCATCGGAATCATTTGCATAAATGCACTGAAAGCACTGATTTCCGTCAATCCCTCTGCGGCTAAAACCGTACCTAAAATTCCAATAATATATGCTCCCCAGCTGGAAACAGGTGAAACAACACAAACAGGTGCTGCAGTTGAGTCAATAATATAGGAAAGCTTAGCACGGGAAATGTTGTGCCGATCTGCCATTGGGCGGGAAACCTGCCCAACCGTTAAACTATTAAAATAGTCATCAATAAAGATAATAACCCCAAAAATCATCGTCATAATTTGTGCGCCAACCCTTGTCTTCACACGACGAATCATCCAGGCACCGAACGCCTGTGAACCTCCCATCATATTCACAAAAGCGGTTAAAATACCCAACATTAAAATAAAAAGTAAAATGTAAACGTTCCACGTATTTAAGGATCCACCATCCACAAATACCCCTTTAAATGATTCCCAAATTACTGCCAATGTTCCTAAGAAGTCAAAGTTTGCCAGGATAATTCCAGCTGAAAGAATCCCAATTCCCAGTGAAAGTAAGACTTTTCTCGTCAATAACACCATTACAATGGCAATAATCGGAGGTATCAGGGAAAAAACCGTTTCCTCCATCATTCATCCCTCCAAATTTTTACTTTACGAAATGTAAAAAACCTCATCAACGAAAATATCCACCCCTTTAAGATTATATTTTCAAATTATTCTAACTATTCTATATATTAATGGGCTAATCCTGCTTACTTGGAAAAATTCATGGTAAAATTATTGCAGATAGAGGAAAAATATGCAGTTTACCTAAGACTGGTTTCACAATATTTGTTGCCATTTCACGCCGCTGTTCCAATACCCTACACTTTCCACAGGTGGAGCGATAAGCTCCCCTTGCTGTCGCATTGTGGGGGCTCACCTATACCTTCCCCCGCAAGACAAGGAAAGCTTTCATGACTTTACATTGCATAAGAAAAATGTGCTAACATTTTTTTATGAGGAGTCTACACATTTCCTCCGCTAAAATGAGTTCATTGTTGTTCTCCTGAGTTAATCGTTTTGTCCAAAACTTCTTCCAGATCGATATTTACAGATTAAATACAAACGGAACGACAAAAAATAAAACGGCTGCAACACCCGCGGCAATTAAGGCTGGCTTTAATTTAAATTTGGCATACTGCATTGGATTTAAGTCCAATATTCCTGAAGTCGTATTGGTGTCATCACTTAAGGGGGAGGCAAAGGCACCGAATGTCCCACTGGCAAAAACAGCTCCAATAACAAAGGCTAAATCCGTACCCGACACCTGGGCAAGTGATACTCCTACAGGCATTAATATTCCCCATGTCCCCCATGAGGATCCAATAAAATAAGAAAGGCCACAGCCTACAACAAATAGGAGTCCCCCAACAAGGGAGGGCGGAATCCAAGATAAGGAGGAGGATACAATATCAGCAAAGTTCAATGCTTCAGATCCAACACTTAACGCCCAGACTAGCGTAAGTAAGACAATAACATTCATCATATCGTTTCCGCCATCAATGAAATTTTGCATTATCGTCTTTATTTTAAAATCCTTTAATAAAAGAAGAAACAGCCATACAATGGTAAATAACAAACCTAACACCATTGCATCAAGGACATTGGCCTCCAATAAGACCTCAAGCCCCCTCGATCCACTTTCTATTCCAAGCATGTACATAAAAAAGAACGTAGAAAAAATGATACTGATTAACGGCAAAATAAGATTCAAAGGCTTCGCTGGAAGGTCTTTTGCTACTGCCGGATGACAATCAACCCAATCGTCATGCTGGCTCTTGTCTTCATTCACTTCAACCGGCTTTTCTGTATTGTGAAAAAAAGCAAAATAAACACCAGTCGCAAGCATCGCAAATGCAAAAAAGTTAAACGGAATACTATTTAAAAATAAACTATATGCATCCTCCTGTATATCAGACGAATGAATAGAGAGTTCAATTACCGAGGTCATATATCCGACAAAGGCTGTTGCTACCGGGATTAATACTATTAAAGGGGAAGCTGTCGTTTCAATGATGAATCCCAGTTCCTTCTTGGTCATCTTCATTTTCTTGCGCATCGCCTTCATCACCGGAGCAATGGTGACAATACGAAAGCTCGGGGCACTAAAGGTACCCAGGGCAGATGCCCATGTCATGAAAATCGCACTTTTTTTCCCTTTTACTATATTAGAGGCTGTCTTTACAAAACCCTTAATGCCACCGGACATCTTCATCACGCCAACTAATGCTGAAAAAAGATATAAAAAGATAATGATTTTCAAATTATTTGGATCGGTTAGACTTTCAATTACAAATTTAAGAGTCTCTGTTAACCCATTTAACCAATGGGGCTCCGAAAGATAACCTGCTGTTAACACACCTAAAAACAAGCTCGGAACCACTTGTTTTGTCCAAATCGCAAATATAATCACAACTATAAAAGGCAAAACCGCTAACCATTCCATACTCATTTTCCTTTCTATAGCAAAACATCGTCCCTTGTTAGGTTATGAGTTTATCATTCAGTTATACAAAGAATGTGTAACGAAAGGCTTTAGGAGGAAATAACCATCTTGTGCGTGTGATACAAAACCATTTCGACACTAACTTAAAAAGCAAAAAAAGGCACCTTGCATTTAAACAAGGTGCACCGTAAAATTCTAATTTACTTGATACTTATCATCATCATTTTCCTTCAAGTGCTTTAAAAACACCCAAAAAAGGAAATCCTTTTCTTGCTGCTTAAGTTCGCGATTTAACTCCCTCTCGAACTCTTCAACAAGAAAACGGAAATTGATTATGGTATTCATGCTCCTCCCCCTTACAAAAATACCCATCTTCTTCCATTATACTATGTTTTTTCCTATTTGTTGATAAAAATATTCATAATATTTGTGATTTAGTTTAGAAACATTTGGTTTTTCTGTCCGTCTTTTTCGAAAACAGTTCATTTTTCTTATATTTTGTTGACAGAAGGAGTCTTTTTACCTATTTATATGGTTTCTTCATTCGAAACGCGTCGTGAAGATAGGATGATTTTACCATTCAAAATGTTTAGAAAATTTGAAATGATAGAATATGTAATAGTTTTAATATTTTTACAATAATAGATTAATAGGAGGAAACTGGATGAAGAAAAAATTTGTATCTTTATTATCCATTGGGGCACTTATGCTCGGATTAGTTGCGCCAACTGCATCAGCAAAAACCACATCTGATTCAAAAGTGGCATCTAAGTATCAGAATTTTGATACGGAAAAGTATACGGATCGAGTTGATGTGGATGGACACTTAAAAAGGCTTGACAATGATGAAGAGTTCCAAAAAGAGGCAAAAGAGAAAATTAAAGAAAATGCCGAAGATGTTCATTTTAATGAGGACGAATCTGAACAAGAAGAAAGCTCCTCAGATAGTAACTTCACTTATAATGGTGGTACAAAACAATTTTTAGATTATGAGCTTGGTTTTAAAGAATTTACCCTTAGAAGTGAAGGTGAACATGTTGAAATTTGGGTAGCTAACGACCTTTCTTTCCCGGATGACCGCCCTGATCATGTGGTTACACAAGAACAAGTAGACAAGCTTCGGGATGAATTTGATAATAATATTTATCCAACTGATACCGAATTTTTCGGCACTCCTGACAGTCATGATGGTACCAATGCAGCTCTTGAAGATATGGGAGTTGTTCCAGAAGGTTATTACGAAGGTGAGGGCGACAAAGTGATTATGCTTGTCGACAACGTAAAGGATGAAAACTACTACGATCCTACTTATCCTTTCTTCGTAGCCGGATTTTATTGGGGAACACTCGAAACGTATATAGACCGTAACATCATCACCATTGATACCAACAATTGGGAGGAACGTCTGGAAGGCACCTTCTATGGTACGACCATCCATGAAATGCAGCACCTCATTCACGATGATAATGATGGGGATGAAACAACCTGGGTAAACGAAGGAATGTCAACCTTCGCTGAATTCCTTGGTGGTTATGGTTTAGATACGGGATCGATTAACTTCTTACTCGATCATCCGGAAAACTCCTTAACAGCCTGGGATGAGTGGTATAGTGCAGACACTGGTCCAGAAACGATTGCTGACTATGCACTCGTTCAGTTATGGAACCTTTATAACTATGAGCAATTTGGACAGGAATTTATTCGTGAAGTTGCCACGAACCCTACGAACAGTATCGACAGCTATAACGAAGCCCTTGAAAACAATGGTATTAATATGGACTTCCAGGATGTTTATAAACGCTTCTCATCAGCTTTATTACTCGATGACGATAAGCGTAAAGGCGGAATTTACGGCTTTGAAAATATAGATTTAAGAGATATTCCTGTGGATGGACAGGAGGAACCACGTGGGAAAACCGTGGATCTTGAAGCTGCAAAAACTTATGAAAAAGAAGGGGTCCCTGCCTGGGGAGGAGACTACAAGAAACTGGACTTTGACCAAAAAATTGATACCATTGAATTTTCTGGTCAGGACTTTTTTGAAACCAAATGGCAAACAGTTCAGGACCCACTAGGCTCTGATAATCAGGTTTATTGGGGTAATGAAGGCGATGAAGCCGACAACAACATGATTTTCGAAGCTGATTTAAGTAATGTATCTGAAGCCACCTTAACCTTTGATAATTATATCGACATTGAAGAACAATGGGATTTCGGAGTGGTTCAGGTTTCTACTGATGATGGACAAACATGGACCTCCCTGGAAAATGGAAATACCCGCTCTGACGTAGTAGAAGAAGGTTATCCTAAAATAAAAGAAAATGTACCGGGATTCACTGGCACATATGAGAACTGGCAGACAGAAACCTTTGACCTAAGTGAATACGCAGGTGAAGAGATTCTTTTATCTTTCCGTTATCTAACAGATTGGGGCACGAATAATACAGGCTGGTACGTAGATAATATTGAAATTCCTGAAATCGGACTTTCCTATGATGGTTCCAGTCTGGAAGGTGTACAATCCATGAGTGAGGTTCGACAGGATTATGTTGAATACGGTGTAAGCTTTATTAATAAAAAGGAAAACGGGAATTACAAGGTAATCCACGTAGATCCTTTCAATGTAACAGAAGAAAATGCACTTAAGCTTCGTCAGCTGTTTAAAAAAGGAGAAAACTACATGCATACGTATTATGCTGCTCCACAAGACATATTAGACTCTGTAGAATTTGAATATGAAGTGAAGTTTAAGAAAAATAACGGAAAGAAGAATAAAAATAAGTAAATATTTCGAAAAGGGTATCTTTTAAAGGTACCCTTTTTCTTTTGCCATAACATTGCTAGAATAAAAAAAGACCTTATATGGTTTAACGATGAGGAGGAATTTTTATGAAAGACTTCTTCAAAAAAATTCTCAAACAACATCATCAACCTACTTCGATTCGAACCATACACCCGGTTTCGGGTGGCTCAATAAATGATGCTTACTATGTTGAAACGGATGAACGTGCATTTTTTATTAAAACAAATACAAATATCCCATCACACTTTTTTCAAGTTGAAGCAACCGGCTTACAACTCATTGAAGAGTCTAATACGATTGATGTACCTCATGTATATGGTTACAATCACCCTGACTCAAATGAAACGGGGTATTTAATTTTAGATTGGATTGAAGGGAATGCCCTCTCTAAAACCAATGAACAACTCGGACATTCTTTAGCCAAAATGCATCGCTCAGAAGGAGAAAAATATGGTCTTAATCAGGATACCTTTATTGGTGCCTTGACCCAGCCTAATGAAGAATATAACGATTGGCTAACCTACTATCGGAATCATCGTTTATGGCCTCAATATGAACAAGGCTTACAAAAGGGAAGAATGCCCGGCTCCAGAAGGAAGAAAATGGAGGCCTTACTTGAACAGTTAGACAGATGGGTTCCTGCAAGCCCTGCCCCCTCTCTGTTACACGGTGATTTGTGGGGCGGAAACTGGATTACAGGACCTCAAGGCAGACCATATTTAATTGATCCATCTGTTTTATATGGAGACCATTTGTTTGAAATAGCTTTTACTGAAGTGTTTGGCGGCTTTTCACCTGAATTTTATCGGGCTTATAATGAACGATTTCCTCTACCTGAGTACTATGAGGATGTAAAACCACTATATCAGCTTTACTATTTACTCGTACACTTGAATTTATTTGGAGAAGGTTACGGAGGAAGTGTGGATAGAATTTTAAACCGGTACATCGGATAAACTATAATGATTATCTATATTTTTCCATTGGGATTTTTATGTAGAAAGGTCTGTTTGTGCAATGAAACGTTATTTTTTAATTGATCACCTTAAATTTATCGTCCCTTCTTTACTGGGAATCTTCCTGTTTATGATTCCTTTTTCCTATAAAGGCCAGATCACCATCCCTATTGCGATATTTGCCAACTGGTTACAAGCGTTAATTGGCGATTATTTAACGGCAATTATGACTATTATTATAACCTTAACAGCCATTTTCACCCTGTTGTATAAGTGGATATTAAGAAAAAATCCGAACGCTTTATCCTTTTCCCCCTTTTTCATTGGATTATTTCATGTAACAACATTTTGGACGATTGTACGTATTTTAGGGGCTATTCTCGCCATTTTAACCTACTTTCAAGTAGGTCCAGAAGCCATTTATTCAGAAGATACAGGTGGCATGTTATTAGGGGACTTACTCCATATTTTATTTTCTGTATTTTTATTTGCGGGCCTGCTTCTCCCATTGCTATTAAACTTTGGTTTACTTGAACTGTTTGGGACACTTTTACAGAAAGTGATGCGCCCGTTATTTACATTGCCGGGGCGTTCTTCTATTGACAACCTCGCATCCTGGCTAGGTGATGGAACAATCGGTGTATTACTTACAAGCAAACAATATGAGCAGGGGTATTATACAAAAAGAGAAGCAGCCGTAATTGGGACGACTTTTTCTGTTGTATCCATTACCTTCTGTATCGTTGTGATTGAGCAGGTTAATTTAGAACATTTGTTTATTCCCTTTTACTTAACAGTTTTAGCTGCCGGACTGGTGGCTGGAATTATTATGCCACGTATCCCGCCTTTATCCCGTTTTCCAAATCAATACCATAATGGAGATAGGCAAAAACGTGAAAATGATGAGATAGAAAAAGGCCAATCCAGATGGCGCTACGGCTATGAGCAGGCATTGGCGAAGGCATCAAAAAGTAAAGGAATAACCCATTACTTAAAAGAGGGCAGCCAAAATGTGCTTGATATGTGGATGGGCGTGGCTCCTATTGTGATGACGTTTGGTACGTTTGCCCTGGTCTTAGCAAATTATACTCCTTTCTTCACCTGGCTTGGTTATCCATTCATTCCATTGCTGGAACTCATGCAGCTACCTGAAGCAAAGGCAGCATCAGAAACACTTTTAATTGGGTTTGCTGACATGTTTTTGCCAGCCATTTTAATTGAATCGGTTAATAGTGAATTAACTCGATTTGTCATAGCGTGTTTATCGGTTTCCCAGCTTATTTACATGTCAGAGGTTGGTGGTCTGATATTAGGATCAAAAATCCCTGTTCGTTTTACACATTTAATTGTGATTTTCCTTCTCCGTACAGTGATTTCACTACCGATTATCATCCTGATTGGTCATTTCATTTTTTAATCCGAATCGTGACGCCGTTTGCCGATCCAAACACAAGAGATTTGCCTGCGGGAGGAAGATATAGGTAAGCCTCCCCCGTGCAACAGCACGAGGAGGCTCACTGGCTGCCCTCGGAAAGGGAAGGATATTTCCGGAGCGTTATTTCATCATCCATAATTTCTATTTTGTCTTTAGCCTCTTCTATTATCCTAAATCAATTGCCCATTCTCCACTGCGGAAAATTGGTTCTATATTTCCATCCTGCGTTTCAGCGTCAATGTCTAATTCAGCTGAGCCAATCATAAAATCCTCGTGGGTAATACTGGTGTTGACTCCATGCTGTTTCAGCTCTTCCTGGGACATAGCAGCTCCACCTTCGAGATTGGTTGGGTAGGCTTCTCCTAAAGCAATATGACAGGATGCATTTTCATCAAACAACGTGTTAAAGAAAACATGGCCTGATTGGGAAATAGGTGATGAATGAGGTACCAAAGCAACTTCACCTAAATATTTCGATCCTTCATCAGTATCTAATAATTGCTCTAATACATCCTGACCAGCTTCCGCCTTATAATCCACGACTTTTCCATCCTTAAAAGTGAGGCTGAAGTTTTCAATTAAATGACCATTATAGTTTAACGGCTTCGTACTTGTAACGGTTCCGTTTACCCCTTCTCTGTAAGGCATTGTGAAAACTTCCTCTGTTGGAATATTAGGATTAAATACTGCACCTGTTTCGGCAACCGCTGATCCACCATGCCAGATATGGTTTTTTGGGAGTTCAATGGTTAAATCGGTTCCAGGTGCTTTATAAATCAGCTTTTTATATTGCTTTTCATTTAAAACTTCTCTAGCTCGACGTAAAGTTTCATTATGTTGATTCCATGCTTCAATCGGATCCTCATGATTAACACGTGTAATCCGAAAAATTTGCTCCCAAAGCTTTTCCGTACCCTTTTCAACACTTTCATCCGGATAAACCTTTTTTACCCAGCCATTTGTCGGGATTGCAACGATAGACCATTGAATACGATCGTTCATCATGTAATCACGGTATACGCTTAAAGCTTGTCCAGCTGCTTTGTTTGCTGCAGCCGGTTTCTTAGGATCAATTCCTTTAAGAAGCTCAGGATTTGGAGCATAAATCTGTAAAATGGCTCCCCCATTTTTCACATGACTGGTCATTTTTTGTACACGCCAATCTGGAAAATCTTCAAGCACTCGCATGGGTTCGTTTTCATAGCTTAATTTCGTTAATACTTCATCATTCCATTGAACTTGTACATTTTCTGCACCAGCCGAATAGGCTTCTTCCACAACATAATGAACAAAATCAGCCCCTTCGATTGGAGCATTAATTATCAGAGCTTGCTCTTTTTGAATATTTACTCCTGTATGGATTGCAAGCTTTGCATATTTTCTCAATAGCTCTTCTGTTGGTTTCATTAATTTTTTCTCTCCTTCACCTTTATTCTTGTTTTTCATCCCCAGCTGCCATTCGATTGGGTTATCCACATCATTCTATAGGTACTGCTAAATTTTCTGTCATTAAAACATTATAAATCCTGGCCACAATAACCCTTCCATCCAGGCATAAACACCTGCTTATCTTTTTAAAACAGGATAAGTTACTGCTTAGTCCCGAATAGTTAACGTAGGATCCAGTTCAAGTTCCACATTCCCTTTAATTGCTTTTGATATCATACAGTTCGTTTCAGCCTTTTCAGCCAGCTTTTTAAGCAATTTTAAATCTTTATCTGTGGCATGGGATTGCAGGCTTATATTGGGTTTATGGATAATCTTTTTATATGTAAATATGCCATTTGATACATCGACCATTCCCTCTGAATCTAATTCCATTTTATCTAAGGGCAGGTTTGCGCGTTCAATCATCGCTCCTAAAGTAATGATGTAGCAGGTGGCTGCAGCACCCAACAGCATTTCATCCGGGTTTGTTCCCACTCCAGGACCGTCCATTTCAGGCGGAATCGAGATTTTTGTCTTTAAATTACCTGCATCAATTTCCCCTACATTATTTCTACCCCCAGGCCAATCTGCCTTTAATTTAAAAGTATGTTCTGCCATTGTAGTACACTCCTTTTCTAAAATCTTTCAACAAGCATTTCAAGAATAAAAAATCGTTATGGGAAAGGGTTTTCTCCATTCTGTTCCAAGTACTCCTTTAAAACATTTACATGATTATAAACGGGGTCTTTTGCTGCGTAAAGTAACGTAATCGTTTTATTCATTGCCAGGTCTCGTACATAATCGACTGCCTGTATTTTTTCAGAATGGGTTGCTAACTCTTGTCGATATGCTTCTGAGAATTCCTTAAATTTATCGGGATCATGTTGAAACCACTTACGCAGTTCAGTACTTGGTGTTATATCTTTCAACCACTCATCTAACTGTGCCCTCTGTTTTGAAATACCTCTAGGCCATACCCGATCAACTAATATCCTTGTCCCATCACTTTCTAATGCCTCTTCATAAATACGCTTTGTTTGAATCGACATGCTAACCCTTCTTTTCTTTTCCTATAATCTTAGTATATTTATTAATGTTTCATTATGTAAAGAAATATCCATCAAGGGGAACACCCCCATTGATGGATATTTCTTCATGAAAAACTCTATATTGCCATTAGACGTTCTTTCCAGGCTACTATCTCCTGTTCCAGTTCGGCTTGCTTTTGTTCAACTATTGAAAAATCAACAGCATCAATATAAAAAGATTCTAATTGATTTCTTAAATGATTGCTTTCCTTTAATTTTGCTGTTGCCTGCTTCATTTTCTCTTTATACCGATTTGACAGCGTCTTGATTTCTTCTTCATATTTCTCATCTGTACCCGATTGTATGACTTCCTCATACATATCTACGATTTCATCTCCTTCTCTTGAAGGAAAATGCTCATGAGGACTTGTGCTGTCAAAAATAGCAACCCCCAGTTCACGGAAAATCAACATATCTAAGCTTTCTGGATCAAATCCACAGTGATAGACTTCAACTTCCAAGCCTCTATTTTCGCCCTCTATAGCCAGCTTTTTTAACATAGTTGATTTACCGGTCCCTGGACGTCCTTTTATGAACAATCGTTTTGGAATGTCATCCGTTAAATTTTGAATAAAATCCTTGGGCCCCTCCGGAGTAGCTGAACCAAGAAAGCGGTGGAGACTGGCACCTTTCTTATGAAGGGTTTTATCGCCAAAAATGGTTTGCTTCAATCGATTGGTTAGTTGTCTGGCCTTCTCTGGACTTAAATGTTCAATATAAATTTTTTCCCATTCATCATGTATATCTAGAGCTTCAGCAAATAATTTATAAGCCTTGTCATAGCAAGCCTTAATCTGATTCTTCACTTGAAAGATAGGTTCTTTATACATTCGTAATTGTTCTGAATCCCATGCCTCACCTAGGTTAACATATTCCTCAATGACACCTGGATATTTGGGTTCAATGACATGAGGAGCTGTACCATCGACAATACCAATTTTTAAATCAGGAATTATAACGCCATCAATCGACCCATAATCCGCGGAACAATGGATATATTCAATATTATCGTCAGATTTCCAGGATTCGCCTATTTTCTTCATTAAAGTGGATTTACCAGTACCTGGACCCCCTTTGAGAATAAAGATACGGTCTAATCGCTTTAATGTTTCTTCAAATAAATCATAAAACCCTTTGGCCGTATTACCACCTGCATAATAGTTATATACATGCTTACCCAAAAAATCACCTCTTTATGATTTTGGCTATAGAATAAATTATGCAAGCGGATAAAAATGGGTGAATGCCTATTCTTCTAATTCCTCAGTAAGTTCTTCAACATTATCATCATCATCCTGATCTTCATTTTTGCCCCCAAGGAACCATCCCGCTACAAGAATAGCGACTAATACGATATAGAAAGTCAGCTTCCAACCTGTTGAGTGAGGAAAATGCTCATCGATCATTCCTACATTTTCATGACCTAACGTAATAATTGCCAGTTTTACCCCCACCCAGCCAACAACTACAAATGCTGCTGTCTCTAGACCAGGGCGCTTGTGTAATAATTTGACAAAGAAGTTAGCAGCAAATCGCATAATGACAACCCCTATCAGACCACCTGCTAAAACAACCAGGAATTGTCCGGTATCCATGCCGCCAATCTCTCCTAAATTGGTTGGAGGTAAGGCAACAGCCAGTGCCACAGCAGCAAGAATGGAGTCTACAGCAAAGGCAATATCAGCTAACTCCACTTTGAAAACCGTCATCCAAAAGCCGGAGCCTTCTTCAGCTGCTTCATTCTCACCTTCTTCCCCCTCCTCTTCATCCTGTTTTTTAACATACTTTTTAAATAAATGATTCAAGGCAAGAAATAGTAAGTAGGCTGCACCCAGGGCTTGAACCTGCCATATATCAGCTATAAAGGAAATTAAAAATAACGAACCTGCCCTTAAAATAAACGCACCTAGCAATCCGTAAAACAGCGCCTTTTTTCTTTCTTTATCCGGCAAATGCTTGACCATTATCGCCAGTACTAAAGCATTATCTGCCGCTAAAATTCCTTCTAAAGCAATTAATACAAGTAATACCCAGCCATATTCCAGTAGTAATGCCTGCTCCATAATCTCTCTCCTTTTTTGGCGTCTATTTATTCGTAAACATAGGTGTTGATTTCCACTCCAGCACACTTGCTTACCGCGGGCGTTCAGAAAGTCTCCTCAGCATACGCCTGTGGGGCTCCCTTATACCGCTCTTCCTGCAGGAGTCTCGCATACTTCCGCTCCAACCATCTTGGTAGAAAATCAACAATAAGCTTTAACAGAGCCATTCGTAAAAAAAAGCCTTTACCATAGTGGTAAAGGCCTAAAAAAAGACCTTTACGAATAGTGTACCCGTAAAGGTCTCGCTAACAACTTCAGTTGCCAATAAAGCCGGAGAATATTCATTCTCGAAATGACGACTTTATTGAAAAGCTACTCCCCTTTAAATAAGACGCTCTTTAATTGTGTATGTTTATCGTAACGAGATTCCTTCCTATTGTCAACGTTAAACTTTTACATGCCGCTTTTGTGGATTCATGATTTCTTCAAAATGCTTAACAGCAATCATTTCATCATCTAAGCCCCGGATTTTAAATAACCAGTCCATAAATAATACGGCCACCCTTTTTTCCCGTTTATCGTTTGCCCGCTTCAAAGCATGAACAGCTAAATAAATATCCGTCATATAACGTGCAATTCTTCGGCTGTGATAGGTTTGAACCGTTTCATCTTTGTCGTGGATATATAGAACCATATTTGTTAATTCCTTTATATACTCTGCAATTTTCTCCCTGTATTTATCTTCGACTTGTATGTTAGATAGAATCTGCTCCATTTCACTAATAAATATTTCGTGGACACGATATTTATGCATTAATCGTAGGACTTCTAAAGATAAAATATTGTCTGTACCCTCCCAAACGGTAAGAACTTGGGCATCCCGAAGCAAGCGTGGTGTGATAAAGTCCTCTATATAACCATTTCCACCGTGCATTTCGATAGCTTCATGACTAAAATCAATAGCCTCTTTTGCTGTATGTGCTTTCATTAATGCGATTAAAAGACGATTCATAGCGATTTCCTCTGTTGACCGATTTTCTCTATCACGCATTACCTGATCAAACAGATCAATGGATTCAAATAAAGCAGATAGTTGAACCTCAAACCTCACCTGTAAATTTGCTAACGTTTCCTGAACCATGGAGTAATTTATTATTTTTTGGCCAAAAGCATCCCGCTGACCGGCGTATTCATAACCCTCTTTTAACGCACGTTTCATAATACCTGTTGAAGCTGTTGCATTACATACTCGAGATAAATTAAGTGCCTCCATCATATAGTAAAAGCCTTTATCCGCCTCTCCTACAAGGTAGGCTTTTGAACCTTCTAATTCAATTTCAGCAGAAGGAACAGCCCGCACCCCTAATTTATCCTTTAATCGTCGTACCTTTATATGATTATTGGATCCATCATCCTGTTTCCAAGGTATTAAAAACAGGCTTAACCCTTTTGTACCTGATTTACTCCCCTTCATTCGCGCAAGAACAGCCGCGACTCCACATTGACCGGAATTAGAGGCAAAGTATTTTTCCCCAAATAACCGATAATGATCCCCCTCTTTAACGGCTTCTACCTCATTAGCACCTACATCGGATCCCCCTTGACGTTCTGTTAAAAACGTCGCTCCTTCATATAATTCCTCATCTCCTGTGGAAAGCACATGTGGAAGAAATTTTTCTTTCAAATTTTTATCTGCATATTCATCAATGACATAAGCCACTGCCATTGTAAGTGTTACAGGACAGTAGAATCCAGGCTCTACCTGGGATAACAAATACCCGTGAGCATAGGAATATAAATAATTTCCTTTACGCCCTAATTGAGGAATAGGTTTATGAACATAGCCAACGATTCCGGTATGGTACGTATCCTCTACCGTTTTCTTATACCCCTCATTCACCCAGATTTCAGAGATATCCTCCCCATAACGATTATATTTAATAAGCTTGGGCTGACCTTCACGATCGGTATGAACAGCTCTTTCATCAAATTCGTCGTAACACTTATGGTAAAACTGCTTCAGTTCCGGTTTAGTATACTCATAAAGCTCGGAATCTAACTTATCCTTCAGTATCTGCATTAACAAATACTCCTGCTGATCAAAATAATCCATTACGAATCCCCCTCAGTTCCAGTGATATTTACAAGCCCACACCAATATGTTATTATTTTCTGAATATTAAAATTATAACATTTTTATCGAATCTCTTTAAATCGGAGAAGCTCAAAATAAAGAAAAGTTGTTTTTTTCTTTTATGGCGGTATTTTTGTAGGACAAATTGCATAGATTTTATAGTGACTTAATTTTCTGATTATTTGGAATAACAGATTATTTTGCGATTTAAGGAAGTAAATCTCAGTATAACCAAGCTTAACTTGTCTCAGTTGTTTATCTCCATTTATTTACTATTTAATAAAGTCATATCCAATTTGAAGAAACAAAATCTTGAGTATAAAGTAATTTATATAAGTGAAAAAATACTACATCTACTAAAAGTCCGGAACGTTTTATGCTCACTTCTGGAGGTGATACATAAACTTTTTGCAACTTGAGATTTAGTAGATTAGTAGTATACAGGCAAGAGATATTAGTTATAAGGAAACATTGATTCGTTATTTAAAATCTTTTGGGAGGGGTCAATTTACCGATGAAGAAATTTTTATCAATTTTCGTATTAGTACTAACTGTTTTCTTCATTACAGCTTGTGGATCATCTGAGGATGCTGACAGTGGCTCAAGCGGTGAAGATAGTGGAAGCGAAGACAGTTCAACTGACAAACTTGCTGAACTGAAGGAAGCAGGCGTTGTAAAGATTGGTTTTGCTAATGAGAAACCATATGCTTATCAAGATGATAACGGTGAGCTTAAAGGTGAGGCGGTAGAAATTGCCAAAGCCGTATTCAAAGAGCTTGGAGTAGACGAAGTTGATGGTCAGTTAGCTGAGTTTGGCCAATTAATTCCAGGTCTTCAAGCAGGTAAGTTTGATGTTATTACAGCAGGTATGGCAATTACACCTGATCGTTGTAAACAAGCTGACTTCGGTGAGCCTGAAATCCAGTATGGTGAAGGGCTAATTGTTCAGGAAGGCAATCCTTTAGACCTACACAGTTATGAAGATATTGCAAATAACCCGGATGTAACCGTTTCTGTAATGTCCGGTGCAACTGAAGTTGAATTCTTAAAAGAAATGGGCGTAAGTGAAGATCAAATTCAAGAAGCACCAGATATTCCAGCAACTTTTGCAGCTGTTCAATCAGGAAGAGCAGATGCAACAACTGGTACGGAAATGACTATTAAAATGGCACTAGAATCCTCTGATAAAGATGCACTTGAATTCGTTGAAGACTTTGAACAGCCTGATGTAGAAGGCGTACCAAGCTATGGTGCTGCAGTATTCCACCAGGACAATGATGATTTAAGAGAAGCCTACAACGAAGTCCTACAACAAATGAAAGAAGACGGTGAAATCATAGATCTCATTACACCATCCGGCTTTAGTGAACGTAACCTTGTGCCTAATGATCTAACCACCGAAGAACTATGTCAAGGATAATGGGGAAATAGAAAATAATTTAACAGACCCCCTGGCTAAGGGGGTCTGTTTTCTCATAGGAAAGGGTGAAAAGCAATTAGTACCATAATCGAAATTTTTGATGTTTTACTACGTGGAATCAACATCACTATCACTGTATTGCTTGCATCAGCGGTTTTGTCCTTTGTCATTGCTTTCCTCGCTGGATTTGGACGAATTGCCAAAAATCCAATCATCCGCAAGTTTACAGGATTTTATATTGAAGTATTTCGTGGTACCTCTTTAATTGTTCAATTGTTTTGGTTTTACTATGCACTACCAGGCTTATTCGGAATCGACTTAGGTACAGATTTCTGGGCTGCTGTAGTGGCCATATCCATGAACTACGGTGCTTATATGTCTGAAGTTGTACGTGGGTCTATTTTATCTGTTTCTTCAGGACAAAGAGAAGCAGCAACTGCACTTAATATGTCCAGATTTCAGCGTATGAGATTAGTTATATTACCTCAAGCTGTTCGAATGATGTTACCTGAGTTTGGTAACTATCTCATTCAAATGTTGAAAGCAACATCACTCGTCTCTTTAATCGGTTTAACCGATATTTTATACCACGGCGATATATTTAGGAGTACCAACCTTTCCCTTGCGCCTACGGTTTATTTATTAATTCTCGTCTTTTACTTTATTTTAGCCCTTCCTTTAATTTGGCTAACTCGTTGGGCAGAAAAGCAATCATCGAAGGGAGTGGCGACTGAATGACTTGGAGTTGGAATTATGTATGGGATTCATTTCCATTAATTTTTGAAGGAATGTGGATCACACTTGGACTCACTATTGGATGTTTTGCATTCGCAATGGCCTTCGGATTTGTCTGGACCTTTTTACGTCGTATTCCCTGGAAACCTGTACAAAAGGTTGTTGGTTTTGTATTGGAATTTATACGGTCCACACCTCCCCTCGTACAGCTATTTTTCCTATTTTATGCCTGGCCAATGGTTCCTTATGTGGGAGTTACACTTGATCCCATAACATGTGCGGTTCTTGGTTTAGGCGGACATTTTAGCACATATATTTCAGAAATTTATCGTTCTGGAATTGAATCCGTTGATAAAGGTCAATGGGAAGCATCAACGGCATTAAATTTATCCACTCGTAAAAAGTGGACCAAAATCATATTGCCACAAGCTATACCGCCAACCATCCCAATGTTAGGGAACTATTTAATCATCATGTTTAAAGAGGTTCCGTTAACAGCCACAATTGGAGTTACGGGCATGCTTCATGCAGCTGAAACCTTTGGTTCACAAACGTTTGCGTACGTAGAGCCATTAACTCTAGTAGCAGTGTTCTTCCTTGCTATGAGTTACCCATCTGCTGTTCTTATCAGGAAGCTGGAGGCTAAGTATAACCGGCGATTTGATAAAAAGAATCCAACTGGAACGAATAAAATGGATAAAGGAGTGGCACTTAATGGCTGAACCCATTGTTAGATATAAAGATGTTCATAAATCATTTGGCGATGTTCAGGTCTTAAAAGGAATTGATTTGGATATTGCACCAGCCGAAAAAATTGCACTAATAGGTCCGAGTGGTTCTGGTAAAACCACCATCATTCGTATGCTTATGACACTTGAGGAACCCACTTCTGGCGTGATTGAAGTAGACGGGCGGCCTTTATGGCATATGGAAAAAGAAGGTGAACTCGTCCCTGCTAATGAAAAGCATTTACGGGAGGTGCGTGGAGATATCGGGATGGTGTTCCAGCACTTCAATCTATTTCCACACATGACCATTTTAGATAATTGTATGGTTGCTCCTGTTCACGTAAAGGGTGAGTCAAAAGAGGAAGCAAAACAACGCTCCATTGAAATGCTGGAAAAGGTTGGTCTGGGAGATAAGCTAGATAACTATCCAAGCCAGCTGTCTGGTGGACAAAAGCAGCGCGTTGCCATGGCAAGGGCTCTTGTTATGCGTCCGAAGGTTATGCTATTTGACGAAGTAACATCTGCTCTTGACCCTGAACTTGTCGGAGAGGTTCTTGAAGTGATTCGTGACATTGCACAAGAAGGTGAAATGGCCATGATATTGGTTACACACGAGATGGAATTCGCTCGTGATATCGCCGATCGTGTCCTTTTCCTGGATGAAGGAACCATAGCTGAACAAGGATCACCTGAAGAAGTACTGGAAAACTCTAAAAGTGAACGTTTACAGTCCTTTCTCAGTCGTTTCCGTTCTTCATCTCCATCTTAATAGAAGGCTGTTTTCTAAAAAATTGTTGTTTTTAAAAGGTGAATTCGTTGATAGCGTGCTATACTAGCAGATGAAATACACGGAGTCACCGGGGGAAAGAAAAGACAGGTGAGACCCCGTAGCACAGGGAGAGGCTCACCGCTCACCCGCGGAAAGCGTAGAGTATTTCACCTGCGGCAGGGAAGGGCAACGATGCGAAAAAAGCTTAATAGAAAAATAAAAAGGGCTGATACCATTAGAAATCGCGTGGTATAAGCCCTTTTTAAATAGTAGTAAATACAAGAAAGTGATAACTCTTTCATTCGCTTCTTATCGTTTATCATGATAAACTTTGAAGAAAAGATTAAATCTTTGAAGGGATGGGGTTGGAACATGGCAACCAAAAAAGAAATTGAACAAGAGATTGAAGAGCTAAAAATGGATTATATACGAATTCAGGGAGACTTAGATAAACTGGAAGCTGTTGGCGGAAAAGTTTCCCCATTAGAAAAAACTCTGGAGCGAATGGAACAACAGCTATCTGATTTAAGAAAACAGCTTACAGAAGTAGAATCATAGATAACGAAATCTTCATGTTTCGACAATGAACTCGGCTTGTAGAGAACCCCCCTGGTTTTCTACGAGCTTTTTTAATTATTCCTTTTGTTTGACGTCCACCGCAGTCAAAATATACCATGCTTATCCACGGGTGAGCTCTGAGCCTCAATAAGTTTTTTAATTCGACATAAATGTCCATACATTTACAAATTTAAAGGACTATATAACTAGTAAAGTATAGATCATATCTCTCATTCGACATCAAATTGTCAGTATTGAATTTCTTTTCAAAATAACAAATGATATGATGGTTGGAGAAAACGTTTTCCGACAGCGTATTATAAGTAAATTGAGGATTTATTTTAACAATGAAGTTGAATCGGGAAGCTTTAGCTTAATCACCCCAGGTTATTTATATGACTTACCCGTTAGCACATGGTAAAGGTGGTACATATGTCGAACAGAGAAACTCACTACATGTACTTTAACGAAGAGGAAATGTTTCAACTATTCACCTCATTATTTGATATTGTATTTATAATGAAATATGAACCACCAGAGGATTTTCGTTATATAAAAGTAAGTGAAAATGCGAAAAAATTTGCTATGCTTCAAGATGCTGATATCGGGAACACTATAAATGACATTTATCACCAGTCATTAGCTAAACATTTAACCTATTATTATCATAAGGCGATATCCAGCAAGGAGAAAATAACCTTCCGTGATCGCATGAATATAAATTCTGAGGATCGATATGGAGAAACCATTTTAATTCCTTTTACATTCGAGAGTGTATCTTACGTGGTTGGATTAACCCGTGATATAACCCGTGTAGTTAATTTAGAACAGAACCAGGCAAATGACCCTATTACAGGTTTACCTTTTGTTGAAAATTTCATAGAAAATTTAGAAGCCAATCTGCATCTGAAAAAATTTGAAGAATCTGTATGGTATCTATTGTATATAGCCGTTAATCACCTTTCCATTGTTCCCTATTCCAATCAAAATATAGAAGCTGAGTTACTTAAAGAAATCACAGGTCGTTTAGAGCGATTTTTAAAAAATGAGGATAGGCTGAGCCGGGCTTCTGGAAATGAATTTATTATCGCCTTTCGTTTAACTAGCGATAAAGAGTGTGAGAAAATTGTTAACCAAATTTATGAAGCGATTGAATGTCCCTATGAAACGGAAGATTTTGAAGTAATCGTTCAACCTTCTATTGGGGTCGCCCGAATGCATCCAGACCATTATAATGTCCAGGGCAGTATTACAGAGGCTTTTCAGGGTATGCTTCAGGCAAAATCAAAGGAAGATCGGCACATCTATATAACATTTGCCCAAAATCATTTCGAAAGCGATATACGTCAAAATACTCTGGAGCAGGATTTATCCTATGCACAAAAGAAAAACGAATTAGAGGTATATTATCAACCGAAGCTTAATATTCAAAAAAATGTGTACAACTTCGAAGCATTATTGAGATGGAATCACCCTAAATTCGGGATGATTTTACCTAATGAATTTATTCCTATTGCTGAACGAAACCAATCGATTACCTCCATTGGAAGATGGGTTTTAAAACAGGTATGTAAAGACTTTCAAGCTTTTCAGGAAATCAATAAAAATATCAGCATTGCGGTTAATATATCACCTGTTCAGCTAAATGACCCGCGCTTTGTCCAACAGATAAAGGAAGCGGTTTTAGAATACAGCATTGAACCTAAAGCTATTGAATTAGAGATTACAGAAAACGATTTATTAAATTTAGATTCTGCCCAGAAACAATTTGAAGAGCTATCTTATGAAGGATTTTCTATTGTACTCGACGATTTTGGAACCAGCTATTCTTCTTTAAACTATTTAAAAGAGCTTTCTGTACAAAAAATAAAAATTGATAAATCCTTTATAATGAATATGGACTACTACCAAAAGGATTACCAAATTGTTCAAATGATTATAAAACTGGCCAAAAATCTGGATTTAGAAGTAACCGCTGAAGGTGTAGAAAAGTGGAAGCACATCGAAATGCTATCGAAAATGGATTGTACAGAGATTCAAGGCTATTACTTAAGTAAACCACTCCCTCTACAGGATATGCTTGAAAAGCTTAAGGATAATACAATGAACATATAAATACGTTTTTATAATATTTACGGGCCTATCTAATACACATTGCTTAGATAGGCCTGCACTCTTGTTTTTATGAATCTCTTTTTTCAACTCCTCTTGACCCTTTTCCTTTCCTGCCTTTTTTCGAATTACGATTAAATCCCTTCATGGCATCTTCATCTGTATATTCTGCAGAAAATTCCATATTTGGGGTACTTTCTGCTGGAGTTTTATTATTTTGCTTTGCTGCATCATAAGCTGTTTTTCGTTTGGTCATAAAAAAACCTCCTTTTTACGATAGTTTTTGTCAAATCGCAAAAAGGATACGTTTATAATTCCCTTTCATGATTAATGGCATCCTTCAAACGCCTCTGCATGTCCCCAATTCCTTTTGACCCGTATAATGGATAGTCATGTAAAGCCTTGGGAAACAGTTTCTCTATGATTGGTATAAATTTCTTACCACCCAGCATAATGACGTTTTCTACATCCAATAATTGCTTTTGAGCCAGCTGGCTTCTCATTTCATCGATGGAAATGATATTCGGATTATTTTTCATACGAAAAGATAGATTATAAGATTCCGGCACGATATCCTCAGGCCCGAGAATACCATATTTGGGGGAAATAATTACCCAATCCACGGCTAACATTCTTACATATTGCTGCAGCAAACGATGAAAGGTTCCTGTATAGGCCTCCGATGCTTTTACAGCTTCTAATTCAGGATGATGATCCCAAATTTTTGGCTTTCCTGATGGAATAACATATAGTTTTTCTATACCTTCCAATTTCTTTTCCCTGCTTTCGTTTAAAACTGTCTAATCCATTCTTTTATTGCTTGAAATGTATGGGAGCTTGTTAACAAGCTGTCATGCGTTAAATGGGGTAAGACGGTAACTTTCGCACTTTGCGCATACTTCGAGAACAATGGTTTATAAGCTGAGTGCTCAAATTCTTCATCTTGATCCCCTATCAGGACTAAAGCTGGTTTAGTAAGTCTTTTTAAACTTCGCTTATAGCTATCAGGCAACCGGGACATAAATAATCGATAGCTTAATCCTTTAAGCTTGGCTGGATTTTCATTTGCCGGATCATGAACGGTTAATACTTCTTGGTGATTTCTTTTACGCATATGAAGGCGATTTAACATCATTAATTTCATGATCCTTCCTACATGTGCCTGATTAGGACTTTCTTTGTTTTCAGAGTCACCTTTTTTCATAATTGGGGCCATAAAATGAACAAATGGAGCAAGGAGAAGGTACCCGCTTATATGTTGTGAATAAGCATGAGTGGTAAATCGAAGGGTTGTCCCACCACCAGCTGAATGCCCCCCTAATATCACCTTTGAGTGCTGGTGCTTGTCTTGTATGTAATCCATAAATTCCATTAAATCATCGTCATGCTGACCTATGTAATCTACATCCCCTTTTGTTTCAGCATAGTCTCCGTAACCTCTTAAATCAGGCGTATATACATGCGCAAGATTTTCATTTGCCACATACGCTGCTAAAGGCTTTAAATACTTATGATCCTCTGCAATTCCATGAATCAAAATAAGTACAATGTCTGCCTCAGATGGATAATACCGAAAATACATATAGGTATTATCTCGAAGCTTTAAGTTCTCCCCCTGTTCTGCCATGCTCTCCTCTCCCATACGTTTTTATTTTGGACTCTTTACTTGTCATTTATTTTCGATAACAGTTCTTTAATTTGCTGATTGATTTCGTTTACCCTTGCAGGTGAATTCATGTCGTTATGAATATTGTATTGTCGCTTTTTATCTAATATTCGATACACACTTTCATTTATCCTTTTTTCTGATATCTCCCCGTCCAAAACAGCTTGTTTCAGTTTCTTATGCGTTTTCCTGACATTTTCCTTCTCATGTGCAATTAACAAAATATCACTTCCTGCCTTGACAGACTGAACGGCAGCATCACTCACTTTATAATCATTCGTTATCGCCTTCATGGTTAAATCATCCGTAATCACTAAGCCATCAAAGTTCAAATCTTGACGCAATATATTCTGAATTATCACCTTCGAAAGCGATGTTGGGTACTTTGGGTCAATCTTTGCCAAAGACAGATGTGCCATCATAATCGCATCGGCGTTTTGTTTTATAGCTGCTTTAAAAGGCTTTAGCTCATATTTCTGCAGCTTTTTTAGTGACTTTTTTACGACTGGCAGTTCCTCATGAGAATCAAGCGATGTATCCCCATGACCAGGAAAGTGTTTCACAACGGATATCACACCAGACGCTCGGATACCATTCATCACAGCTAAACCGTGTCTTTTCACTTTTTTGACTGTCGAACCAAACGCTCGTCTCCCAATGATAGGGTTCTTTGAATTGGTATGAATATCTAAGACAGGGGCAAAGTCCATGTTAAAGCCAAGGGCCTGGATCTGACTGGCTATAATATTTCCATACTGAAAGGATAATTCAGGCTGATCCACCTCACCTATCTCCCAGGCGTCCGGCAGAGCTTGAAATTCATCTGGTACCCGACTGATTTTTCCCCCTTCTTCATCAACACCTAAAAATAAAGGGATTTGTCCTTTATTCTGACTCTTTATTTGATTCAATAATTGGGTAGCCTGTTGGACATTCTGAATATTTTCTTTAAATAAACTGAGACCCCCAACACGATAATTTGTGATATAATCTTTTACTTCGGAATTCATTTGAGTACCTTCGAAACCGACGAGCAGCATCTGGCCAATTTTTTCATCTAAACTCAATGCCTCTACTTTTTGCCGAATGGAATCTTCGTTATCCTGGTTATCCTTTGGGTTGCTGCTTCCAATTGTATAAGGAAAGCTAATCATGATCATTAATATAAAAGCATATAAACACGCCTTTTTTATCATTGCAACACCTCTGTTTAACATGTTGATCCATTTAAAAACAGCCGTGTATACTTACTTTATTCATACTCGTTTAAAATAACAGTTATGCTCTAAACCATGGCAAATCTGTTCCAAATTTTTCAGCCATATCCTTTGATTCAGATTTTCTCTCCTTACGATGGGCTGCACGTTTCTCAGCACCCTCATGAAGCCATTTTTCCTCCTCCGTTTCTGGATAAACGTGAGGAACAGAAGATGGTTTGTTATTTTCATCGATGGCTACCATCGTTAAAAACGCTGTGGCACAAATATCCCGTCTCCCTGTTATGAGGTTCTCTGTCACGGCCTTTACGAATACCTCCATAGATGTTTTATGCGTATAGGTTACAAATCCCTCCAAACAGATTGTGTCGCCTTCATGGACAGGATTTAAAAAGTCAACTGAGTCGGTTGATGCTGTAACCACCGCTTTTCTGGCATGACGGGAAGCCGCAATTGATGAAACATCATCTATATATGCCATAAGCTTCCCTCCAAACAACGTACCATGCACATTCGTATCTGGAGGCAACACGTGTGACGTTTTCACTGTTAAAGACTGCTTACAAGGTTTCTTATCCATATTCCTAATCCTCTCTTCCTTTAACTAACTATCGCTACTGATTAGTTTTCCTTTCCTCTCTATATTTATAATGGACATCTGAGAGTTCACGTAATCATAAAAATGAGTAGCTGCCCATAGGAAACTACTCATTGAGAAAATTCATTCATATATTCGCTCAAGGTTTGTTGTAAGGTGCCTTTTGTCTCTGCATTAAGTCTGCCAAATTTCATAAATTTACGTACCAGCTCTGGTCGAATCCCTGTCAGGACCGGTTTACAACCCATTATGCCTATCCCGTCTATCACTTTTAAAATCTGACTAATGGTATCCTCCTCCATATCTACAATTCCGGAAAAATCCATAATCAGGGTTGAAATTCGCAGCTTACCAATTTCCATTAACACTTGTTCTTCAATAATGGAAGCACGATAGTAATCCACCGATCCTATTAATGGCAGGACACAAATAGAAGATGTGATGGGAATGATTGGCACCGATAGATTTTCGACTAAACGTCTCTGCTTTTCAATGAGTTCATCTTTAAACTTGGAATAACTAATAAAAAAGGCATTCAAAAACTGGTCGATTTGATCGTTGATTTTACTTTCTTGAATATAAAAACGATCAAGAGTTATCCTTTTGTTTCGTTTCTCATCAAATAGATAAAGGAAATGCCATAAAGTCCGCCGGATTGCATGTACCCATTCAAGTTTAAAAGCTAAGGTTAACGAATGCTTGGCCCAGGCAACTCCTTCTTGTTCTGCAAATTGTACAACATCCTCTGTTTTTTCTTCTACAATAAACAAGACCAGTTTATGGGCATTATTAATTAAATTAATATTGCCTATACGATGAATTTTATCAATTTTATCCCGAACATTTACAGCTTCTTTAAGTAAATATTCTTCAAATAGATTACGATTACTTACTAAAAACTCTTTCATATCTTGTCCTTCATAAAATATTAAATCCAAGTATATCGCTCCTTAAAGAAATAACCTTACTCATCTATCAATGTAGATAACAACCCTCTCTAAAAAAGTTATTATAAGTATAGCAAAATTCTACTATTCAGTCATTTTATATATCTACTCGTTACCTTGTTGATTTATGTTAAAAAGACGTCTGGCTCAAATAAAATGTACCCTTTGTAAAGGACATTTTAAAAGACCGGACGTCTTTTTTTAGAGGAGAATCATAGCTCTCATCATTTATTTAACTAAATTTTTTCTAGCATATCCTCAGACATCGAATGTAAGTCAAATTTAGGCTGGAAACCCCATTCTTCCTTTGCCGCTTGACAATTGATAGAATTGGGCCAGCTTTCTGCAATCGCCTGACGTATCGGATCCACATCGTACGATAGCTGAAAATCAGGGATATGCTTTCGAATAGCCTGAGCAAAATCCTCTGGTTCCGCACTTATAGCAGATACATTAAATGCGTTACGATGGATTAAACGGCTACTATCTGCTTCCATCAATTGTATAATGGCATGAATCGCATCCGGCATGTACATCATATCCATGTAAGTTCCGGACTTAATATATGAAGTATAGGCTTTATTTTCCTTTGCACCATAATACATTTCTACAGCATAATCTGTTGTTCCTCCCCCAGGTTTTGTCACATACGAAATTAGTCCTGGAAAACGAACTCCACGGGTATCAACTCCGAATTTTTGATAATAATAATCACATAATAGTTCTCCGGATACTTTATTGACTCCATACATTGTAGTCGGACGTTGAATGGTATCCTGAGGCGTTCGGGACTTCGGCGTATTAGGACCGAAAGCACCAATGGAGCTAGGCGTGAAAAATTGTGTGTTATGTTCGCGTGCCACTTCTAAGGCGTTTACGAGTCCTCCCATATTGATAGTCCATGCTAACTGCGGATTAGCTTCAGCTTTAGCCGATAGAAGGGCAGCTAAGTGCATAATGGTATCAATATGATACTCCCTGGCTAAGGAAGAAAAACGTTTAGCATCCTGAACATCTAGTATTTCAAAGGGCCCGGAATGGACAACCTCACAGTCCTCTTTGCGAATATCTGTAGCAAGGACAGAATCATTTCCGTATACCTCCCGCAGCTTCATAACTAATTCAGAACCTATTTGTCCCAACGCTCCGGTAACTAATATTTTTTTCATGGTCGTTCCTCCTGCTTCTCCTCGTTGATCCCAATCTGTACTATAATATATTTAACTCTTTCCCAATTTTTTCGTATACAGCAATCGCCTGGTCCAGCATTTCTTTTGTATGGGCTGCAGTAGGCATATTCCGTACTCTTCCTGTCCCTCTTGGAACAGTCGGGAATACGATAGATTTCGCATAAACCCCTTCTTCTATCAGCCGTTTACTAAATTGTTGTGTTGTATTTTCATCACCTATAATTACTGGAGTAATTGGAGTTTCGCTATTTCCAATATCATAGCCTAATTTCTTCAAACCATTTTTAAGATACTCACTATTTTCCCACATATTTTGCTGCAATTCTTCACTTTCCATAATTAAATCAATAGCTTTTATAGTGGCTTTTGCGTCCGCTGGTGTGACGGCTGTTGAAAATAAAAATGGACGTGAACGCACCTTTAACCAATCAATAAGGTTTTGCTTACCAGCTACATAACCGCCAATGACACCTATCGCTTTTGACAGAGTTCCCATTTGGAAGTCTACTTTATCCTGAAGACCAAAGTGCTTAACTGTACCTGCACCTTTTCCTAAGACCCCTGAGCCATGAGCATCATCCACATAAGTCATAAGATCAAATTCTTCAGCGATTTCGACAATCTCAGGAAGCTTGGCAACATCCCCATCCATTGAGAATACACCATCGGTTATGACCATGATTTTATTATATTGACCAGATTCCACTGCTTCCTTCGCTTTGGCGCGTAAATCATCCATATCAGAGTGGTTAAAGCGAATAATTTTTGCTCTTGATAATCGACAGCCATCAATAATGGATGCATGGTTTAATTCATCAGATAAAATGGCATCATTTTTGTCCATAACAGCAGATATCGCTGCCATATTACAGTTAAAGCCCGATTGATAGGAAATGGCTGCTTCTGTACCTTTAAATTCGGCAAGCTTTCTCTCTAGCTCATTATGTAAGTCCAATGTTCCATTAATGGTACGTACTGCACCTGCACCTACACCATGGGATTTGACAGCTTGGATTGCTTCTTCCTTCAAACGCTCATCTGTTGCCAGTCCTAAATAATTATTAGATGATAGATTAATAAGCTCCTTGCCATTAATTGTAATGACAGGTCCATTCGCTCCCTCTACGGTGTCAATCTCGTTGTATAGTCCTTTCGTTTTTAAGTCTCTTAAATTCTTATTTAAAAAGTGCTGAAGTTTTTGACTCGTCATCATATCCCTCCTGAAAAAGAATTAGTTTATATACAAATGTCCATATTAAATGGACAAGTAATTCATTTTAAAGACTGTTATTTAAATATGATTATACCATATAATAAGTATTTGTTCATTTCAAAAAGACAGAAAAAGCATTTATTTTATACACGATAAGCCATCGTTTTATCTGGTACACTTTTATCATTTTGGAAGAAACTCCAACACCTGACCTATCCTCTTCTGAAACGATTGAATAGGATAGTAATGGACAATGTGTTCATTACTTTCCAAGGAGGGAAATACATGGATCGTGGCTTTTTTAAAAATGTGGAAAAATCAACCGGTGTAAAGCAAGACGATATTATGAAGCTGGTAAAATCTGTTCAAAATGCAGATTTAAGTGATGAAAAAACAGTGCGCAAATTAATTAACCGGGTATCTAAAATGGCCAAAAAACCAGTGTCAAAGCAAACTGAGGATCGTTTAGTGCAGTCTATTATCAATAAACAAATTCCTAGTATGAATGATATAAAGAAAAAATTTTAGCGTCATTCCAGTGGGGAAACTTATCCCCACTGAATTTTTACCGGACAAGCTCGGGGACTTAAGAGGCTCCTACAAGTTTATATATCAGAATAAACAGCCTTTTGTAAGATTCCAGCCTTCGTTAATGTTTCATGAATCTCTTTGGCAAACGAAAGCGCATATTCACCATCTCCATGTATACAAATGGTTTCCGCTTTTATTGGTACCTTTTTATAATTTATCGATGTTACAACGTTTTCCTTTATCATCTGAATAACTTGTTGAACTGCGGTTTCATAGTCCTTAATCAGCGCTTCTTCATCAGATCTTGGTGTTAAGCTTCCATCATCCTGATAAGTACGATCCGAAAATACTTCACCAGCTGTTTTCAGTCCTATTTTTTCACCAGCAGCAATGAGCTCACTCCCGGATAAGCCAAACAAAATTAGCTCTGAATGAACATCATAAACGGCAGCAGCAAGAGCATCTGAAAGGGCTTTGTCTTGAACTGCCATATTATAGAGAGCTCCATGAGGTTTAACATGATGCAGCCTTCCCCCTTGTGTCTCGACCAGTGCCTTCAGTGCTCCTGTTTGGTAAACAACCATATCGTAGGCCTCTTGTGGTGATATATCCATATTCCGACGTCCAAAACCCATGAAATCCGGAAGACTTGGATGTGCACCGATTTCTACCTTCTTTTCCAGAGCAAGTTGAATGGTTTTTCGTATGGTTGTAGGATCTCCTGCATGAAAACCACAGGCGATATTTGCGGATGTTATATAATCCAGAATTTTTTCATCGACTACCTTCCGATGGCCGCCAAAGCCTTCTCCCAAATCACAATTGATATCTACAACGTGCATATTATCCCCCCTTTATTTTTAATAAAAGTCCCGTTTTTAATTGTTGTATTTCCTTCTCTCTTTCCAGGTACAATTGTTGTGCCTCTTTAAGTGAAATCCATTCAAACTGCAGGGTTTCTCCTGGCTTCATCTGGGCTAAATAAGGAATATCCACCGTGGTTACTTGGGCTATTTTAGGATATCCTCCTGTTGTTTGCCGATCAGCTAATAATACAATCGGATTTCCCTCTGCAGGTACCTGTATCGTCCCTATGCTCACCGCTTCTGAAATCATCTCTTTCTTTTCTTTCCATTTTATTTCTGGACCATCTAATCGGTAGCCCATTCGATCGGATTGAGCTGTAATGGTAAATAAACGTTCAACCAGCTGATTTTGGGTATCTTTCGCAAACCATTCTGTCTGTTTGCTTTTTACCACTCGGATTGGGAGTTTCCGTTTAAATCTTGATGAATAAGGTGGTCTGACAAACCAATTGGTCTCATGAAACGAAACGATAGGCCCATCTTTTTTGCCTGCCAGTCGTTGAATTTGTTCGGCTACAGCACTGGCCCGGCCTGTTTTTAATTGATCTCCTTTTTTTAACGCCCTGCCTTGAAAACCTCCCATCTTGGCCCTCATAAAAGTAGACCGACTACCCAAAACCTTCGGGACATCAAAGCCACCTGATACAGCTAAATAGGCTCGACAGCCTTCTATAGACTGGCCAAATCGCAAAACACTCCCCTTTTTTACCCAGACTGGTCGCCACATTCCCACTGATTGTTTATTGATAGTCGGGTTGAAGTCACCTCCGCAAATGGATAGAAGACAGTCTTGGTGAAACTCCATTTCCGGACCTGCCATCGTGCATTCGATTGTGGACTGATACTCATCATTTCCTACTAATAAATTGGCCAGACGATGGGAAATCGAATCCATCGCTCCACTTACACTAACTCCATATTTTTGGTATCCATACCTCCCTATATCCTGAACGGAAGAGAATAAACCTGGTTTCGTGATTTTAATCATGCTTATCCCCCAACGCTTCAAATTCTTCTGCTGTAATCGAAGTAAAACGAATGGAATCCCCTGCTTGAAGCAGACTTGGCGGAGAATAACTGGGGGTAAATAACTTTACTGGTGTTTGGCCAATAATTTGCCATCCACCTGGGGTTGCAATAGGATAAATCCCCGTTTGTTCCCCTGCAATCCCCACACTGCCAGCAGGGATGCTTAAACGTGGTGTTGGTTT
Organism: Salinibacillus kushneri; assembly: GCF_900111405.1. Lineage (GTDB taxonomy): Bacteria > Bacillota > Bacilli > Bacillales > Alkalibacillaceae > Salinibacillus > Salinibacillus kushneri. The sequence continues at coordinate 249,194 of NZ_FOHJ01000003.1, read as the reverse complement.
TCGTGGCATGGCAATTCTTTTTGACATTCCACCTAAGTAGGGAAAACCTGGAGCAAATCCAATCATATAAACGAAATATGCTTTACTGGTATGGATGTCTATGACTTCTTTAGGTGCAAGCCGATTATACTGAGCGACTTCCTTTAAATCAGGACCAGCTTTTCCACCGTATAAAACAGGAATTTCTACAACCTGAGGATCTGTTATTCGTTTTGGCTCTGAAGTTTGCAGAAGTCTATTTATCGTTTGAGCGACAAAATCATAAGGGAGTGTAGGAGAAGAACAGGATTGAGCCTTTATCACCTTTATTGGATCATAATAGATAGTTACAGATGTAAACGAAGAAACATATTCTATCATCCAGTCAAAAGATTGTTCATCTAATTGAAGCATTACAGTTCTTACTCTTTGATGTATATCCTTGTTTATAGAATCACCAAGGTCAATGACAATGGCCTGATCACCTAATGGATACAATTGGTATTTCATAGAATCCCCCCTGACACATCGCGTAAAATCCCTTCCTTCTATACTTTCTTCTTAATGGCCTTTGTATTTCCTTCTTTTTGTTATACTTTAAACAGGTGATGATATGAAGAGAAAGCATGCTTTAACAATTGTTATACTGGCTGTGATTCATTCTATATTGATGGTAGTCATTGAACAGGCATTAAAGGCTACCTATGTACCCAAAACAATGGCAAAAGTTTGTTTGTTTTTATTTGTACCATTGTTTTTCATTCGGTTTATATGGAAGCAGAGAATTCTTGATTTTTTACATTTAAAAGCAATGGACTGGAAGCGATTAAAAGGTGGTTTTCTACTGGGAATTGCGGCTTTCATCATTGTTTTATTAACCTTCTTTTTGCTAAAAGACTTTATCAATCTTGGAGGAATTATAGGAGATTTAAAAACGAGACTTCACATTACACAGAAAACTTATATGTATGTAGCTCTTTACATTACATTTGGAAATTCCTTATTAGAGGAGTTCTTTTTTCGAGGTTTTATTTTCTTAAATTTATATCAGACAAACCATAAAGTCTTTGCTTACCTCTTTTCTTCAAGTCTTTTTGCACTTTATCATATCGCTATATTTGCAACATGGTTTACTATTTGGTTAATCTTGCTTGCGTTACTTGGGCTCTTTACAATCGGCATCATCTTTTGCTGGTTAAATACAAAGTCGAATAACTTTTTAAATTCCTGGATTCTACATATGTTAGCGGATATTGCTGTAGTTTCGATTGGGTTTTACTTGTTTAGCGTGTATTAATCGAATGTAATGTTTGTGAAGAAATAGATGTATGCAGCAATCCATTAGTTTACACTTTTCCTTTTGGATTCGTATGGATTTGGCTCATTTGGAAAAATTAGTATTAGTGCTATCAAAATGAAGGAGGATCCACATGAGCCAAAACAAGCCATCAAAAAATATGATGCCCACCTACCCAGAGCCCTTTTGGAGGGATTCGGTACCCTTTGATCAATATGACCCTCTTGATAAAGATATTGAAGCGGATGTAGTCATCGTTGGGGGTGGAATTACCGGTATTACAACAGGTTATTTACTGCAGCAGGAAGGCATGAACGTTGTCATACTGGAAGCGAGCCAAATTCTAAATGGAACAACAGCGCATACCACGGCGAAAATCACTGCACAGCATAATATAATTTATAATGAATTTATGAATCACTTTGGCAAAGAAAAAGCCCGTGATTATTATGAAGCAAATATGCAGGCTAAAGCGTTCATTCAAGATCTCATTGAAAAACACGATATCGATTGTGACTTTAAAGAACAGGATGCCGTGATTTATGCAACCTCAAACCAGTCACGAATGGATCTGGAAACAGAGTGGGATGCCTACGAAAAACTGGGCATTGACAGTGAGTTCCTGGAAGATATTCCGCTTCCCATTGATCATGTAAAAGGCGCTTTAGTGATGAAAAATCAGGCTCAGTTTCACCCATTAAAGTATCTAAAACACCTGGTTGATGATTTTATTAAAAGGGGCGGAAAGATTTACGAAAAAACAACTGCTGTCGATGTACAAGAGGAAGCAAGACCTAAAGTTATTACAAAACCAGGATACAAAGCAGCCGCGCAATATGTAATTTCTGCATCTCACTTCCCATTTTATGACTTTAAAGGGGCCTATTATTCCAGAATGTACGCCAGTCGCTCCTACGTTATTGGTGTTAAAACCCGTGAAAAATTTCCTGGAGGTATGTATCTAAGTGCCGATGAGCCAACCAGGTCACTCCGAACAGCCACATATAAAGGCGAAGAAATCGTGATTGTAGCTGGTGAAAATCATAAAACAGGACATGATACCGATACGATAAAACATTATGAGGCCCTCCAGGACTTTGCCAATCAAAAGCTGGGCATTAAGGAATTTTTATATCGCTGGTCTGCCCAGGATTTAACCACATTGGATAAAGTACCCTATATAGGACGAATTACAGCAAACGAGCCAAGCATCCTCATTGCAACCGGATTTCGCAAATGGGGCATGACAACCAGCACTGTCGCAGCTCAATTAGTAACGGACATAATCCTTCGAAAGGATAATCCTTTCGAAGAACTTTACAGCCCATCAAGATTTAAGGCAGATCCAGGTTTGCGAAGGTTTGTAAGCCAAAACCTGGATGTAGCAGGACATTTTATCAAAGGCAAAGTCGGCATGAAGTCAAAATCAACAGAAGACTTGGAAAATGGTGAAGGTGCCGTCGTAAAAATCGATGGAGAAAGAGCAGGAGCTTATAAAGATGAAAATGGTAAGCTCTATGTCGTTAATACAACCTGTACTCATATGGGATGTGAACTTGAATGGAATAGTGGTGAACACACATGGGATTGTCCTTGTCATGGTTCTCGTTTTTCCATAGAAGGAGATATTATCGAAGGGCCGGCAGAAAGGCCTTTAAGTCAAATTGATGTAGATGATGGCGCTTGATTTGTGTTGGCTGGGGGCTGGTGGTGCAGCCCCCATTTATGTTAAATAAACCGTTTTAAGATGTTGCTTTTTGAAAACCATAAGCTTTTATACTTATTTACATTTTTTAATTCAATGATTTGCCCAACCACATCTGGTAACCTCACCAAATAAGCGAAAAAGCCTATAAGCTGACGTTTACGCTTATAGGCTTCTCCGTTTATTTTAATAATGGATTTAAATCATTAATTAACTGCTGTAATTGCTGTGATTGTTCATAGTAAAGCTGCTTAGTCTCTTTATCTTTTGTTTGCAAAGCAAATCCTTCTAAATCCGCTTGTATTTTTCTTAACTGGGCAGCAAGCAATGGCTTTTGCTGAATTTGCTGATCGTCCGTGTCGTCCACATATAAATCCACATAAACATTTCCTTTTGAATCAATTTGAGCGAGAAAAACATCTGAGAAGTTCTGTGCACCCTGCTTGTTAATCTCACCAAGTAACCATTCTTTCGTATAACCATATTCTTTTAATTTCTTCTCAATTAACTTCCCATCAATAATTACAATTTGCGGTCGATGTTCATCTTCCACCATTAGCCCCATGGTTTGGGGCGTTAATGGCTGATTACCTGCTTTCTTCATGACACTAACCTGTCCATCAGTCTCAAGAACAGCCAACTCCACATCCGAGACTTTAAAAGCATTTTTTTCTCTTAGTCTTATTAATAAATCGTCATAAGTAAAACGGACCTTTTTCAAATTCTCTTCTAAAATCTTACCATTTTCAACCAATATAGTTGGAGATCCTTCTACTAGTCCCCGAAAAGCAAAAGATTTTAGGGCTATGTAGGAGATAATGAAGAGAAATATCGTTAAATAAACTAATGCATAGACACCTTTCATTATTTTAACGGATTCATTAACTGAAACGGTCGCTGCAATACTACCAATTGTGATTCCCGTTACATAATCGAAAAAGGTAAATTGTGAAATCTGTTTTTTACCCATTAGCCTTGTCAATATAAATAAAACCAGAAAAGCTATAAAGGTTCGTACGAATATCAATAAAAAGTCTGGCATCTGTAAACCCTCCCATACACACATAATTTCTCCATTTCCAGAAAAAATATGAGTGTGAACTGACAGAAAGGAAGTGGAATAATGGGAAAACCCTTTATACCCATCATTTTAATCCTTAGTATATTAACCGGCTGTTCAGCAATGGAAGAAACGAAAGATAAGTTTAATGAAAACCTCGATCAAGTTGAAATGTCGTCGAAGGTCTCTGATTGGCAGCAAGCAAAAAAACAAATCAAGAAAATTAAAAAACAGTACGACAAACACTTATGGAAAATGCAGCTACTAGGAGAGGATAAAATGTACAATAATATAGAACTTTCGATAGATCAACTAAAAGCTGCAGTTAAATCCCAAAACAAAAGCGAAATTACGAAACAAATTGAAACCATTAAATACTATTTATCTGTTGTTTTTGGATAAAACCAGCCCAACTTAAAGGACAGTTCTTGTGACAGAACATAAAAGAGGTAACCACTTTGTTTAGCGACAGAAGGATATGACGAAAACCACAGGAGATAAGGAGACATCTGTTGTACAAAGGTGAAGGGAGCTTCACTAGTCACTCTGAGTTGCTTTAGCTAATGTGACGATCTGATTTGTCTTTCCTATAATAAAACCCTTGCCAAAGATACGATAGGCAAGGGTTCCAACTATTATATTTCATACTTTAAAAACCTTTATATTCAGGTTCTTCCTGTTCAATTTGTTGTACGCGTGGCTCAAGCGTCTGAACTAACGATTTGGTTTGCTGTGCTGCGTTATTATACACTTGCTTTGCTTGCTGGTCTTGAGTTTGGAGAGCAAACTGTTCAAGACTTGCCTGGGCACTTTTAAGTCCTGCAACAGTTTGTTTTACTTGGGCTGATACAGTCATTCGTATTCCCTCCCTTCCATTGGCGGTACATCTATATTATTTGTTTCTGACTTCATCTTATAAATGGGGATTCTTGTCATTGTTAGAAAGCTTCAATCAATTTGTTAGCTTTTCATTTCACAGGCGGTCCTAAATACCTTTTTGTAAAGCTTTATGCATCCAGATTCCAGCCTGCGACCCCTCACCCATCGCTATTGTCACCTGTTCAGAATGTGCAACCACATCTCCCGCTGCCCAGACATTAGGAATACTTGTCATTTTAGTCCTTGGATTGACAACAATATGGCGATTTTCCAAACGTTCTACACCAAGCTGTTTTCCAATATCAGACCGTACATCATTACCTCCAAACGCAATAAAGCCCTTTTCCGCTTTAATTTCTTTTCCATTCTTTAGGGTTACACCTTCAAATTGACTTCCCTTTGCCAGCACATCATCAATTGAATCCTCAATATAAGAGATATCCTGCTGTGTAAGCTGCTTCATGATTTCGTCATCTACGCTCTTTTTCTCATGATTCACAAATACAAGATGATTTGACCAATAAGACAACGTTAAGGCCATATTGGCTCCCGCATTCCCAGCGCCTAAAACAATGGTTTTTTGATTCCGAATTTCATAACCATCACAATCAGGACAAACATAAATACTCTCCCCGAGACATGGGTATATGGAATCAAACGGCGGAATTCGATCCATTACGCCTGTAGCAATCAATAAAAGTTTTCCTTTATATTCATGTTGCTTTGATTGTAAAACAAAATACGTTTCTTCCTTTTTGGCTGTTTCAACCGTATCATGAACAAATTCTACACCTAACTCCTGAGCCTGTTTACGACCTATGCTACGTAAATGTTGTCCACTAACCCCATCCGGATAGCCCAGAATATTATGATAACTCTTACACAGTGTTGATCTGCCATTATTGGAATCAATCACTAAAGTTGAGTGTTCATAACGCCCTAATTGAATAGCTGCTTGCAATCCTGCAAATCCTCCACCTAAAATGATGGCGTCAAATATCAAGCTAATCACGTCCCAAAATCGTATTTGAATAGAAAAAAGAAAGGTCCTAACGATATACTCGTTAGAACCCTTGGTTTCGTTACATCTTTGTAACGTTTGCGGCTTGTGGACCCTTTTGACCTTGTTCTACATCAAAGGTAACGGTTTGACCTTCATCTAAGGTCTTAAAGCCTTCACCTTCTATCGCAGAATAATGAACGAATACATCGTCCGAACCTTCAACTTCAATAAATCCATAGCCTTTTTCTGCATTGAACCATTTCACTGTTCCTGTTGCCATTTCGATCCTCCTGAAATAAAACTTTACTGATGGTGATACGCATCCATATCACTACATTTATAATATGTGTACAAAAAGACAAATCCATACCCTTTATTTTAATCAGACGCTTTAATCCCCATTATTCCTTAAAAAAGCACAAAAGTAGTCATAGGTTTATGACAGTGAGTGACATAATTTTTATAGCTTGTCTTGTATAATGAGAAGAAAAATGACGAAGTGGTGAGCGTTATATGAAAAACGATGTAGCGATTTACAAACTGAAGCATTCACAATTTGAAAAGGATTACTATCAATATGCACCTCATATGAATCAGGATGATTTTTGCTTTTATCATTTTGTTGGCGGAGACCCTAACGAAACTGACAAACTTATTGAACAGCTTCACACGATAAAAAATGAACGAGTATTATTATTAGGCATTTTTCGCTTCCCTTTTCAATTTGAAGGTAAAAAGCGATTGGAGACGGCCATTCATCAATATTATCATATGAAGGAAATTTGTGATACTGTGGCCTTTTTCCATGGAGAGGGTATGCTTCATATGATACAATCTGACACAACCGTTGTGGAAGCCAACAAATTTTTCAACTCTTTAGAAGATGAGTTAGTAGAAGCACTTGAAAATATGGTAAGTATACCAGGTGAAATGAATATAGACGTCCAGGACATTAAGCATTTTATCACACAAAGTGACGGGCCATTATTTTTACATACAATTGAAAGAGATTCTTTTGATCAGCCATTAAAAAATTTAATTTCAGCTCCATATTTACCTGATAATTATGCAGACGGCAAACAAATGATTCTCAATATTGGCTATACACAAGGAGTGGATATGGAAGCCTATCGTCAAATTAACCTCCGTCTTCATGATATGTTCCATAAAGCGGATTTAGTCAAATTAGGGTCCTATTATATCAATAAGCCAGGAAAACAGTTTAAAATTACGTTACTCGTAAATGGAATTGAGGATCCTTTTCCTAAGCCTGAACATTTTTCAAAAACATCTACATCTACCACCGCTCTCTGGTTTAAAAAGAAATGGGAAGGCTTATTTAAAAAAGGCAAGGAAGGAAAATCAGCTGATAAGTCCAGCCCGGCTGCCCTTACACATAACCACCATTCCCTTGGACAAGAGGAAAAGGCATAGAAACAGCTGTGGAACGAGATCCTCCGCGAAGGGATTCGTTCCGCTATTTTTATTAAGTAATTTCAAGTTTTGCACGGATTTTTTAAACTTACCCATTCCCTAATCCTCTATCTGTATAGCTAACTTTGTTATGTTTTACTCCGTTAAAAGGTTCAACGCTTGGTGCTCCCTTTGATAACGTCTTTCCTATTTCAAAACGGTTTAAACAGTATCGAAAATCACTTTCTCATGATATCCTAAAATTAACCCTTAATTTGTTTTTATTTTATACGTAACTTTATAATAATAATAGGTCAAGCAGGAATTTTCAGGCTAATAAATATTAGTTGGTGGTCTGTTTGAAGGACAATAATCATTATTTTTACAGAGATTTGTCTTTCATGATGGGTATGAAGGACAATTTAAATGTGTTCAGCAATATTTTGTCTTTCATTACCTTAATGAAGGACTTTTAGGATGATCAAATGCCTCTTTTTGTTCTTCACACCTTCCATGAAGGACATCTCCCTTACACCATTCACATACCTTGTCCTTCATCTCCGCTGGGATCGCTTATGACAGTTTAAACCTAGTTCCTACAGCTTACCTTAAGAAAATACTTCATACTAGAAGTAAAATTTTTGAATATAATACAAAAAGAAGAAACATCTAAAATCATTTCTTTTCAAACACTGTTTTTTCACAATTAAAATTGGGAAATGTATAAACAAGAAAAGCGAAGGCGACTGGTTAGGTCCAACTGCATAAGCAGAATACACGAAGTGGCACGGTTTTCGCCACGTAGTGGATTATGCTTATGTCTGCTTGGACCTAGGAGCCGCAGCTGGACATCGAAAAAACGGCAGGGCCTCAGTTAAATCCGACTGAAGATTTAACGATAAATCATAGATATTACTGACAGGTGTGGATAACATGAGAAAAATAATCGTTACCGTTATAATGCTTCTATTCGTTGTACTCGTTGGGTTTGTGATTTTTCCCCCGTCAAATGATAACACTCAAACAAATGGACGAATTGCTCAGGAAAATCAGCATACATCGGCACAGGACGGCAAGGATTCAACCTCCTCTAATGAAGAGGGAACCATTACAGATAAAGTGTCTCAATCAGTAACAGAAGTCGTTGAGAAAACGATTGATTTCTTTGTACCTAAAACACTTCATATAACAGCTGTTGGGGATTCATTAACACAGGGTGTTGGCGATGAAACAGAAAACGAGGGATATGTAGGAATAGTAAGGAATCGTTTGGAAAATAGTAATGTTGATCAATTGGTTGTGGATAATTTTGGAAAAAGGGGAAATCGTACAGACCAGCTGTTAAAGAGGTTAAAAGAAAAGGAAGATTTAATTTCTTCAGTAAAAAATGCCGATATGGTTCTCATAACCATTGGAGCAAATGATATCATGAAAATCGTAAAAGAAAATTTCACCTCTTTATCTTATGATACTTTTACAAAGGAACAATCTGCGTATCAGAATCGGCTAGAGGACATTTTCACCATCATACGACAATATAACGAGGATGCGCATATCTTTTTAATCGGCTTATTCAATCCTTTTTCACAGTACTTTGAGGACATACCTGAATTAGATAAAATCATAACGGACTATAATTATATCGGGCAAAAGGTCGTATCCAATTATGAGTCTGCAACCTTTATACCTGTAAAGGATTTATTTGTAAATACAGATGAAAATCTGTTTGCCGAGGACCACTTTCATCCAAATTCCAAAGGATACCAATTAATGGGTGAGCAAATATTAAAATACTTAGAAGAATTTTTTGAAATCAATCAGGAATAACCATGGGGATTGGAGAATAGCGTCATGTATAAGAATAAAAATAAATGGAAGGTGCTATTTTTCGGAATAGCAGGAATTAACCTTTTTCTCTTAATTTGGGTCATATTATTAATATTCCTGCCGCTTTCAGGGGAAACACCTGATCCAAACCATCAGGAAGTGGATAAAGGAGAGGCTGAATTCACCATTTCCTCTTCCAAAGAAAATTTAAATAAGTTAATCAATACCTATCTTGATGAGCTGTCAAAGCACACAAATCTTGATTACACTGTAAAAATAGAAGAAAGTGTTCAACTTATCGGAACGATAGAGGCATTTGATCAGGATATCCCACTAACAGCCCGTTTTGATCCTATTGTTCAAGAAAATGGGGATCTGATGCTAAAGCTTCGTTCCATTTCACTTGGAAGGCTTGAACTGCCTAATAAACGAGTATTGGATTATGTCAAGGATAACTATCCTATGCCTGAATGGGTCAAAGTGAATCCTGGTGAGGAAACCATTTATGCAGCTATTACAGAAATGGAAATGAGAAGTAACTTTAATATAGAGGTTATGAGCTTTAATCTAAAAAACAATCATCTGGCGTTTAGAATAAGGGTTCCTAACAAAGCATTTGATTTAAGTAAAGCCTTTTAGCCCTGAGGAACTTTCGATTATCTTTTTTATATTTTCGTTCATAATAAGCCTAAAGGAGGCATGTTCATGCGACTACCTCAAGCCATGGCCTATACAACCATTGCTATGAAAAAATTAGGCTACACCAGACGGGAAATAGAAAATATTACCAATACTATGTTAAGCCAATATGAAATTTATGGAGAAAATGAAGCTGAACAATTAGCCGATGAAATATTATTTGAGGACAAGCGTTAAATAGGCTTGCCCTCTTTCTTTATTCTTCAAATAAATCACTGGAAAGGTATCGTTCCCCAGTGTCAGGTGCTATGGCCACTATAATATCTTCCGGCGTTTTACGTTTTGCTACTTCCTTTGCTACAAAACAAGATGCTCCTGCTGATGCACCTACTAAAATTCCCTCTTCTCTTGCTAATCTTCTTGTGATGTCATAAGCCTGCTCGTCTTCTACCAGGATAATCTCATCGTAAACCTCTTGATTTAGTGTATCCGGTATAAAGCCCGGACTGGTTCCGACTAATTTATGTTTTCCCGGCTTACCTCCTGATAAGACTGGAGATCCTGCTGGTTCTGCTACATGAATGGTTAAGTCCTTATAATATTTTTTCAATTCCTCACCTGTTCCAGTAATCGTTCCTCCAGTACCAGCCGTAGCAACAAAGGCTGTAAGAGACTTATTTAATTCATTCATATCATCAATGATTTCCTTTGCTGTTGTATGGCGATGAGCATCGGGATTGGCCTGATTCTCAAATTGTAAAGGAATAAAACTGTTTGGAATTTCTCTTTTAAGCTCCTCGGCTTTTTTAATCGCTCCAGGCATTTTCTCCTCACTTGGTGTGAGTACAATCTCTGCACCATATGCCTTCATTAATTTGATGCGTTCTTTCGTAGCAGAGTCAGGCATTACTAAAATGGTATGGTAACCACGAGCAGCTGCATTCATCGCGAGACCAATACCTGTATTTCCACTCGTTGGTTCAATAATCGTTGAACCTTCCTTGAGATAACCGTCCTCTTCAGCTTTTACAATCATACCATAGGCAGCGCGGTCCTTTACACTACCACTCGGATTAAACATTTCAAGTTTCAAGTAAACTTGCGCGCCATTTTCAGGAGATAGTTTATTTAATTTAACTAAAGGCGTATTGCCTATTAAATCAGACATATTATGAACAACAGTCATGATTATCCCTACCTTTTTTGCATACATTGTGTTTTTGATTGTATCATATTTGGGTATATTATCGAATACAGAAGACTTTGTCTTAAATAAAAGTGAAACACCATTACTTACGTATTCAAACCCGAGTGATGTTTTGTCACTTTTCCTATAAAATTCCCATGCATCTTCATTCCTTTTTTGGTAATATTTCGTTATGATATATATTTAGACTCACGAAATATTTAGAAGGAAGGGGTTTGTCATCTTAGATATCGAACAAATAACAAAAAGAAATTTAGCGATAATGTGGTTTGCAAACTTCTTTATTGCAGGAAGTATGACCATGGTTGTCCCGTTTTTATCATTATATATTGAAACCTTTGGTCACTTTTCCGATAAATATGTACAAAACTGGTCAGGATGGGTATTTGCCATAACGTTCGTTACAGCGTTTATTTTTTCTCCCATTTGGGGGCGATTTGGTGATTACTATGGGCGTAAAAAATTCTTAATGATTGCTGGTATTGGTTTAAGTATATGTGTATTTTTGATGGCCTTTGTTACAAATGTTATTCAATTATTTTTCCTGCGAATGTTTATGGGGCTATTTTCAGGGTTTATTTCAACAGCACAGGCACTTATATCAACACAAACACCTAAAAAAGATGCTGGAAAAGTACTTGGAACGCTACAAACCGGTAATGTGACCGGTACATTACTTGGACCATTATTAGGTGGTGTTTTAGCAGATACCTTTGGCTATTCAATGACGTTCCTTGTGACATCGATACCCTTAGTCATAGCATCCATATTGGTTATTTTTGGGGTAAAAGAATATAAGCTGGATACCCAGGATGAAGAACAAACGAAATATTCGAGTAAAGAAGTCATTCAACATATTTTTCGTCATCCCGTTTTATTAATGATCATGTTTATCTCCATTATTATCCAAGTGGCTCATTTTAGTATACAACCCATATTGTCGTTATATGTTGGGGAATTACATGGGCCTGCTAATTTAGCCTTTTTCTCCGGGCTTGCCTTCTCCATTACAGGATTGGGAAATTTACTAATGGCCAGAAGATGGGGAAGATTAGCCGATCGATTCAATCACGAAAAAATACTCGTACTCTTATTATTCTTTGCTGCTATTGTTTATTTTCCAGGAGGATTTGTAACAAATATTTGGCAGCTTGTCATAATCCGCTTCTTATTAGGCGTTTCATTAGGCGGAATTATTCCGGTACGAGTTGCCTATATTCGTCAGGCAGCACCCATCTCTATTCAAGGTGAAGTTTTAGGGTACAATACCAGTCTTCGTTTTCTGGGAAATATGATTGGCCCTTTAATTGGCGGCTTCATTTCAGGCTATTTCGGTATTTCATCCGTCTTTTTCATATCAAGTACACTTCTGTTCTTAGCTGGCGTTTCCCTATTTATTACTCTGCAAAGACATCCAAAGCCAGTTAACCAATATCAGTAAGCTTTAGAGAAGGGAACGATTTCAATGTTTAATAAAAGGTTACAAGAAATAGCAGAAAACCAGCTATTAGAAGCTACCATTGAGGAGATTCAAAAGGCTCTGGATAATGAGCGTATAACTTCTAAAGAGCTTGTCCTCATGTATTTCCAACGAATCAGCCGTTATGATCAGGAAGGAGTTAAGCTAAACTCCTTTCTTGAAATTAACCCGGATGCATTGTATCTTGCAGAAGCGCTAGATACAGAAAGAAAACAGAAAGGAAAAAGAAGTCCCTTACATGGCATTCCTATTTTGCTGAAGGATAATATTGATACCTATGACAGACTTCATACCAGTGCAGGTTCATGTGCTCTAGAACACCACGTAGCTGAAAAGGATTCGTTTGTCGCCAAACAATTACGGCAGGCAGGTGCAATCATTTTAGGCAAAGCAAACATGACGGAATGGGCGAACTTTATGACAGAAGGTATGCCGAATGGCTAGAGTTCACGGGGAGGTCAGGTGCTTAATCCTTATGGCCCTGGTGAGTTTGATGTTGGAGGATCTAGTAGTGGATCAGGTGCGGCTGTAGCGGCAAACCTTGTTACCGCCGCCATTGGAACCGAAACATCAGGCTCTATTTTAAGTCCTGCAACCTCAAATTCTGTTGTAGGGATTAAGCCAACCGTAGGAGTCGTAAGTAGAACAGGGATTATTCCGATTTCTCATACGCAGGACACCGCGGGCCCTATTGCCAGGACTGTAAAAGATGCTGCTATCGTTTTAAGTGCAATCGCTGGTGTGGATGAAGAAGATCCCATTACCAAAACCAATCTGCATCCAACAGTAGATTATCTATCCTTTTTGGAGAAAAAGGGACTTGAAGGTGTCACCATCGGCATCGCCCGGGACCCTTACTTTACGAAGCTCAATGATGAAGAACAGGAAACTTTAGAAAGAAGCCTCTCCATTTTAAAGGAGAACGGGGCAAAACTTGTGGATTATGTAAAAATACCTTCTCAAGACGAAAACTGGGATATTAATACCCTTATCTATGAGTTTAAAAACAGCTTGAATGCCTATCTTCAGACAACTGAACAGCATATTCCCATTAAGTCATTGAAGGATCTGATTGCATTTAACGAAAAACATAAGGATTTGATGCTTCAGTATGGCCAGACATTATTAACCAGAAGTGAAGAAACCAGTGGACGCTTAACAGATTCAGCCTATTTAAAAAGCCTGGAAAAAGACTTTTATTTAGCTAAGGACAAAGGTATAGACGCCGTGATGGGAGAGAACAAATTGGACGCCCTTCTCTTCCCTAACAATATTGGTGCAGGAATTCCGGCAAAGGCCGGTTACCCCTCCATCACAGTACCAGGAGGATATACATCTAGAGGAAAACCTGTTGGAATTACCTTTACCGGGAAGGCGTTTGATGAAGGAAAATTGTTAAAAATGGCCTATAGTTTTGAACAAGCAACCCAATTCCGTAAGCCACCAAAGTTGAATTAAAAAAGGAGGCTGGGAATACTGGTTTTGTGCCCCCTTTTCAAATTGGATGTGATAAAGCTTATTGTTGATTTTCTTCCAAGTTGATTGGAGCGGAAGTCCGCGAGACTCCTACAGGAAGAGCGTTATACGGGAGACCCCGCATGCGTATGCTGAGAGGTCTCCTGGACCGCCCGCAGAAAGCGAGCAAACTGGAGCGGAAATCAACACCTATGTTTGACTGAGCCTATTAATTAGTTATTCAATCATTTCTCTTACACTATGTAACACCCTGTGGATATCATCATTGGATATTCCAAGATGTGTAACTAGTCGAATAGAATATGGACCAATTGCCCCAGCTAAAATTCCATAATCCTTAAGCTGCTCAACGAATTCCTGAGCCGTAAATCCTGTTGTCTCAACATTTAAGACAACCATATTAGTCTCTACATCGTTTTCTATCGATAATTCTTTAATGGAAGCTAATCCTTCTGAAAGAGCCTGGGCATGTTCATGGTCTTTTGCTAAGCGATCAATCATTTTAGTGATGGCAATTAGTCCTGGTGCAGCAATAATACCTGCCTGTCTTAATCCACCACCAAGCCTTTTTCTCCACTTTCTTGCCTGTTCAATAAATGCTGTGGAACCAGCAATGATAGAACCTATTGGGGCACCAAGTCCTTTGGATAAGCAAAATTGCACTGAATCCGTAAAGCGAGCGTAGGTTTGAACAGAAATTCCTGATGCAACAGAAGCGTTAAATATTCTAGCTCCGTCTAAATGAACAGGCACTTGATGTAATTTAGCAAGTTCATAGATACCCTTCATATTGTCCAGAGGAAGAATGGACCCGCCTGATTGATTATGGGTATTTTCGAGGCAAATTAAGCCTGTTTCAGGAAAATGGATATCTTCAGAACGGATTGCTCCTTCCACATCTATTGGATTCATTGACCCCTTATTCCCTTTTATTGGACGAGGCTGTACGCCAGCAAAAGCTGAAATGGACGCGCCTTCATACAGATAAATATGCGCGTTCTCCTCTAGAATAATTTCTTCTCCTGGATTGGTATGGGTAAGTACAGCCAGTTGATTTCCCTGTGTACCACTGGTCACAAACAGTGCTGCTTCTTTCCCTGTTAGCTCCGTAGCCTTTTCTTCCAGTTTTTTAATGGTAGGATCTTCACCATATACATCATCCCCCACCTCGGCTTCCATGCTTGCTTTACGCATGACATCGGTCGGTTTCGTCACTGTATCACTTCGTAAATCTATCAATGTATGATTCCTCCCTTTCTTTTATCCCACTATAGCAATCAACTAAGAAACATAAAAGGTTTCATTGAATAATTTATGTAAACTTTCAAAACCTAAAACTGTACATAAACCCTAGGAGGTGGAAAAGTGAATCGCCAAAGGGCACAGGAAATTGTCGAGGCAAAAGAATTAATTAACGTAACCCATAACGCTACACCTGTTTACATTCAGCATGTAGACGAGCAAAGTGATATGGCCAGAATTTATCCTTTAGATTCACCAAATGAAGAGGAAAACGTTCCTTTAAAAAGTTTAGAAGAGCATTAACAGGGCTGTACCTTTTAGGTACAGCCCCCGTTTTTATTCCTCTTCATCTTTATGTTTATGCCGCTTATCTTTCCAATATGGAACATAGCCATTTTCCTTTAGTTTTTCCTGATGCTTTTCTAAATGCTCCATCTTCTTTTTCGCCTTTTCCTCACTCAGTACTCCAAACTCTACATATTTGTTAACCAATTGTTCGTGTAATTGAAACATTTCATTATGCAGGGCTTCAAGCTCTTGTTGTTGCGCTTGACTAAGTTCGATGTCTTCCAGATTAACCTCCGTATCTCCATGATCCTCAGCACTTGCATACGGTGCTGAAAGACCTAAAGCAAGCATGAAAGCAGCATATACGGCAATCCACTTTTTCATATGTACGATTTTCCTCCTTCTTAAATTTGTTCATATTTATTTTGTGAATAAAAAAGGAAAATATACACATTTTTTACTTTCGGATTTTTATAGAAGGCTTATCCTGTATCCTTTATATATAAACAAGGTGTTCTCAAGAAGAGAACACCTTGTTAAGGTCAAGTTTTTAACTGGCCGCTTTTTCCAGTTCTTTTTTAGCTTCTGCATCAGCTTGTTGTTTCTCACTCATCATCATTTTCGCCACTTTTACTGACGTCCAAACGGGTGGCAATAATAGCAGAGAAACCGGAACAGCAGTTACAACGATAAAGTTTTGTAAGGCCTGAATACTTCCCTCACCTATCGCTAAGAGAACAACTGTCAGAATACCGAACATAAAGGCCCAAAATACACGAATCCATCTAGCCGGATTGTCTGACCCTGTAATAGTTACGGCGACAGTGTAGGACATGGTATCTACGGTTGTAGAAACGAATACAATCGTAACCAGCAAGAATCCTAATGCCAGAATTAATCCCATTGGCAATTGATCCATAATCGCCATCACCGTAGCTGGCATTCCACCTGCATTAAAGGCTTCTGAAATAGAACCAGGATTTTCAAGTTCCTGAAATAGTCCAGTACCTCCAACAATCGTAAACCATAAGTTACTAACAAGAGGGGCAATGACTGAAACAGCTACAATTAATTCACGAATCGTTCTTCCACGGGAAATCTTACTAATAAAGATAGCCATCATTGGTCCATATCCTAAGAACCAACCCCAGAAAAAGACCGTCCAGTAGCCTAACCAGGCCTGATCCCCCCGGTATAAGGACATTTCAAAGAAGTGCTGCAACTGAAATGCCTGCGCTCCAATAAAGGAATCAATAATAAACATACCAGGACCTACTAATAGAATACCGATTCCCAATATAAGAACTAACCAGACATTTATACGACTTAATAACTGAATGCCTTTATCAACACCGGTAGCCGCAGAAATCGCCGCTATTGCAACAAGTGCTGCCATAATAATGATATTTGTTGTTAACGTATTGGGAATACCAAATAAGTCATTTAAACCATAACCTACTTGTAATCCCAAGAATCCAATTGGACCCATTGTCCCTGCAGCCACCGCAATAATCGCTACGATATCCGCAGTTGATCCAATTACACTTTTACCAAAGATTTTTTCACCAAATAATGGGTATAAAATCGTGCGTGGTTTAAGTGGATATCCTTTATGATAATGTGCATACATGAGGACAATTGTTGCTAAAGTTCCTAACGTTGCCCATGCTAAGAATCCCCAATGCATGAAGCTTTGCGCCAGGGCTGGAAGTACGGATTCAGATGCCGTCATTCCTTCTGAGGCAAACAAAGGCGGAGTCGTCATAAAGTGCTGAATAGGCTCTGATGCAGCCCAAAAAACACCGCCACTAGCGAGTAGTGTACATAAAATCATGGCAACCCAGCGGAAATATCCGTTCTCAGGTTTATCTTTCTTTCCTAATTTTAAGCTTCCATATTTAGAAACGGCTAAGCCGATTCCTACAAAGAAAATAGCGAATAATAATATTTGCCAATAAGCACCAAAATATTTAGCTGACCAGTTAAACGAGCTAGTTACCCAGCTGCCAACCATCTCAATATCAATAAAAGATAATATAACAAAAAGTCCTAAAAATCCACCACTAACGAGCATAGTGGTCCAGTCCGTTTTCGGTTTGAACGATTTCATTCTTTTCCTCCTAAAGTAAAATAAACTACTTATTTCTTATCATGTTTCAAATCTTACGCACGAATTCATTTTTCTAAAATAATTTTAAGAATGAAATCGTTTATGGGACTGATTTACAAACGGCTTTTTTCCGAATAATTAAATGCCTAAAATAGTCGTCTTGGATACTTACACCTACCCTATTTACGTTTTTAAGAGCCCTTTTTGAAAAGGGTATGTTATGATTTACCCAGATTGAGAACTCTTAAAACATCTTTATAGAATTATAGGGAGAAAATTTATCTGCGTCAACACTTATTTCGTTTCAAATCATTCCAATTCTCCTTAAATGGTTATAATGAAGTAATCTGCTAATAAACATAGCTTATATTGCTATCCTATAGCTTAAAATCCTTCCATATACAGCATATTTCCATAAAATCCAGACTCAGACCACTTAATAAACAGATGGCTATTAAGTCCATATTACCTATTCATTCACCACATTATATTTATTTTCCTGAACATCTTGTATAAAATTACTTGGTTCTCCAGCTGACATAAGGACAAGCTCATGCATAGCCCTTGTACAAGCTGTATAAAAAAGATTACGTTCCAATTCATCCTGATACACATCCTGAGAGGCGTTATAGACAACAACAGCATCAAATTCGATACCCTTAGCCAGATAAGTTGGAACAATAATCAAACCCTTTTCAAAGGTTGTCGTTTTTTCATCAATTAACGTAACGGGTAGGTAAGCCTTCAAATCAAGATACGCCTGTTTACTTTCCTGCATAGAGTGGCAGATAATCGCTATGGTTTCATACCCCTTTGCCTGCAATTCGTGAACGGTTTTAGGAATGACAGACGATAACTCGTTCTCAGACTTAACTTTTTTCAGCAATGGCTTTTTCCCATCTCTGTTAAAAGGCTCAATCATATCCCCACCATCAACGATGTGCTTTGTAAACTCAACAATTGGTTTTGTTGAACGATAGCTTTTGGTTAAGGTTATTTTCTCCATTTTTTCTTCATGAGGGGCATCGATTACGGTCTCACCTAATAATGCATGAGCATAGATAGCCTGATTCACATCTCCTAAAACGGTCATTTGACTGTTTGGGAATTTATCCTTTAGATAAGCAAATTGAAAAGGTGAATAATCTTGCGCCTCATCAATAAAGACATGACGAATCCCCCGATTAGTCATGGATCCTAACAAATGGTCGTGAACATACAAATAAGGGGTCACCTCTTCCCAGGAAAGAAATTTTCTGCTCAGGTTTTCAATACTTTGACCGCTTATCGATCCCCATTCCCTAGGTAACTGTTCTAAATAAGGCTGTTGATGGGACCATTCCTGATAAAATCTCATATAGGTGAGGCGAACATTGACAAACTGCAACCTCTTAATTTTTCGTCTGAGTGGATTCAATCTCCTTTGGACAACCCACTTACGAAGCTTTTGCTCCTCTCTTTCAAAATCATCGAAGGATTCGTCGTTGAAGCCTTTCTGCTGATCCAATTCTTGAAAGGCCTTTACATATTCTTCTTTATCAAGCAGCTCAATTTCTGATAACACCCAATCCTTCTGTCTTTCTGTTTTTTCAACAGCAGAAAGTCTCTCTAATATCCAGTCGCGAACCCCATCCATCCGATTAGCAATGGTTACATTGGAATCTAGAGAATAAAAGTATTCATAAATTTCTTCCTTTGTAATCAGAATTCTCCCTTTAAAAGTAATATTACGGAATTGAATCCCTTCACCAGATAAATAGTTGATAAAATCATCCATTAGCTGTTTGAAGGTTAAACTTGACTTAAAGTGAATGGCGGTCATTTTTTCATCATATTGTCCATCAAATCGAGTGGTTAAATAATGCTCCATCTGCTCAAAAGGCGTTTCAATCTGCAATGATTCACGTAACCGTTTTTCTATGTATTCCTGGAAAGTCGTTTGTTTCATATTTGCTTCCCCAAGCTCCGGCAGAACATTAGCCACATAGCTGTTAAATAGAGGGTTAGGGGAGAAGAGCAAAATGTTTTCTGATGTAAGTGACTGTCGATGCCGGTACAATAAGTATGCTACCCGTTGCAAGGCTGCTGAAGTCTTTCCGCTTCCCGCTACTCCTTGAACAACTAAAATTTTGTTATCCTCATTCCGAATAATTTGGTTTTGTTCCTTTTGAATGGTAGCGACAATGCTTTCCATCGTCTCACTGGCATTTTGACCAAGTACTGATTGAAGTAAGTGGTCCCCAATAGTAATTCCTGTATTGAACATTCCTTCAAGCTTTCCATTTCGAATAATAAATTGTCGCTTGAGCTTGATTTCACCTGTTATTTTGTCATCCATCGTTTCGTATTCCGCTCTTCCTGGAGGATAATCATAATACATACTTGAGATTGGAGCCCGCCAGTCATAAATTAAAAAGTTTTCCTCGTTGGCGTCCATTAACGATGAAATTCCAATATAAATCCGATCGGTTTCTTCTTCGCCATCCTCTAAAAAGTCGATTCTGCCAAAGTACGGATTATTCTTTAATTTATCTAACGTTTTAAGCCTTTCACTCCACTGTCCGTGGCTCCTTTCTCGCTCAGAAAGGAGTTCTGCCTGCTGTTTAATACTTGCCTGAGTTTCAATTACATCATCAGGCTCATCAAGATTAACCGTGACATCCTCCCAAAAATTCTTTCTTAACTCAATAACACGATTCTTTACTTCACTGACGTTTACTTTTAATTTTTCAATAATCTTATCAATTTCATTTTGGACCCTTTTTATCCGTTTTTCTTCAGAGATTTTTTCTTGATTCTGTTCCGTCATGACGATCACTACCTTACATGATTTAATGATTTCTACTTCTCATTCTATTATGGAATCGCTCGTTCTATTTCTATACAAATATGGCAGTAACGAACCGTTTAAGCTTGTTTATATATATTGATTTCCAGCGTATTCCATCTTAAACCTTTTATTCACGTTTACCCAATAATCGGTTGTTTCTAATTGACTTGCCAATTCTAATAATAAATCTTCCCGACCTCTGGCCGCAATAAACTGAACTCCAAGAGGCAGGTTTTTTTCCGTTTGATACAGGGGTACGGACATAGCTGGTTGACCCGTCAAGTTCGCCAATTGCGTGAAGGGGGTTCTTTTCAGACTGTTTTCTGCTATTTGACTGGCCAGGCCGATGAGGAGCTTCTCAGATGGTTTTGTATCCAGCTCACCGATTTGAGCTTGTTTGAAGGCTGTTGTAGGTGTCAAATATAAATCGTATTGTTCATGAAAGCTTTCCATCTTGTATGCAGCCAAATCCCATTCTCTAAGGCTTAACACATAATCCTCAATGGAACCAGACTTTCCAAGTATTCCAAGTAGCCAGGTTGAAGCTTCTACATCGGATGATTTTGCTTTTCTTCCCAAAACACCCTCTAAATCGTGTAACATTGCTGCTACTTCACCGAAATACATGGTTAAATAACTTTTCGCTAATTCCCGGCCGTTTACATTTGGTTCTTTTTCTTCAACATGATGGCCCATATCCTCTAATAGTTGTACTGTTTTTTGAACTGCTTCTACACACTCCTTTTCGACTTCAGTTCCTATCGGTGAATTAGTAGAATAAGCAATTTTTAGCGGACGCGCTTTTAATGCTTGTACAAGCTTAAGATAGCTTCCATAAAAAGGGGGAGCGCGAAAAGCACTCGCTTTTTCATTTACATATAATTCATCCAGCATCGCTGCACTATCGCGGACCGTTTTTGATAAAATATGATCAACAGAAGCTCCCTGCCAATTTCTCCCTGCACGAGGCCCTACTGGCGTTCTCCCTCTCGTTGGCTTTAAACCAAATAGTCCAGTATATGCTGCAGGAATACGAATGGATCCTCCTCCATCATTTGCTCCTGCTATCGGTACCATACCAGAAGCAATAGCCGCAGCTGAGCCTCCACTGGAACCGCCTGGTGTATAGTTAGTATGCCAAGGATTTCTTGCAGGTCCATAGTACTCAGGTTCAGTAATCCCCATCAAAGCAAACTCCGGCACATTCGTTTGTCCTAAAAAAATTACACCTGTATCCCTTAACCTTTTAACAAAATGTGAATCCTCTTTGGATCTGTAATTCACAAAAGCTCTTGATCCAGCAGTCATTGGCTCTCCCTTTAATTCCTGTGTAATATCTTTTAATAGCATAGGCACTCCTGCGAATGTTCCCGAAATTGGTTGTTCACTTTGATACTTGGCTTGATTATACATTTTATGAATAACTGCATTTACAACCGGATTGTATTTATCTATTCGTTTTACAGCTTCCTCTACCAATTCAAACGGTTTTACTTCCTTATTTTAAACCAGCTCTGCTAACCCCAGCCCATCATAATTTTCGTAATGAAACATAACCATCCCCTCCAATAATAAAAATTCCAGTAATGGATTTATTCGCTAAAGGCTAGGTTTTTCCTTTATTTGCAAAGACCCGATAACCAAAAAAGAAAGCACATACCATACCAAAGGTACATGCTTTCGTCATTTGTTCGTTCAAATTATTCCATATAGGCCCACTTATATTCATATTCTGCACCGAAGTCATTTCGAATAACACCTTTTAACTCCGGTGAAATCAGTTGAGCTTTTCCTTGTTGATATAATGGTGCAATAACGCCATCTTCAAATATAATTTTTTCAGCCTCAAGTAATGCCTCGAAACGCTTGACTGGCTGCTGAGCTAAATCGGTCACACTACTTTGGACTAACTGATCATATTCTGAATTTGAATAACCGGTTTCGTTATTTCCACCATCGGTCAACCATAAGTTTAACCAGCCATACGGATCAAGGTAGTCAGCCCCCCATGATGAAACGGCCATATCATAATTTAAATTTGATTTTAAATCAAGCTGTTGTTCAAATGGAACCTGTTTCAACGTAATATCAAGACCTGGCAGGTTTTGTTCCAATTGATTGGCAATAAATTCGTTCATTACCTTTCCTGTTTCCGTATCGCCTGATAAAAATTCAAGCTCAACCTGGTCTTGTCCAATCTCTTTTAGACCTTTTTCCCAGAACTCCAATGCTTTCTCTTTATCAAATGTAACCATATCTCCATTGATATCGCGGAAATCTTCACCGGTTTCCGGATGAGCCGCAAAGTCACGTGGAACAGCGCCTGTTGCAGCAATGGCACCGTTATTCAAAATTTCATCAACTAAAGCTTGTTTATTAATCGCACGACTGATTGCCTTACGAATATTTACGTTTTGAAGTGCTTTCTTTTCTGTTTGATTAAATTTAATAAACGTTAAAACCGGCTCGGTTACCGTTGAAAAATTCTCGTTTGACGCATAGATATCTACATGGTCAGATGATAGGTCAACCCGGTCCAGCTCTCCTTTTTCATATAAATCAACAGCACTTTGTGGATCCTTAATCACGTCAAACGTAATCTCCTCTAATTGTACTGTATCCGCATCCCAGTAATCAGGATTTTTTTCTAAAGTCCACGAGGTAGAAGTACTTTCCCAATCTTTTAAGACGAATGGACCATTCGCAAGTAATGCATCTGAATTTTGAGCATAGTTATCACCTTGCTCTTCAACAAAATCTTGATTTAACGGTAAGAACGTACCAAATGTTGTTAAAGACTCGAAATAAGGAGTAGGATTTTCAAGTGTGACTACTAATGTATAATCGTCCTCCGCTTTTACGCCGAGTTTCTCAGGCTTCATTTCATCGTTACTAATAGCTTCAGCATTCTTAATTACACCACTCATCATATATGGTCCATATTCAGACCCGGTCTTAGGATCAACTGCACGCTGCCAGGCATAGACAAAATCATGCGCTGTAACAGGATCACCATTCGACCAACTTGCATCTTCACGTAATTGGAAGGTCCATGTTAAGCCATCATCGCTTACTTCATGCGTTTTGGCAATTCCCTCCTTGATTTCTCCATTCTCACCCAGACGATATAAACCTTCTGTTGTAGCACTTAAAAATTGAAAAGCATATTCGTCTGTTGCCATAGATGAATCCATAGTAGGAATGGTGTCTCCATTACTTAAATGTAAGACTTGTTCATTGCTGCTTTCCCCTGTTTCGTCTGGATTGGTGCTATCATTACCCGAGCACGCAACCAGTACCATTGTTACAAAAAAGCCTAAAGCTAATAATAATGACTTCTTTGATGATTTCATGTGGTTTCCTCCTTGGTTGTTTCTTGTTGTTTAGTAAAATAGGCACAAGGAAAATTATACATATCTATAAATTATTTTGCATTATTATTGCCTTACATTATTCTCTAAAACACCAACTTTTTCAATCTCGATTTTTATATAATCACCATGTTGCAGATATTGGGGTGGATCCATAGCCATACCGACTCCATCTGGTGTACCAGTAAATACAATGTCCCCAGGCTGTAAAGTTATTAAACTTGAAATAAATTCAAGCAAATAGGGAATAGTAAAAATTAAATGCTTCGTATTGGACCATTGTCTTTTTTCACCATTCACAAATGTCTGGATGTCCAAATGAGAAGGATCTGGTAGTTCATCTGATGTAACCATCCATGGTCCAATAGGTGTGCTATGATCTAACGTCTTCCCTTGAAGCCATTGAAGGGTACGGTTTTGGAGATCCCTTGCAGAAATATCATTTCCAATGGTGTATCCGGCAACATAATTCAGCGCCTCACTCTGTGTAATATGGGATGCTTCTTCTCCAATAACAAGCGCAAGCTCCCCTTCATAATCCAGCTTATTCGTCTGGGAAGACTTCACGATATCCTCTTCTGGTCCAATAATCGCATTTGGGAATTTGGCAAAGAGCACCGGATAGTCAGGAATATTACTTTTCATTTCTGAGACGTGATTACGATAGTTTTTTCCAACACAAATCACTTTTGCTCCTGGCTTCAGAGGCGCCTTTAGTGTAACTTGTTTTCGGTCCAGCATAACCTCATTTATACCGTGATCAATTACATAAGAAAGGGCATCTTTCGTTCTTTCAACTGCTATTTTCCCCAAAGTTAAATAATCGCCTGCAGAAGCCGGTAATAACTGATCTGCTCTTAAAGAGCCCGCTTCTTTTTGATATGTAAGAAGGGAACGATAAGCTTCATTTACATCTACAACCCAATCCTTATACAACACACCTACTCGACCTTGACCAAAAGTATGGTTAGGCTGGTATAAAACGATTTTCAAGATAACTCCTCCCTCACTCTTTTTTTACATAACCCTATCCTAAGCGGTCACCCTTGTCAATCACTGTGCGAATTTTTGGACAACTCCTTAGTTTTTTATCATAAAATCATTGACATTAGAATAGTATGGTGGTAAAATATAAAATTTTGTCATTACAAAATTTTGTGTTATAATATTGAATATGACTTAACCTGGGGGTGTCCAATTGTTTAATATTGGTGATAAAATTTTTTACCCAATGCATGGTGCCGGTGTAATCGAAGCCATTGAAGAAAAAGAGTTTACAGGAAAGAAGCAGCTATATTACGTCATGAAAATCCCCACTCAGAATATGAATGTAATGATTCCTAAGGGAAAGGAAGATAAGCTTAATTTACGAAAAATCGTAGACTCTGATAAGCTGCAAGAAATGCAAACCGCTTTGACGACTGATGATGATGAATTAAATGTTCATCCCAATCAACGACATCGACTTTACATGGAGAAGATAAAAAGCGGAGATATTATTGAAGAAGCAAAAGTTATACGAGATTTAACCAAAATAAGCAGGACAAAAAGTTTGGGAACTGCAGACAAAAATATGCTTAGTAATGCTCAACAGGTGTTGATCAGTGAACTTGTTATGGTGAAGGAAATAGACGAAAATAAGGCTCATGAATTTTTGGATGAAGTCATGAAGCAGGGCTTTGGAGCTTAAAAGAGAGAAGGGTGGAGCTGTCTCGAAAAGGAGACAGCTTTTTTACTTTATAAATAAATCCCTTGAGAAATTCGCAAATGTTTCAATCCCACTATCTGTCACGGCAAAAGATTCACTGATTTCGATACCAAAATCATCATACCAGATGCCAGGGATGAGATGAAATGTCATATTAGGTCGTACTATTGTCTTGTCTCCGGATCTTAAACTGGCCGTATGCTCTCCCCAATCCGGCGGGTAGCTTAATCCCATCGAATAACCGATACGTGAATCCTTAATAAACCCATATTGAGCAACAGTCGTGCGCCAAACCTCTTCAATCTCCTCACATGTTACTCCTGGTTTAATAAAGGCTAGCGTTTCCTCAATACCTTCATTGACAACCTTCGCCGTATCCTTTGCCTTTTGACTGGCCTCGCCAATAACAAGGGTTCTCGCCAAAGGAGCATGATAGCGTTTATAACAGCCGGCAAGCTCGATAATGACATAATCACCTTTACGATAGGATTTGTCAGACCAGGTAATATGAGGAGACGATGTGCTTTCACCTGAAGGAAGAAGCGGGACAATGGAAGGGTAATCACCACCGAATTCTTCTGTCCCCCATATTTGGGTATAATAAACATTCGCGACTACTTCATTTTCCCGAATCCCTTCCTGAATTTGCTCGACTGCGGTTTTCATCGCTTTTTCCACCAACTTACCTGCTCTTTTCATATAACTGATTTCCTGATCTGTTTTTATCAGTCTTACAAAGTTAACCAATAGGGAGGAATCTTTAAACGTAACATGGGGAAGTCCTTTTTGAAGCTGTTCAAAAGCCTTAGCTGTAAAATAATAATTTTCTTTCTCAACACCTATAACACATTGACCTAGCCCTTTTTCTGTTAATATACATGCAATTTCATCCATTGGGTGTTTAGTAATGGCATGAACATAGTCATCAGTATAAGAAAATATATTTTCATGATCGAGCCAGCTAGTTGTCTTCGCTGAGTTGGCATCCTGCTTCCGGCCAATCCAAAAGGGCTGATCCTCCTCAAGCATAACCACAAGCATTTGGTGGACATAAAACGACCAGGCATCATAACCTGATAGATAATTCATATTCGATGGATTGGTAACCAGTAATACATCAATACCTTCTAAAGCCATTCTTTCCTTCGTTCTTTTCATTCTTTCTTTATACTCCATAATCGGGAACATCAAATCCCTCCTCTGATTTTTTCTTGATGATGTTTTGGAGGGTTATTCATTGGCAATCTCTATACCAACTGGATGATTTTCCAGTTCCTGATAGGCGAATAAAGCAATAGCTGTATCCTGTATTCCAGTTCCAGTTAAATCACATATGGTAATCTCATCATCTGAAGCGCGTCCGGTTAAATGCCCAGTTACTACCTGCCCAATCTCCGTTACCTCTGTCTGGTCAGCAATGGCGCCATCTTCCTTGGCATGATGAAGCTCCCCAAGACGTAAACATTGATGTTTTACGTCACAAATAATCCGATCCACATTGGAAAATATGGTAGAATCAATTTCCTGTTTATGTTCCGCATCCGATCCCATCGCAGTAATATGAAGACCTGGATGAAGCCAATCAGCTTGAATCAATGGGGTTTCCGCTGGTGTTGTCGTTACCACCGTGTCACTTTGTCTTACTACCTCTTCCACCGTTGGGCAAATGATTACCTCGGCATCCAGCTTCTCCTCCATATCCTGCTTAAAACGATTGGCCTTCTCCTCATTTCTCCCATATACATACAGCACCTTAAAGTCACGGACCTGCTTTAAAGCCTCCATTTGAAAGCGCGCCTGATTTCCTGTTCCAATTACACCAGCTTCACTCATTTGTTCTTTCGCAAAATACTTTGCACTTATGGCACCAGCAGCGGCTGTTCGCACATCAGTCAAGTAGCCATTATCCAAAAGAATAGCTTGTGGGAAACCTGTTTCTGTACTTAATAAAATCATCATTCCACTACCGCTTGGAAGCCCAAGCCTTGGATTATTAAAAAAACCGGAAGACATCTTAATAGCAAACTGATTATAGCCTGGGATATAGGCGGTTTTGAGATCAACCTCGCCGTTGTTTTCAGGAATATCAACCCGCATGATAGGAGGCATTTCAACCTTTTTAGTTATAAGGCTCGAAAAACCATCTTCAATAATTTGAATGACATTCTGATTAAGTTGAACCGTTTCTCTTAGCTCGCTCTCTGTATAAAATTTCATAAACAGGCCCCCTTTTTATCATTCAATGGTTGATTTCGTCTCTCTTTTAAAGCACTGATGTCACCGTTTTTTCCACTAATAATTAATACGATAGAATCACCAGGAAGCTCCAATTTATTTTCCAATAAAGCTGCAGCACCAACTGCTGCAGCTCCTTCTACCATCACCTGTTCCTTATATACGAGATGCGACATGCCCGCTTCAATCTCTGGTTCAGAAAGTAAAACGAGCTCATCCATCAATTCTCTTACCATTCTTAAGGTGAAACGATTATTAGCCCCAATCCCACCTAACAGACTATCTGCCATCGTTTTGGTTTCTGGTACATCGACAGGGTAGCCCTTCTTTAAACTTTCGCTCATAGCGGAAGCGCCTTGAATGGAGACACCTGAGATACGAATCGTTGAGTCTACACTTTTTAATGCTGCTCCAATACCCGCTAACAACCCACCTCCTGATAAAGGAATAATACAATGATCCATTTCCGGTAAATCCTCCAGGAGCTCTAACCCAATTGTTCCTTGACCGGCAATTACTTCCTCATCGTCAAATGGGGGAATAATGGTCATTCCATATAATTTCTCTAACTCTTTACAACGTTGACCTGCATCATTCTGACTTTCTCCAACAACCTCTAAATCAGCACCAAATCGGGATAATGCATCAATTTTTTCCTGTGGTACCCCATTCGATACACATACCACAGCTTTGATTCCCAAGGATTTCGCTACATAGGATACCGCTAATCCATGATTTCCCGTTGAAAAGGTAGTAACCCCTTTTTTGCGTTCTTCTGTAGACAGAGTGAGAATTTTATTGGCTGCCCCTCTTAGTTTAAATGCCCCTATTGCATTAGCTGTCTCAAGCTTCAGATAAACTTTCTTTTTTGTCAGATTAGATAGGGTATGAGACTGAAGGAGCGGGGTTTTTTGCACAAAGGATTTAACTCTTTGTTTTGCCTGCCAGATTTTTTTCGGCATAAACGGTTCGGACTGCACCAAAGTATTCAACTCCTCCTCTTTTAGACCATCTTGAATAGGCAGTATGATAACCTTTTTAAAGACCATATGACTGTATATAACATTTCATTCGCACAAAAATGAAAAAATCCTCCCTTTTTTGTGATTAGAGAGGATTTACCACTATATATTTAAGCGTTGTTCTTATTTTCTTTAAATAACTCTTTCTTTCTCCATCCGCCAAACCGAAAATACAAAAAGGCAAATAAACTGCTAAAGACAAAGCTAACGCCCATACCTAATGCAATGCCGTGATGACCGAATAAGGAGGAAAAAAGATTCGTGAGTGGATAACGTAACACCCAAAACGATATGATATTTAAGACGAGCACCTGGTACATTGCACCTGATGCACGAACAATTCCATTCAGGATAAAATTAATACCTAAGAACGGATAGAAAAAGGCAACAATCTTTAAGTAATCACTGCCAAATTGAACCGCTTCTTCCTCTTGAATAAAAAGACGAATCCCAAATTCCGCCATCCAAACGAGCAGAAAGGCTATGATAAGCATGAAGGCTAGATTATAAATAAATCCATATTTGGCAATTTGGTTAACACGCTTCCACTTATTTACACCTATGTTTTGTCCGGCCATACTATTTACCGCAGTTCCCAAAGCTTGTGCAGGCAGCATGAGTACACTGTCTAATCGCTGAGCGGCACTAAATCCTGCAACCACCCCTTCACCAAAGGATGTGACTACACTCATAATCGCCGCTACACCTGCAGAAATGACTGACATTTGTAAACCTGAAGGGATACCTAAATGTAAAATAAGCAGTACTTCCTGCTTCTTTGGTACACTTGGAACAGTAAAAGGAATCAGCTTTCGTCTAAGCACAAAATACAATCCATAGAGTAACGCAAACCCTTGGGAACAAACAGTAGCAAATGCTGCACCACTAACCCCTAAATCGAATACGGAAATAAAGAACGGATCAAGCACAGTGTTTAAAATAACCGCCATCAGAACAAACCGTAACGGAGTACGGCTGTCTCCCAAAGCCCGTAAAGCTGTTCCGATAAAGTTATATCCTAATAGGAACAAAAACCCTAATGAAGTGATTTGTAAATACGTTTTGGCTTCACTCATCATTCCATCCGGCGTTCCCATCAATGTTAAAATCCATTCCGCAAACACAAATCCGATGAAGCCTAAAAAGAGTGACATAACAGTCAGAACAACGACAAAGGCATTCAAATACCTTTTCACACCTTCTTCGTTATCCCTTCCTTTTTGCTGAGATAAAACCGTTAAAGTAGCATTATTAATCCCTATAATAAACGATAAAATCGTGAAAATAATCGTACTCGCAACAGCCACAGCTCCAAGGGCATCCGCCCCCATTAAATTTCCAACCCATAGACTATCAATGAATTGATAGGAGGTTTGCAGTAAATTGGTAAAAATAATCGGAGTGGAAAAAAACAATAATTGTTTTAAAATACTCCCCTGTGTAAAATCCTGTTGATTCCTCATAAAAAGACTCCTTTGTGTGAAGTACTTCCCATTATATTAAAAAAGAGGATGCCCCATCTATAGGTCAACCTCTTTTTCGTCCCTTCCGTTTAAACAAGGGTACTGATAAATAAACCGGCTGTTAACAATAGTCCAAAAATCGTGTTGGTCTGGGCAGTTGCCTTCATAGCCGGAACCATTTGTACAGGTAGCTTCTTATCAATAAATTCACGATATGCTTTCAAAGGTTTAGGTAAGCTAAGAAGTACTACCAATGGCCATGCGGAAAGGATTCCCGCCATCACAAGACCGATAATCCATAAATAGGCGGTCGCAAACAAAATACCCAAAAAGGTTACAGCTTTTTTATGTCCTAGCAAAATCGCTAACGTTTTTCTTCCGGATTCCTGATCTCCTACACGATCTCGTATATTATTGGCCATATTTATCGCACCAACTAAAATCGCAACAGGGATAGAAACCAAAATACTCTCAATGTTTACATAGCCTGTCTGAATAAAAAAGGAAATAATAATAAATGCCGATCCCATACACAGGCCTGCTAACAGTTCACCTAAAGGCGTTGAAGAAATAGGAAGAGGGCCACCGGTATATAAATAGCCAATTCCCATACCGATTAATCCAACAACAGCCAGCCACCAAGAACTTGACATACAAATGTAAACACCCAGTAAAAGAGCAATACCGTAGGAGGATAGCGCTAATCGTATCACCGTTTCAGGTTTAAATCCATCACGTACAATAGCTCCCCCGATTCCGACTGATTCCTCATTATCCAGGCCTCGCTTAAAATCATAATATTCATTAAACATGTTTGTTGCAATTTGGATAAAAAGACAAGATAAAAGCATCGCTGCAAATAAAAGTACAGAGACATCACCGTAATGCATGGCTAAAACCGTCCCTATTAAAACAGGAACAAAAGATGCGGTCAAAGTGTGCGGACGTGTGAGCTGCCAAAGAATTTTTCCGGTACTTTGCTTTACGACCTGTCCATCATCATCTATAAATTGAGATTTTGGATTCATTCCTCTTCTCTCCTTAATGAATTTTCTACAAACTATATATTATCACATATTGGACGAATTTTTGTCTGATACCTTTCGTTAAATTTATCCTTTTTACAGTTAATTATTATATGTGATGGGTCTAAAAAGAATAAAGGAAAATCTATGGTTCGTTCATAAGAGGGTAAATATGATATAGTATACATAAAGCGAAGGAGGAATTTGTATGCCTACTTTAATATCGATTAATCACCAGAAACAAAATCACAACCTGGAAGTAAGCCAAATGGCCATATACTTTCAGAGCAAAATTGTCGAAGCCTTTGATGATGAATACACCTATTACTTGTTTTTCTACAAAGATCAATATCTTACATATGTTAAATCTCCACAATTGAAAAAAGGCTCTTTTGTCAATCAGGCCTTTTCTTCAGGCATAGTGTTCTCTGCCCAGCACCCCTTAACGGAAGCCTTCCTGACATCCGAAAAATCATTCCGTAAACATTCCTTTTCACAGGTACTTAAGAAAAATGAACAAAAATATACACCACACGAAGCAGGGTTGATTGCCACATTTTTTGATGCCTTTATCGATGAGGAAGAACTCGTTTCGTATCTGAAGGAGTTGTTTTATCGCTTTAGAAGAAATGGGCAAACCTTTTTAAGCTATCGATTCATTCAGCTCCTTTTAGATGTATATCCAGATCATACGTGGGTTCAGGATTTCGCTAAAAAAATGGAATTCCAAAAATATGCGGATTTATATGCAAACCCTACGCATGACTTGTTTAAAAAAGATCCTTTATTCGCTGAAAAGACCTTCTTTCTAAACCTGCAGGATGACTCATATTATGAAAACCTCTATTCTCTTCTGAAACAGGAAAATCGCTGGATTGATTTACTTGCCATTACCATTAAAAAGTTCTCCATGAACCCGACCGATACACAATATCGTTTTCTTTATTCCATTCTTGAGGAACACCTAACAAGCGGCCAAATTGTAAACCTATTAGAGTCTCTTCTTGCTTCGATTGGCGATTTCAAACCAATAGTCCAGGATGTTGTGAAATTGTCCATAACATTAAACCAGCCTCATAAAATTGTGGATATTATTTCCACCCACTCTTTTACAATCCCTGAATCGGAAATACCATTGATTGAATCCATGCTGGACCAAATCGATGTTTACGCTAAAAATATCAAAATCGAAAAATTGAACCAGCTCCTTCCTCACCTCTATAAGTCTGATTCGATGCGATTAGAAAAGCTACTGAATAAATGCGTCAATCAGCTTCTCTTACATCACGATTTATCCTATGTAGCAGAATGGGTTGAACCTGTAAAATCCACGCATCCTGAATTACCAATCTTATGTAAAATCAATCAAATGCTGCACATTCAAAACGACCCTGACCAACAGCAGCTTTTAGGGGAATTATACTTTCAATTCGAGCATTATAATCAGGCTATAGAATGCTTTAGCTTTGAAATGGAACTGAAGGAAAATGACCCGAAACCTGTAAAATGGCTATCAAAAGTATATCAGGAGCTGGGAATGCAGGAAGAATCAAAAGCCTACCAGCAGCTGTATAAAGATATACAAAAAAGAGCTTAAAAGCTAAAATTGCCCGTTCATAAGAGGATTTCTGCCCGTTCCCATATCACAGTCCAAAATGGATGAATGGATGATGATAAAACTTATATCAGCGGACTTGATTTTTAATGCATTCACAGGAGACACACGCAAAAGTAATAGCGGGTGGAGATTTTATCTTCTAAAACACGATTGTCTTATTCTGATGGACAAGAATCCGGTCCTCTAAATGCCACTTCACAGCTCTGGCTAAAACACTTCGCTCAATGGACGTACCAATCTTTTTCAGATCCTGAACCCGATCCCGATGATTGACCCGCATTACATCCTGCTCAATAATGGGCCCTTCATCTAAATCATTGGTTACATAATGTGAGGTTGCGCCGATTAATTTTACCCCCCCGCTGATACGCTCGTTCATATGGCTTAGCTCCAACAAATGCCGGTAAAAAAGAGTGATGGATGTTAATTATTCTGTGCTCATATGCTTTGACAAAATCGGGTGTTAAAATTTGCATGTATCTTGCCAGTACAATTAAATCAATCTGGTACTCCTCCAAAAGCTGTAATTGTCTTTTTTCGGCTTCCTCACGATTTTCCTTCGTGGCTGGTATGTAATAAAAAGGGATGTCTAAAGACTCAACAGTAGTCCGGGCATCTTCATGATTACTAACCACTAAGGCAATATCGGTCATCATATCACCTGTTTGCCATTCCCATAATAATTCCCGCAGACAGTGAAGCTGCTTCGATACAAAAATAGCGGTTCTTTTTAGTTCATGGACAAGACTCAAATCCCAATTCATTGAAAATTTGTCCGCAATGGATTGAAACCGGGATTGTAAATGCTCCTTTTTTGCTACCAAATCAGGACATTCAAATTCAATTCGAATAAAAAATGTTCCACCTTCAGGGTTGGTTGAATGCTGATTGGAATCGATTATATTGGCGTTGAACTTATATAAAAATTCAGATATAGCCGCAATAATGCCCGGCTGATCCGGACAGCTAATAAGCAATCGTCCCCGGTTTTCTTGATTTTCCTGATATTGCTTAAGCTGTTGTTGAAATTCCATTACTCTCTCCTCCTTTTCTTTGAAATGACTTTGGTATGAAGGGTAAGGCCCTACCGCTTTCTTTGTCCAGCTGCGGCTCCTAGATCCAAGCAGACATATGCTTAATCCCCTACGTGGTGAAAGGCACACCACTCCGGGTATTCTGCTTATGCTGTTGGATCTGACCAGTCGCCTTCGCTTTTCTCTGTCCAGCTGCGGCTCCTAGATCCAAGCAGACATATGCTTAATCCCCTACGTGCTGAAGGGCACACCACTCCAGGTATTCTGCTTATGCTGTTGAATCTGACCAGTCGCCTTCGCTTTTCTAACTAAACTCCATTTTCCATGAGTGGTAGTCGTTGTCGGGGTTTTTTTCGTATTTTAGGTAGGCACTGAACTTTTTGCCTTTTTTGCTTGTCAGGCCTTTTACGTGTGCTCTTCCGTTCTTGAGCAACGATTTAACCATGGTTTTCGTTGGTTTTTTCTTCATGCTTGCTAAGTACTTGTCCTTTTTCCATATAGCAAATGTGCAGCCTTTTTTCCACCTGCTGCAGCTAAAGGCCATGTATGTATCAACTACATTCTGACCACAAACCGGGCATTTCCCGAGAACTTCATTGCTCTTTTTTGTTGATTTTACTTCATTGATTGTCATGTTCTCTGCCTGCTTTATTTTTTCGACGGATTCGGATGTAAAAGAAAAAACCAGATTTAAAAACTTGTCCTTTTTCACCTTGCTCTTCTCAATATCAGATAACGTTTTTTCCAGGCGTCCTGTGAATTCCAGATCGAACAGTTCCTGGATTGGAAAGGATTCTACCAATCTTTTTCCTAACGGTGTGCAAAGGAGATTCTTTTTATCAGTTTTGATATATCCAATATCCTTTAGCTTCTTGATCGTTTCTGCTCTTGTTGCAGGTGTCCCAATACTGAAGCCGGCTAAAATACTTCCTAACATTTCTTCATCATCTGAATCCTCTTCATCTTTATAACTCTTCCCACAGGTTTCCATAACTTTTAAAAGCGTCTTTTCCGTGTGACGTTTAGGAGGCTTTGTCATATGAGAGGATACTTTTGAATCGGTAATAGAAACCTGGTCATTCAGTTTAACCTTAGGAAGGAGGATGTCCTTAGATTGAATGTGGTCCACTTTTTTCCACCCATCAATCCATTGAACCTTCCCCTTAGTTAGAAAATATCCTTTCACTTTATCTGTGTCTGGTTTTGTTTTAAGTATAGTTTGTTCAGATTCTGCAATCGGCATAAATTGCATAATAAAACGATTTTTAATTGCTGTATATACAATTTCCTGATCTCTTGTAAGCTGCTTAGGTTTCAGGTATGTAGGAATAATTGCACTGTGACTCTCTACTTTTTGATTATTAAAGATACGTTTGGATTTTTTAAATTTGATTTCATCTCGATAAGAAAGATTTTCTGAATGTACCTTTAATACCTTAGCCGTTTTACCTGCCACACTTTCATCAAGGGCTATACTTGACGTTCTGGGATAGGTAATTAGTTTTTTCTCATACAAAGATTGAGCTACTTTTAGGACTTTATCACTGGACCAGCCTTTATAGCGGTTGGTAATAAAACCTTGTAAGTTAGATAGATTGAATAAATAAGGCGGGAACTCTTTTTTCTTTTCAACTTGCTTATCTATCACTTTAGCCCCCTGATTACTTAACGCTTCCTTCATTCCCGTTAAAAATTCCTGCTTTTTGAATTTTTCCTGCTTATTTTCCATATACGTCCCTTCGTACTTTTCTCCATCCTTCGTATGAAAGGTTGCTGTAAGTTTAAAGTATTCCTCAGGCTTAAACTGTTCGATTTCCTTATCACGATCATAAATAATTTTCAGGGTTGGCAGTAAAACACGTCCAATATTCAGCGCTTTTCCCTTACCCTTTTGATATTTTAAAGTGGCTACAGACGTAAGATTGATTCCGATTACCCAATCAGCCCATTGACGACTCATACCCGCATCCAATAACGGGCGCAGCTCCTGGTTAGACTTGAGTCTAGTCATACCTTCTTTAACTCCCTCAGGTGTCCACTCATTTAACAGCAATCGATAGACTTGTTTTTTGGGCTTTTGTTTATAGATAATACTATCCCCGATTAATTGTCCTTCACGATCATAATCGCAGGCAGAGATAATGGCTTCTACATCTGGCCTTTTCATTAACTGATGAACAGTTTTGAGCTGTTTCTGAACACCCCAATCCGGATTGGAGCGGTTTTTAGGGTTACTCTTTACTTTATATTGGAATTTAGAAGGAATGAATGGGAAATTTTCCATCTTCCAACGGGCCATTTTGGAGTCATAATCTTTGGCATCGTAGAGCTCAAGTAAATGTCCAAAGGCCCACGTAATGATATAATTATTTCCCTCATAATAGCCTTCCTTTTTTGCTTTTACATTTAGGGCATCAGCGATATTTTTCGCAACAGATGGTTTTTCTGCTAAAATCAATTGCATCGTTCCTCACTCCGTATTTAACTAGACATCGCTTGCATATTTCTTTCATTGTATAGCTATTTTACATCCTCGTCCATTTCTTAACGAATCGTTATATAGTCAGAAATGTGATAAAAATCACCTTTTAGATAATATGAAAACTTAAATATTCCATATCATTTTTCATTATTCCTGAAAATTTATGATTCAGCTAAAAAGATTGCATTTCCCTCCAAATTCTATTAATATTCTCTAGTACTCATTTATTTACTACGAAAAAGGTTGGATACTTATGCCAAAGCACATCTGGATATTAATCATGGGGATGGCTATTAATGTAACGGGAGCTTCGTTTATATGGCCATTAAATACAATCTATATGCATAATGAATTAGGGAAATCTCTGGCATTTGCAGGGATTATTTTAATGTTTAATCAGGGATTTGCGATTTTAGGAAATCTAGTAGGTGGTACCCTTTTTGATAAACTTGGGGGATATAAAACCATTATGCTGGGTATCTCGATTTCCATGACATCAGCTGCAATTCTAGCTTTCTACAATAGCATTCTCCCCTATATTATTTTGTTAATGACCATCGGATTAGGCTCCGGCATGGTCAAGCCAGCCATGTTTGCTTTAGCAAGCTCTGTTTGGCCGGAAGGAGGCAGGCGTGCCTTTAACGCCATATATGTTGCACAAAATCTGGGTGTAGCTTCGGGCGCATCATTAGGTGGATTTTTTGCCAGCATCTCATTCTCCCTTATATTCGTTGCAAATGCTGTCACATTTTTAATCTTCTTTCTTATCGTCTTATTCAAGTTTAGACCGATTGAGGAAAAGCTGGATACCTTTGCTTACACAGGCGGTATTGATCAAGCTGAAAATATCAAAGATCAATCCTCATTTCGTGCATTGATTATTCTAGGAATTGGCTTTCTCATTTGCTGGATCGCTTATTCTCAATGGCAATCCACGATTTCCTCCTACACACAGGAGTTAGGTATTTCCGTCAGTCATTATAGTGTTTTATGGACGATAAATGGGGTATTAATTGTCGCAGGACAGCCGCTTGTTAAATGGATCACCAATCTCATCCCTTCGCCAAAGGTTCATATTTATATGGGAAACGTTATTTTCCTATTATCCTTTACGTACATGTTATTTGCCGAATCCTTTGCAGCGTTTGCAACAGCAATGGTTATCTTAACATTAGGAGAAATTCTAGTTTGGCCAGCCGTACCAACATTAGCCGACCAAATAGCCCCTAATGGAAAATCTGGATTTTACCAGGGGTTAATTAATAGTATTGCAACAGCAGGACGTATGGTAGGGCCAGTTCTTGGCGGTTTGGTTGTAGACCAATTTCATATCCACTATTTATTCCTTGGATTGATGTTCATGTTAATCATTCCATTTTTTACAACCTATATATATGACCGTAAGCTTTTAAAGCAAACCATTACGGCTTAATCAAAAAAATCCTCTACGGGAAAGCGCGTAGGGGATTTTTTTAAGAGTTTCATTCTTCTTTTTTATTCTCTTTCCAGGTCAATAGCATACTTCTTCAATTTATATAAGAGGCTTTGTCTTGAAATGCCAAGTTTTTCTGCAGCTCGTGCCTGATTTCCTTCTTCAGATTTTAATGCTTCCTCTATGGCCTTGATTTCCACTTGTTCGATATGGTTTGGCAGAGAAAAATCATCGTCCATTTGAATAGTAGTGGTCTCCTCCTGTTCTTCTTGTACGCCATCTTCAAAGTAATGGACAATTTCCTGAGGAAAATCCTGTAAGCTCAACTCACCATCTGTGGTTAAAACGACCGCTCTTGCTATCGCATTTTGCAGCTCACGAATATTTCCCGGCCAGGGATATTTGCAAAGCTTTTGAATCAATTGATTAGATATTGAATAGGAGCGTTGATATTCTTCTTCATATTCAGATAAGAATCGATTAATGAGACCAGGAATATCCTCTGTACGTTCTTTTAAAGGAGGCAGTTTCACTCCGATAATATTTAACCGGTAGTATAAATCCTCTCGGAATTCTCCAGCTTGTACCATTTCCCATAAATTTCGGTTGGTTGCGGCAATTAACCGTACATCGGATGATACCTCTTTAGAACTACCTAAAGGAGTAAAGGTTTTATCCTGTGTAAATTGGAGCAATTTAGCCTGTAAGTCAATCGAAATTTCCCCAATTTCATCTAAAAACAGGGTTCCTTTATCCGCTGTTAAACATAACCCTTTTTTCGATGAATCTGCTCCGGTAAACGCACCCTTTTCATAACCAAACAGTTCACTCTCTAATAGATTCGATGGAATAGCCGCGCAATTTACCTTAACAAAAGGCCCTTCCTTTCTGCGACTTTCCTGATGAATAGCTCTTGCGCATCGGGATTTCCCTGTTCCACTCTCCCCTTCCATAAGGACTGTTACATCCTGAGGAGCTACTCGCTCTATTAAGTCAAAAACCTCGATCATACTTTTGCTTCTCGTTACCATGCCATGAAGCTGAAATTTATTCTTGACGGCTGCTTTTAATTCTTTATTTTCAAACTGAAGGTTCTGCCATTCTATCGCCCGTTCAATAACAACTTTTAACTCTTCAGCTTTTATCGGCTTGGTAAGATAATCGTAGGCTCCCATTTTCATCGCCTTAACCGCATCTTCTATATCACCATAAGCTGTACAGACAATAATCGGAATATTATAGTATTGGGATCTCCAGCCTTCTAAAAGCTTTAAGCCTGTTGTGTCAGGCAATAATATATCTAACAGAATAATATCGACTTCCTCATGATTCATTTTATGAGCAGCCTCTTCACCACTAGCAGCTTCAATTACTTGATAACCTGATTTTTCCAAAGTCACCGTTGTCAGTCGCCGAAATTTCTCATTATCTTCTACAAACAAAATGGTTTTTGGACTACTCAATCTTCATTCCCCTTCCTCGATAAAAACTATAAGACCTTAATGATAAGCCTTTAAATAAATTAACATAGACGTTCCTATACCTGTTTCACTTTCTACCTCCATATACCCACCATGATTATTTACGATGTCATGAGTAATCGATAATCCTAATCCTGTACCTTCCTGTTTGGTGGAGTAAAATGGATTAAAGATACGTTTTATCTTGGATCTGGATATTCCTGTACCATTATCCTCTATTTCAAGAACATATTGATCTTCGACTTTATCAATGGATACATGAATTCTCCCCTTTTCATCCACTGCTTCCATTGAATTTAAAAATACATTGATAATCGCCTGAGTCATTTGGTTGCGATCTCCCCTAACAAGGGCCTTTTCTTTTGGAAAAGTCGTTTCAATGTAAATTTTTTTCTTCTTCATTTGATGTGACAGTAATTGAAGAACTTCTTTAGTTAAATCTGTTAAATCAAAAATACTTTCCTCTTTTTTATTTTCCCGGCTAAATTGCAGGAAATTTCTCACTAAATGATTTAGTCTCGTCATCTCATCTTGAATATCGTGTAAAGCATCTTTTATATTTTTAGATGATTTTTCTTTGAAATCATAAGCTTCTTCTAATTCCTGAAACTCTGTTTCTATAAGATCACTAGCCATTTGTACGGTCCCTAAAGGATTTTTTACTTCATGAGCTAGTCCTGCTGTCATTTGGCCAATGGCTGCTAATTGTTCCGACCTTTGAATATGCTGCTCAAGCTGTCTTATTTTTGTTATATCCCAAAAAGTGGTAACCACACCAATAACATGCCCTTTTTCATCTAATAAAGGGGCACTGGACCGCTTTAAAGTTAGCCTTCTTCCATATGGATTAATGTATAGATATTCATCCTCAACGCCATCAAAATCCGGAGAGGCATTCTTACAAGCCTCAAAATGATCTTTTAAAGACACAGGTAAAACAGATATCGCCTTGCCCTTCAGTCTTCTCTTCTCACAATTCAACAGCTGTTTGGCTTTGTTGTTTATGGAGGTCATATTTCCTAAAGGATCCATCGTAATGACACCAAAAGGAAAGGATTGCAGGATAAGCTGTAGATAACGTTCCTTTTCTTTCAAACTACCTGCCATATAATTTAATGCTTTTGATAACGTAGCTACCTCGTCCTTCTCCTTTAGTAATTTTATTTTCCATTCTCCACCCTGAACATATTGGTATGCCTCTTCTGTTAAAGACTTAACCGGTTGAATGACCCATTTCACACTAAAGTAGAGAAGACTAATGACGGCAATGGTTAGAACAATAAAGCCAATAACCAATACAACTGTTAAATTGTTGGTTGCAGCATTCACATGTTCAAAAGGAATAGATGTTACTGCTAAAAAAGGGAGACGGTCAACAGGGCTATACGCCACCAGTGCCTTTTCCTGTAACAATGACCCGTAGTGAGTCCCTGACCGACCTAAATAAGCGTCCTGTACAAAAGCGGAAGAAAGGGATACTCCCATACTTTCGTTATCTTGAGTATCAAACAAAATCGTTCCATTTTGATCAAGGAGAAAAGTCCTTCCTTTTGGCCCCAATACATTCTGCTTGCTATTTTTTTGTAAAAACTCAAGGCTTACTCGAGCGATCAATCCTCGTTGAACTTCACCATGATCTTCTCCTTGAATGGGTACGGTTATATATATACTTGGCATACCGTTATTCAATAACACCGTATCCGATATAAAAGCATCACGCCTCCATTTTAGTTCATCCAATAGGGGTTGAAGCTTGGAAGGAAGGGTATCTGTACCTTTATGGCTTGTGGGGGTTTGATGGAGTATATGACCATCCCGGCTTACCAAATATATTTGTTGAAAAAATTCATCATTAACAGCTAAATCAGTTATGGCTGCACGAGTCCAATTTCCGGTATTCGATGAAATACGTTCAGACATGGCTATATTTTCAAGAATATTGGATTTGTATTCGAATAAATTGGTTGTATTATTTGAAAGGGTTTTGGTCACTTGAAGGGCCCTATCTTCTGTTTGGTCATCGATAATATCCTTTGAAGACATCACACCTAAATAAAAGATGATAAACAAAGGAATCATAATCATAAACAGGCCTAAAACAATAAATCTCCTCGTTAATCTTGCTGGTAAAAATTTTTTCATATCCTGGTAAACACCCTTCAAAATAGATAGGTATACGTATAGTTTATTATATCTAAATTAGTAGCAAAATTTCAAAAAAAGAAGGCAACCATCCGGTTACCTTCTTTTTTCAACGTCTATTATTCTTCAATTAGTCCATTTTCGACTAACCAGCTTCGGGCTACATCTGTTTCACTTTCTTCTTCAATATCTACTCGGTAGTTTAAATCAACCATCGTTTGGGAATCTAAGTTTTCGGCTAAAGGTTTTAATAGCTCCTCTAATTCTGGGTATTTCGCTAATGAATCCTCATGAATAGTGATAGCCGCATGGTAAGCTGGGAAGAAGCCCTTGTCATCTTCAAGATTTACTAAATCAAAAGCTTTAATACGGCTGTCTGTAGCAAAACCTGTTGCAATATCCACTTGTCCATCTCTAAGTGCCTGATAGAATAACCCTGCATCCATCTTCTTTATATTACTTGATGGAAGTTTAAAGCCATAAGCTTCCTCAACACCTTTAATTCCGTCTGGACGTGTTGCAAATTCAGCGTCTGTACCTAAAAGTAAGTCATCTGAACTTTCATTAATATAATCTGCTAAATCACTAATGGTTTCAATGCCTAATTTTTCTGCCTCATCTTTTCTCATCATCAACGTATACGTATTGTTTACCTCTGCCGGATTTAACCAGACAATACCATTTTCTTTATCAATTTCTTTTACAGTTTCATAGGCTTTATCAGCATCTGCGATTGGATCTTTTTTATTATAGTTTACTAAACTTGTACCTGTGTACTCCCAGTATAAATCCACTTGTTGATTTTCTAAAGCTGATCGGACCACTTGACTGGCCATATTATTTTTCTCTTCAACCTCATAACCATTTTCTTTTAAATAAATGGATAGAATTTTTGATAAAATAAATTGCTCGGTAAAGTTCTTAGCTCCCACTACAAGCTTTTTATCTCCATCATTGCCTGATCCTTCATTACCTGATGATTCCTCTGAACTACCACATGCTGCAACAAATAGTAAGGATAGCACGACTAAAAATGAAACAAATTTTTTCATGTTTTTAGTTCCTCCTCTTTTATTTATCATTCCTTCGGGCCCATATATGCCCTTTATTATGTCATCAATCTGTATCAACAGATTGGCGCACCCCTTTTGAAATCAATAGATTTTCAATAATACGTAATATTTGGTCTGCTAATAGAGCAAATAGGGTTACAGGTACAGCTCCTGAAAGAAGGTAAATATTGTCTCTCATCATGATACCTGTAAAAATCCAGTCTCCCAGTCCGCCACCACCTACTAAATAAGCAAGGGCAGCTGTACCGATATTTAAGACAACAGCTGTACGTATTCCCGCCAGAATCGAAAACGCTGCATTCGGCAATTCTATTTTAAAGAGAATTTGGTAGGGTTTATACCCCATCCCCTTCGCAGCATCCAGCAATTCCGGCTTGATCGAGTCAATCCCAGCTACAGTATTGCGTAGAATTGGCAGAAGAGAATAAAGGAATAAAGCAAATACTGCTGGTTTAAAACCAATTCCCATTATCGTCATCGCCAAAGCTAAAATAGCTAAGCTCGGGATGGTTTGACCAAGATTGGCTGTATTCATAATCAGCCATTGAACTTTTTTAAATTTAGGTCTCGTAACGAATATACCTAATGGTACCGAAATCGCAATAGCAAGAAATGATGATAGAAGAACCATGTTTAAATGCTGCTTAAATAAAAAGAAAAATCCTTCTGTATCATCCCAAATTAACTGATAGTACCCTGAATGATAACTCCAGACAAAAAATATAATCACAACGATTGAAAGCAACACCTTAAGAAGGATTGCGAGGAGTTTTTTCCCACTCATTTTATCTCCTCCACTTACATTATTTTTTCATGAAGATAGGTTTCAATATCATGAATTGTTAAAGCTCCAATAGTTTTTTCTTCGGATTGAATGACTAATTGTTCTGCTTCCTGATTTAATAAAATCGAAAGAGCATCCTTTAAGTTTGTATCAATGAACACTGTTTTGCGATGTTTGCCTGTCTCACTCGCTTGCATCAGGCTTTGTTCATTAACAAGGTCCTGAACACTATGCAGGCTTAAACTCTTCAATGCCCGGTCCTTCCCTACAAATTTTCTTACAAAATCATTGGTTGGATGAGCTAGGATTTCGTCAGGTGCGTCATATTGCATAAGACTGCCATCCCGGAAAATCGCAACTTTATCACCCATTTTAATCGCTTCATCA
The DNA here is from genome assembly GCF_900111405.1 of Salinibacillus kushneri. GTDB lineage: Bacteria > Bacillota > Bacilli > Bacillales > Alkalibacillaceae > Salinibacillus > Salinibacillus kushneri. Next base: position 205,502 of record NZ_FOHJ01000003.1, on the reverse strand, counting down.
ATATCATGACTGACAAACAAAATCGTTTTTTGCACCTCTTCTTGAATTTGTAAGAACTCATTTTGGATATGGGAGCGAATAATCGGATCTAATGCTCCAAACGGTTCATCCATTAACATAACGGGTGGGTCAGCGGCCATAGCACGAATAATTCCTATTCGCTGCTGCTGTCCACCAGAAAGCTCATGGGGATATCTTTTACGAAATTCATCCGGATTTAACCCGACTAAATCCATTAAATAATGAAAGCGATCCTTTTTCTTTTTTCTGTCCCAGCCAAGCAAATCAGGTACCGCCATTACATTTTGTTCAATGGTCATATTCGGAAATAGTCCGTTATGCTGAATGACATAGCCAATATTTCTTCTTAATTCAATAGGATTTAAATCATTTACATGATTTCCATTAACCGAAATCGTTCCTTCTGTAATAGACTCTAAACGATTCACCATTCGCAGTGTCGTTGTCTTCCCGCAGCCAGAGGGGCCCAGGAACACAACAATGTTTCCTTCAGGGACATGAAAGCTGATGTCATTTACTGCCTTTATATCTTCATTGAATACTTTTGTTACATGGTTAAAATCAATCAATCTATTCACTCCTTACATTTTGAATCTATTCAAGGCCTTTAGGTGTCATTTTTTTCTGGAATAATCCTAATAGCAAATCAACGGCAATCGCTAATATAGAAATGGCAATGGCACCTGCAAGTACCATCGTCGTATTAGACCTGGATATCCCCTGATTAATTAATACACCCAATCCCCCTGCACCAATAAATGCAGCGATAGCACCAATTCCTATATTCATAATGACTGCCTGTCTGACTCCCGCCATAATAACAGGAAGGGCATTCGGTATTTCTACCTTCCGCAATTTTTGCATGGTATTCATCCCAATTCCTTTTGCAGCATCCCGAATATGGGGGTCAACGTTCTTTATCGCAACATAGGTGTTTCGAATAATTGGTAGTTGGGAATATAAAATAAGCGCGATTACCGCAGGCACAAATCCTATACCTTGATCTATCAATGATAGAATCGGAATCATAATCCCAAATAAGGCAATACTGGGAATCGTAATCATGACATTAGCCATTTGCAGAACCGTCTCCGCTAAGTAATCATTGGTTGTCAAATAGATTCCCAAAGGAACACCGATGGCAATGGCAATCACAACCGCCAAACCCACTAATTGTATATGTTCTAAAGTATACGTCCAAATTTGCGCTTGGTTATCCACCATATAATTCCATAACTCTTGCATATCGATTTCACACCCCTTCTTTCACTCCATCCAACTATTAATGCAAAAATCATGCCAAAATAAACAAGTTTCATAAAAAGATATTTTCTTTCCCTATTAAGATAAGAAAAGAAAATAAAATGAAATCCAAACAGAAATTACATAGGGAAAGTTTTTACCTTAATGCCTGTTTGTAAAAAAAACAAACAGTTTGTAAAAAAATTTTTACAAACTGTTATCTTGGTCCCTGCACACTTTAGCACACTAAAGCCGTCATTTTATGCACTTTCTTTCTGCATTATTCTCCAATTGCCATATTTTTAATAATTGTAAGAAATATTAACAATTCATAAGCAATTTTAATAATCGTCCATATGAACACGATTCATCCTTTCAAAGCATAAATAAAACACGCGAATCAACATTTAACTAATTTGAAGAAACTTTCTGTCATCTTTATGATAATAAATGTATTCGAAATTACGTAACGAAGGGAGCATTTATTATTAATAGTCAAATGGTTCTTACGCCATCCAAGCAGTCGGACTCCATTACATTCGAAAAGCCCGATGTGACAGATGGTTCGGCGATGTGGGAATTAGTAAACCATTCCAGCCTCGATCAGAACTCACCTTACAAGTACATTATGATGTGTGAGTATTTTGCAGACACATGCGTAGTGGCAAAGGAAAACGGAAAATTAGCTGGATTTGTTACCGCTTTTATCCCTCCAGAAAAGCCTGATGTAGTGTTTGTTTGGCAAATTGGAGTTGATTCCTCCCAGCGGGGAAAAGGAATTGCATCCAGAATTTTATCTGCATTACTTAACCGGGAGGCATGCAAGGACGTTCGCTACCTAGAAGCAACCGTTACGCCATCAAACAAAGCATCTCAGTCTTTATTCCGGGGGATAGCTTGCAAGCACGATACCGAGTGTAAAGTTTTAGAATGCTTTACAGAGGACCTATTTCCAACGGATGATCATGAGGAAGAACTTTGCTTTAGAATTGGTCCCCTAAAGTAAGGGATGTTTCTAAAAATAGATAAATAGTGAATGAACCCTAGTCCTTTATGAATAGATAAAATACGGGAAAGTCCTAAAAATGAAAAACCTTTTTAAGGTTAAGGAAATTTAAGGAGGATAAAGTTTGAGTCATACTGATATGGAAATTTTTGAAAAATACGAATCGGTGGTGCGCAGCTATTGCCGCAGTTTTCCTACTGTTTTCACAAAATCAAAAGGTCATAAGATGTGGGATGAACAAGGACGTGAATACATTGATTTCTTCTCAGGTGCAGGCGCACTAAACTACGGGCATAATGATGAAAAAATGAAGAAAAAGCTTATTAAGTACATTGAAGAGGATGGCATTACCCACTCTCTGGATAAAGCTACTACAACAAAAGCGGAATTTATCCAAAAATTTAACGACGTTATTCTAAAACCCAGAGATCTGAATTACAAAATGATGTTCCCGGGACCAACAGGAACAAACAGCGTAGAAAGTGCTCTTAAACTTGCTCGTAAAGTGACTGGCCGCACAGATATCATAAGCTTTACAAATGGATTTCACGGTATGACGATTGGCTCCCTTTCTGTAACCGGAAATGCTGCTAAACGAAAAGGAGCAGGCGTACCCTTACAGAATGCTGTAACAATGCCTTATGATAATTATGTACTGGATAATTATGATTCATTAGATTATCTTGAGCGTTTCTTAGAAGATGGAGGTAGTGGAGTTGATATCCCTGCAGCTATGATTGTTGAAACTGTACAAGGTGAAGGTGGGATTAATGCTGCCCGCTTAGAATGGTTAAAACGTATTGATGATATTTGCAAACGTTGGGATATACTGCTTATCGTTGATGATATTCAGGCAGGTGTAGGCAGAACAGGTACCTTCTTCAGCTTTGAACCTGCTGGAATTAAACCAGATATTGTTTGTATGTCTAAGTCCCTTAGTGGTTATGGTATTCCATTTGCCATTACATTGTTCCGCCCAGAATTAGATGTATGGAATCCAGGGGAGCACAACGGCACCTTCCGTGGTAATAACCATGCCTTTGTAACGGCTACAGCTGCTCTGGATTACTGGAAGGATGACCAATTCGAAAAAGACATTCAACGAAAAGGGAATATGGTTCACGAATTCCTAACGAATCTCAATCAAAAATACCCAGAACTAAAAGGAGAAGTTCGCGGTCGTGGTTTGATGGCAGGAATTGCTTGCGGTGTAGACGATCTTGCCTCAAAGGTAGCCGAAAAAGCCTTTGACCAGGGTCTAATTATGGAAACTTCCGGACCAAAGGATGAGGTATTTAAATTATTTCCTGCCATAAACATAGATGATGAAGCTTTGAAAAAAGGATTTGACATTATAGAAGAAAGTGTTAGAAAATTAGTAAAAGAACCAATTTTAAATTAATTACCAGGGGAGGAAGCAAACATGAAAGTTGTAAAATTAGAAGACATTTTAGGTACAGAAAATGATGTAGACGGAGGTACCTGGGTTAGTCGCCGCCTCATTAATAAAAAGGATAATATGGGATATTCCGTAAATGACACGATTATCAAAGCAGGTACCGAGACCCACATTTGGTACCAAAACCATCTAGAAGCAGTCTACTGTATTGAAGGGGAAGGTGAGGTTGTTACCTTAAAAGATAATAAGGTATGGCCAATCAAAGCCGGAACTCTTTATGCACTTGATGAACATGATGAACATCTGCTTCGTGCCTATGAAGGCGGCGACATGCGAATGGTTTGCGTCTTTAACCCGCCATTAACCGGTAAAGAGGTACACGATGAAAATGGTGTATATCCTGTAATGGAGTAAAAACGTAAATTTCCCCACTTTGTAATAGGACTGTTTAATAAAAGTTTAATGTTTTTCAGAAGATTATAAAAAGAAAAATCCGAACGAATTCGAATTCTAACTAAAGAATTTTGAATCATAGTTCGGATTTTTCTTTGGCTAAAACACTTTTACTTCCATCTCTGTGGATAATGTACTAAATACATCCTATTAAATTTATATCAAGCGTTAAAAGGAACCCAAATCAAAATGTGATTTAGGGTTTTTAATATTCTACTTAAATTTACCATTCTATTATGTTCGTCATAATAAAGTAATTGCTTAAGGTGCAGAAGGAAAATGTAAACTTTAAAAAAAGACTATAATTGACGATAAAAAAACCATAACTATACAAAAAACTGGGATCCGACTGTTGCTGAGGAAAATATGCAACAAGTAATAGAGCAGAATAACGGAGATGTGGATGCTGTTATTGCAGCAAATGATGGTACAGCGGGTGGCGCCATTCACGCATTATCAAACGAAGGTTTAGCAGGAAATGTTCCTGTATCTGGACAAGATGCCGAATTGAGTGCACTACAGCGAATTGTTCAAGGAACACAAACATTGACCATTTATAAACCTATTAAGTTATTAGCAGAAAATGCTGCGGAACTGGCTATTCAATTAACAAATAATGATACTATTAATACAGAAAACACAATTAATAATGGAATGAAAGACGTCCCTGCTACACTGCTTGAACCAACAACCGTTACAAAAGATAACATTGATGAAACCATTATAGCTGATGACTATTATACTGCCGAAGAAATATACGGGAAAGATTAAGAAATAAGAGATCAATTCACCAATAATAGAAGTACAAGAGAAAACGGTGTATACATTGTAATGGAGTAAAAACGTAATAGAATTTCTTCACTTGTTTTTTTAAAATAGCCACGACCTTGCGCCTAATAAGCGTAATGTCGTGGCTTATTTGTTCTCTATGATTGTTTAGTTAACCACTTTACGCCACACCAGCAAGTTGGTGATAAACAGAATCAGAATGTACAACAACACTCCAAAAGGAACTTTCAACACAAATAAGTGAATAAGCCAAAATCCTGCAAGAAGAAAAAGATAAGGAATGGTCTTCCAGCCCATGTTTTGCTGGGCTGCCTCAAAGGGTTCAGAAAAAGGTAACGTTCCTTTAATAAGAGTAAAACAAATCGCTGTATATAAACAGGAACTTAAAAAAACAGCCAAAATATCCAGTAAAATACTTCCACCATATATCCATAGAAATATGGCACTAACTAGGAGATAGAGAGGAAGATGCAGTTTTATGATAAACGCCTTCAATATCCCCTTATATAGATATCGAAAGTCTTTTACAGGCAGAATTTTATAAATCCAGGCTCCTTTATATGTTCCAGAATATTTCAGCATAAATACAGCTGTTGGTACCATAATGGAGCTAAAATAAATGGAAAGATAAAAATTTCCCGCTGCAACTTCTTCTAAACTTTTATCTTGTAATTCATTAAACAAAAAGATAAATGGAATCACTAAAGCTAATCCTAATGAAGGATAAACTTTTAACCGAAATTCTCTTTCTTTACTTAACATATGGCTTGCGAAACGGAAGAACACCCTTTCTTCCTTCGTATAACAAATGAGTTTTAACAACCCTGCCATCCTCATTTTTTGGGGACCCTTTTGTTCATTATGCTCGTTTAATTTTTGCAGTAGTTGTTCAAATGCAGGCATTAGCTTTATATAAATCATTAACGCAATGATAGGCAAAATAAACGCTAACGCTAAATAGAAAAGGAGTAAATCATCCCTGTTTCCACCCATCCAAACTTCAAATGGTGCTGCAAACCATATAGGCGGAAGAAAGATATGCCACCACTCTGGTGTAAATTGAATGTCGACATCTACAAATTCAAACGACCGAACTAATAGTTGATAGCCGATAATTAAAGAGATAGAGAGACCAATCTGTACATAATTAATAATATCCTTTAATTTTTCCCCATCAAAAAACCTTAGAATAAAAAGATAAAGAAATGCGGTTAAAACCACAATAAATATATCTACTAAGATAATTTCCAAAACAAAAAGGAAAACAAATCCTATTCCTTTTGTAAATAAACTTACTAATAACGGAACACCAACGATCGCAAACGTAACAAGAAACAAATATACTCCTATATGCAGCACCTTAGCAGCACTAATGGTTTTTCTATCCACGGGTTTCGTTGACAAAATAGTACGATCGCGAACGTCTAACAGTACCGTTGAAAAATCAGAAATCATCGATGTCATAACAATAAACATCATAATGCCAAACAATAAACTCATTTGAAACAGATACTGATCACCCATAATAATAAAAGGAATAAGAAATAACCCCAAAAAGGCATATAACCCCAATGACTTTAAGAAATGATTTTGATCATTTTGATCAGCTTTAGAACTTGACTGATTAAATATGGTCGGTACTCTTCTCCGATCCATTGTGAGCTTTATTTGGAGGATTTTTCGCATGAGAGAATAGTGAATCCCCATTTTTTCAAAAACCCACTTAAACCGGTCAAAAAATTTCAGTGTAGCAAAATCTCTCATACTTATCACATCTCTTGAACAATGGAAACAAACTCTTCAGCCATCTCTCTATGTTCATCAAATCCTGTTAACTGGTTGAAAATCTCTTCCAATGTTCCTTCTTGATTTTGTTGTCTTAACTCTTGAAAACTTCCATCAGCCACAATTTTTCCATCATTCAAAAGGATAATGCGATTACTAATCTTCTCTACTACGTCCATGATATGGGATGAATAAAAAATTGTTTTTCCCTGTAAAGCAAGCTGAGCCAGTACTTCTTTAAATACCATGACACTGTTAGCATCAAGACCACCAATTGGCTCATCTAAAAATAAAAGATCCGGATTATGTAACAAGCTGGAAATAATTAATGTCTTTTGTTTCATTCCTTTCGAAAAGGATGAAATACGACTATGATAAACATCTTCTAAGCCAAATAGATCCATAAGTTTTTTCGCCTTTTGATCAACAAAATCGAACTCCAGCCCGTAAAGCTCACCAATAAAAGTAAGGTATTCATGAGCGGTTAAATTATCATAAATCTCTGCCACCTCAGGTACATACCCTATTCTGTTCTTATATGCTACATGCTCATCCGAAATATCATTGCCAAAGATTTCAACTCGTCCTGAAAAATGCTCTTCCAGGCCCAGCATAATTTTTACCGTTGTACTTTTTCCCGCTCCATTCGGCCCTATGTAACCAATAATTTGTCCTTGATAAACGGTTAAATCAATTCCATTTAGAACCTGCTTTGCTCCATAAGACTTTTCCAGATTTTGAATTGAGAGAATGGGTTGATTTACTGAATGAATGATAACCACCCGCTTTTACCATATTTTAGCTGATTCTATCATAACACAAATCGTTTACAAGTTTTCAATCCTTGATAGATTATTTTCGTGATGAGTAAGTAACCTCTCCACCACACCACCTGAGAAGGAAGCTAATACTTGTTGAAAAAGCATAGCTGCAATAACCGGAACTGTTACTGGAGCAGGAAAATAGGTGATTGCAATGACTGCACCTGCACTAATATTCCTCATTCCATTATTGTACATGAGGGAGATAGCGGTTGCCTCGTTAACGTTTAATCCTTTACTAGACAACCACCCTAGTGCATAGCCTATAATGGCCATGCATAAAACGACCAAACCAACTAAAACCAACTGCCAGTCAATATTTCTAAAATAGGCTGCAGCCGCAGAACTATTAATGGCAACTACCATACCGATTCCTATTTTTGAAAAGGGAGCAAGAGCAGGTGCTAAATGATCCTTCGCTTTCCCATTGGTCCATTGGTTTAGGCCCATTCCAAAGAGCGATGGAATTACCACCATCCAGAACAGACCAATCATAATATCAGTCCCATTCATTTGGACTGCTGAGCCGATAAACAAATAGAGCAGTCCGGGAACAATAAACGGCGCCAATAAAGTATCGATTAATATAATGGACAACGTTAGCACAACATTCCCTTTATGCACAGAAACCCATATTAAACTCGTAATACCAGTTGGAATTATAAAGGCCAGAATAAATCCTGTGACAAAATAAGGGTCATCATAAAAAACAAGATGGCCAACCCCAAAGCTTAGCAGCGGCATAACCAGATGTAGAATCAATAGGCTGATAATCAGAGGCAATGGATGGTGCATAACCCTTTTTAAATCCATAAAATTAGAACCAAGACTACCTGAAAACGTCATAACCGCAAAAATCCATGGAACTAAAAACTCAAGAGGCGCCAGCCAATCAGCCAGTAAAACCCCTGTTACTACTGCAAGCGGCGTAATGAGAGGCATTCCTTTTTGTAAGATACTGTTTATTTGTTGCAACCAGTACATCATAATAAATCCCCTTACTTCTACAATTAAAAACTACATTTTATCTGGATATATTTTATTATAGTACACAAGGGAAAGGGATTAGAAAAAATTTACCAGAAGCCTAAATCATCGTACAATTTAAGCTTCTGGCAGCAAATTATGGACGGTATTGTATACATTCATTCAAGTCTATCTCAAATAGCAAAAATCGATTATTGTCGAATCCATTTCCAAATCTCTTTTGGTGTAGCATCCTTTCCATACAATAAAATACCTGTTTTAAAAATCTTGCCAGCAAGTTTCATAAATACCCAGATACTGACGATTAAAACAACGATGGCTATGATAATTTCCACCCATGGCCAGGTCTCAAGTAAAGCCAGCCGAATTAACAACACACCCGGTGTTGTAATCGGAAAAAAGGTTCCTATTTGTGCCACTATACCGCTTGGATCTGACATTATCGGACCGAAAAAAATAGCAGGTAAGAACGGAAGCATAAACATCATTCCCTGAAAATTGCTCGAACTGTTCATATCTTCAACAGTTGCTCCAATACTTACAAATATAGATGCAAATAGAAGATAGCCCGCTATGGCAATAAATAATAACAATAACAATTCAGGAACAAATAAATACTCAAGAAATGGTACATCTACTCTCCATACTAGAAAAGGAAGAATGATTACGACCCAGGCAGCTACCTGTGTAATTCCCAATCCAAAATAACCATAAATTTTTCCCTTCATTAATTCTTCAGGTGTCAATGACGATAAAACAATTTCTGCCACTTTTTCTTTTTTCTCCTGTGAGGCACTCTGGAATATCATCATTCCTGTTATCAAAATGGAAAATAAAATGACTCCGGCAAATAATACAGGAACTATACGTTCTAACATGTTTGCACTATTACTTCCCTCACTCTGTGCCTTATCTATCGATTCCGGTGTAACCGTTTCAAAACCAATGCCACTTGCTGAAATTTGTGCTTCTTCCTGAGTTAAACCAAGATCTGCTAACCTTTGTGCTAGTAATGGTTGTTCAAGAATATTCGTCTGATAAACGAAATTTTCATCTAAGTCATCACTTATATACACCTTCACAGAACCATTTTCTAACACCTGATCAGTTAGCATAATATAAGCTGTATTTTCTGCTTCATTTAATTTCTGCATGATTTCATCTTCTGTCATGTATGTATCGATTTCGTGCCAGTTCTCGGTTGTTTCTTCAGGAAGTTGAGATTTCAGACTACTCCACACAGTCAATTCATCATAAACGTAGATTTGTGAACCTTCTTCTTCAGCTTGGTCATTATCAAATAAAAGAGGTAAATTAAAAAACACTAAAAAAAGAACAGGGGTCAAAAACAATGAGATGATAAACGACTTATTTTTCATATTTCGTTTGTATTCCCATTTAGCAACTTTTAAACTGTTACGCATGCAATTCACCTTCTTCCCCAATTTCATCCTTACCTGTAGCAATATCAACAAATATTTCGTGTAATGAAACCCGATCGACTGTAAACTCCTGAATATCTATATCATCCGGCAACTGTTTTAACCATGATGGAATATGTACATCCTGCATTAAATATAGAATACTCTTGTTTTCTTTCTGTTCAACCCGTTGGACCTTTGAAATACGTTCTAATTTCTGAATATCGTTATTCCCCTGAATCGTACATTTAAAATTAGCATATTCCTTCTTTACTTCCTCCATCGTTCCATAAATAACCTTCTGACCTCTATGAATTAAAAATAAGCGATCACATAATTGCTCTACCAGGTTCATCTGATGAGAGGATAATAATACTGCTGTTCCCTTTTGTGCTAATTCTTTAATTTCTTCCTTAAATACTTCCTGACTGACCGGGTCTAAACCAGAAAATGGCTCATCCAAAATAAGTAATTCTGGTTCATGTATAATGGAAGCAATAAATTGAACTTTTTGCCCCATTCCTTTTGATAATTCTTCAATAGAGACTTGATTTTTTCCCTCTAATCCGAATTTTTTCAGATATTCCAGTGCACGAAGCTTAGCCTTCTTCAATGGATAGTCCTTTAGTTCAGCAAAATAAAGCAGAATATCCATAACCTTTACATTTTTGTATAAACCGCGTTCTTCAGGTAAATATCCAATTTTATGCCTAGGTATTCCCTTTGATTGATAGTGATGAAATTGAATATCTCCTTCATCAGGATACATAATCCCCATAATACTACGAATGGTTGTTGTTTTACCTGCGCCATTTGGCCCTAGGACAGCCATGATTTCTCCTTTATTTACACCAAAGGATATATCTCGAATAATTCTTGTATCTTTGAAAGACTTTCCGAGATTTTCTACTGTTAAAACCTTCTCCATAACATTCACTCCTTTGCACATTTTTGTCTTCCACTACTATACGTCTTCCAGTGAGAAAAGGTTGCAATGAGCTTACATTTATCTTTAATCCTATTGGATAACGTAAAAAAATTGATATCACGTACTAAAAGTTTTATACTTTTTGAAGGAATTCATTTAAAACAATCGTATCTGGCTATGCTAAGAAGAGAAAAAAGTACAGATATATGAAGGTGAGGATAACATTGACAAGCAAGAATCAAACGTCATGTACAATTGTAATATTTGGCGCAACAGGTGACTTAGCCAAACGCAAATTGTTTCCTTCCATTTATAATTTATATACAAAAGGCGAATTAGGGGAACATTTTGCAGTAATCGGAGCAGCAAGACGGGAATGGAGTCATGAGACACTTCGCGAGAAAGTAGAAGACTCTTTAAAAGAATCAAAAATACAAGTCAACGATGATTTAGATGACTTTTTAACCCATTTCCATTACATATCTCTAAATGTTACAAGTAAAGAATCTTATCAAAATTTACATTCACTAATAACCGAAGTAGAAGGCAAATTTTCCATTCCAGGAAATCGCATGTTTTACTTAGCTATGGCTCCTCAATTCTTTGGAACGATTGCCTCTTACTTAAAATCTGAAGGTCTAACAAATGAAACTGGCTGGAACCGCTTGATGATTGAGAAGCCGTTTGGTCATGACCTTCCTTCAGCGAAAAAGCTGAATAATGAGATACGTGAAGCATTTAGAGAAGATGAGATTTACCGTATTGATCACTATTTAGGTAAAGAAATGGTACAAAACATTGAAGTTATCCGTTTTGCTAATGCTATTTTTGAACCACTATGGAGCAATCGGTATATCTCTAATGTGCAAATTACCTCCAGTGAAACCTTAGGGGTAGAAGAACGAGGAGGGTACTACGATAAGTCGGGAGCCTTAAGAGATATGGTACAAAACCATATCCTCCAAATGGTGGCACTCTTAGCTATGGAGCCCCCTATCCGTTTATCTACAGATGAAATTCGCAGTGAAAAAATAAAAGCGTTACGAGCATTACGCCCTATATCAGGAGATCAGATTGATCAATATTTTGTCAGGGGTCAATATGGTCCCGGAGCAGTTAAAAATCAGGAAGTTCCTGGATATCGGAGTGAACCTAACGTTGACGCTGAATCAAATACGGAAACCTTTGTAGCTGGGAAATTACTAATTGACAACTTTAGATGGGCAGGTGTACCTTTTTACATCAGAACAGGTAAACGAATGGCTGAAAAATCAACAAAAATTGTCATTCAATTTAAAGACATGCCTATGAATTTATATTACAAGTCTAACGATGAGGTACATCCGAACTTATTAATTATTCATATACAACCAGAAGAGGGAATTTCCATTGTTTTAAACGGGGAAAAGCTGGATTACAGTCCACAAACAACGCCGGTAAAATTAGACTATGCTCATAATTCTACCGATAAGCTTAATACTCCGGAAGCCTATGAAAAGCTATTGCATGATGCGATTAAAGGGGATGCAACGAACTTCACTCATTGGGATGAGGTTGCATTATCCTGGAAGTATGTTGATGAAATTGACAATGCATGGCAGCAGAAAAAGGCTACACAGTTTCCAAACTACGAAGCAGGATCCATGGGCCCTAAAGAATCAGATCATCTCTTAGCCCAGGACGGATTCCATTGGTGGTCTCTCGATGAGTAAACAATACGAAGCTTAATGACATCTGTTAAGGGTCATGCAGCTAGACAAGTAAGATAAAAGGAGATTGAGAATAATGAGTAAAATGTATGATATTACGCTGCCAATTTATAAGGGAATGCCTGTTTACAAAAACAAACCCGAAAAACAGCCTGAATTCAACACCGTAACAAATGGACATGTTACAGAATCTACTATTAAACTAGATGCACATACAGGTACTCATATTGATGCACCTCTCCATATGATTAATGATGGTGAAACCTTTGAAACCATTCAATTGGACAAATTAATCGGCGATGCGAAAGTATTTGATTTAACACATGTTGAGGACGGCATTACAGCAAATGATTTACAGGATTTAAATATCCAAAAGAACGATTTCGTTTTATTTAAAACAAAAAATACTTTCGATGAAGAATTTAACTTTAATTTTATCTTTTTAAAAGAAAGTGGAGCGAAATATTTAGCTGACCAGCAAATTCGAGGGGTAGGAATTGATTCTTTAGGTATTGAACGTTCTCAGGAAGGTCATCCCACTCACAAAACGTTATTTTCAAATGACATTATTGTCATTGAAGGTTTAACTTTTAAAGAAGTAGAACCGGATACTTACCATATGGTGGCATCACCTCTTAAAGTAAGTGGAATTGATGCATCACCAGCACGTGTATTATTATTTGAAAAATAGGATATAGAAAAAGGGGAGGTCAGGACATCCTGATCTCCCCTTTTTCTTTAATTCTGCCAATCTGTATGGAACGTACCTTCTTTATCCATTCGCTTATAAGTGTGTGCACCAAAATAATCGCGCTGTGCCTGCAATAAATTAGCAGGAAGTGTTTCTGTACGGTAACTATCATAATAGGAAAGGGCTGCTGAAAATCCTGGTACTGGAATCCCCTGCTGTACAGCAACAGATATAATTTTACGTAAAGATGACTGATAGGACTCAACAACTTCTTTAAAATAAGCGTCAAGCACTAGATTATCTAATTGCGGATTCCGGTCGTAAGCATCCTTAATATTTTGTAAGAAGCCTGCTCTTATAATACAGCCCTCTCTCCAAAGCATCGCAATTTCTCCAAAATTCAAATTCCATTCATATTCCTCTGAGGCAGCTTTTAATTGATCATACCCTTGTGCATAAGAACAAATCTTACTCATGTATAAAGCCTGGCGGACTGCTTCCACAAGCTCCTCTTTATCCAGGTTTAAATCCTGCTTAATATCAGGACCATGCAGCATTTTACTTGCAGCTACACGCTCTTCCTTGCGCGCTGACATAAACCTTGCAAAAACCGATTCTGTAATGGTTGGAAGAGAAACACCCAGGTCTAACGCACTTTGACTTGTCCATTTACCGGTTCCCTTTTGTTCAGCGGTATCTAATACTAAATCGACTAATGGCTTACCTGTTTCTTCATCCATCTTTGTAAAAATATCAGCCGTAATTTCAATCAAATAGCTGTCCAATTCACCTTGATTCCACTCAGAGAAAATCTCATGAAGCTCTTCATTTGATAACTGTAAAGTATGCTTAAGAAAGAAATAAGCCTCACAAATTAATTGCATATCCCCATACTCAATGCCATTATGCACCATTTTTACATAATGACCGGATCCGTTTGGCCCAATATACGAACAGCAAGGGTCACCCTCCTCTTTAGCTGCAATATCCTTTAACATTGGGGCTACCTTTTTATACGCTTCCTGATCTCCTCCAGGCATAAGGGATGGACCTTTTCGGGCACCTTCTGAACCGCCCGACACACCAATTCCCAAAAAGTGAACTCCGCGGCTTGCTAAATATTCATTTCTTCGCATTGTGTTTTCAAAATATGTATTTCCACCATCCATTAATATATCACCAGGATCTAAATGAGGCAGTAATGAATCAATGGCTTGATCGGTAATATCTCCGGCAGGGACCATTAATAATATCTTTCTCGGAAATTCAAGCATTCCAATAAATTGCTCTAGATTACTTGTCCCCTCTAAATTAATATTTTGATTTTCTTCTAGTACCTTAGTAATGGTTTCTTCAGATATATCATATAATGCTACTGAATATCCTTTGCTTTCAAAGTTTAAAGCCAGGTTTTTTCCCATTACACCTGCACCCACAACACCAATTTGCTGTTTTGACATGTTGTTCATCCTTTCTTATCTTACATTCATCCTTCTCTATTTTATAGTATGTAGTGCATAATGTGAAATTATGACTTAACAGATTTTGTGTTCTTTATAAGTTACAATCTAATTTTAATAAGAAAATTTAGCACAGATGAGATTTTTGTGTTAAAATGAATTAGTATTGAGATAGTGTAAACTTTTTTACATACTCTTCGTTGTTAACGTTCTCAATGAATGTTTTCAATTAAGATGAGTTTTCATTGAGAATCATATAAATATTTTAAGGGGGAATTTAGATGAAAAGGACTATTACTCTTGTAATCTTTTCTATCATGGCACTTGTACTTGCAGCATGTAATAGTGGAAGCGGTGGCGGAGGCGATGCCAATATTGCTATTGGACCTGCTGGTAGTGGTACGCAGGCAGCTGCTAACGTTATCCTTGAAGGTGCCGGATTAGAAGAAGGCGAACATTATACAGCTTATGAAGAAGGATTTGGTGATGCCAAAGATGGATTACAGGACGGTAACATTGATGTTTCTTTAGGATTATTAGGCTTACCAGCAGGTAGTGTAGATGATCTTCAGGCAACCTCTGGTGACGCTAAACTAATTAGCCTATCAGATGAAACGATTGATTATGTAGAAGAAAACCTTGGTTATTTAGAATACACAATTCCAGCTGGGTCTTATGACTTCCAAGAAGAGGATGTTAAAACAGTTACTGCATATGCGGTTTTAGTCGGTAACACTGATACGATTGATAATGAACTAGCTTATCAACTAGCAAAAATCTCCGTTGAACATGCTGATGAAAACACCCACGCTCAATCAGACCACACAACACTAGAAAATGCTTTAAATGGATCACAGGGACTTCCAATCCACCCTGGTGCTAAAAAATATTACGAAGAGCAAGGATTAACTGTAGAATCAGAGGAAGCTGAAGTAACCGCTACAGAAGACAGTCGCAAAGAAGAATTTATTCTAGGTACAGGTAGTTCTGGAGGTACCTATTATCCACTAGGTGGAGAGATGGCTACTATCTGGAGCAATAACATCGATGGTGTAAATGTTACAGCAACTGAAACAGGCGCTTCCGTAGAAAACCTCGCTACCATTAGTCAAGGTGATATGGACTTAGGTATGACTGTACACGTACCAGCTCAAGACGCTTACAATGGTGAAGGTGAATTCGAAGGTGAGCCTGTTGAAAACTTTGCATTTATCGGTCATATTTACCCGGAAGTTATGCAAATTATTTCCCGTGAAGAGACAGGAATTAATAGTATAGAGGAACTAGCTGAATAATTTACCAATCCATGAAACTTGTAAGATAATTAAAAAAATTATAAAATGAATGTATTATGGGGACCTGACACAGCGTGTCCGGTCCCCCTTTTATTCAAGTTACTATTATTAAAGGTGGTGAAAGGTGTGGCGAACAACAATAAAAATCATCGAGACAACACCAAAGAAGACCAGCGTTTCACATCGGAAATCACTGACGAAAACGGTGAACAATTATCCGAACAGGAATTATTAGAAAAATATGATCGTGAAAGTAACTACCGGAAAAACATTGGCAAATGGGCCTGGATTGTTACTTTCTTAGGTGTCTATTTAACCTTATTCCATTTATATACTGGATATTATGGAACATTACAATCGCAAATCCAGGGTGCCGTTCACGTAGGAACAGCACTGGGGATTATATTTCTACTCTATCCTGTTAAAAAAGGACTGCATAAAAATGGAATCCCCTGGTATGATGTCATCTTAGCATTTACAGCTATATTTGTTGGTTACTATAAAATTATTCAGTTTGATGCCATATTAGATGCCCGTGTTCACGGGTATTCATCACTGGATATTATTGTTTCCGTTTTAGGGGTACTCCTTTTATTAGAAGCAACGAGAAGGTGTGTAGGTCTGCCTATCGTTATTGTTGCTTCTGTTACCATTCTATACGCACTCTTTGGAAATATAATTCCTGCCAATATGCTTTCACACGCTGGCTTTTCTTTTGAAAAAGTATTTACGGATTTATGGTTCAGAGAAAATGCAGTATTTGGTATTCCTGTACAAGTATCCGCTAAATTTATCTTCCTCTTTCTATTATTTGGCGTTTTATTAGTCCATACAGGAATAGGACAATTCTTTAACGATATCGCTTATGCCCTTACAGGACGTTTTACTGGTGGTACCGCTAAAGCAGCCGTCGCCGCTAGTGCTATGCAGGGGATGGTTTCAGGTAGTTCTATTGCGAACACCGTTGCATCAGGATCATTTACAATTCCAATGATGAAAAAAGCTAGATTCAAACCGGAATTTGCTGCAGCCGCTGAAGCATCGGCATCAACAGGTGGACAGCTAATGCCTCCCATTATGGGTGCAGCAGCCTTTATTATGATTGAATATACGGGTACGGATTACGCAACCATTATGTTAGCAGCGTTAATCCCTTCCTTGCTCTATTTCTCCGGAATTTTTATGGGGACACACTTTGAGGCGAAAAAGCAGGGAATCATTGGAATGCCTAAGGATCAGCTTCCAAACGCTAAAAAACTGCTTGTAACAAAAGGATACATGCTATTACCGTTAGTTGCTATTATCGGTACACTCTTTGCCGGTTACACACCACAAAGAGCAGCATTAATGGGGATTTTAGTTGCATTCCTAGCCAGCTTTGTACGAAAAGACACGCGCATGTCTTTCAAAAAAATCATTTTCGTTCTTGAACAAGGTACTCGTGTCGCACTTCCTGTTATTGCAGCTGTAGGTACAGCTGGAATCATTGCAGGTGTTGTTGGAATGACAGGATTAGGAAGTAAAATTGCTTCTGGTATTATCGCTTTATCACAAGGTATCCTGCCATTAGCACTATTATTTACCATGATTGCTTGTATCATTTTAGGTATGGGTCTGCCTACAACGGCAAATTATGTTGTTACAGCAACTGTAGCTGCTCCTGCATTAATTAACGGATTCGGCGTTGACATGTTATCAGCCCACTTATTTGTGTTCTATTTCGGTATTGTGGCTGATATTACACCACCTGTTTGTCTTGCAGCCTATGCAGGTGCGGGTATTGCACGAGCTAATCCATTTAAGGCTGGAACAACAGCGGTACGACTGGCCATAGCAGCCTTTATTATTCCTTATATCTTTGTCTTTAACCCTATCTTAGTTCAATCTGGTGACTTCACAACGATTGAACTGATTATAGCTGTCATTACAGCCCTTATAGGTATGATCGGCGTAAGCAGTTCGGTAATGGGGTACTTCAAACGCAAAGCTTTTGTCTGGGAACGCCTGATTTTAGTTGCAGCCGGTCTCATGCTGATTTCACCTAATCACTATGTCGATATCTTAGGTTTTGTTCTAATTGGAGTGGTTTGGTTTATTCAATCACGTCGGGAAGATGACATGCCAAAACATGGACCTGGGCAACCCTTACAGGCTTAAAGAAAACGGGAGATGACAAGCTAAAGGGTTCCGTTTTGAGGTACATTTTTAAAAACCCATATAAATGACACACTAAATGTCATCATAGAAAATGAGGATCGTCTTAAATCATAAGACGATCCTTTTTAAATTAAAGCCACCCGTTAGTGGAACAGTGTTATTAAATAAATTTAATTTTCTTTGGATTTTGATATAAAATAATTTAATGGTCCAGCAAAAATCAATCCCGCAGCAGATATGCCTAAGAAAACTGGTAAGTACGATAGCAGTTCAATGTCCTTGCCCAAAATATAATCTGTAATAATACGAAGGATAGTAATGATGATTGGAATTACAAGCGTCCAAAATAACATTATTCTTAAAAGCCTTGGCAAACTTTCTCCTCCCCTTTTTAAATATTTAAACAATCCCTTCTCGTTAGCTCAATATCTCCTAAACTAATGTCAACATAATATTCCAATTATTTATCGGATAAAATAAAGACGATCAATTTGTTGATCGCCTTGTTCAACTATTGCACCCTTTTAGTTTAACATCGAACTAATGCTTCCCATTCCATTCTTCAGATAACAGTCCATAAATAACGTGGTCAACATAATGGTCATATAGCCATTCTGCTTGTCTTATTTCACCTTCTTTTGTGAATCCGAATCGTTCAGGTAGTGCCCTGCTTTTATTGTTTTCAACTGCGACACTAACCTCAATTCGATTTAACTCAAGTTCTGTAAAACCATATTCTATTACAGTTTTAAATGCCTTTGACATTATACCTTTTCCTTGGAATTTTTCACCTAACCAATAACCCATAACACCAGTTCGATTAGTTTTGTTTAAGTCGTTAAACCCTATTGTACCAGCTATTTTTCCTTTATAAATAATAGCAAATGACTTTGGATAACCACCATTTTCTACAAACCCTTTTAGTCTAGCCTTTATGTTATTAGCAGAATCTTCAACACTCTCTATATAATCAAGCCAACCAAGCCACTCTTTTAAATATGGTTTTGAATCAATTGTTAAATTGTAAAATTCCTCCGCATCATCTTCATTAAATAACCTTAAATAAACTTCCTCATCAACTTTGTGTGTAAGCAAAACTTTGTTGTTCTCCCTCTGTTTTAATTTTTCCATCTTTCATTATCCAAACACGTTAGTTCAATACAATTATTTCAAATAATAATATTTCTTACAATGCTTTTATTCAAGTATCCTGCTTCGTTAGTTCAACAAACTTTTAAATAATTATATCAAGGAAATGGGAGGTTTTGGAATAAAGTCGATTTATTTAACAGTCTAAATGGCACCGAAATTGACGTACTATTTTGTGTGTACAATACTTATTGTCCTATGAAAAAAACAATTGTCATTTTGTATGTCAAATTGTATTAAAACAATCAAAAACCTTGATATAATAGGAAAAATGACGCGACCAATTCTCGCGTCATTTTATATGCCATTTAAGCTATATGCATCTGAATATGGAACCTTTTATGCACAAGCATCCCCGTTTCTTTTTTACTCTTAAAGGTTTATGCTAGTATTAAAATAAAAAAACAGAGGTGAAAGAATTGAAACAGGATATTATCGATCGTTTTACTTCTTATGTAAAAGTTGACACCCAATCAAACGAAAACAACGAAGAATGTCCTTCTACACCCGGGCAGCTTACATTAGCCAATCAACTAGTGGAAGAGCTAAAAGCAATCGGGATGGACGAGGTTACAATTGATGAAAATGGCTACGTAATGGCCACACTCACTGCAAACACAGACAAAGAAGTCAACACAATTGGTTTTTTAGCCCACGTGGATACCGCTACAGACTTTACAGGCAAAAATGTTAAACCACAAATAGTGGAAAATTATGATGGGAAAGATATTCCCTTGAATGAAGAATTACATATCGTTCTTTCTCCTGATGAATATCCTAATCTTTCAAATTATAAAGGGCATACCCTCATCACAACAGACGGGACTACCCTTCTTGGTGCGGATAATAAGGCAGGCGTCACGGAAATTATGACTGCAATGGATTATCTGATTAAGCATCCAGAAATTAAACACGGAAAAATCAGGATAGCTTTTACTCCTGATGAAGAAATTGGCCGGGGTCCACATAAATTTGATGTAGAACGATTTAATGCCTCTTATGCGTATACGGTAGACGGCGGCCCTTTAGGTGAGCTGCAATATGAAAGCTTCAATGCAGCCGCTGCCAAAATAACCATTAAAGGCAACAATGTTCATCCTGGTACAGCTAAAGGGAAAATGGTCAACTCTATGAAGATAGCCATGGAATTAAACAGCAAATTGCCAAGCGAGGAAGCACCTGAATATACCGAGAATTACGAAGGATTCTATCATTTACTTTCCTTTGAAGGCGATGTTGAGGAAAGTAGGCTTGCCTACATCATCCGAGATCACGACAAGGATAAATTTCAGCAACGGAAACAAACCGTAAAGGATATTGTAACGGAACTACAGGATAAATATGGCGAAGAAAACATCATCCTGGATATGAAGGATCAATATTATAATATGCGCGACAAAATCGAGCCCGTTAAAGAGATTGTAGATATTGCTTACGAGGCAATGGAAAATCTAGCTATTAAACCTGTGGTAGAACCCATTCGCGGAGGAACGGATGGTTCACAGCTATCGTATAAAGGGCTTCCTACCCCTAACCTTTTCACTGGGGGAGAAAACTTCCATGGTAAATACGAATTTGCTTCTGTTGATCATATGATAAAAGCGACAGAAACCGTTATTGAAATCGCTAAATTATTTGAGGAAAAAGCATATTAGCGGTATATAATTATATCCAGTTCGATCCTATCACGAAATCTAACTTCAAACTGTCAACTTACACGATATGTTGCGGCTCTTTTCATTATTAAGGAATAGCCTGGCTCAATACAATGAACCAGGCTATTCCTATTTCTATTATTTCTTCAACTAAACCGTCCAATCTCTTACATGTATCCTTAGATATACCCAAATTTTTCAGTAACTATCCTGGTTGTTCAAATGAAGGAATGTTTTAAACACGATTCAAATGAGTGTCTTTAAATTCTGCAGGATATTTTAATCCATATCCAATCATCCTATCCATTCCTATATGTGCTGACCATATTAACCCGATTGCTAATAAAGTAGAGTTAAATAATACAATTCCACAGATAATAAAACCTATCGATAAGCTATATGTATGAAATAAATTATATAGTATAGCCCCAACCTTATTATTAAGTAAATATCCAAGCATTGAAATATCTGGTGCTAATAGCAGAATAAAAAATAATACCCAACTAAATTGACTATACTCATAAAAATAAACACTTAACGCTAATACGGCAAAACCCTCTGTATGTAAAAGTATTTTATTCAATAAGCCTCCCCCTCTTTCTTTATCAAGAAAAATCAATTCCTTCAAAATTGTCTCATCGAATAAGATTTATACAATCCTTATTATACTAGTTACACGTAAGGAATTATGGTTAGGAATTCTGTAGGTAAAATAAAATCTTCACTTTGAAATATTATCTAATACAAACCCCAATTCGTTTCCATCTATATCAAGAATAGTAAACTTTCTGCTTCCATAAGGTGTAGAGAACAGTTCTTCTACTACTTCAGCTTTGTCTTTTAATTCGTCCCACAAGTCATCTACATTATCGACATAGAAATTAAACCGCCCAGGAGAAGGATAATTTTCATGTTCCATTAAAGCAAACATCGCTCCCCCCTGGTGTTCAAAATGCACGTAATTAGGGTTTTCGGGAGGCCATGAAGCTGCCACTGAAAATCCTAAAACCTCCTGATACCACTTTACAGCTCTATTTAAATCCTTCACATTTGCACGAACATGTAACAGTCTTGTTTTCATTATTGTGCTCCCCCTTCACTATTATTTGCACCTGATTTTGCTCGTTTTCCTAGACTCACAGAACTAGCCAGTTTAATAGGATTTCAAATCCTACTTAGTGGTTCTGTTACGAAATACAAACAAAGTTATGACATTAAGAATAAGAGTAACGATAAGAAGAACTGCTGCAGCAAACCCCTTGGCACCCATCGTATCCATAAGAGCAGACCAATCCTCAGCCTTCACCCGGTAATAGCTATTGTAAATTTGAAAAAATAATGAAATAGCACAAGCACCTATACTCATAACGGAAAGAACGAACCAATTCTTCTGGTCATGCTTTTTATAGAGATTAATAATAGGAAGTATCAAGGCAATGAGTCCAAACACGAAACTTCCAACATTAAGCCAACCAATCACGCCTATTCCCCCTTTTTTCTTTCTTCATGTATGTCCTTCTTTCGTACATTTCTGACACACTCCCTTTTTCCTTATTTTAACATAAATGTTTCATTTACTACTGATAAATCAAATCTTTCCAATACCGTTACCTGTTTTAAATTGGTTAAGTAGGTTCTTCTGAACAATATGAAGGATAAAGTGTATTACAGCTAAAAAGGAATAATAACCGTTGAAGACAGATTAATATCAGGTGGGTACTAATGAGAGAAAAATTACATGTAAGACTAAGGAAAATTGAGAAAAGGTAAAAACATCTCCAAAAAATTTTGTGAAATTAAAACTGTTCGTACTAAATGTACAAAATTAATAAAATTTAGTATTTGTATTACAGATGGCAAATCTATATAATTTAAAACCAGTTCTTAATTTTTATTCAATTAGCATTATTTTTCCTTATGCATTGCTTTTTTGTAAGGCAGTTTTCGCATAGTTTGTTGGACTGCCCTGTGGCAGGTGAGCGGTATACGGGAGATCTCCGAAGGCAGTTCCCGAATTGCTCGTAGAAAGCAGGAACACTGGTGAGGAAATCAATACCTATGTTTAACAGAGGAAACTTTTTAAAACAACAAGCTTTTAGAAACTAGCCTTTTGTAAAATGACAAAATGAATACTTATGGCATTAATAAAACTACAGGAGTGTTGTATATCGTGTTTACTTTTAAATGGAAGAGAATTGGACTCATTGCTGGTTTATCTTTATCTCTTATAGCAGCTGGGTGTGGGCAAGATAATACAGACGATACCACTAACGATGCTGAAAGTGGCGGAGATGGAACAAATGTTGGTGAAGAAGTAGATTACACCATCACAGGTATTGAGCCTGGAGCCGGTATTACCGAAGCAACGGATAATGCCTTAAAAGAGTATGAAAATCTTGCTGGCTGGGAACAGCAAAATTCTTCAACAACTGCAATGTTAACAGCATTAGCTGATGCTATTGAAAACGAAGAACCAATTGTTATTGCAGGGTGGTCACCTCACTTTAAATTTGCCAAATATGATTTAAAGTATTTAGAAGATCCAAAAGGGGTTTATGGTGATGTAGAATACATTTCAACCATAGTGAGAAAAGGTTTAAAAGAAGAAAAACCTGAGGCTTATAAAATTCTTGATAGATTCCATTGGGAAACAGAAGACATGGAGTCGGTTATGCTTGCTGCACAAGACATGGAATTTGAAAAAGCTGCCCAACAGTGGGTGGATGAAAATCAGGAGAAAGTTGCCGAATGGACAAAAGGTGTAGAGCCTGTAGATGGTACTTCAATAGAATTAGTATTAACTCCTTGGGATACAGAGCGGTCGTCAGCACATGTCGCTAAAATCGTATTAGAAGAGCAAGGTTTCGAAGTTAAGCTTACTCCAGTTGACCCATCTATTATGTTTCAAGCTATTGCAGAAGGTGATGGTGATGCCTCCCTAGCTCCATGGCTGCCTGCGACTCACGGTGCTTTCTACGAAAAATTTGAAGGGGAATTTGAAGATTTAGGAGAAAACTTGAAAGGTGCCAAAATTGGGCTAGTTGTACCAACCTATATGGACATTGATTCCATTGAAGATCTTAAACCTGCAGAGTAATACACCTATCATACGAAACGAATATGCTCCTTTTTAAGTATTTTGGTTACTTAAAGAGGAGCATTATTTTACTTACCATATTAATCATTTCCCCTCCCCCGTTTTATGTAATCTGTCATTCCATTTTTTCTTTACTCCTCATAAGCCGAAAACAGACATTCTTTCCTGCCTTTCCAACACATTAACAAAACTAAAAAAGAATAATCGGAGATCAATCGTAGATGTTGATTGCAGGACCACTAGACATGAATGCTTGTATACTTTAAATTAATACCAATATCTTTTCTTTTTATATGCTAAAATGGGTGCTAGATAAGTATATTTTATGTTAAATAGTAGAATCCTAGAAATAAAAGCGGACAAGGATGAAGTATGATGTATATAAATAAGGGAACATTTACCCAGGCAGTATATAGACGTGGGCTGCAATATTATAATCAAGGCCGGGTAGGAAACTTTACTCATTATGAAGACGAGGATTTATGGCTTGTAAACATCATGGGCAGCGACCAGTACAAGGTAAGTATTCAATTTACTAACGAAGGAATCTCCTATTCCTGCAGCTGTCCAGCCCATGAAACCTTTCAGGCATGTAAGCACACTGTTGCTGCCTTTTTGGAGCTCTCGGACGTCATTGAAGACTCATTAGACAAAGAAGTCCTTGATCAATTTTTATCTCAATTTGAACGTGAGTCTGTTTTTAGAAGAAATAGCTTCAACAGAAGAATGCCTGATCCAGCTAGTGAAATGATTAACCTTTTTTCAAACTATATAGAAACACCGGAAGCTTCAAACCAGACATCTATTGTTGCTAAACCACTGAAGTGTGAATATATTTTAAAAACACATAACAGACCATGGGACTCCCCTCTCCTTACAATTGAGATAAAAATAGGAGAGCAAAAAACCTATGTGGTGAAGAAAATTCGTGAGTTGCTTGAGCATATTCACCAGCAAAAGGAGTTTGTTTTTACTAAAAAGTTTACATATGATCCTAAAGTACATGATTTCGTAAAAGAAGATTGGGATATTATTCAGCTATTAACAGAGATATTTTCAAGTGAAAACTTCTACCATGGTGAAAGCAGTCTATTATATGGCCATTTAGATAAACGTGAAATGGTGGTACCACCCTTATATGCAGACCGATTATTGCAGTTACTCCAATATCGTGACTGCGAATTTAAAACAGATATGGATACGTATGCAGGCTTTGAATGTACTGACGAGGAGCTACCTTTCACCTTTGAACTTGATCAAAACCAACAAGCTGATGGTTTTAACCTTGATTTACACTTCCTGAATTCCGCTACCATTCTACAGGATTATCAATACATCCTGTTTGAAAATGTTTTTTATAAGGTGAGTCAAAAGCAACTTGGTATTTTAAACGAAATGGGTAAAATTATAAACATGACGCATAACCGAACCCTTCCTATTAAACGGGAACAAATTGAACCCTTTTTATCACACGTCATGCCAAGTTTAAATCAGATTGGTGACCTTCATATTACGGAACAAATCTCAAATGACATTATTCAGCCTTCATTACAAGCAAGGCTGTATCTTGATATGGACGAGGAGCGTTTATCTGCGAATCTCGAATATCATTATGATCAGTATACGTTTTACCCATTCGGAAGCCAAACAGAAGAACGACACAAGAGCAATCAGATCTTAATCCGTGATATGGAAAAAGAACAGGAAGTTATGAATATTATTGAAAGTGCTCCATTTAAATATAATGGCAATGAACTATACATCGATGAGGAAGAAGAAATCTTTTCCTTTCTACATGATGTACTTCCAAAGCTGGAAGACAAAATAGCCATTTATACGACGAATCAAATCAAGCATATGATGCTTGAGGAAAAACAATATCCTGATATCCAAATCGATTTGGATGCAAGCGAAAACTTCTTAGAAATTAATTTTGATTTTGAAGAGATTGATTCCAATGAAATTCAGCATATCTTTCAATCCCTAACAGAAAAGAAACGATATTATCGCTTGCCAAATGGTACGTTTGTGCCATTAGAAGACGAGGCCTTCACCCCTATTTCCAAGCTTATGAATGAACTGAATATAGATCCTCAAACCATGGATGAAGGTCAAATTACAGTACCTGCGTATCGAGGTATGCAAGTGGAAGAATATATGAACAAGGAAATAGGAGCTAAATACAATAAAGCCTTTCGTCAGCTATTACGTGACATCAAAACACCTGATGAAAGTGAATATCCTTTACCTGAGACGTTAAAGGCAGACTTACGTGAATATCAAAACGTTGGCTACCAGTGGCTGAAGGGGCTAAGCCAATATCATTTTGGGGGTATTCTGGCCGATGATATGGGATTAGGGAAAACCCTTCAGGCCATTGCTTTTCTTTTATCTGAATGGGAGGAATACCAATCAAGCCAGCAAACAGCTCTTGTTATTTCTCCTGCATCACTCGTTTACAACTGGAAAAGTGAGTTTTCAAAATTTGCCCCTCAATTAAACGTGGTTGTAGTGAGCGGTACGAAGGATGAACGAAAAGCTAAATTGGAAAATACAACGGAAGCAGATGTGCTTATCACGTCTTATCCTTCCTTAAGACAGGATATTGAATTATATCAGCCATTGACCTTTTCAACCATGATTCTGGATGAAGCTCAGGCGATTAAAAATCACTTAACCAAAACCGCTCGTGCTGTTAAATCCATTATTGCCGCTAAACGTTTTGCCTTGAGTGGAACGCCAATTGAAAATTCACTTGATGAACTTTGGTCAATCTTTGATTGCTTAATGCCTGGCTTTTTCCCTAACAAAAAAACCTTTAACACCCTACCTCAAGAGCAAATATCAAGAATGAGCAGACCGTTTATTTTACGCCGACTAAAACAGGATGTGTTAAAAGAGCTTCCCGATAAAATCGAAACCGTTCATACCTCCGAACTCACAAAAGATCAAAAACAGCTATACCTTGGTTATTTGGAAAGAATTCAGGGAGAGGCCAAAAATGCAATTGCAACAGAAGGATTTCAAAAGAGCCGAATGAAGATATTAGCTGGTTTAACAAGACTACGGCAGCTCTGCTGTCATCCTTCTCTGTTTATTGAAAATTACCAGGGTGAGTCCGGTAAGCTCAATCAATTACTGGATATCGTTGAAAATGCAAGAGAGAACGGACAGCGAATGCTCATCTTTTCCCAGTTTTCCAGCATGCTGCAAATTATTCAGCAGAAACTCACTGAAGCTGGTATGGACACCTTTTATCTGGATGGGCAAACACCTTCCAGAGAACGTGTGGAAATGACTGAACGTTTTAATCAAGGAGAAAAGGAAATCTTTTTAATTTCTCTTAAAGCAGGTGGAACAGGTTTAAACTTAACAGGAGCAGATACGGTTATTCTGTATGATTTATGGTGGAATCCAGCTATTGAGGAGCAAGCAGCAGGCAGAGCTCATCGAATTGGCCAAAAAAAGGTTGTTCAGGTATTTCGCCTTATAACAGAAGGAACCATTGAGGAGAAGATCTACTCTTTACAACAGAAGAAACGTGAACTGATTGAAAATGTTATTCAGCCAGGAGAAACGATGTTTAAGAGCCTTAGCGAGGAAGAAATTAAGGAACTGCTTAGTATGTAAACAACGGCATATCGGTTTATACACCTTATATGGCTGTCTCTTAAAAAACAACAATCTTTTAGAAAACAGCCTAAATAAAAAGAGACAGCTGTTTTTTTGAACTTACCTGTTTTTAATCAAAGAAGGACACATAATTCCCCCCCTATAGGAAGAAAATAATTAAATGAGTCTTTACCATTTTTCCTATAATTTTTCCTATTAGGGGGGGTAAAAAGTGAAAGAGAACTATACGGTTTTTTACACGTCAGTAGGTATACTTGCTATACTGGTTCTTATTGGAATCATCATACCAGCTTCTACAGAACAATTAACAGCGAATATTCAGGCCTTTATTTCAAATACATTTGGATGGTATTACTTAGTCATGGTCACTATCCTTTTAATTATTTGCCTGTATTTATTAATCAGTCCCATTGGAAGAATCAAACTAGGAAAACAAGATGAAAAACCTGAATTTTCAAGACCCACTTGGATTGCAATGTTATTCAGTGCCGGAATGGGAATTGGTCTTGTATTTTACGGGACTTCAGAACCGATTAGTCATTATGCAATCAGTTCACCAACCGGCGAAATTGGTACTGAACAAGGAATTAAGGACGCATTGAGATTCACCTTTTTTCATTGGGGAATTCATGCTTGGAGTATTTACGCCATTGTAGCCTTAGCCATTGCATACTTTCACTTTAGACATGAACGATTAGGGTTGATAAGTGCTACGTTAAAACCTATTCTTGGAGATCGTGTATATGGAAAAACGGGTAAAGCTATTGACGTATTTTCTGTATTAGCAACCGTTATTGGAGTGGCTACATCCCTTGGGTTTGGTGCAGCACAAATTAATGGTGGACTAGCTTATCTATTTGGAATTCCTGCAAACTTTTGGATACAGTTGATTATTATTCTTATTGTTACGGTATTATTTATGATTTCTGCTTGGTCAGGATTAGGTAAAGGGATAAAAATTTTAAGTAATGCAAATATGGGATTAGCTGCAGCCCTTTTTGTTCTCACTTTTATTTTTGGACCTTCATTATTTATTCTAAACTTATTCACAGACACAATTGGTCAATATATACAAGCTGTCCCTCGAATGAGTTTTCGCATTGCTCCATTAAATGAAGATATTCGGGAATGGATTAATGGGTGGACAATATTTTATTGGGCATGGTGGATTGCGTGGTCTCCATTTGTCGGTATTTTTATCGCACGAGTATCAAGAGGTCGAAGTATTCGGGAATTTGTATTTTCCGTTCTGCTTGTACCCTCAGTAGTCGTTTTTTTGTGGTTTTCTACTTTTGGCGGTTCAGCGATTTCACTTGAACATAACCAGGGCGTGAACGTTTCAGGATTAGCTGCAGAAGAATCCCTTTTTGGTGTCTTTAACGAATTTCCTTTCAGTATGGTGCTTTCTATTACAGCTATCATACTTATTAGCACCTTCTTTATTACCTCTGCCGACTCCGGAACGTTTGTATTAGGTATGATGACAACAAATGGCTCCCTTTCACCCGATATTAAAATTAAATTAACTTGGGGAATCATGCTCTCAGTGACAGCACTTGTCCTTCTTTATTCAGGAGGTCTTCAGGCGCTTGAAAATATGATGATTATTGCTGCACTGCCTTTCTCCATTATTATGGCTTTAATGACAGCGAGTTTAATCAAAGCCCTGTATAAAGAATCAAAAGAGCTGGGGATTGGCCGTATTAAAAAACGAAAGAAATGATGATATATATCTTTTACATCTGCACGCTTTACGACGTAGAATCCCTAACCTGAGATTCACAACTTTAGACAATCGTAAGTCAAAAGGTCTATACTGGTTTTACAAAGATACAAATTAGGAGTGTGCATGATGTATTCAAAACAGGCCAAGCATTTTCATAAAATTCCTTTATCCATTTTGGACCTTGCTCCTATTACGGAAGGTGGAACAGTAAGGGAATCCTT
The DNA here is from genome assembly GCF_900111405.1 of Salinibacillus kushneri. Taxonomy (GTDB): domain Bacteria; phylum Bacillota; class Bacilli; order Bacillales; family Alkalibacillaceae; genus Salinibacillus; species Salinibacillus kushneri. The sequence continues at coordinate 175,857 of NZ_FOHJ01000003.1, read as the reverse complement.
TAAAAATAGTACTGAGCTCGCCCAACATGCAGAGAAATGGGGATTTAACCGTTATTGGTTAGCTGAGCATCATAATATGCCTGGAATAGCAAGCTCCGCAACATCCGTATTAATTGGACACATCGCAGGAGCAACCACTACAATACGTGTTGGTTCTGGTGGGATTATGCTCCCTAACCATGCCCCACTTGTGATTGCTGAACAATTCGGTACGCTTGAATCGATATATCCTGGACGAATTGACTTAGGTTTAGGCCGTGCTCCAGGCACCGATCAGGCAACGAGCTATGCGTTAAGAAGAACTTTAAACAGCAGTCCTGAGGAGTTTCCTCAACAGGTTGCAGAGCTACAGCATTATTTTAAAGATGTACCGACTGCTCGTGTTAAAGCCTATCCAGGACAAGGATTGAATATTCCAATCTGGTTATTAGGTTCCAGTGGCTTTAGTGCCCGGCTGTCAGCACAAAAGGGGCTACCTTTCTCGTTTGCCAGTCACTTTTCACCGGATTACACATTACCTGCTCTTAAACTTTACCGGGAAAATTTCCAACCGTCTGAAGTACTTCAGAAGCCATATGCAATGGTCGGTGTCAATGTTATTGCTGCAGATACTGAAGAACGAGCTAAATGGTTGGCTACCTCCCAACAACAACAGTTCTTAAGCTTAGGTAGAGGTGAACCAACTCCATTAAAAGCACCGGTAGAAGATATTAATGAGATTGCATCCAGCTATGAACAGGCAGCATTGCAAAAATCATTAGATCCACGTACAACAATCATTGGAACAAAAGACACCGTAAAAGAAAAGCTTCAACAATTTCAGGAAGAAACGAATGCAGACGAAATCATCATTAGCTCTCAGATATTCTATCAAGAGGATCGATTGCGTTCCTATGAAATTATAGCTGAATTAATGAAATAACCCCAAAAAACGGTGTTAGCTCAAAGCTAATACCGTTTTAAAAAAGGAACCCGTCTTCCTTATATCTTAGACGCGTTCCTTTGCTCTTTTATTCTTCTTTTTAATCTGCTTGCTTCGTAACTGTCCACATGCCGCATCGATGTCTGTTCCTTGTTCTGCACGCACACCACAATTAATTCCATTTTCTAACAGAATACCGTAGAAGTTTTTAATGTCTTCTGCAGTACTGCGTTGATATTGGTTATGCTCACTAACCGGATTATACGGAATTAAGTTTACATAGGATAAATGACGTTTATCCTTAAGTAAATCAACAAGTTCCTGCGCTTCTTCTTCATGGTCATTTACATCCTGAAGCATAATATATTCAAAGGTGATACGACGATTGGTCTTTTCAAGGTAATAGTCAATGGCCTCCATTAATTGTTCAACTGGAAAGGCACGGTTAATTTTCATAACCTGGGTTCTCAACTCATTATTAGGTGCATGCAAGGAAATAGCAAGATTTACTTGCAAACCAAGGTCTGCAAATTCATAAATTTTATGAGCCAGACCACTTGTAGATACAGTAATATGCCGAGCTCCAATCGATAGGCCGTTTTGGTCGTTAACCACACGTAAAAAGTCTACTAAGTTGTCAAAGTTATCAAATGGTTCGCCAATCCCCATCACAACAATGTGACTAACCCGTTCATCCTTGCCTTGCTCATCCAAATAATGCTGTACGTTCATAATCTGCTCCACGATTTCTCCGCTCGATAAATCCCGATTTTTTCTCAGGATACCACTTGCACAAAATGTACACCCAATATTGCACCCTACCTGTGTAGTAACACACACTGACAATCCATAGTGGTGACGCATTAAAACAGTCTCAATCAAGTTTCCATCCTGAAGTTTAAATAGGAATTTTACGGTTCCATCTGAGGATTGCTGTTTAATTTCAACCTTTAAAGTCTGAAGTTCAAAATTCTCTTCTAAAAGTGCTATGCAATCTTTATTCAAATTGCCCATATCGGCAAACTGCGTTACTCTTTTCTTATATAACCAATCCCAAACCTGCTGGGCACGAAACTTCTTTTGACCGTGTTCCACCATCCATGATGTCAGTTGATCAAATGTTAGCCCGTAGATTGATTCCTTTGTCATGATTAACCCTCATTTCCAATTTCTACAGTTCCATTCCTATCTTACTGGAAATTACGCGATCTATCAAATAATACTGGAATTAAAAAACCATTGACCCAATCAAAATATACAGATAATTTAAAATTAAATCTTGTTATGAAAACTAATTTCCTTCATAATATGAAAAATGAAGTGTATATAAAAACTTATGCGCTTACTCATTCGACAAAAATATACAATATTCGGGTGGTGACAGGCACCAGAAGGGAATGAACATGGATAAAAATAATTACACCTACAATACTGAAAAACCATCTACTGTCTTTTATATTTCTTCTATTCTAGTTGGGCTTTTTGTTTTATGGGGGGCATTATCACCTCGTTCACTTAGTGAGATAGCAAATGAAGCACTTGATTGGATGATTACGAACTTTGGCTGGTTTTATATGCTGATTACGGCATTTTTTGTATTATTTGTAATCTTTCTTGCCATTAGTCCGTATGGAAGACTACGATTAGGGAAACCAGATGATGAGCCAGAGTATACATGGTTTTCATGGATTGGAATGTTATTTGCAGCAGGTATCGGTGTAGGCTTTGTATTTTGGGGTGTTGCTGAGCCTGTTCTTTACTACTTACAGCCACCTATTGACTTCACACCTGAAACGAGAGAATCTGCTATAGCAGGACTTCGTTATGGTTCTTATCACTGGGCATTACATCCATGGGCCATTTTCTCTATCGTTGGACTAACACTTGCCTATGTACAATATCGAAAAGACAAACCAGCTTTAATCAGTTCTGCATTCTATCCTGTTTTAGGAGATAAAATCAATGGATGGGCTGGTAAAACCATCGACATATTAGCCGTATTAGCTACGAGTACAGGAGTGGCAACTACCTTTGGTTTAAGTGCGATGCAAATTACAGGTGGGCTTTCTCATCTTACTGACATTCCAAACAATGTTTGGACACAAATCATTATCATAGCCATTGTCACCTTCCTGTTTATGTTTTCAGCAGCCAAAGGTGTGAATAAAGGTATTAAAACGTTAAGTAATATTAATTTAGGTGTTGCAGGCCTTTTCTTCCTCTTTGTTTTAATCGTTGGGCCTACTCTCTTTATTGCAGAGAGCTTCGTAACGACACTTGGGGGATACATTTCCAATGTAATTCCGATGAGTTTAACGTTAACGCCATTTTCAGAAAGTGAGTGGCTGGGTACGAACACGATCTTTTTCTGGGCCTGGCATATTTCCTGGGCACCATTTATGGGGCTCTTTATTGCCCGCATTTCACGTGGACGTACGATTCGTGAGTTTATGGCCGGCGTACTCATTGTTCCATCCTTATTAGCCCTTATCTGGTTTTCAACCTTTGGAGGAACAGCTCTAAATCTTGAAATGTATGGCCCAGGTGGCATTGCTGAGCTTGTAACAGGGAAAGTCGAATTAGCCTTATTCGTAACCCTTGGCGAATTACCTTTAAGTCTGATCACAAGTATTTTGGCAGTAATTTTAATTCTTATCTTCTTTGTTACATCTGCCGATTCTGCATCTTATGTGTTAGGTGCTATGACATCACGCGGTAGTCTAAATCCAAGTATGGGTGTGAAATTAGTTTGGGGATTATTAATAGCTGGAACAGCAAGTGTACTTCTTGTTAGTGGTAACGGGGGTCTAAGCGCCCTTCAAACGGCTTCAATCATTACAGCACTTCCTTTCGCCTTTATCATGCTGGTTATGGTGATATCCATTCTGATTACCTTTAACAAGGACTATAAAAATGCCCAAAATAAGAAGCATAAGAGACAATTACGCTTTATGAAGAAAGAATTTAAGCAAGAGTTTTATCACGATATGAAAGGTGACGTCTATGATGAAGTGAAAGAAGACGTTTATGATGATGTAAAAGAGGAAGTCTATGATAATATTAAAGCAGAAGTGAAAGAAGAACTAATAGAAGAATTAGATCTGAATGAAAAATCAAACCAAAAGAAGAAAGATTAAATGGGAATGTCTCAGGTGTTTACCTGAGGCATTTTTGTCTCTCAAAATGAAGCTTGTATTTCACATCGTAAAAAGGGAAGAAACAACTTCATGTGGAAACGTGTTAAAGCTTGTTGTTGATTTTTTACCAAGTTGATTGGAGCAGAAGTGCGCGAGACTCCTGCAGGAAGAACTGTATAAGGGAGAACCCGCAGGCGTATGCCAAGAAGGATCCCGGACCGCCCGCGGAAAAAAGTGTACTGGAGCTCAAATCAACACCTATGTTTAACAGAGACAAGATTTAAAATATTTTTAAGTATGATAATATTCATTATATTTACTATTTTAAAATACCTATTTTATTAGCAATTAGTATATTCTTCCTTTATTTAAAAATGTTTTGACAACTCCCCGACATAGAAAGTATTATATTAATATGTATCAGGGAGGTTGAAAAATGTCAGAAATATCTAAACAGAAAATTGTAGACAGTGTCCCCCAGAAAGGATTCTTCGGACACCCAAAAGGTTTATTTACACTATTCTTTACTGAGTTCTGGGAACGTTTCTCCTACTATGGTATGAGGGCAATCCTGCTCTATTATATGTATTATGAGGTCACCCAGGGTGGTTTAGGACTTAATCAAACGACAGCAATGTCCATCATGTCCATTTACGGGTCATTAGTATATATGTCCGGAATTATTGGAGGATGGCTTGCCGACCGTATTTTTGGTACCAGGAAGGCCATTTTTTATGGCGGTATATTGATAATGCTCGGACATATTGCGTTAGCTATTCCTGGTAGTGTGGCGCTATTTTTCGTTTCTATGGTCCTTATCGTACTTGGTACAGGACTGTTAAAGCCGAATGTTTCCAGTGTGGTTGGGGACATTTATAGCGAAAAAGATGAACGTCGTGATGCAGGATTTAGTATTTTTTACATGGGTATAAACTTAGGTGCAGTTCTTGCTCCATGGATTACTGGATCTCTTGCGGACTATAGCTTCCATTTAGGATTTAGTATGGCAGCTATTGGAATGTTTATCGGTCTTATTCTATTTATGGTTACTGGAAAAGGCTATCTTGGTTTAGCCGGTACACAGGTCGCAAATCCTTTATCTTCAGAAGAAAAGAAAAAAGTATACAGTTATGCAGGTATCGGGATTGCGATCATTGCAATCATTTGTGCCATCACCATTCCAGCTGGTTATTTAACCATTGATAGCTTTGTTGCTCTTGTCGGTATTCTGGGTATCCTGCTTCCTATTATTTACTTTACCAGAATGTACCGCAGCCCAAACACAACAAGCGTAGAACGCTCTCGTCTAATTGCATATATTCCATTATTTATTGCTTCCGTTATGTTTTGGGCGATTCAGGAACAGGGGTCTACAATTCTTGCCAGCTATGCGGACCAACGCACACAGTTGCACTTTTTAGGAATTGAAATTGAGCCTGCATGGTTCCAGTCATTGAATCCATTATTTATTATTGTGTTAGCGCCTGTATTTGCCTGGATGTGGGTGAAATTAGGTAATCGTCAGCCTAGTATTCCTAAGAAATTCTCATTCGGTCTATTATTTGCCGGTCTATCCTTCATCGTCATTTTAATTCCGGGTTACATGGCAGGTACCGATTCACTGGTTAATCCATTATGGCTTGTACTCAGTTATTTTGTTGTTGTACTTGGTGAGCTTTGCTTATCTCCCGTTGGACTTTCAGCTACAACTAAACTGGCACCACAGGCATTCTCTGCCCAAACGATGAGCTTATGGTTCCTATCCAATGCAGCAGCACAGGCAATCAATGCGCAGATTGTTAAATTTTATAATGCCGACAATGAAATCCTTTATTTTGGGACGATTGGTGTCGTTGCAATTATTCTAAGTATTATCCTATTTGCAATGTCTCCAAAAATTCAAGGTTATATGAAAGGTATCCATTAATATATGAAATAAAAACTCCTGCTTGAAGAAAAGCAGGAGTTTTTTATGTATACATATCTGTTTAATGTTGTTCATTCATGTGTAATGTAGTCCAGTTTATGGATTAAACTTGAAATGAATGCAACAAATGAAAGATGGCTATCTAAGACTGAAGCTCCATTTTGGTGGTATGTAGATTAGTACCAAAAAATAAAGGCTATTTTTTGGTCCTTTTCTTAAAATTTAGGTAAAATAATAGTAGGAGATTTTTAATGGAAATCAGTCAGGAAGGAAAGTATCCCCATGGAAACCACGGTTGAATCATCAATATTATTATTTTCCTTAATGTTAATTGTAGGTGTTATAACAACAAAATTTTCTTCTCGCCTAGGTTTACCTTCCCTCGTTCTATTCCTTTTTGTGGGAATGTTTTTAAACCGATTTATTTACTTTGAAAATGTAGAATTAACACAATTTATCGGGATTTTAGCACTTATTATTATCCTATTTGAAGGTGGTACTCAAACGAAATGGGAGCATATCCGCCCCGTAGTCGGCAGTGCCGGGATTTTATCTACAGCGGGTGTCCTGATTACTACTCTCGTCACTGGCGTGGCAGCTATGTATATTCTAGACCTCTCCCTCATGGAAGGAATGCTCTTTGGTGCTATTGTTGGATCTACTGATGCTGCTGCTGTGTTTTCGGTTTTAGGAAATAAAAATATTAGAATGAAGTTAACCGCTACATTAGAAGCAGAATCTGGTTCTAATGATCCCATGGCTGTATTTTTAACAATTGCCTTTATCGAGTTGATTCAAGTTCCAGATAGTTCATTGTGGGTGACTGTTGGCGGGTTCTTCCTTCAAATGGGACTTGGTCTATTATTTGGATTGTTACTTGGTAAGTTAAGTGTAATGGTTATCAATAAAATTAAATTAGATGTTTCCGGAATGTATCCTATTCTTGCTATGGGAAGTGCTATTTTCACCTATGGTCTGACTTCTTTCTTTGGCGGTAGTGGCTTTCTTGCCGTATACGTGATGGCTGTTTTTATTGGTAATAGTGATTTAATGCATCGATTTTCGATTGTCCGCTTTAATGAAGGCTTTGCCTGGATGATGCAAATTATTATGTTTATTTTTCTTGGATTGCTGGTGTTTCCTGGTCAATTGCTAGATGTGATTTGGCAGGGGATTTTATTAGCGATTATTCTAATGTTTATTGCACGTCCTCTTGCTGTCTTTCTCAGTATGTTATTCTTTAAGTACAATCTAAAAGAACAGCTCTTTATCTCATGGGCGGGATTAAAAGGTGCTGTTCCGATCGTATTAGCGACTTATCCTATTGTTACAGGTGTAGAAAATAGCCAGTTGATTTTTAATGCGGTGTTTTTCGTCGTATTGTTTTCAGCCTTAATTCAGGGAAGTACACTTTCCACTCTTGCAACCAAGTTAAAACTCACAGGTGATACGGATGATTTTGATGTCACCAGTTTAGAAATGATTAATTTAGGGAATACCGATTCGGAAATACTCAAATTATTCGTGACTCATAAATCCTCATCTGTCAACCATTCCCTGATGGAAATAACTTTGCCTGATGACACTTTAATCATCGGAATTGTCAGGCATGAAAATCTTATCACACCATCCGGAAACTCAATGATTAAAGCTGGAGATACCCTTTATGTACTCAGCCATAAGAACAGCAGAGAAAAAGCAAAGCGGGTCTTGTTAGGTGAAAAAGAAAAGAAATCTAAATCAAAAGAACATAAAGAGCTACGTAAATAAAGGATAGCCTCTGCCTGGCTATCCTTTCCTTGTTCGTTTATCTTTTAGGAATTTCGATTCTCCTCTTTTCCTTCTTTTATGGTCCATAAAGTAAGGGGTTTATCATCACCTGTTAATAGATTATAAATATAGGAAGCAGTATGGTTATAACCATGTTCCACTTTTTCCGCTAAATAATTAGCCCTTTCATAAAGAATGGAACGAAAGTGATCTAATTGCCTTAAGGCTTTTTGCATAAGAGCCTCCTGATTTTCTAAACGATTCATGACATCCTTTTGCTTATCATCCTGCTCTGACATTTGTTGAGTCATCTGCTGCTGTTCATTAGCCAGTTGTCTGATTTGTTCAAGAATCTGGCTTTTTGCTGAATCCTGACTTTCTAACTGCTCTAATAGATTTTCTCTCGTTTGTGCCAATTCTCCTAAAATATTTTGACTTTTTCCCTGGTCGTCTTTTATTTGCTTCAGCATTTCATCATACTGTCGCTCAAGGTGATTTAGTTCTGTAACAGTTTGCTTTTGAAACCACTCATTATTCTTTCGTTCTTCCTTTAACCCCTGTAAATCCCTGTCTATCCCTTTCCATTGCTGTAATTGTTCCTGATTTTGCTGTTCATGGCGAACTGTCAGTTGTTTTAAGGATTGCAACAAGGCTTCATTGTTCTTTTTCTGCTCTTCGACTAACTCTGAAAAATAATCACGTCGCAGGTATTCCTGGTTAGGCTCATGAAGATTTTCTCCATTTTTATAAACTTCCGGATGCTCTTTATCATTCATATATAACCCCATCTATAACACATCCCTTGTTGAAATACGGTATTATTATATGCATCTAGATTTCATTTTGGGACGTTTTACGGATGAGATTCCATTATGAACGAATCAATTCCAAAAAGTGAGATAATATTTTTGCTGTAAGCCCCCAGATGACTTTATCCTCATATACATAAAAATACTCATCTATTTTCCCAGTCCGCCAGTCATAATCTTTTCCTCCTGTGATTAAATCAAATGGGAATCCTTCTTGAGGTTTTACTTTCACATCAATATGATAGACATCAGGTTTCGTTGTCATAAAAAAGGATAAAGGTACCATAAATACTTCTTCAACCTCTTGCGGATTTGGGTTCATATTGTTTAAGGAATCGATCCACCCTACATGGGAATAAACAATCATACCAGATGGTGACACAAGATAATCAAGCGGATAGACATCTGTGATTTCTGATTCTTGAATGCCTAACTCTTCCGTTGTCTCCCTTATAGCTGCTGCCTGTTCTGAAGTGTCTGTCTTATCAATTCTTCCTCCAGGAAAACAAATTTCACCTGGCTGCCGGTTTAACTGATATGAGCGTACTTCAAAAAGGATATAAATGTCGTCATATTTACGAATAAGGGGTAATAGTACAGAAGATTTCGTGAAGCGTTCATTTCCTAAAATAGATGGCGTATGCTTTTGTACCTTATTTAAAATATCTTTTGAATTCAATATATTCACCTCAAAAACATTTCCTTACTTGTAACTATAGCAAATATTAACAACATTTACATCAGCTTAGGGCGATGCATTACCATCTATTTCTTTATTACAAATATGGCTTGTGAGGGCCTTATCCACTTGCTTTTTGAAGGCGGGCTGTTATCAGCTGTTAATATGCCTGCTGTAATGTCATGTTGCTTCTGAAAAAGATCGGCAAAAAAGCATCAAACCTGCTTCCTTATCAAGATTGCCTTTGGCTGGTATCGGAACCATGGTTACACTATACAATACGCTTGGGTTATGAACCCAAGCGTATACTTATATTTGCTCTATAGAGGAATAAGTTCCCCGGCCTAACTCTTACTTTAAGCTATGCATCAGATGAATTATTACTTGTTAAAGTAAGATTAACTTCCTTTTTCTCTTTACCTCTGTAAAATTCAATTTTTACTTTATCGCCGATTGAATGCTCGGAATATAGATATTTGCGTAAATCTCCAACATCTTTAATTTTTTCACCGTCGACAGCCACAATAATATCTTCTTTTTTCAATCCGGCTTCAGCGGCAGGAGTATTTGATTCCACGCCTGCAATAATTACTCCCTCTTTAATATCCTTAGATTGATTCTGCATATAAACAGAAGGGATTTCCGTTACATTTACGAGCTTAACTCCAAGATATGGTCGTTCAACTTGACCATTCTTCATAATTTCGTCCACAATGGATTGAACTTTTTTACTTGGAATGGCAAAGCCTAAACCTTCTACATTTTGATTGGAAATTTTCAAGCTATTGATGCCTACTAATTTACCATTCGTATTAATTAAAGCTCCTCCGCTATTTCCTGGGTTAATGGCTGCGTCGGTTTGAATAACCTCTAAATCCCATTTACCCGCAGAAGTATTAACCGAAATACTACGGTCCACTGCGCTTATAATTCCCTGAGTCACTGTTCTTGAAAGCTCCAGCCCAAGTGGATTTCCAATTGCAATCACCTGCTCACCGGTTTTGAGAGAATCCGAGTCACCAAATTCCATTGGTTTTATATCATAATCACCATCTATTTTTAATACGGCTATATCTGTTAAGGCATCCCTTCCAACAAGCTCAGCATTAACCGTTTTATCATTGTGTAAAGAGACTTCAATTTCGCTGGCGCCTTCTACCACATGATTATTCGTTACGATATAAGCGCTATTGTCTGTAACCTTATAAATAACACCAGAGCCTGTTCCCGCATTTTGCTCCTGTGTATCTTGTGAAAACGGATTGCTTTGTTTTGATATATTCACAACCCCAACAATTGTTTTAGAGGCTTGATCTACGATATCTGTTACAGATGTTGCATTGGCATTAACCTTTTGCACATTCTCAGACGCTGAAGTTGCCGCACTTTCACTGTTTGAAGTCGTCTGTTCCTGTACGGCTGTCTCGTTATCATCAGTAATCCAATTCTGGAAGCCATCTACTTGTGTTACGGCTGTTAATGTCAGGACCGAACTTATAATTCCAGCGGAAATGGCTGTAAGTATCCCCTTCCACTTAAACTTTGAATCTTTTTGTATTTGTTCATTATTTGATTGATTCAAGGACTCTTCTTCTACTTTTTCTTGTTTTTGTTCTTGTTCTTGATCATCCATCATAACGAATCACCTCATTTTTTATTAATGATGATTGATTAGCTTTCTATACCATTACTATAAAGTGTGAATGTGTCAGACAGATGTCAAAACAAAAATGTATTTACATACTTAATTTTACGTTTCAGCAATTCTTCAGTTCCCCTTTTGTTCTCCTGCCATACTCCTGTCTCTATTTGTGGAATGAAACAAGCAATAATCAAAAATACTAAAAACACCATTACAACCTGGAAAGGAATGCTATATTTGAATTTACAAGCCTTAGTCTTTATTCCATTTTTCATCATATTTATTTTCATAGTCGGTTGTACGCAGGACCAGGAGCAGTCCCCAACTGAAAATGAACAAGAAGAACAGTCTGCTGATGATAAACAAGAAGATCAATCAGATAGCGAAGAAATAGACAAAACTCTGGAAAAGCAGGAAGCTGAGCAATTCATTCAATCATTTAGAGAACAATTGATTCAGGAAACGGATCAAAATTTACGTGTCAAAAATTTTAATCATAAAGAAGAACTCATTAACAATCTATCTAAACTGGCCGATCCAGAGCTCGCAAAACAATACGTTGATGTATTTTATAAAGAGGAAAATAATCATTTATATTTAATTCCCAAAAATGGGCCTGTATTATTAAATAAAAATATTCCATATAAACTGGCAAAGAATGAACAAGGTTTGTACTATGTTTCACAAGAAAATGAAAATGAGATGATGGGAAAATATTCTCTTTATATCCTGTTTAATCGAACAGAAAATCGCTGGATGATTAAGGATATTAAATTAGATGTTGAGGAGCAGCACGATGACGACGACCTGTCTGACCAAGAAAAGAAAAAGCAGGAACCGACTGAAGAAGTCGTCTATTCCAATCAACAAATTGAACAACAGGGAACGATGCTATTAGTTAACAAAACACATACCCTTCCTCAGGATTATGTACCAGAGGATTTAGTCATTCCAGATGTACTCTTTTCTTTTGAAAAACAATTACCAAAAAAACAGATGAAAAAAGAGGCGGCTCAAGCATTAGAAGACATGTTTCATCAAGCCAAAGCAGAGGATATTAACTTGTATGCCGTCTCTGGTTATCGATCCTATAAACGCCAGGATCAAATTTTTCAATACAATGTGAATCAACATGGAGAAGAGTACGCTAATCAATTTAGTGCAAAACCTGGTGAAAGTGAACACCAAACAGGGTTAACCATGGATATCACAAGCAGATCCGTTTCGGATTAATTCAGCAATTTGGTGAGACTAGAGAAGGAAAATGGGTCGCAAAAAATGCTCATAAATATGGATTTATTATTCGCTATCCAGAAAACATGCAGGAAATAACAGGATATATATATGAACCGTGGCACCTAAGATATATCGGAAAAGAAGCAGCAGAAAAAATCTATAATAGAAAGGTAACATTGGAGGAGTATTTGAATAAGATGTTCCCCAAAGGATAAGGGCCTTCGAATAACAAGGCCCTCCCTTCTTCACATCATGATCATACCTCCTGATGAAAACGTAACTCTATTTCTGTCTTATTCAACTTTCGGCAGCGTAAGTCGAAAGGTCGTCCCTGTTTCTGAGCTACTTACTAGCTTTAAGTCACCACCTAAAGTTTGGGCAATCATTTTACTAAATGGCAATCCAAGTCCAAGGCCACCGACTTTATATTTTTTTCCTTCTCCGCGGTAAAAACGTTCAAAGATAAAGGCTTGCTCTTCTTCAGGAATACCCAGACCTGTATCTTTTACATCAATGTTTACATATTTCGATTCTTCATTAACATTGATTTCAATGCTTCCCGTTTCCTCTATCGCCTGTTTGGCATTATTTAATAAATTTGTGATAATTTGTTGAAAGCGAACAGAATCGACTCGTACTTGAATGTCTTTTTCAGGAAGCTGTGCAGATATAAATTCATTTTGCTCATCTTGTGTAATTTCCCATTGATGAATTGTTTCTTTAATCAAATTTTGAAGCGAATACGTTTCAAAATTCATAGGTACAGCATTTGCAACAAAAGAATTAAAGGCTAATAAATCCTCCACCATTGTTTTCATTTTGGTTGTTTCTTTTAAGGATATATCCAAAAATTCCTTTGCTTCTTCTCCTGTTACCACATCATTTTTTACAGCTTGTAGCAAACCACTAACAGATGTAATTGGCGTTTTTAATTCATGGGTTACGCCCGCCAGTAATTCTGAACGAAGCCCCTCCAACCTTTGCAGTTGCTGTGACATCTCTTTAAATGAATGAACAAGCTCATATACTTCCTCTTCTTTTACCTGGGATGGGAGCTGGATATCATAATTTCCTTCCTGTACTTGTCTTGCTGCTTTTGCTACATCCTTAATGGGCTTTGATAACCTTCTTGATAAGAAATAAATCGCAGCCCATCCTAATACAGCCAATACAGCTATCATCACAAATAATTGTTTATACTCCTGGTTAACATGATTTAAATGCTCCTCGGTATCCATTACGACAGCCCATCCAAGCAACACAGAACCTAATTCAATCGGTTGTTTTACCAAATAAAGGTTTCCTGCTTGATTTATACTTAATTTCTGCACCTTTTCTTCTTTATTTAAAATAGACGGATTAATCCGTTGTTCATACGGACTTTGTGGTGTATTACTTGAAAGAATCCTGCCTTCTGTATTGACGATATAAATATAGGGGGTACTTTCCATATTGCTAAACTGCCCCCGTTTCTCCAAAAAGTTTTGTATATTTTCATCCGGTCTCCCTGGTTCCTCATTGACAAAACGATTGGCAATTTCCTGAGCCATAAATTCCATCATACTAATACGGCTTTCAAAGGTTTGATGTCTGATCCAAACTGCTGAAATAATAGTCACTACAAGGAGACCAATGGCCAATGTATAAACATATCGAGTTGTCCAGTATCGCTGTAAAGGGATTCGCTTTCTCTCATTCTTCGTAAACACTTAACTGATACCCCAATCCTCGAAGCGTTCTGATTTCACCTTCCGACGCCGGCCAGTCCTTTAGTGCCTTCCGCAATCGTTTAATAGATAGATCTACCGCCCGGTCACTTCCCTCATAATCAAATCCCCACACATGTTCAATGAGCTGTTCTCTTGTAAAGGTCTTGTTTGGGTGCTCAGCTAAAAATAAAAGGAGGGACAAATCCCGAGGACGTAATTCAATGTTCTGTTCATTCAATTTTACTCGGTGTGCATCAAGATCTATTTCTAACTGACCAAACCGCTGTACAGAAGGTTGCTTGGCTTCTGTACGTCGAAGAACAGCTTTTACACGTGCTACCACTTCATCGCCTGCAAATGGCTTTGATATATAATCATCGGCTCCTTCATTTAATCCAGTCAAACGATCATTTACCTCGCCTAAGGCGGTTAACATAATGACGGGGCAATTGCTTTTTTTGCGAATTTCCTTTAAGATTTGCCATCCATTTTTTCCCGGCAGCATAATATCCAGAAGAACTAATGACGGCTTAATCTCATCAAACCTGGCCAGCGCATCTTCCCCCGTGTACACCTGTTCCGTATCAAACTTGGCCTTTTGCAAATAAGCTCGTAACACCTGACTTATCGGGTATTCATCTTCAACAATTAAGATTGGCTTCATTCTGTATCAGCTCCAACGCACTTTTCTCTTTTGTAACCTTATCATGGAAAGATGTCAGACAAATGTCAAGGATAAGCCCATTCTTCTCTTAAAGAAGCTCTTTTAATGTCTGTTTATAAACCTGATAATCCTGTTCGGAAAACAAGGTCATGACGACATCTCCAAATGCTTGGGCCTGTAAGAAGTTTATAATAGTTTGTAACGCTACCGGAGCAGCCTGATTTATCGGATAACCATAAACACCTGTAGATATCGATGGGAAAGAAATACTGCTTACCCCTTTATTTCTAGAAAGCTCCAGAGAATTTTGATAACAGTTGGCCAAAAGCCTAGGTTCGTCACCACGGTTATTCCAAACGGGACCAACAGTATGAATCACATAACTTGCTGGCAACTGATAGCCTTTTGTCAATACAGCTTCACCGGTGGGTAAATAGTGATCATTTAACACTTCTTTCCGGATTCTTTTGCACTCCTCAAGTAATTCCTTACCTGCTGCACGATGAATGGCTCCATCAACACCCCCGCCACCTAAGAGAGAACCATTTGCAGCATTAACGATTGCCTCTGTCCTCTGCCTTGTAATGTCTCCTGCTTTCAACTCCAACAGGTTTCCATTAATTTCAGTACGCATGTAATCACTCCTGCTTTCTATCATAGAATAAAAGAAGTCTTCCAGCATAAAAAATCCATTCTCCCCCATGATTACAGGAAGAATGGATTTACTACTACTCACTGGCTTCGACACGATAGAGACTTTTAATGGCATCAATATGCTCAAACGATTTCAATTCCTCTAATACATGATGGATGCTTTTCTTGGTCGATTGATGTGTCACTATAATCAGTTCTGCTTTATGTTCCAGTTCATGAGGTTTTTGTATGACTTGCTCAATACTTACATCATAAGCCGCAAGCTTTTTCGCAATTTGTGCAAGGACACCACTTTGATCATCAACCAGAAGTCTAACAAAATACTTTGCAAAAATTTCATCATCGCTCTTAAGCTTTTTCTCCCGATAAGGAGCTAGCATACCACGGCCATTCACACCAAGCTTCATGTTTTTCACAACAGTAACAAGATCAGACACAACAGCGTTGGCTGTAGGGAGCTCCCCTGCCCCTGGACCATAAAACATCGTTTCCCCAACCGCTTCACCGTATACATACACAGCATTAAAGACACCGTTTACGGAAGCAAGTGGATGAGATTGTTTAATCATGGCAGGTTCTACACTTACTTCAATGAGTTCATCATCTTGTTTCGCAATACCTATTAATTTAATGATATACCCTAAATCCTTTGCATACTGAATGTCTTCTAAAGTAACCTCTTCCATGCCGACACATTCAACTTCATCTAAATTCATTCCTACATGAAAGCCTAAAGTACTAAGTATGGACATTTTTCTCGCCGCATCCAGACCACCTACATCAGAAGTCGGATCAGCTTCTGCATAACCTAATTCCTGTGCTTCTTTCAGGGCAGATTCATAGGACTCTTCCTCCTGACTCATCTTGGTCAGCATATAATTAGATGTTCCATTTACAATCCCCATCATCTTCGTAATTCGATCGGAGGAAAAACCTTCAACTAAAGCTCGTAGAATCGGAATTCCACCTGCAACACTAGCCTCATAAAATAAATCACATCCATGCTTAACCGCCTTTTCAAGAAGCTCACCGCCATGAACAGCCATTAAATCTTTATTAGCTGTGACTACATGCTTCCCTTGTTCAAGTGCGGCCAAAACATATTCTCTCGTTTGTTCTACTCCGCCCATAACTTCTACAATAACATCAACCTCTGGATCCTGAAGTACCGTATACGGATCCTCTGTTAAAAGGTCTTCATCTATGGCAATCGTCCTTTTCTTTTCACGATTTTGAACCAGAATACGACTAATTTGAATGTCCATTCCGGTCTGCTTTACCAAGTCTTCCTGATGTCCTTCAACCAGTCGATATACCCCTGTACCAACGGTTCCCATTCCCATTAAGCCAACTTTCACCTTGTTCATGGTTTGCTCCTGCCCCCTAAGATTGTAATTTCTTTTACCAAACCCACATTCAGTCCTCCAGAAGAGAACAATCGTATATATATAAAGGACATTATAATAGCTATGGCAGGGTTTTGCAACGGGAATTTGTTTATAAAATTTGTTTATTTCAGAAAAATGCGGTTATTTTTCTATAGGAGGACCGTGAAAGGAGGTAATCGAAGCGTAAAACCCATATGTCTCTTCATCAATCCCATACTTAAGGATTAAAACAAAACGACCATAATGAGTCCCTTATTTCCAGGAGCCATCATGGCCGTTCTGTTAACTATCTCGCTTTACTGCTCTGCCTCCTTACTCAACACCACGAGCTGATCGCCTTTTTCCACTGTTACTTTTTCTTTTAGAGTGATAAAGATAAGCTCATCATCTTCTTTTCTAATAAAAATCCATATTCCATCAACAGGTACGGACAAGTCCTCTTTTTTGACGGTCTTTTTTTCCTCCAATTCTAAATCTATGGTTTGGAAGGAATAGCCCTCGCGCATTTTACGGTTGAGTGATTCATACTCTACATTCTCTCCAAACAGAATATTCGGTTGATGGGCAGGTGGAATTTCCTTTTGTTCAGGCCCGTCCCCTCTAGAAGTTAAGGTAAACGTATACTGATAACCAAACTCCGGAATAAAGGACTGACAGACAAGAGCATTATAAGCAGGGTCATCTGTCAGAGATAATATATACTCATAAGGGGTTAAATCAATTTCATACTTTGTATGCTCAGATAGAATTTCACCATAGTAAACATCAATATCATACTCTCTCGATTTGCTTAAATGATGAAAGGTATGATCCATAACCAAAACCGGAATCTCCATTTTTTTAAGGTGATTGGCAAGTGCAAAGGAAAATTCATTGGCCCCAATCAATAATACTCCTGGAGTATCGTTACTGGCCAAATCTAATTTCTGAGCTATTGGACCTAAGCTAAAGCCATGTACACAAACGGTAATGAATACCAGCGCAAAGGTAAGAGCAGTTAGAATCGAAGCATCATCAAAACCGTCTTCCAACAGAATAGAAGCAAAATAGCCGGAAACCGTTAAAGCTACTATCCCTCTTGGTGCAATCCATCCAATTAACGTTTTTTCTTTATTGGTTAATTCCGTTCCAATCGTGGAAAGCCATATGGTTAAAGGACGAACCAGAAAGAGCATAATGCCTACATAGCCTAAAATCGGTAAAGTAAAAATTTGACCAATCGTTTCTCTCGATAAAGAAGAAGTTAAAAGAATAAAGATGGTTGAGGTTAAGATGACTGAAATGTTTTCAATAAAATGTGCAATGTTTCCAATTGAAGATACATATTTTTGTCTGCGTGCTATGGTAAAGCCCATGACTGTAACCGACAGCATTCCTGTTTCATGCATAATCAATTCGCCTGAACAAAAGCATAGTAAAACGAAGGAAAGTATAATAGGTGATTTTAAATATTCCGGAAATAATCCTTTGCCTGCCATCACACTAACAAGCAGACCCATTACATATCCGATTAAACCTGCGACAAGAGCTCCTCCAAAAAACGATAATAAATAGCCAAAACCACCTTCATTCAAATTCATCACTTTAATAACCTCATAGGCAAACAGAGCTAATAGGGGACCAATGGGGTCTACAATAATTCCTTCCCACTTCAGCACAGCTGCAACTCTCGGATCTAACTTTGCCTGCCTAAGTAAAGGAATAATGACTGTAGGCCCTGTGACAATAAATAGACCACCAATAACAAAAGAGACAGCCCAGCTTAAACCGGCAATATAATGTGCAGCAAAGGATCCGCCAATCCATGCCAAAAACGCTCCTAGTGTAACCACTCGAAAGACAGATTTAGAAATGTTTTTCACTTCTCTTATATCGAGACTTGAACTTCCTTCAAACAGTACAATGGCTACAGCAAGGGAAACCAGCGGACTATATAAGTCCCCTAGAGCTTTTTCAGGGTTTACCAATAGAAACAAAGGGCCAATGATGAGCCCTGCTAACGACATAATCACAATAGACGGCCATTGTATACGCCAGGCGAGCCATTGTGAGAAAATCCCTAAAGCTATAATGACAACAATACTTAATAACACCAATGACTCCATTTATAAAACCCACTTTTTAGCAAGTATTGTTCAATAAATCCTCTTCTTAGCTTACCCAGTAACCCTCATTCAATGAATTCATTTAAAAATCATTTTTCTTCGTTTAAAAAATAAAAGGACCTAAGATTACCTTAAGCCCTTTTAAGCATTTGCATTTATAAATTTTCAAAAAACAGTCTCACTACATCCGCACCACCAATAAATGTACCCAATGAACTTCCAATATTCGCTAAAACCACCACAAGTAAAATACGGGTGACCTTGTTATGCCAAAAGCCTTTAATATGGAAAACATCCTCGGTCAGATTTTCAAAATCCCTCACATTAGGACGACGCAGAAAGGCTTGTACAATACCAGCGATAAACCCAGCTGCTATAAGCGGATTTAATGAAGTAATAGGTGCAGCGATAAAAGCTGTTAAAATAGCAAGTGGATGGGCTAAAGCGATAGCTGTTCCTATAGCAGAAAAGGTCCCATTCCATACGATCCAGCTTAACGTTTGCTGCATGCCTGCTGATGGATTCGTAGCAAATGTATAGGCGATAATGCTTAATATCAGAATAGGTATAGCCCAGGCGATGATTTTTGGCACCTTTGATTTTGGAGGACGTTCCGATAGGCGCTCCAGGTCATGTTCCTTATGCAATTCTCTTGTTATTCCGGGAACATGCGCCGCTCCTAAAACAGCAACCACCTTATTCCCTGGGGCATCTTTTATTCGTTGAGACAGATATTGATCACGTTCATCAATTAAAGGTTTTTTTAATTTAGGGAAATACTCTGTAAATTCCTGAAGCATGGAGTTTAACATATCCTGTGACTTCATCTTTTCTAAATCTTCCTCGGAAATGGTTTCTCGACTAAATATACTGCCGATTACTTCTGTCAGCAGCATAAATTTCCCCTTAATTCCAATATTCCCCCAAATTCGTGAAAAGGTAACCTGAATATTACGATCTGCCAGAACTAAATCAGCGCCAACCTCTTCGGCTGATTCAATCCCCTGTATCATTTCCTGACCTGCATTGATTCCGAATTGCTTTGCCATCCGTTTTTGAAAGGAGGAAATAGCTAAATTCATTAAGAGTAAGGTAGCTTTTCTTTCTTTAATGACCTTAAATATATCCATGTCCTTCCATTGACTGTCCTCTTTTATGGACTGATAGCGTTGTTCATCCAGTTCAATACAAACCGAATCTGGTTGTTCGGCTTCAATTACTTCTTTTACTTGTTCAGCACTTTGTTTTGAAACATGCGCAGTTCCAATAAGGATGACTTCTTTATCATCCAACTGTACTCTTGTTATGTTTTCTTCAGACATACGTAACCTTCCCTTTATGGTAGCTGAATTCAATACCTGTTTATTGCAAATCCCTTATCATATACCATAATAAACGATAATAGTGAAAATGAGAATGATTTATCATTTTATTTCATTCATTTTCGGAATAAGTCTGCTTCATTAAAGTTTACCTTACTGAGGTATAAAAATAAACCGCATTCCCTGGTATGCGGCACTTAGAAAAAAACGATCTTATTTTATTTTATCCAGCCTTCTGTATGGTTGTTCATCATGATAAACCATTTTTCCTTTTTCTAAAAATGCCTTGACCTCTTCAATACTTAATCCAATTTTTTTCGCCTCAAGCAATAAACCGGCCCATTCCTGATCCCATTTTCCCCCTACTTCTTTCACCCACTATACCTCCTAAAATACCCCTGTATTTCAGGCAGCCCAGCCATCTTTACTATTATACATAAGACCTGTGGCTTTGCGTCCCTATCTTTCAATAGGTTTGCCTTTGTCTGATAAAACCATGATTTCTAATCATTCAAAAATCTATTTTATCTTAACATGCGGGCCATTACACATTCATTACAAATTTCCTGGCCACTCTATTTCGCGTTACTGAATCAGGACTCGATTGTTTTTAAATCATGCAAACGTTTTGTTAGCTCTTCATTTTCTAAATATTGAAGTGCCAATTGAATAGAATGGACTGCGTGATTAAAATGCTTTTGCTCTTCATAAACATCTGCAAGAAAAAGCGCCATTTCTGCCCAATCTCGTTCAATATTTTCACGAAGCTTTAAAAACCAGTCCTCATATAATCCGGGCAAGGGATTTTCTGTCATGGCCATTAATAGCTTTTTATACTGCTTTATTTTCTCAGGATGGTAGGATTCATTATGCGCCTCTCTTATTGCTTGTAAATGCGAAAGTAAATCTGACTCAACCGTGCATTGTAAATAAACATGTTCCCTGTCTGATTGAATAATAGACATCGTTTCCTTGCTGTTGGCTTCAAGTGTCTTTTTTAAATGATGCAGTGATACTCTTAAACGGTTTCGTGCATTTTTGATATCAGTATCTGGCCACAATACATCACACAATTCATCACGGGTTACTGATGGGTGAAATAATAAATATATAAGGAGAGGTTTTGCCTTCCGTTTTCCCCATCCTTCTAAAATCGGTTGTCCGTTTACTAGCACTTTGAACCCACTCATTAGATTGACTTGCAATATTTTTGAACTGGTTTGTTGATGATTATTGTGAAGCATTTGGCGAATCTCTGAATAGACTTCTGTGGTCAAATCTCTTTGGTATTTTTGTTCATATTGCTGACTTTCAGATTTCTCCTTAGAATTTATTTTTTCAATAAAGCCATGAATCCAATCAGCAGTTAATTGTGGCTGATCCATCTGTATCATAAAGGCTGCATTAGGTACGGTAAAAAACCTCGCATTTGGATTAAAATTTAAACTGGCACTTGTTAATTCTGGAGGAAATACTTTATCCTCAGAACCAGATAGTATAAGAATCTGAATGTTTAGCTTTTGTAAGTTTTTTATCCCTTGTTCGCCGAAACCTGTATGAAACAGTTCAAAATAGATAGTAGGTGACACTTTTTTGTAGGCATGGAGTAAGCGTTTGTTCTTTTCCTTAGTAGGAGGATAACAGGCTGTTTTTATCACTTCCTGACCCATTCGTAACATAGAATTTTGACCTTCTACTAATTGCCTCCGGTACTTCACTATCTTACTTCCTAACCGTTTTGGATAATGGAGAGGTACACCCATTAAGACGAGTGATTTTATCTTGTTTTGATTATGGGAAGCGATTTCAATTCCTATAAACCCGCCTAATCCTTGTGCAATGACGTGGCAGTTTTTTATATGGAGCTTAGAAATGAGGTAATGGAGATCTTCTGCCAGCAACGTAATGTCCCTTTTTTCCTTTCCTTCATCACTATAACCATGTCCGCGCAAGTCATACCGCATTACATGGTAGTTTTTAAGAAAATAAGGAATAATAAAATCCCAGGAATACATATCAAGACCTGCTCCATTGATTAAAATTAGTGTTTCTTCTGCATGAGGGTCTTTCGATTTTATCCACTCATAGTGAATGTTCACCTCTCCAATTTTAATCCAGTTCACTTAAACCTCCCCCTCACTTTTGTTTCCCCATTATTATATATAATTCGTAAAAAAATGGAAAAAACCTTTTCCCTTTTTGCCACAAAAAAGATGGGACATCACCCATATTTGGGAAATGACCCATCTTGTTCTTTCTATTATTGAGGAATTGAATTTTCAGCATTTAGATAACCGGACCCGTATACATTAGGGTCTTGATCATCCCATAAATCAGCGCCTGACTTTAATAATTCTTTAATCTCTTCAGGTGTTAATTCAGCATTGCTTTGCTTCATTAAACTCACAACACCAGCACAAATTGGCGTTGCCATGGAGGTACCAGACAGAGTAAAGTAATATTCTCCTACTCGATTTGACTTTTGCAATTTATCTAAATATGAACTAGGTGAACGCAGAGACGTAATATTTACTCCAGGTGCTAAGAGGTCAGGCTTTTCTTCTCCATAAATAGTAGGACCCCTACTTGAGAAACTAGCCACCTCATCATCACTTCTAGTATCAGATGTGTCATGGTCATCCAGAGCACCAACTGTAATAACCTGATTACTTATTCCGGGACTTGAAATGGTCTGAGGATCCGGCCCGCTATTTCCAGCTGCTACAACAACAGTTATTCCGTTTCTCCAGGCCTCCTCTACCATTTGCACCATTGGATCCTGATTTTCATCGCCATAATCCTGTGGAGACATACCTAATGACATACTTATAACATCAATTTTATCATCAGGATTTTCTTCATTATATTGAATACACCAATCCACACCTTGCATAATCGTATCCAGTGTACCAGATCCCATCCTGTCTAAAACTTTTACTCCGGCTAAATGGGCTTTGGGTGCAGGGCCCATATATTGTTCTGAGGATGCAGCCCCATCTCCTGCGGCATCCCCTGCACAATGAGTACCATGTCCATTATCATCATAAGGTTCGGACCTGTCATTAACAAAGTCAACGAAGTCTGTAATTCGTTCGGATAAATCCTGATGAGGATGAATCCCGGTATCAATAATGGCAATTTTTGTACCTTCTCCAGTTAATTGGGTATTATTTCGGACAACATTTTTTGCATTAGCTGATTCAACAGCCACATCAAGTAAAGCATGAACCTGCTTATTTTTATAAACCTTTTTTATATGCTTACAGTTTGTTAGCATTTCGTTTAAGCTATTGGGAGTAACATCTGCAGAACAACAGGATATCCGGGAAAAATATTGATTCATTCTATTTTTCCCATGTTTCTTCGTAATTTCCTCTACCTCCTGACATCCATTATCATACATGTCAGAATCAAACTCAATAATGACAGGCAGCTTCTTCTTACGCTTCAACCTGTTCTCAAAAGTTTGATGCAAAAAGCAGGGAGTATATTTAAATGGTCTATAAAGGTGAATTAATTCTTCGCGTAAAGGACGTTCCATTTTGTCGCCATATTGACGCACCATTTGAATCATCGAATAACCAAACACTCATATCCCTTCTTTCTATTTATTTATTAACAAACTATGAAAGAATAAGAGAGTTGGAATCCATGATTGTCCCTTAAAATAGAAAGATAGGCTAATAGAAAACGATAATGGTGCTTAGAAGACAAATAAAAAGTGAGGGAGCCTTTCCCTCGCAAATCTAATAGATATGTGACTGTTTTCGCAAATTTAGTAGAATCCCTATTCCATATATCATAAATGAAAGTAGCCCACCTAATATACTCGGTACTATCCAGCCAGCACCGTATTCATATAAAGGAAGATAAGATAAAACATTCGTAATAGCTTCTACTTGTAATCCCGCTGTATATAAACCATCATAAACACTTATGAAACCTGCCCCAATAATAGCGCCTGCAAATACGAAACGAGGAACCGGTTTTACTGTGTTGCCGATTGACAAAATGATTAACACAATGGCTATTGGATAGATCATCGTCAAAATAGGTAAAGAAACAGAGATTAATTGACTTAAACCGAGATTAGCCATTGTTAAACTAAATAAACATAGAATGGCAGTGATTACGGAGTACGGAATCTTTTTAAAGCGCTGGGTTAAAAATTCACCACAAGCAGAAACCAGCCCAATTGAAGTGGTTAAGCAGGCGAATATAATAACAAAGGCTAAAATAAGCGTACCCATAGAACCAAAAAAGGTTGATGTGACATTGGTAAGGATAGCTCCTCCATTATCCTGTATTCCTGTCATATTTACACTCGTTGCTCCAATATATGCTAAAGAAAGATAGACAAAAGATAATCCTGCACCAGCAATCACTCCTGCTTTTACCGTATAGGATCGTATTTGAGAGACCTCAGTAATTCCTTTATCTTTAATTCGATTAATGACAACCAGCCCAAATACAAGAGCTGCAAGTGCATCCATCGTTAAATAACCTTCAACGAAGCCACTGGAAAAAGCCTTATCCATATACTTTCCTGTTGCATCCCCAATAGGTCCTAATGGGGAAATGAACCCTCGCACAGCAATTAAGACAATCAGGATCAGGAGTACTGGTGTAATAACTTTTCCTATCCGATCAACAAGCTTAGCTGGATTTAAAGCCAATAAATACGTTAAGCCAAAAAATAGCAAGGTGGAAACAAACATAATAATGTCATTATTTTCTGACAAAAAAGGGAAAACCCCTATTTCATAGGCGACAGTAGCTGTACGGGGAATACCAAAAAACGGTCCAATCGCCAAATAGATTACAAACGGAAATATCATTTGGAATAGGGGATGAACTCTTTTAGAAAGTACATCTATATTGCCTGCAATAGAAACCGTAATAATAGCTACGAGCGGAAGCCCAACTCCGGTAGCCAAAAAGCCTAAAATAGCCGGCCAAAGGGACTGACCTGCCTCTTGTCCAAGTAAAGGAGGAAAAATAATATTTCCTGCACCTAAAAACAAGGCAAGCATGAAAAAGCCTAAAGTGAACAGCTCTCTAATTGATAGCTTTTGCTTCATGGTAGTAATCCTCCAAACCTGTTAAAATTCGACATACTAAATCTATATAGCCCTACATTTTCGACAAAATTTTCACTAACCTAATATACATAACTTTTCGAAAACTGTAAATAGTTAATCTCAACCAGTAGCTTTATTTCCTGGTAAAATCATAGTAGACACGAAAAAAGGACTGTTTACCATTTGGCCCAGTCCCTGTATCTCTTATATTCAGTTTTCTTTTTCTATTCGATAGATTCCTTTGCGGTCCCGAAGCTGACATCCATTTTGTTCAAAGATTTTTATCATAGGCTGATTACTTGTATCTGTACTTCCTACATAGTTTTTTGCAGAAAAATGATTTTTTAATAAATGCAGGGCTATTTTATGAATGTTCACACCCGTACCTTGGCCTCTAAATTCAGGCGTCACCCCAAAATAAAACAATCTCCCTTCATCATTTGTTCCCATTTCAATATGAGGGATACAGATGCCTAATAATGAATCACTTTTCGTAAAATAATAACAATGCTTTCGCCAATTCGGACCTAGTTCTGTTTCTATCGCATGCATGACCTTATCCATACTCTGTTGTTTATTTTTATTTAGCGTCCCTGTTCTGCAACGATCATATAATAAACGAAATTCCTGATCACTCATGCTGCCTTCAGATAGAGAATGATAGTCCATTTCCTCATCTATATCAGGTAAAGAATCTAATGATCTTATATACTCGACAATGCTTGAAATCTTCTCAAACCCTTTACTCATCAGCCATTCTTCCTGATTTTCATCCATCAATAAGGATAAATAACCAATTCGCTCCTCTATCCAATCGTTCAATATGCTGGAAAATTGCTTTTGATAATCATTAGATCCAACATTCTCCTTCTTTATTTGATCCACAAGCCAATATTCCTTCTGATTTGTTATAATGTTAAATAAATCCACTTTGCTCTCCCTCCCTTACTACCTTTTCTCTCTCAAAATTGGATATCCTCTTTTATTTGACTAATACGAATCCTTGGACATTCTTTTTACTGGTAAATTCCATGACTTGTGAAACCATTTTATTATTTTGGGGACAATAGATGGAAGATGAACTTATCAATAATGGGAATAAAGGAGAAATCCTGTATGAATGATTTACATTTACATCATATTTTTGAACTTGGTCTTATTCTGGTCATGATTGCAGCGGGTATTACCGCCATTGCCAAAAAATTCAAAAGACCCTATCCAATTTCACTCGTCATTGTGGGTACCATAATCGGTCTTGTTCACATTCCTGTATTGGAACCGTTAATTACGTTTATTACAGAAGGAGAAATCTTCAATTTTGTTATTCTTACATTATTTTTACCTGCTCTTTTAGGTGAAGCCGCACTTAAATTACCTTTTTCTCATTTGAATGAAAATAAAAATCCGATTCTAGCTCTGGCTTTTGGAGGCACCCTTTTGTCCTTTATTGTTATCGGCTTTTCCTCTGTTTGGCTACTGGGAATTTCCGTTTCAGCAGCCTTTGTTTTTGCTGCCGTTATGAGTGCTACCGATCCAGTGAGTGTATTATCGATTTTCAAAAGTGTGGGAGTCAATAAACGACTTTCTACCGTTATTGAAGGAGAAAGTTTAATAAATGATGGACTTGCTGTTGTACTCTTTAACATATCTGCCTTTTCTTTACTAACGTATACGGAACTTGGGTTAGAAGGGGCAGGATTAGGGATCTGGGAATTTATTAAAGTGGTATCACTTGGTTTAATTATTGGCGGGGCTTTAGGCTTTGGACTTTCCCACCTAACCAAATATTTTGATGATTATCCATTGGAGATTATCTTTAGTGTCATTTTATTTTATGGATCTTATTTACTGGCCGAAAGTGTTGAAGCATCAGGCGTAATTGCTGTTGTCATTTCAGCTCTTGTTTTAGGAAACTACGGCATGAAAATCGGGATGAGCCCAACCACAAGGCTAAACATTAATAACTTTTGGGATGTTGCAGCGTTACTTGCCAACTCCCTGGTCTTTTTAATGGTAGGACTGGAAATTACCCGGATTAATGTTTCGGATAAATGGTGGATGATTTTCTTAGCCATTTTCATTGTCCTTATAGCCCGGAGTGTTGCCGTATATGGGAGTCTGCTCTTCATGGGAAACTTCTCCAACTCATGGAAGCATATTTTAAATTGGGGGGGCTTAAGAGGTTCCATATCTATTGCTCTTGTCTTGAGCCTTCCCAGAGAATTCGCTGGTCGAGATGAGATTTTAATTATGGCTTTTAGTGTGGTGTTATTCTCATTAGTTGTTCAGGGGCTTACCATAAAACCCCTTATCTCTCTCTTAGGAGTAAAAGAACCAGAAAAAGGTCATCAAGAGTATCGGGAATTAATCGCACGGGCCCATCGGTATGAAACCGCCATTGATGAAGTGATGAAGGTGAAAAATAAATTGTTAATCAGTGAAACCGTAGCTAGAGAATTAGTAGATCAATACGAGCATGAGCTGCAACAAATACAGAATGAAATGGAGCAACTTTTCCAAGAACATCCAACCCTTAAAGAACAGCAAAAACACGTCTTACAAAAACATTCTCTGTATGCCCAGCATGAAGTTATTAATCACTTATTAAATGAAGAGATTATAACAAGTGAAATTGCCGAAAAGGAAGAAGAGGAGATTACAGATAAGCTGGTAAAATTAGAGGAGGATACGAAAGATTAAGCTCTAACCAGAATGGTCTACTGCGACTATATGATGTAATGACTGTCTTTTACTCTGAAGGCAGTCTTTTTGTGTATGGGAATGCGCCGGAAAGTGGTTTAGAGCCGAGGGGTGCGAGAGCAGCATACGGGAGACCCTGCAGGCGTAATGCTGAGGAGCCTCCGGGGAAAGTGAGCGCACTGGAGCGGAAATCAAAACCTATGTTTAACAGAGCCTAACTAAAAAGAAAAGCCTGTATGGACTTAAGAAATCATTAATTTTTCAGAATTTTACCATGAAATGTTTGAAAATATCCTTTAGAATATATATACATATATATCAAAAAGAATGATGTATGACATATATATAAAGGGGGATTAACATGCCGATTAATATACCAAAACAATTACCAGCGCGTAATGTCCTCGAGCAGGAAAATATCTTTGTTATGGATCTTGACCGGGCCCATACACAGGATATTCGTCCCTTAAAAATTGTAATTGTAAATCTTATGCCAGATAAGGAACGAACCGAAACACAGCTGCTTCGTTTATTAGGAAACACGCCTTTACAGGTTTCTGTCACCTTGCTCCATACGGCAAGTCATCAATCTAAAAATGTGGAGCCATCTCATTTAAAACAATTTTATAATACCTTTGAAAATATAAAAGATAAGCGCTTTGACGGCATGATCATAACAGGGGCGCCAATTGAACAATTGCCCTTTGAAGAGGTTGACTATTGGAGGGAGCTTACCACCATTATGGAATGGTCTAAGACACATGTTACCTCTGTATTACACATTTGCTGGGGTGCACAGGCAGCCCTCTATTATCATTACGGAATCGGAAAATTTGAACTGCCCCAAAAATGTACAGGGGTCTATAAACATTATGTCAAAAAACCAACTGTAGAACTTGTACGTGGCTTTGATGAAGAATTTTTAGCGCCTCATTCCCGATATACAAGTACATCCTTAGAAACCGTTCAAGCATGCGAAGATTTAACCGTCCTTTGCACTTCTGAAGAAAATGAGCCCTTTTTAATCTTATCCAAGGATGAAAAGCATGTCATGATTACCGGGCATCTGGAGTATGATGCCAAAACCTTGGCTGATGAATATGAGCGTGATGTAAAAAAGGGATTGAAAACAGACATACCCGAAAACTATTTCCCTAATAACGATCCCGGTCAAAAACCACTGCACCGCTGGCGATCCCATGCCCATCTATTATTTTCAAACTGGCTTAATTACTATGTTTATCAAGAAACCCCTTTTGAATGGGAATAAAAAATTAAAAAAAATGATTGAAGACGAGAGAGCAGAGGCCTCTCGTCTTTTTTCGACAAATTTCGGGTGGTGACAGGCACCCTAAAACGTTTACATGATTCAATCCTTATGATAATATACTTGTATACAGGTTGAACAAGTATTGTTTATAAAAGAAGGTGGTTTCATTTGAAAGCGTTCTATCCTGAACAGAGACTAGCAGCCTCATCGATGGGTGAGAGAGTTGCCACTGACCTTAGGATGCGTATTATCTCCCATGATATTGAAAAGGGAACAATACTTTCTGAGAATCAATTGTCTAAAGAATATCAAGTGAGTCGATCTCCCATTCGAGATGCACTAAAGCTATTAGAAAAAGAAGATTTAATTGAACTAAAAAAAATGGGTGCAGAGGTTATCGGTATAACCGAAAAGGATATAGCAGAAATCTATGATGTAAGACTGATGATTGAATCCTTTGTTTTTCGTAGAATATTAAAAAAAGACAATGAGAAACTGATTCATGAACTTCAGAAAATCTTAGAGATGATGAAAATTGCGATTAAATATAAAGATGCTAATGAGTTTTCTTTTAAAGATATTGAATTTCATGAAACCATCATTACATCCATTCAACATAGACATATCGGTATCCTCTGGTCCAATTTAAAGCCTGTTGTAGAATGTCTGATTTTATTAGATATGAGACACCGGATGCAGCATAATTATGAGGACTTTGACCGGATTATTTACAATCACGAATTGCTTATTCAGGCAATCATTGAAAAGAATGAACCATTAGTTGAGGAAGCCTTTTATAAAAACTTTAATGATGTACAGAAGCAATCAGAAGGCTTATGGCACAACCCAGAATCTTTAAAGAGAGCGAGTGACTTCCATGAATAAACATCAGTTTATGCTTGGCGTAGATATTGGTACAACAAGTACCAAAGCGGTTTTATACAAAAAAACAGGAGACATTATTGCAGAAGAGAACAATGGGTACGACTTGTACACACCTGATATCTATACAGCTGAACAGGATCCAGATGAAATTTTTCAAGCTGTCCTATTATCAATTGGGAATGTTATGAAGAAATCTGCCATAAATCCGAAAGATCTCTCTTTTATCTCCTTTAGTAGTGCTATGCACAGTTTAATAGCGATTGATGAAAGCGATAAACCTTTAACGCAATGCATTACGTGGGCAGATAATCGAAGCTCAAAGTGGGCAAGGAAAATTAAAGAGAAGTGGAATGGACATAACATTTACCTAAGAACAGGAACCCCTGTACATCCGATGTCACCATTATGCAAAATTGCCTGGATTGAACATGACAAGCCAGAGATTGCGAAAAAAACGAAAAAATATATCGGGATTAAAGAATATATCTTCCATAAATTATTCAATGAATATGTTGTAGACTATTCGCTTGCATCTTCTATGGGATTATTTAATCTTGAGAACCTTTCATGGGACAAAGAAGCATTAAAAGTAGCAGGCATTTCAGAAACAAAACTTTCCAGACTGGTTTCAACGAAAGAAATCTTTGCCGGAAGTGATAAACAATATGCAGATCAAATGGGCATTTTACCAGAAACCCGCTTTGTAATCGGTGCCAGCGATGGCGTATTATCCAATATTGGAGTCAATGCCATTAAAGAGGGTGAAGTAGCGGTTACTATCGGGACAAGTGGGGCCATTCGAACCGTAATTCCAAAGCCTCATACAGATCCAAAAGGACGTACGTTTTGTTACGCCCTAACAGAGGATCACTGGGTCATTGGAGGTCCAGTTAATAATGGAGGGATTGTCTTTCGCTGGATTCGTGATGAATTAGCGTCCAGCGAGGTGGAAACAGCTAAACGTTTAGGTGTTGATCCTTATGATGTACTAACTGAAATGGCAAATAAAGTAAATCCTGGATCTAATGGACTGTTATTTCATCCTTTCTTGTCAGGTGAAAGAGCTCCATTATGGAATGCAGATGTTCGAGGATCCTTTATTGGCTTAACATTGAATCACCAAAAAGAGCACTTGGTTCGTGCTGCACTGGAAGGTGTTATTTACAATTTATACACCGTATTCTTAGCTTTAACAGAAGCTATGGAGACACCTGTTACGGCCATAAAAGCAACAGGAGGATTTGCAAGGTCAGAGCTATGGCGTCAAATGCTTGCAGATGTGTTTGATCAGGATGTTGTCATTCCAGAAAGCCACGAATCATCCTGTCTGGGAGCCTGCTTACTGGGATTGTATGCACTTCAAGAAATTGAATCATTTGATGCTGTAGAAGAATATATAGGCTCAACTCATCAGCATGAGCCAAATCCTGAGCATGTAAAAGAATATAGAAAACTGGTTCCTATTTTTATCAGTATTTCACGCTCACTAGCCACTGAATACGAAAAAATAGCGAACTATCAATCAGAACTAGACTAATCATATTTAACAACAAAGATAGGGGAGTATAAAAATGTTTGAAAATATTTTACCACTTATTATTGTCGCATTTGGTGTAATCGCTTTATTATTACTCATTACAAAGCTCCAAATCAACACCTTTATTTCACTTATTGTTACAGCTTTTCTAGTGGCTCTGGCCTTGGGCATGCCACTGGATAAAATCGTTGAATCGATTGAAGGCGGAATGGGAGGAACCCTTGGCAGTATTGCGTTAATTTTTGGTTTTGGTGCAATTTTAGGTAGACTGGTAGCTGATGCTGGCGGCGCCCAGAGAATCGCTATTACATTAATTGATAAATTTGGTAAAAAACGGATTCAGTGGGCCGTAGTCATTGCTTCCTTTATTATTGGTATTGCCTTGTTCTTTGAAGTTGGACTTGTTCTACTCATTCCGATTGTTTATCAGATCGCAAAAGAACTGAAAGTATCACCTTTATATCTAGGTATTCCAATGACTGCAGCATTATCTGTAACCCATGGATTTTTACCACCACATCCTGGTCCTACAGTTATCGCTCAGCAATATGATGCAAATATTGGTATGGTCTTAATCTATGGAATTATTATCGCCATTCCTGCTGTTATCATCGCAGGTCCTTTATTTACAAAATTAGCTCAGAAAATCACACCTGGAGCCTTTGAGAAAACCGGAAACGTAGATTCTTTAAGTCCATCAAAATCTTATGATCTTGAGAATACACCTGGTTTTGGTATTAGTGTTTTAACCTCTTTATTTCCGGTTATATTAATGGCGCTTACAACGATTGTGGATTTAATACAGGATCTTGGAAACGTTTCAAATAATCTATTATTTGATATTATCCATCTAATTGGAGAACCAACAACAGCACTATTAATATCCGTATTACTAGCCATTTACACAATGGGGGTAAAGCGAAATATTCCGATGAAGCAAGTGATGACATCTGCGGAAGAATCTATTCGTGCCATTGGTATGATGCTTCTAATCATTGGTGGTGGCGGTGTATTTAAGCAGGTATTAATTGACGGTGGTGTTGGAGATGCCGTAGCCAACCTATTTGCCGATAGCCAAATGTCACCATTAGTACTAGCCTGGTTGATTGCTGCCATCCTAAGAATTGCCTTAGGTTCAGCTACAGTTTCTGCTTTAACAACAGCAGGTCTTGTCATTCCATTAATGCAAGGAAGCGCTGTTGACACAGCCCTAATGGTTCTTGCTACTGGTGCTGGTAGTTTAATTGCTTCCCATGTAAACGATGCAGGATTCTGGATGTTTAAGGAATTTTTCGGATTAAACCTGAAAGAAACCTTCTTCACATGGACATTTCTAGAGACCATTATCTCCGTCGTAGGTCTTGTCGGAGTATTAGTTATTAATCTATTTGTCTAACTTAAAATAAGAGGCTGGGACAAAAGCTGTTTCACAGAGAAATCCGAACGAATTTAACATGGTGGAAAATGCATAAACCCGCTCCGGAAATATCCTTCGCTTTTCGCGGGCGGCTCTGGTAAGCCTCCTCGTGCTGGTGCATCGTGGAGGCTTTCTATGTCTTCCTTCCGCAGGCCAAAAGAAAAGCTTGGATGACTTTACAGCGCACGAGAAAAAATGTGCATACATTTTTAAAGGAGTCTGCGTATATTTCATCCGCTAAAATCGTTCATGGTTCTTCTTTGGAGTTGATTTTTTTGTTAGGTCCCATCCTCTTATTTTTAAATTAAAACGAATGGAAAAGGTCATATAAATAACTCATCCCGTATAAAGGAACCAATGTATAGATTGTTAAAGTAATGGGTTTGCATAATAAGAAGTAAAGAATGAATTTTTTTAAAGTCATTTTCGTAAGCCCTGCAATTAGGCAAATAAAATCATCCGGAAAACCTGGAAAAACCATAGAAATCACAAAGAACCGCTCAAACCGTTTTCCTTTGTTCACCCATCCTATATATTTTTCATAGGTGTCATCCTTCACAAAATAACGGGCAAAGGGGCGTCCATATTTCTTGGCAAGCCAAAAATTAGCCAGAGATCCCAAAAAAATACCGACGATATTTAATATAGAACCCAAACCTATCCCAAATAGCATCACACCAACAACAGTTGAAACATTACCTGGCAAAACAGGTATCACAACCTGTGTAAAGGATAAAGCCAAAAACAATAAGGGAGCTATACTGCCAAAGCCAGCAACCCATTGCTGCACTTTAGCCGGGTTTCCAAAGAAGTCACTTTTTATAATAAATATCCCTATACCAATAATAACTGCAAATCCAATAATACTAAGGATTTGTACTACCAGTTTCTGATAGGTTTTCAATAATGTCTTTAATCTATCCATATGTATCTCTTTCTAATTTCAGATTTGATTAGCTATTAAGATTTTTCAAACGTGCACGTTAGTAAATCGTTTTTTCCATTATAACTAGTATTATACCATAGTCCTATTGGCTATTATCCAATCACACAAGTGACTCCACTACAAACAAAAAGATTCATACCCATTTAGAAATAAGCCTTGTTCACGACTCTCCTTAATGAAAAATGTTCAGGAACGTTCGATTAATGTAAACGTTAATCACACCAAAATCAGCAACTTTATTAATAAAAATAGATCGTCTAAAGGAAAGACGATTCCTATTTTTCACCACTGTCCCAAAAGGTATTTTCTCAACGTCAACCAGATTGATAGGGAGAAATATGACGTTATTTGTCTATATTTTTCGATAGTAAGCTATAAATCTAACTAAAAAGGATATAAAGTAACACAAATCTATTTTTGTCTATTTTCGTTATTTGCTCATTTGCTTCTAATCATGTATCTTTTAAAGGTTGAGTATATTCTACATGTAAGGAGGCAACTATGTCTAAACAACAAAAAAGTCAAAAAGGACTAAATTCATTTAAAGAGGGGTTAAAAACGCCTGTCTTTGTCATTTCATTAATATTAGCCATTTTATTTGTTGTAGCCGGCATCACATTGCCTGAATTTAGTAAATACATGGATACAGCATTCAATTGGATGGTTACCAACCTTGGTTGGTCTTTCATCTTAGGAGCCAGCCTGTTTGTTATGATGGCTATCGTTCTGATTATTAGTCCACTAGGTCAAATAAAGCTAGGGGACGATGATGAAGAACCAAGGTATTCAACTGGCGCCTGGTTTGCGATGTTATTTAGTGCAGGTATGGGAATTGGACTGTTATTCTGGGGAGTTTCAGAGCCAATTAATCATTATGATTGGCCCCCATTTGGTGAAGGAGGAACACCCGAAGCAGTACATTTAGCCCTACAATACTCCTTTTTCCACTGGGGATTACACCCTTGGGCTATTTATGCCATCGTAGCTTGTGCCCTCGCTTATTTCAGTTATCGTAAGGGACTGCCTATGTTATTAAGTTCAACGCTTGAGCCTATTATTGGCCGTGATAACCTGAATGGGCCTATAGGAAATACCGTAAATATTATTGGAGTTTTAGCAACATTACTTGGTATTTCAACTTCCCTTGGTTTAGGTGTTATGCAAATTGGTCAAGGAATGGAGAACCTTTTTGGTATTCCGAATAACACTACATTATGGCTGGTTATTGTTGTTGTTGTTACAGGATTAGCGATTCTGTCAACGACTACAGGTATTAACAAAGGAATTAAATGGTTAAGTGAAATCAACATGGGCGTAGCTGGACTACTCTTATTATTTGTCTTTGTACTAGGACCTTCAGTATTTATTTTAAACGCCATTACACATTCTACAGGAAGCTATCTGCAAAATATTCTTCAAATGTCTTTCGGAATAGATGCCGCCGGAGAAGGTGCAGAAGGCTGGTATAATAGCTGGACCATTTTCTATTGGGCCTGGTGGATTGCCTGGGCGCCTTTTGTTGGATCGTTTATCGCCCGCGTCTCCAGAGGCCGTACCATCCGCAGTTTTACAATTGGTGTTTTACTTGTTCCAACTGCTGTTAGTATGGTTTGGTTCGGTGTATTTGGTGGTGCTGCATTATATGGCGAGCATTTTGGAGAGTTTAGTATTATGGATGCCGTTAAAGCTGATGAAGCACAAGGCTTCTTTGCTCTATTAAGCGAGTTTCCTCTCTCCGGTATACTCATCTTTATCGCCATGATTTCGGTTACAGTATTTTTCGTAACCTCATCTGACTCAGGTACTTACGTTATCGGAATGTTAACATCTAAAGGAAATCCTCAGCCCCCAATTGGACTGCGTGTAACGTGGGGCATACTAGAAGGAGCCTTTGCAGCCGTATTACTACTTGCAGGCGGCTTAAGTTCATTACAAACCGCATCCGTAATTGGTGGTTTTCCTTTTATGATTATTATGTTCTTTATGATCTACTCCCTGGGTAAATCATTATATAATGAGTCACGGTACGGATCGCTGCCGGTTGAAAGAAGACGTATTTTTACTGCTTTAGGCGACTTACAGGATCAAAAGAAAATACAAAAGAACGTTATTAACGAAAAGGAAAAGGACAACGATCAAGTGTCCTAATCTAGAACGTAAAAAAAGGGCATGGCTCTCTAGCCATGCCCTTTTTTTATTCACATTTGAAACAAATAACATCACAACTCTTAATCGTAAGGGTCCTTTCAAGATTTTGGTCATTATGGAATCTATAGAACTGTCCTAAACGTAACTCCTTTTATTCGCTGCTACGATTATAAGAGCTTTCAGGTAATGTATCCCAGAAAGAAGTATCAGCTTCTGCTATAGATCCATCAGCAATTGCTTGAGCAGTTTCTTCTAAGCTGATTACAGCCTGTCTAATCAGATAGCCATTACTCTTCTGTCCTAAGACATAATCTTCATAATAATGGTCAGCCATGCCCCTCATCTCAAATAGTAAGGTTGAAATCCCATATTCTAGAGCAATACCGTTACGTCCAATGGTGGGAGCGGTACCGCCAACATATTTAGAAATAGTACCGAAACCTTTGCTTTCAATAGAGTTATAGAGTACAGCACCAAGCTGTTTTGATTTTTCAACTACTTCCGGGTCTACATCAGGATTTGTTGGGAACAGAATGGACCCAGATACCAGTTCATCTGTATCCCCTAATGTCGTTTGGGTTCCCTGATGATGTAAGTCAATTAAATAATCAGGGTTATATTTTTGGATAACATTTTCATGAAAAGCCTCCGTTTCAGGTTCATTTTTATCTACATGATCACGATTTAAATCAATGCCATTGGCGTTATATCTCGTATGAGTACCTGCTACATAATCATCTAAAGAGAAATTTACATCCCCTTCAGCTCCATCAACATTTAAACGGGGGACAACTAGGATATTTACATTATCCAATAATTCTCTTACGTTTTTAGAATTAGAGGTTAAATGTTTAATAAATTGAAGTGCCCCTTCAGTAGTTAATGTCTCGTTTCCATGCTGTTGTGTTAAATAGAGAATGGTAGGATTATCTTCCTGATTTCCAAACTTAGCCAAATATAAGTCGCGTCCCTTATTCGACTGCCCAAACACTTCAAGATCCAGGGCTTCGGAACGCTGGTCTAACTTATCAAGATATTCGCTCATTTCCTCATAATTATGAAGACGCTCGTTCTTAATCGTTTCATTTCCAGTATAATCCGGTCCATTAGCAGCAAACACAGATGTAGTTGGCGTCGCTAAAGCCATACCTCCAAGTAACACTCCTAATGCAATCACTTTCAACCATTTGTTTTTCATGATAACATCCTCCTCCATTTTTTTGCTTAACTTTAACTTTGATTTAAATGGGGGTAAATTCCTTTATATTTTGGAAAAATGAAGCAAAAGAAGGAAGTGAATTTTACAAGGATAGGCTATATTAGCTAAGGATTAAGCATATAAAACCGGAAAATCCTGCCTTGTGATTAAGACCTATTTCATATGCATTCTTTTATTAGGTGATGATAGAATTCCGTGACTGACGATAGTGCACCTGAATAGCGGGAAGCGCCAGCTTAGGAATGACTAAAGCTGCGGGAGATAAAGGAAACACGATGAACGGAGTGGGTCGATGTAGTGAGTCGGTTCAACTGAATCAGCGCGATGAAGGACATTTTCTTTCCATTGCTGCTTTGTTTTGTCCTTCATCGACCTTATGAAGGACCTTCCACTTGTACTTCTGCCTTGTTTTGTCCTTCATTGGCGTTATGAAGGACATTTTTCTTGAGCTTCTGCTATGTTTTGTCTTTCATCCGGCCCATGAAAGACATCCCTTATTCAACCATACAGCCCCTTTTCTCCAATAAAATAGAGCTGATCTCCTTCTTGGAAAATAACCTCCTTTTCCTTTACTGTTCAATTATTAGGG
Source organism: Salinibacillus kushneri (assembly GCF_900111405.1). Taxonomy (GTDB): domain Bacteria; phylum Bacillota; class Bacilli; order Bacillales; family Alkalibacillaceae; genus Salinibacillus; species Salinibacillus kushneri. Next base: position 138,101 of record NZ_FOHJ01000003.1, on the reverse strand, counting down.
TTAGTTCATAACTTCACATTCAAAGCAATTCGTAAACCCCCCATAAAATCCAGCTTTTTTATTTACATATACCATCTCTTAGCTTAAATAAATATTTTTCATTTTTTAGGAGAAACTACTCATGCGAATTAAAATTTGGAGGGTTATGGGTATGGAAACTGAAGATCATATTCGTCTTACTTCGCCTGAATTAACTGCGCTTTGGACTGCTTATATGAATAATAGCATGTCTTACTGTGTACTAAAATATTTTAAGGAAAAAACACATGATACAGAAATTAGCGATGTGCTAGAACTGGCTATTGAAATTACTGAAACTATGCTGCAAGATATTAAAACCATTTACAAAAAGGAAAATCACGCTATCCCTGTTGGTTTTAGCGAGAGCGAGGATTTAAACCTTAATGCACCAGCGTTGTATTCCGATGAATTCCATTTAAGGTACGTTCATAATATGGCAAGGCACGGGATGAATTCATACGGATCTTCATTTGCTTCTTGTGCACGTTCAGATGTAAAGAATATTATCTCTAATGCAATTGATCTAACCAGAAACTTATATAATAAGTCCTTAAATGTTTTATTAGAGAAAGGATTATATAACAAAGCTGCATCAATACCCATACCAACTAAACCAGAATTTATTGAAAAGCAAGGTTATTTAGCAGGTTGGTTCGGGGAAAATCGAGCGATGAACGCCATTGAAATTATGCACTTTTATAACAATATGGAGCGCAACTCCGTTGGGAAAGCGTTGTTACTAGGTTTTGGTCAAACGGCTGGCCAGCAAAAAGTACGAAATTATATGGTTAGAGGAGCTAATATTGCGGATAAAGTTATAGAGTTTATGAGACAATTTTATCTGAAGAGAATCTTTCCAATACCCCTACCTTAGATTCAGAGGTGCTCGAATCAACAACAGCTCCTTTTTCAGATAAACTTATGATGTTTCAAGTATCACTGTTAACTGGAATTTCACTTGGATATTATGGAGTAGCATTAGGTACTGTTTCCCGTCGAGATTTAAGTGCAAAATTTATGCGTATTTTGACGGAAACTTTGCAATATGCGGAAGATGGAGCTAATATTTTGATTGATCATAACTGGATGGAGAAGCCCCCTTCATCTATTGATCATATAGATATGGCTAAAAAGAATAAGAATTAATGAGATTTAAGAGGACAAAAGCATGAAGAACCTATTATGGCCTGTTGCTTTACCCCTGGGATTAGACCGTTTTAAACAGAAAAAATTTTTAAAGATATAGTTCTGCAGAGGTATTGGTAAAAGGGGGAGATTCAAAAGGTTATCGAACAAACGGATTAACTTTAAATATTTCGAAAAGTTCTGGTTCATTTGATAAGGATTGGGGGAAGATTTGGTTCTCTAACTTTTGGAATTACAGGTAATTGTTTTTTTGTAAGGCTGTGTTAAAGCTTATTGTTCATTTTCTACCAAGTTGATGAAAGCGGAAGTCCACGAGACTCCTTCGGGAAGAGGGGATAAGAAAGCCCCGCAGTCGTAGTATGCCAAGAAGAATCACGAAGCCCCCGGGGAAAAGCGAGGACACTGCAGCTCAAAATCAACACTTCAGTTTAACAGAGCCTATTTTAAAAGAGAAAAATATTTGTAATGAAAATACTATAGGTAAATATTTCTTTCACTAAAAAGTCCATCGCTAGCCATTGGAAAGGAATATGATCTAAAATGGGAACAGGTCGGGATGCAAAATATAAATTCAACAAGGAGGAATGATCATGGAATATCGAAAGCTTGGCAGAACGGGTTTAAAGGTTAGTGAAATAAGTTTAGGAAGCTGGCTTACATATGGGAACTCCATAGAAAAAGACACTGCCACAAAGGTCATTGATAAAGCATATGAACTTGGTATTAATTCCTTTGATACAGCAAATTTTTATGCAGCTGGTGAGGCTGAAAAAATCGTTGGGGATGCATTATCTAAATATCCTCGTGAATCGTTTGTCCTTGCAACGAAAGTATTTTGGCCAATGGGAGAAGGGCCGAATGATCGTGGATTATCAAGAAAGCATGTATTCGAACAATTGCATGCTAGTTTAAGAAGATTGAAAATGGACTACGTAGATATTTATTACTGTCATCGCTATGATCCAGAAACTCCTGTGGATGAAACACTTCGAACCATTGACGACATGGTGCGTCAAGGCAAAGTTTTATATGTCGGGGTGAGCGAATGGACGGCCGCTCAAATTGTAGAAGCGCTTGGAGTTTCAGATCGTTATCTATTAGATAGAATCGTTGTTAATCAACCTCAGTATAATATGCTTCACCGCTATATTGAAAAAGATGTACTTCCAACTAGTGAAAAGAATGGTATGAGTCAAATTGTCTTTTCTCCACTTGCACAAGGGGTTCTAACAGGGAAATATAGACGTGGAGAATCCCTTCCTGAAGGCAGCCGGGCTACGAATCCAAAATCCAAAAATAAAATTATAAATACATATTTAGAGGATGAAGTATTAAAGAAAGTAGAAAAACTAGAGAGTGTTGCTAAAGGCCTGGACCTTTCTTTATCTCAATTAGCTATAGCCTGGATTCTGCGTCAACCAGGAATAGCAAGTGCATTAGTTGGCGCAAGCAAGCCTCATCAAATAGAAGAGAATGTCAAAGCATCTGGGGTTAAACTATCAGAAGAATCAATTTCTGCGATTGAAGATATTCTAAATGAATAGCATCGGTGATTTCTGGTTGGATTCAGCATTTGACTGAGTTCTGTGGCTCTTGGACTTAATGCCGTACTTATTCCACGAATATTGGGTATAGTTCTCCGCATGAAGTTAAGCGAATTAATATTTCGTGGAAGGAGCAACAAAAGCTAAAATAATAGGGCTGTCCCAAAAGGTATAAATAGCATCTTTCGGGACAGCCCTTTTTTCAAAAATTACAGGATAAGGTATTTATACGCGAATTCCCTTGATTCTGCTAAACTTTATTAAATACATTTCTTACTCTGAAGAAACCTGCCTCTAAGATAAAGTTTATCCTGAGACTCCACCTGCAGCTTCCTTACCTCCTGCTAAATCAAGCGTGTCAGTTGTTGAATGCTGAACCTTCTGCAAAAGCTCCGGCTTCTCCATCAAAGACTCTCCATAAGAAGGAATCATTTTTTTAATTTTTGGCTCCCACTCTTCCATATATTGCGGGAAGCATTTTTGAATGACCTCAAGCATAACGTGAACAGCAGTAGAAGCTCCCGGGGAAGCCCCGAGCAATGCGGCTATTGATCCATCACCGGCACTAACAACCTCCGTACCAAATTGAAGTGTACCTTTTCCGCCATCTTCTGTATCCTTAATAACTTGTACACGTTGACCAGCTACGACTAAATCCCAATCTTCACTTCTAGCATCCGGGATAAACTCACATAACTCTTCCATTCGCTTTTCCTTCGTTAACATCACCTGCTGGATTAGATATTTTGTTAAGGAAAAGTTTTTTACGCCTGCTGCTAACATCGTTAAGAGATTATGTGGTTTTATGGAAGTAAACAAATCTAACCATGAACCCGTTTTCAGGAATTTTGGTGAAAAGCCGGCAAATGGCCCAAATAGCAACGATTTCTTATTGTTAATAAATCGTGTATCAAGATGTGGAACTGACATTGGCGGAGCACCTACCTTGGCTTTGCCGTATACTTTGGCATGATGCTTCGCTACCACATCCGGGTTATTACATACCATAAATAGACCGCTTACTGGAAATCCGCCAATGCTTTTACCTTCAGAAATACCGGATTTTTGTAGCAAATGCAGACTTCCACCGCCACCTCCAACAAAGATAAATTTGGCTGTATGTCGTTCCACAGAACCGCTTTCATGGTTCTGTACTTTTAATTCCCACAAACCGTCTTTCGTACGTTTGACATTCATAACACTATGCTTATAATTTACCTCAACGTCTTTACTCTCCAGGTAATCAAACAATTTACGGGTTAACGCACCAAAATTGACATCGGTTCCAGAATCAATTTTGGTTGCCGCTATCGGTTCATTTGAACTACGGTCCTGCATGATGAGCGGAATCCACTCCTTCAGTTTTTCCGGATCTTCCGAAAATTCCATCCCTTGGAACAAAGGATTATCTGATAGCGCTTCAAAACGTTTTTTTAAAAAAGTTACATTATGTTTGCCTTGGACTAAACTCATATGTGGTAATGGTTTAATAAAGTCCTGTGGATTATGTATCCGATTACGATTTACAAGATAAGACCAGTATTGCTTTGACAATTGGAATTGTTCATTAATTTTAATGGCTTTACGAATATCTAAAGACCCGTCCGGTTTTTCGGGAGTATAGTTAAGCTCGCACAATGCAGAATGCCCTGTTCCCGCATTATTCCATTCGTTAGAACTTTCCTCACCTGCTTTTTCGAGCTTCTCAAACACTTTAATATCCCAATCCGGCGCTAATTCTTTTAACAGTGACCCCAAAGTTGCACTCATAATTCCTGCACCAATTAAGACAACGTCTGTGTTAGTCTGTTTATTGCTCATTTTTACCTTCCTTATATAGTAAGATTGTAGAAAATGATAACCTACTAATAGTTTATCACTATTTTCTTAAAAATTAAAATATTATTCTAATATTGTATGTGTCTATTTTTCCCGATATTGCCCTTATCATGCCTACTTTAGCACTCTATTTTTGTACACTTTTTCAGCTACTAAAGTGTTGATTCCGTTTATCAAAAACTGATAAGCTCTCTCTTCTATCCATATCAAAATTTTCTAATTTTTGTTATAATAGCCAGGAGACAATAGAAGGAGTTGATTCATCTGAAGGCAGAAAATCTTATGGCTCGTACTACATACTCCAGCGACAATGAACGCCTTGTGGCCAACGGGACACGTCCACACGGTCGACACGAAACACGCCCCCATGACGTCAATCAGCTATTCTCACTTTGAGAGTGTTTATGTGGAAAGGGATAGCTATATGTTTCTCGGTTTTATTTCATACATAAAAGGGTTAGTAACATGATTCGAAATATAAAGAAAATGTCTATTACGGAGATTATATTATGACAAAAAAGGATTCTACCAATTTCGTTTTACATGCAAAAAGTGATCAGTTTTATTGGGAAGGAGACGGCCAGCTGTCCATTAAAACCTTTTCAAATGGTAAGGCCCATTATAAAACAAATAAAGGCTTTTTTGCCGTAGAAGAGAGCAGGTACTTACTTCTAAATGAAGGTCCATATTCCATTTCTATTGATGAAACGGAGGATGTTGAATCTTTTTGTGTTTTCTTTAAAGATGGATTTGCAGCCGATGTCTTTCATTCAGTAAAAGAAAGCAATGATGGTCTTCTAACCGATCCGTTTAAGGATACAGGTTCTATAGCCTTTTTTGATAAAACCTATCACAAAAACAATACTCTATCTTCTCAGCTGGATACATTCAAACAGATATTACCTGATCTTGAAGTGGGTTCCGTTGGTTATGAAGAACAATTTCATAAAATCATGCAGTCCATCTTAAATGAACACTTTAATACTTACAAGGAAATTGAATCATTAAGCGCCATTCGTACCTCTACTCGTGAAGAACTATATAGAAGGCTAAGCATTGCCCATGATTATATTAGGTCCTATTTTGATAAACCTATAAAACTTCATGACATTGCTCGGATTGCATGTTTGTCACCTAACCATTTATTAAGAACCTATTCGCAAATTTATGGCCAAACACCTCACCAGCATATTTCAGCATTCAGAATACAAAAAGCAAAGCAACTATTAACAGAATCAAATGATAATATGACCGATATAACCTTTAAACTTGGATTTCAAAATCCTGTATCCTTCAGCAAAAAGTTTAAGCAGCATGTTGGTATTTCTCCTAACGAATATCGAAAAAAGGTGAGATTGGATAAGAAATATTAGGCGGAATGATATATTCTTACGATTAATAAGATATTTGAAGGGAGAAAACGAAAATGATTCAAAAAATCGGACAAATTGGTGTTCCTGTTAAAGACTTAAACCGAGCACTAGATTTTTATAAAGAGAAACTAGGTCTCACTCTTTTATTTAACACTGATAGTATGGCATTTTTTGAATGCGACGGGCTTCGGCTTATGTTAACACTTCCAGAAAAAGAAGAGTTTGCCTATTCAAGTTCAGTCATTTATTTTCAAGTAAATAATATTACAGATACTTATGAACGCTTAGCAGCTAAAGACGTTCCTTTTATCGATGAACCACATGTTGTTTCGAAAATGGGACAAACCGAAATATGGATGGTATTTTTTAAAGATACAGAGGATAACACACATGCATTGATGAGCGAAGTACAGAGTTAAGATAAGCAAAGGAGACAGGCTATATAACATGAGCGGTCTCCTTTAATAGTTAGCCTCTTCTAATCCTTGTTATCCACAGTTATTTCTGCTCTTTCGTTTACCATCACTTGTGGTATGGTTTACCTTAAAATAAGATGACGAGGCCATTCAAAACAAAAGGGACTCGTCTTCTACATACGAATAGCCAATTACCTCCTAATCATTTAAGAACCAAAATATGTTCTAGGTAAGTTATTGACTTCAGATGCAACTCGAATTCCAGATTCAATTGCCCCTTGGATCCATGAGTGTGTGGTTGAGGTATGTTCTCCAGCAAAATGAACCCTTCCTTCTGGTGTGGAAATATGGGGCACTAATTCTGTTACTTGTCCAGGCTTAAACATAGTAAAAGCCCCTGCAGAATATGGATACCTAATCCAACTATGGCTCACTCCGCCTTGAAAGTCCTGATACACCTGATCGCCATGGATGTTAGCTAAATTTTTTAATACGTATTCAAAGCGATTATCATCCTCTAAGCTATCCCAGGGGATGGCATCATCTTCCCAAGTATAACTGCCCAAAATGACTCCAGAGCCATCTGATCCAAGATTATGACTTGGATATTGAACATATTTAATGGGGAGATCTGTTATCGTTTGCCCACCATATAACCCTCGCTCTTCCCAGAACCTGCTTTTAAACTGAATTCCTGTCTTCGTCGAGCCAGCATAGTTGGTTTCCCGAATGGCCTTCCATTTGTTTTCTGAAAATGACTCATAAGGTTCAATATCTACAAACTGTAAAACAGTAAATGGAATCGTAACAATGGCAAGATCACCGGTAATCTCAGTTGGTTCTAAAATTTTATGGACAGAATGAACGGTGACTTGATTGTCATGCTGTACAATCTTTTTTACATATTGACCATATTGGATATTATCCTGCAATTGTTCTGTAAATGCATTAGGAAGTTTATCGTTACCTCCTGATACTTCATAATATGTGATATTAGGTGTGAATAAAATGGACAATTCACGTAATTGTTCTAAGAAAGAAAGCTCCATTAGCCCCTCAAGAGTAAGCAATACTTTAATCATTTCGATTGCACCAGGTGATAAGGATATCCCAAACGGATTATATCTCAAATAAAAATCCATCGAATATTTATCAAATTCCCTGATAACCCAAGGCCAGTTTCTTCTTGGATTTTGATTAATAAAATCTGTTATCGGTTTTATGGCGAATTGAAGTAATTCAGTAGCTGTTTTCCCTCTTTCATGAGGATATACGGGGTAGTTTAGAATATCAGGATTCTGTTCATATGCTTTCGAACGAACCTTCTTCCCATTAATATAGAAAATATCGTTAGGAGTACTGTTAATAAATTCATTCGTTGGGAGATTAAACTTTCGTATATATTCTAATGTTAAAGAGTGCGTATGAGGAATACGCATCGCACCAGCCTCAAGATATTGCCCATACTTAAAATCCCCTCTTAATGTGTAGACACGCCCTCCTACCCTATCGCTTGCTTCAAGTATGGTTACATCGTGTCCTGCTTCTTTAAGTAATGATGCCGATACAAGTCCGGCCATACCGGCCCCCAGAATAATAATTTTCTTAGGTACTTCTGTTTTATCAAGCCCATTTCTGATGATTGAAGCCATTTCTTCTTCCGGTATCTGAGGAAATACGTAATTTAACAAATTCAAACTTTTCCTCCTCTACTGAATAGGCTATTGTCTGATTATTAACCTATTCAGAAAGGAGGTCGTACTATGAACAAAATAGCAACTGTCTAGTGAAAAAATGGTAATTTATTTTTGCGTTTTCACAAAAAACAGAGAGGTTTATGTTTACCTCTCTGGCCATTCATACACCGGGTTCCGCAATTTCCTCATCCCCATTCGCATAAATATAAAAGCGGAATCTTCCTTTTTACCCGGAAGCTTCTGCTTTTACTTATAGAGAGAGTTTACATATTATAGCTATTTTTGGAGCTTGAAAGACTATATTCCATTATACGGTCAAGCTTTTACCCAATTTTGTCCTTCATTACTTGTATGAGAGACATCTCGCTTGAATTTTTGCTTGTTTTTGTCCTTCATTAAGCTTATGAAGGACATCTGGATTAGCTTTTTGCTCCTATTTGTCCTTCATCCCCCCTATGAAAGACATTTCTTCCATTCCAGGAAGGATTTTGTCCTTCATTGCCCGTATCTGAAGAAGAAGAAAATCAGAGACCGGCAACTCCATTCATTTCTATGAGAATACATATGTAGACCCACCCCGCTCCATTAAGGGCAAAGGAGTCCTCCATACTATGTAAAATCCTATTTCATAACCTAATATAGCACTTTCAATTCCTTAACTCCAAACTCTAGTGCATCTTCTAAATCATTCTTATATACATCCAATCGTCCTTCTGTAATTGCACCACCTCTATCTTCACAAGTGAATGTGTTATCAAGGGCAGGAATATACACTTTTGTTCCAAAGTCCATTGATGCTGGACAGGAAACGGTTCGTCCTTCCTCCACTTTTGTTCCTGAAGCTGTTACACCATAACCAGGATCTCCAGGGTGTTTTCCGGTTGATTCATAACCAGCCGTATAAGCCGTTACTCTAAATGTCTTTTCCTCATCCGGAATTTTAATCGTTTGACCAGCGCAGATAACATCCGGATCATTAATGGAAGGGTTAAACTCAAGTAATGCATTCACACTTACATTATGATCCATTGAAATTTTTGATAGTACATCGCCCGATTCCACAGTATACTTACTGCTTGCGTGTATTTCGTTTGAAAATAGCGTTACGCCTAAAGCTATTGTGAGTAGTGTTAAACACTTTTTTGATAAATTCTTCATGATAGAATCCTCCAATTATGTTTTTTATTTACTATAGCCTTCTTCTAGCAATCTATTTTTTCAGTGGGTTTTAATAGAATTGAAATATAGATGTAATAGTAAGAGCTATAAATAGGAAGGAGCCTGATGCAATTTTCCTAAGAAAATTATGGTTCTATTTCTATCAAGAACGAATTTACCAAAAACAACTTCACTCCAACTGCACAAATGAAAATTACCGCCTTATTAAACCAATAGTACAAGTGTGAAAACCAAATTCCACACCCAAAAATCCAAATAAAAACGATTAACAATTCCTATCATGGGAAACTTTTAACGAAACGATTATCCTTAATACCCCCATCTATTTACGGCTTAGTATTAGATTGAAGAAAGGAATTTTTCTTCGTTTAATTGATTATTAAAAAGCAACCATCATACTCGTTGCTTTAGTAAAATAATTCTACTACCCGAAAGGTTCCAGGATATTCTTTTATGAACTGTTTTGAATATAAACTCCATTTGGTTTATTTTTCTTCACTTTCTGGTTGATACACTTGGCCTGCCTCTTCAACAGCCTTCAGTTCTGTACGAACGTTATCCATTTTGTTCTTTGCCTCTTGAACGATCTGTTTGAGTTCTGCTCTCACAAACTCTCTTTTTTCAGTTTCATCCAAATTCATATTTGCGATTAATTCATCAGCATGCTCCTGTATGGCTTGAACCCGTTTTTCTTTTTCCTGATTGGTGAAATCATTTAATTTTTTATCCAATTGCTCGATTTCTGATTGTAGCTCTTTCTGGAGACGTTGGGTTTGCTCTTGTTGCTCTGCATCAACAGCTTCTTCAATTTCATCAATGGCCGCTGTTTTTTTCTGGTCAAACCAATTGGTTAACAAGGATTGAATGTTTTGGTCAGCAAACACCATATTCATACTGCTGCTAAAGAATACGATTAAAAGGAATGCTCCGAGTAACCTTTTCCTATTTTTCCGTTTTCTTCGTATTTGCCATCTGCTCATTATCATCAATCCTCCTTCTTCTTGATAAAGATAGGGCCTCTAATCCGAGACCCTAAACATCTATCGTTAATTATTCACCTATTCCTGCTACAACTTCATCTAACGCATCCATTGCATCACCTTCAAGTTCTGCAGCTGCTTCAGCAATAATCGTCTGTTGTTCTTCAACGAGCCCGTTTAACGTTTCTTCTACTATATTACGAGTATCTCTAATAGCAAAATCAATTTGGTTATTAAGATTACTAACCGTAATTTCTTCATGATTAGCCAGTCCTGCTTCAATTTCTGCCTTTGCATTCTCAATAGCTTCTTCTAAATCCGAAACCGCTTCCTCTTTAGCAGTATTCAGATCCTCTGTTACTTTATTTAGAGCTTCCTCTCCTTTACTCCCTGTGTGAGCTGTTAAGTCATTCGTAGCATACTCTTGAGCTTGTTCAGCTAAATCTTGAATGTCAAAATAGCTCTCCAAAAAAACTTCCTGGTAAAATTTTTGCTGCATGCCAGCTAATATTTCTTCTTTCGTACCATTAAGGTTCTCTAAATGGCTCTCCTTAGCGCTTTCAATGGCACTTTCTGCATTGCCTATTTCACTGTCTCTCGTATCATTAATATCCGTTGTTGCCTCTTCTTTCATCCCATTATACTCGTCTTCTAATCCTGGAATTAGGCTTTCCCCATATGCGGTTACTTGCGATTCTACGGACTCAGTTGTTTCTCCAAACGCACCTTCATACCATGATTGCAGCCGCTCCCCTGCATCTGTATTCGCAAAAGCCAGACCTGCACTTGACATAATGCCGATTGCTACTGTACCAACAATAATTTTTCCTTTTAATGATTTCAATTTCATCTTCTAACTCCCTTTCTTTTTTTAATTTCATTACTTTTCCGCTAATAGCTCTTCCAGAAAACCCTCAACATCCTCGGATATTTCTTCATTAATTTCTTCCTTTTTTATCCTTTCAAAGTCAGTGAAGTCCATATCCAACAGTGTCGTCTTTGTTTCCTGTAAACGCGTCTCATAGTCTTTTTCATAATTGTTGATGTTTTGCTTAGCATCTCGAGAAGTTGTTACGTGAAAATAATCCAAGTTGCTGTTCATTTGTTTGTCTGCCTTATCCGTCTGTTTTTCCCATGTTTTCTTCCATTCCGCAAGTCTCTCCTGCAATAAAAGGGGAATTTTCTCAGCATGATTTTGAAAGGTTTCCTTGTTCCATATTGCAAGATGCTTGTCTGCTGAAACGTGTACAGAAAGTGTACAAATTAATAAAAAAGCAGCTACAAACATAATGACTAATGATTTTCGCACAATCACCACCTATCCTTTCATTTTTTTAGAGTATCTACAGTCATCTGCCAATGTGTGTGATCATTTAGATACTCTATTTGTTCATTTGTAAAGAACAATTAATTCTATATAAAGAACCATTTAATAGTAGTATAGTTTAATATATTATTAAGGAAAACTAGCAAATATCATTATATTCATTATAAAGAACAATTTAACTCTAAATATTTTGTATATTCTCTAGTTTTCTTAAAATTACTATATTAAAATCAACTAATGTTCATTTAATAGAACGCACACTTGTATATATATGAAAAAGAAGCTGCTAATATAAAGAGAATTAGTAGAATTTTTAGGTGATAACTTGGAGATTATAGACGTTCATTATCCTATTCGTTAAGCTGCATTTTTCCTACTTTTCGCTGGACATTCCCAATTGATTTCTCCATGCATACCCTAATTAAAAAGCGGAGGTATGAAAATGTATAGAAATCAATATGGTTGGATGCCAGTAAATCATCCTGTATATGGTGGTTACAGCTACCCAAATGCAGACATTCGCCAGCAAGTCAGTACTCAGCAGGTTTTACAGCGCCTGCGTTCAGCATAGTTATTTATATTCACAGCTTCAGCAGGCAGGAATGAATAGACAACTTGCGGATTATGCTTTTAACTTTATCGTAAATTACACGCTTAACCAGGCAAATACAAACCAGCCTGCCAGTCAAATTTATCAGCAATTTCAACGAGGCACCGTGGGTTTCTTTGTTGTTTACACAATTGAACGTACCACGAAATGTCATGAATCGAAATTTAACACGCGTGATTGAAATTGTTCTGGAGCTTATAAAGGGTGGTCAGCCTGAACCCCCTAGCCAAGGATGGTCCGGTTGGGAGAGCTTAGGTGGCACATTAGCCTCTGCACCAAGCGTTTCCTCCTGGCAAAATAACCGTCTGGATGTTTTTGCACGAGGTACAGATAATGCACTCTATCATATCTGGTGGAATGGAATGAGCTGGAGTAATTGGCAAACCTAGGTGGAAGCTTAACTTCGGCACCGGCTGCTGTTTCCTGGGGGCCAAACAGAATTGACGTTTTTGTTCGGGGCACAGACAACGCCCTTTATCACAAATGGTGGAATGGCAGCACATGGAGTAACTGGGAGAATCTCGGCGGTACCCTAACCAGCGGAACAGCCGTTTCCTCCCGCAGAAACAATCAGCTTGATGTCTTTGTCAGAGGCACAGGCAATCGGCTTTATAGAAAAACATGGAACGGCTCGCGCTGGGAGGACTGGGAAGACCTGGGCGGTACGCTAACTTCTGAGCCTGCTGCTATTTCCTGGGGACCAAACCGAATCGACGTTTTCGCCAGAGGTCAAAATAACAACCTGATTCACAGATGGTGGAACGGCAGCACATGGAGCAATTGGGAAAGCCTTGGGGGAACCTTAACAAGTGCACCAGCCGTCTCCTCTAGACAATCAAATCAATTAGAAGTATTTGTCCGAGGTACAGGGAACCAGCTATTTCGAAGAGAGTGGAATGGCTCGCGCTGGGGATCATGGCAAAACCTTGGCGGAAGCTTAACTTCAGCACCGGCTGCCGTTTCCTGGGGACCAAACCGTACAGATGTTTTTGCCAGAGGACAGAATCGGAATCTTATTCATCTGTGGCGGGGACAATAAAAAAAACCGGAAGCGCTCATTTGTCCATCCACAGCTCCCCGACAGAAGCGGAGTTCAGCAAAACGCCCACTACAGCTAAACGAAGCACAGGTGCATCGTCTGGTGGATCACCTGTGCCTTCATTTTGCTAAATTTTCTTGCAATTTTGCAATATATTGGATACTATATATCTAAATGATATATAACTTTAAGATAGGTGATAACCAATGAAAACGTATAACCATACAACCTACGTCATATTAGGGATTTTAACAACGGACTGCAAATCTGGTTACGCCATCAAACAGTTTATGGATCAAAGCCTGACTCATTTTTGGAAAATCAGTTATGGACAAATCTATCCAACCTTAAAGTTTATCGTCCAGGAGGAAATGGCAGAGGTCCGTACCTCATCCACTCCCGGAAAACCGGACAGAAAGGAGTACTTCCTCACCTCCAAAGGCATGGAAGCTTTAAAAAAATGGCTGGAGAAGCCCGTGGAACAGCTGCCTGCTGAACGAAATGAAATATTGCTCAAACTATTTTTCGGCCGCTACCAAACCGGTGATCAAACCACCACCCTTTTACAAACGTACAAACAAAAGCTGGAGGAGCGTTACCAGATTTATATATCTATTGAGCAGGGCATTAAGGATCATAACGAGCGAGAGGAGGATGCCATGTACTGGTTGCTTACGTTGGATTATGGAAAACGAATGACCGCTACGGCGATTGACTGGTGCGATGATACGCTTGAAAAATTTATAACGAAGGAGGGGCAGTGATGTCCAAACCAATTCTCACAGGACGTTATATGACGGAGAATACAGAGGATATGGTTGTATTTATCATTGGAATGAGAGTCAATAAGCGACTGGCCATACATAAGTGGCTGCCGGTCTTTAACGCTATGCCCGGAATGATTCGGGAGCTTTATGAAAACAAGGATGACCTGGGGTTTTTATCAATGGAAAGCTATATCGGACTTCGAACAACATCCATGATCCAATATTGGCGCTCCATGGAAGACCTGCTCGCTTACGCAAGAAATGAGAAGCATCTGACTACATGGAAAAATTTCAATCAAAAGGTCGGAAGCAATAACGCAGTGGGAATCTACCACGAAACCTATTCGATAAAAAAAGGGAGCTATGAAGCGGTTTACGGCAATATGCCCCGTTACGGCTTAGGGAAGGTGCTGGAGCCTGTTCCGATTACACCTGAGCGAAATTCGGCCAGGAAGAGGCTTAAGGAGTATGAGGTGCAGTGAATTTGTTGATAAGATATTCTTTCCAGAGTGTCCCGGGTACTGAGTGAAGGTTAAATTTTTACATTATGTTTTTACCCTATATGTCCTTTATCCCCTTAACGAAAGACAGATTGCAGGATTCTCCCAGCGAAGTGTCCTTCATTCATTTAGTAAAGGACACTTCGTAGACCAATACGTGATAATTGGCATTTCATGCTTCCAGTAGTGTTTTCCCTCAGCCAACCATCGGGACAAGATACGAATCTATTCAATTGGCTTTTCCTTAAAACGCTCCGTTTTATACCACTTTCTCTCCTGTTTAAAGAGGATCCAGGCAGACGGCGTAGATAATCAGAATTAACCAGAGCTGAGAGTAGGTAAAATACATCAGCATGACTACGATGGCGTTAGATAAAGTTAATTGTTTCCTTTCCATCGATAAGGCTAATAAGATTTCGGTTACAAATAGGAGAAAGCCAATGACTAATAAAACATAGGATATAAGCCCGATTGTCAGCCCTAAATCCACAAATAAATTGATGACAAATATGCTATGGGAGATGAGGATCCCTCCCATAAACAGAATATAGGTTAGAAAGAAATAAAGGGTGTCAATAAATATTTTCTTTTTCTTCAATCGGTGAAAATTTAATAAATATTTGCCGATGACATACATATTTCCACTTGCCCATCTTGTCCGCTGCTTCCACCAGACTCTCCATCTTTCCGGCTCCTGCTCCCAGGTAATAGCGGAGGGGAAGAATCGTATATAATATGTTCTGGCTTTTAATGATGCTCACTGAAGTAGCCTTTTTAGCCTTACTTTTCGGTGATAGCGAAAATCTACCAGATACACAGGCATCAGCCCAAATAATGGAATTTACCCCTTTTATTTTTATAATGGTTTTTTTTGACTTATGCAATCTTTACACCCATTATAGAAGAAATCATATTTAGGGATGGATTGCTGCAGGCTATTGAAAGCAAATTTAACGCGCCTGTGGCGATGGTTGGAAGTTCATTATTATTTATGCTTGTGCATGGAATACCACTCATCATGCCTGCATTATTTGTTGCGGGGTTATCTTTTGCCTACCTTTACAAAAAGTATAGAAGTATCTATGCACCAATTATTCTACACATGTTTATCAATGGAATAAACGTAATTGCTTTAAATATCGTTTTTTAATTAAGTGGGTTATTCAAAAAGGAGTCTTTTTTTACTTAAGTACATAGTACAAATAATACGATTCTTTTTTATATCCCATGATTAGCTAGTTTTGCCTGAAAGCTTGTTTCAATAGGAGGAATTAAAGATGGGAAACATTGTGGCAAAGATGTCAAGTAAATTATTTAATACCTTGAGTATTGTATCAGACGTGATTGTCTTTCTAAGTATGGCGGTTATTATCTTTTACACCACTTACGTATCTGCAACAATGACTTGGGAATTGGTGATTTTCGATTCTTAGTTATTCGCTCGTATTTTTAAAGAAACCAGACTTTAGTAACCTTTATAAAGAAGACGATGAATAAACCAAGGATACACTGCAACTATACAACAAACGTGCACGATTTTGTATAATTTTAAAAAAGAAACAGTTCAGTAACTTATTAACTGAGCTGTTTCTTTTTTTATGCCCCATGATTGCTATCGTTATTTCCTGATACCCCAAAACAAATGTCATAAACTACCATTTATTTTCATCCCACTTCCTTTGATTTTCAAGCTGATTCCTTTGTACAATCATTCAAGTAGAATCATCCTACAGTGATATTTTAGCTACACAAGTCATAGATTTATCATACAAAAACATCAGGTAAAGTCAGGTGATTGATCATAAAAACAATAAAAAGCTTTCTTTTCGTTGTTTTAGGTTTTCTTTCATTTGGAATCGGTGTCGCCGGTGTCGTCATGCCTGTACTGCCAGGCGGCCCCTTTTTCTTATTTGCCGCCTTCTGTTTTGCCAGAAGTTCCAAACGAGTGGAAAACTGGTTTAAGGGCACATCCTTTTACACGGAATATGTGGTACGAATCCCGGAAAATAAAGGGATGACGAGAAAAGAAAAAATTCGTATTAACGTTATTGCCGATGCCTTTATTCTATTTTCCATCGTATATGTGGACATCCTGCTTGTGAGAATCACCATGATTGTCCTTTGTATCATTAAACATTATTACTTTATCAAGGAGATCCCAACCATTACCCTGGAAGAGGCAAAAACCATTCGAGCTGCACTGCGTAAGCGGCAAATGACAAAACATACAAGCTGAAGGCAAAAAATGCCCGGTACTCAAAAAACGATAGTCTATTTGAGTGCCGGGTATTTTATTCAGGTGACCAGTGTGAAAGCGTGGATGAACTCATTGATCACAAAAGCCATTTTTTATAAAAAAAATGGCTTTTTGGCAGAATATATTTTTTTAGCTTACAGGAGCAGCATTTCCTTATACGATTTATCCATTTGTATTCCCCTCTTCTTTTTTATTATTTAAAGCTTCAAAGAGGAGGATGATAAAGGCTACTATTACTGCAAGGATTACATTGCTTTTTTGGTTTAAATCAAAAATTAACCCAATGGTATAAAATGCAAGAATCCGTATAAGCAGTAAGATAAGATGATTAAATATATTTACTCTTCCCATAATATGTTCTACCAATACTGATAATAAGCTATCGATAGTATATAAATAAATCACCAGAGAAACAGTAAGAAGCATGAGTGTACTTGTGCTAATGTCTAATGAAAATATTGTGTTAACAATGTTTGTTGAACCAAACAAC
This sequence comes from Salinibacillus kushneri, assembly GCF_900111405.1. GTDB lineage: Bacteria > Bacillota > Bacilli > Bacillales > Alkalibacillaceae > Salinibacillus > Salinibacillus kushneri. Next base: position 120,916 of record NZ_FOHJ01000003.1, on the reverse strand, counting down.
GCAAACAGCACTAATCCGATGACTGCCGTTGGGGCTAATGCCAGTATAAAAGCAGTTGCCATAACAGCGAATATCTTTCCTTTTTTCTTTTTAATTTCTTCTTTTTCATTTTTATATATCCATACCGATAGTAATAAAAATGAAATGATAAATACAGCTATTGTTGGTATTATGATTGTCATATGCACACTCCTAAATCATGGTGAATGTACGCCGCTACCTTAATTTTGATATTATCATAGATTCGCCGAATTGAATTTAGCTTATATTTTTTTAGTCTTTTAGTATTATGTCTTCTTCATTCTAAGTAGTAAAAATGAAGCCCAATTCTACTAAACTTGAGTGAATTGGGCTTCTATATTTATTTTTTCGTTGGATAAATTGCCTTTAAAGTATAAATGTAACTATAAAATCAGCAATAGCTTTAGCCACGTTTCGCGGTATACCAGCTTCTTCAAATGCAAGTTGTAATCCAATTCTAGTACCTGACTCTAGAGTATCAAGTGCATCAATCATTTTATTACCATATTTATCAACCCAACCTCTAATAGTCTTGGAGGGAATAAGGTTGTGGTGATCAACCACAAATTTTACAGCATTTTTAACTGCTCCAAGTCTCCACTGAAGATTAGGTTTACCAGACAGTTCCGCCTTTGCACGTTTACTATACTCATTTAATTCTTCTTTTGAAACATTATCTTTTTCTAATATACTTTCTAAGGAATTGCTAACCTGTAGTGATTCTGATTGTGCCAATGACTTTGATGCTGCAGCAACATTTGAAAGTGGAATTGAAAGCATAATAGTCGCTATAGCAGCTGCTAAAAATTTTTTCATACTTAATTCCTCCCTTAAAAATATTTTCTATGATTCTCACACATTCTATTTTACAGAATAAACCATGGTTTTAAATGGTATATTATTACTCTTTTTTACATTAATGTATTTTATTTAAAGCTGAGGAATATATAAATGTAAATGATAAAATAGTTTATTAAATAAATATTTCAATATAACAAATGATATGTAAAACTTATAATCGAAATAAGTACTAGTATAAATGAATTGGTTCGCATGGATCAGGTGATACAGCAACATATCACCTGTTTTTCTATGTTAATGGCAATTACGATTGATACGTCACATGATTACAGTATTCTAATTTAATCCTACTTAAACTTAACAATCTTGGTTCACTCTTTAAGAACCCCACCCCATTCTTCAACTTCCCCGCTTCAAACTTTAAGTTTCACCGCCCAAACTTCAACTTTCATAAACTGACCCTTGTCCCAAAAACCCTTACACTAACCCTACCGCGGAATAATCCAATAGAGGCGCATTTATAGAAAAGAGGCTGTCGTGCCCGTTCAAGAGGAATTTAGTCACGTGTTAGAGGAATATGAGAGAATGATTTTTCATTTCATCCATAAGTATGGCATTCGTGATCCGGAGAATGAATTTTATCAGGAGGGTGTCATTACGTTATGGAAGGCTTACAAAAGCTATGATCCTGCAAAGGGAAAGTTTTCCACCTATGCGTACTTTTTAATTCAAAAGACGTTTCTTACCTTAATTCGCAAATCGAATCGCCAGGCTGAGAAGGACCAATATTATATAGAAGTTAAATCAAAGGACTTTCATGAGGTTGCAGAGGAACTGGATACAGGCTTTGACCCGTATCTTTATGAGCAAATTAAACAAGTCCTTACTGAGAATCAGATGAAGTGGTTTCAGGGATTTGTGCTGGAGGATTTATCGATCCGAAAAGGAAAAGGTCACGATCGATGCAGTGAAAAATTGGGCCAGGTTAGCGAAGCCCAAGGTGAGAGAGCTGCTGCAGAGTGAGAAGATTCGATAAGGAAGGGTACCCGATGCTCAAAAGGACAATTGTCTGTCTGGAGTACCGGGTACCTTTGTTTTAATCCCCCTGCATTCCCTGTAAACAACAACTCAGAGCATCCGAAAACCTGGATGAACTTAAAATATTCATAGATTCATAAAACGGCATGCACGCCGTGGCGATCCCTCCCCCTCAACTAGATAATAGGTTGAGAAAGGGAGATTCTGGTGAATAGAAAAAAATTTCGTCGTGTATTTGGTTTCTATATGAGGCAGGCTAGAGAAAATCGTGATTTATCGGTTGATCATCTGGCTCATGAGGCAAACGTTGATCGCAGAACGATTCAGCGGATTGAAAGTGGTGAAACAAGTCCTAAGCATGAAACCGTGTTTAACCTGGCGTATGCTTTGCAGATTGATATAAATGAAATTCACCATCAGATTATAAAGGACTCCAAACATTCTCCCCCACTGGAATAGGAGTCTTCTGGAATGTCTACTCGTGAGATCCACCCCCATATCCGCAGCTTACTCTCCGCATGTGTTCTCCCTTATCCCCACAAAAGGAGCATCCCCTATGACGAACATTTTAAATGATTACAGCATCAAACCCTCCACCATGGCCCTATTACCCACCAGACATTTCGAGTACGATACCCTTGTAATGGAACAAGAGCAAGAGTTTTATGTAAGAAAAACCCCCTTGCAGCTAATTAAGAAAGCCTGCCTGGAGGCAAGATCTTCCTATGATGGCCGGCGGGAGTACATCATGTATAAGACCAATTTCCGGCATAAAGTCCCCATCCCTGTAAATCCTTCCCTTCAAATTTACGCCTTCCCCACTCGCTCTCCTCAAGACTTTAATTGTAAGTGGATTTTCTTCCAGCATATTCAGTCGCTTCAACACGCGCCTTCCATAAAATCATCCAATGAGAAATCTATTATTACTTTTAAGAATGGGCAAACGCTTGGGATGGGTGAATCTTATTATTTGCTGGAGAGGCAGATGCAGAGGACGGGGAGTTGTGTGTTGATAATGCGTGAGGGAATGAATCAACCTGTTGCAACATCATAATCAGTGTTTCATTTTAATTATAAGAAAAGCAATACATGTATCCCTCTTCAAATAAGTTTTAATTAAGTAAGTTATGTACCACGACTATTATCTATAATATTAATGAACATATTTTTTAATTAAATAAATGGAGAATCATAGTCAAAGATTCAATTCTATAATTTATTAATACTTATGATACGGTTCACCGTAACGTTGGATAGGGTAAATAATAATACAAAAAAGGGTAGCTTTATTAAATTGCTACCCCCCTAATTATATTTCATATGATGACCTCATAATTATTAAAGAATAAGGAAGTTATAATTAATTAAAATACAACGAGTCTTTACCAATTCGCATAGTATAAGAATCTCCATCTATAAATTCTTTAATTTTTTTATCTAGTACTTTTTTATTAGGCTCAGATAATTTTGCGTAAAGATTTACATTTATAGCTTCCATTATAGAATTAAATATTACAACACTATAATCAAAAATTGTTCGAGCAAATTTATGCATGTCAAAAAGAAAATTATCTTCTATCTCATGTTCTATCCCTAATCGTTCTTGGAAATCTTTACTAAAATGCGTATAAGAATCAGCATCTTTGTAAGGTATCCATAATAAATTAGGGTTCTTACCAGACGGTGAGGATGAACCGATTCCTTGAAAATAATCTCTATGTTGTAGTGCATCACGAATCTCATAAACAAAATTAATAAAAACTTTCACTTCTTTACCCAATAAATAACTAACTAAATCATTGTTGTAATGCTTAACGCTTTTCAAAAAAGGAATGGTTTCTTTACGATTATATACCCTTATGGATAAATCTTTCGGATGTTTTAGCTCAATACTATAAGTATCCTTAATAACCCCAGCAATATTCTCAAATGAACCTGTGAGTAACATTATAAAGTATCCTAAATGATATATTGTGTCATCTATCGTATCGTTATTTGGCGTCTTATAACAATTGAACTCTATTTCATCAATAGATTTGCAAAGAAGATATAGTCGATTAGTTAGACTACTATAATAGCTATGTTGCAAACCCGTTGAATCATTAGAAGGTTTTGTATTAACACGATTTGGTTCAAACAGCTTAGAAAATTTGCTCATTAATCTGTAATTATAATATATTAATTGACCTTTGATTTGATGATTAAAGTTAACATAAAAAATTCGGTGGTGCACTAACAAAATACGAATCTCTTCAAAAAATTGATTTATACTGACCTTTCTAATATTTCCTTCTCTTCGAGTTAAGTATGGGTCAGTTTCATCCATAATAAAATAGTCAGGAACTATATGATTAATAGTCTGCATATCAGGTACACTAATTTGTCCGTTATTATAGTTTTTATTTTTCCAATATTCTAATTCACCATTGAGTACTATTAGCTCATAATCTTGTGTAGAAAAAAGTATTGTACTACCATTTAAGTGCTTTTCTTCATATTTTGGAATTGAAATCTGGTGCTTTTCAGTCAAAGCTCTAAATTTATCATTACTGTTTTTGTATGGTAAAAGTGTTAATTCTATAAAAGATAATCTTGCCAGAGAAAATAATTTAGAGATTTTCACCTCATATTCTTCAATATAGTCATTAAAATATTGTGATTGAATTATAATTTCAATCTTATTCTCTTCACTTGGGACCCCTCTATCAAATAGATTTTCTTTTCGCCTATACACCATTTCTCACTCCATACTTATTTTTATTCAACTAGTTTATATTTAAATTATCTATTATAGACTGTATAGAGTTATCTTGGATTTTCACATCAGCATCTTGGTCAAAGTAATAAGAAACCATTCTTACACCATCCTGGTCTAATCTATTATAAAAGTAACAAGCATTAACCTGTGTATTTGGACTTGGCATCAATCTGATAAACGGAAGTAATACCAACGGTTCATAAGCATCTTCTTCAAGTAAGTATAAATTATCTATATCTAACCCATTTAAAACTTCAATATTCTTCTCAATAAATGTATTTCTTGTTCCTTTTAACAATTTACAATTACAATGGTATAATCCAGAACTAAAATGTCCTGTGCCTGGTTGAATTAGTTGATACCCCTCATAAACATCACCAATAATTTTTCTTAGAGAATGTAATTCATTTTCTAATAAGACCAATCTATGTTTAGCTTCATTACTGCTTTCAACTCCACCATGACCTTTCCAATCATTTCGGTATCCATTCGTCTTCCTCAAGATATTATATATTTGCTTAGATGAAATCATTTTTATAAAGCCTTTTCTTTTGTGTTGGAACAATCTTAAGCACTGCTCTGGCGAATCTTCTAGTAATTGTCTTAATTTTTTTGACATATTTTCACCAATGTGGACCCATGTGCCAAAGGTAGCTCTAGTTATTTTACTTGCATCAATATCATAAATATATTTTTCATCCAAGTTACTGCCATTCTTTGAATATGCACTTAACATTAATACAACTTGGAATTGGGCAAATGCTTCAAAGAAGTGTAACAAAAATTCTTTCTTTGAAGTAACATCCTTTATCGCATAATATTTATACAGAATAGACGCTAAAGGAAATGGCAATGTTTCTATCCATTCCGAGAATCCCTCTTCTCTATTTAACTTTTCTACTCTCTTATTTAACTCTTCATAACTGTTCGGATAATTCCACGCTTTATTTTCAATGCTGTCTAATTCATTTCTAAACTCATCAATCTTAGATTGGATGTTTAAAATTCGTTGTTGTATGCTTTTTTCGGGAAGATATACACTTGTTATCAGTAAGCTTTTTTTATTAATTCTTTTTATAACAGAACCACTCATCAAGCTTTCTCTAACAAGTAATCCCAATTCCGTATTAAACCATTTAGCCAAATAGGATGCATTAACATTATCGTTTAATATAATTTGATAATAATTTTGTGGTTTAATTTTCATTTCTTGTTGATTGTCTACTACATCCGATAAGCCTATACTAGGTAAATAAATTGTGTTCACCTGATGTTCGAAGGAATTATTCTCTTTTTTTGATAAGCTATTTATGCTAATTACTAGATTAGTTAAAGGTACTGTATTAAGATTACTTTTATTGACAAGTCTTTTTATTTCTAACTCTTTTTCTATTTTTACATATGAAGTAAATGATTCACAATCTACTAACTTACCATTTTGAAGTACTTTACTTTCTTTTCGATTTTTCCAATTTTCTACTACTTGGTCTAAGTTTTCACTTTTTAATTCACTAATAAACAAATCATTGAATTCTGTGTGGCGTAAAATTACTAAGTAGGTTCCGATGCCTGTATTGGTTAATGTTCCAGGGGGAAGATAGAAAGCAGCATCCAAATGAATTCCTTGCCTTTCTAGTATTGGTAAAATGAAACTCCCCTTTTCTCTCTTGAAAAAGTTTTCTGTAACAACAAAAGCCATATGGCCATTTTCCCTTAGCAAATAAGATGATTTTAAAATTAACAAATGGTTTAATTCATCATTAAATTTTTGATTATCTATTTCTGTTTTAACCCTATAACCCAATGGGGGGAAACTACAAATTAAATCAAACTTATCCTCATTATAGTTATCAAGGACACTTAATGGGTCACCAGTTTCAATATGATGCTTATCTTCTTTTAGCATTAAGTTTGTAATCTTAGCCAATATATCACTTTTACTAACCAGAGTGCTATTTTTCACATGGTTAGCTATTACATCTATCAATTCACCGTATACATTCCATGGGACTAGTACATCTACATCTTCAGTAATTGCTTTTTTTATAAACTGAGTAATTATTTCAGGAGCAATTACTTCGTTAGTAAAGCGAGTGGATTTCTTTTGTATCTCATAAATATCCTCATATTTTAGTTCCACGTTATTTTCAAGCCCTGTAAGAATTAATTCATTTATATCAGTTCCAATAGATTTGTTATTTGTATTATTTAATCGATACAATTGTTCTAGCTTACTATTCATTCATAGCGCCTCCTATATATTATGTAATAATTAATTAGAATTGTTTTTATTACCTCCAATGTATATCATATAGTTTAGAAAGAAGGTTTATATATATGTCTTACATTACATACGGAACTACTACTATTCATTACTGCCACTATAAACAAACTAGAAAAGACGTTAAAATATCAATAGACCTTGTTAATGGAGTCGAAGTATTCGCACCAGAGAGTATTGATGAGGCAAAACTAGTTCAAATCATCAAACGTAAAGCACCATGGATTTCTCAAAAGCTCCTGGAACTTAACGAAGTCAACACAACAGTTCAACCCAAGGAGTTCGTCAGTGGTGAAAAACTGCCTTATTTAGGTCGTTATTATCGACTCAAAGTATATAAAGAACCAGTACCAAACACTTCGTTTCAATTTAAACAAGGACGCTTTATAGCTACTGTTCCTCGTGAATGGTCTCAAGAACGTATCCAACATCAACTTGAGCAAAAACTGATTGAGTGGTACCGACAATATGGATTTAAAAAAATTAATGAGCGAGCAAAAGAGTACCAATCCATGCTAGGTGTTAAACCTCGTTCATTGCAGTTAAAAACACAACATAAACGATGGGGAACGTGCACCCCAAATGGTGATATCTATCTAAATTGGCGCATTGTGATGGCACCCTTACGAGTAATTGATTATATTATCGTGCACGAATTAGCTCATTTAATTGTTCCTGAACATAACGATAAATTTTGGCGCTTAGTCAGAACGAATCTTCCTCACTATAAGGAAGCAAAAGAATGGCTGCGAGTAAACGGTTATTCAGTAGCAAATCTATTTATTTAATTCTTTGTTAATACTATTTATTAATATAGAATTAATGGTTGAAGTAAGAAACCATAGCATTCTATATAAATCAAAGATGTTAAAGTTACTTATTGAGATGTCTCGCATGTGTGCTATCCTATTTCTTAAATCAAACCCAATATTGTCTCTTTTCAACAGAAAAAACCTTAGCCAATTTACTTGGTGCTGCCCAACTAAACTTTCGATTGGACTTTTCTCATCAAGCAATTTAGACATGGTATGCTGTTCAATATTAAATATTGCATCTTCTTCATAATAAACAAATAGTTCTCTTAGGATTCTTTCAATTAATGTTATAACATAAAAAGTGGTGTTATAGATTAAGATATCTTGCCTCGTATTATCTGATTCATATATCGTGGCTATAGCACTTTGCAAATAGTTCATTTCTTCGCCTAGTTCTAACGTAAGTTGTAGTTCAGAAGATAATACTTGAACATTAAATATTAATACAGAGAAAAATCCATCTATTTTGTCTTCTGCTAACCAATAAGCCACATTTACTGATTGTTTGTCAATAAATTCGTGATTCATTTGTTGTCGACTTAAAGTGAAATAATCATTAGTATCAGTTGGTGACGAAGCCATATCGATAATACTGGGCTCAATCTGGTTATTAAATTCTTCTAAGACTGATGCCCATAATCTATTACTATCAAATCTATGACTTAACAAGAAGACTTTATCCATATCATGCAGTCTTGCTTCTTCGGTTTTTTCAATTAAATTCATGTATTCTTTATTCGATATTTCATATTCGTGAACTTGTCCATGATTCTCCAGGTAGTCATTTGACAGTTGTTCAAGCCTACTGTATATTTCTTTTGATTCGTAATAATTTTTGTTCTTTATAATTTTTAATGTGCGTGTCATTACTTTAAAGTTATTCACGAGTCCATAAGGTGGTTCTCCCTCTACGAATGAATCATATTCATTTTTTATAAAAGAGAATAATTTATTGGCCAGTCTTTGTGAAAGTCTACTTTCATTTAGTCTGTGAAAATTAATACATAGCTTACACACATCTTCAAACCTGTAATTGACAAGTTTATTAAATGGTACATTTTCATCGAAAAGATTCTCCATTAACCCTTTATTATGATTTTTTATTATTGGATAAAGAGATTCTATGTTATCTATAAAAAAGATAATGTGCTGTTGTAGTAAGTAATTAGTTATTTTCTCAAAGTCTAATCCTTTATTAAATTTAAGAATGTAATCTAAAGTTCTTTCTTTTAAACCTTTTCTAATATACTTATCTTTATAAGATAAAATCTCGTCATAACGCTCATTAATAAATGTAATTATTTGCTTATTCTTATAATCTAGTCTAAAAGCCGAAGCATAGTTTATTATATTTTTAATAGTTGCATTGTGTGGAGGCTTAATAATATCAACAAATTCGTCGAAACTTTTTACAAAATCTAAAAACAGTAAATCAATATAATCATCTATATTGTTTATTACTGTTTTTTCTTTGGCTGTATAATAACTAATAATCTCCGTGGAATTGTCCATTAATTTATGAATATTGTAGCCCGTACTTAAATCATTTGGTCCATAATTAATCAGCGTAAAATGACGTTCTTCACTTATAAATTTCAATATATTCATCCAGACCACCTTTTATATTTTAAAAAAGACATAACACCTCTTCATGATGTTATGTCTCTCTTGTTGAATGAGTTATTGTTTATAATGTATCTCACCCAGTTCCATTAATTGCCTAGCCACTTGTTCAACTTGCTTATTAGGAACTGAGCTTGCTCTAAGTTGTTTCTTCAATTTCTTTCGCATTTCACGTTTCACGTCTTCTTTGTCTATCCAATCTATCACTGCATTGGCTTGGATAATATCTGTGATAATCTCAGTTAAATCTCTTAAACTTTCTTGTTCCATGTCAACTGGAATTTGTTGTTCTAGTAACTGATAAAACGGTAACTGCTTGGCATCCTTTAGCCCAAACGATTGACTTTCTTGTTCCATGTCCATCATTTCTTCTCTCATGGCATGGTATTCTTCTAACAGTTCTTCAATCGTTAATTGGCGTGCTTTACGTTGTTCGATTAGTTGCTCTAATCGTTCTCTTAATGAGGTATATTTGACTGGATTCTCATCTAACTTAATTCTTATTTCATGCTTAATGGCATGCTCCATTTCAGCTGCTTTTGCTTCTGGTGTTTTCAGTTCATCTAGCTTCTCATCAAATTTATTTGTTAGTATATTTACTGGCTCAAAGAGAATCTCAGGTGTAGATGCATAAACATACTCCTCAATGAGTTCACGTACCTTTCCACCACAATCGGATATATCCATCGTACCATCATCAACGTAGTAACGAGACTTTGCTAGTTTTCGAACTTTACCTAGCCATTTCAAGTCATCAACATAGGCTTTCGCTTTCGGACTAGGCATCACCATATCCATGCTTTCCGAAAACTTCTTAAAGGCGGTATCAAACTTATTACGAACATCTTCTGGTTCCAGCACCTTCAAACAAGCTTCAAGGTTACTCTTATTAATATAATCAAAGAATTGCATCACTCGTCGATGACGAGATTGTAATCTTGGTAATTCTTCATCTACATGATGCATGGCCCCTTTAATATCTTCTTCATGGAAAACACCCAATGCTTCTTCTAAAAATTGCGATACACCATAATAATCAACAATTAATCCATGTGTCTTTTTATCATACGTTCGGTTCGTTCTAGCAATGGCTTGAAGTAAGTTATGTTCCTTCAAAGGTTTGTCTAAATACATCACTTGTTCAATCGGTGCATCAAACCCTGTTAACAATTTATCGCATACAATTAAAAAGGCTAATGGGTCTTCACCTAATGGTTTCTTAAAGCGTTGGATAAGTTCTTTTTCCTCCGCTTGTGATATGCCATATTGTTTCATTTCCTCCGAATCGTTATGACCACTTGAAATGATAACTGCTGATTCATAATCACTTAGTTCGTCCATTAATTTTTTATAAGCAACAGCTGCTTGACGAGATACAGAAACAATTTGAGCTTTAAATCCGTTTGGCTGAATATGTTGCTCATAATGCTCTATTATATCAAGGACAACGGTTTTAAGACGTTTAGGTGATGATGTTAATGCTTCCTCAGTAACATATTTTTGTTTTATTTTTTCTTTATCTTCATCTGAATAATCACGGAAGAAACGGTCAAATAACGTATCAATCGTTTCGCCTTGAACATGTAAATCAACCAATCGAGCTTCGTAAAAGATAGGAACAGTAGCACCATCTTGTACCGCTTTTTCAATAGGGTACTTATCAATATACGTTCCAAACGTTCGAACCGTACTTTTATCTTCTTTGTCAATTGGAGTTCCAGTAAACCCAATATATGTAGCATTTGGCAAACCGATGCGCATATTCATTGCTAGTGAACTGTACTGAGAACGATGCGACTCATCGACTAACACAATGACGTTGTCTGAACTCGTCAGTAATGGGTATTTCTCATCTTCTTCAGTTTGGAATTTCTGGACTAAGGTCATCACCGTAGAACCTGGACCTTGTTGTAATAACTTTTGGAGTTCTTCTACAGACTCCGCTTGTTTCGGGTTCGGGAATCCACACCGTTTAAAGGTAGCAGTTATTTGCGTATCTAAGTCTTGTCTATCCGTCACAACAACTATTACTGGGTTTTCTAACTGTTTCAAACGACGTAATTTCATTGATAAAAAGACCATAGATAATGATTTACCTGACCCTTGCGTCGCCCATACAACCCCACCACGAGCTTGTGGATGTTCACCAATTAGGATTCTTTCTACTGCCTTATTCACAGCTCTATACTGTTGATAACGAGCCATTTTCTTAATCACTCGACCATCTTCTGGCTCATAAACAATAAAGTTTAACATAATATCAAAGAGTCTCTCTTTATCCAATATTCCTGTAGTTAAAATATCTTGGGCTGTTGGATTCCCACCTATGTCCTGAACGGATAAAGGATACGGTTCTTTCCAAGCACTATAGTGTTGAGCTTTAGCGCCAATCGTTCCCACTTTTGCACGGTCATTACTTGTCGCAATGACAAATTGATTGTAATGAAAAAGTGATTCGTTTTCTTGTTGATAGCGACGCAACTGTTTGACCCCTAGTCCGATTTGTTCATCAGGTGGTAAAGCTGGGCTCTTACATTCAATGATGACTAATGGCAGTCCATTCACATAAAGCATGATATCTGGACGAATCGTGTCATTCGCATGAGTAAAACTGAATTGACTTGTAATGATAAAGTCATTGTTTTTAATGCAGTCAAAATCAATCAGCTTCACCGTCTGGTTTTTTCGTCCACTCCCAACATCCTGCTGAACCGATAACTGGTTAATGAGCAGCTCATGAAATTGTTGGTTCGCTTCCATTACACTTGTTGCTTCCATATGTGTAATGGTGCGAACAACTCTATTTAAGTTGTTTTCATTAATCCATGGATTCAACCGCTGAATGGTTTCTTGTAGACGTTCTTTTAAGACAACCTCTGTTTGAAATGAGCGTTCCTTATCTAATTCCGTTCCATGAACATATGTGTAGCCAAGCTCCTGAAGTTGGTCAATCATTCGATTTTCCACTAACGTTTCTTCATTCCAAGCTTGCGCTTCACTCATGACGGAACCTCCTCATTTTCATTAATTGGGACACGGACTTTACCTGTTAAAAGTTGTTGCATAAGACCTTTCTTAATTTCATTTAGTATAGTTAGCTTATTTAATTCTGTTTCAATTTTCTTATGATACTCAGATAAAATATTTGAAATTTTAATCTGTTCATCTTTAGGGGGCAAAGTAAAATTATAAGTTTTAATATCATCTGCTTTTACCGCTGGATAATTACTACCAGTCATATTTGATATTAAATAGTTTACAAAACGGTCTGATAAAATAACTTGGTATAAAAAATCTGAATGGCATTCATTTTTACTTCTAAGTACTGCAAAACCAGTAGAACAAACAGTCTCATTGTATCTTTCATTTATATATGCAAAACCTCTTAAGTATGGTCTCACCGTTGAAACAATAGTATCACCAGTTTTAACTTTTCTTCTCGCCCTACTAGGAGCATCTTTAAACAAGTATCTATTTGTTCCTGTAATATTGTTTTTCTCAATTGAAGCAATATCGATATAATCCAATTCGTAAAAATCATCTGTTTTGCTAGATAAGTTTTCTGGATTAATCTCCACAACATCTTCAATAAAAACTGTTTTCCAATTGCTAGGGATTTTTCCGAAAGGTGAGTCCTTAAATTCCGTATGCCCAATTCCCTTCGTCAACAACTGTTGCATTAATCCTTTTTTCACAGTCTCTGTTTGTTCGATGATTTGTTCTGTTTTTTCGATTGCTTCATCAACAGACGAGAGGATTGCTGCGATTTTTTGCTGTTTTTTAATAGGTGGTAACAGAAGAGTCAGGTTTTGAATATCTTTTTTAGCTAGATGTTTTACAGTTGTTGCAGGTGTTAGTGCTTCTATTCGTTTTAATTCACTATGCATTCGATAATAGATAAATTTATTGTCAATTAAGTTTTTATTGCTTGATTTTATTTTAGCAACTCGTTGATTGAGTAAAGATTTAGGTCCTTTCCACCTAACTATATTAAACTCTCCATCCATTCCAATCAGTACATCATTCTTTTCAATTAAATAAAGCTCATCATACTCTCCAGAATATTTTGTTACTGGATTATGTGATAGCAAATCTCTAATTCTGATTAATGGTAAACCATCGGAATCATTAAATTTTTTTGAACTAAAAGCATAACCAGTTAATATGTCTAAGTTATCTCTTAATGATACCTTATTCCAGTCAATAAGCTTACTCACCATACCCCAACTCCTTCAAATACCCATACATCTTCTCTTCAATCTCAGCACGCTCTTGCTCTAGTTTTCTCAAATCTGTTAAAACTGATTGAACGTCAATTTCTTCTTCCTCTTCTGTTGTATCGATGTAACGGGCAATGTTTAAGTTGTAGTCATTTTCTTCAATTTCTTCTAGACTAACCACTCGACAATATTTCTCTTGGTCTTCCCATGCATCATAAGCTTGAACGATTTTCTCAATGTCTTCACTACGAAGAACATTTTGGTTTTTGCCTTCTTGATAATCTTTTGAACCATCCAGTATAAAGATTTTTCCTTTGTATTCATCTGCTTTTTTTCGATTCAAGATTAAGATACAAGCTGGGATACCTGTGCCATAGAAAAGATTTGATGGCAAACCAACAATAGCTTCCACTAAATCTTCTTTTAACAACCCTTCACGAATTTTCCCTTCTGCAGCCCCACGGAATAACACACCATGTGGCATAACCACTCCAGCTTTACCTTCATGGTTTAACGTAGACACCATATGTTGAACAAATCCATAGTCTCCAGCATTTTTAGGCGGAATACCAAAACGGAAACGTCCATATTCATCGGCTTCAGCTTCTTCTCTTCCCCAGTTCTTTAATGAAAATGGTGGATTTGCAATGACTCGGTCATACAATAGTAGTTCTTTATCATCACCTAGTAGCTTTGGCTCACGTATCGTATCTCCCCGTTCAATTCGGTGGTCGCTTAAACCATGTAATAATAGATTCATCTTACAAATCGCCCATGTATTTAGGTTTCTTTCTTGTCCATGTAAGGATAAATTACGTGGGTCCCCACCCTGTGATTTGATATAGTCCACTGATTGAACAAGCATACCACCCGAACCAACTGTAGGGTCGCATACCCTCATCTTTTCTTCTGGTTTAATCAGGTTAACAATCAGTTCTACGACTTTTGTTGGTGTGTAGAATTCGCCACCTTTTTTTCCAGCATCATCGGCAAACTGTTTAATTAAATACTCATAAGCACGACCTAACATATCTGGTTCCGATAGATTCCCATTACTTAAATCAATGGATGAAAAATGTTGAACAAGCTGCATTAATAGCTTATCAGGTAATTTATCTTTGTCATTAAAATCAATATTAGCTAAAACACCATCCAATGATGGATTTTCTTCTTCTAGTGCTTCAAAAGCTTTGTTAATGGTATTACCGATATCTTGCGTTTGAATTTGAATATGTGTCCAGCGAGCACGTTCTGGAACAAAGAATTGGTGTTCATCACGGTCATACCATCCATAATCATCATTTTCTTCACGTTCGATTTCTTTCGCAGTTTCGATAAAAACATCACTTAATCGTTTTAAAAACAACAAACCAAATATGTAATTTTTATAATCAGATGAATCAATGCTTCCTCGTAAGATATTAGCTGATTGCCATAAATGTGATTCTAATTGTTGTAACGTCAACTTAGACATTGCTTTACCCCCATATATTTCTTTTTAACTATATTACAAATATATCAAATTTAGGTTTAAATAGATAGAATCGAGATTGAATTGACAGATAATTCCCCTATAAGAATAAAAATCATGCAAAAAATCCAACCCCAAGTTATGTATGGATAATTTTCAAATGAAATTGTTTGCTGCCCACCGCAAGTTGTTGTACACATTCTACTTACTCTTAATTGGTGTGACACCACAACCACTTAGTAGTATTTGTTTCTCACTAGAGTAGTTAGTTCACTAGTTACCATCTGCTGCATCTGATTGTAAGTAGTACGATATTAATGCTACCTCTATTTATTAATAGTTACAGTAGTCACTAATTGGTTGTAGTTTTATTGTACTTTTTTCTTAAATAGGCTAACCCTCTACTGACACCTGCTTTGACAGCACCTTCAGATACTTCATATTCATGGGCTATCATTTTGTAGGTCTTTCTTTCTCTATAACTACCATCCATATACAAAGCATACTGTGGGTTACGCTCTTCTTTAACTTCCTTTATCAACTGACAGTAAGATTTATCTCCTATTGTTTCTCCATATTTGTCTACGATTGTTCTATGGTGAATATCATTAGCTGGCATCCTCATTAAGGTTTCATCCTCTACAGGTATGAATCTCCTTTTATACTTCTTCTTTTGCTTGGCGAGTCTATATTTGGGAGGGATGTAACTATACGATTGTATTTCCGTTAAGTACCAATGCTTTATTTTAGAAAGTAACATTTTTTTCGTAAACATAATAAATTTCCATTCTACATTGTCTTCAAGCTCAATGTCAGCCATTTTAGCTTTATTAGTATGGTAGAAGCTGAAGAACCCCTTCACCATAAAATACGATTCACTTAAAGCATCATCCATATAATGAGTAAAGCCTCCATTGTATATATCATGTTCATTTTGCATTATGGCATTATGGATAAGATATTGCACAGCAATGTTTGAAAATATTGCATCATACTCAACATCTTTCTTATCTTTTGAGAATGGACCTGAATTAAATACTTTGGCCAAAGCAAGCATTTCTGATTGTGAGATTTCTCTTGCCGCCCTTTTCACTCCAAAGTCTAGTAGTACTTTATCAAGCTTCCCTTTTATTAGTTGTTGTTGTAGAAAGAGTAATTTATTTTTTGGAGTTTCGTCTTGTAAGCTTATTGGTCCATTCTTTGATACTTTTTGATGAATACTCAACAACTGCTTAATAAAGTTTGTTAATTCCTTCATGAAAATATCAGCAACTTCATTGAATTTATCGTCATGAACGTTCATTATTTATACCTCCTGATTTCTTTTTCTTCAATGAAAGTATATGTATTTACAAAACTATAGTAAAGTATAATATAAAGTTTACCTATAACTTGACTATATTTATTTTTCTTGTATAATAAAGTCAAAAGGAAACGGAGGATAAAATTAAATGAAAAATAAAACTGAAGAACAATCATTTATTCATGACCAAAAAGGACGTTTTATAGAGGGAAATGAATTAGAAAATTTCGCCACGAAAACATTACCTGAAAGAATTAAATGGATTAGAGAAGAGCTCAATAAAATCTATACAGATGAATTCACTGTAAAGAAGGTAGCAAGCGAGAGTAACATTATTAGCCACCAAGGACTATATAATCTTGAAAACGGTGAAACGACTAGACCTAGAAAGACAACTGTGTCACAGCTAGCCAAATATTATTCCATTCCAGTGGAAGCATTGTATGATATTAACCCCTTACGCTTTTACTTGGGAAAAACATATGTGGAACAGCAACCGTATGAATTATTAAATGCCTACTACAAACTAAATGTAACAATGACGTTGCAAAACGTAGAAGGAAAAATCATTAAAGAAAACGAGGTAATATCCAATTTAGATTGTCTGGACATCGATTACGATGAATTACTAGAGAAAAATAAATTGGAGGTAGAATGGATTGAGAAAAGAAACATTAACCAGAATAAACGGATTAAGGCTATTACAAAACTATCTAACCATGGCAACGAGAAACACTAATATGAAAGTATTTAAAGGTGAATAATGAAGTATAAAATTAATTCACCTTTTAGCTTGGGAGGTGAAAATACAATGAACATTCCAGAGTACAAAAGGTCTGGAGAACAATTAGTTCTTACAAATAAACAGAAAAGCTTTCTTAATACATTTGCAGCTATAGCAAATAATGCAATGACTGAATATCAAAATAATACTCATAAACAAGTCGTAAAGGAAGTTAAGCCACATCAAACAAAGGAGGAGCTAGAATGAAAACAATGAATGCTGTTATTTATGCACGTGTTAGTACAGAAGACCAAGCTAGAGAAGGCTATAGTATTGCAGCTCAAAAAGAGTTGTTAGTAGAATATGCAGAAAGACACGGACTCACAATTATAGATGAATATATTGACGAAGGGAAAAGTGGCAAAAGTATAGATGGGCGTCCTCAAATGACTCGTTTACTAGAAGATGCTAGTCGAAATAAATTTGATGCTGTTATGACATATAAATTAGACCGTATTGCAAGAAGAGTTAGCGATGCATCAGTGATAGTCGAAACGCTAGGAACTCATAATGTACAGTTAATCAGTTTATCAGAGGGTATTGATACAACAACAATACACGGAAAGTTAATTTATAATATTTTAAGTGCTATCGCAGAAAACGAACGTGAGCAGATAGCTGGCCGTGTAAAAATGGGTATGACTCAGAGAGCAAAAGAGGGTAGATGGAATGGTGGTTTATGTCTTGGTTACGATTCCAAAGAAAAACAACTTTTTGTGAACCATGATGAAGCAAAAATAGTAAGAGAGATATTCGAACTTGCCGACCGAGGATATGGGTACAAAAAATAGCTGGAATCGTAAATCGTAAAGGGTATAAAACGAAACGAGGCAGAGAATTTTCCATTGCTACATTAAAAGGGATATTAGATAATCTGTTTATATTGGTAAAGTCCGATTTAATCAACATGAGAATTGGGCGGAAAAAAGGCGTAAGGGAAAAAATAAAGACCCTATCATTGTTGATGGTAAACACGAACCAATTATCGATACAGATTTATGGGAACGTGTGCAAATAAAAAGACAAGAACGCTCATTTAAAGCCGTGCAGTCTAATAAACCTTATTTTCTATCTAAACTAATACGTTGTCCACAATGTGGCGCTGGAATGGTAGCTGGAACATCTAATGGAAAAACAAAAAAATACCGATATTACAAGTGTGGTAACTTCCATAACAAAGGTGCATCTGTATGTTCATCTAATAGTATTAATGCTGACCTTGCAGAGGCACAAGTACTTGAGGAAATTAAACGCATAGTCACAGATTCTAACTTCATACAACAATTGGTCCAAAAAATGAATCAAGAAAGAGTAAATGCCTTTGAGCCACTAATAGCTCAAAAGAAATATATTGAATCAAAAATAAAGGAAAATGAGAAAAAGATTAATACTGCAATAGAGAAGCTAATGGATGACCCAGATTTAAAACCGCTAATTGAAGGGAAAATAAAAGAACAGCAACAAGAAATCGCATCCAATCAAATAGAGTTGGAAAAAATCGAGGAAGAGCTCGCAAACATCAATACAAAACCAATTGATTTAATGGCACTTCACCATCTTATTAAAAATATAGATGAAATACTGGAAAAAGTAAGTGGTGAGGAAAAGAAAGAGCTATTACGGATGATTGTGGAACAGATTGAGATTACGCCTACGGCTATGAAAAGAAGTCACAGCAGACAGCGAGGACGAGAGGTTACTAATATTAAGCTATACTTCGACTTTACCCCTGAAGCAGTAAAAAAAAGTCAAAAAGCCTGCTCTTAAAGATGGCAAGCTATGCTCATGAAGATATAGATTTATCTCCCTTAAATAAAGTGAATCCTACAGAAAAAGAGCTAAGGGACACATTGAGGTCCCTTTCAGTTTTACCCTCACTTATGGTACGGTTCACCGGTTCTTTAGGTAAAAAATTAAGATAGGAATTATACCTCCTACCTTATTTTTTAACTTAATCAACCCAATCACCTATCATTTCACATCCAGCAATAAATTTAGCTGAGAATATGACAGATTATATTGCTAGCAATTAAAGTTTGTTATAGTAATTACGAATCTTCTCAACAATCAGCTCTCTCCTCTTAACTAAGAAGGACTGATAATCATTTGACTCCATATCAAATATAGATTCTGGAACACAATTCATTCTAAGGTTCTCTTGCAGATCATTCCAGTTGTCAATTTCACCTATCTTTAATGGTTCTCCACCAACCTGTGACTTGATTTTTTCCATATATTCTTTTGGCGATTGTGCCTTAATAGCCAGGTTTACTACTTGTTCGGTATATGCGTAGTTTGCAATCTGATTATATTGTCTTCTGTTATTATAACCGTTGGACTGCAAATACTTTTTAGGAAAAACGTGGTGAACATCTCCTCTTTCTTCAATCAGCTGTTGAACAGTAATGGACTTGGACAAAAAGGCGTAATCCTTATCATAGATCTGTGACATTACATATAAATTGAAATATGGACTACTTGAAACCGATGTATTTAAATTAGCTGGCAATATATTCTTCCAGTAAGCATCAGACAACTCTCCTGCTTCCATGTTTCTTACATACTCCATTGGATCTTCGTGAGATTCAAAACGTTTGATATCAAAATCAAACATAGACTCCGGGGAACCCGAATATCGTTCTGTAAGTATAGAAGCGACAAGCCATCTTCTTACTATTTGATTAATGTGAGAATCATTAACATTCTTCTCACGTAATAAAAGGTATAAAGTGTATGCAAAGTTTAGAGCATTTTGTGATCGCACCAGTTTAGCATTTATAACTCCTGCTGACTTCAGAATCATGATAAACCGCTTAAAATTCGTTTCATTAACAAATTTCAATACACCGTCATGAAGCTTTTCAAAAGAATCCTCAATTATTTCTCCCTTATACTCTCGAGTTTCAAAATCTCTTCCGGACAATAAACTTACCAAATTTGAAAGCCGGCCCCGAAGAAATTTAAATGTAAAGGCTACTCGTAATAAATCAGAATAACTCGGTTCATAAATATTTGTATTATAATCTTTTAGCCATTTTATTTTGCTGAAGTCATCCGTTTGAGCATAGTCTTGATCATTTTGGACTATGTTGTCATAGATAGAAGGACTTTTAATTAAGTTACAAAAGTAATCTACCGTTTTCCTTATTAAGGGTCCATTATGTAAATCGTTTACAGATATTTTTGACATGGCAAAATCAGCTTGACTTAAATTAACACCAGCTGAATTTATACGAATAAATATTTCAGTAACTACTTCTATGTCTAGTGTATGGGCCAATTCAATTACACCTATCGAACTATACCGGACACTTGTTAACTTTTGTAAAATATCGTTTAATTCGTTATTACTAATTTCCGGGTTTTGTTGACAATAGTTATTTATAAAGCCAAAAGTATCAAAGCCCTGTTTAAATACTTCTGATATATCAGGAATCCACTTTTTATCTTTAAGAATTGCAGGGTTCTGAACTTCAAAAGTTTCTTCAATAGGATTGAACGCAATTTTTATCCTTCTTTTACTATAGTCTTTTGTAACAACTTCTTTCCCCGCAATAGCAGCCATAATTGCGGTTACTCTTTGCTGACCATCAATTAAAATTCTTTTGCCATGAGACACCGTTCCATCTTTAAGACGGGCATCTGGATTTTGCCACGTTATAATATACCCAACAGGATAATCATTATATAGGGAATCCAATAAATCTCTAACCTTAGAAGGTTTCCAAACAAATGGACGCTGTATTTCAGGTATAGCTACTATTCCCTGGTCAATCCAGCTTATTAAAGCGTTAATATTTGTATTGTTTACTTGATAATTAGACAAACAATCACCACCAATTATTTTGTACTAAAGATACTAGTTTAACAGAAACTATATTATTGAACTTTGTTTAGTTATATACAATTTTATGATCCGAAAAGTAATTAATCAAAAATACCTTTACTTTTACTAAAAGCATCCTTTCTCTAAATAACCCCCGCTTCAATATCTAACTAAAATCTATATAATACTTAGTATAATTATATCAAAAACTCTAAAACATTTACATAATCATCCAGTTAATCAATTTAGCATTACTATAGCAAATTCCTCTACAAAAACCACACATATTCTAAACAATCTTTCCCTCCATACTTGTCTTCAATCCCTCTATCAAACTCATAAGATTTCCTATCTTTAAAAGCCCATTTATACCTAATACTTCCATTTTCATCATTCGAATATTCAATTGAAATGAGATCACGGGGGATGGTTCATTAAAGAGAGAAATACATAACGTAATAAAATTGAAATCAAACTGTATAAATCATCTGTTAGTTTTCATGATATCTTATATACAAGTAATACAATTATTCCATCTGCTCATAATATACCTATAAGTTGATTTTCTAATATAAAATGTGGAGGCTATTTTATGGGCATACATCAAGAGGATAAAGAATGCTTGTATGAAGCCAGAGGTCAATTAAAAGATGAGGTTGTAGAATACAAGCAACTATTAACAGAATTGAAGATAAAAGCTAATGATTTAGCCAGCTGTTGTCCAAAAAATCCTGATACACGTCAAGAAGCCATAAAAGTGGCAAAACTAATTTCTGAGAATAGATGTCTATCAACCTACATTAAGAAAAAGAAGAAACCTCCATTAAAGGAACTTAAAAGGTTTCCCATAGAATACCATAAAACCATTAAGAA
This sequence comes from Salinibacillus kushneri, assembly GCF_900111405.1. Taxonomy (GTDB): domain Bacteria; phylum Bacillota; class Bacilli; order Bacillales; family Alkalibacillaceae; genus Salinibacillus; species Salinibacillus kushneri. The sequence goes on along the minus strand of NZ_FOHJ01000003.1, from coordinate 99,102 downwards.
ATATAAAAAATATATTATTGCCTTATCAATCATCTATATCAAGGAGTTTAACCACATCAAGAGGTACATTAGTCTTTAATGAGACATCCCTAACACTCTCTAAGCGTTTTCCCATTAAATAATCACCTTACTCAACGTAATCAATTTAAAATTACTTGTCGTTACTGGTGGATTATATATCATTAAATAAATAGTTTAAAAGAAATCTAAATGATTAATTCTTCGGAGTGGGAATACGGCTATTTTTCCTGCTCATATTTTTTGGTTAGCTGAATGAAGGACAGTTTCCCTAGCCTATATCTGATCTTTGTCCTTCATTTCATGGTATGAAAGACATTTCGCAGTGATTCCCCCTCTTTTTGTCTTTCATAAAGCTTATGAAGGACATTTAGATGACCTTTTTCCTTCTTATTGTCCTTCATCGGCCCTATGAGAGACATTTCCTCCACCCTAGTGAAATATTTTGTCCTTCAGCCCTCCCATTCCTGAAACTCAGCTGCCTACATACTACCCCAACTCATCCATATAAGCAGACATCACCCACTTATGGCACGTTCCCTGTATCAGTATTGAGAAAAAAATAAGAGAGGGCTTAATAACCTCTCTCTGGAAAAATTAAGATTTATAAAATACCTGTTATCCTTTCACTCTGTTTACTATACGTTTAGCGGGTATAGATGAAGGATTCTCAATCATCGCTTCATTAGTTTTGTCCGGGAAAGTCATACACATATTCTGGAAAGTCTGTAATGATGCCGTCCACACCCGCTTCAAATAATTCATCTGCATGTTTCTGTTCTCTTACTGTATAGGCATAAATCTCCATGCCAGAACGGTGCACGCGCTCCACTAATTCCTCGTCTACAAAATTCCGATTTGGGTTAAAGTAATCCGCGTAGGCTGCAAATTCCTGTAGCTGTTCATCTGTTACTTCTGCCCAATTCATACCTGCAAGAACACCATGTGGAATATTAGGCAGCAGTTCTTTTGATCTTTGGACCGATTCATGGTTGAATGATTGAATGATAACTTTATTGTTATTTGGTCGATGCATATTACGCTCAGTCAATACATCCGCCACTTTTTCTTCAACCCCTGGATATAGTTCAGGAGACTTCAATTCAATTAATAGACCAACCTTTCCACGGTATTTATCAACTATCTCCTCAAAGGTTGGAATCTGCTCACCCGCAAATTCCTCATCAAACCAGCTCCCTGCATCCAATTGCTGAATTTCCTCCAATGTAAAATCACCAACAAATCCCATTCCATTTGTTGTTCGGTCTACCGTCGTATCATGAATGGCAATCAGTTCGCCATCCTTAGTCATTTGCACATCAATCTCAATGTAATCCGATTTCATTTCAAAAGCTTTTTCAAAAGCAGCCATCGTATTTTCAGGCGCATGTCCGGAGGCACCTCTATGGGCTACATTTACCACCTGTTGCTGTTTTGCTGGTGTTTCCCCTATTGCTGCAAATGCTGGGACAGTAAATAAGCACATGAAAACAACGAACATAAAAATGATTGAAAAAATTCTTCTTATCAACAGAATCTCCCCTTTCTATATTTTGTTATCAGTGTAGTAAAAGACTATTAAAATCGTATAAATAGAACAATAAGAAACTGTAACAAAATATAGATCATTTGCAGCAATGCCAAAGTCCTTGACTCGAACAGAGCCCCATTGAAAATCACTCCACCTTGACAGTTCAGGAGTTGATATGGGCATATCGGGCACACTCAAATATCGGGATGGAAAACGTTACCCCCGCAACAAAAATTCGGCAAAAGCCAGTAAAATTGTCCTTTATTAGTAAAAGCATTTGGCAGTATTTCCGAGTTTATGATTCTTACTTCTTATTTGCTTGCGGGCCCCAAGATATATTTTAAAAGTACCCGGTACCTGCAATAGACAATTGTCCATTGGAAGTACCGGGTACATAAGGATTACTTCAAGTCTTTAACTCCTGTTTCCAGCATTTCAATCAGGAGAATGGTCTGTTCATCTGTAATGGTTTTATCTTTCCCGTTTACGATGGCCTCGTATAAATCATCATATACTCTGCCATAGTCACCATTGACGGATTTTACTTTTTCTTCGTGGATGGTTTCTTCATCATCCACATACGTCAGTACACCATAATGATTTAAAGTATCTACACCAAAGTCCTTGTTATCAGGCATATAAAACATCTTCAAATGTTCTTCCTGACGATCGACGGTTTCTTTAATAAAGGAGCCCTTCTTCCCATGAACGACGAAGCTTGGCCTTTGTTTAAGTCTGAAATAACTGGATTTTACAGATACTTTAAGCTTCCCATAATACAAATCCAAGTCAAAATAGTCATTCATTCTTCCTTCACCTAATAATTGCCTTACATCGTAATGTACATGGTCCGGCTTGCCAAAATAGCTGATGACCTGGTCTAGTGTATGACAGGCATGCTCATATAAAAAGGACCTGACAGGATCAAAGGAATGAACCGACTCAGGGACTTCCGGACGATAATAATCAAAGTGCATTTCCACTTCCAATAAGTCCCCTAAATTTCCTTCTTCAATCACCTTTTGGACAGTTAAAAAGTCACTATCAAAACGTCTATTTTGATAGGCCTGAACAATTAATCCTTTCTCTTTCGCCAAGGCAAAGATTTCTTTTGCCTCTTCTGATGTTTCCATAAAAGGCTTTTCAACCAGACAGTTTTTGTTATGTTCCAGTACTAATTTTGCGTATTCATAATGACTGTCAAGCTTGGTGCAAATCACAATGAGTTGAATGTCCTTGTCATTTAATAATTCATCCAAATCTGATGTGTAATTTACTCCTTCAATTGGATCCCAACGGTCATGATCAGGGTTTCGCCGATAAATGGTTTTCACGTTTATATTCTCTCTTTGCTGGACGAATGGTAGATGATATCGATTCGTACTTTTTCCATTTCCAATATAACCGATTGTTAGCATGGCAGCCTCCTATTATATATGTCGTCTGTCTTATTATCATTAAACTCTGTTTTCTGGCTTTGTATAGTATTATAAACGACTAAAACCTTCTTCTATTGAATGGTAAGAAAAGCACCTCCTTAAATTATCGATAGATCATGCAAGGAGGTGCTGCTTTATTTGTTTACATTATTTTAATCTCTTTAAAAAGGCCAACCTATTACATAATGCCTAGTACGTGGAAGACAATACCTACGATGAACAAGCCTAGAATCATAACAATTGGAGACACTTTCTTCCGTAGTAACCACATACAGAGTAAGGTTAATGCTAATCCGCCTAAACCAGGAATTAAGCTATCCAGGTTGTCCTGTAAAGTAGTTACATTCGTATCCGTTAATGACCGGCCGTTGTCATACTGCTGCAGTGCCGTTTTAACTCCTTCTGTCCCGGCAGGTAAGCTGCTCCAATCAATATAGGCACCTTCATTTAACTCAACCTCTGATACAGTTGGCGTAAACGTGACAGACACCCAGCGGTTAACTAAGGCCCCGAGGATGAACATCCCGAGCAATGACGCTCCCTTAGTAATATCTTTAAGCATTCCGCCGGATAAGTCTTCTGTAATTTTAGAACCAGCTTTATAACCAAGTTCCTGTGAATACCACATGAAGCCCATACGAATAAGGTTCCATAATACGAAATAAAGAATAGGTCCAAGGATGTTTCCGCTCATAGCAAGAGAAGCGGCTAATGCACCGAGGATTGGTTTAAGGGTAAACCAGAACATTGGGTCCCCGATACCTGCTAATGGCCCCATCATACCGACTTTTACCCCTTGAATAGCCGTGTTGTCAACCGGAGCACCATTTGCACGTTCTTCTTCAAGAGCTAACGTTACACCTAAAACAGGTGAAGCTACATATGGATGTGTATTAAAGAACTCTAAGTGACGTTGAAGGGCGGCAGAGCGATCTTCCTTTGTTTTATATAATCTTTTGATCGCAGGGATCATTGAGAATGCCCAGCCACCGTTTTGCATACGTTCATAGTTCCAGGAACCTTGAATGAACGTTGAACGCCACCAAATAGAAATACGATCTCTTTTTGTTAATTTCATTTCTTGATCCATTTTTATGTTCTCCTCCTTCTTAGTAAGAATCTATAATGTCGCCAATCGGGTCACCTGTGTTTCCGTTTCCACCATTACCTGACCCGCCTTGTTTTGAAAGGGCTAAATAGATAAATGCAAGCGATACACCGATAATACCTAGACCCATTAGTGTAATTTCTGTAATGGTTGCTAATACGAAACCGATAGCGAAGAATGGCCATACTTCTTTTGTAGCCATCATGTTAATAACCATTGCATAACCAACAGCTACGACCATTCCTCCTCCGATCGCCAAACCGTCTGTCAACCAGGTTGGCATAGATTCAAGCAGGTTTCTAACCGGACGTGCACCTATAGCGATAATTAATGCAGCTGGAATGGCAATACGTAAACCCTGCATGATAATAGCGATGATGTGCCAAAATTCAATGGTTCTGATTTTACCTTCTTTTGCTGCAGCATCCATTAAATGGACCAGTCCAGTTGCAATCGTACGAACGATGATGGTTAATAACAAACCTGCAACAGCAAGTGGAACAGCAATCGCAATTGCAGACGAAACACCGGCTTCACCTTGTCCACTTAAAACTAATATAATTGCAGAGGCAACTGATGCTAACGCTGCATCCGGTGCTACGGCTGCTCCGATATTTGCCCACCCTAAAGCGATCATTTGCAGGGTACCACCTAAGATAAGGGATGGCCCTAAGTTTCCTGTTACTAAGCCGATTAATGTACAAGCAATGATTGGCTGGTGAAAATGAAATTCATCCAAGATCCCTTCCATACCAGCTAAAAATGCTATGATAATAACTAATATGATTTGAATAATCGTCAAATCCATGATGATTAATCCTCCTTTTTCTCTGATAAATAGGATTAGTTCTGTTTATTTAACTCCTCTTGAGCTCTCTTGATAATATCGTCCATGTCTCCTCTTTGATCGGCTGGAACTTTACGAACGTCAAAATCCACACCCAATTCTTTTAACTTGGCAAACGTATCAATGTCATCCTGATCAAAGGCCAACACCTTATTTGGCTGAACCTTACCAGTTGAGTGTGACATCGAGCCTACGTTGATGGTCTCAAGTGGAACGCCGCCTTCAACTGCTCTGAGTACATCCTGTGGATTTTCAAAAAGTAGTAAGGCGCGTTGGCCGCCAAAGTGCTGATCATCCTTTGCAAGTTCAATCATTTTATGGATGGGAACAACGTGTGCCTTCACATTTGAAGGAGCAGCCTGTTGGATTAATTTTTTACGAAGCTCATCCTGTGACACTTCATCAGATACCACGATGATACGTGTCGGGTTTGTAGCTTTTGTCCAGCTCGTCGCTACTTGTCCATGAAGCAAACGAGAATCGATACGTGCTAAAACGTATTCAAATTTACCCGGCGCACCTGCACTTCCCTGTTGAGCAGCAGGTGTTGCAGATTCTGCTGGTTCCAATTCTTCAGGACTTACTTTAACTGCGTCTTTGGCTGTATCCAAAATACTTGCGGCAATTTCTTGTGCTGTGTTCATGGAGAAACGCGATGCAAAAGCTTCAATTAACATTGGTAAGTTCAAACCAGCAACAATCGCCCATTTGTCCTTGTGTTCCTCTATCAGGCTACTGGCCTGATTAAAAGGAGTTCCACCCCATAGATCGACTAAAAATAATACCTCATCCTGGTTGTCAAAAGAGGCAACTGCTTCTTCCATTTTTGCCTTTATGTCATCAGGTCCTTCACTTGGCTTCAATGTAACAGCCTTTACATTTTCTTGTTCTCCAAAGATCATCCCTGCGGATTGCAAGATACCATCAGCAAATTCCCCGTGACTGGCAATGATAATTCCTACCATTTTTTAACCTCCTTTTATAATAAATTACAGCTTAAATAAAGATGGAAAACTCCTCTAGTTTCACTTTATTTAAAGCGCTCTCAAATTCACAAAAATAATAAACATGAGAGAAAGTTTGATTAAATGAAGGTATGGGGTAAGCTATCCTGATTTTCGTTTCTACCAAAGCCTTTCTCTCATGCCTAATCTAATCAATAACATATGTGAACTATTTAATATTTTACTATTTTAATATTTTTTTGCAAGCGCTATAAATATAGTGTTATATAAAACCATCCATATTAAAGTGAGTATCCGTAGTAATATAGTACATAATTCGTTAAAGTGAAGGGAAAATTTTTTGGCACTATCTACAATTAATAGTTTTATAACTTGTTCTATTAAAATAATAATTCTGAATTTTTCGTATATACCGTAAAAAAAAGACAAGATTAATCTTGTCTTGTATACAAAACTATCCCTTTTTAAATTTACCTTTCAAACCGCGCTTAATGACATCAAAAAAACTTAATGAACGGACCATACGATTCGGATCAACGTATTTACGAGTGGCTCGCAAAACTTTTTTAGGATCTTTAGAAGAGAATGTAAACGTCCCATTCCGTTTCGTTTGGATAGCATAACGCGGAATCCATTTCCCTTTGAACATGACTGAGGCAATTACGTAATCAATTTCTTCCCAGGGAATCTGTATATATTTACGAGGATCACGTTTATTGTAGAATTCAAACCCTTTATCTCCAATCATAATCTTCCCATAATCTGAAATTCTGATGTGTGAGGTTGCATCAATAACTAAATCAACTTTTGTATTGATTGATTGGACCATCTAATCTACCTCATTTCCTTCTTTACTACTTTTTATTATACACGTTTGTTAGGACAACAACAAAACGATGTTTATGGCAAACTAAAAATGTAGTCTTTGGCAGTTAATTTATATAGTTCCCAAAAAGGGGGTATATAAATAAAAAACCACGTTCCAACCTCTCAAAATAACTCTAAACTCCTCGTTGGACCAACAACGTTCGACAGGAGGTTATTAGGAGACACAGTTTTGGCAGTAAAGTAAAGTTCTTTACTGTGGCATCTTTAACTAACAAATTAATTGAGGCGAACCAGAATAGACAAATTAGACTTACTTATATTGGATGAAGTAGGTTATATTCAGTTAGCCAAAGTAATAAATCCACTATTTATAACCCCTTTTTTGTGAGCAATCCTGCAACGTTTAGTGAAAAAAGCGACTGCTCCTATTCAGCAATCGCACCTGTTTGTTTAAGATTCATTCTTATGTTCTTTATCCTGGAATGCCATTTCGCATAAAGTAAGTAACATTGCAACTATAATCGCCATTTTCCAGGAAAAAATAATACTCCCCATAAACATATCAACGATAAAAAGGCATAACCAATTTGTTAGACCTTGAATACTAAATTGAATAAACAAAGCCTCAAATTTTCCTGCAAATGTTTCTGTTAGTAGTTCAGAAATTGGCTTAGCAAACAATTCAAAAATGGAAGCCAGAATAAAAAAACCGACAACAAAAAGAATTAATGACCAAAAAGATGTGTATTGAACACCAAGTAATTTAAAAATACCCGCCATCCCAAACAGATAAATCCCTATAATAAAACCTAATACCAAGACTATGAAAAGTGTTAATCCTACAACTGTTCCTATTTTTTGTTTCATATTCATATCACGACTGAATCATCATTATTTTCAAGCATAATTTGTAACTCTCCTTAATCCAAACAGAAACAATCACAATGACTGTTCCCTTGTTAAAGCCAGCCCTTACTCGAATAACGAATGAGTATTTATTACTCTAATTTTCTTTCAAGCAATTCTACACGTTGTTTTAAAGCATCTAACTCCTTTGCTAATTCTGCATCATTGTTCTTTTTTGACTTTAGTGTAGTTTTATAGATTTGGTTAAATCCCCAATACATCATTAAAAAACATATTCCCAGTATGAACAAAACAATTATGATACCAGATATAGTTTCTAAAATATCTCGTCAGCTCCTTTTATCTATTTCATTAAAGCTTCCCCTTTGTTTAATATCATTTTCGTACTTTAAAACAATAGATTGTTTATCATCTTACTTATCTTAGGTCTTAAATTTTTTCCGAAAATACACTATAAACGAAATGATGGCAATGGCATAAAAAAGGCTATCAATAATAATTCTATTTATTGCAGATAACTCAAAGAGCCTAAATATGCCAATAACCACCAAAGCAATTATCCCAACCCATTGATAAAATTTATAACTCATATAATAATCCCTTTCTGATTAAGTAAAACGTTTCTTTACTAATGCCACCCTTTACTAAGTATATTTATAAAGGAGTTCTATTTGTTACTATATTTCTTTTTTACTATAGACTCAAATACTCTTCTAATAATCCATAATAATGGAAGAATCACCACTACCTTTAAAAGGATATTAAAAGATTCAATTTCTATAGTGTTATCAATTTCTGTCATTGCAATAAAAACCATTATTGCATAAATTTCCTCATAAATTCACTCTCTTTTTTAAAGGATTATATTATTAAATTTGATCGATTGCCTATGAATGGAGGATGTTTCCCTTATTGAACAATCACTCCCGTTAGCGAAAGGACTGATCTTTAGCTTTGGCTCTTAATTGTTTTATGAGTTCAATAAACGTTAAAAAAGAAACAACCGCCATAAATGCGCCATTTAAATACCTGTGGTCTAAAAAGTTTAAAATTGATACGAAAATAGATAAAACAATCGAAATAATCCAAGCTAATTGTCCCATTCTTTGAACTCTTCCCCCGATTAAATAGTAATCTATATAGTTACCAACTTTTTCAACAAACCTTCATGTTCATTTAAGTGTAATTATTCACAATTGCTTTCCAATAAACTACTGTCATTATAACAAAACTCGCCTAGGATCAGACTAGTTCTCTGTCAATTTATGAATCCATTTTAATGATATATTTGGATTCTTATTTATCTACCTCTCATTAAATACAATTTTAATTCTTTTATTTTTCTACTATTTAGGATAAAGCTCTTTAAAATTAAAGAAAAAAGAGGACAATCTTTAAATTTACCAATAATGATTCATACCGATTAAGCACTCATTTTCTTAGTATTTATCCAATAGAATACAACGTAACTTAAAACTAAGATTAGTAAATATAAAAGTTCAGGATAGACAAACTCCACTTGGTCTAAACGGGCATCCCTTAAATCAAAAAGGTCAAATAGAAAATTGGTCAATAAGAAAAGGAATAACGTTGCCCAACTTTGAATTATCGTTTTTTGCTTAATACTTTGCTTTCGCTCATCGTCTTTTGGTCCAAAAAAGAATGCTTTACTACCTGTGAACCACCCAATAATCAACATCCAGAGAATTGGTATCACTATGTAAATTAAAACTAACTTCATTTCTTTCCCCATCCTTTTAATAGTCAAATACTTTTACATTTTTAGATGATGTTTAATGTATAAACATAGGCATTATAGGTTAAATTCGTTATGGAAATAAAAATCCCATAATCTTTTACGGAATTTTATCTAACCACCTTTTTAATAACACTTTCCACTCTCTATATTATCACTATTTATGATAAGGCTCACATGCCTTTTACCGAAAAGAATTCTAAAAATCATATTCATTTACTAATGATAAAGTTGATATCCCATATAAATAGCCATAACCCATATAATTAGTGCGGAAACTTGGTTCATATATTTTAAGAACTTACCATTATTATCAATTTGACCAATCTTTCTGCCAGAAATCGCTAAGAAAAAGAACCAGATCCAAGAAATCATCATACAAGCCACGGTAAACACCCATTTATCATAGCCTGTATAAACCAATGAACTAGTCCCAATAACTCCGATAGTATCCATAATAGCATGAGGATTAAATAATGAGACAGAAGCAGCAAATGTAACCTGACGACGTGCAGAAAAACGATTTTGCACTTGATTAGCGTTATTTTCGGGTGTGTTTTTCCACATAATCCAACCCATATAGGCTAAGAAAAAGAATCCAACTAAAAATAATAAAACTTTTACCCATTTAAAACTTAAAACAATCATGGATACCCCTGCCACAGCCAAATAAATCAGTATGGTATCACAAACCCCCGCAGTAATAACCGCAGGTAAAGAATTGGTGAATTTTTTTTGTGTTGCTCCTTGATTAAATATAAATACATTTTGAACCCCTAAAGGTAATATTAATCCAAATGCCAATATCACTCCATGAAATAAGGCTTCCACTATGATTCCCTCCCTCTTCTCATCTAAAATAGCGAAAGATGACCAATATGTCTCCAACCAATTGGATGGAAATCTACCCAACCATTTTGTTATAATTAAAAAAAATGATTGGAGATAGCCTATGTCTGAATTAGAGTGGAAGCCACAAAAAAATTCTTCCGTTCCTTTACATCAGCAAATATCTGATTTTATGAAAAAGAAAATACTGAATGGCGAATGGACAATAGGTACTAAAATACCACCACAAAGAAATTTAGCAAATCTATTTCAAGTAAATCGCAGTACAATTGTAATTGCACTTGAAGAACTGGCTGCCGACGGACTAATTGAATCTAAGGTTGGGAGCGGTACTAGGGTGACTAACAATACATGGAGTCTACTTGCTTCAAACCCTCCTCCAGATTGGTTTAGTTATGTTAAATCCGGTATTCATAAACCAAATATAACAATCATCCAAGAAATTAATAAAGCAGAAGCAGACCCTAATATGGTTAGGCTGGGAACAGGAGAACTTTCTCCAAAATTGTTACCCAACAAAATAATGGGACAAACACTACAAATAGATGGTGAACAGTCTTTATCGCTTGGATACATGGAGCCTAAAGGAAGTCTATCTTTGCGTAAAACGGTTAGTGCATATTTAAGAACAAAAGGAATCGAAGCATCACCTGAATCGATCTTAATTGTTTCAGGAGGACTTCAAGCACTGCAATTGATATCGCTTGGATTACTAAATAGAGGGTCAACTATTCTTCATGAAACCCCTTCCTATTTGAACTCTGTACACGTATTCCAATCGTCTGGAATGAATTTATTAGGTATATCAATGGATAAAGAAGGCATTAAATGTGATTCAATTGGCCGTATGAAGCGACAACATCATGCGGCTTTACTCTATACTATACCCACTTTTCACAATCCAACAGGGACATTGATGTCTGAACAGAGGCGAATGGAATTAATAGATGTCTGCCAGAAGGCATCTATTCCTATTATTGAAGATGATGTTTATGGAGACTTATGGATTGAAAACCCACCCCCAAAACCTCTAAAAGCAAATGATACTCAAGGGAATGTCTTATATATAGGGAGCGTATCGAAAACACTAAGTCCCGGACTACGAATAGGTTGGATTGTCGGCCCTGAACCTGTCATAAATCGTTTAGCAGATATAAAAATGCAAACAGATTATGGTTCAAGTTCCTTATCACAATATGCTGTAGAGAAGTGGCTTAGTAGTGGTATGTATGAGGAATTCTTAACGGAAATAAGAACGGAGTTAAAGTATAGAAGGGATTTTACCATTAAAATCTTAAACGAATATTTTTCGAAAATTGCTACTTGGAGTATTCCAAAAGGTGGCTTTTATATATGGCTTAGGCTGGAGTCAGATATTTCAACTAAAAAATTATTTGATCTAGCACTCAGAGAACATATCTTATTAAATCCGGGAATGGTATATGAAAAAAATGATTTTAACCATCTTCGGTTATCGTATTCTTTTGCCTCATTAGAGCAGTTAGAAGAAGGGTTAATTAGATTATCACAACTAATAAAAACTCTTTCGTAAAAAAATTGAGGATACCGTACAAAGATACGGTACCCTTGTTTTTATTATATTTTTTCTAACATTTCCTTTTCTAAGGTTACTTCCTTACCACTATTTGTGATACGGTTCATTCCTCAATATCCTAAAAGCCCGATAAACCTGCTCCAGCAAAATCAACCGCATCAACTGATGAGGAAAAGTCATTTTAGAAAAGGACAGTGCCAGATCACTCCGCTTCATCACGTCCTCACTCAATCCCAATGATCCGCCAATCACAAAAGCAATTTTGCTCTTCCCGTAGGTGGTGAGCTCATCAATTTTTTGGGATAACTGTTCAGATGTGAGCTGCTTCCCTTTAATTTCTAAAGTAATCACATATGTATCTGTGGATATCTTGTTCAAAATCCGCTGCCCTTCTTTTCGTTTTACCTCATCTTCCTCTGCTGAACTTAGATTTTCCGGTGCTTTTTCGTCTGGTAGCTCCACAATTTCAATGTTCGTATAAGGACCGAGGCGCTTGGTATACTCCGCAATTCCTTGTTTTAAGTATTTTTCTTTTAACTTTCCTACAGTAATCACGTTGATTTTCATACTTCCTTTGAACTCCTTCTCTCACATTTACTACTATCATCATATTAACATAACTTATCCACCAACTTGTCCACATTGCCTGTGCAAAACCCGACTATACACAAGATTTTCACAGAAAACACAAGTTATGCACAAAGTTATCCACATATGCACATATGTTTGCCCGCTATTTTGTGTACGAATATATGTTTCCTACAATATATACTTAGTTTTCAACAGCTTATTCACAGTTTGTTGATAATTTTAGTTATTATTGTGCATAACTATCTTCTCCCTACAAAAGTACATCTTTACACCAAAAATCCCTTCAAATGCCTTTTTCTTTTTGATGTTTCATTTTTAGCCAGTAATCAATTGTCCCTGAACCCATTAAAACTCCTGCTACAATAAAAACCAGGCCTACTAAATGATGATAGGTTATCGTCTCCTTTAAAAAAATAGCTGCACCTAACACAGCAAAAAATGTATTAAAGTTAATAAATATAGCAGATTCAGCAGGGCCAACCTTTTTTATCGCAAAGTTATAAATCATATGGCCAATAGCAGTACAGAATACAGCGCTGAATAAGAAAACAAATCCGATTTTCCAATGAATTAGATTTGTTAGTTCTCCCATATGTGATCCATTGAAGAGACTGATAATAAAAACAAAAAATGAACCAATGATTAGCATATATCCTGTTAGAAGTCTTGGATCAAAACTAGGATTTAGTTTACTAATCAATATAAATGAATAAGCTTGTGTGAGCATCCCTAAAAACACTAACAGGTCACCAATAGAAATAGATGAAAATCCCTCTGCTCCTGTTAATATCGTGATAATCACTCCAATAAATCCACTTATAAACCCCGCAATACGATAAACCGTTACTTGTTTTCTTAAAAGTAATGCCGAAAAAAGCACGGTTACCAGAGGACCCATACCCAAAATTAAGCCAGCATTAACTCCAGATGTAATAGTTAATCCTAAAGCAACTGTACTGTGATGAACAATGACATTAAAAATTGCGATAAAAAAGATAAGCTTCCATTCTTTCTTATTTGGAAATCGAAAAATGTTTATAAAGTAAGCAATAACTAAAACTGATATCCCTGCAACAAAAATACGAATGGATGTTAATAAAATGGGGTCAATATTACTTACTAGTACTTTTACTGCAGAAATATTAAATCCCCATAAAAGCATCACCAACAATAATAATATATAAATATTTTTCATAATTTCACCAAATCTCCTAATGTACCACAATGACACATTGAAAAGCAGTATAATACCAAGAAATTGTTTTAGACTTTTTCTTATTACCGTTAGTAGTTTATTTACGCAAAAATGAAATATATCCACCTCAGATTATGGTGGATATATTTTTTCATTTTAGAAGCATTTATTGAAATAGTAGGTACAAGATTAAAATAAAACGGACAAACTACCTATTTATACATTTATGTTTCTATCTTTCTATTTCCTTTAATAGTTACCATCAACCATTGTCTTTCCTTGCTTTTTTCACAACATCGACATACTGTTTCGCTAATCTCTTAATCTTTTCATAATCTTCATTAGCAATTGCTTCTTTATCTAATAGTTGACCGCCTGCTCCTACGGAAACCGCACCTGCTTCAATATAATCTTTAGCATTATCTAAGTTGATTCCACCGGTTGGAATGATTGGTATAGACGGCAATGGTCCGTTTATATGCTTAATGAATTCAGGACCATTCACCGATGCCGGGAATACTTTAACAATATCAGCACCATATTCAACCGCTTTAACCATTTCTGATGGTGTCATTACCCCCGGAATACTAATTTTTCCATGTAAAAGCGTTTGGGAAATCACTGACTCTTTTAAAATTGGACTAACAACAAATTCAGCTCCACTCTGAATGGCCAATTCAGCAGACATATCATCTAATACAGTACCTGCCCCAACAATAACACGGTCACCAAATCGGGCATTTAATTGTTGAATAATGTGAAAGGCATCTTCTGTATCCAGGGTTAACTCTAAGGCATTAACACCACCAGCAATAAGGCTCTCAGCTACTTGCAGGATTTTATCATTTGGAACTTTTCTAATAACTGCAATGACCCCATTTTCAGTCAGAACGTGTAAAGCTTCATGTTTTGCTGTTGACAATGTCATTTCCTCCTATTTTAGCGTAAAATATTTTCTCCGTTCGAGGTTAGTTGACTCCAGTATGGATAACCTTCCACATCTCCAGATACGGATAAAGCATGAGCTCCAATTTGATTTGCTAATTCAACTGACTGAATGTCATCATAGCCACGTAAGCATCCTGATAAAAATCCAGCAGCAAATCCATCGCCAGCACCTGCAGTGTCAACTACATGATTAACTTTCATTCCAGGTACATACTGCTGATAGCCTTCTTTGGCTAAAAGTGCACCTTTATCCCCCAGTTTGATAACAACTGTGTGTGCCTTCCCTTGAAGAAGATTGTTGGCTATATCCTCTGGGGTGTCTTTACCTGTTAATAGTTGGCCTTCATCAATTCCTGATAGGACAATATCAGATTGTTTGGCAATGTCTTGTAATACGTGACCGGCCTCTTGTTTGGACCAGAGCTTTAGCCTAATATTGGGATCAAACACAACAGTTTGACGATTCTTTTTCGCAACATGAAGTACATGGTAAATAGTATTTCTACAAGTTAAACTTAATGCAGGGGTGATCCCTGTAAGATGAATATATTTAGCCTTTGCTACATAATCTTCATCAATATCATCCGGTGATAAATTGCTGGCAGCCGATTTTCTTCGATAGTAATAAATATTTGGATCTCCTCCGGGGTTCATCCCTTTAAAAAACACTGCTGTTTGACTGGATTTATCAAAGATAACACGTGATGTATCCACACCTTCCCCACGTATTATATTTCTCACATATAAACCGAACTCATCATCACCTAATCGACTAATCCAGCCTGTTTGATGGCCAAGCCTGGACAGAGCAATTGCCATATTCGATTCTGCCCCACCCAACTTTTTTTCAAATGTATTGGCAAATCTTAATGGACCAGGAGATTGAGGTGTGAAAAGGACCATGCTCTCACCTATTGTAATCACATCCATATTTTATCCTCCTTTATCCTATACACCTGAATAAGCCATAAATCCGCCATCAACAGGAACAGTAATACCTGTTACAAAGCCAGACATATGATTATCCACAAGCCAAATTAACGTTCCCAATAAATCTTTTGGATCACCAAAACGTTTCATAGGGGTATGTGAAATAATTTTTTTTGACCTTTCTGATAAGGATCCGTCTGGGTTTGTTAATAAATTTCGGTTCTGCTCCGTTAAAAAGAACCCAGGAGCGATTGCATTCACTCGGATTCCTACATCTGCTAAGTGTACTGACAACCATTGCGTTAGATTTTCAATACCGGCTTTACCGGAACTATAGGCAGGAACTTTAGTCATTGGTGATGGTGCACTCATAGATGACATGTTTATAATAGTGGCTCCCTCTTGATCAATCATTTTTTTCGTAAAAATCTGTGTTGGAATGATGGTTCCTAGTAAGTTCAAATTAAGCACATGCTGAAATCCTTCAAAGGTTAAGTCAAAAAACGTTTTTAACTCTTTATTGTTAAGATCATCCGGTTTTAAGGTTTCATTTGTAGTTGTTCCATCTGGATGATTTCCGCCTGCTCCATTAATTAATATGTCACACGTGCCAAATGCTTCTGACACTTTCCTTTCTGCCTCCTTGACATCTTCAACCTTTAAGACATCACAAGCAATAGCCAGCCCCTCTCCACCTTGACTTTTTATCTCGGCTTCCACTTTCTTTCCTTTTTCGAGCGTTCGATTTAGTATGGCAACCTTTACCCCTTGTCTTGCAAGTTCTTTTGCCATTGCACTACAGAGGACACCGCTTCCACCCGTAATCACGGCGACTTTTCCCTTTAAATTCGGATTAACTGGTAGCATACAACTTCTCCTTTCCGCTTTGAACTAACGAATCCCATATACCCCACAGGTACATAATTCCAAGCGCACGGTCATATAAACCATAGCCTGGCCGACAGTCTTCATCCCAAATGTGTCTACCGTGGTCGGGTCTTATATATCCTTTAAAATTCGTTTCATATAAAGCTCGAACCATGCCATGTATATCTAAGGACCCATCAGACATTCGGTGTGAGGTTTCAATAAAATTACCATTTTCATAGCGTTTTAGATTGCGTATATGAGCAAAATGTATCCTGTCAGCAAATGTTTGCAATATATCTACTAAATTGTTATTTGGATTTACACCGAGAGAGCCACTACAAAACGTTATCCCGTTATAAGGACTATCCACCAGGTTTATTAAGCGCTCTAAGCTCGTTTTATTTGTGATAATACGTGGAAGACCAAAGACTGAAAATGGCGGGTCATCAGGATGAATAGCCATCTTAATATCTAATTTTTCACAAACAGGAATAATTTTTTCTAAAAAGTATTTCAGATTTTCCCATAAAGATTCTTCAGTTACATTCTCATATTGTTCAAATAGTTTTGTTAGATATTGTAGTCGTTCAGGTTCCCAGCCAGGCATTGTATAAGCAGAATTATGGGATATCATTTTTACAAGTTCCATTGGATCTGTATCTGCTATTTTTGCTTTTTCAAAAAATAAAGATGTAGATTCATCCTCATGTTCTTTAAATAAGTTTGTTCTTACCCAATCAAAAACAGGCATAAAGTTATAACAAATCACTTTTACGCCTACTTTTGCCAGTCGCTCCATTGTCTTGATGTATTTATCTATATATTCATCCCTTGTAGGCAAACCTAATTTAATATCTTCGTGTACGTTTAGACTCTCAACCACATCAATGTTCAATCCATATTGCTCAGCCTGATTCCTTACTTCTACTATTCGCTCCAAGGGCCACTCCTCTCCAGTAGGGATATCATGAAGCGCCCAAACAATCCCATTAACCCCTGGAATCTGTTTAATATATTTTAAAGGAACCTGATCATTGCCCTCTCCAAACCAGCGAAAAACCATTTCCATCTTGTATGCACATCCTTTGCTTCAAAACTTGAGATTTAAATAACGACATATATTGTTAAAGGCAATGTCCTGAAGGATTTTACCATTCCAGTCCATATCATTTGGAATCTCTCCATTTTCAACCCAATGACCAAGGATATTACATAAAATCCGTCGAAAGTATTCATGTCTTGTATAAGATAGTAGACTGCGAGAATCTGTTAACATACCAACAAATTTTGTTAACATCCCCACATTTGCTAAAGTCTTTATTTGGTTTTCCATTCCATCCTTGTGATCATTGAACCACCATGCTGTTCCAAATTGAATCTTTCCTGAAATATTCCCTTGAAAATTTCCAGCCATGGAAGCAACCATATAATTATCCCGTGGATTTAAGTTATAAATAATTGTCTTAGGTAATTCATCGGTTTTCTCCAGTTCATCTAGAAAGCTGACTAAATCATCAGCATAAGTAAAATCCGCCATTGATTCAAAACCAGTATTAGGTCCTATTTTTTCAATCATCTTCGTATTGGTATTTCGTAATCCGCCGATATGAAGCTGCATGGCCCATCCTTTATCAGCATAAAGTTTACCTAAAAATGTTAAAATACCCGTTCTAAATTGGATAGCTTCTTTATCATTGATTGATTGTCTCTTCATAGCTTTTTTAAAAATTTGACGTGCTTCTTCTATAGTGACTTGTTCAAAAAAAGGAGAATCTAAACCATGATCTGATAAGCGACACCCAACTTCATGAAAATAGTCAACTCTTGAGGCTATAGCATCCAAAAATGAATCGTAATCATCAATACTTAGACCAGAAACATCTTCTAGACGATGAACCCAATCAGAAAATTCCTCCAGGTGTATATTTAACGCCTTGTCTGGCCTAAATGTTGGTAATACCTTCACATCAAAAGAGTCATCTTCTTTAATTTCTTTATGGTAGTGTAAGTCATCTAAAGGATCATCTGTTGTACAAAGACCTCTGACATTGAATTGTTTTATAATACTTCTCGTACTAAAGGAATCCTTTTGAATTTCATAGTTGCATTTTTCCCAAATGTCCTCAGCATTTTCATGATTTAGGATGTCTGTAATCCCAAAGCATCTACGTAACTCTAAATAGGTCCAATGAAAGAGAGGATTTCCAATTAAATGGGGGACGGTTTCTGCCCATTTGATAAACTTTTCCTTATCACTTTTATTACCCGTTATAAAGTCCTCAGATATACCTTTGGCCCTAAGCATGCGCCATTTATAATGATCCCCACCTAACCACATCTCCGTAATATTGGAAAACCGTTTATCCTCTGCAATTTCTTTAGCTGTTAGGTGGCAGTGATAGTCGAAAATGGGCATGTGTTTAATGTAGTCATGATAAAGTGTTTTTGCCGTTTCTGTTTCCAATAAAAAGTTATCATCCATAAATGTTTTCACAATAAGCCTCCTATTCTAGATGTTTAAATCTATTAAACCTAATGCTCAACTTATTCATTAGTCTGTTAATAGCCCACCATTTATTTCTAAAATTTCTCCTACCATATAGCTAGCAAAATCAGAGGCAAGGTAAAGTGCTGCTCCAGCTACTTCCTCAGGTTGTCCTTCACGTTTTATAGGGACTTGGCTAGCCATATTTTCACGCATTTCTTTCGTACTATATTTGTCATGAAATGGTGTCGAAATAATTCCAGGTGCAATACCATTCACATAGATGTTTTGAGCAACTAATTCCTTAGCTAGACCACGCGTAAAAGTGGAAACGGCTCCCTTGGCAGTTGCATATGCAACTGCCCCTCCTCCTCCACCATTTCGAGCTGCAATAGACGTTAAATTAATGATTTTTCCGGAGTTTTGTGTTTTCATCAAAGGTAATACCATTTGTGTCACATGGAAAACAGAATTCAGATTAATATCAATAATTTTATACCAGGATTCGGGGTCCAACGATTCAATTTCACTTCGTTTAACCATCGTTCCAGCGTTATTGACTAAAATATCCAGACGGTTAAAATGGGCTTCAATATTAGAAACCATTTCCGAAACAGCTGAACGATCCGTCACATCTCCTGTTACAAGAATAGCTTCACTTCCTTTTTCCCTTACTTCCTGTAAAACTTCCTCTGCTTTTTTGATATTGGAATTTCCATGTATAACTAAAGAGGCTCCATAGTCTGCAAAAGCTAAAGCAATGGAACGTCCTATACCTGTACTACTTCCTGTAACCCAAACCACTTGATTTCTAAAGTCATACATATTTTGCCTCCTCTTATACCTTAATTAGAATCATTTAAAACAGGCTAGGTAAAAATAGTGAAATTGAAGGAACAAAGATTAACAATGCAATTAGCAAAATAATGCCAGCATAGAACGGCAGGGATTCTTTTACATAATCTTCAATTGGAACATCTGTTAAATAACAGACTGTATACATTGTTACGCCAACGGGAGGAGTCATTCCACCAAATGTAACAATCGTCATCATTAAAATACCAAAATGTACAGGATCAACTCCGATTTGTTGGATAATAGGTAAAAAGATTGGGGTCAGTAATAAAACCAGGACCGTTGATTCGATAAACATCCCTGCTAATAAAAGAAAGATTAAAATGAGTATCAAAAGTAAAGTGGAATTACTTGTAACTCCTAATAAAAAATCTGCTGCATTTT
This sequence comes from Salinibacillus kushneri, assembly GCF_900111405.1. Taxonomy (GTDB): domain Bacteria; phylum Bacillota; class Bacilli; order Bacillales; family Alkalibacillaceae; genus Salinibacillus; species Salinibacillus kushneri. Next base: position 79,081 of record NZ_FOHJ01000003.1, on the reverse strand, counting down.
GTGGTAATCTTTCATATGTTATGAGATAGCCTAAAATTGACGATGTAGAGATAATTAATAAGATTGTTGCATTATCAACAACAGATTGACGAACAGATTCGATCAATGTTTTCCAATTCATTTCTTTATAAATAAAAAGGCCAATAAACATTGCATACACAACGGCGAATGCACCTGCTTCAGACGCTGTAAAAATCCCAAAGCGAATCCCCACGACTAAAATAACAGGGAATAACAATGCCCAAATACTTTCTTTAAATGAAATAATCAATTCTTTGAATGTAGACTTTTTTGTTAATATATCCCGGTCATAATCTCTTTTTTTGGCTACTATATAAGTAACAACCATTAAAAATATCATCATGAGAACTCCAGGAATAATTCCAGCCAAAAATAAATCACCAATTGATACTTCACCTACGTAACCATAAAGAATTAAGCCAATACTTGGTGGAATGGTCGCTGTAATTAGAGAACTGACAGCAATAACACCAGCTGAAAACCCACCAGCATATCCACGTTTAATCATTTGATGTCCGATAACTCTACTCTGCATAGCAGCATCGGCATTTGCTGAACCTGAAATACCACCCATAATAGTACTAAGCACAATAGAAACATGTGCAAGACTCCCAACTATATGCCCAATAAGCGCATTAGCGAATCTAATTAAGCGCTTGGTTATCCCAGAAGAGTTCATTAAGTTTCCCGCTAAAATAAAAAAGGGGACAGCTAACAAAGGAAAGGATTGTGTACCTGTGACCATGCGCTGAGAGGCAATAGACAAAGGTAATCCTGGTTCTAACATAAACAATGATAAACTCGCTATCCCAATAGCAAACGCGACTGGCATGTTTAAAAACAGAAGCACAAAAAAGATGATGGCTACCATTAACATGTGTTTCACCTCTTTTTCCACATATAAAAGTGATCATTTAACTTAATGTTTTGGAGATCCCAAAGTTGATATTTTCTCCCATATTTTCCCTATCGTTGTGATAGACATTATAAAACATCCAATTGGAACAGAGGCAGAAATATAAGCATAACTAATGCTTAGACTACTTAGTTGCCTTACGTAGTTTTCAATACTTAGAAGAATACCAAATCGACTCACAAATAATAGAAAAGCTAAAATAAGCAGATAAATCAATATATCTAAGACATTACGAATTTTACTTGGTAGTTTCTTCACAAAAAAATCTACACCTATATGCCTGTTTTCTCTTAATGAGCGATTAGCACCTAAAAATATAAGCCAAACAAACAAAAGTTGTGCAATTTCAACTGACCATGCGATGGGACTTCCCGCCCACCTCATTACTGCCGCGATAAACACAAAAAACACAACAGAAAGCATTAAAAAATTAGTTATAAAGTTTTCGGCTTTTATATAACTTTGAACAAAAGCATTCAATGTCATCACTCTCTTATTCTCTATTTTCCTAGAATGTTATTAATCTCGTTACGTAATTCCTGATAACCATCAAATTCACTGTATACTGAATCAGTTAATGCTTTAAATTCTTCTACATCAACCTCATTAACCGTAACACCTTCATCAATCATCTTTTGTTCATATTCTTCTAACGATTTTTCCGTTTTTCTTGATGCTTGTTCACCGTGTTTTTGTGCTTCTTCATAAATGATATCTTGATATTCTTGTGGTAAATTTTCCATCCAATCCGCACCAGCTACAATACCTGTAATTAATTGAAAATGCCTGGTCTTAGTAATATAATCAACAACTTCATGTAAATTTGCTCCATATGTTGCTGGATGCTGTGCTTCAGCTGCATCAATAACTCCTTGTTGTAAACCTGGATAAACCTCTGTCCATGCTATACCTGAAGGACTCATACCCAATGCTTTCATTGTTTTCTGAGCAATTGGTGCACCAATTGTACGGATTTTTAAACCTTCAAGATCTTCCGGAGTTTTTATTTCTTTATTTGTCAACATGTGTCTTTCCCCTTGATACCAGTTGAAGGATAAAATTTGTAAGTTATGCTCATTAGCTAATTTGTCTGACCATTCTTTAAATAAATCGGATTGGGCTACTTTATTCGCTTCATCAAAGTTATCAACTATATATGGAGCAGATAAAACACCTATTTCAGGTACCATGTCCGCCAAACGCCCTGAGTCAACAAGTACAGCAACGTTCGCCCCTGTTTTAGCTTGCTCCACAATATCATTATCTTCCCCTAAGGAACCGCTTCCAAAGATTTCAATTGTTACCTTGCCATTTGTTCTTTCTTTAACAGCCTCACTAAATTCTACTAATCCATCATAAATTGGGTCTCCTTCTGTCAATGCTGTCCCAAGCTTTAACGTGTAAGATTCCCCTTCACTTCCACTACCGTTGTTACCGCTTGTTTTACTCTCCCCACTACCGCAAGCGCTTACAAATAAAAGAATTAAAACAGAAATCATGGATATGCCTATTTTTAATTTCATTAAACAAACCCCCTAAGTTTAATTTCATTATAATAAAACCCATTTGTTCATTATCTAAAATAATCTGGAAACTCTTTCTTCAATCCTTCTTGTTCAAATGTTAATTTTTTCGTATGTTCTTCCATCACATGATCGGCCTTAATGTCATTTTGTGTTTTTATTGCATTAATCATTTCTTCATGTTGATCTAATATAAGCTCATAATTATAATTAGCCCTCAAACTGAGCATACGTATTCGATTTAAATGAGCATTCATTTGCTGAATAATAGACCAAATACGTTCTTTATCAGCACCTATAGAGATTGTTTGATGAAATTCCTCATCCAGTTCAAAGAATTTTGTATGATCTTTCTTTTCAACAGCATTTTTTTGTTGTTCAAAATTGTTTTCCAACTTTTCTAAACTGTTTGAATCAAATGATTTACATGCTTCTTTTATGATAGCTCTTTCTAAATGTTCTCTAATAAATCTTGCTTCCTCCACATAGTCCAAATCAATAAGCGCAACAAATGTGCCCTTTTGAGGATATATTTCCAGTAATTTCTCTTGGGCAAGTCGTAAAAAGGCCTCTCTTATCGGTGTACGACTTACCTCTAGCGTTGTTGACATTTCATTTTCCGAGATGCTTCGTCCTGGATGTAATTTGAGCATAATAATCTGTTCTCTTAACTCTTCATACACATAATCCCTTGAAGAATAAGTATACATTCGGCTTTTAATGCTTATTGTTTCTCCCTCCCTTTCAACCTTTTATATTATCTACAAATATCATACCATACAACCATACTAGTATGGTAGTAATTTTTAAAATTTTTTGTTTTTTTGTTTTATTTTAGATTACACATATTAATCCTTATTTTATAGTAAAAAAAGCAGGGATCCACTATCCCTGCTTTCCTCTAGAAATCCTGTGCCGACAAGTTCATAGTTATCGTTTGTTTTTCTCCATTACGGTAGAAGGTGATTTCCATTTCTTCTCCTGGCTCTTTCTCTTGATAAATATACTTTCGTAAATCCATCACATTGTTGATTTTTTCTCCATCTAAAGCCACTATCACATCATATTCTTTTAAGCCCGCTTGATCGGCTGGTGACATTGGCTCAACTGTATCCACTACAGCTCCACCATTCACATCGTTTGGTAATTTTAATTCTGATCCCCAGTAGTAGCTTGGGATTTCCGCTAATGAACGAATGCCTACCCCCATATATGGTCGGGTAATTTTTCCGTCATCCTCAAGATCTTCAATAATTGGTTTGGCTGAATCAATCGGAATCGCAAAACCAATCCCTTCAACCGCTGATTGGGCGATTTTCATGGAATTGATTCCAATGAGCTGGCCGTCCATATTGATAAGAGCACCACCGGAGTTCCCTGGGTTAATCGCTGCATCTGTCTGAATAACCTCGGCATTCCAGTCTGGAACACCATCACCATTGAAGTCCTGTGGAACAACTCTCTCTTTTCCACTAATAATCCCTTGAGTAACGGATCCAGAGAATTCAAGGCCTAAGGGGTTTCCAATCGCTAAGACAGGCTCCCCAACCTTCAAGTTTTCGGAATGACCTAATTTAATCGCATTATCTACCTTTGCAGCATCAATGCGAAGTACGGCAAGATCATTATATAAATCACTGCCTAATAATTCAGCCGTGATTCGTTCTCCATCTGCGAGAGAAACCTCAATTTCACTTGCTCCCTGGACAACATGATGATTAGTCACCACATAGGCATATTTATCTGTCATTTTATAAATAACACCTGAACCTGTGCCCGATTCCGAGCCCTGTTCTAACCAGAATTCTGAACCACTGATATTCACAACACCGACTACGGCGTTAGAAACATTTTGTACGATTTCGGTAACTCTTGTCTGAATATTTACATTAACCGATTCCGATAATCCTGAGTCCTGATTGCCCCCATCTTCGCCCTGGGTTAATTCCTGATTGTCTTCGGTAATATCATAAGGTAATAAATTCGCATTAATGAGTGTAGGTAAAGCCATTACTACTAGTATGACTCCAATGATAAAACCAACTACGGTTGGAAGGAGCCAATTTTTCTTCTTTTTTTTCGGCCTTTGATTTAAAGCATGATCATCATAATAACCCATTCTCATCACCTGGCCTTTCGAATTTCAATATCTCCACTATAAATACGAATGAAGAAAAGGAATGGATGCAAGCATACATCCTATATTTTCTTCTATTTTATAAAAAATAAACCTATCCCACCTGGTAAATTGGCGTAGGAACTCTGGGGTCTGTATCATGTAATTCTATATTCCTTCCAACATGAAAGCCCCGCTCATTTAAAATCTGTGAAACCGACATTCTAGCAAGGTCTTTCATATTATTATCCTGACTTAAATGGGCTAAATAGACTCGCTTCGTCTCATTGCCAATGACGTCTGTTAAAGCAAGTGCTGAATCCTCGTTAGAAACATGTCCGTGATCGCCTAAGATTCGACGTTTGATATTCCATGGATATTTACCCATCCTGAGCATTTCAATATCATGATTGGCTTCAAAGATATACACATCAGCATCTTCAACGGTTTTTTTTATACGTTCAGACACATAGCCTGTATCCGTTACAAGAGCGACTCGTTTGCCATTGTGATGGAAGACGAAGAACATCGGCTCTGCTGCGTCGTGAGAAACGCCAAAGGTCTCTACATCAATATCTCCAAAGGTTTCTGTTGTTTCCATATCAATCGTAAACTTTTGATCCAATTTAATATCTCCTATTTTGCCCTCCATAGCCTTCCACGTTTTTTCATTGGCATAAATAGGTAATCGATATCTTCTTGCCATAATGCCCAGTCCATGGATGTGGTCCCGATGTTCGTGCGTTACTAAAATACCATCCAAGTCATTAGGATCCTTATGAATCTCTGCAAATAATTTTTCCATTTGCTTTCCGCTTAATCCTGCATCCACTAATAGTTTTTGCTGATCGGTTCCTACGTAAAAAGCATTTCCCGTACTCCCTGATGCTAATACACTAAATTCTAAGGTCACGACTCGTCACTCCCTGTATCTCTCTGTCTAATGGTTTCTACAGTATCTCGTATCTCCTTAATAAACTGTTCTTCATCTCTGGAAATGCTTCGTGCTTCGATTGCATTTACAAAATACGTTCTCTCATCATTGATGGAAATTTCCCATGTAGGGACAAATACTTGTCCGTTTTCAAATGGAACTAAGGTTTGATAGCCTAATTTCATCTTTGTAATTTCATCATTTGTAAAGAGCTGATCATTATTGCTTAAGACTTCCAGTGTTTCAAGGGGCTGACTTACTTCTCTTTCTTCACCAATTTCAATATCTGATAACCTGGTTTGGGCATAATATTCCATTTCGTTATTATCATTTAGGAAAATCATCAGCATGCCCGCTTTATTAAAATAAATGGTTTTGTCATTATAGGACTGGAAAAACAGCAATATATTTTGATCTTTATTCCAGCTCCAAAATTGGTATTCATCTCCGAATAAAATATTTTGGTCTAAGAAATTATTGAGTTCTTCCTCGGATAGTTCTTCAGGAATGGAAATCGGTTCCTCAAAAGTAGATACAATAATATCTCCATCATTGACGACCTTTTGATCATTTAAGGAAGCGATATCCTTCTTTGTAAATTGATATTGATTCGCTGATATAAACGTTGTCTTTTCCGCTTCAGAAGGAATTTTTTCATAATTAATATTTCGGGCGTCCAACTCATCCTGAAATGATGCGGCTTCCTCATCTGGTAACGCCTGTGGTTCGCTATTAGCCTTACTTAAATACTGTGTCAGTAAAAAATAGTCGAGTACAAGGAAACAGATAATAAAAATCGTTTTGATTTGCCCCCATTTCATTGCTTTTTCCCTCCTTGTACTTCTAACATTTCATCTTCTTTAGGAATAGGTGCCCACCTGCCATTTTGTTTGATAAACCATTTGGGTTCTAACGAGATAATATCCGATGAAAATCCTTCTTCTTCACTCATGGTGTACACAATTTGAATATCTTCTATCGTTTTTTCCGGAAACATTCTTGGTTCTGCTTCCAATAGAGAGCGAATATCCTCGCCTGAACGAAGGCTAACCTCCTCATGACTTAGAGAGGTAGAAAGCCGCATTAACGGTCGAATATACGTATTTAATTCCCGATTTACCCAGCTTTGTTCAATATGTCCGAGCTGACTAATCACCTGATGACCGTCAAATAACATTTGAAATTCAATCGTCGTACCGTCATCAGAAATCTCCGTTAACATATAATCATGCGTCCAGCCATCGTGATTATTTAAAAATAGTATACTCTCGGTAATTAATTCATCTCTCATAAAGCTATTGCCGGTCGTGTTTGGATTTCTGGGATTCACAAATCGCATATAGTTTTGATGTGAAAACACTTCATATTCTTCCAGCATACGTGTTCCATCTGTAAACCTTCCATCACTCGTTTCACGTACATTATCAGATGCCTGAAATAAATTATTAATTAACGGTTCTATGGATATGGAATTGGTCGTAAAGGTTTGTTTAGATAAAGCAGGTTTTTCCTCAGGTAAATAAATCACACGATTATTGACTTCATATGTAATTAATTCACTCAAGTCATTATGCGACTGAGCCTGATTAACTACACTTGCATAAGCCTTAGAATCCTGTACTTCAACGTTTAGTACTTGATTATGATTGGTCGAGCGAAACCAAATGGATAGACTTTCGGAATCATGATTCGGCTTTACAATCATCCGATTAAAGGCCCAATCCGGATACGTACGAGTAGAATCCTCTGTTACATTGAACATATTCGGTAATAAGCTTAAAGGAATCTCAGTGGGAAAAATAAGCTCCACATAAGATTGTCCCAAATTATCCAAGGGTTTCTGCTCATCCAGGAATAATACATTCCATTCCTTTAAATCTTGATAAAAGTTTACCTGGTCCGTCTTTTCAGTAAACTGATAGGACTGGTTCTGCTGATGAAACACTACTTGAGAAGGTAATATCACATCATTCATATCCGCTTCCTGGCCATTTATAGAAATGTTCTTTGTAATGTCTTCGTTTATTTCATCATAGTCAGAAAACGTCCATATACTTAACGTTAAAATGAGGCTCATGATTACCAAAACTGCCAATACTACTGATTTGATGCTTTCTAGATTCATCAAGCATCACCTCGCTTCTGATGCATCATAGGCAAAGTAATCTTAATTGTTGTCCCTTTACCTTCCTTACTTTCTGCCCAGATTCTTCCATCGTGAGCTTCAATCATTTCCCTGGCAATAGCAAGACCTAAACCAGTCCCTCCTAGCTTTCTTGACCTTGCCTTGTCCACTCGATAGAAGCGATCAAAAATACGATCCACCTGCTCTTTCGGAATGCCAACTCCCTGATCAGAAACATTCACCTGTAACATCTTGTTTTTGATTTCTACTTTGCACGTAATGGTTCCTCCTTCAGGTGAATACTTGATGGCATTGGACAGAACATTATCCAGTACCTGAGTCATCTTATCCTTATCAATCCATACCCAGTAAGATTTATTTGGTAGCCGTCGGACAAAGGATAAATCCTGCTCATATTTATTCATCTCAAAACGGTCAATAATGTTGTGAAAAAAGTTAATAAAATTAACTTTTTCCTTTCGCAAGTAGTTTTCATCATTGTCCAGTTTAGACAGCTGCAATAAATCATTCACTAGTCGAATCATTCGTTCGGTTTCGTTCTGCGTAACACTTAAAAATTTTGGTGCAATATCAGGATTATTCAAGGTATCCTCATCCGTAAGTGCCTCTAAATAGCTGCTCATAGTCGTTAGGGGTGTTCTTAATTCATGGGAAACATTGGCGACAAATTCCCGTCTATCCTGTTCAATTTTTTCTTCTTCTGTAACATCATTTAGAACCGTAATAAATCCGCTAACAGTTTCTGTTTCATCATAAATGATGGAAAACGTTGCTTTGATGAGTAAGGTTTGCTGGTCATTACTAAAATCTATGAGGACAGACGCTTTATTCTCCACCTCGGATACACTCGTGAAATCTTCTTCAATCCCTAACACAGATAGAACGTTATGGCCTTTGATTTTTTCAAAGGATTCCCCAATAAATTTACCAGCCTGCTCATTCATTAATATGATTTCACCTTTACGATTACTAGCTATAACCCCTTCATTCATATTAGAAAGAACTGAGGTTAGCTTACGACGTTCTTCCTCTGTATCGGCATACGATTCCTTCAGTCGCTCTGTCATATGGTTAAATGAATTAGCCAGCTGACCAATTTCATCCATGGCATATACATTGACCTTTTTAGAAAAATCTCCTCCGGCCACCACATGGGCCTGCTTTCTCATCTCTGAGATAGGTTTAGTAATTGTACGTGAGACAAGAATACCAATAACCACTGTTATCGATAGCGCAATAATCGTACCATTCATAAAGATTTTAGTGATGCTGTCAAGCTGGTTAAAAACGTCTTCCATACTTGCTTCAACAAATATAGCTCCAATAATTTCATCAGATTGATTGAACACCGGAATGGTATTGGTTAATGTTCGTGTCCCTGTTTCCTGATCATAGGTTTTCCTGTATGGCAGTTGTGTACGGAATGAAAATAATCGTTGTACATCCTCTCTTGTGGTAATCTTCCCAATGATGCTTCGATTAAATTGATTGGTCGTCCCAATTATTCTCATCTGGCTATCGATAACTTGTAATTCCGTTATGTCCTGAGAATCAAATTCGGATAAAATAGACTGAACTTCAGCCTGAAGAGTGGGATCCTCTTCTGTCCTCTCCCGCGTAAATGCTTCTTCCAGGCTATAAGTGAGCAATTGAATTCGATTTTCAATAGAATTTTGGAAGTTTCTTTCCATATTTCGCTCAAGCTCTGTATCAAAATAAACACCAATCAATTCAATGGTGATTAGCAAAAGGAAGATATACACAAGAATAATTTTTAAACCAACCGATTGAAAAAAGCTTACTTTGTTTTTCATATCACATTACTCCTGATCAGGATTGCGTAAATAATAGCCTACTCCTCTTCTCGTTACAATCCACATCGGACTGCTTGGGTTCTCTTCAATTTTTTCCCGTAATCTCCGTACTGTAACATCTACCGTTCGTACATCTCCATAATAGTCATAGCCCCAGACCGTCTCGAGTAAATGCTCGCGAGTCATCACCTGACCAATGTGTCTAGCTAAGTAATAGAGCAATTCAAATTCGCGATGAGTAAGCTCAATTTGCTCCCCATCTCTTGTCACAGTATAAGCATCAGGATGAATCACCAGTTTCCCAATTTGGATATTCTGATGTTCGCCTACCTGCTGTTCATCTCCTTGTTTATGACGACGTAAATTAGCTTTTACCCTTGCAATTAACTCTCTGTTACTAAATGGTTTGGTTACATAATCATCAGCCCCTAATTCAAGACCAAGTACCTTATCAATTTCCGAGTCTTTAGCGGTTAGCATGATGATAGGCATGCTTAAATGCTTTCTAATTTCACGACAAACTTCCATTCCGTCCTTATTTGGAAGCATGATATCAAGTAAAACTAAATCAGGCTTTTCTTCATTTATAATCTGAATAGCTTCATCACCATCATAAGCACACACTACAGAATATCCCTCTTTTTCCAGATTGAATTGCAGGATATCTGCAATGGGCTTCTCATCATCTACAACCACGACTTTTTGACTCACTCTATCTCACATCCTTTATTCACATTTTACGTGCGTGTATAATCCTATTTTACATTTTATCGTAAATAATATAAAAAGTCTTTCTATATCAACGAACTACATCAGAAAGTCCTACTTTGTTTTTATTATATAGGCTCTGTTAAATATAGGTTTTGATTCCCGTCCAGTGCGCTCTCGCTTTCCCCGGGTGACCTGGGAGCCTCCTCGGCATACGCCTTGCAAATCTCCTGTATACCACTCTTCCAAGCAGTAGTCCTGTGCACTTCTGCTCCAATCAACCGGGTAGAAAGTCAACAATAAGCTTTAAACATAACCATTATATAAGATGACCCCTGTATCTCCTGAATAAAGAAAAAATAGCAGAGTAATTTTTATAAAATTACTCTGCCAGCATGATTCCTGTTTTTAATAATAAGACATGGGGTTTATATACGAACCGTTTGAAAGGATTTCAAAATGTAAATGAACACCTGTTGAATTTCCTGTTTCCCCCATTACACCAATTGGTTGTCCTTTTTTTACGTTTTGACCACTATTAACACTAATTGATGATAAATGACTATAGGTAGTCTTATAACCATTCTTATGTTTAATGACAACCCGATTTCCGTATCCATTATTCTGATAACCCGCTGTTGTTACAACGCCACCTGCTGCAGCATAAATGGTTCGATTGCTTACGCCAGAAATATCAATTCCACTGTGGTAGCCGCCACCTCGTGGTCCCATATAACTTGTGATGATTCCACCTGCTGCCGGCCACTGAAATTGACCCGATCCTTCACGAGCAGAACCAGATGTACCACCGCTTGATTGAACTGACGGTTTTGATTTTGTTCCCTTTAAAACCAATTTATCCACTGGCTTTTCCAAAACTTCCTCATCAACAACCGTTCGTTTCGTTACTTTCCCATTTTGTTTTTCCAGTTTATAACGTACTTTCTTTTTTCCTTTTTTGCCCTGTTGTTTTACTTCCTGTTCTCCAACATATAGATCAGATGTTTTTTTATATTCGGTTTCGAAATCGATTGCTTCTTCTTTCACTTCTTCTACTACTGTAATCAGGTTAACGACAGGTTCTTTTTCCATGACCTGAACTTCTTGTCCAACCTGCAAAATTTGATCTGAATCTAAATCTGGATTTAAATCAAATATTTCATCCATGGACAAATCATATTCATTGGCAACACTTCTTAGAGCTTCGCCTTTCTGGATGATATGTACTTTTTCTTTACTCGTATCCTTTTCCAGCAGCTTTAGCCCTTGCTCTACAGTTAGCAGTTCATTTGGCTGAACTTGTTCTTCCTCAATATGTATATCCTCAGATAGGGATACTTCTACAATTTTGGCATCACCAGCTGAAAGCTCTTTCTGGTCTTTCTTTTCATTATTCTCTTCTGTTTTTTCATTAGAGGAAGCATTTTCTTCATCTTCTTTTACTTCAGTATTTAATAGATTTTCTTCCTGCGCTTGCTTTAATTGTTTCTCGTTCATATATTTCGATTGAAACGCTGTTAAAAGTTCTTTTATGGTTTCTTTATTTTTAAAATATCCTATTTCTTCTTCACCAACTATTAGCTTTTGTGCCTGAACACTAAATGTGACGTTATCCAATAGCTGATTTAGAACTTTTTCATTATTAAATGTGGGTTCAAAAGCATATTCTGATATGTATGTAATGTTTTCGTTCACGCCCAGGTTTAACCCATCGTAGTTTTTCTCTTCCTTTTCAATTTGTTCGTTTAAAAAGGATTCAACGATTTCTTTATCTCCTACTGTTCCTATATGTTCTCCTGAAACATAAACATGATAGACTTTAGGAAATGTAGTGGTCTCTGCGTGAACCGTACTAAATGATAAAAAAAGAGCTACAGCTAATAGAAAAATGATTTTGTCATTCATAAAACTTGATTTTCTTTTCATAAATGGAATCCTCACTACCGCTTCCTCCTATAGAGATTTTTCACATCTGCTATGGATGGTTATATTTTCTATTACTCGCATACTCATAATCTATCATAAAATTACTAGATATATAAATAGTAATAGGCTAAATGTAATATACTTGTATTATAATTGTAAATTTTATACAAATACTGGCTTAATGGCCATTCCATCTGCTTTTATTCGTTATTATCGTGCATCTTTCGACAATGGAATATGACAATCTTATTACAACAAATAGGTTTAAACTCCAAAATATTACATAAAGTAAGGAAAAGTATCCCTTCAAATCGTCGATAACTGCCCATAAGCTGGGCATAATAAGCAAAAAAAAGCAGAACCTGTCAGTTGGTCCTGCCTTTTCTTCACGATGGCTCGGGACGGAATCGAACCGCCGACACACGGATTTTCAGTCCGTTGCTCTACCGACTGAGCTACCGAGCCCTTTATTAAGCGACAATGATAAAAATATATCATAAACTAAGTGACATGCACAATAGTTTTGTACAAATCTTCATAACACAGGGGGCCAATGAAGGACAAAATACAGTAGAAGTGTAGAGAGAATGTCCTTCATAAGCCAATGAAAGACAACATTCAGGAGAAACGGAAGTGGAATGACCTTCAATGTAGATACCAAGATGCAGATCGTAATGAAAGGAGGGCCTTCATAAAAAGGATCGTCTTATGATAAAAGACAATCCTTTTTATGAAACCCTTTCCGTTTATCTGCTTTGCTCTTAAGGTATTACTGTTCAGCTACATCTTTATAGATATCCTTCAAAACAATCGTTTGTGTCCGATCAGGTCCTACAGAAAAAATAGCGATAGGAATATCCGTTAATTCAGAGATTCTTTTAATATAATTTTGTGTATTCACAGGTAACTCATCGAAAGACCGAACACCTTTAATATCTTCCTTCCAGCCCGGTAATTCCTCATAAATCGGTTCACACTCAGAAAGCACTTGTAAGCTTGCTGGATACTCTTCAATCCGTTTCCCTTTATACTGATAGGCTACACAAATCTTTACCGTATCTAAACCTGTAAGAACATCCAATGAGTTTAACGATAAATCCGTAATTCCACTCACTCTTCTGGCATGACCAACTACAACTGCGTCAAACCATCCTACTCTTCTTGGGCGTCCGGTTGTTGTTCCGTATTCTCTTCCCACTTCTCTAATTTGATCACCAATATCATCATGCAGCTCAGTTGGAAATGGGCCATCACCTACGCGAGTAGTATAAGCTTTAGACACACCCATTACACGATTGATTTTAGAAGGACCTATACCAGAGCCTATCGTGACACCTCCTGCAGTTGGATTAGATGAGGTTACAAACGGATACGTACCCTGGTCAATATCCAGCATAACGCCTTGTGCACCTTCAAACAGGATATCCTGTCCTTCATCAGCCGCTTCATTAAGAATCACAGATGTATCCCTAACATATGGTGCGATTTGCTGTCCATATGGATAGAACTCTTCAAAAATGTCTTCAGCACGAACAGGTTCTGCCTCATAAAGTTTTTCAAATAGAAGGTTTTTCTCTTTCACATTTGCCTTAAGCTTAGACCAAAAGATATCTTTGTCTAATAAATCAGCGATTCTAATTCCTGTTCGTCCTACTTTATCTGAATAGGCCGGTCCTATGCCTTTCATCGTAGTCCCTATCTTTAAATCACCTTTACTCTGCTCCTGAAGCTCGTCCAGCTTTATATGATAAGGCAAAATTACATGAGCACGGTTACTGATACGTAAATGGTCCAGAGAAATGGATCTTTCTTTTAAGTAATTCATTTCCTCAATAAGTGCTTTAGGGTTAATGACAAGTCCATTCCCCATTACACAAGTCTTATCTTCATAAAATATCCCTGAAGGAATTAAATGCAGTTTATAGGTATCTCCATTAAATTTAATGGTGTGACCAGCATTATTCCCTCCCTGATAGCGAGCAACCATTTGTGCCTGCTTCGATAAAAAGTCTGTAATTTTCCCTTTTCCTTCATCTCCCCATTGCGTTCCTACTACTACTGCTGTTGTCATCAACACACCCCCAAAAAATAACCACTCTAATATCCATGCTTATTCTACCAATGTCAGATAATCTCCGTCAAGTTAAATCCGAACATTATGGTTTATTAGTTAATTTTTATTCGAAAATTGCTTACATTTATTATTAGTATATGAATAATCAACCCTGATTATAAAACATTTGCCGGAACGATATGAAGATCAACTTTCCAGAACATAGGTTATCTGGCTAAATCAGCGGGGTCTCCAATCCCTGTAGCTGGATGGGAAAATATAGAGGCGACACGTGGGATTAGACTAAATAAGCCGTTGATAAAAAACTTACATAAGATTATGCTGGAATTTAGATTATTAATCCAAAACAAAACGAATCAGGTACCATTATCCGGAATGAATCACTGTTTACAATCATTGAGCCTCAATTAATGTTATTTATGTAGAGTAAGCAGCCTATTAGGCCTGTTTTAAAATTTTTTAATCCTATTCTCTAAATGATTTGTCGTCTTTTTAAAAAGATTGAACGGATGCTTCTATCATTGATCCTGTAATAAATTATTTCAACATGCGTTTTATTTATTAATCTGTTTTTAGTTTACATATGCCATGAATTCCTTTTTTAATTTTGTTTCAATCTGCTTCTTCCAAAAAACAATCATGATCTCCTACAATAAAACCAAACGCTATAATGAATAAAAAAAGAAACCTATCCATAAAGAGTAGGTTTCTAGGCTGGAGGTATATCTTCTTCATTATACCTCTGATCTAAATTCACAAATTTATTATATTCTTTTACAAATGCCAGCTCTACTGTACCCACCGGGCCATTTCTCTGCTTGGCAATAATAATCTCTATAATGTTCTCTTTCTCTGAATCCTCTCGATTATAGTAGTCATCACGATATAAGAAGCCTATAACATCGGCATCCTGCTCGATACTTCCGGATTCACGGATATCTGACATGATTGGTCTTTTATCCTGCCTTTGTTCAACACCACGGGATAACTGAGACAATGCGATTACAGGTACCTCCAGTTCTCTGGCAAGAGCCTTTAATTGTCTCGAAATCTCTGAAACTTCCTGTTGACGGTTTTCACCACTGCGCGTTCCACTTCCCTGGATTAGCTGTAAATAGTCAATCAAAACCATACCAAGACCACCATCCTGTTTTAAACGGCGGCATTTGGAACGTATTTCATTTACTTTTACACCTGGGGTATCATCAATATAAATACCAGCATTTGATAGACTTCCCATTGCCATCGTAAGCTTACCCCAGTCTTCAGCTGTTAGACTTCCTGTTCTTAGCCTCTGTGCATCAATATTTCCCTCTGCACAAAGCATACGCATGACTAACTGTTCAGCTCCCATCTCCAAACTAAAGATGGCCACATTCTCGTTGGTCTGAACAGACACGTTCTGAGCAATATTTAATGCAAAGGCCGTTTTACCAACTGAGGGCCGAGCAGCAACGATGATCAAATCATTATTTTGGAAACCAGAAGTAATCTTGTCCAGATCTTTAAAACCCGTAGCAACACCTGTAACTTCTGCATCATTATGGTGCAGCTGCTCAATATTATCATAGACTTCAATTAAAACATCTTTAATATTTTTAAATTTCCCCGAGTTCTTTTGATTGGAAACTTCTAAAATATTTTTTTCCGCATCATTTAAAACATTTGTTACTTCTTCTTCCTCGGAAAAACTTGTTTTTACAATATTTGTAGCTGCTGAAATTAATCGCCTTAGTGTTGATTTTTCCTCAACGATTCTAGCATAATATTCGATATTTGCAGCTGTTGGAACCGAATTGGCTAAATCACTTAAATAGGACACACCACCAATATCGTCCAGCAGTTTTTGATTTTGAAGAAGGGTTGTAATGGTTACAAGATCAATCGGTTCTCCACGATCTGAGAGTTGAAGCATCATTTCAAAGATTTTTTGATGACTGGCCCGATAAAAATCTTCTGGAAGTAAGATTTCAGATGCTGTAACTACTGCCTGTGGTTCTAAAAATATAGCACCAATAACCGCTTGCTCTGCTTCTATATTATGAGGTGGAGTACGATCATTCCATATCTCGTTCAAAACAAGTTTCCCCTTTCAGCTGAGGAAAAATTATTTTTCCCCAACATGTACTTTAATGGTTCCGGTAACCTCCTGATGGAGCTTAACGGGAACATTGGTATAACCCAATGCACGGATTGGCTCATCAAGTTCGATTTTTCTTTTATCTACTTTAATATTATGGGTTTTCTTTAGTTCATCAGCTATTTGTTTACTGGTAATGGAACCAAATAATCGGCCTCCATCTCCTGCTTTAGCCTTTAATTCTACAGTAAGATTAGCTAGTGTCTCTTTAAGCTTTTTCGCTTCCTCTAACTCTTCCTGCTCAAGCTGCTTCTGCTTGTTTTGTTTTGCTTCAAGTGCTTTTAAGTTAGCTTTTGTTGCTTCCACAGCTAAATTATTTTTTAATAAATAATTACGTGCATAGCCCTCAGCAACATCTTTTACTTCGCCTTTTTTTCCTTTGCCTTTTACATCTTTATTAAAAATGACCTTCACTTGTCGTCTCTCCCTTCTAAATAATCATCTATGATTTCCTTTAACTGTTCTTCTACATCGTGAACAGCTGTATCTTCTAATTGGGTTGCAGCATTGGTTAAATGCCCTCCCCCATTCATTTGTTCCATAATAATTTGGACATTGATTTCACCTAATGAACGGGCACTTACTCCAATTCTACCATCATCTCGTTCAGAAATAACGAAAGACGCTTTAATTCCACTCATTGTTAATAACGTGTCAGCTGCTTGTGCAATAAGTATAGGTCCATATTTTTCGCCTTCTTCTGCTTTTACGATAGCAATGCCGTCTTTATATACTTCCGCACGTTCAATAAGCTGACTGCGCCTTACATAAACCTCTAAATCCTCTTCCAACAGCTTCTGAACTAAAACCGTATCTGCTCCTTTTAAGCGTAAATAGGAAGCAGCATCAAACGTTCTTGAACCGGTTCTTAGTGTAAAATATTTCGTGTCAACGATAATTCCTGCCAGTAATGCAGTAGCTTCATTAATATTAAGTTTTAAAGTACTTGGCTGATATTCGAGCAACTCTGTCACTAGCTCTGCTGTAGAAGACGCATAAGGTTCCATATAAACGAGGGTTGGATCCTTAATAAATTCCTCTGCTCTTCTATGATGATCAATGACAACCACATGATCAGTCTTAGTTAGTAATCTTTCATCCATAACCAGAGATGGTTTATGCGTATCCACAACAACGATTAAAGTGTTTTTCGTCACAATATCTAACGAATCATCGGGTGAAATAAACCATTTATATAAGGATTCATCACTTTGCACCGTATCCATCAAGCGTTCAACACCTGTATTCACACCATCAGGGTCTAAGATAACAAAGCCATCCTTGTTGTTTGCTTGAGCTACCTTCAGAATACCAATACTTGCTCCAATGGAATCCATATCAGGGCTTTTATGCCCCATAACCATCACTTTATCACTTTCCTTAACTAATTCCTTTAAGGCGTGAGAAATTACACGTGCACGGACTCTTGTTCTTTTTTCCATTGGATTGGTTTTACCACCAAAGAATTTAACCTTTCCACTTTCATCCTTTATGGCAACCTGGTCACCACCACGTCCCAAAGCTAAATCCAAGCTGGATTGAGCCAGCTCTCCAATCTCTCTTAAACTCGACTCATACCCAATTCCAACACCTATACTTAAAGTAAGGGGAACATTTTTATCTGAAATAAGTTCTCTGACCTCATCAAGTACTTCAAATTTCTCTTTTTCTAATTTCTTTAATATTTCTAAGTTCATGACTGCTAAAAAGCGTTCTTGAGAAGTCCTTTTTAGATAAATATCGTTTTTTCTGGACCATTCGTTTAGTATTGAGGTCATTTTTGAATTCAAATGACTCTTTGTCGTATCATCCATAGCTTGTGTCACTTCTTCATAGTTATCTAAAAAGATAATTCCCAGTACTGTCTGTTCTTTTTCATACAACGTTTCAATTTCCACTTGAGCAGTTTTATCAAAGAAATAAATTAAGCGCTCTTCTCTTTTGATAATGGCCTGATACGTACGATTTTTATGTTCAAACCAAATTTCCGTTTTATCTTCTTTAATACTGGAAATGAAATCGTCATAAATCGTATTTAAATCATGACCCACTAATTTATCTTCATCTTCTGCGAATACATTTATAAATGGGTTGGCCCATTCAATTTCATAATCATCACTGAATAATAAAATTCCTATTGGCATTTCATGAAGGGCTTCATCGCCAACCTTCTTTACACGGTGTGATAATGTTGAAATATAATCTTCCGTTTCGTCCTGAATCCGTTTATCAGTACGAATACTATTATAAATATTGATTAACAAAAGAAAGGCCATTGCAATTCCAATCATCCAATTAAAATATACAATCAAGCCTATTAAAATAATAGTGAGTCCATATAAGCCCCATGTATGGTAATTCATGGACCTATTTTTTAAGAGTTTAGACATACATTAGTCAGCTCCTAACCCTTCAATTACTTTTTATTAGGGTTTAAACGGTCTCGTAGATTAAATCCTAAATCAATTATACCTAAAATTCTTATAAGATAAAGAAAGATTGGCATAATAACCGCTGCGATAATTGCTATAATTGCCAAGGCTTTGGTCATGTTTTTTACATGTACATAATAAAAAATAAATGACAGTCCTTGCAACACAAACAGGAATCCGATTAACGTAAAGACATTAACAGCTGCCTGATTAATTAAATCACCATGTTCCGGGAATACCCAAGATAAAATCAAGGCAATCAGATAATACCAGATAACTGCTATTGGTAAACGGAATTCTCGGAACGCCGGAAACGAAAGCTTTTCATTCTGACTATAGACCTTATTAATCATTTTAAAACTTATCCACAAAGTAAGAAAGGCATAAAAAATTCCAATAAAAGCAACTACAGTTGGCATTAAATAAAAGACTTGATTGATTTGATCCTCTACTTCGCCCATTATGTCTTCTGTATAGCCGAGTTCTTCCATCATTTCTTCACTTGTATTCATGGAACTGTCAATGACGTGATTTAATTCATCCATCAGGTTAAAATCAAATAACCATTGGGCTAGAATAAACACAATTACAAAGCCTAAAGCATATGCAACCGAACCAATCGCCCACGTTTCATAAGTCGTTTTCCTATAATGCAGGCAGGCACCAATTGAAATACCTCCAAGTGCGGCAAATACCGTTAACGGCAAAGAAAACACGGTCGCAAATAAAATAGAAATAACTAGCGTAACAAATAGCATCATTAAGCCAGGTTTAAGACCATGTTTATAAGTATATAGGATAAAAGGAACAGGTGTTAAGAAAATCGTTAAATACGAAATACCTGGAATATAAAATGTTATGAGTAAAAGAATGATATATATTCCTGAAAATAATGCTCCTTCTGTTCTAACATTTGATTTTTTCACTTGTTTGCACCTCATTTTACTACATATTTCTGATAAAAAACGAAGAAAAAAGGATTCATATTCACCTACTTTAAGTTTACCAGTAGATATAGATGTGTGTAAAAAAACACAACCCTCTATAGGATATCCATCATAACACAATTTCACTATTAAGCGGTATTTAGTCTTCAAAATGAGGCCTTAATTTATCATATGAATCCTGCTATATAAATAATGAATCTTCCTAATAAGTAGAAAAAGGCATAATGGAAGTTCAAAGAATCCTCCATTATGCCTTTTCGTATTACTCGCTAACGTATGGTAATAATGCCATTTGGCGAGCACGTTTAATTGCTTTTGTTAATTTACGTTGATATTTAGCAGATGTTCCTGTTACACGACGAGGTAGAATTTTACCGCGTTCTGAAATAAATTTCTTAAGAAGATCTACATCTTTATAGTCAATGTGTGTAATTCCATTGGCTGTAAAGTAGCAAACCTTTTTACGCTTACGTCCACGACGAGCCATTGCTAAATCCCTCCTTTTCGATTTTAAAATGGTAAATCGTCATCAGATAAATCAATAGGTTCACCATTATCCGCAAATGGATCTTCTTCACGACGATTATTATTATTATCTTGTGGAGGATTCTGATTTGCACGAAAGCCAGATGAACCTCTGTCACCTTGTGAGGATCCTTTTGATTCTAAGAACTGAATGTTTTCTGCCAAGACTTCAGTAACAAAAACTCGTCGACCTTCTTGGTTTTCAAAATTACGTGTTTGTATACGGCCATCTACACCAATCATACTACCTTTTTTCATATAATTGGCAAGGTTTTCTGCTGCACGTCTCCAAACTACGCAATTAATGAAGTCCGCTTCTCGATTACCCTGCTGATTTGAAAAAGGGCGATTGCATGCTACAGTGAAATTTGCCACTGCTACTCCATTCGGTGTATAACGTAAATCAGGATCCTTTGTTAATCTTCCTACAAGAACGACACGATTCATCATCAGAATCACTCCTTATTGATCTTCTTCACGAATTGCCATATGGCGAATAATATCGTCAGTGAATTTTGCTTGACGATCAAATTCTTCAACAGCTGTAGCATCGCTTGAGAAGTTCACAACTACGTAATTTCCTTCACGATAGTCGTTAATTTCATATGCTAAACGACGCTTACCCATTTCATTTACTTTTTCAATCTCCGCACCATTATTGGTTAGGACACTGTTAAAACGCTCAACAATGCTCTTTTGAGTATCCTCATCAACATCTGGGCGGATGATATACATAATTTCATATTTTGTCATCCGTCTTCACCTCCTTTTGGACTAAACGGCTCCTAAAAACGGAGCAAGGAGTAATTTCATCTAATTACTCACATCGGTGTATTATACCATGAAATAAACAAATGGACAAGAGAAAAGCGAAGGTGACTGGTTAGATCCAACCCCATAACCAGAATATACGAAGGGACAAGCTCTTTGTCGCGTAGTGGAGTATACTTAGGTCGGCCTGGACCCAGAAGTCGCAACTAGATATAGAAAGGCGGGGGGGACTGGTTGAACAAAATTCACAAAATCGTAACGATTTATAAATACAGCTTTTCCGCCGAACCATACTTTACCTTTTAACGAATCACCTAATTATTTTATCCATTTACACATTAAATCTAAATAAAATAACGTCTCCATCCTGAACAACATAGTCTTTTCCTTCAGAACGTACTTTCCCCCGTTCTTTTGCTACTGTCATGGAACCAGCATCAACCAGATCTTCATAAGAAACGGTTTCCGCTCGAATAAAACCACGTTCAAAATCACTATGAATAACCCCAGCAGCTTGTGGAGCCTTCATTCCTTTCTTAAAGGTCCATGCCCTTACTTCTTTTTCTCCTGCTGTGAAAAATGTTGCAAGTCCTAACATATCATAGGAGGCTTTAATCAGTTGATCTAAACCGGACTCTTCAATACCTAGCTCTTCTAAAAACATTTCCTTTTCTTCACCCTCGAGCTCGGCAATTTCTGATTCGATTTTTGCGCAGACCGTAATGACATTTGAACCTTCGTTTTCTGCATATTCTTTGACAGCTTGTAAGTTTTCATTTCCCTCTGGATTTTGGATTTCTTCCTCACCAACATTTGCCACATATAGAACAGGTTTAATGGTAAGAAGATGGTATTGCTGGACCACTTTCATTTCCTCTTCTGAAAAGTCAATGGCTCTTGCCGGTTTATCCTCTTCAAATGCCGCTTTCAATTTACTTAATACATCATACTCAACCAAGGCTTCTTTATCTTTTTGTTTTGCCATTTTTTCAACTCGACCAAATCGTTTTGTTACAGTCTCTAAGTCAGCTAAAATTAATTCTAAATTGATGGTTTCAATATCCTCAATAGGATTTACCTGCCCTGAGACATGTGTAATATTATCGTCGCTAAAGCAGCGAACAACATGGCAAATGGCATCTACCTGACGAATATGGGATAAAAATTGATTACCCAGTCCTTCCCCTTTGCTTGCACCTTTTACAATACCTGCAATATCGGTGAATTCAAAAGCTGTGGGAATGGTTTTCTTCGGGTTCACCATTTCAGTAAGTTTTTGAAGTCGATTATCCGGCACTTCTACAATCCCAACATTCGGATCTATAGTAGCAAATGGATAATTGGCTGCTTCTGCTCCTGCCTGAGTAATCGCATTAAACAATGTAGATTTTCCAACATTCGGTAGTCCAACTATTCCTGCAGTTAAAGACATTCCTTATTCCACTCCTTTATTCCGTCCCTCTCATCGGTGACAATCTCATTATAGATAGTCCTGATGCAAAAGACAAATCATAAAAAAAGCAAAAACAAAATAAATAAGCCATTGTTTTTGCCCTATTCCTAAGTAAAATTGATTTTTATATTTATTACTCTTTTTATTAAGCCATTTCCAATTGTTTCACGTGAAACAATTGGAATTATTCCTCAGCTTTCGAAATAATTCTCTTAAGCCTTTTCTCAAATTTTTTTCTGGGTATTAGAACACTATGATTACATCCTTCGCATTTTATTCGGATATCCATTCCCATGCGAATAATTTTCCACTGATTTGATCCACAAGGGTGAGGCTTTTTCATTTCAACAATATCATTCATACCAAATTGTCTCTTCTGCTCCATCACCTATCACTCCTTGATTATTCTTCCTATTAAGCTTACTACAAATGTTCTATGAATGGAATTTCAATGCTTGTACGAAATAAAAAATTTATTAAGTAAATCTTATCTCTAATATCGTAAATCATCCTTGTATCGATTGGCAATAGGATATAGTAAAATAGCTGAAAGTATATACAAGTTTAATAAGCCATATAAAGGATATAAGTATTCAATAAGAGTGGCAAAACCAAAGGAAGTGAAAGGCACCATTATTACAATGATAACCAATGCCAGTAACCATAATGGCACTTGAACTTTTTCCTGAATTCTTGTTATTAAGCCTAGAACACTTGATAAAGCAGTTGTGAATAATGCAATCCATAGCAAAAATGAGATGAATATAAACATTTTGTATGGATATTGCTTCAATATGGCAAATAAAGGGATTTCATAAAGGAGTATTTCTTCTGATATATGTATCAGACTATTATTATAAATAAATGATATAATTCCTAAAACGGCTGCACTCCCCATACTGGCAATCCATATTTCCCCTTTTTTCTTAACGTGGCTGCCGACTGCGCCTAATACCGCCACTAATGGTAATATATTTAAGGCTGTAAAAGGAAAAGCTGATACCCAATTCGTTTGCTCGTGAATATGTGATAATAAGGATAACTCTTCCTGCCATGTAAAGAGTATAAGTACAAATAAAAGCCCACCAATAAGTAATGGTAAAATAATACTATTAAGCGATAAAATCCCTTTCAAATTCCAAACAAAGGCTAGTACAAGAGGAATGCATAGAGCCGCAATTCCAAACCAATATGAATAACGAAAAGCCTGCCAGGTTGCCCCACTTCCCGCCATCATAATAATGGTTGTGGTAAATAAATAAAATAATATAAGCACATCATATAAGGATGTTAAATGCTTTCCTACAATTACCCGAAGTACTGGTACATAGTGTGTTGATTGCTTGTCGTGGCTTATCGATAAAATAACATGACAGCAAACTCCGAACATAATAGAAAACAAAAGAATAGCAAGTCCACTTTCATGGCCAAAAAATTGCCACAATTCTCTTCCTGATGCATATCCAGCTCCTACCATTGTACCAATAATTAAAAACATCCATTTAAATCCTGCTTTAATCATTTCATAGCCCCCATTTTTTCAGTCCATAATGGCTTATTTTTACTTTGTTTTACGATTTACGTATAGAATGAAAAATTATTCCGTATACTAATACCATTATGATGACGGAGGAGCGGCTATGAATCTAAAACATATCCTTTTTCCAAAAAAACAAGAAAAAAGATTTTATTATGCTGATAACGCCACAAGATTTAAAATAGCCAAAACTCTTGAAGAGTGGATTCCCGAACAAAAGAATGAAATTGTTGTAGTATGTATTGGAACAGACCGGTCTACAGGGGATTCACTCGGACCTATGGTAGGGACATTGCTGAATGATCAATCTAAATTGTTAAACAATCTTTACATATACGGAACATTGGAAGAGCCTGTACATGCAAAGAATTTAGAAGATCAGCTTAAAATGATTCATCAAAGGCATCAGAATCCCTATATTGTGGCAATTGATGCCTGCTTAGGAAAACAGTCCTCTATCGGCTCGATTATTACGGGATATGGACCGATGAAACCTGGTGCTGCAGTACAGAAGCATTTACCCGAAATTGGGGACTTATATATTAGTGGTGTAGTGAATATGAGTGGCTACATGGAATACTTTGTATTACAAAACACCCGTCTGTCTATTGTTATGAATATGGCCAAGCAAATCGCTCATTCCTTACGCCTGCTCGACCACTTATTGTCAAAACATACTAAGAAAAAATAAAGGGGTTTCTATTGTTTAGTACTTCCCCGTTGCAATAGCATTCCATAATTTATTAGAAACAGGCAGGAATAAAAGCTTGCGGGGGCAAGAAAGCCTTACACACGCTTTTATTCCTGCCTATGATTCTATTATGATATAAACGCCATATAACCCGCTAGTATAAAACCTACCGTTACGATACTAGGTAATAGATTCGCTACCCTTATATTTGTGATATTTAATAAATTTAGACCAATTGCTAAAATGAGTAATCCCCCTGTTGCGGTCATATCATCAATAAAATGACTCAAAAATGATTCCGGCAGCCACATTTCAATTTGAGTAGCAAACAATGCTATCGTTCCTTGATATAGAACAACTGGAATAACAGCAAATATAACACCAAACCCTAAAGTTGTTGTTAAGACAAGAGCGACAAAACCATCTATCATCGCTTTCGTAAAAAGAATTTCATGATCATTTCTTAATCCACTATCTAAGGCACCAATCACGGACATTGCACCAATAACAAAAATAAGGGATGCTGTAATGAATCCTTGAGCAATCATAGATTGATTAGATTTTTTTTGGAATTTAGATTCTATCCATCCACCTAAAGCGTTTAGCTTGCTATCCAACTCTATAAATTCCCCTATTATTGCACCTGTTAATAAACTTAATAGAATCACAATAACACGGTCGGATGTGAAACTCATACTCAAACCAATCATGACAACCGTTAATCCTATCCCGTTCATAATCGTTTCTTTCATCTTTTCAGGTATCTTACTTAAGAATAATCCAATAAAACTGCCAACTATTATTCCGAGACCGTTAACAAGTGTGCCTAATAAAGCCATGTGTTTCCCTCGCTTCAGCTTTTATGATAGCTAATGTTTCACGTGAAACATTTATTTTTTACCTGCAACTGTTCCATCCATCGTTTTATTACTACTACTCACAAAGTACAACAAAGCATATTGTTATTTATCTATTCCTTATCGTTGTACCCGTCATTCTCTTACCAGAGTTCCATTCACGCAGGTATTAAAAAGGCTGGTTGAAATCACTACTCTTCAACCAGCCTTTAAATCCTATGAGTCTCCATTAAGTAATTCCATAATTCGGTTTAAATCATCCTGATTAAAAAACTCTATTTCAATTTTACCTTTGCGTTTGCTCTTTTGAATCGTAACATTCGTTCCAAAGCGTTCACGCAATTCCGTTTCCTTCGCTTCAAGAAAAATATCCTTTTTATCCTTCTTAGTCTTCTTTTTAATTTTCTTGTTATTTAGATTCGCAATTAAAAGCTCCAATTGGCGAACATTTAAATTTTCTTTCCGAATCTTTTCTACCACTAAAGGAATTTTTTCTTCATTTTTTAATCCTAACAAAGCTCTACCATGTCCCATCGATAATTCACGGTTGTTAATCAGCGCAATTACGCTTTCAGGTAATGACAACAGACGTACAAGGTTGGCAATATGTGAGCGACTTTTCCCTAAACGTTGTGCTAGAATTTCTTGAGTGATGCCTAATTCGTTTATAAGCCTGTCATAAGCTTGAGCTTCTTCAATCGGTGTCAAATCTTCTCTTTGTAAATTTTCTAACAAGGCTAATTCCATCATCTGATTATCGCTTAAATCACGTACGACAGCAGGAATGGTTTCTAATCCAGCCTCTTTCGCTGCCCGGAAACGCCTCTCTCCAACCACAATCTCATAGCCTTTTATACTTTTACGTAAAATAATTGGCTGTAATATACCGTGTTGTATAATGGACTCTTTTAACTCCTCAATAGCATCCGCCTGGAACGTCTTACGAGGCTGATAAGGATTTGGACGACATTGATTAATTGGAACTTCTTTTACAGACTCATCTGTGGCATCTACTTCATCCACATCAGGAAAGAAAGCACTTATACCTTTACCCAACCCTCGCGCCATTCGCCATCACTTCCTTCGCTAATTCATTGTACACTTCTGCTCCTCGTGATTTCGAATCATACGTAGTAATCGGTTCTCCATAACTGGGAGCTTCGCCAAGCCTGACATTCCGTGGAATAATAGCCTGAAAAACTTTATCTTGAAAGTACTTTTTCACTTCTTCAATAACTTGAATGCCTAAGTTGGTTCTCGCATCCAACATCGTAAGTAATACACCTTCTATCATTAACGATTTATTTAATTGTTTTTGAACTAATCGAACCGTATTCAGTAACTGACTCAACCCCTCCAAAGCATAATACTCACATTGTACAGGAATTAAAACGGTATCGGATGCTGTTAAAGCGTTAATGGTAAGGAGGCCTAATGATGGAGGACAATCGATTATGATATAGTCAAATTGATCTTTAATAGGATCTAAAGCCTTCTTTAAACGAACCTCCCGGGAAATAGTCGGCACTAATTCTACCTCTGCCCCCGCTAGTTGAATGGTTGCTGGAATAGCATAAAGATTTGCAATGGATGTTGGAACACAAACCTCTTGTGCATCTAAGTCTTCAATTAAAACATTATATATACACTGATCCATATCTGCTTTATCGATACCTACTCCACTTGTAGCATTTCCCTGTGGGTCAGTATCCACTAAAAGCACCTTATTTCCGGCTTCAGTTAAGGAAGCACTCAGATTAACAGAAGTGGTCGTTTTTCCAACACCACCCTTTTGGTTCGCTATTGAAATGACTTTTCCCATGATGTCACCTACCTCTATTTCAATAAATTGATATACAACTTCAAGACTCTCAATCTATGTTTTTAAAAAATCCCATCAAAATAAAAAGGAAACGTGCAGCGAACACAGGAATCCGTCGTTATTCGAACTACACGTTACTTAAATAAAAAGATGGGCTACTTCTATTCTATCATTTCTTTTTTGGAATTTTAATTGTTAATTGGTAGTAATCGTCTAATTCTTCTTCGTCTGTTTCAAGCTCTATTCCTGTATCATTGACCATGTGAATGGACTGTCTAAGTGTGTTCATAGCAATCCGAATGTCCTTACTAACACCTTTCACTCGAGGCTTTGCTTTTTTCTTTGGTTTTGGGTTTTTTATTTGGTCAATTCGTGCTTCGGTTTGCTTTACATTTAAATCTTTTTCTACTATTTCTTTTAGTAGTTTTTCCTGTAGTTCTGGCTCTTCTAAACCTATTAAAGCCCGTGCATGACGTTCAGTGATTTGTTTATTTAACACAGCCGCCTGGACATCTTCAGGTAGTTTTAACAGTCTTAGTTTATTTGCAATCGTCGACTGACTTTTTCCTAAACGTTGGGCGAGAGCCTCTTGTGTCAAACCATGCATCTCCAGTAATTGAGCATAGGCAAGAGCTTCTTCTATAACGGTAAGCTCTTCTCTTTGCAAATTTTCAATAAGGGCAACTGATGCTGTTTCAGTATCTGTCATATTTTTAACGATTGCCGGTATATGTCCCCAATTCAGATATTGAGCTGCCCTCCAGCGTCTTTCACCAGCTATCAACTCATATTTAACCTGATCGTCTTCAGTTTTTCTAATAACAATAGGTTGAATCATTCCATGAGTACGAATGGTTTGTGCTAGTTCCTCAATACGCTCTTGACTAAAAGTGGACCTGGGTTGATACTGGTTTGGCTGAATTTCATCAACAGGTATTTGTACAACTTCCTCCTGATGGTCTTGTCCCTTTTTGCCCGTATCTTGTTTTTCACCCACTCCAAAGAATCGATTTAATGGATGCATCCCCTTACACCACCTCTTTCATAACACTACCTGACTACTATATTTCTTGAATAATTGCTTATAATCCTGCCGATGTTTCACGTGAAACATTAAGCCAAAATCTATTATTATATTTTCTATTAGTCCCTGGCCTATGTACAAAAATAGGAAAAACGCACCCCTATATAATGGGAGCGTCCAAGCCAATAATTACATTTTATCATAATATAAAGATAAATACAGAAAATCATCGAAATTATATAATTGGATTTTTATTAGGCGTTCCCGGTTTTCGGGGAAAACGTTTAGGTGTTGTCGTTATTTTAGCTATTTCAGCAATATATCGCTTACTGTCTTCCTCTGGCAATTGAAAACCGTGAATGTGTTTCCATTCTCCTCCCAGTTGCTGTACAGCCTTGCCTGCTTCTTTTTCTTCTTCTTGAAATTGAGCACCTTTCATAGCTAAAAATGTCCCGCCTACTTTCACAAGTGGAAGACATAACTCACTTAAAACAGACATTCTGGCTACTGCCCTTGCCGTCACAACATCAAATTGTTCACGAAATTCTTTGTTTTTTCCAAAGGTCTCAGCGCGGTCATGATAAAAAGATACATGATCAAATTCTAACGCTTCAGCCAACTCATTTAGAAAAGTTATCCGCTTCTTTAACGAATCTACGATAGTGACATGCAGGTGTGGAAAAGCAATTTTTAACGGCAGGGACGGAAAACCTGCCCCTGCACCTACATCACATATTTTTAAAGGCTTTTCAAAATCAAAATGAAATGCAGCAGAAAGTGAATCAAAAAAGTGCTTTAAATACACCTCTTCTTCATCTGTAATGGATGTTAGATTCATTTTTTGATTCCACTTGATTAGCATTTGATAATATTGATCAAATTGTTGTATTTGTTTTTGACTAAGTTCAATGCCATTTTCTGACAAAAGCTGTTGAAAGGTGTGTTTATCCATACGAAAATACCCCTCTTATTCATTTGAAACGCGAGCGATTTTCCCCTGTTCGATATAAACCAAAAGAACGGAAATATCAGAAGGATTCACTCCGGAAATTCTAGAAGCCTGACCTACAGATAGCGGGCGGACTTTTTTTAGTTTTTCCCTCGCTTCGGTTGCTAAGCCCTGTATCGCATCATAATCGATTTGATCAGGAATTGTCTTATTATCCATCTTTTTCATTTTCTCAACTTTTTGTTTTGATTTTTCAATGTAGCCTTCATATTTAATTTGGATTTCTACTTGTTCTTCGACTTCTATTGGTAACTCATTTTCAGGTTCACTGACATTTTTGATTAATGAATACGTTATTTCAGGACGTTTTAACAAATCTGCGGCACTAACTGCTTCTTTAAGTTCACTTGCCCCGGAATCACGTAATACTTGTTGAACAGCTGTCTCTGGTTTAATGATCTTTTTACGAAGTCGTTTCTTTTCTTCTTCGACCTGTCGTTTCTTCTCAATGAAATTTTGATAGCGCTCATCTGAGACCAGACCCATTTGATATCCTATTTCAGTCAATCTCATATCAGCATTGTCGTGACGTAATAACAAACGATATTCAGCACGTGAAGTGAGTAAACGATATGGTTCATTTGTTCCTTTTGTCACTAAATCATCAATAAGTACACCAATATAAGCTTGTGAACGATCTAAAATCAAGGTTTCCTTATCCAGGGCCTTTGCGGCAGCATTAATGCCTGCCATAATTCCTTGTGCAGCAGCTTCTTCATAGCCTGAAGTTCCATTAATTTGACCAGCAGTAAATAAGTTTTCAATTTTCTTTGTTTCTAATGTTGGCCATAATTGGGTAGGCACAATCGAATCATATTCAATAGCATAGCCTGCTCGCATGATTTCAGCATTTTCTAATCCTGGAATGGTTTCTAACATTTGCTTTTGTACATCTTCAGGAAGTGAGGTTGATAGACCTTGAACATACACCTCATCTGTATTTCTTCCTTCTGGTTCAAGGAAAATTTGATGTCTTGGCTTGTCATGGAAACGAACAATTTTATCCTCAATGGATGGACAATAGCGAGGCCCTGTACCCTTCACCGCTCCAGAGTACATGGCAGACCTTCCTAAGTTATCGTCAATGATTCGATGAGTAAATTCACCTGTATACGTTAACCAGCAAGGTAGTTGATCAGTAATAAACTCGGTTGTTTCATAAGAGAATGATCTTGGTTCATCATCACCAGGCTGGATTTCCGTTTTGGAATAATCCACAGTATGACTGTTTACTCGCGGTGGTGTTCCTGTCTTAAAACGTACTAAATCTAATCCCAGCTCCTCTAACTGTTCGGATAATGTGATTGTTGGTCGTTGGTTGTTCGGACCACTCTCATAAGATATATCGCCAATTAATACTTTCCCCCGCATAAAGGTACCTGTGGTTACGATCACATTCTTAGCATAATAAACGGCCTTTGTTTCGGTAACAACTCCTTTACAAACGCCATCCTCTACTAATAATCGTTCAACCATACCTTGTCGAAGAGTTAAATTTTCCTGACCTTCAAGGGTTTTTTTCATTTCTGATTGATATAAAACCTTATCTGCTTGAGCTCTTAGTGCTCTTACAGCAGGACCTTTACTTGTATTAAGGAGTCGCATCTGGATATGCGTTTTATCAATGTTTTTTCCCATTTGTCCACCAAGAGCATCAATTTCCCTTACAACAACACCTTTTGCTGGTCCACCAATTGATGGATTACACGGCATAAAAGCAATTAAATCTAAATTCAACGTTAACATTAATGTGTTGGCGCCTCGTTTGGCTGCAGCAAGACCTGCTTCTACTCCGGCGTGACCAGCACCAATGACTATGACATCATAATGTCCTGCATCATACATGTTTAGTCCGCTCCTTAATTTCTTTTATTTCCCTAAACAAAATTGTGAAAATAATTGATCAATTAAGCTGTCATGAACAGTATCCCCAATTATTTCACCTAATATCTCCCATGTTCTCGTTACATCGATTTGAACAACATCAATGGGGAGGCCTGCTTCCATACCTTCCATTGCTTCTCCAAGGGTTTTCTTCGCATCCTTTAATAACTGTACATGTCTTGCATTTGAAACATATGTTAAATCAGCGTTATTTAAATCTCCTTCAAAGAAGAGATTTGCTATTTCTGACTCCAATTGTTCAATTCCTTGTTCTTGAAGAATAGAGGTTTCAATAATGGAAGCATCCTCAGCTACTTCCTTCACTTTTTCTATATCCAATTTATGCGGAAGATCGGTTTTGTTAATAATAACCAGTACATCCATACCACTTGCTGCTTCAAATAACCGTCTATCTTCTTCTGTAAACTCATCCCCGTAGTTTAAAACAAGTAAAACTAAATCCGCTTCCTTTAAAACTTGACGGGAGCGTTCTACACCAATTTTTTCAACGATGTCTTCTGTTTCACGAATACCAGCTGTATCAACCAAACGTAAAGGAATTCCTCTCACATTAACATATTCCTCAATAACGTCCCTGGTTGTACCCGGGACCTCCGTAACAATCGCTTTATTTTCCTGTGCTAATGCATTTAGTAAGGATGACTTTCCAACATTCGGCCGACCAATAATCGCGGTTGCAATGCCTTCACGCAAAATTTTCCCTTGTTTTGCTGTTTGAATCAGTTGTTCAATCTGGTCATAAACCTTTTGTGACTTTTCTATTAGTAGACGATTTGTCATCTCTTCAACATCATCATATTCCGGATAATCTATGTTCACTTCAACATGGGCCACAGTCTCTAAAAGCTCTTGTCTCAAAGAGCGGATAAGTTTAGATAATCGGCCATCCATTTGCTTAAGGGCAATATTCATAGCCCGATCTGTTTTGGCTCGAATTAAATCCATCACGGCTTCTGCCTGAGACAAGTCGATACGACCATTTAAAAAGGCTCGCTTCGTGAATTCACCAGGTTCGGCCAGCCTTGCTCCATTTGATAAAACCAATTCTAAAACACGATTGACAGACACTAAACCTCCGTGGCAATTAATTTCAACAATATCTTCTCGTGTGAAGGTTTTAGGTGCTCTCATCACTGTTACCATAGATTCCTCAACAACCTCATCGGTTTCAGGATCAATTAACTTGCCATAGTTTATCGTATGGGAGGTGACCTCTTGAAGGTTTTTCCCGTTAAATACCTGATCAGCAATGGATATAGCCTCATCTCCACTCAAACGAACGATGGAAATTGCACCTTCACCCACTGGGGTTGAAATCGCTGCTATCGTTTCTGAATCCATTATTTCACCCCCTATTTTAAAAATATATATCAATAAATGAAAGGTTATTTCTTAATTCACTAACTTATTAGGTTATCATAAACAAGCAACTATTGAAAAATATACGCTTCCAAAAAGGAACTACACAAGTATTCCTATTTTGCTCAATCACTTTTGCTCCCATACAAACCAATCATCAAATAAAACACCTTCTTTTATGAATGAAGCTAACAATAAAAGAAGGTGTTTTATAAAGTCTCCTTTTAGTCAAGGCTCTGTTAAACATAGGATGTTGGTTTCCTATCCAGTGTACTCAATTATCGCGGAAAGTCAGCGAATCTCCTCGGCATACGCCTGCGAGTTCTCCCGTATACCGCTCTTCCCAGGAGTATCGCATACTTCCGCTTCAATTAATCTGGGAGAAAATCAACAATAAGCTTTAACATAGCTTTAGTCAAAAAAAAAAGATTTATGACTAAAAAGAAGCAAAACAAAAAGATAGTTATACGAGCTGTTTGTTATGTAGCTAATAGGTTTAATACCCTTAGCCACTTTAGAAACTGTTACTGGTCATTTCTCAGGCTTAATGACTACCCGGCGGTTAGGCTCAACACCATCAGAAAAGGTAGAGATATCTGTATTATTCTGCAGGGCTGTGTGGATGACTTTGCGTTCATATGATGGCATAGGTTCTAAAAATACTTCCCTTTGAAGACGAATTGCTTTTTTGGCCAGACGTTCTGCTAACTGTTTTAACGTCTCATTACGTCTATCTCTGTATCCTTCAGCATCTACTATAACAGCCTTATATTGATCTGAATTCCGATTTACTACGAGCTGAGTCAAATATTGCAGAGCATTTAAGGTTTGCCCTCTTTTACCAATGAGCATGGCAATTTTATCGCCAGTAAGATTGTAACGAATTTCTTTATCGTTTTCCTCTGTTTCAATGTCAACTGTATTGCCCATTTGTTTGGCTATTTCACGAAGGTATTCATCACCCTCCTGAGATTGATTAGGAGGCAACATAACTTTCACAATAGCAGGTTTTGAGCCAAAAACGCCAAAAATGCCTTTCTTTCCTTCATCTATGATCTCTACTTTAATTTGATCTTCTGACGCATCC
Source organism: Salinibacillus kushneri (assembly GCF_900111405.1). GTDB lineage: Bacteria > Bacillota > Bacilli > Bacillales > Alkalibacillaceae > Salinibacillus > Salinibacillus kushneri. The sequence goes on along the minus strand of NZ_FOHJ01000003.1, from coordinate 45,344 downwards.
AATTGACCTAAAGCAGTTTGAATAGCCTCTTCCACCGTTTGACCTGTAACAGTTACTTGTTTCACTTTTTCGCTCCCCCATTGTTTTCTTTCTTCTTATATGGACGATGTATCAATAAGGTTTGTCCAACCATAAAGATATTTCCCACTACCCAATATAAAGCAAGTGCTGATGGGAAAAACGCAGCAAAGACACCAATCATAATTGGCATAACATAAAGCATCATTTGCATTTGTGGGTTTTGTCCTGCCGTTGCATTACTTGCCATCATTAATTTTTGTTGTAAAAATGTGGCTCCTGCTGCAATCAAAGGTAAAATATAATATGGGTCAGGACTACCCAGTTCAAACCATAGGAATGTACCATCTTTTAGTATTTCCGAACGATAAATGGCGTGATAGAAAGCAATAAGAATAGGCATTTGAACAATAATCGGCAGACAGCCTGCCATCGGGTTTACGCCATGTTTTTGAAACAGACTCATCGTTTCCTGTTGAAGCTTTTGCTGGGTTGATGCATCCTTAGAGCTGTATTTCTCTCTTAACTTCTGCAACTCCGGTTGAATTTCCTGCATAGCTTTTGAAGACTTTAACTGTTTAACATTTAATGGTACTAAGATTAAACGAATCAGGATGGTTACAATAATAATCCCAATCCCGTGACTTCCGTTAAAAAAGTCAGATACATATACAATTAATTGATGCAATGGCCATACAAAATAATTTGCCCAAATTCCTTCTGTATCTTTAGTTATCGGTGTGTTGACATCCATACAACCTGATAGGAGGACAATCATTCCTAACAAAGCTGTAATCAACAGTATTTTCTTTCTCAAGCACCTTTCCTCCTTAAATACGAAACTCATTTAATATCCTATGTATAAACTATATTCTATTCTATCATTGTTACCATTCTCATTCTATATAAAAATTGGCTTATTCATTTTGTGAGCAGATTGGACTTTTTCAGTACATGGGATAAACTTTTTTTTACCTGAAAAAAATCTAAATCTCTAGCAGGATACCTAGCAATAATCACATAGTCATAGTCATGCTTTATTTCCGCTTCTAATTCTAATAAAGCTTGTCTGATATATCGTTTGACCTGGTTTCTTAAAACAGCATTTCCTAAGCGCTTTCCTACAGATAGTCCTACTCTAAAATGATTTTGCTGTGGTTTATGATAATAATAAAGAACAAACTGACGATTTGCAAAGGATTTCCCCTTTTTAAAAACGGTTTGAAAATCTTTGTTTTTTTTAATTCGATAAGCTTTTTTCATCCCCTATTCACTCCAACACACTAAAAGACATAATGCTATTATTACCAAATAAACCAATTCAAATAACCTTATTATCAGTCACAAACTTATAAACAGAATTCGTTTTCGCCTTTAACGTGAAAAAAGACCACTGATGGAATTCAGTGGCCTATGCGGATAAATTCTTTCTTCCTTTACGACGACGACGAGCTAAAACTTTACGGCCATTTTTAGAGCTCATACGTGCTCTAAAACCGTGAACTTTATTACGTTTACGTTTTTTAGGTTGATACGTACGTTTCATTATATATACACCTCCTGAGGAAAGTTGTATTCATTTAAATAGGACGATTACTCCTTCCGTAATCCCCAACACCTTTCCATACCCAACAAATAGGCACTAAAGGCGTAAGACAATCCAATTCATTATATAAAAACATAACAACAACTGTCAATAGTTATAAAAGCTGAAGGGCTATATTCCACCTTGATCTTCTAAAAACAGTTTTATGCAAAACTCATATCCGTATCATAAACTCAAACCTTCAAGAATAGTGATTCTTCCTCTATTTTAGTGATTACCCTATAAGTATCCTGCCACTAAAATGTTCAAACGTTAGTAGCCTCATATACCAAAAATAAATTTTACTGCATTAATGAACTATATCCCCATGTGAATAACTAGATTAGTCCAGTTTTTCACTTATCCACAGTTATTGTTAATCTTTTTATAACTGAATTTTTTCTATCCACAACAAAAATCGACAATTTATACACAAAATCTAGTGCTGTGAATAACAATTATCTACAAGAAATTGAATTTGTGGATAACTATTTATATTCCATTGAAACATAAGGTTTTATTTGGTATTATATTTGTGTTTAACTAGTTTATAAATCGATGTGTATTTTACTTTTTCCACAGACTGTGGATAATGTGTGGACATTTATGCACACCTTTGTTTATGAAGTTATAAACAATAATGTGGATAATGTCGACAATTGTCTTTTTTATTGATTTAATATAAATCTTTTATCCACAATCAGCTGCTTGCTTTTTTATGTTTTTTTATGCTTTTATCCTTATTTTATGCCTGTGTTCCGGATTTATGATGATTTCTCCTCAAATGAAAAGAGGTGATTATTTTGGAGAATATTGAAGAATTGTGGGCTAAAACTTTAGAGAATATTGAAGAAAAAATTAGTAAACCAAGCTTTGACACATGGCTGAAATCTACGGAGGCCAAGTCAATTGATAATGAAACGATTGTTATTGCAGCTCCCAATGAGTTCGCTCGTGATTGGCTTGAAAATAGCTATTCAAAGCTTATTTCAAATACGCTGCTAGAAGTCACAGGAAGTCAACTGAATCCAAAATTTGTAATTCCTGAAAAAGAAAAAACAGAAACCGAAACAAAAAAGCCTGTAAAACCAGCACCAAACATTTCAGGATCCTCGAATCAATCGACAAAGACCATGTTAAATTCCAAATACACTTTTGATACCTTTGTCATTGGTTCCGGGAATCGCTTTGCACATGCTGCATCCTTAGCAGTAGCCGAAGCACCAGCCAAAGCTTATAACCCTCTTTTTATTTATGGAGGTGTAGGATTAGGTAAAACCCACTTAATGCATGCGATTGGACATTATGTAATTGAGCATAATCCTCAGGCTAAAGTACTTTATCTATCATCTGAAAAATTCACAAATGAGTTTATTAATTCCATTCGTGATAACAAAGCTGTAGATTTCCGCAATAAATATCGTAGTGTGGATATTCTCTTAATTGACGACATCCAGTTTTTGGCAGGGAAAGAGTCAACACAAGAAGAGTTCTTCCACACATTTAATTCTTTACACGAAGATAATAAACAAATTGTTATATCCAGTGATCGTCCACCAAAGGAAATACCGACACTAGAAGATCGTCTGCGATCACGCTTTGAATGGGGATTGATTACGGATATCACTCCTCCAGATTTAGAAACAAGGATTGCTATTTTACGCAAAAAAGCAAAAGCTGAAGGCCTTGATATACCTAATGAAGTAATGCTTTATATAGCGAATCAGATAGATACAAATATTCGTGAATTAGAAGGTGCACTTATACGAGTCGTTGCCTATTCATCATTAATTAATCAGGATATAGATGCTTCTGTAGCAGCTGATGCCTTAAAGGATATTATTCCTAGCTCAAAACCTAAGCAAATAACGATTCAAAGCATTCAGGAAACCGTTGGAGAATACTATAATGTGAAATTAGAGGATTTCGCTGCTAAAAAACGTACGAAGTCTATTGCCTTCCCTAGACAGATTGCTATGTACTTAGCTCGGGAAATGACTGATTATTCCCTTCCAAAAATCGGTGAGGAATTTGGAGGACGTGATCACACGACTGTTATTCACGCTCATGAAAAAATTGCTAAAATGATTGCAGATGATAAACAATTACATCGAGATATAGATGAATTAAAAGAAAAAGTAAAACAAAGCTAGCAGTGAATAGTGTGAATAACTGATACACATTTATACACAGTCTATCCACATGTGGATAGACTTTATTTGCTCAAAATAAAACGATTTATCCACATATTCACAAGCACTATTATTATTACTTCTGTATTTTTATAAAAAATAATAATATATATGTCTCTTAGGAGGAATTTTTGAAAATGAAATTTAACATCCAGCGTAATCAGTTAATGGAAAGTGTTCAGGATGTCATGAAAGCTATTTCTTCTAAAACAGCCATTCCTATTTTAAGTGGAATGAAAATTGAAGTAACAGAAGAAGGAGTTACCCTTACAGGAAGTGACTCAGATATTTCAATAGAATCCTTTATACCGAAAGAAGAAGATGGAATCGTCTATATTGATGGAATTGAACCAGGAAGCATAGTACTTCAAGCTAAGTATTTTCCGGATATTGTAAAAAAACTTCCTGATCAAACAGTTGAAATGAAATCAGACGATCAATTTAATGTCACCATAAAATCAGGTCATGCAGAATTTAATTTAAATGGACAAGATGCTGAAGAGTATCCACAGCTCCCTAAGTTAAAAACAGAAAATAGTTTTGAAATATCAGTAGATTTATTAAAAGATCTTATCCGCCAAACCGTGTTTGCTGTCTCAACATCCGAAACAAGACCGATTCTTACAGGTGTAAATATGTCTATTAAAGATGACAAGCTGCACTTTGTGGCGACAGATAGTCATCGATTAGCTTCAAGAAATATCCCAATCAAAGATATACAAGAACAACATATTTCAAACGTGATTATTCCTGGAAAAAGTTTGAATGAGTTAAATAAAATTCTGGCTGATACACAAGAAAAAATAGAGATAAGCGTAACAGACAATCAAATTTTATTCCGTACAGAGCACTTATATTTTCTATCCAGACTTTTAGATGGTAATTACCCAGAAACTTCACGATTAATTCCGGAACAAAGTAAAACGAATATTGTCATTGATTCAAAAGAATTACTACATTCTATTGATCGTGCAAGTCTGTTAGCTAAAGAAAGCCGGAATAATGTTGTAAGACTGGTTACAAAAGAAAATGAAACACTTGAGATTTCCAGTAATTCACCGGAGGTTGGAAAAGTTCAGGAAGAAGTTAAAGCTGATTCGATAGATGGAGAGGAATTAAAAATATCATTTAGTGCAAAATATTTGATGGATGCTCTTAAAGTAATTAACTCTGAAAAAGTTGTGATTTCCTTTACAGGGGCGATGCGTCCATTCATTATAAATCCAATCGAAAATTCTGATGAAATTTTACAGCTTATTTTACCTGTTAGAACTTATTAAACGGCTGCGGCTGAAATAGAAATAGACTATGCAAAATAACCTTTAAAAAGGTAATGCACAAATTTATTACATCAAATTTAAAATGAAGCAAGGGAAATCCCCTTGCTTTTATGTTATCATGAAGTAATAGGGAGTATTATGAATGCACGGAGGATAAGGTGATAAGATATGAGCGAACCGATTGAAATTTCTACTGATACAATCACATTAGGACAGTTTCTAAAACTTGCAAATGTCATTGAATCAGGTGGAATGGCGAAATGGTTTTTACATGAATTTAATGTGTTTGTAAATGGTGATCAGGAAACCAGAAGAGGAAAAAAACTGCAAATAGGTGATGTGGTTGAGGTTGAAGGGATTGGCTCTTTCGAAGTTACATCTGAATGAACATTCCTTTGATGAAAAAAGGAGATCTAAATGTATATCCAGGAATTATCTCTAACAAATTATCGTAATTATGAACAGATACAAGTCGAATTTGACCATAAGATTAATGTCATTATTGGTGAAAATGCACAGGGAAAAACCAATCTCATGGAATCAATATATGTTCTGGCCTTAACCAGGTCTCACCGAACTCCTCGTGATAAGGAATTAATTAAATGGGACGAAAATTATGCTAAAATAAAAGGGAGTATTATAAAACGAAATCGGTCTCTCCCACTGGAAATTGTTCTATCCAATAAAGGAAAAAAAGCCAAATTAAATCATATAGAACAACCGAAATTAAGTGACTATATTAGTGCTTTTAACGTTGTGATGTTTGCACCGGAGGATTTAAACCTAGTCAAAGGAAACCCTCAGGAACGTCGTCGTTTTATTGATATGGAAATTGGACAAATTCAGCCTGTTTACGTCTACCATTTAAATCAATATCAAAAAGTTTTAAAACAACGTAATGCTTTATTAAAAGACTACCAAAGACAGCATAATATGGATCGAACCATGCTGCGTGTTTTGACTGACCAACTCATCGAACATGCAGCGCTTATTGTTGAGAGAAGATTTGAGTTTTTAAAGCTTCTTAGAGAATGGGCTGAGCCGATTCATACTGGTATTAGTCATCAATTAGAGCAGTTAGAAATGACCTATGATGGAAGCGTTGATGTATCAGAAGACATGGATTTGTCAAAAATAGTAAAGACTTATCAAAACCACTTTCAAGATATAGAGACAAGAGAAATTGAAAGAGGTACATCTCTAATAGGCCCTCATCGTGACGACCTCTTATTTTATGTGAATGGAAAAGAAGTGCAAAGATTTGGATCACAAGGTCAGCAAAGAACAACAGCCTTATCTCTCAAACTAGCCGAAATTGAACTCATTCATAATGAAGTAGGAGAATACCCTGTTCTTTTACTAGATGATGTTTTAAGTGAGCTTGATAATCAGAGACAGTCACATCTGTTAAACACGATTCAAGGAAAAGTTCAAACGTTTGTATCCACTACTAGTGTGGATGGAATTGAACATGATACCTTACAAAATGCAGAGATCTTTCATGTTCAAGAAGGGATAGTTTTAAAAGAAGGGTGAGGTTCAGTGTGTTTATCCATATTGGCGAAGAAGATGTAATCCAATCAGAAGATGTAGTCGCCATCATTGATTGTGAATTATTAACATCATCGACAATCACTGATGAAATGATTCGAAATCAAAAAAAGAGAAATGTCGTAATTGATACATCACATGATCAGGCAAAATCAATCGTTATCACTACGAACTTTATTTATTTTAGTAATTTATCGGTTGCAACATTGAGAAAACGATCAAGTTTGAACTTTACTTTAGATAAATTAGAGGATTATTCTGACGATTATGATGAATAGACTCATGATTTACTATTTACAGATTAATGAAAGTAAGAATAATGGAATGAAGGTGTGAACCTGATGGCTATGGATGAAAATGTAACTGGACAAGCATATGATGAAAATCAAATACAAGTTCTGGAAGGATTAGAAGCAGTAAGAAAGCGCCCTGGTATGTATATTGGGTCTACGAACGAAAAAGGTCTTCATCATTTAGTCTGGGAAATTGTTGATAACAGTATTGATGAAGCTTTAGCTGGATATTGTGACCATATCCAGATTAGGATTGAAGAAGATAATAGTATTACTGTCATTGATAATGGACGGGGTATCCCGGTTGGTATACAAAAAAAGCAAGGACGTCCTGCCGTTGAAGTTATTTTAACGGTTCTTCACGCAGGTGGAAAGTTTGGTGGCGGAGGTTACAAAGTATCTGGCGGATTACATGGTGTTGGAGCCTCTGTAGTTAATGCCTTATCCACTGAATTGGAAGTATTTGTACATCTTAATGGAAAAATTTATTATCAACAATATCATCGCGGAGTCCCTAAAGAAGATCTTAAGGAAATAGGAGATACAGATATAACAGGTACTCGTATTCACTTTAAACCTGACCCTGAAATTTTTACAGAAACGCTTGAATATGATTATGATACTCTTGCGCAGCGTGTACGTGAGCTTGCCTTTTTAAATAAAGGTTTAGCGATTTCAATTAAGGATAAACGAGATGATCGTGAAGAAGAAACCTTTCACTATGAAGGAGGTATCTCTTCATATGTTGAATATTTAAATCGTAATCGTGAAGCCCTCCATGAACCATTTTATACCGAGAGTGAAATGGATAATATTACGGTGGAAATTGCTTTACAGTATAACGATGGTTTCGCTAGTAATATATACTCGTTTGCAAATAATATTCATACGTATGAAGGCGGAACTCATGAGTCGGGCTTTAAAACAGCTTTGACAAGAGTAATTAATGACTATGCACGAAAGAATCAGATGTTTAAAGAAAGTGATCCAAATTTAACAGGTGATGATGTTAGAGAAGGCTTAACAGCCATTATTTCCATAAAACACGAAGATCCACAGTTCGAAGGTCAAACCAAAACCAAGCTAGGAAATAGTGAAGTACGTACTGTTACGGATTCTCTCTTTAATGAGAATTTTTCCACCTTTTTATTTGAAAATCCTACTGTCGCTAAGAGGATTGTAGAGAAGGGAATTATGGCGTCACGTGCCCGCACTGCAGCGAAAAAGGCGCGTGAATTAACAAGAAGAAAGAGTGCTTTAGAAGTTTCAAATCTTCCTGGTAAATTAGCGGATTGCTCTTCAAAGGATGCATCTATTAGTGAATTATATATTGTTGAGGGGGATTCTGCGGGTGGATCGGCTAAACAAGGCCGAGATCGTCACTTTCAGGCCATCCTTCCTTTAAGAGGTAAAATTATTAATGTGGAAAAAGCCCGTTTAGATAAAATTCTTTCCAATAATGAAGTGCGGTCTATGATTACAGCACTGGGAACGGGGATTGGAGAAGAATTTGATATAGAAAAAGCACGCTATCATAAGGTTGTGATTATGACAGATGCAGACGTTGATGGTGCGCATATCCGGACTTTATTATTAACCTTTTTCTATCGTTATATGCGTCCACTAATCGAACATGGCTATGTTTATATTGCTCAACCACCTTTATATAAAATTCAGCAAGGCAAAACGGTTTATTATGCTTATAATGATCAGGAAATGGAAACGCAATTAAATAATCTTCCAGGTAATCCGAAGCCAAGTTTACAGCGCTACAAGGGTCTTGGAGAAATGAATCCACCTCAGCTATGGGAAACGACGATGAATCCTGAAAATCGAACATTATTGCAGGTGAATCTTCAGGATGCGATGGATGCAGATGAAATCTTTGAAATCTTAATGGGCGATAAAGTAGAGCCACGACGCGATTTCATTAAAGAAAATGCCCGTTATGTAAAAAACCTGGATATTTAAAGACACTAGTCAAACCCATTCCGTGGCCAAAAGTGTGTCACTTTGTGGGTTTGACTTGTTCAACGGCTTGCGGCTCCTAGGCCAAGCAGACAGAAGCAAAATTTCACGGAATGGCATGGTTTTTTTAGCAATGTAGTAGATTTTGCTTATACAGTCTGACCTAATCAGCCGCCTACGCTTTTCTAATAAGGGAGGTAGTTCTATGGTGGATCAACAACGTCCACAGGTGCAGGAAGTTAATCTTAATCAGGAAATGCGCACATCATTTTTAGACTATGCGATGAGTGTTATTGTTGCACGTGCACTTCCTGATGTTCGTGATGGAATGAAACCAGTGCATCGAAGAATATTATATGCGATGCACGATTTAGGTATGTATGCAGATAAGGCTTATAAAAAATCTGCTCGTATAGTAGGAGAAGTTATCGGTAAGTATCATCCCCATGGTGACTCGGCAGTATACGATGCGATGGTAAGAATGGCGCAGGATTTTAATTATCGCTATCCACTTGTTGATGGACATGGAAATTTTGGTTCTGTTGATGGTGATGCAGCAGCCGCTATGCGTTATACAGAGGCTAGAATGTCCAAAATTTCTATGGAAATTCTACGGGATATAAATAAAGATACCATTGATTATATTGATAACTATGATGGTACCGAGAAGGAACCAGCTGTTTTACCTGCCCGTTTCCCTAACTTACTAGTAAATGGTGCTTCAGGTATTGCAGTTGGAATGGCGACGAATATTCCGCCCCATCAACTTGGTGAAGTTATAGATGGTGTATTAGAGTTAAGTAAAAATCCTGATATCACCATTCATGAGCTTATGGAAAATTATATTCACGGACCTGATTTTCCTACAGGAGGTCAAATTTTAGGACGTAGAGGTATCCGTCAAGCCTATGAAACAGGTAAAGGTTCGATTACTGTTCGCGCAAAATCCGAAATAACAGAAATGAAAAACGGAAAGTCCTCTATTATTGTTACGGAGCTTCCTTTCCAAGTAAACAAAGCAAAATTAATTGAAAAAATTGCTGAATTAGTTCGGGACAAAAAAATTGACGGGATTACAGACTTACGTGATGAATCTGATCGTGAAGGTATGCGTGTTGTGATTGAATTACGTAAAGATGTAAATCCAAATGTTGTCTTAAACAATTTATATAAACAAACAGCACTACAAACTTCTTTTGGAATTAATACCTTAGCACTTGTTGATGGAGAACCTAAGATTTTAAATCTTAAACAAACGTTAAATCATTATTTAGATCATCAAAAAGTAGTAATTAAGAGAAGAACAGCTTATGAGTTGAGAAAAGCTGAGGCAAGAGCTCATATTTTAGAAGGTTTGCGAGTGGCTCTTGACCATCTGGATGAGGTTATCTCCTTAATTCGTAATTCTAAAACAACAGATATTGCACGTGAAGAACTGGTTAATCGTTTTGAACTGTCTGAAAAGCAGGCTCAAGCTATATTAGACATGCGTTTACAACGTTTAACTGGTTTAGAACGGGAAAAAATCGAAAATGAATATAGTGATCTCGTTAAACTTATTGGAGAGCTGAAGGCTATTTTAGCTGATGAGGAAAAAGTACTTGAGATAATTCGTGAGGAATTAACGGATATTAAAGAGCGTTATAACGATGAAAGAAAAACGGAAATTACCGTTGGAGGGACAGACTTTATCGAGGATGAAGATCTTATCCCGGAAGAAACCATAGTTATTACCTTAACGCATAAAGGATATATTAAACGACTTCCTGCATCCACTTATCGTACACAAAAAAGAGGTGGACGCGGTGTTCAGGGCATGGGCACTAACGAAGATGATTTTGTAGAGCATCTACTGTCCACATCTACTCACAATACAATATTGTTCTTTTCTAATAAAGGAAAGGTCTATAAAACAAAAGGCTACGAGATTCCTTCGTTTGGGCGAACAGCTAAGGGAATTCCTATCGTCAATGTTCTGGAGGTAGAAAAAGGAGAATGGATAAATGCCATGATTTCTATTAATGAATTCTCTGATGATTGGTACTTATTCTTTACCACAGAACATGGTATTTCGAAGCGGACAGCATTATCACAATTTGCGAATATCCGAAAAGGCGGCCTGCGTGCTATCAATTTAAAAGAAGATGATGAATTAATTTCAGTACGTCTGACAGATGGAAACAAACAAATTATGATTGGAACGAAACAAGGTTACCTAATTCGCTTTGATGAACAGGATGTACGTGCTATGGGAAGAACAGCTTCTGGAGTCAAAGGAATAACTTTAAGAGATGAAGAAGATAAAGTGGTGTCGATGGAAATACTAGATGAATCCTCTCAAGTCCTAACCGTAACAAGTAAGGGATTCGGAAAACGAACAAAGGCTGAGGAGTATCGAACGACGAATCGCGGGGGTAAAGGAATCCTTACCTGTCACTTAACAGAAAAGAATGGAAATGTTGTTGCCGTAAAAACGGTGACACCGGAAGAAGATCTTATCTTAATTACCGAAAGTGGTATGCTTATTCGTATGCCTGTTGAAGGAATTTCAGAAACAGGAAGAAATACACAAGGGGTAAAACTCATTCGCTTGGAAGAAGGAGAAGAAGTTTCAACCATTGCCAAAATTGCACAAGAAGATGAGGAAGATGCCATTGAGGATGAGCAGCAAGTACAGGATTTAAACAATCAGGATTCTGAAAATCAAGATGAAGAACCAACAGAGTAAGGAAAATAACTTGAATTTTTGGAGGTGAAGAGAAATTGCTTGTCCATCCCAGTCAATTAAAGCCAGGGTGTATAGTAGAGCGAGAGGTAAAGGGAAAAACGGTAAATCCTATTATTCCAAAAGAAACCGTCATACAGCCTATTCATATCAAAGTATTAAAGCATTTTTGTATTAAAGAGTTAGAGGTTTCATCAAAGCTTGTAGACGGTGAGAATTTTATTCCAGGAGCAAAACGGCAAGAGGAAAAGCAGGAAACAAAGAAAGAAACTGAACAGAAAACGCAGCCCTTTGCCATTGAATATGCTCAAAGTGTCAACGAGACAAAAGAAATGTTTCTTAAGTGGCAAGCAAGAAATCCGGTAAATATTTCAAAGATAAGAGAATTTCTAATCCCTCTTATTTTGAAAGCTGAAAATGACTCTGGTATTATTTTTTCTCTTCACCACCATGTAGATAAAGAAAATTACTTTTATCATCACTTTGTTGCAAAAGCTTTAATAGGTGCATTTATTGCAAAACGTATGAAGCTTTCACAAGGTGATCGAATTCAAGTGGCATTAGCCGCCTATTTAAGCGATTGCGGTATGGCGCAGATTTCTGAAAAAATATTAAATAAAACTGACCGTTTATCAGCAGAAGAATTTAAAGAAGTTCAACAACATCCCATTTACTCTTATCGATGGGTTGAGAATATTGCCTCTCTGAAACAAGAGGCGAAACTATCTGTTTTGCAACACCACGAAAGACTGGATGGGAACGGCTACCCTTTTGGTTTGAAGCATCAGAAAATCGATCTATATGCCAGAATTATTGCTGTAAGTGATATTTTCCATGCGATGGTTTCAGAAAGAGTTTATAAGCCTAAACAATCACCGTTTAAGGCAGTTGAAGAAATAAAAACTCAACAGCTGGGGAAATTGGATCTTGAAGTAGTGAATGTTTTAGTAACAGGAATAACCCATTTCTCGAATGGAACAAAAGTTAAACTTTCTGATCAACGTATAGGAGAAATCGTGTTTATAGAGAATAAAGACCCAACAAGACCTATTATAAGAATAAATGAAAGTGATGAAATGATTATATTAAAAGACAATCCACAGCTTCATATAGAAGAAATACTGGCCTAAAATAAATAAGAAATTCCTCCCCCATTAGGTTTGGTTTAAAAGAAAAAAACCAAGCATAATGGGGATTTTTTTAGCTGTAATATTTAAAAAGTGAAGGATGTATGGATAATCATTATTACTAAAGGAATGAAGAAGCTCTCCCCACCATTCCGTCTCATATCTGCAAATCATACTTAAATTATAGAGTAGCAAAAAGTGAGCCATTCCTTCGTGGAAGGGATGAAAAAGGAAACGATTTTTGTGCAGTAAAAGATGCTCACATTCTATATCCGTAGTGATCAAATTACTTTCAAAAGGTAAAAGTTCTCGTTCTAAATAAATCATAAGATTTTTTTGATCAAGCTTCCATTCTTTTATTGGGGGGAGAAAGCTCTGCAGTTTTTCCACGAATCTTCTTTCAGAAAGATGCCAGTCATATATAAGCTTTAATGGTATTCGCAGTATTTTTTCATCAACAGGACCAATCCTGATATATTGTTCTTCCTTATGCTGAATCGCATAAAGGTCGTCCATTTCAGGTATCTTTTTAAATAAATGCTCCATCGAAAATTTGTCTACCGGTAATTGCTGAATGGAATAGAGATGACTTGTGAAATAGGGGAAAAGTCCTTTTTGCTGAATTTTCACCTCATCCTGTAAAAATCGATAGGATTGCTTTTTTCGCTTTCTAGTGGAGACGCCATGAGCTAGTAAACTAGTATTTTCAGGATAATGGGGTCTTTTTGTGATTAAACAGGTTTTGATTAATTGTGTTAGTCCATAAAATAGCAGGACAGGCTGAATAGAAATAGACGCTTTTTTAGCTTGTGTCAAATAAGTTTCAGCATGTTCCAGATAATAAATAAATCGATCAGCATTTTGAAAACTAAGCTTTTCATATTCGTTAAAATTCCCTTTTTGATAACATTGACTAAGGAATTTTTGAACATAAGGAATAGATTTAAGCTGATGATAAAATGCAGAAAGGTTTGTCGTTCTCATAAAAAATCTCCTTACTTGTCCTTGAAAAGATAAAAAAACTAGCGTATCATATAGAAAATTTACAAGAATAGTATTACCAAATATCAAAGAAATCATAATTAGGGGGGCTAAAACATGCGGAAGGATAAATTTTCAAAGGAAGGCTTAACGTTTGATGATGTACTATTGATGCCTGCTAAATCAGAGGTTTTACCACGTGAAGTGGATGTTCGGACGCAATTATCCAGTAAATTAACCCTAAATATTCCTCTTATAAGTGCTGGAATGGACACCGTTACGGAGGCAGATATGGCGATATCTATGGCGAGACAGGGTGGTTTAGGGATAATTCATAAAAATATGTCCATTGAAGAACAAGCTGAACAAGTAGATTTGGTAAAACGCTCTGTTAATGGCGTCATTAATCATCCATTTTTTTTAACACCAGAGCATCAAGTATATGATGCTGAGCATTTGATGGGGAAATATCGAATCTCAGGTGTTCCGATTGTTAACAATGAACAGGAGCAAAAGCTAGTAGGGATTATTACAAATCGTGATCTCCGGTTTACCCATGAATACTCTATCCAAATCTCTGAAGTGATGACTAGTGAAAATTTGGTTACAGCTCCTGTTGGCACCACAGTGCAAGAAGCGGGATATATTCTGGAAAAATATAAAATTGAAAAGCTGCCCCTGGTTGATGAAGAAAATCATTTAAAAGGATTAATTACAATTAAGGATATAGAAAAAGTGATTGAGTATCCGAACGCTGCTAAGGATGAAAAAGGACGTTTAGTAGCAGGAGCGGCTGTAGGTGTTACGGCTGATACAATGCTTCGAATAGAAAAGCTTGTAGAAGCAGGTGCTGATGTCATTGTTGTAGATACAGCACATGGCCATTCAAAGAGTGTGATTGAACAGGTGAAAACCATTCGAGAAAATTATCCTGAATTAGATCTTATTGCCGGAAATGTTGCCACACCAGAAGGAACCAGAGAATTAATTGAAGCAGGTGCCAATATTATTAAAGTGGGAATTGGTCCGGGATCGATTTGTACAACAAGAGTCGTATCAGGTATAGGTGTTCCTCAAATTACAGCTGTTAATGATTGTGCAGAAGAAGCTTCTAAACATAACGTAGCCATCATAGCTGATGGTGGCATTAAATATTCAGGAGAAATTGTTAAAGCTATTGCAGCAGGTGGTCATGCCGTGATGTTAGGAAGTATGTTTGCCGGCGTTTCAGAAAGCCCTGGTGAAACGGAAATTTTCCAGGGAAGACAATTTAAAGTATACCGTGGTATGGGATCTGTAGGTGCTATGAAGGCAGGTTCAAAGGATCGATATTTCCAAAGCGAATCTGAATCCAACAAACTTGTCCCAGAGGGCATTGAAGGCCGTGTTCCTTACAAAGGTCCATTAGCGGATACGGTTCATCAGCTTATTGGTGGACTGCAATCAGGAATGGGATATTGTGGAACAAAAGATATGAATACACTACGGAATGAAGGACAATTTATAAGAATTACGAATGCAGGGTTAAGAGAAAGTCATCCTCATGATGTCCAGATAACCAAAGAAGCTCCTAACTATTCTCTTTAGGTGAAAGGACCTAAATTGGTATTTCTAGACAGTGACTATTCACTGTCTATTTTTTTTGATACCGATATGATAAAATTGCAAAGGATAGATTAAAATGGTGGAGGTTAGACAGATGAACAAGTACATAAAAACATTAGGGATGGTGCTTTCAGCTATTCTCATAACGGTTGTTTCCTTAATACCAGCACCTGTTATTACCCAAGCACAACCGAATAATATTGAAGCAAAATCAGCTATTTTAGTAGATGCACAAACAGGCCAGATATTATATGAGAAAGAAGCGGATTTAGCTTTGCCTCCAGCCAGTATGACCAAGATGATGACAGAGTACTTGGTATTAGAGGCGATTAATAATGGAGATATTAGTTGGGATACAACGACAACCATTTCTGATTATGCTTATTGGCTTTCCGATAATGATGCATTTTCCGGAATTGGATTACGTCAAAATAAAGAATATACAGTAGAAGAATTATATACAGCTATGGCTGTTAACTCTGATAATGCGACCACCGTTGCCTTAGCCGAACTAGTAGCTGGATCTGAAAGTGAATTTGTTAAGATGATGAATCAAAAAGCTCAGGAGATGGGATTACAGGATGCTGAGTTCGTGAATGCTACTGGATTAAGTAATAGTGATTTAGGAGAACATCACCCTGAGGGAACTGGAGCAGATGCAGATAATTATTTATCAGCAAAATCAGTGGCTTTATTAGCTTATCATTTAATAAATGATTATCCTGAAGCCCTTGATTATTCAAGTATCACGGAAAGTAAATTAGATGACGAATCATTTACGAATTGGAATTGGATGCTTCCCGGTATGCCTGGCCAGCTAGAGCCATTTGGATATGAAGGTCTGGATGGAATGAAAACTGGATGGACAGATATGGCTGGCTATTGTTTTACAGGTACAGCTGAGCGGAATAACCGAAGACTTATTTCGGTTGTTATGCAAACAGATTCCAAAGAAGCACGATTTGAAGAAACAAAAAAATTACTTGATTATGGATTTAACCAAACGGAAGTAAAAGAAATTTTCCCTGCTGATTATCAACAAGAGGACGAGTCTACTTTAAATGTAGCCAAAGGTAAGGGAAAATCAGTAGAAATTGCTACAGACGAAGCTATTCGTGGTGTTGTGCCTTCTGGTGAAGAGAACCCTTATGAAATAGAATTTACATTAGATAAATCGAAGTTAAATGATGATGGAAAATTAACGGCGCCTATTGAAGAAGGTGATGCAGTAGGTACTGCAAAGATTTCCTACACAGGTGAAGAGCTATTTGGTTATATTACCGATGATATATCAAATGAACAGGCAAAAGCACAAGTTGTTACACAAAGCAATGTGGAAAAAGCCAATTGGTTCACCTTAACCTTCCGAGCAATCGGAGACTTTTTCTCTGATTTATTCGGTGGTATTGTAGATTGGGTAAAAGGATTATTCTAAATCAGATTTGAATACTGGGAATTATCCGTTACAATAGAACTATGAGAAAACGAGTAAATTTATACTAGGGGGAAACCGTCATGTCAAAAACAGGTACTAATCGTGTGAAGCGGGGAATGGCCGAAATGCAAAAAGGCGGCGTTATCATGGACGTTGTCAATGCTGAACAGGCAAAAATTGCAGAGGAAGCTGGAGCTGTAGCGGTAATGGCTCTTGAACGTGTTCCAGCTGATATTCGTGCGGCTGGAGGAGTTGCAAGAATGGCTGACCCAACTGTAGTGGAAGAAGTCATGAATGCTGTTTCAATCCCAGTTATGGCAAAGGCACGTATTGGCCACATTGTAGAAGCAAGAGTCCTCGAATCACTTGGGGTTGATTATATTGACGAAAGTGAAGTTTTAACCCCTGCTGATGAAGTCTATCACATTAATAAAACCGATTATACGGTTCCTTTCGTATGCGGTTGTCGGGATATTGGAGAAGCTGTTCGCCGTATTGGAGAAGGAGCTTCCATGTTACGTACAAAGGGTGAGCCTGGTACAGGAAATATTGTAGAAGCAGTCCGTCACATGCGTAAAGTACAATCACAAATCCGTGAAATTGCTGGACTTTCAGAGGACGAGTTGATGGTTTATGCAAAGAATACGGGTTCACCGTATGAACTGCTTAAAGAGATTAAAGAAGAGGGACGTCTTCCAGTCGTGAACTTTGCTGCAGGAGGAATTGCTACACCTGCAGATGCTGCTCTTATGATGCAGTTAGGTGCAGATGGTGTATTTGTTGGTTCAGGTATTTTTAAATCGGATAATCCAGAAAATTTTGCTCGTTCCATTGTGGAAGCAACTACACATTATGAAGATTATGAATTAATTGGTAAATTATCAAAAGGTCTTGGAACAGCGATGAAAGGACAGGAAATGTCTACTTTATCGGAAGCTGATCGTATGCAAGACCGCAGTGAGTAATTTATAAGAAGGGGTCATGCATCATGGTGAAAATTGGTGTACTAGGTTTACAAGGAGCTGTACAGGAACATGTACGTACTGTTGAAGCTTGTGGTGCTAAAGCAACAGTCGTTAAGCGTGTAGAACAACTAGATGAATTAGATGGCCTCATTCTGCCAGGTGGCGAGAGCACAACAATGAGACGCCTTATAGATAAATACGGATTTTTTGATGCCTTACGTCGATTTGGTCAATCAGGAAAGCCTATCTTTGGTACTTGTGCGGGACTAATATTATTAGCTAAAGAACTCGATGGACAACCTGATGCCCATCTCCAGCTCATTGATATCAAGGCAGCACGAAATGCCTTTGGCCGCCAAAAAGAAAGCTTTGAAGCTGAAATTGAATTAAAAGGAATAGCTGATTCGTTTAATGCAGTATTTATTCGGGCACCCTATATTTTAGAAACAGGTGACAATGTAGATGTAATAGCTACGTATGAGGATAAAATTGTAGCTGCACAACAGGATCATTATTTAACTTGTGCTTTTCATCCTGAGTTAACGGATGATTATCGCCTGACGCAACATTTTGTTCATATGGTTGAGGATTCCGTAAAGAAACTTGCATCTTTCTAGTAAAAAGGGTATATTATTAACGAATGACAGTCATTAACGGAAAAAAGGATATACGCTAATAAAAAGCGATGAGAGGAATTAGTAGCAGGGAAGCTTATTTCAGAGAGTCGGTGGCTGCTGTGAACCGATATAAGCTCGTTGTGAATCCGTCCTTGAGTAAGTATACCGAAGAAAACAGTAAGTATACTCGGTGAAACACCGTTATCAGAACCAAGTTGGAGGATATTTTCCTCAATCAGGGTGGTATCGCGGGAAATATAGTAACTCTCGTCCCTTTATGATAAAGGGATGGGAGTTTTTTATGTTTTATGGACGAAGATTTTCGGCTCTAAAGGATTGTTGTCCTTAAGTAAATATGCGAGATTCCTGCAGAATAACAGACCTTATAAGGTACCGCAATGAGGAAAAAAACGAGGGGCTCGATGGGGGGGGGGCGTCCGAGGAGAGCGAGTATTTTTCCTTCTGCACTCATCTTGCTTTATGCAAATATACCAATCTTTATTAAAAGAGTGTAAAAATAAATAACAAGGAGGAGATCATCATGTTAGATATGAAGTATTTACGTGATCATTTTGATGAAGTAAAAGAAAAATTAACGCACAGAGGAGAAGATTTATCTGATTTAGACAAGTTTGGTGTGTGGGATCAAAAACGCCGGGAGCTTATTCGTGAAAGTGAAGAATTAAAAGCAAAACGTAATGAAGTATCCAAGCAAATTTCTGTCTTAAAGAAAGAGAAAAAGGATGCTGAACCAATGATTAAGGAAATGCGTGAAGTTGGGGACCGCATTAAAACACTGGATAAGGAATTAAAGGACATTGAAGAGAAACTTGAAACTTTGCTCATGTCTATTCCTAATATTCCCCATGAAAGTGTTCCTGTTGGGGAGGATGAAGACGATAATATTGAAATCCGCAGCTGGGGAGATGTTCCACATTTTACCTATGATGCAAAACCTCATTGGGATTTAGCTGTTGAATTAGGTATGCTTGATTTTGAACGTGCCGCCAAAATCACAGGTAGCCGTTTTACTTTTTATAAAGGATTGGGAGCAAGATTAGAGCGAGCGTTAATGAATTTTATGCTTAATCTTCACGTGGATGAACATGGCTATGAGGAAGCGATACCTCCTTTTATGGTGAATCGTGACAGTTTATTAGGTACAGGTCAATTACCTAAATTTGAAGAGGATTTATTTAAAATTGCGGATTGGGATGACTATTACTTAATTCCAACTGCAGAAGTACCTGTTACTAATTATCATCGCGATGAAATTTTAAATGAGGATGATCTACCCAAAAAATTTGCCGCTTACAGTGCCAATTTCCGTTCAGAGGCAGGATCTGCTGGTCGTGACACAAGAGGCTTAATTCGTCAGCACCAGTTTAATAAAGTGGAATTAGTTCACCTCGTCAAACCGGAGGATTCCTATGAAGTGCTGGAGCAATTAACGGGTCATGCTGAAAAAGTATTGCAGCTATTGAAGCTTCCATATCGAGTAATGAATATGTGTACAGGAGATTTAGGCTTTACAGCAGCCAAAAAATATGACATTGAAGTATGGATGCCAAGTTCTAATACGTATCGGGAGATTTCGTCTTGTTCGAACTTTGAGGACTTCCAGGCTCGCCGTGCTAAAATACGCTTCCGTCGAGGTGCTAAGGGTAAACCAGAATTTGTTCATACCTTAAATGGATCTGGACTGGCTATTGGACGAACTGTTGCAGCTATTATTGAGAACTATCAACAGGAGGATGGTTCTATTCTCATACCAGAACCGTTACGTCCATATTTGGGAAATCGTGAATACATTAAAAATGTGTAAGAGAATAGAGGAATGCCTTTAAGGTATTCCTCTTAATTTTGGATAGAGTTATAAGAAAAGTAAAACTTCTCTTTTTTGTCTTGCAGAACAAAATGGGATATGATATATTACTAAAGTGTCATTAAGGAGGAGTACCCAAGTCCGGCTGAAGGGATCGGTCTTGAAAACCGACAGGGGTGTCAAAGCCCGCGGGGGTTCGAATCCCTCCTCCTCCGCCATAAAACTGCGTATAAATATTGGAGATATAACGGAGACAAAAAAATCGTTACTTAGGTAGCGATTTTTTTTGGTTTAATAAAGCCGAACCTTGTATTAGGTTCGGCTTTTCCTTTATAACTGGAATGCTGATTTTGTTCTTGTGAATTTTCGTGAATGATGGATAAAATGACTGATTCGTTCCAGAATCGATTCAATGGATGATTCATCATTAATAATATCGTAATCAGCAATATTAATACGCATAACTGGACAAGCATTAAATTCATTAATCCAGTTCTGATAACGGTCGTACATTTCTTTCCAGTATTCAACAGGTGTCTGTTGTTCCATTGGACGCCCGCGTTTTTGGATTCTATCTAAAATATGATCAAAGGAACCTTCCAGATAGATAAGTAAATCTGGATGAGGAAAATATGGTGTCATAACCATAGAATCAAAGAGACTCTTATAGGTATGATAATCCGTCTTAGACATTGTTCCTTTTTCATAATGCATCTTTGCAAAAATGCCTGTATCTTCATAGATGGAGCGATCCTGAATAAATCCGCCACCATATTCAAATATCCGCTTTTGCTCTTTGAAACGTTCTGCTAAAAAGTAAATTTGCAAATGAAAACTCCAACGCTCGAAATCATCATAAAACTTATCTAAATATGGATTCGAATCGACCTTTTCAAAGGATGTCTTAAAATTTAATGCGTTTGCTAAGGCCTTTGTCATAGTCGATTTTCCAACCCCTACGGTACCAGCAATGGTAATAACCGAATCGTTAGGGATATTGTGGCGATGGTTCCCGGTCGTCATAATACAACCTCCCCCTCTTTTAATGACTTTTCCACCTTTTTAATGACGTACTCTAAGTCTTCCTGTCTATTTACAAAGTCTAGCTCATCGCCATTAAACCGAATAACCGGAATATCCGGGTATTCTGCTTCAAATTGATTCATAAAGATTTCATAATCATGGGATAGCTGCTCTAAGTATGATGCTTGAATATTCTGTTCCAATGCTCTTCCACGTTTGCGAATTCTTTCTAATAGTGTATCTAAACTTGCATGTAAATAAATCATAATATTAGGCCTAGGCATATCATCGGTTAAGATATGGAAAATTTCACTATATTTTTCAAACTGCTGCTCTTTAAGCGTACGTTTAGCAAATATCATATTTTTTGAAATATGATAATCAGCTACAACAGGTTTACCTTGTTTCAGGTATTTAGTGTCGATATCCTCGAGTTGTTTATAACGATTACATAGAAAGAACATCTCGGTTTGAAAGCTCCATTCCTCAATGTTGTCGTAAAACTTGCCGAGAAATGGATTCTCCTCTACAATTTCTTTCAATAAAGAAAAATGAAAATGGGCATTGATCTTTTTTGCCAAAGAGGTTTTTCCAACTCCAATTGGACCCTCAACGGCAATGAAAGGTATTTGTCCCATAATTTCGCTCCCTTCAATACTTCACTATCATTGTTTTTTGGGAAAACAACAATCTTATAGAAAACAGCTTTCTACAAAAACAGACAGATTATATTTTATCATATATATAAGGGTTGCGACATAAGAATAAAAATACAATTTCTTGTCTGTGTATTCCTATGACTCCTGGATCAAGACCTGAACAGTCGCCTTCGCTTTTCAGTGTCCAGCTGCGGCTCCTAGGTCCAGGCAGATATAAGCAAAATCCACTACATAGCCAAAAGCATGCTATTCCGTGAATTTTGCTTATACTGCAGGACCTGAACAGTCGCCTTCGCTTTTCTAATTTAACTTGACATTTTTTTGGTTTACTTGCATAATACTATAAAATATACTGAATACGCTATAAGCAATGAACAGGCCAGTAGATAATGACTCGGGTGAAAAGAGATTGGAATTCATCGGCTGAAAGATTCCATCACTTGGAGATTATCGAAACCTACCTGCGAGCTATCAAAGCGAAAAACTTTGATCGTATGCCTTGCGTTATAGGTGACAAAGAGGACATCTTTTTTAATAGGAATCTTTTGTATAAACTTTCCCTTTTTTAAAGATGTCAATACAAGGTGGTAACGCGGAGTAACCCATTTCGTCCTTAAGTATAAGGATGGAGTGGGTTTTTTACTGAAAATGTTTATACGATTCATGGAGATAACGAAAAAATTAGGAGGAAAAAGATGATTAATAAAATGTCTTTTGTAGGTGCGGGTTCGATGGCAGAATCGATTATGTCCGGGATATTAAATAAGCAAGTTGTTCGTCCGGACCAAATTTATGTAACAAACAAGGAGGATAGAGAGCGTCTGGAACATATCAAAACGATTTATGATGTAAAGATATCCAGCGATAAAAAAGGTGTTATGGAGGATGCGGACATTATTATTCTCGCAATGAAACCAAAGGATGTCACAGATGCTATAAATTCGATAAGGGAGTATGTTTCAGAAAATCAACTTGTTGTTTCTGTTTTAGCAGGTATTTCCACTTCATATGTTGAACAGGAATTAAACCAGGACGTTGCGGTCATTCGAGCGATGCCTAACACCTCAGCATCTATTGGTTTTTCAGCAACAGCCATTGCAGCGGGGAAATTTGCTAAGAGTAATCAAATGAATATGGTTAGGCAATTATTTGAAACGATTGGTACGACAACAGTTGTCGATGAGGATGACTTACATGTTGTAACAGGTTTATCTGGTAGTGGACCTGCCTATATTTATTATCTCGTAGAAGCAATGGAGGCTGCCGCTAAAGAATCTGGTCTAAAAGAGGAAATTTCAAAGGAACTAATTGTCCAAACTTTAGTAGGGGCCGCTGAAATGTTAAAGAATACACAGGCAAGTCCTGAGGAACTGCGCCAAAAAATAACCAGCCCTGGTGGAACAACTCAGGCAGGACTTGAAACTCTTGAAAGGTATAAATATCAGGAAGCATTAATGGAATGTATTAAAAATGCCAAAGAACGGTCAATAGAGCTTGGTAAACCTTATCAGAGAGTTTAGGAATTGTTCTATCCCCTTTTCAATCAACGCATTATTTTGTATAATAAATAATGTTTTCACTTTGGCTCCGTAGCTCAGGGGATAGAGCGTCGGTTTCCTAAACCGTGCGTCGCAGGTTCGAATCCTGCCGGGGCCGTTAAAATATACCAGGTTACAGACTGTCGAGAAAATTTATATGCTCCCTCTAAGGTAGGCAGATTAAAAAATATAATCTGTTGTTTCCTTAGGGGGACATTTTATGTCTAAACGATATTCTAAAGCGTTTAATTTTTTGATTAAACAGCCTACTATAAAAAATCCCAACAATCATAGCAGGTTAAAGGTATTCCTTTTACTGCAATTTTACTTCGTGAAACAGTGTTGATAATTATGGATTGGTTTGCTATTTTTAATTTATCTTAAAGTGCTTTTTCCTATATTCACTTGAAATAAAAAAGAGTGACAAAATCAATGCAAAAAATGGATATTTGCATGATTATATAAGGGGACTAATTCATGAATATATTTCGTAAAATTTTTAAGCCCAATCATTTATCAACTATTCGTATTATTGTTTTATTTTATTTATTAGCTGTACTATCAGCTTTATTCATACTTGGTTTACCAATATTTCATCAACAGGGTGTAAACTTGTCCTTTATTGATTTATTATTCACTTCAGTAAGCGCAGTAAGTGTAACAGGATTAACTGTTGTCTCAACGGCTGATACCTTTAATACAGCGGGAAAAGTGGCATTAACTGTGGTATTACAATTTGGTGGAATTGGTATCATGACATTGGGGACGCTAATTTGGCTTATTCTTGGTAAAAGAATTGGTCTTCGTGCTAGAAAACTAATACAGATTGATCAAAATAGGGAAACCTTATCAGGATTAGTCAGACTGATGGTAAAAATCCTCAGAATTATTGTTATGATTGAATTAGTAGGTACAGCCATTTTAAGCATCTATTTTTTAAACTATTTTGATACTTGGCAGGAAGCATTACTACAAGGTTTTTTTGGTGCAGTAAGTGCTACAACAAATGCAGGGTTTGATATTACGGGTTCTTCCTTAATACCTTTTGCGAACGATTACTTTGTCCAATTTGTCAATATTGTTCTGTTAATTCTGGGAGCTATTGGATTTCCTGTACTAATCGAAACCAAAGATTTTTTAAGTAAGAACAATAGGTCTATTCATAATAAACACTACTTTTCATTATATACAAAATTAACGGTTATAACCTTTTTTGCACTCATATTGGTAGGCTGGATATTCATACTTCTTTTGGAACATGGTGCTTTTTTTGTTGATAAAAATTGGCATGAACAATTCTTTTATAGTTTGTTTCAATCTGTGACCACTAGAAATGGTGGACTAGCCACGATGGATGTCAGTGAGTTTACTTCGCCAACTTTGGTTGTACTCTGTGTGTTAATGTTTATTGGGGCTTCTCCAAGTAGTGTAGGTGGAGGGATTCGAACAACGACATTTGCCATTATGTTGTTAACCATATATAACTATGCAAAAGGAAATACCAGTATTAAGGTATTTGACAGAGAATTAGATAATGATGATGTTATTCGTTCGTTTATAGTCATCGCCACTGCTTCTATGTTATGTATTGCTGGTATTGTCCTACTTGATTACTTGGAGCCATTTTCGATACTTTCGATTGTTTTTGAAGTTTGTTCTGCTTTCGGAACAACAGGGTTATCCATGGGAATTACGCCAGATCTAAGCACAACTGGGAAATGTGTAATTATTTTTCTTATGTTTGTAGGACGTATAGGAATCTTTTCTTTCTTATTTCTTTTAAGAGGGAAGGCAACAACAGACGTCTATCATTATCCTAAAGAGAAAGTGATCATTGGATAAAACGTGAAAATACGTTTTAATCAGGTGTCATTGTTTTTTCTTTAGATTATGGTTTCCAAGACTTCAGCTTCATTCTAATAACATAAGTCCCCCAGCAAAGAGTTGACGATTATGGCAAGGTTCTAATAATGAAGCAGTTTACTAAAAATTAACAGAAACTAAATGTTAAAATCATATCTCTTTAATATCATAATGATACCTTCCTTATAAGAAGAATTTTAAATATAAGGGGTGAGTTCATGTTCAAGCGGATTTTAATTTATTTTAAAAGACGGAAAAGAACTGCACCACTACATGAAAAATTCGACAAGAGAGCAGATGCTAAAGAGTTAGAAGAAGAATTTGATAGAAAAGAATATTTTTATTAATATGGCCTTTCATTTATGTCTTAACGCAGGACAATGACGAAGGAAGAACGAGCTATAAGCTGAAAAGAGGATAACAGAAGTGAGTTGCTGGATTGAAAGGGAATTAGATTAAGAAGATATGTCTTCCAATTGGATTCTGTGCTTATTTGAGGTGCTATTCTTATGGGCTTTTGTTATTGAAAGGAAGTGTTTTATTTGGAGCTGGTTTTAATGTTTGCCACAGTACTTGCACCAGTGGCTATGGCCTTGGTTGAATTGGTGAAGAAAACCAGGAAAATACCTAAAAATTATATCCCTTTTACCAGTTTTATTATCGGAATCCTTATCGGGATTGCAGGTTATCCATTCACTGATTTAGACTTACCCATGCGTATATGGTCGGGTGGTTTAGCTGGACTTGCTTCTACCGGGTTATTTGAGTTAGGAAAGCAAACGAAAAAAAAGGAGAGACTAAGTAATGAAATCATTCAAGATCATATAAACTAATGAAAGGCGTAGTCGATAAACAGGGCCGATCCTTAATCAAAAATAAACCCCCAGTATCCTGAATATAAAAGGATACTGGGGTTTTATTAGTTTTTCACAATAGATACAATATTTTCTTCACTTTGAGAGACTTCTCCTTCTTTAAGGAGTTTAACCTCTTCTCCTTCTTGAAGATTTGTGAAAACAATTGGTGTAATGATAGAAGGTACCTGGTTTTGTATTTCTTTTAGATCTACTTTCATTAGTTTCTGCCCGACTTTAATTTCGTCACCATCTTTAACAAATACCTCAAGGCCTTCTCCGTTTAGCTTAACCGTATCAATACCAAAATGAATTAAAATTTCACGCCTGAAATTGGTTTTAACACCAATAGCATGCTTGGTAGGGAACACATTGATCACCTTACCATCAACTGGAGATACGATTGTATCATCTGCTGGTTCTATCGCAAATCCATCTCCCATCATTTTATCTGAGAAAACCTGATCCGGAACTTCAGTAATAGGTAATAGTTTACCTTTGATTGGACTTGCTAAATTAAATTCAGCATCTTCATCTATTTCCACAGCTTGATTTTGTGTATTTGTTTCTTGTTTTTTAGCTGTTCTTGGCGTTTTTCCACTTATAATATCTTGAATCTGGCCTTTAATGGTATCAGATTGAGGGCCAAATATAGCTTGAATATTATTCCCAACTTCCATAACGCCAGATGCACCAAGTCTTTTTAGGCGATTTTTATCTACTTCATTTTTATCATCAACCGATACACGAAGGCGGGTAATACAGGCATCAAGATGAGTAATGTTTTCTTGTCCACCTAAGCTTTCCAGTACGTTATAAGGTAAATCTCCAACTTCCTGTTCATTCTCGTTTTCGCCTTCTGAAATTTCATCGTCTTCGCGACCAGGCGTTTTTAAATCAAATTTACGAATGGCAAATCGGAAGCCAAAGTAATATAACACTGCAAAGACAAGTCCTGCAGGAATAACCATCCAGGCATTGGTTGAGAGTCCCCAATAAAGAACATAATCAATGAAACCACCTGAGAAGGTAAATCCTGCTTTAACATTTAATAAATCCATCGCAACAAAGGATAATCCTGCAAACACACAGTGAATTAAGAATAAGACAGGTGCTACGAATAGAAAGGCAAATTCTATTGGCTCTGTAATACCTGTTAAGAAAGATGTTAATGCGGCAGAACCCATAATTCCTGCTATTTTTGCTTTGTTTTCTGGTTTAGCTTCATGATAAATAGCTAACGCTGCTGCAGGGAGACCAAATAGCATGAATGGGAATAGACCAGCCATAAAGGTTCCTGCAGTTGGGTCACCCTCAAAGTAACGCGTCATATCTCCCCGGACAACTTCCCCAGCATCATTTACAAATGATCCAAATTCATACCAGAATGGCTGGTAGAAAATATGGTGAAGTCCGAATGGAATTAATGCACGTTGACCAAATCCAAAGATAAAGGCAGCAATCGTTGAGCTTGTTTCTGTTGCTAAGACAGAGAACCAGTCAATAACATTTTGGATCGGTGGCCATACATAAAAGAATAAGATTCCTAAAATAACAGCGGTTGCTGCTGTAATAATGGGGACAAAGCGCTTTCCAGCGAAGAAACCTAAGAACTGCGGCAATTGTATATTAAAGAATTTCTTATATAAATAGGCTGCTACAATACCGATAATAATACCGCCGAATACACCCATTTGTAGTGTCTGTATTCCAAGTAGTTCGACCGTTTCAACCCCATTGGCATCAGCCATAATCCCAAGGGTAACGTTCATAATTAAAAATCCAATAACTGCTGCTAAACCAGCAACTCCGTCTCCATCTGCGAGACCAATTGCAACACCAACAGCAAACAATATTGGTAAGTTGTCAAAAATAATTCCACCAGCCTGGGACATAATGGCAATATCTAAAACATTTTCATGTCCAATACCTAATAACAAACCAGCAGCTGGCAGAACAGAAACAGGCAGCATTAGTGCACGACCTATTCGCTGCAGTAAACCAAATGCTTTTTTAAACATAGGTCCTCTTAACCTCCTAAAAGATAGTCTATATAATTTGTTAAGGCTTACATATACTTTTATATTTTGCGTAAAAGGCAGCTGAATTAAAAATAATAAATAAAAAAGGCATGAGTAAAAAGGGATTATTAGAATGAGGGTATAAGAAACCCTTATTCTAAATAACATCCTTTTCACTCATGCCTGATCGAATCAGTAACACGTATCCAATATATAAAATTAATCCTTTATTAAACGTTGTAAATGAATAGTTAAATAAACCACTTCTGATTCATCAACTGACTTTTGCAAATGCTTTTGTATAACCTTAACAATCTTCCAAGCAAGATTGTAGCATAAGGGGTATTCTTGTTTCAACACCTTTGCTAAAGTTATTTGGTTTTCTGTATGTTTTTGATTCATTCGATCAATAGCATGCCGTATATGCTGAACAAGTCGAAAATATTGAATGTTATCACGTTCTAATGTTATATCTAATCCTGTTTCTATCATACTTATAACCTGATAGACTAATTCTGAATATTTATTTACCTCCTGAATCGTCCGATTGGTAACTGAACTGTGGATATGAAGGGCAATAAGCCCAATTTCTCCTGTTGGAAGCTCAATACCACTATATTCCTTTATCATGTTTACAATCTCTTTTGCTATACGATATTCCTGCTGATAAAGAGCCTGTGTTTCTACTAAGAAAGGGTTTTTAATAAAAATACCTTCTTTAGCTCTTTTAATAGCAAAAGCAATATGGTCTGTTAATCCAGTGTGGATATGTTCATTTATTATAGGACCCATTTCCTTTTCAATGTAGGTCAGTACATCATGCATAAATGTGATAAAATCTTCATT
Source organism: Salinibacillus kushneri (assembly GCF_900111405.1). Lineage (GTDB taxonomy): Bacteria > Bacillota > Bacilli > Bacillales > Alkalibacillaceae > Salinibacillus > Salinibacillus kushneri. The sequence continues at coordinate 16,373 of NZ_FOHJ01000003.1, read as the reverse complement.
TAAAAACGGCAATAATTGTTTGTATTTTTCCTGTTCTGCCTGGCTCTCCAAAAGAAATACCTTTTCCGCACTTTCAGGGTTAATAACATCCCCTCTTTTTTTATTAAAACCAATACCCTTACCGATATATATAACTTCTTTATTAGTGGAATTGCTTGCAATGATAACGTTATTATTTAAAGCTTTTTTAATTTTCGGCATCTTACTCCCCTCCTTTTTAAAAAGGAAAATGATTTTTATTTTATAGAAAATAGATGAATTATTTAGACTAAGATATAATATAGGTGTTTTCCAGTAATATAGGAGGTAATCAACATGATAAAAATGATTGTCAGTGATTTAGATGGTACCCTTTTAACTGAACACAGAGAAATACTCAGTAAAGACAAAGAATCCATCTTAAATGCAAAAAAGAACGGGATAGATATTAGTATAGCAAGTGGAAGAATGGATGTCGAAATAAATGAAGTTTTCAATATCATGGGGGTTAAAGGTCATCGCATTAGTCAAAATGGGGCGTTTGTTTATTCAAAAGATGGGCAAAGAATTTATGGTAATCCCTTTTCAACTGAGAATGTGATAAACATTTATGGCTTTTTGACAACCCATGTAAAAGAACGGGTGACATTGTATTCTGAAAATACCGGGTTTGTAAGTAACTCATCCCAACTTCGTTCAGAAGATGAGCACCGATTATTTTTCCCTATTAAGGTAGAGCCCGACCTGTTAAAAATGGTTGAAAATGGTTTAGAGGTATCAAAAATATCCGTATATAGTCAAAATACCGATTCCTTAAAGGAAATACAAAAACAGGTTGAAGAGGCGTTTTCCAACGTAGCTGATTCGTTTATTTCTGATCCAAGTTGTTTAGATATAATGCCTAAAAATATTAACAAAGGAAAAGGCATCGAAGCTATTATGAATGCCTTAAATATTGCGCCTGAAGAAATGATTTGTATTGGCGATTCATTTAATGATATTTCAATGTTTAATTTGACCCCCCATAGTTATGTGATGAGTCAATCAGAAGATACAGTTAAGCAATATGCTGCACATGAAATTAACTATGTTCATGAAGCATTAGAAGATATACTTAAATAGGCAGGATTGAAAAGAATCTTTTGATGACGGTGTAGAGGATGTGTTAAAGTGTCTTTTCATTTGGCTGAAGGAGAGTATAAAATCTCCGTTTTACCATGTTATTTAGAAAACAATACTATAGTTTTGGCCCAGGTAAATTTATAGCTACTACTAAAAGACTCATTTATTTTAGTAATACGAAAGCTAAAGGTGAAACACTTTGTGAGTTTTTCTATGAAACCATGAAACCAATAAAAAAACATCAGGACTTCTTAAATATCTTTATAAAATTTTTGCCCCTGATCTCTCCGGGTCATTTATGTATGAGGGGGAGATGTACTTCATAGGTTTTTATCTATCTAATAATCATAAGCTGGATGCATTCATAAAAGAAGTAAATAAGCAAATACATACAAAACGTTCAGATTAAATGCTGAACGTTTTTTCTTTTCTAAATCAGGGTGGATGAAAGTATATTGTTTGAGTACCACGTAGAAACTATAAATATGATTGTTTTGGTCATGATTTAATTAAAAGGGGTTTAGTAAAATGTTTTCGTTTGAAAAAAGCGAGGTAGAGCGGGTTAAGCCGGTACTTGAAAAGCAATTTAAGGGTACAGAGGATGCTCAGTTCAGAACGTTATCCCTGGAAAATGACCAGGAAATCGAACTGGTGTATATTCAAACGGTTATAGATAACGCCAATATTCATGAACAATTTTTTAAACCCTTTTTTGAAATTAATGATATTCAGAGATATGAATCCTATATTAAATCATTGCCTAATTTTAAAGAATTTAAGGATGAACAGGATACTGTTAAAGAAATTTTGCATGGCTCTATTGTTTTCCTTATTCAGAATAAAGTATATATGGTTGGGTTTATACATCAGGAAAACTCAGCAGTATTAGATGCGAGTGTAGAAACTACTATTTTAGGGCCACAGAAAGCTTTAAGTGAAAACATTTATACAAACCTCAATCTCATCCGTCATCGGTATCATGAAAAAAGTTTAAAGGTAGAAAAACTTCCCGAAATAGGGGATAAATCTAATATCCAAGTATGTCTGCTTTATGATGAAAAAGAGGCAGATTCAGAAATCGTTGATAAAGTGAAAAAGAGAGTGAAAAAAGCTGATCGACCAATCGTACAGTCCGCTGGTGAACTGCATAGAGCTTTGACCAATAGAAAACGAAGGCTTTTCCCTACATTATTAGTTACTGAGCGACCTGATCGAATTGCTTATAACCTTTATCAGGGTAAAGTCATTATTATGATTGAAGGGATTCCCTTTGTCCTTATTGGACCCACTGTTTTCTATGACTTTATGAGTTCTATGGAAGATTTTTATCAGCCATATTGGGTCTCTAAATTCCTTATTGTGTTGCGTTATATTGGTTTGTTTATTAGTTTATTTCTCCCTTCAGCATATGTAGGAATCATTTCGTATAACCCTGAAGTGCTTCGAATTCAATTAGCCTTTTCGATTGCTGGAAGTCGTATGCCTGTTCCTTATCCGTCCTACTTAGAAGTGTTATTTATGTTAATCATGATGGAAATGCTGACAGAAGCATCGATTCGTCTGCCTAAAACGATTGGACCAACAGCCACCACAGTTGGCGGATTAATTTTAGGTCAGGCAGCAACGGATGCGGGACTGGTCTCCAATATTATGATTATTATTGTTGCTGCAGTTGCTATATCCAATTTTATTATCCCCATTAATGAAATGAGCTTTGCAATGAGAGTGATGAAATATCTTTTATTAATCATCACTACGTTTTCCGGCTTAATTGGACTTGTTATAGGCACAGTTGGCCTTATTTATTATCTGGTGTATTTAGATAGCTTCGGAAAACCCTATTTAAAGCTATTTACGAGTCATCAGAAATAACATGTTCAAGGAAGAAGGGATTAAGTGAGTCGTTACTTTTACTACTTAGTTATCTTAAATATGCTTGCCAATGTTGTTGCGCTTGTACCTAGTATTTTAATTGAAGGACGATTAAACGGTACGGTCAGTTCTTTAATGATAGCGATTGTAATAACGCTTATCTACTGTTTTGTTTTTACAAACTCAATGCTTAAATTTCCTGGTAAGGGTCAGCCGGAAATTATAAAAGCGTATATGCCTCAATGGTTTTCTACGGTTTATCTATTCCTTCTAGGTGTTCTGTATTTTTTTTCAACCTGGTTTGTCCTTTTATCTTTTATCGATATTACGAAACGCTTTATAAATCCGGAACTTCCCACGTTATATATCACGATTCTCTTTTTGGCGATTATTTGCCCGGGTGCTTTAATGGGTACAGAGAAAACGTTATATGCACTTGAAATCGTTTTGATTATCAGTCTTCCACTCATAATAGGGATATTTTTAAAGGCCTATATAAATGAGCATCTAAATTGGGATGCAATCCGTATTGTTTTCACACATTCCTTTGATGCTCCTTCCATCGATATGATTGGGGCAGCCTCTTATTCTTTATTGGGATTTTATTATATTTCAATTTATAATCGTGTATTAAAACATCGATTGAAAAGACTGGGGCTATGGCGTTTGGTATTAATAGGGATTGCCGGGGTTGTTAATATCTTTACCTCCCTCTTAATCCCCATTGGCGTAAATGGTGTTGACGGAGCTGGTCATTATATTTATCCCTGGTTTTCAACGGCAGATACGATGAGAATAGAATTTGGATTTATTGAAAGGGTACTCTTTATTTTTCTATTACTTTACATAGGGATTTCTATGATTAGTGCTACGATTACGTGTCATATAGGATTGGAACATGTTAAAAGCATCTTTCCGGAAATTAAATGGAAGGAAATAAAAATAATTCCGCTCATTGTGGTTACTCTTTTTTCACTTGGCTCCATTTTGGGTTATTTTCTCCTCAGTCAGATTCAGGTTTACGAATTAGCGAAAGTATTTTTCACCTTATTACTGTTTGCAGGTGCGTTTTCATGTGCTGTTTTGTTATATGTTGTAAGGAGGTCTAAACAAAAATGAAGAACCTCTATAAACTTAGTGGGCTATTTTTTTTCTTGATTCTCCTTTTATCCAGCTGTGGATTTAAAGATATTGATAAGCGTTCCTTTGTGGTAGGGATTGGAATTGATCAACTGGAACAGGAGCAGGAAGGATATGAGGTTACATTAAAAATGGCGTATCCTGCTTCAGAAACTAAAGAATTGGGTAATCAATTTCAGCTTATAAGTGCAAAAGGAAGTACCATTGCTGAAGCAATTCGATTCATAAAAGCAAAGGTAGGTAATGAGTTAGACTTTGGACATATGAAAATGATTATAATTGGAGAAAAGATTTTAACTAAGGATATTGAAAAAACAATGGACTGGTTTACAAGAAGACGGGATATTCAACAAATTGCTTTACTTTCTGTAGGGAAGCCAGATGCCAAAACCATCTTAAGTGTTAAGCCAAAAGGGGAACGTTTACCTTCTAATAAATTATTTATGTTCTTTGATGAAACAGGTACAGAATCCCCCTATGTCACAACAAAATTTCTTTATGAATTTCGGCGTGATTTAGTAGAGAGGGGCATGGATGGGTATCTTCCAATCGTAGAGTCGGAGGAGGACAACTTTTCTATTACCACAATGGCTGTCATAAAAAAAGGAGAAAAACCACTTATATTAAATAAAAAGGAAACAAAGGTATTTAATATATTAAAAAAAAGCTATGACAAAGAAAGTTTAAAAGTAAACGCTCAGGATCAATTTTTTATGCTGGCTGTTGATTCACTGAACACCAGCTATCGGATAAAAGATTCAAAAAAGCCAAAAATCAAATTTAAAGTGGATGTAGAAGGAACTATTGAGGAGAGTAAGGTAAAACTTAGAAAAGGAAAATTGGATAAATATAACAAACTTACGGAAGAAACCTTTAAAAAGGATATTAAGAAGCTTTTGCAAAAATTTCAGGATACAAATATAGATCCGATTGGGTTTGGGCTGAGATACCGTGCGATGCATACAGGCCCGGAAAAGAAAAAATGGAAAAATTGGAAGGATTTATATCCCGAAATTGATATAAACGTACAAGTTAATGCTGAGATTACCGGTACCGGAATTATTGAATAAAAAAATAGGCGCATGTAAACACGTTTTATCTCTCATTGTCATCTACTAATAAAGCATATAATAGCTGTTTTCCAAGAAAGGTGTGAGTCTATTGGAACAGTTATTAAGCATGGAGTTTACAGGCGTTGTTGCGTTAACTTTTCTTTTATACGCCATTCGAAGAGCTAGTAAAATCAGCAATCGTTATATTCCTATAGTTGGTATCTTTTTAGGCATTGGTTTTGCTGCATTTGAAGCAAAAGGATTCGATTTTGACAGTTTCATGCAAGGCTTGAAATATGCACTATATGCTGTTGGGATGGTTGCAGGATATAAGTATTCACAAGAGGGCAGGAATTTGCAAAGCGGTTCACTTTTAGGAGGAATAAAAAAAGCGGTGCAACGATTTTCTGGTAAAAATAGCAGTAATAATAGTAATCAGAACGATTCAAAAAATGAGAATAAAAACAATCCAAACGGAACCAATCCCCCGAGTAACAGCAATGATTTCCCTGTTAATGGAGAGGCAGATATTTAATCTGTCTCTTTATTTTTAATAGAGAGGTATTTTTTCCTATCATATATTTATATACTTTTTACGGTTTAGGACTTTAAATATTTTTAATTTTTCGATAAAATATAATCAACAAAGGGGAAATAATTAATAAATAAATAGGGTATTGCATACGTTTGTAGTAATTGTAAAAGGAATTTGAAACCGATTTCAAAAGGGGTGGAGAAAGTATGAATATGAATCCAATACCTGCTAGAGAAGGAAATCATAATTTACAAGATTATGAGAAGACCTATAACGGCTTTAACTGGAATGAGATGAAGAAGCAATTTAGTTGGAATTCAACAGGTAAAGTGAATATGGCCTATGAGGCGATTGATCGACATGCAGAGAACCCTGATACAAAAGACAAAGTAGCTTTACTGTATTCAGCACCTGATAAGGAAGAAACATTAACGTTTAATGAGCTAAGTAAGAAAAGTAATCAGTTTGCCAATGTATTAAAGAAACACCAAATTGAAAAAGGAGATCGGGTATTCCTTTTCATGCCAAGAAGTCCTGAATTTTATATGAGCTTTTTAGGTATTTTAAAGGTAGGAGCAATTGCCGGACCTTTATTTGAAGCATTTATGGAACAGGCTGTGCATGACCGTCTTGAGGATAGTGAGGCTAAAATGTTAATCACTACCCCAGAGCTACTAGAACGTGTACCACAAGATAAACTGCCTTACCTTAAACAAATTGTATTAGTAGGCGGTATGAAAGAAGGAAAACAATATATCAGTTTTGATCAGGAAATGAAAAAGGCTTCTGAGAACTTTGATATCGAATGGGTAGACTTAGAAGACGGTATGCTGATTCATTATACGTCTGGTTCCACTGGTAAACCAAAAGGCGTTTATCATGTCCATAATGCGATGATTCAGCATCTTGCAACCGGACAATGGGTGCTGGATTTGAAAGAGGATGATGTATACTGGTGTACAGCTGATCCGGGTTGGGTAACAGGAACGAGTTATGGCATATTTGCTCCGTGGTTAAATGGAGTGACAAACGTCATTCGTGGTGGACGTTTCAGCCCTGAGGACTGGTATGGAACAATTGAAAAACATAAAGTGACAGTCTGGTACTCAGCTCCAACCGCTTTCCGTAAATTTTTAAGTGCTGGAAGTGAAGTGGCTAGTAAATTTGATCTTTCTTCCTTACGTCACATTCTAAGTGTTGGTGAACCATTGAATCCTGAAGTTATTCACTGGGGAATAGAAGCCTTTAACAAACGGATTCATGATAACTGGTGGATGACCGAAACAGGTGGACAATTAATTAGTAATTATCCTAGTTTGGATATTAAACCTGGTTCGATGGGCAAGCCAATCCCTGGTGTTGAGGCAGCGATTATTGATAATGAAGGCAATAAACTACCTCCTAATCAAATGGGTAATCTTGCTATTAAAAAAGGCTGGCCATCCATGATGCGTCAAATCTGGAAGCGTCCAGAAAAATATGAAAGCTATTTTATTGGTGACTGGTATGTATCTGGGGACAGCGCTTATATGGATGAGGATGGATACTTCTGGTTCCAGGGACGTCTAGATGATGTTATTAACACTTCTGGTGAACGTGTGGGTCCTTTTGAAGTTGAAAGTAAATTGATTGAACACCCTGCTGTTGCTGAAGCAGGTGTAATTGGAAAGCCTGATCCTGAACGAGGAGAGATTATAAAAGCATTTGTTACACTACGGGAAGGACATCAGGAGTCAGACGATTTACTTGAAGATATACGCTTATTTGTTAAAAATGGTTTAAGTGCACATGCAGCTCCACGAGAAATAGAAATAAGAGAAACTATTCCTAAAACAAGAAGTGGTAAAATTATGCGCCGCTTATTAAAATCCTGGGAGCTAGGTCTTCCAACAGGGGATACGTCAACATTAGAGGAGTAATCATCCATAAAAGATAGGGATCAAAAGAAGGGTCCCTATCTTTTCTATTTCTTTAGCCTTGCTTCCACTTGATTCAGTCTATCATAAATAGGTTTGAACGCTGTTAACTTTTCCTTTCCATTTAATTATCTGCCATGAAATTTTCCTCCCTAGTTCGATATCATGATTATGATACCATTACATACGTTGTAGACCGTGGGAATATAAAATCTTTATGACCTATCTGTATTTCCTGCCGTTTTAAACTTTAGTATGATAGTTATAGAATTTTCTACATGAGGAGTGGACTTCATGGGACAAGTCAAAGACTTTCAACATACTACATTAGAAACTTTACAATGGTTTATTTTCCTTCTGGCAAGCTCTATAGCATTACCAATCGTGATCGGATCTATATATGAAATGTCTCTACATGAGGTGTCCGGATTAATGCAACGGACCTTTTTTATTGTTGGAATAGCTTGTTTTCTTCAGGGATTGATTGGACATAAGTTGCCGGTAGTAGATGGCCCAGCAGGTATATGGATTAGTACATTTACTGTTTATGCTGCTACTGCTGTTGAAAGCGGGAGAGGTTTAGAGGAAACGTTACGAGTGCTCCAAACTGCGATGATTTTGACAGGATTTTTCTTAGTGATATTTGGTGTATTTCATTTGTCGCAAAAAATGTTATCCATTTTCACCCCTCTTGTAACAGGTGCCTTTTTATTTATGTTAACTATTCAATTAAGCGGAACTTTTCTGCAGGGAATGATGGGCATTGGAGATGATGGCTCTACAGCTCAGTTAGATGCTACTTTGATTTCCTTTTTCGTTTTTTTCTTTGTTTTGTTATTCTCCGTTTTAGGGAAAGGGCCATTAAAAAGCTATGCGATTTTAATTGGGATTGGATTAGGTTGGGGCATTTATGCATTAGTTAATGGACAGGAATCTATTGAACAATCGTTACCTGCCCTTCATGTACCCGAGGTATTTGCCTGGGGATTACCAGTATGGGATATAAGTGTGATTCCAATTGCTTTTATTACAGCTATTATTTTATTGTCTAACATTGTGGCATCGTTGGGAGCTGCTAATCAAACAATGAAGGGGACAAATTCATTTACGGCTGAAGAAATGAATAAGGGCAGCTATACATTAGGAATAAATCAAGGATTATCTGCTTTGTTTTCAAGTGTGGCCGTTGTGACATTAGCTTCGTCATCCGGATTCATGGAATTAACGGGACAAAGGAGAAAAAATCCTTTTATGTATGCAGCTATTTTATTAATCATCATTGCTTTTTTTCCGCCCATTGTTTCGTTTTTATCAAAGATTCCATCACCAGTGGCTAATGCAGCTTTATTAGCCACGTTTGTACAATTAATGGGGATTGGATTATGGAATATTGTAAGTGAAAAACTCAATCAGCGAAAACTTACGATTTTAGGCATAACATTTTTAGTTGGTATTGGTTTGATGTTTATTCCGGCTAGTGCTTTTGATGGTTTACCAGGTTTTGCGCAAAATTTAGTTAGTAACGGATTATTAATGGGGACGGTTATTATTATTTTAATGGAACAGTTTTGGAAGGAAAAAGAATAAAATAAGGCAACATATAAATAAAGCTTCTTTAAAAAGGAGGTTTATGAAATGATTGTTGTTTCAAACGGCGAAGAGCTTCGGTTAATTGACCAGCACGAGCATGGGAAAATTTCCGGGGAAATTGCCAAACAAATGAAGAATGATTTGTTCTTAAGTTCTAAACGAAGACCGGATGTAGAATATGCTATATCCTATCATGATTATGCCTGGTATGAACTGGATCAAAACCCTAAATGGAATGATAAGACCGATAAACCTTATACGTTTGTTGATTACCCAATGCAAGATAAGCTGGCCAGTTATGAAAGAGGGATTGATTTTGTACAGAAAAACTCTGAATATGCTGGGCTTCTGTGCAGTCTGCATTATTCATCCTTTTTTTCTTCGGATTCGACAAATCCAGCCATTCGTTCTTTTATTTCCCGGGAAATGGACAGGCGAAAACAAATAAAAAGTCGAAATAGGGATGATCAAAATGAGAAGATGCTGGACTTTCATTTTAAGTGGCTGCAGTTTTGTGATGATTTGTCTTTATATTTATGTATGAATGAACCTGGAGCAAAAAAAGAGGATGAAGTGTCCTGGTTCCGAAATGGTTTTAGACAAACCTTTGCATTTGCTCCCGATGGAATGGTGGCAATGTGGAAGAATCAACAGGCTATTTATGTCCATCCCTTTCCTTTTAAAAAGATGTTTCACGTGAAAATTCCCTTTAAAATCTTAAGGAAACAGGAGTTGGATGATCATCATTTGGCGAATATTTATAAGGACGAAAAAACATTTTATTATAAAATTTCTATTCAGCCATGGGCGCTATAATTTTGGCAGTGCACCAAAAAAGCTGCCTCATTGAAATGAGACAGCCTTCTACCTTACCGTTCCTTCACAACATTAAATTGATTGTCCAGTAATACCCAATTTTGCGGGAAGGCGAGACCAAGCTTCCAATAACTGATTCCGCGCAGGTTAAGCTCTTTTACAAGGTCAAATTTAGCTTGTATGGACCTGGCATCCTCAAACCAAACCTCGTGTTGATTTCCATCCTGATCAAAATAATAATAAAAAGGCGCTTGAGCTTCTTGATCAAATTGAATTTCTGTGTTGTTTTCTCTAGCTCGCTGCATGGCTGCTTGCGGGCTTAAAGCTTCAGCAATTTCGCCACCTGGTTCATAGGGAAGGGTCCAGTCATATCCGTATAAATTTTGACCTAGAAAGATTTTTTCGGAAGGCATAACAGACAAAGCATAATTGACAACATCTCTTACGGGTCCAATAGGAGAAACAGCCATGGGTGGACCACCACTATATCCCCATTCATAGGTCATGAGTACAACAAAGTCTACAATTTCACCATGAGCAGCATAATCATGAGCTGTATACCACGCTCCTTCTTGTTCAGCAGATGTTTTAGGAGCTAAAGCAGTGGACAACATTAATCCAGCTTCAGAAAATCTCTGTTTTGCTTTTCGTAAAAAATTGTTATAATCTTCTCTGACTTCAGGCGGTAAAAATTCAAAATCAAAATGAATATCTCCGAATCCTACCTGGTTAGCTGTCTCAATAATATTCGTTAAAAATTGGTCCTGGAAATTCTCATCGGTTACGATTATTCTTCCCAGTTCATCACTAAATGAACCATCTTCAATATTTGTGATGATCATCATTAATAGAACATTATTATTTGCTGCGATTTGAGGGAATTGATTTAAAGGTGGCGGTACTAATGAACCATCACGATTCACCTGATAACTAAAGGGGGCTAAGTATGTTAAGTATTGGGCCTTTGATCGGGCTGACTGCTCTAACGTTTGACTTACTTCACCACCAGTTGGCTCGACATAGCCATTGAATTGCTTACTTACCTTTTCTGGCTGTGGAATGGTAAGGGTTTGACCTATTTGCAACGTATCATTTAATGAAATTTGATTTGCTTCAGCTAATTGTTGATAAGGAACATTAAATTTTTGTCCAATTACATATAGAGATTCTCCCGGTTGTACAGTATATTGGTTAACAGGAATTACAAGTGCTTGCCCAACAATTAATCGGCTAGGCTGATCAAGTTCGTTTAAAGCAATAAGCTCATCAGTAGAAACTTGGAATCGTTGTGCAATATCAAATAGCGATTCACCAGTCTTTACAACGTAAATTATCAATTAAACATCCTCCTTTCCATACATATCCTTTTACATATTTATGGGTTAAAACATTAAGTATTCTATGCCCAAGTATAATTATGGTGAAAAATTTAAAGAAATGTGTGATGGGGTAACGTGAAAATTAAGTTAAGACGGTTTACAAAAAGATTTGCTTCAGCTAAATATCCTATATTTGGTAAAGAGTAAACTACTCTTAAAAAAATTCATTCCTATTTTATTCCTGTGATGCAAACCAGTCTTTACAAAAACAAAATCTTTTTTAAAAGAGTGAAAAGCTAAAGAAAAGAAGGGATACTCATGAACCATGAAAACCATATGAGGTTAGCCTTAGAAGAAGCGGATAAAGCAGCAAAGAAAGAAGAAGTCCCCATCGGTGCTGTCATAGTAAAAGATAATCAAGTGATTGCAAAAGCAGGAAATTCAAGAGAAAGCTCGCAAATGGCAAAAGGACATGCCGAGTTTTTAGCAATCGAAAAAGCTAATGAAGTACTAAACAGCTGGAGGCTGGATGACTGTACCTTATATGTTACTTTAGAACCGTGCCCGATGTGTGCTGGGGCCATTATCCAGTCGCGAATCTCTAAAGTTGTATTTGGTGCTTATGATCCGAAGGCCGGCAGCTGTGGTTCTTTAATGAATTTAGTACAGGATTCTAGATTTAATCATGAAGCAGAATTAATTTCAGGTGTCTTAGAAGAAGAGTGTTCTTCTATTTTGAAGCATTTTTTCAAAGGCTTAAGAAAGAGGAAAAAGCAAAGTTGAAAAAATTGGAACTGTGAAATCATTGCAAAATCCGTTAAAAGTAGATATACTTGTTTATGCACATTAAGAAAGGCGGTCACTTTTAGCCGCCAAAGCTTTGTGCACATATTTATTGTTAGCAGATTTGCCGTGCTAGGTGGGGAGGTAGCGGTGCCTTGTTACTCGCAATCCGCTATAGCGAGGCTGAATCCCTATCCGAGGTGAGCATTTTTGAGGTCTGCCGTAAGTAAGTGGTGTTGACGCTTTGGTCCTGCGCAACGGGAACCCGTAAACCCTGTCAGGTCCGGAAGGAAGCAGCAGTAAGCGGTCATTCTCGTGTGCCGCGGGGTTGCCTGAGTCGAGCCATGAGCTTACGTAACGCTCAGGAATGACTCAACGACGATAGGTGCACGGCGTTACATAGAAATCCAACTCATCCTTTTTTAAGGATGAGTTTTTTAGTGTAAGCTATTCTATAAAAGATAATTTTAAAATTCACGATATTGTTTTTGAATGCATCATATGTATAGGTTATAATGAGATAAGAAACCACAAAGGAGAACGTGGCCATGAGTTATCAGGCATTGTACAGGGTATGGCGACCTACTACGTTTGAAGATGTTGTAGGACAAACACATATAACCAGAACACTCCAAAACGCAATTTATACGGAGAAGTTTTCACATGCTTATTTATTTTCCGGGCCAAGAGGAACAGGAAAAACAAGTGCTGCAAAGATTTTTGCAAAAGCAGTAAACTGTGAGCGTTCTCCCGTTAAAGAACCTTGTAACGATTGTTCAGCTTGCAGAGGTATCCAGGAAGGTACGATTTCTGATGTCATTGAAATTGATGCGGCCTCCAATAACGGTGTTGACGATATTCGGGACATTCGGGATAAAGTAAAGTATGCGCCAAGCTCTATTAAATATAAGGTGTACATTGTGGATGAGGTTCACATGCTCTCAACCGGAGCCTTTAACGCATTATTAAAAACATTAGAGGAACCGCCTCAGCATGTTATTTTTATTTTAGCTACAACAGAGCCTCACAAGATTCCGCTAACAATTATCTCACGTTGCCAACGATTTGATTTCAAACGAATTTCCCAATCATCTATCGTTGATCGTTTAAAGGATATAATGGATTCAGAAGAGATTAATGTTGAAGATGAAGCTCTACAAACGGTGGCCTTGGCTGCTGAAGGTGGAATGAGAGACGCTTTAAGCTTACTTGATCAAGCTATTTCTTATAGTGAAGAAAATCATGTTACCATTGATGATGTACTGGCCGTAACAGGTTCGGTTTCCCAAAATAAATTGGGAGAAGTGATGGAATCTCTTCATAACCAGGATGTAAAGCATGCCTTAAAATTGATAGATGAATTTTTAGAGGAAGGCAAGGATTCTGGACGCCTCATTTTTGACCTGATTTACTACTTACGGGATGTATTACTATATCAATCATCCAATCAAATGAGTGACTTTTTAGAGAGAGCGATTCCTGATGAACGATTCACCAAGCTTGCTGAGGAGCTTGACTCTGAGTGGACTCAATCAGTTATACGCCAGTTAAATGAATGTCAACAGGAAATGCGATGGACGAATAGTCCAAAAGTATTTATAGAAATCGCTATGTTAAATATCGCAAACACAATCTCGTCAAAGAAACGTCAAAGCACAGAGGTTTCTCCGCAAGTGGTACAGAAGCTCGAACAGCTTGAAAAAGAACTACATGCACTAAAACAGTCAGGGGGTTCTCCTCAAACTGAAAAGCCTAAGGCAAATGAAGGACGAACTTCAAGACGTTCAAGCTCTGGTCGTAAATATCGCATTCCTTATGATCGGATTCGAAATGTACTGGACCAAGCTTCTAAAACTGAGTTAAAAAATATTATGAATAATTGGGCATCGTTTATGGATTCATTAAAACAAAACAGCCCGCCAGCTTATGCGAAGTTAGTGAACAGTAAACCTAGAGCGGCTTCAAATAATGCGCTTGTTTTATCCTTTAAATATGAAATTCATTGCTCACTTATGCTGGAAAATCAGGAAACAATTGAAGCCCAATTATCTAATTATCTAGGGAAGCAAGTGGCCATTATTCCAATACCGGAGGCAGATTGGCAGGAATTAAGAGAAGAATATGTGAAAAAACAACGTCAGCAGGATGAAGGCAGTGAAGAAACAGGGGAGGAAACAGAAGAAGATCCTCTTGTTTCTGAAGCAAGAAAGTTAGTTGGCGATGATTTATTAGAAATACAAGATAACTAAGGAGGAATTTAGATGAAAGGTGGAATGGGAAACATGAATAATATGATGAAGCAAATGCAAAAAATGCAGAAGAAAATGATGCAAGCTCAGGAGGAATTGCACGAAAAAAGCTTTGAGGCAACTTCAGGTGGTGGCATGGTTAAAGTAGTTGCAAATGGGAAAAAGGAAATTACAGACATGGAAATTAATGAAGAGGCTGTTGACCCAGATGATGTTGAAATGCTGCAAGATTTAGTGTTAGCTGCCGTTAATGATGTCATTAAACAGATAGAAGATGAGACGAATTCAACAATGGGACAATTCACCAAAGGTATGAATATCCCAGGATTCTAGGGGGATTTTTAATGTATTATCCAGAACCAATCTCAAAGCTTATTGATAGTTTTACTAAATTGCCAGGAATAGGGCCAAAAACGGCGGTTCGCCTGGCTTTTTTCGTTTTAAATATGGAAGAAGATGACGTATTGGACTTTGCTAAATCGCTTGTGAACGCTAAACGTGAACTCACTCATTGTTCCGTGTGTGGTCATATTACTGATCAGGATCCGTGTCCAATTTGTCAGGATAATGAAAGAGATGGCGCAGTTATCTGCGTTGTTCAAGATCCTAAAGATGTAATAGCTATGGAGAAAATGAAGGACTTCACAGGAAAGTATCACGTTCTGCATGGAGCCATTTCACCAATGGATGGTATTGGTCCGGAGGATATTAATGTCGCTTCACTTATAAATCGTCTGAAGGATGAAGAGGTTAAAGAGCTTATTTTAGCTACAAATCCTAATATCGAAGGTGAAGCGACTGCCATGTATATTTCTAAGTTGGTTAAACCAGCAGGTATTAAAACAACACGTATTGCACATGGACTTCCTGTAGGGGGAGATTTGGAGTATGCAGATGAAGTGACGCTTTCAAAAGCCTTAGAAGGAAGAAAAGAACTTTGAGGTGAATACACATGTTTGGTAAAGATAAGATAAAAAAGAAATCCATAGATGAAGAACTTATTCAAAAGATTCATCAATTGAAAATAGAAAAGAATCGAATGAGTACTCTTATAAAGAATAGTGTAGATTTAAATGATGGAGTTTATGTGGATCAAGAATGTATAAACGGCAAATACTTTTTTCTTCTTAGAGAAGCAAGATATAGAAAAGTAAAAGGAATTCATTAGTTCTATTTTCTTTTCGCTGTCATAAATATATAAATAGTAGGACAAGCGAAAGGAGTATTAAAAATGAATTCATATATGATTATCGGGCTTATTATAGCTGTGATTTTAATTATTCTGATAAAGGGATTACCCATAAAGACCCTTAAAATCGTTTCACAAGGTATGGTGAAGCTTTTAATCGGCGCTCTTGTTTTGTTTTTTGTAAATGTGTTTGGGGCAAATTTTGGTCTCCATATTCCTATTAACTTATTTACCACAGTTATCTCAGGTTTTTTAGGGGTTTCCGGAGTAGCTGCCTTGTTTGCCATTCACTTTATGTTGTTTCCATAAACTGGACAAGTTAATGATAAAATCTTTTATTGCATTTATAGAATACACATGATATATTAATTAAGCCGTTGAAAGAGACGGCCTAAAAAAGCAAACTAAAAATTTCTCATTGAAATACATGTTTGCTCGTGTTATATTATTAATTGTCGCTTTAAACAGAGCGCAAAACAATATAAAAAGTTATTGACATCCGGTTGGTAACTTGATATAATATTTAAGTCGCTTTGAGAGTGACGGACTTCGTACCTTGAAAACTGAACAAAACAACCAGTACGTCAATTCGCTATTTTGATAGCATTGATGAATGAGCAACAGGAAAACTTTTATTGGAGAGTTTGATCCTGGCTCAGGACGAACGCTGGCGGCGTGCCTAATACATGCAAGTCGAGCGCGGGAAGCAGGCTGATCCCTTCGGGGTGAAGCCTGTGGAACGAGCGGCGGACGGGTGAGTAACACGTGGGCAACCTGCCTGTAAGTCGGGGATAACTCCGGGAAACCGGAG
>NZ_FOHJ01000018.1 GCF_900111405.1 Salinibacillus kushneri | reverse complement strand
GAAGCGTGGTGACACGTGCAGCTGACGGATACTAATCAATCGAGGACTTAACTTATACGAAGAGCGCAGGCGACTGATCAGGTCCGACCGCATAAGCAGAATGCACGGAGTGGATTGTGCTTATGACGGCTTGGACCTAGGATCCGGAGCTAGACAACGAAAAACGCACTGATCATGACGATTGTCTTTCTTATCTAGTTTTGAAGGTGCTATATAAGCATTATAAAAGAATCAAAGTCCAGTGGCGATGGCGGAGAGGTCACACCTGTTTCCATTCCGAACACAGTAGTTAAGCTCTCCAGCGCCGATGGTAGTTGGGGTCCTTCCCCTGCGAGAGTAGGACGTTGCTGGGCAAAGAAAAAACTGATGTCAAAATCATTTCCTGATGATTTTTGACATCAGTTTTTTTGTGTAAAAGTAATTCATATTTGGCTGTTTACTGTCAATATTGTTGTTATACCCATCTTAATTTAGCTAAAAATAGACACTATTTATCACATAAAAATTTTATAAATTATAAAAAATTGAATAAATTTTACATTTTCTGGTTAATTATAATAGTAAATCATGGAAAGGAGGTTTAGGGAAATGGATGTAAATATGTCTTCTTCAGAGGTGTTATCAGAGATTAAACAGTTAAGTGAAAATGGAGTAAGTTTGAATAAAAAGAAAGTAAAAAAGAGCAATCCACAATTAATGAGAAGTGCCTTACATTATTTTCCGAACTGGGATTCCGCGGTTGAAAAGAGTAACGTACAATGAAAATGAATGTGTGAAACGAAATGGTTACATAAAAATCCCCTTTCTTAATAAGAAGGGGATTTTATAAACATCTTCTTTAATTCTTTAGACATATTGTGAATATCCTGCAGCGCTTTTTCCTGCAACATGACCGGTTGAAAATGCTGCCGTAATATTAAAACCGCCCGTATAACCATGAATATCCAAAATTTCTCCGCAAAAATAAAGTCCGTGCATTTTTTTCGATGCCATTTCATTGGGAACTACTTCTTTTAATGAAACCCCACCACCTGTAATAAAGGCTTTTTCAATAGAAAGGGTGCCATTAACTTTTACTGGGAAAGCATTCAGCAGTTGAGCAAATTTACGTACTTCGGTTTTTACTAAATGATTGTAGGTCTGGCCTGGATCAATATTTGTTTTGGATAAAAGAAAGTAGAAATAACGTTCAGGTACTAATCCATTCCATACGTTTTTTACTGCCTTTTTTGGTGATTCTTTCGAAAGTTTTATCAGCTGCTGAAAAGTTTGTTCTTCATTTTGATCTGGAAAGCAATCAATTGTTATATCAACTTCTTCTCTTTTAAATTTTTTCAAGGCTTTTACAACAAATTGACTAAGTCTAAGAGCAGCTGGACCAGAGATGCCTTGATGGGTAAAAATGATATCCCAACGATGGGTTTTTATCGCTTTTCCCTTCGGATTATGTACAGTAATATTGATATCCCGTAAAGACAGACCTTGAAGCGTACGATCCCGAATAAATTTTTCATTGGATGTAAGAGGGACTTCTGTTGGATAAAGGTCTGTGATGGTATGACCAGCCTTTTTTGCCCATGCATATCCATCTCCGGTACTACCGGTTCGGGGAACAGATTTTCCTCCAACTGCAATAATGACAGCTTTCGTCGTGATTTCTTCTTCTTCATTCAATAGAATTTTATGGATGTTTTCTCCATAATTTATCGTTCTTACTGGCGTATTCATCTTAACATCAATATTTAGGCGCTCTAATTCTTTGATTAAAACTTGTACCACTTGCTTAGCCGAATTACTTACAGGGAACATCCTCCCTTTATCCTCTTCCTTTAATTTCACACCTAAATTTTCAAAAAACTCAATGATATTTTCATTATTAAAAATTGAGAATGCACTATATAGAAAGCGTCCATTTCCAGGAATATGTTCGATAAGTTCAGGTTCAGGGAGCCGGTTTGTAACATTACATCTGCCACCACCTGAGATAGCAAGCTTCCTTCCTAATTTGTTTCCTTTATCAATAATTAATGTCCTAGCTCCATTTCTGCTTGCGGTGATAGAGGCCATTAGCCCAGCCGGCCCACCACCGATTACGACAACGTCATAAGTCAAAATCCTTCCATCCTTTCAGTGCTAAATTTGTTGTTGTATCGATTATAAATATAAATGTGATAAAATGAATTTGTCTATGTATACGAAAAAAGTACAAGGGAAGTCAGAATATGTCAAATATACTTCGAGGAACTATATTAATAACAGGTGCGAATTATTTATCTAAAATATTGGGAATCTTATATGTTATTCCGTTTGAAGCTTTAGTAACTGGTACAGCACTATCATTATTTTCCTTTGCATATACACCGTATACTATTTTAATTAGTATATCCACTATGGGCATTCCACTTGCAATGTCCAAATTTGTTTCAAAATATAACACGCTTGGGGATTATCAGACAGGACGCAGAATGTTTCAGGCGGCCTTTAAGGTTATGATGGTAACAGGAATTTTGGCCTTTCTTTTGCTGTTTTTTAGCTCGGATTTTATTGCTAAGATTGCGATTTCAGAAGAAGAGACCAATTTTCCTTACTCTGTTGAGGAAGTATCCTTCGTTATCAAAATGGTCAGTTTTGCATTATTGATTATTCCAGCCATGAGTATTATGCGCGGCTTTTTTCAAGGTTATGGCTCCATGGGTCCCTCTGCTGTTTCTACGGTAATGGAACAAATCGTCCGCATAATCTTTTTGCTGGGTAGTGTGTTTCTTGTACTAAAAGTTTTAGGTGGTACGGTAACAAATGCAATTGGCATGGCTACTTTTGCAACCTTTGTAGGTGCAATAGGATCTTTATTCGTTCTGGGGTATTTTTGGAAGATGAGAAAACCTTATTTGGACCAACAACTCAACGCTCAAAAAACAAAAACCAGACATTTTGATTCAAAGGGAATGTTTAAGGAATTATTAAGTTATGCTGGTCCCTTTGTGTTAGTAGGACTGGCAACACCGATTTATCAGTTAATTGATCAGTTTACCTTTCCGAGGGCTATGGCAGCAATAGATTTAGGTGGAGAAACAGCAGCACTTGCTTATTCGGTTATTGTTTTATTAGGACATAAACTTGTGATTATTCCGGTTACATTGGCAACAGGGCTTTCTTTAGCATTGTTACCAGTGATTACGAGTTCGTTTACTGCTCAAAAGCGGGATTTGTATATTCAACAGATTAATCAATCCTTACAAATTATTATGCTAATTATTATACCAGCTTCTGTAGGGTTATCAATCTTAGGTAATGAAGCCTACGGAAGCTTTTACGGAATTGAGGATTTGACTGAAGCAGGTCCATTATTAAGCTGGTATGCTCCTGTTTCTTTGTTTTTTGGCTTATTTACAGTTACCGCTTCGATTTTACAAGGAATCAATAAGCAGAGTTTTGCCCTTATCAGTTTAGGCGTAGGAGTAATTATTAAACTTGTTTGTAACATGCCTTTTGTATATCTTTTTGAAGCAAAAGGCGCTATATTTGCTACAGGAATTGCTGTGCTAACTGCTTCTACTTTGAATTTATGGAAAATTAAACATACCATTAATATGCCTTTTAAACCTTTATATAAACGAACTTTACTAATATTTATATTTACAGGGGTTATGGCAATAGTAGTGTTCTTTTTAAAGTGGATTTTTACAACCTTTGTTTTTGAGGAAGCGTCACGTATTTCATCAATTGTGATTACCATTACATGCGTTGGTATTGGTGGATATATTTATATGTGGCTTAGTTATAAAGCTACACTTCTTGAAAGAGTACTAGGCAGCCGTGCTAATGTTTTAAAACGTTTTTTTATTTAACATGAATTTTTATTCTGCATCTCTGGAGGTAGAAGGATTGCGATTAGATAAGTTATTGGCTAACATGGGCTATGGAAGCCGATCAGACGTTAAAAAGATATTGAAAAAAGGAATCGTACAAATTGATGAAACAATAGCTAAGAATGGAAAGACACAGGTGAATCCGAAAGAACAGGAAGTTTTCGTAAACGGAGAGAAGGTTGAATATAAAGAATATGTTTATTTAATGATGAATAAACCAAAAGGGGTCATTTCAGCGACAGAAGATCCTGTTCAGACAAGTGTTGTCGATTTACTGGAGATGGAGGATCAAATTTTTAACCCCTTCCCAGTTGGCCGCTTGGATAAAGATACTGAAGGTTTATTGCTATTAACAAATGATGGAAAATTGTCTCACGAAATCCTGTCTCCGAAGAAAAAGGTAGGTAAACGTTACTGGGCAAAAATTGCTGGAGAGGTAACGAAAATAGATGTACAGGCTTTCTCTGAAGGAATTGAACTAGATGATGGATATATTACAAAACCTGGACAGCTAACGATAGTATCTAGCGGACCTGTTTCAGAAATCGAATTAACGATTATGGAAGGAAAATTTCATCAAGTAAAACGTATGTTTCGTTCAGTCGGGAAAGAAGTGACAGAGTTAAAAAGGTTACAAATGGGAAATTTGCAGTTGGATAATACGCTGGAACCTGGGGAATACCGGGAATTAACGGATAATGAGCTTCACTTGCTTCGAAATTAGTTATTC
The DNA here is from genome assembly GCF_900111405.1 of Salinibacillus kushneri. GTDB lineage: Bacteria > Bacillota > Bacilli > Bacillales > Alkalibacillaceae > Salinibacillus > Salinibacillus kushneri. The sequence continues at coordinate 32,773 of NZ_FOHJ01000018.1, read as the reverse complement.
TAACTTTAAATCGTAAATTCAAGGGAGGTTAATCTGAGATAAGCAGACTTCTTACAGCGCTTTCGCTCTTCTTTTGTCCAGATTCAGGGAACTAGCTCCTGGTCGATATAGGTAAATCCCATTACGTGGCTTAATAATGGTACCACTTCATGGGATTTACTTATACGATAGGAGCTTGAGCAGGGCTCTTTCGCTTGTCTAGCTTCGGATCCTAGGTCCAGGCTGCCACTTCAAATATTCTGATTATGCAGTCGGACCTAACCAGTTACCTTCGTTTTTCTTACGATATTTTAACTTTCTTTTTTGTGGTGGTCCATTTCCCTCTGCTGGGGCTTTTGACTAGGCCGTTATAGGATAGTACATTTAAGTCTCTTTGAACGGTTCGATCTGTAATGCCAAACTCCTCTGCTATTTCTGTTGTTGTTACTGTCCCATTTTCCTTTATGTAAATATAGACAGCTTTTACCCTCGCTAGCATTCGGGAGGTTGATCGATTCAAATAACCACTCCTTAAGGAATTTTAAAACTTCTGTGGTGTTATAAAGATCGATGTTGTGTCCGTTTATATTATTATTATACCAAATCATCATATTTTTTCGTAATTTTTATAAAAATATTTGTTATTATTTTAATTAGAACCATAATTCGTGATTCGAGAGGAGGGAGAACGTTGCTTATTTTGCGGAAACTTTTTATGAAAATGGTAGATATGAATAATCATCTATTGTTTATCTTAAGTTTTTTACTTATTTTCCTGAGTACTGTTCTTATTATGATTTTAGATCCTGAAACCTTTACGAACTGGTTCGATGCTCTCTGGTGGGTTATGACTACCGTAACCACTGTCGGTTATGGGGACTATGCTCCTATAACAACAGAGGGAAGAGTTTTTGCCATGATACTATACGTTTTAGGAATTGGTCTTATTGGTGTGGTTATCGGGAAAGTCGTAGATGGACTGTCAGCTTTTCGAGTGAAAAGAGAGGAGGGAAAGATCATGTATAAAGGAAAAGAACACTTCATCATTATTGGCTGGTCAAAAAAGGCGGGCTATGCTCTTCATGAAATGATAAATACCTCTAAAGATATTGATATTGTCATTATTGATGAACGGGAAAAAGCCCCAATTCTAAGTGAAAATATTTATTTTGTTCAGGGTGATGGCGTATCAATAGAAACTTTAGAAAAGGCAAATATAAAAGAAGCAAAATCGGTCTTAATATTTGCAGATGATTCGATTGAAGAAACACAATTAGTTGATGGGAAGACTCTGTTAATTGCATCCACGGTGGAATCGATAGCCCCTGAAGTACATACGGTGGTTGAAGTTATGGAGGAATCTCATATTAAAAATTTCCAACACAATCAAGTGGATGATTTCATTTTCTCCCATGAAACCATTTCCTCATTAGCTGTTCGAACCATTTTTTCAGAGGGGGTTTCACAAGTATATGGGCAACTGCTGCAAAGAAATCATGGCGATGATTTATACCAGATCCCGAAAAAACCTGAATGGCATACATATGGGGATGCTTTTCATGATTTATTAAAAGAAGGAGCAACTTTGATTGCTGACGGTAAAAACTTAGGAGTAAATCGTATGCTTGATCAGCCAATAAGGGAACAAGCAAAGTTATATGTAGTCTGTGACGAGCATACATATGAAAAAATAACAAAATAATTCCTGCTTCCTAATTGTTTCGCATAAAGAATGAACATATTTCTGTTTGGAATGATATAGTAAAGAAATCAAATTGCAGAAAGGAATATGGGTATGGGACAAAATCCGCACTATTTTATCGGTATACCAATAGCAGAAGAATTACAAGGCTGGCTCCGTAACTGGCAAACGGAAATCGAAAAACATGCATCTTATAAACAATGGACAAATGAAGAAGATTTCCATATTACCTTGAAGTTTTTAGGTGGAATGAACGCTACTCAAATAGAACGTATTGTTGAGCTAATGGATAAGCTCGAACCACCAGAACGATTTTACACGGAGATTGGTGACTTAGGTTTTTTTGGAAAGAAAACACAGCCAAGAGTGGTGTGGGCAGACGTAGAACATATACCTTCTTTATTGACCCTGCAAAATCGAATTGAAGAAAAGGTAATTCAATTAGGGATGGAAGAAGATAATCGAATGTATAGACCGCATGTAACATTGGCGAAAAAGTGGAAGGACCCTGAATCCTCTTTAAAATCTAGAGAGGAACTTTTAGCACAATTACCTGGTCCAATGAAACAAAGAATGCTTGTCCAACAATTTCACATTTATCAAATTGAACCACAAGAAGACGTGAAATATAAGCCTATTTTCACAAAAAACTTAAAAGAATAAGGTCTGATGATCAATGGCACAATTAATCAAACTTCAAGATTATATTTCTAGATATGAGACAGATTTTTATCGGTATCCTGGTCAGTTTATTCGATTAAAAAAAGAAAATTGGAAGAAATTGCTTAATAGATGGGAGCAAGAATACACGGAACCATCTATGGAGTATTTTGATGAAAAGGAGCCGCAAAAGTCAACGAAAAGATTTTCATTTCGAGGTCTGTTCAATGGGAAGAAGCAGCAGGATGTTTTTGAACATTTACCAGCAAACAATAGTGATGCCTACTTTATCCCAAAGGATGAAGAGACGCTGAAATATTATTTTCTGGATGATATTTTTAAATTTCAAGTTAAATGGGCCTCGAGTACAATTAGAGAATATTCTGCTGTAGATGACAAATATAGAATGGATGCTTATTTAAAATATTTTTTACAAAGGTTTCCTGATACATTTCTGGTTATGTATCAGCCGATTTTTCAGCTCCATAAAGCGGCAGTTGAAGGGGAAATCATTCTTATTACCCCTGTAGAGGTCATTTGTATTGCTATATTAGAGGAAAATGAGAATGTCATATTTATCCCTGAGGATGGACGAACATGGTATAGGGAATTTGAGGAGATTCAAACACGCATTTTAAGCCCCACAATTGGTCTGAAGCGGACAGAAAACATCGTGAAAAGTATTTTTAACAAATACAACATCGATATTCCTATCACGAAAGTTGTTTTATCCAAAAATAATAAGATTGAATTTAAAAGCGAACCCTTTAACACGCAATATATTGGTAAGGAACAATATATTGAGTGGTTTGATCATCTGAGAGCATTTTCTTCTCCTTTAAAACATAAGCAACTTAAAGCGGGTGAAGCTTTATTAAAGCATTGCCGTTCGACATTTACACAGCGACCTGAATGGCTTCATGAGGATGACCAATCCATATTTGACCTATAATCCCTTTGTGAAATGTAGTAAAAGTGAATCGTTTAAAGGGGAAGATGGTTATGTATCTATTAATTGTAAATCCTGTTGCCGGAAATGGTAAAGGAATGAAAGTCTATGAAGACTTAAAACAGGAACAATCATCCATATTTTGGCGGTGGAATGAAGATAGAACCTAATGCTAGGATAAATTCAAAGGATTTCTACGTTACGATTATTCATAATATATCGAAGGTAAAGGTATTATGTTTAATTTTTACAGTCTTTTTTGGAAAACATTTATCTTTCAAGGAAGTTGATGTATATAAAGCGTGAACAATACACATATCCTCAGATGGTAAAATCTATTATCAGGTTGATGGTAATATGGGAAAATGTGCGAATTGTGCGGTCTCAAAAGATTTTTCGACAAGGATAGTTCATAGATTTTCATAAATTAGTCTTGAAATCACCTATCAATTTGCGTTATTCTAAAAAAAGTCGTCTATTTTTGAAACATATATGAAATATATGTCATATCTTTGAAATAAAAATCTGATATCTTCGACAAACATAAAATTGCTCTAAAAAATGTGAACTTGGTGATATATTTACTAAAATCTATCAAAGGTTTGCTAATAGAAGGTGAATGGGATTGGAACAAATACTTGGTAAAGAGTGGACAATTACACCAGCTGGAGGCTCAACAGGTGAAGCCTACTATGCACAACATCAGGAAAAAAGACTATTTTTAAAACGTAATTCATCTCCTTTCATTGCTGTATTATCTGCAGAAGGAATTGTTCCAAAGCTCGTTTGGACAAAGCGTCTTGAAAATGGTGATGTCATTACGGCACAGCATTGGTTAGAAGGCAGACATTTAGAGCAAGATGAAATGAAGCATGAACAAGTATCATCGTTGTTAAGTAAAATTCACCATTCTACTGAACTGCTTCATATGTTTATGCGTATGGGAAAAAAGCCACTCGAGCCTGAATTTATATTAAAGCACTTAAGGGAAACACATCTATATCAAAGCAAAGTGGATACGAGCATCGATATTCATAAAGGACTAAAGTTTTTACAGGAATTTTTACCGTATGTACAGAAACAGAAAAAGGTCGTTTGTCATTGCGATGTGAATCACAACAATTGGTTACTTGCAAGAAATGACGAGCTCTATTTAATCGACTGGGATAATGCAATGATTGTAGATCCTGCGATGGACATCGGTCTTTTGTTACACAATTATGTCCCTGAAAATGAATGGGGACAATGGTTGAGTACGTATGGGATTGAATTAACTGATCATTTTCGGTATCGAATGGATTGGTATGTTGTTGTTCAGTCCATCTCCTTTATCCAATGGCACTTTGAGCGAAATGAACGAAAAGAAGTAAATAACTGGCTAAAAACCCTGCAGTCGATTTTTCGAAAAATTGGTTATTAGAAACGATTGTTTAAGGCATAATAAATTCCTTATTGTTTGTTGCAAAATAATAGGGAATTTTTTTATCGCGGAGAAATGAGATGAATAGGAAACAAAAAAGGAGTGAAATGATGAGATTAAGAAATAAACCCTGGGCTGATGATTTTATAAAAGAAAACCATCATATAACTGAATTATCACCCCTTTCTTATAAAGGAAGCTGGCGGGACCTTTTTCAAAACCAACAAGCCATACATTTAGAAATAGGTACAGGAAAGGGACAATTTATTGCAAATATGGCAAAACAGCACCCTGATATAAACTTTATTGGTATGGAACGAGTAAAAAATGTCATCGTAGGGGCCATAAAAAAAGTGGATGAGGCAGGTGTTCGAAATGTCCGTCTTATAAATGAAAATGCCCAGGATTTAAGAGATTTGTTTGCTGAAAATGAAGTTGAGCAAATTTATTTAAATTTTTCAGATCCATGGCCCAAAAACCGGCATGAAAAAAGACGGTTAACTTTTCATACCTTTTTAGAGCAATATGAGCATATTTTATCCTCAAATGGTGAAATTGTATTAAAAACGGATAACCGAAACTTTTATGAGTATTCCCTTGTTTCTTTTTCACAATACGGTATGGAACTGGAAGAAGTTACCTTGGATTTACACGCAATGGGGGATCCTTTAAATGTTATGACAGAATATGAAGAGAAATTCTTAAATAAAGGACAGCCAATTTATCGTTGTCGTGCACAGTTTCGGTAATAAATATTACCTCTCTCCTGCTGATTGAAAATTTCCAATATGTTAGACTAAATGCAGGGAGGGGATTTTTTGGAAACTTTAGAAGTTGGTCGTGCGAAATTAACATGGTTAAATGGAGGAGTTACCTTTTTAGATGGTGGTGCTATGTTTGGTGTTGTACCCAAGCCTTTATGGAGTAAAAAATACCCTGTAAATGAGAAGAATCAGATTGAGCTGCGGACGGATCCACTTTTATTACAAATCGATAAGCAAAATTTTTTAATTGACTCTGGTGTAGGGGTTCATAAATTCACAGACAAGCAAATTCGAAACTTCGGAATTTTAGAACAATCTAAAGTAGAACAATCGTTACAGGAACTGGGATTAACTACTCATGATGTTGATGGTGTATTAATGACTCATTTACACTTTGATCATGCCTGTGGGTTAACGAAATGGCAGGGGGAAAATTTAGTTCCAAGTTTTGAAAACGCAACGATTTTTGTTACGGATGTAGAGTGGAATGAGATGAGAAATCCAAATTTACGTTCGCAAAATACATATTGGGAAGCAAACTGGAAACCTATCGAGAAAAAAGTTGAACCCTTTTCTAAAGAAGTGGAAATTGTTCCTGGTCTGAAAATGATTCATACAAGTGGTCACAGTGATGGTCATGCGATAATTGTCTTCGAGGATAAAGAGGAAGTGTTTATTCATATGGCAGATATAATGCCTACTCATGCGCATCAAAATCCATTATGGGTCCTAGCGTATGATGATTATCCTGTAACATCTGTACACCAAAAGGAAAAGTGGACGAAGGCGGGATTTGAGAAACAGGCTTGGTATACATTTTATCATGATGCGTATTACCGGGCTTTAAAGTATAATACCAAAGGTGAAATAGTGGACGAGATTTCACGTCAAAGATATCAATATACGGATTAATCCGTACCCCCTTGTTTATTCTTCAATAGGCAAGGGGGTTTCTGAATTTAGTTTTAGCTTGGAAATGTCAATAAGGGAACCTGTTTGAGCATCTGCATAAAACTCATATTGAATTGTTTCACCATTGATATGACGTGAAATCCCCCCCCTGTACACTTGATTATGTACACTTTCTCTAGTAAGACTTTCAGGTTTCATATAAATCCAGGACCCCGAAATAGAACCTGCCTCTCTAAACTTCTTTTTTGTCATATTAAGGACTTTCTCTGGTGATAAAGGGGAATCAGGTGTTGCTTTACCAAGGGCAAATCCAAGGGAAGTTCCAACCCCAAGGCCAATAAGTAAGCTTTTATAACGCATATAAATCACTCCTCATTATTACTGTAAGGAATCTTTCATTATAAATCAATGTTCTGCTTATGCAGTCAGGCCAAACCAGTCGCCTTTGCTTTTCTAATGTCCAGCTCCAGTGCCTAGACCCTCGCTGATGTAAGCATTCCTCATTACGTGGTATAAAACCACCACTCCATGAGGCTTACTTACACAGTCGGGTCTGATCAAGGCCCTTACGCCTTTCTAATGTCCAGCTCCGGCTCCTAGGCCTAAGCTGTCATAAGCATAATCCACTGCGTGGCGAAGAACATGCCACTCCGTGAATTTTGCTTATGCAGTCAGGCCAAATCAGTCGCCTTTGCTTTTCTTTTATTATAACGGATTTTTCTGGTTTTGGTAAATTTGATTGGAAAGTTTGGAAATGTTCCGTTAGAATATAGGGGACATCAGTTTTGGTTGTTAGGTTATGGGATATCCTTATTCTAATAACCTGAATTTATAATCCCTTAGTCTTTTTTGTGAATTAGTGAAAGTGTGTTTTTTTACTACTTATACTATCTATTATGGCCATGAAAAGTTAAGGATAGTATAAATTTGACCATATTTAAATGGAGTTGATTACATAATGAATGATGAAACACTACAATTATTCAGAACATTAACAGAGCTACCAGCTGCACCTGGGAATGAGCATCAAGTACGTAATTTTATGAAACAAGAGCTTAATAAATATTCTGATGAAGTCATTCAGGATCATTTAGGCGGCGTATTTGGTATAAAAAAAGGAAATGGCCCTAAAGTTATGGTTGCGGGTCATATGGATGAAGTTGGCTTTATGGTTACCCAAATCACAAAAAATGGCATGATTCGTTTTCAAACATTGGGTGGCTGGTGGAGCCAAGTTTTACTTGCTCAACGTGTGCAGGTAATCACGGAAAATGGACCTGTTATTGGTGTAATAGGTTCAACCCCTCCTCATAATTTAACACCAGAGCAAAGGAAAAAGCCGATGGATGTTAAAGAAATGTTAATTGACATTGGGGCAGATGATGAGGAAGATGCGAAGAAAATCGGCATAAAACCTGGACAGCAAATTGTCCCGATTAGCCCATTTACACCTATGGCAAATGATAAAAAAATTCTGGCTAAATCCTGGGATAACCGGTATGGTTGTGGTTTATCCATCGAACTACTAAAAGAACTTCAAAATGAGGATTTACCTAATGAATTGTATTCTGGTGCAACGGTTCAAGAGGAAGTGGGCTTAAGAGGATCAAAGGTTGCAGCGAATATGATTAATCCGGATATTTTCTTTGCTTTGGATGCATCACCAGCAAATGATATGTCTGGAGATGAAAATAAATTTGGGCATATTGGTAAAGGAGCTCTTTTACGTATATTTGATCGTACCATGATTACTTTACCTGGTATGAAGGACTATATATTAGATACAGCTGAAACAAACGATATTCCATATCAATATTTTATTTCTAATGGTGGTACAGATGCTGGAAGTGTTCATCTGTCAAACGAGGGTGTACCATCAGCTGTAATTGGAGTTTGTTCAAGATATATTCATACTCATGCATCCATCCTTCATGTAGATGATTATGCAGCAGCTAAGGAATTAATCGTAAAACTTGTGAAATCTGCCGACCAAAGTACAATTGACACCATAAGAAATCCATAAAGAACTATATGAAATTCAGGTAAAAGGGATGATAGCATGAAAATCATTGTAGGCTCCCAAAATCCAGCAAAATTAAATGCTGTAAAAGCGGTTTTTCCTAAAGCAACTATTGAGGGGATTGAAGTTGATACACGAGTTTCCTCACAGCCCTTTTCTGATGAAGAGACGCTAGAAGGTGCTATTAATAGAGCAAAAGAAAGTGTTAAGGCTGAAAAAGGGGCAATGGGAATAGGTCTTGAAGGTGGAGTCATGGAGTTTGAGGATGGCATTTACTTATGTAACTGGGGCTCATTAGTGGATACATATGGAAATGTATTTACAGCAGGTGGTGCACGTATCCCTTTGCCAGAAGAAATAAAACAAGGACTTGAAAAGGGAAAAGAACTGGGTGATTTGATGGATGAATATACACAAAAGCAGGGAATACGTAAAAAAGAGGGTGCAATTGGTATATTTACAAATCAACAGGTTAGTAGAGGGGCAATGTTTACACATGTTGTTCGTCTGCTGAGAGGTCAATATGAATTTTTAACAAAACAAACGGATGGGTAAACCCATCCGTTTGTTTAACTTACTATGGATTATTGATAAATATACTGTAATACATCCAGAGCCTGATCAACAGTTTCTACAGTAACATTAGCACGGTTGGATAATTCTTTGAGAGGGTGAACAAGCGAATCTGGTCGAATTAAAATTAACGGTTTATTTAATGTTACGGCCATACTGGCATCCATTGCTGTATTCCATTGTTTAAACTTTTCTCCAAATAAGGCAATGACCACATCTGCTTTTTGCATTAGAACTTGCGTACGTAGATTGTTGACACTAGATGCGGCATCATCTCTTGCTACGTTATTGGGTTGACTCCCCAAAATTTTTTCACCGATATCATCAGATAAATCATGGTTTTCCTGAGGGCCTACAAAGGTTAAAGGAAGTTTGTTTTCTAATGCCTTTGATTTCAGCTCCTCACGCCAATTGCTATGAATTTCCCCGGCTAAATAAACAGTTAGTTCCATGCTATCCCTCCTCGCTTTTTATATCTATTCTTATCTTCCATTTTCTACTACCACTTGTCAAATTTTATATCCATAGTATGATAGTAGGAGAGGAATTTCGACATACTTTTGGTCAGGAGTGGAAAATTTTGAAATTAATAAAAGGTAAACGTCAGTTCTTTTTTCTCTTAAGCCTGGGATTAGTTGTGTTTTTAAGTGGCTGTTTTCTATCAGAAGATAAAGCTCTTGAGAATGCCCATGAAGCAGCAGAAAAGTCCTTTAATGGAGAAGCTCAGGAAACAAACCAGAAAATTGATGTAATTTCACTACATTTGCCAGATAATATGGAAATTAACGGAAGTTCAAATAACAATGTTTTTTTACAAAGTGAAAATCAACAGTATTTACTCTTTTATAACCAATTTGAAGGGGCAAACAGCCATTACTTATTTGACGGAATTCAGTCAAGAGAAGATAGTTTAATGGTTGAATCTTTTGAAGATGACAGTCGTTTTGGCTTTATTGCTGTTTTTCCAAATTCGGAAAAAGCTCATTATGAATTACAGGTAGGTATAGGTGGGGCGAAGATTACTACCATTACTACGAAGGAAAAATTAGAGCAGGAAGCTAAAGAAATGATGGACATTATCAATTCAGTGGAAATGAGTTCACCAGAATAAAAGAGAGGACTTTTGCAGGGGTGCAAAGGTCCTCTCTTTAAATTATAATTGTCTTTCCTCATCATCAATCGGATTGTGATTTTCTTCTTCTCTTTGAGTAACATCCTCTTCGTTATTAATCATGTTCTCCTCTTCTTCTAGTTCCTCTTCCTCTATTTCATCTTCTTCATCAAGACTATCTAAATCGTGATTAACTGGATAATGATCAGCTGCTTCTTCTTTATGAATTGTAAATTCATTAACCTCAGCCTCCAGCTCTTGTGATAATGCATGTAAATCAAGAGATGATTGATTTAATTGATCAATGGTTTCGGTTTGGTTTTCACTAGATGCTGAAACTTCCTCAGCGGTAGCAACTGATTCTTCAGAAATCACACTAATTTCATTGATTTTACGTTTTAGATCTTCATTGGAGCGGCGTATCTCATTTACGGACACAGAAACCTCTTCCATTTTATCATTCATCCCATAAACCTGCTCGGTAATACTTGTAAATGCTGATTTCGTTTCCTGAACGGATTGTTTTTGATCTTTTTGATATTCATTAAATTGATCGGATTCTTTTGAAAGAGTGTCCATTTGGTTTGTCATATTACTAATAAGCTGATAAATCTCTTCGGCTTCCTCTTTTGAACGTTCAGCTAATTTTCGTACTTCATCAGCAACGACAGCAAAACCTCTTCCGGTTTCACCCGCTCTTGCTGACTCTATTGCTGCATTTAAAGCAAGTAAATTTGTATTATCTGCAATCTCCTGGATTGTGGATACAATCTGGGTGATTTTTTGTGATTGTTCCGCAGCTTCATTAACTTCTTCGGTTAAATGTTCAGCTAAACGAATAAAAGAAGTGGAGGTTTCCTCAAGTATTTTAACCTTTTCGATGCCTAATTGACTTTCGTGTTCTGCCTTATTTAATTCGTTTAAGATCTCCTGATTCGCTTTGTCTGTCTGGTCTATGGCTTTAGAAACGTGATCAATTAAGGTTGTACTCTCTTCAATTTGTGTTGCTTGATCCTGGGCTCCAACGGCCACTTGGTTTATTGCCTCAGCTACCTCATTCGTTTGAACGGCGGATTTTTGGGAAATATCTGTTAAATTTCCTGATGAATCACTTAAGACATTAGACGCTTCCAATACTTTTATAAGTGATTGCTGCATTTTGTCTGCCATTTTATTAAAGGACTGAGCTAAATCAGTCATTTCATCTTTGCCTTTTACCTCAACACGGTAGGAAAGATCCCCATCACCCATGTAATTAGCTCCAAATTTCAATCGATTAATCGATTGAATGATAGAACGGTTTAACATTAAACCGGTAATAAGAATGACTAGAAGGATAATGACTCCTAAAATAATAAACACGGTGGTAATTAGCTGTTGAGAGCTTTGCTGCTGATTTATCATTTGCTGACTTTGCCTTGTTGTCCATTCATTAATAGATTGAACTTCTTCATTAATATTCCCGGTTAGCTTCGTCATTTCTGCAGTGGTTTCTTCTGTCTGATTAATGTTATTTCGTACTGATTCTATCGTTTCCTGATAATTGTTAATCTCGTCTTCCATTTCTGATAAGTCGTTTGAGTTAATATCACCATTATTTAAAGTAGAAAGCAGACTGTTCTTCTGTGTTTCAAAATTACTTAAGTTTACTTCGTTTCCTGAAGATATGTATTTATTCTCATTCAATCTCATAGATAAGAGCATTTGTGTATACTCTGGATTATCCAAGTCTCTTAAGTGTGAATATAAATTGCTATAATGAGCTGTTACTTGTTGCATTTGACCATCTGTTTCGGTAAAACCTATATCTCTGTGTAAGTTAATCCATGTTTCTAATTGATCACGATAGGTGTCAATATTTTCAATGATGCTGCTAAAGCTTTCAGCAATTTCTTTGTTGCTGCGATTCTCACTTTCATATTGTGTTGCTGAAGAACGAAGGGATTCAACTGATGAAATTAATTTTTCAGCTTGTTCTTCTGATGGTTGACTAGAGAAAACCTGCTCCTGATAACGCGTATTGGCCATTTCATATTTCAGTTCCTCACTTTGTGCAAGAGTGGTTTGCATATCCTGCATTTCGACTGTCATCTTACCTTGCTCATTGAAATAGAAAATGGAAAATAAGATGAGAACAGCTAAACTTAAAATAGATAAAGAAAGAATAAAATTAATTTTCCCTTTGATAGACCGCATCGTATGCCCCCTTTAAAAGCCTTATCCTAAAAATTACAAAAATAAGAAAAATGATGAATCTTATGGAAAATTTTATATCTCTATTATAGAGGGAATGACTATGGTTTACAATCGTTTATCCTAAGATAATTGTGCAAATAACTCGTTTTAAGCAGTGACATTTGGTAATATTTATAGGTAGAGAAAGAAAAGACAAATGGTAAACGTTGAATCAGGGAGGATATAAAATGATTGAGTTAAAATCAGAACAACAATTAAATACAGACTTTGCAACAGGTAGTGTCATTCTATTATTTTCAGCTGATTGGTGCCCGGATTGTCGATTTCTTGAACCACTTATGCCTGAACTAGAGGAAAAGTATGAGAATGAATTTATGTTTGTGTATGTAAATCGGGATGAGTTTATCGATTTATGTGCAACTTATAATGTGTTTGGCATACCTAGTTTTGTTGCGCTGGAGGATGGTCAGGTAGTAGACGATTTTGTAAGTAAAGATCGAAAGACCAAGGAAGAGGTAGATGAATTCCTTCAGGGTGTAAAGGAAAAGATTCAAAGTTCAAGGACTTTATAAAACTTATATAATATGAAAATTTCAAAGGTTGCTTTTTGATAAGCAACCTTTTATCTTTTAGAGACCCCGTGTTTTTCTATAAGCTTTTTATTCCTTTAGTTTGGTGCTAAGCCGCCGCAGCCCGAAATACACTACGCTTTCCGCGGGTGAGTGCTGAGCCTCCTCGCTACGCTTTAGTCTAGCTCCGACTCCCAGGTCCAAGCAGACATAAGCAGAATCCACGGCGTGACAGAAATGCATGTCACACACGTGAATTCTGTTTATTCTGTCGGGCCAAAACGGTCATCACCACTTTTCAGTGAGGAGTCTCACCTGGCCCACTCTTCCCGCGACGAACAGACGTTCTCGTGTCGGCTTTGGCACAGGACGTGCCGTTTTTAGCCGACCAGGGGTCTCTGTGTATTTCAACTGCTTGAAAATGCGTCATCCTCAAATTAAATAAAACACTTTCATTTATCGATTGAATCAAAAGAGTATGTGAGTTGTAAAAATTATTGTGAAAAAAATCAGGCTGTCGATACTTTCTCAACAGCCTGATTTTTCTTTGTGATTCCATATACAAAATGATTTATTTATTTCGTTTACCTCACTCAACTTTTTCTAAAATAGAACGTAAACGAAGTGATTTCCTTCTTCATATGAATCATGGTAAAATAAATTTTAGTCTGTTTTTGTATTCTAATAATGTGATTACAGGAGTTCGTTCGAGTTAGTTGGTTTGTTTTAGGAGGAATAACAATGAAAATGACCAGTCTAATAATGAAAAGAAAACTAGAGGAAATATTCTCAAACCCTGAATTGAATACTTCTTATGATCGTGATAAAGATTTATTTCGTATTGAGTGGAAGGATAATAAAATGGGAGTCAACATATCTCTGCCTGGCGTTATATCCAAATGGGAAGCCAAAAAGGAGAAAGCCCTTGAAGAGTTATCTGACCACATTCATGAAGCGCTGCGAATTATGCATGATAATCAGGATTTAAAAGGAAAAGAAAAAAATATTTTTCCTGTAATTCGCTCAGCCTCCTTCCCAACTGAAACCAAGAATGGCAAAACCATGATTTATGAAGACCATACAGCGGAAACGCGTATTTATTATGCGTTAGATTTGGGGAAATCTTATCGGTTAATTGACGAAGAACTAATGGAAACAGAAAATTGGTCTGCTGATCGGATTAAAGAAATTGCGAGATTTAATCTTCGTTCTTTATCAACCAATTATAAAAAGGATGAAGTCGCAGGTAATACATTCTACTTTATTGCAACGAACGATGGATACGATGCAAGTCGCATTTTAAATGAAGCCTTTTTGGAAGAAATGAAAGCCACCTCCGAGGGAGAGCTGGCCTTAGCTGTTCCTCATCAGGATGTCTTTATACTTGCTGATATTCAGAATCCAACTGGGTATGACGTATTAGCCCAAATGACAATGAAGTTTTTTACGGAAGGACATATTCCAATAACATCTTTATCCTTTCTCTATGAGGATAAGAAATTAGAACCTATCTTTATTATGGCTAAAAATAAAAAGAAAGACGATCAATCTGGAAAGGAGTAGTACATGATGCAAATCTTTTATAATAAACAGGGAATTGGCGATGTTATGATAATTTCTTTAAAACCAGTAAATCAAAGTTATCAGTTTACCAAATATGGCAATGTCGTGAAAATTTACAGCCCTGATAAAAATGAAACATTAGGGTATAACATTTTCCAGGCTTCTCAATATATTTCCGTGGAACAACAAGGAACCATTTCAGTTACTCAAGAATGGGTGGATAAGATTCACCAGATTTTCAGCCAAAATGCATTGGAAGATGAAATAGACGTAGACTTGTCACCTAAGTTTGTAGTTGGCTATGTGAAGCAAAAACAACCACACAAAAATGCTGATAAGTTGAGTGTTTGTCAGGTAGATGCAGGAGATGAAGAACTGCAAATTGTCTGCGGAGCACCTAATGTAGAAGAGGGGCAAAAGGTTGTAGTGGCTAAGCCTGGGGCTGTTATGCCTAATGGAATGCTTATTAAAGAAGCTGAATTAAGAGGCGTTCCTTCCTCAGGTATGATATGCTCTGCAAAGGAACTGGATTTACCTGATGCACCTAAAGAAAAGGGAATTTTAGTATTAGATAATGAATACAAAATTGGAGAACCATTCAAATTCTAACGAAAAACCGCTGAAAAGCGGTTTTTTTAGAGTTACGAAGAATAATTATTTTTATTAGGGGTTATCGATTGGGATAAGCATCAAGTATAATAGATGTTATACTTGAAGTAGAAAAAGTCAGGATTTAGCTACAGTTTGGATAAATAAAAAGCAAATGTATAAAGCGTGTGAATCTATGAAAGAAAGAGTGATACACCTATGTTAGATCGATTGAAAAAATGGCTGAAAGAAATATTTTCAGAAGAAGATGCAGAAATAAAATCAACCTCGATAAAAAATCGATTCCCACACCAGGTACACCAGGATGATATAAAATCACCAGCTTCATCATCCCAATCGGTTAGGACGAAGATGTCGTTTCAATATCCAAAACAGGATTCTTTTCATTTTCCTGTAATACCAGATAAACCTGAGCGGACGAAGCGTAAAGAATCTGAGTCAAGGCGAAATAATCTAAATCAACAGGAGTCAAAACATGAGGAAGCATTTGAAAATGACAACAGGATACAAGAAGGTGAAAAATCGCCCTTTCAGCCTACAGATGTCCCATCACCAATATATGGATTTCGAAAACGTAAATTGGATGATTCAAATGACCAGCCATATATGGATATACCAGCCTATAAACGAAAGAGTTTAATAGACAATGACAAAGTCCATGAGTTGAAGGTAGAGGATTCAGTAGAGAGAAATTCTGTTAGGAATACATTTAAAGATGATGATGAAAATAGTTTTCTCAAAAAAGATAGAAGTGAATCAAATACAGAAGTACATAAAAATATTATTCCTTTTCAATCCAAAAAAGAAAGAGAATCTACTGCTCCAATAAAAGAAGAAAAACAGGAAACATCCATTGATAATGAGAAAAGTCAATCTCAACAGCATGTACAACCTGAACAAAAGGAAGACAAAGAAGAGAAAGAAGATAGGGAAGAGAAGGAGGACGGCTCTTTTGAATTTACCTCTAAACCGAAATCACGCAGACCTTATAATGTCATGATGACACCGAGTGATAAACGTAATCTGCAGCACAAGAAAAAAGAGGATAAAGGAACGTACAACCAGCCACCCCTTCATCTATTAAATGATGTTCCGAAAAAAGAAACGGATGATAACGAGTGGTTAACAGCCCAGCAGAAAAAACTAGAAACAACCCTAAATCAATTTAAGGTTAGCGCACAAGTTACCAATGTAAAAAAAGGACCTTCTGTTACCAGATTTGAAGTACAGCCCGATGTTGGAGTAAAAGTGAATAAGTTCACCAATTTAACTGATGACATAAAACTGAATTTGGCAGCACAGGACATTCGTATGGAAGCACCTATTCCGGGAAAAAGTGCGATTGGTATTGAAGTTCCGAATCAACAGCCAACTATGGTCAGTATGCTGGAAATTTTACAGGATAAATCGTTTCAAAATCACCCATCCCGTTTAGCTGTTGGATTAGGACAGGATATTGAGGGGGATACAGTCGTCACAGATTTGAAAAAAATGCCTCATGGCTTAATTGCAGGAGCAACTGGTTCAGGTAAGAGTGTATGTATCAATACGGTCTTAGTGAGCTTACTTTATAAAGCTTCTTATGAGGATGTGAAATTTTTATTAATCGACCCGAAAGTTGTTGAATTGGCACCTTATAATGATCTTCCACATCTTGTAGCCCCCGTAATTACAGATGTGAAGGCTGCTACAGCATCTTTAAAATGGGCTGTGTCTGAAATGGAAGATCGCTATGAAAAATTTGCTGATGAAGGTGTACGTGATATTGACCGGTTTAACGAGAAGGTTAAAAGAATGAATCGTAAATCAGAAAAAATGCCGTATATCATCGTTGTCATTGACGAATTAGCAGATTTAATGATGGCTTCCCCGCAGGATGTGGAGGATTCTATTAGTCGTATTGCTCAAAAAGCCAGGGCCTGTGGAATTCATCTTCTTCTGGCTACACAGCGGCCTTCTGTAGATGTAATTACAGGCTTAATCAAAGCAAATGTTCCAACTCGTATTGCATTTAGTGTTTCTTCACAGGTGGATTCACGGACAATTATAGACTTAAGTGGTGCGGAAAAACTATTAGGGAAAGGGGATATGCTCTTCTTACCAAACGGTTCAGGTAAAACCAAACGTATTCAGGGGGCGTTTGTTTCCGATGAAGAAGTGGAACGAGTGACAAGTTATGTGAAGAAGCAAGCCTCACCACAGTATTTATTTGAACAGGAAGATCTGATTCAGCATAATTCCTTAGAAGAGCACGAAGATGATTTATTAAACGAGGCGATAGAATTGGTTGTAGAGGAAGGCCGGGCAAGCACTTCCCTGTTACAACGTAAGATGAGCATTGGTTATAACCGGGCAGCACGAATGATTGACCGTATGGAAGAAGTGGGTTTAATTTCAGCACAAAATGGCAGTAAGCCCAGAGAGGTCCTAATGAATCGAGAGCAAGTCCAAGAGACATTAATGAATAAATAGCGTGAACAAGGCTTATTCCTTTTGTCCGTTTGTGGTACAATATGTAAGATGATTCAATCGTTTGAGTGTAATACAGATATCACGATAAAGAGGGATTTGAAATGAAGGAAATAACACTTAAGTTAAATGGTGAAATCAAAAGATTGACGAATAAAACCTTTAAATTTGATGAACGTGTAGGTGAAGGCTGGTTTTCAGCCGTATACTTTTTAAAGACAAGAGATATTGTCAAAAATGAAATGCCCGATAATTGGGTTACGATGCAGTTTTTCCAAAAACAGCATGCTGTTCTCTGTGGAACAGATGAAGCCATAGCACTTATCCACACGTTTGCCGACAATCCTGAAGAGCTTGAAATCTATTCTTTGAAGGATGGAGATAAAATTAGTCCGTTTGAGACTATTTTAACAATTTCAGGTCCATATCAAAACTTCGGTTATCTTGAAGGAATTATTGATGGGATTCTGGCCAGAAGATCTTCAGTTGCTACGAACGTTTATAATGTTGTAAAGGCTGCAAGAACCTCGGGTAAACAGAAACCGGTCATTTTTATGGGAGACCGTGATGACCATTATACACAACAAGCTGGAGATGGCTACGCAGCCTATATTGGTGGCTCCACAGCACAGGCTACTCATGCGATGAACGAATGGTGGGGAAAAGAAGGAATGGGCACTATGCCTCATGCTCTCCTTCAATTATTTAAAGGGGATATTGTAAAAGCTACATATGCTTATCAAAAAACATTCCCTGATGATGATCTAATGGCTTTAGTAGACTATAACAATGATGTCATTACTGATGCCTTAAAAGTAGCCAGAGAATTTGGCGAAGAACTTAAGGGTGTCCGGGTTGATACATCAGGGAATATGGTCGACCAATACTTCTTTCGTAATTCAGATGTTATGGGGACATTTGATCCACGAGGCGTAAATCCTGAGTTAATATTTGCATTAAGAAGAGCCTTAGATGATGAAGGATTTACCCACGTAAAAATTATGGCATCAGGTGGATTTACAGAAGAAAAAATTCGAAAGTTTGAAGAGGCAAATGTTCCTGTTGATGTGTATGGAGTCGGCCGGAGCTTATTAAAAATGAAATTAGGTTTTACAGGAGATAATGTCATGTTAAATGGAGAGCAAGAAGCGAAAGAGGGCCGCAGGATTCAACACAATCCACGTTTGGAAAAAGTTGAATATATTCCCCAAGAGGAATCATAAATTTTTATATAGCCCTTGTCTAAGGAAGAAGATGAGGGTTTTTGTTTTAGACTGTTTTATAGAATATAGCGATTATTTTACAACAATAAATCTTAGATTCACTCTTAGAAAGGAATTTGTTATACTTTTATAGGAGATTATGTATATTTGTGAAAAGAAGTATGACTGATTAAGTTGTTATGAAATAAATAGAATGATTGGCAACGGACTAGGCAGATACATATAGTACATTAGAACGAAGTATGTGGAGGTTCAATTTATGACAATGTACCACTTCATCGGTATAAAGGGAACAGGAATGAGTGCCCTGGCACAGATTCTTCATGATGCAGGAGAAAAGGTACAGGGATCAGATGTCGAGAAACGTTTTTTTACCCAAGAAGCACTGGAAAAACGTAGTATTAACATAATGACGTTTTCCGAAAAAAATATTCATGAAGGACTAACTATAATCGCCGGAAATGCCTTTTCGGATGATCATGAAGAAATACAAAAGGCAAAAGAATTAGATTTACCTTTTTATCGGTATCATGACTTTTTAGGAGAATGGTTAAAGAATTATGTCAGTATTGCTGTAACAGGATCTCATGGCAAAACATCAACAACAGGCTTACTTGCGCATGTGTTACAGCACGCTGAACCTACCTCTTATTTAATTGGAGATGGTTCAGGGTTAGGACATGAAGATAGCAAATACTTCGCTTTTGAAGCTTGTGAGTATAGGAGACACTTTCTGTCTTATGAACCAGATTATGCGATTATGACGAATATTGATTTTGATCATCCTGATTATTTTACCAGTATTGACGACGTGTTTGATGCCTTTCAGGAAATGGCAATGAAGGTTAAAAAGGGAATTATAGCCTGTGGAGACGACGAGGAGCTCCAGCATATTCAGCCAAAAGTACCTGTAGTTTATTACGGGTTATCTGATGGCAATGATTTTCAGGCGAAGAGTGTTGAAGAAACAAAAAATGGCACAAAATTCGATGTGTTTGTCCGAAATACGTTTTATGATACGTTTGAAATACCATCTTACGGAACCCATAATGTGTTAAATGCATTGGCTGTTATCGCACTATGTCATTATGAGGATATTCCTTCTGAAAATATTAAAGCATTAAAGACTTTTAAAGGTGTTAAGCGCCGATTTACTGAAAAAGAATGGAAAAAGAATCAAATTCTAATTGATGATTACGCCCATCATCCAAAAGAGATTGAAGCAACCATTGATTCAGCTCGAAAAAAATATCAAGATAAACAGATTATTGCTATTTTTCAGCCTCATACCTTTACGAGAACCAAAACATTTTTGCAGGAATTTGCAAATTCTCTAGAGCTTGCTGATTACGTATATCTTTGTGATATATTTGGTTCGGCACGAGAAAAATCAGGAAACTTAAGTATAGAAGATTTACAGAAGAAAATTGAAGATTCCTCCATTTTAAATCTTGAAAATACGAATGTATTAGCAGGTCATGAAAATAGCGTATTAATCTTTATGGGTGCTGGAGATGTTCAAAAATATCAGAAAGAATATGAAAAATTATAGCATAGAATGCGAAGCTGCTCTTCACGAATCGAAGAGCAGCTTTTTTAATCTGATGATTTATGCAGACCTATGTCATAATCTTTAATAAAATGTACATAATGGTAGGGAGGAATTTTGTTAACGTTTGACGAAACCTTAAATGAGGTATAGATTATAAGTAAGGTAATATTGGTGAATGCAGGAACTTTTACCAATATTTATTAAAAAACATAACAAGGAGCTGTGCGGGAATAATGGAAATCCTACTTTATATTGCGGCACTCATAGCAGCTGTTGCTTTTGCTGTATTGGTCATTTATCTTGCTGGCACGTTAAAAGAGACAAGAAGAACAATGCACAATGTAGCGAACACTCTTGAAAGTCTGGAACAACAAATGCAAGGTATCACAACAGAAACAACAGCATTATTAAACAAAACAAACCAACTAGCTGAAGACATGCAGGAAAAATCCCAAAAGCTTAATAACCTAGTCGAAGGCATTCAAGGTGTCGGTGATTCAGTTAAGCAATTTAATGGATCATTGCAGAAAATATCTAATGAAATTGTAAAGGAATCAGAGGAAAATAAGGAAACGGCTGCACAGACTGTAAAATGGGGACAAGCCATTTTAGACTTATGGAAAAGATATAAAAAGTAATGATATTTTAAACAATTAAGGAGGAAGTTTTTATGAGTAATCAAGAGGAAAACCAGAATATTAACAGTAAAGACTTTTTATTAGGAACGTTGATAGGCGGAATTGTTGGTGCATCAGTAGCTTTATTATATGCACCAAAGCCAGGAAAGGAATTGCGTCAGGACCTGAATGAAGGTGCTAACCTTGTTCGGGAACGTGCTGGAGAGTGGAAGGATGTTGCCTATGAAAAAGGCTCAGAGTGGCGTCAATTAGCACAGGAAAAATCAGGTGAATTATCTTCCACTTTTACAGACAAAACAAAAGACCTTTCAGACCGTGTTAAAGACACTAAGAATCAATTACAAAGTAAAGTAGCTGAATTCAGAGGCGAGGGAAATAAAGATGAAGAACTTGCGGATACGATTGAAGAAGCAGCAGATGCTATTGAAGAGGATGTAACTAAGGAGTAAGCAATGTTCTTACCAATCCGCAGTAAGCATATATATAGTTAATTGAACAGAAAGACTACATTTAATGTAACGGAGGAGGCCAGCTGTATGCAAATTCTGGAGAACAGTGAGGATTTAAAACGTGTAGTAGAGCAACAGGAATGCTTTTTCCTGTTAAAGCATAGTTTAACCTGCCCTATAAGTGCGGAGGCTAAGCAGCAGTATGAATCATTTGCCGGAAAGACGGATACCCCACTTTATATTTTACATGTGCAAGAGGCAAGGCCTTTATCCAATGAAATCGCAGCTACTTATGGCATCAAGCATGAATCCCCTCAAGCTCTATTTTTTAACCAGAATCATATAGTCTGGGATGCTTCTCATTGGGATATTACAGTAGATATCTTACAGAAAATTGATCAAAAATATGAAAAGAAAATAGAGCTTAATGTTACTAAGGATTAGAAATAATTAAGCAGGAAGGGTTATTTAACCCTTCCTGCTTAATTATTTTTACGGGTAAGGAATAATGCACACGAACCCGAGTCTGCTTATTATTACTCTCTAATACCATAGTAATTCGTATTTTGATTAGGCTGTTTTCCCATATTGTTTTGAGTGGTGCTGTTGTTTTTAGTTTTATTCAACTTTTCTGTTAAGTCCACGAACCACTCCTGATCACTTGTTTGCAAGGCTAAATCAATTAAGCTTTTAAGCTGCGTTTCTGAGGTTGGAATGTTTTGTTCAAGTTTCTCAATCTGTTTTCTTGCTAAACGAACACCCTTCCCTATGATTTCTTCGTTATCACTAATAACTATTCTAACTTCTACTTTTGCATTATCTGATTGAATATTTTCGACATAACCATGTATAAGCTCTCCATTACGGGTTCTTCCTTTGACCCAATCACCTATTTTAACATTAACATTACCATTTATTTCCATAAAGTGTTCACCACCTATAACTGTAAATCTATTAGGCTCCTATCATGATATGATTGATGACAATTCCCTAAAGGATTCATAAATATATGTCACTATAAATCGTTGGGGGACAGGATGTCAAGTTAGAACGTTTGACTGACTATTAATATAGTTAAGATGCTGAAATTTTTTGTGAGTATAATTCCGGCGTATAGTAATTACATGCTTCCCTCTTTAAGGTTGTTCTTCCTTTATCTAAGCTCTATCAGACTGGATTTGTATCCACCGAATTTCCACACAATCATGAGGGGATAATGGATCGATGAATGTTGCCTCCTGTTGATTTTTATAAAGTTTAAATTGTTTTCCTTTAGCAGAGGAAATATCAATGTCTATATAGCGAAAAATATCCTGAAATATAAATGGTTCTGAATCATATTCTTTCATCGTTAGACGATCTCCATAGGATATCAGGCTATTTTCTGTAAGCTTCTTCCCATTCTTATAAAATAGTCGCTTAGGCTTTTGTAATTGAATTTCTTTTGAATCAAATGTAACAGGCATTTGCTCATACAATGTTAATCCAGCATGTTCCAAAAATTCTTCTAAGTTCATTTCTTCCTTTAACTCAATTGTCAGTTGATCACGATGATGGAGATAAGAATCTAGAGTTGCGCTCTGATTATTCATGTATAAGGTACAAACCTGCTGCTGTGTTGTGTATAATTGACCATTGATTTGTACAGTAAAGGGTTTCAGCTTTTGTAAATATCCTCCCTCATTAATCCTCTTTAAAAACTCTTCTATGGTTTTAACTGTATGAATATCAATACGATCACCATCACGAATTTTATCGTATTGATCAACTAATTTGTCATTTAATGTAACTTCAGCCTTCATCGTATAGGGATGTTCTTGAAAATAAATGGTTTTTGCCTCGTGCCCTTCCACGACATCCTTTACCGTCACATCTGGTGATTTTCCCTCTTCTCCTGCCTGGACGATTAGCTCATCACCATGCTGGATGGGAGTATTGAGCGTAGCGTATTCTCCATTAAGCCTTATCAAAGGTGGCTTGCCCAGAGTTCCAGGAATTGACAACGAACGTCCGTTAATGGTAACCATAATAGCCATACCGGGTTTTCCATACAGTTTGCTTATCTTAATTCCGGCAGCTAACAGACAATCTCCAATGGTGAGCTCTTTTAGATCAAATAAACGAATCGGACGTCCATTAACTGTAACACTTATATACTGAATCGGAGCTTGTTTAGCTGCTATGGCTATCCCGACTGGTGTGACAAAGGCAGGACCTACAGGGAAATCTTGACCCATTTTTAAATTTTGAATGGCTTCTGTTCCTCTTATAGCTACCCGATTTGCCGGCAGCTTAAGATAATGAGCGATTCGATTTGTAAGTTCAGGTGTTAAACTTCCTCCCCCTACGAGCATAACAGCCTGGGGGGCCTTTTGATTAAGGGTGAAAATTTCTTCACAGATTGATTGGGCCAGATAATCGATGGAACCTGATATTTCATGGACAAGCTCCTCATAGTGGATTTCAGCATCAAACCCTAAAATATCCTCCACAGCTGCTTTTTTATATTTAGTGATATCGCGTTTTACATCCTCTGCCTTTGGAAAGTCAAGCAAGTATGCCTGGCTAATCGAATCTGTTATTTCATCTCCGGCAATTGGAACCATACCATAGGCGGTGACAGTGCCGTGATTGGTAATGGCAATATCACTCGTACCAGCTCCAACATCAACTAGAGCAACATTTAATCGTCTCATAGATGGTGGAATGAGAACATTTATGGCAGCAATAGGCTCAAGTGTTAGTGCATCCATTTCTAAATCAGCACGTTGGAGAGCAGAAATTAAAGACTCCACTACAACCTTTGGGAGAAAGGTCGCAATAATTTTGACTTTGGCCGTTGTTCCCTGCTGATCAACTAGCGAGCCTATCTCATCATCATCTAATTGATAATGAAGAACAGAGTATCCGACACAATAATAATGGGTAGTTTTTTCTGCCTGTTCTTGTCTGGCTAATTCAAATTGAGCCTCTTGTACGGCGCTTAATTCGAGACGGAATACATCATCTTCACTCATAATCGGATGCTGTCGTATATCTGTTGATACCTCAGTTTGCTGGGTTTTTAAAGCTCTTCCTGCAGCGGCCACACAAACTTTTGAAATTCTTCCGTGTTTTTGCTCTAATCTTTCTTTTACTCGTTTAATGACGTCAGATACGGCAACAATATCATGGATTTGTCCGTCTAACATGGATCTTTTTTGATGTTCTTCTGTTACAAGGTCAATCACTTCAAAATCATCATTTTGTTTTGCTAAAATGATTCCTACAACGGACCGTGTCCCAATATCAAATGCGAAAATTTTTTCTCCCATAGGTAAACCGTTCCTTTCTTCTACTTTCAGGAAGTGTCTGATAAATCCTTAATAATTCTGAAAAAAATAAAAAAACAGTAATGACAATCTCAAAAACATTCGTTATAATAATGGCTAATTATTTATATATACTTCTACTATTAATAATTCTATTTTAACAAAAAACTAGGTTTGCGCGTAATAATGTGAAGAATGGGGGAACGGATTGTGAGTAATGAACAGTTGGATCACTTAAGAAAAGAACTGGATAAGGTGAATTTAGATCTCTTATCACTCATTAATAAGCGAGGAGAGCTTGTTCAGCAGATTGGAGAAGTAAAAGAAAAGCATGGAATGAACCGATTTGACCCCGTACGAGAGCGTGAGATGCTAAATCAAATTCTGAAAGAACATGAAGGACCTTTTGAATATTCAACGATTGAACATCTGTTTAAAGAAATTTTTAAAATGGCACTTGAACTGCAAGAGGATGATCATCGTAAGGCATTACTTGTTTCTCGAAAGAAAAAGCCTGAAGATACCGTAATTAACATAAAAGGTGAAAATATCGGAGACGGTAGCTTACATTATGTGATGGGACCATGTGCGGTTGAAAGCTACGAGCAAGTAGCAGAAGTTGCGAAGGCTGTTAAAAATCAGGGATTAACACTCCTTAGAGGAGGAGCTTTTAAACCGAGAACCTCTCCATATGATTTCCAGGGTTTAGGTATAGAAGGGTTGAAAATATTAAAAGAGGTAGCAGATGAATACGATTTAGCCGTTGTTAGTGAAATTGTAAATCCTGCAGATATTGAAGTAGCTTGTGAATATATTGACGTAATTCAGCTTGGAGCAAGAAACATGCAAAACTTCGAATTGCTGAAAGCAGCAGGGTCAGTGAACAAACCGGTGTTACTAAAAAGAGGATTAGCAGCGCAAGTCTCTGAATTTATAAATGCAGCTGAATATATTATTTCACAAGGGAATGAAAATATTATTCTCTGTGAACGAGGTATTCGTACCTATGAACGTGCAACACGTAACACATTAGACATTTCTGCTGTACCGATTCTGAAAAAGGAAACACATTTACCAGTTTTTGTTGATGTAACCCATTCTACTGGTCGTCGAGATTTATTATTACCAGCAGCCAAAGCAGCAGTAGCTATCGGTGCTGACGGGGTAATGGCTGAAGTACATCCAGATCCGGCTGTAGCGTTATCTGATTCTCAACAGCAAATGGATATTCCTACGTTTGAATCCTTTATGTCGGAGTTAAAGAAGATGGAACAGCGATAAAAAGGAGTTAGTATAGTTAATCAGGAATACTTAGGTAGAACCTTCTCTCTATGGGGATAGTGGGGAAGGTTCTATTTTATTGTATATTTATGCTCCCCTTTGTTACCCTGAATTGGAAAATTGGAGCTAACCTAAGAGGATTACTAAATATTCTATATATTGAATGAAAATGTGAATGTTTATGGAATTTTTATGACAAAATAGATTGTGATTGGGCATCTTTTGCCTTTCTTCATTGCTTGAAACGTTAATCTATCGTATGATATCTATATATAATAAATGTATCGGTATCTTAAGGAGGATAAAAAATGAATGTAACGATATATGATGTAGCGAGAGAAGCTAATGTGTCAATGGCTACAGTTTCCAGAGTGGTGAACGGAAATCCAAATGTGAAACCAGCTACAAGAAATAAAGTTTTAAATGCTATTGAGCAATTAGGCTATAGACCTAATGCTGTTGCGCGTGGACTAGCTAGTAAAAAAACAACAACAGTGGGTGTCATTATTCCGGATATCGCTAGTATTTTCTTTGCTGAATTAGCAAGGGGAATTGAAGATATCGCAACGATGTATAAATATAATATGATTTTAAGCAATTCCGACCAGAATAAAAATAAAGAGCTTCATCTTATTAACACAATGTTAGGGAAACAAGTGGATGGCATTATTTTTATGGGAGGAGACATTACAGAGGATCATATTAAGGAATTTCAATCAGCGCCAGTACCTGTAGTATTAGCAGCAACCCTGGATCCAACGAATACGATTCCTTCTGTAAATATTAATTATGAACAGGCAGCATTTGAAGCTGTTTCTAAATTAATTGAAAATGGTAACGATCAAATTGGATTCGTCTCTGGACCATTGGATACGGAAATGAACAACCAAAAAGTTGATGGCTACAAGCGAGCACTAAGAGAGGCTGGTAAAGAATTTGAGGAAGAACTGATTTTTAGAGGAGACTATACATATCAATCAGGTCATGATGGGTTTTCAGAATTAGTAAATCATAATAAAAAACCGTCTGCTATTTTTGTGGCATCGGATGAAATGGCTCTGGGCGTTGTACATGGTGCTCAGGATCAAGGATACAAAGTTCCAGATGATATAGAGATTATCGGTTTTGATAATACTCGTTTAGCAACAATGGTTCGTCCGACTTTATCCACTGTTATCCAACCGATGTATGATATTGGAGCAGTTTCCATGAGATTATTAACGAAATTTATGAATAAAGAAGCAGTGGAAGACCAGAATGTCATTCTTCCTCATCGATTAATTGAAAGAAACTCAACAAAATAAAAGAAATGCCGATAAAGACTATAAGAGATGTCTTTGATTAGGGAGAGAATGATTTATGAAGCGTAAAGATATTTTAACACCAATCGGTATTTTTATAGGCCTTACTATGGTTCTTTTTGGCATTTACACAAATGGTGGTATAGGCGGTGTCTCCTCGTTCATACAAGCCTCTTCCATATTAGTTGTATTGGGTGGCCTTATAGGGGCTATTCTCATTAATTTCAGTCTAAAGGATTTGAAGCTTACGTTTAAAGTGTTTAAAGAGGCCTTTCGCAGTGATAACTACGATTTAAAAGGGTTAATCCAATTATTTGTAACATTATCAGAAAAGGCAAGAAGAGAAGGCTTACTTGCGCTGGAAAATGAAGTGGATGAGGTTGAGGATCCATACATTCGTAAAGGCGTACTATTGGCCATTGACGGAATAGAACCTGAAGTTATTAATGATATTATGAATGCAGAAATTGTGGCCATGGAAGAACGGCATCAAAGGGGGAGAGCGATTTTTCAAAAAGCAGGTGAGTATGCACCTTCCTGGGGAATGATTGGTACACTAATCGGACTTGTTCTGATGCTTAATAATTTATCGAATCCGGAGACCATTGGCCCTAGTATGGCTGTTGCATTGCTTACTACTTTTTATGGTACTTTGCTGGCTAATTTAGTTTTCACCCCTCTAGCAGGTAAATTAGAAAATAAAACGGATGAAGAAATCTTTTTAAAACAAATTGTCATTGAAGGAGTCATTGGTGTTCAATCTGGTCAAAACCCGAAAATACTGGAAGAGAAGTTAAGTGCTTTTCTTTCTAATGAGCAAAAGAATGACCTTGAAGAAGAAGAGGAAAAAGAGCAGCAATTTGTAGGTGAGTCTGTCAATGGACTATAAAAAATTAAGGCAGCGAAAAAAGAAGGGTGATTCACCTAAAAGTAAATGGTTAAACACCTATGCTGATATGATTACATTAGTTTTAGTGTTTTTTATTTTACTATTTTCAATGTCTCAAATTGATGTGAAAAAATTTCAGGCGGTTTCAGATTCCTATCGTGACCGGGCGATTTTTGATTTGGAACCTTCTATCATACCCGCTGAAAATCCTTCTGAAAAAGGTGAAGAGAACGATAATCAGCAGAATTCAGGTGAACTGGACAGTATGCCTTCCTCTGAGGAAGGAAAGGATAGCTCAGAAATGAATAATGAAGAGCAGGCTGAAGATTCTCTTGACCAGGTACTAGAGGAAGTACAGCAGTATTTATCCAACCAAGGGTTATCAGATGTCATTTCAGCTAACCGAACTGAACGAGGGGTTGTATTAATTTTACAGGAAAATGTATTGTTTGAAACAGGAGAAGCTGAAATTATTGAAGAAGGGAAGCCTTTTCTAAATAAAATTGGAACACTATTAACCCAAATACCTAATCAAGTAAAGGTAGAGGGACATACGGATAGTCGTCCGATAACGACTTATCGATATCCATCTAACTGGGAACTCTCAGGAGCAAGAGCAAGTAGTGTGATTCGTTTTATTACGAATCGTAACGAACTTAACCCAAGTCGCTTTCAGGCGGTTGGTTATGCAGATACCAGACCAAAAGTAGAAAACTCATCTCCTGAGAATTGGCAAAAAAATCGTAGAGTAGAAATCATTATTTTAGAGCCTGAGAATAATCCATCACAATAAGTAAAAAATCCTCATGACTTGAAGGAAAAGTCATGAGGATTTTTTTAAGCATATTAGTGAAATAAACCATTTTGATAACGTTTTTGGTTGGTAATCAATTTTAAGGTTTTACGAAGAGTTTGCTCATTTTTTTCAGTGATTTCATTTTTTCTGGGAATAGGCTTATATATATCGTAATCATCCTGCCATGTTGTTGGGATCATAATAGATGTTTTCTGCTGAATTCGATTCATCCATTCTTCCGGTAAAGGACCTTCAATTGTCTGATTTTTGGTCATGACATTCCAAATTTGTCCCCATGCTCTTGGAACAACACGCCAAATATCGTATCCTCCCCCGCCTAAAGCAATCCATCTTCCCTTACAGTATTCATGTGCTAGATTGTGAGCTAATTTTGGTATATATTCATAGATTCTCATCGTTCCGCATAAATGAGTCAAGGGATCGAAAGCATGTGCATCCACGCCATTTTGTGAAACGATAATATCAGGATTGAAATGTTCCGTAATTTCCCTAAGGCTTTTATCGTAGACTTCCAAAAAGGAATCATCCTCGGTAAATGCATCTATAGGGATGTTAAACGAATAACCATAGCCCGCTCTTAAGCCTCTTTCATTAACATTGCCTGTTCCGGGAAATAGATATCTGCCGGTTTCATGAATGGAAAGGGTGCAGACATTTGGATCATCATAGAAGGCCCATTGAACACCATCCCCATGGTGGGCATCTGTGTCGACATATAGTACTTTTAAATTGTAGTGTTTGCGAATATATTTAATCGCAATAGCTGCATCGTTATAAATGCAAAAACCTGATGCTTTTCTTTGAAATCCATGATGGAGCCCGCCACCTAAATTTACGGCGTGTTGGGTTTTCCCAGTTAATACAGTATCTACAGCTACAAGTGATCCTCCGGAAATAAGAGATGCGGATTGATGCATCCCTTTAAAAATGGGCGTATCCTCTGTTCCTAATCCAAATTCAATGGCTTTTTCTTCGGCTAAAGCCTCCTCGTCTGCTTCTTTTACAGCATTTATGTATGAATTATCGTGAAATAATTCCAATTCCTCTTCAGTGGCTTTTCTGGGCGGAATCATTTGTTCATCTGATAAGGCACTGGAGGCTTTCAGTAAGTCGTACGTTAATTCAACTCGCTTTTGATTGAAAGGATGCTGGGCATGAAAGTGATACTTCTTATATTCATCTGAATAAATGAAGGCTGCAGAACATTTCATTGTTTCACCCCGGATATATTTGGCCATAGTACCTCATAATCATCATTCTTTAGCGATTCTATGACAGGAATTGGATTCATGGTTTGTATACGAAATACAATAATCTTTTTGTTTGGTTCCCGCTTGTCTGGATAAATGAGAACGGAGGAAATATTAATTTTATATTCTCCAATAAGGTTTGTAATTTTAGGAAGCGTACCTATTTTATCTTCCACTCTAATTTCAAGCTGTGAGCTTTGTTCATGTATTCCTGTTAATTGAATGAGTGTATAAAGGACATCTTTTTCTGTTACGATTCCGATTAATTTGTTGTTCTTTGTTACAGGTACACATGCAATTTCATTTTCATAGAAAATGCCTGCAACTTCTTCAACAAAATCTAAAGGATGGACGGTAATGACAGGTTTTGACATAATGGTTTGAATTTCATTTTTAAGCTGTTTAGAATGATTTTGATCAAAGATTGAAGGACTGGCATCCCGAACATCCCGGTCGGAAACAATTCCAAGTATTTCTTTTTCATCATTCACTATTGGAATATGCCTGATGTGATATTTGTTTAATAAATTTAAAGCGGTTTCAATTCTGGCATGAGAAGGAAGTGTAATCACTTCCTTCTTCATCACTTCTTCCACTAACATAAATACCCCTCCTTAGACCCATCTTTGCTGATATCTGCCTAAAAATCTAAGTTTCTCAAACTTTTTAATGGACTCATCCGGTACGTTTTGTCCAATATAAACTAATAAACAGTTAGCCGGATGAGAGGTGATTTCGGGATCATCCGTAGGGTAAGGTTTTAATCCGCTCGCCCCCATCATTTTTTCCATAACATAGCGATAATCCCAAACGCTTAATCCTGTTCCTTTTAGGTCCCAATGCCAATAATATTCTGTTGTTAGAATAATATAGTTCTCCATATATTCATCCTTCATGGCGACCTTAAGAAGAGTTGATCCAATTTTGTATTTTCGGTAGGGAGCTGCCACTTCAATAGCCCCTAACTCTAATAGGTCTTCCATGTTAAACTCCGACCATCTTTCAAGTGGATCTGGATACAAAAATGTAACATAAGCAATAATGGTATCATTGGTTCGCGCGATGAGTATTCGCCCTTCTTCAAAGTCTGCAATATCCAACAAGGCTTCAAACTGTTTTTCAGGAGGGCGAAAAGCCTTTAGCCCTTCATGAAACTTATATTTAGACAATTGATCCCTGGATAGTGGGCCTTCAATTGTAATGGGTTCTTTTTCTGTTTTAATTATCGTGGAATGATAAGTTTTTTCATGATTCATTCCCACACCACCTAAAGTTGAAATCTCTCTTTTTGTTTAATTCCTATTATACAGAAAAGTAAAACGTTTTGTATGTAAAATCTCATCAATTTTTTTACAATTAGTTTATAAAGATAGCTGCTGTTTGTGTAAAAGGTTAAATAGATTATCTGATAACCCTTTACTTAATATTTTTGATATCTTTTTTCGAGTTGGATCGCTAGTATTTGGTGTCGGACATGTAGTATTACCAATGATTGAGAGAGAATTAGTTCCCGCAGGATATGGTATGGCATAAGCTGTACCAGGACCATTATTAACTTTCTCTAGTTACCTTGGAGTGGAAGGAATCATTGGATCTATTGTTTCAATAGTAGGAATATTTTTCCTTCATTCTCGATCATTGTTGCAGCTTTACCATTTCTAAATGAATTACATCAGAGAGTAACTTTTCAAGGCGTTTTAATGGGAATAAATGCGAGATAAAAGTGAATTTTATTCCAGATAATGGAATAAATAAACTAATTGTAAAAGTAAAAAATTGATCTTTGGTCCTTTTAAGTCATGACTTTATAGATGTTGAAGATTAATCGTATATTATAGCTTTTCCTTGTTCACGTAACTTTTTTAGGGATGTAATCATATGATTTATTTCTTCATCGGAATGTCTTTCCCATGAACTTAATTCAGCTATTATTTTCAAAGGGGATTTAGACCTATAAGAACGTGTTGGGTTTCCAGGAAATTTTTTGTCTGTTAAGTTCGGATCATTTTCAAAATCACCTAATGGTTCTACAATGTAAATTCTTTCTTTAGATTTAGATGTTGCTAATTCAGCACCCCATTTAGCAGCATCTAATGTTGCAGTGAAGTATATATAGTTAGATTTTTTGTCTTGGTAATTTGATAAGTGTTGGGGTTCTAAAAAATCTCCAATTTTTAGCTCTGCTTTAGTACCATGAAAGAAAGGACCATTATCTGATGTGCACCCCAAAAGTTAGACGAACTAATTCTAACTTTTGGGGTGTTTTTTGTGGTCAAATATGATGAAGGATTTAAGCAAAATGTAGTTAACGCTTATTTAGCTGGAGAAGGTGGATATGCTTCCTTGGCTAAAAGATTTGGAATTCGAAGTAAAACCAATATAAGAAAATGGGTCAGTGCTTTCCGACAGTTTGGGGAACAGGGTTTGACTACTAAAAAAGCATCTACGAATTATCCTGTTCAATTTAAATTAGATGTCATAAACTATAAGGTAAGAACAGGAGATTCCCTTGAAGATGTTGCTAGAAAATTTGGCATTACTGAACCGCCTTTGATTCTTAATTGGT
>NZ_FOHJ01000008.1:57645-149804 GCF_900111405.1 Salinibacillus kushneri | reverse complement strand
CAAAAGATTGCCCCTATCGAACTACTATACACTCTGATCAAGGCTGGGGTTATCAAATGAAGAGGTATGTAAAGAAACTAAAAGATAATGGTATCTTTCAAAGTATGTCCCGAAAAGGAAACTGTCTAGATAATTCACCAATGGAGAATTTCTTTGGGCTAATGAAACAGGAAATGTATTACGGTAAAGTTTATAAATCATTTGAAGAGCTTAAGCAAGCAGTAACTGATTATATTTTTTACTATAACAATGAACGGATAAAAGCAAAATTGACTGGCATGAGCCCGGTGGAATACCGTCTGCATACCAGTCAACTAGCTGCTTAAATATTTTGGTCTAACTTTTAGGGTTCAGCACAATCTAAGACATCTTTTTTGTCATTCATACTGATACACCTCTTATATTTTTAGATTTGTATGTAACAGTATATGACAGGAATTTTAGAAAGAGTAGTCTATAAATAATTTATCATTAGTAGTATAATATAAGTAGAGAGAATGATGTGGCACGACCATTACCTTTTTACGTTTTAATAAGTATGGTTGCTGGGGATTTTATGGAAAGTATTATATTCAAAGAGTTGAGTTATTCCACAAACGGGGGCGTTTGTGGAATAAGAAACTAAACAAAAGGCATGGAAAAATTTCTTTCCATGCTTTTTTCAATACGAAATACCCTACGATTTCTCTTTGTATGTTTTCATCGGACCCTTTTAAACTTAAGATATATCTTTATCTTTTAACATTTGACGTGATAAATCTATAAATGATTGTAAAGGAATACTCATTGATTTGTCTTTGTGCCAGGCAATTTGTGTGAAAATAGGAGGGGTATAATGTTTCCAATTGAGGGCTTTTAATCTACCTGATTCAATTTCATCTTTCACGACCATAGAGGGTAATTTTGCTATGCCCATTCCCGTTAAAACGCATTGCTTAATGGCTTCTATACTAACAAACTCGATTTTATTGGAAGGAAATATTTCTGATTCACGTAGGGTGTTTTCAAAAATTGTACGGTATGAACAGCCTTTCTCAGTTAATAAAAGTGTTTCATCTTTTAAATCTTGAGGATTCACTTCAGGTTTATTGGCCAATCGATGATTAGGTGATGCGACAATCTTCATTTTATCTTTTACCAAAGCTTCTACTTCTAATGAATCCTTATACCGGACTTCATCCATAATGAAAGCAACATCCAGGTTTCCTTTAAGCAATTGTTCTTTAGCCATTTCATCTGAATGAGCAGGTTTAAATATTAATTTCACATTAGGAAATTGGTTTTGGAATTCCTTCAGTAACGGAGGAAGCCTATATGTACATTGACTTTCTTGTGCCCCAATCACTAGTGTACCAGATGGTTCATCCCCCCCCTGTTGCTATTAATCTTGCTTCGTCAGTTAAGGCTAATAACCTATCTGCATATGATTTGAATTGCTCGCCCGCATCCGTTAAATATAATTTCTTTCCCAATCTTTCAAATAACTTAGTATCAAGTTCATCTTCAAGAGATTTAATTTTAGCCGTGACACTAGATTGTGCAAAATTTAAGATTTTTGCTGTTTGAGTAAAATTCAAATTTTCCGCAGCTGTTTTAAAGGTTAGTAACTGTTTTGTATCCATATTTACCCCCCCATAATCGATTTTTTCGATTGAATGCATCAAATTATTCGTCTTTATTAATTGATATATACATTTTATGATAATTACAACCTTTAAATCAAGGTAATAAAATAGTAAGGAGTGTTTAAAGTGAGTATAGCAGTTGTTTACGGGGGAACACGTGAAAATGGAAACACCGAGATACTTACCGAACATGCCATTAAGGGGATTCAAGTAGAAAAAATTTATTTAAAGGATTTTTATATACGTCCAATCGAGGACTTACGACATGATAAAGAAGGTTTTAAGGATGATCATGATGATTACAATTCAGTTATCAAACGATTAATGGTCCATGACACCATCATTTTCTCCACCCCTATATATTGGTTTGGTATGACAGGGCAAATGAAAAATTTCATTGATAGGTGGTCACAAACATTCAGGGATTCAAATGCGATCTAAAACTGCCTTCGTAATAGCTGTAGGTGGAGATAACCCACATATTAAAGGGCTACCCCTAATCCAGCAATTTCAATATATCTTTGAATTTGCAGGTGTTTCATTTGAAGGATATGTAATTGGGGAAGGTAATAAACCCGGGGAAATACGACATGATAAGCAGGCGTTACACTTGGCAAATAAACTTTTGTATGATTAATTTTTCTCCTGTTTTGGGTATGTTAATCGATTATTACTCCGCGGATGTAGGATTTGTTATAGTAGGCATTTTAATGATTAATGGCCTATTATTATTTGGAATAATAATAGGTTTAAGGAAAACAAATTTAGTATTAACTAAGATAAAGTGAGATTAACATCCAAAGAAGCCATTCAAAAACTTCATAAATATGGTATTGAAAATAACGTGATGCTAACTGCTAACAAGAGAGAATAAAAAAATCTAAAACCATGTTGGTGTTGGTACAAGAGAAGATATCCTATTTTTACCTAGTGATATAATCTAACAGTAACACCAAAAAGAAATGTTATTAACAAATTCACATCACTCCTTGGAACGGATGTAAATAGAAGATTTGAAGATATGTGCGGGGATGATAAAAGTTTCGATATAATAGAAAACAGTCCTTCCATATTTAATGGTACAAATAGATTATTACTGATAAAAAATTATGATATATTCACATAGCTACAATGTGACAATTATGTGACGAAATATCAAGAATCATTGAAAAATGCTGAAAATTATCGTATTTTTGTTTGTAAATCAAAAGTCACACTACAAAAGGACCAATAAAATACGTTGTAGTCGGTTGTGAAGGGAAAGGTGATGTAAAAAAGGTAGTTAAAATTGGCAATAGACATTCTAATGAAATGAGGTCGTAGAACATGAAATTAAACAAAATTTTTAAGAAACGAAAGAAGACCATCCAAACACGTATTCTTTTTCCTTTTCTTTTACTTATTATTATAGCTGGGGGAATAATCGCTTTTGTCAGTTATACTTACAGCGTGAAGAATACAACGAATGAGCTGACTAAAAATGTAGAGAGCCAAGTAGGAGGTTTAAATGATACCTTTACCTTATTTTTTGAAAACATTGATAGCTCATTAACCAGGTTAACTTCTAATGAACTAATAACCCATTATCAAAAGGATAATTCAGATGCATTATTTCAATATTTAAAAGAGACCGCAGATTCGAATGATTATATAAAAAGTTTGTATACAGGATTTGATGAAACCGGTAATGTTGTTATTTATCCAAAAGCTGATTTAAGTGAAGATTTTAACGCAAAAGAAAGACCTTGGTATCAAAAAGCTGTAGAAGCCAAGAATTCAACCATTTGGACAGAACCTTATGTTGACGAGGCAACGAATGAGACAGTTGTTACAGCTGCAAAGGCGTATTATAGAAACGATGAATTACAAGGCGTTGTTGGAATTGATTTATCCATAAATTCGTTACTTGAGATGCTAAATAAAACAAAAATTGGCGATACAGGGTATGCGGTTTTGTTTGACCAATCAGGGAGCTTTTTGGCACATCCAGATAAAAGTTACATAGGGAAAGATCAATCTAATCGAAATTACTATCAAAAAATTACGGAGTCGGGAAAGCAAGGAACGTTTGATTATCAGTCTGAGGGACAGAATAAAATCATGGGTTTTGCTAAAAACGATACAACTGGATGGGTAATCGGTGGAACAGTTAACAAGGCAGAGTTTGAAAATAAGGCAAAAGGCATATTAATCCCAATATCCATTACGCTTGTAGTTGTATTAGCTTTAGCAGTAATTATTTCGTTAATCACAACACGTAAAATTACTAAACCAATTTTTGTTGTACTTGAAAGAATGAAGTCTATTGCTAATGGTGATTTAAGTCAGGAACCGCTTCAAACCAAATCAAATGATGAAGTCGGTCAGCTCGTTTCGGCAACAAATACCATGAACAATAGTATGAGGGATTTACTGCAACAAATTAACGACGTTTCCGAAACTGTAAGTAATCAAAGTGAGGAATTAAATAAGTCTGCTAATGAAGTGATGCAAGGTTCTGAGCAGATTGCTAGTACGATGCAAGAGATTTCTTCTGGAACGGAATCTCAAGCTAATAATGCAAGTGAATTGTCCTCAAATGCTCAAACATTTACCGAAAATGTACAAGAAGCAAATTCAAAAGGAGAACTTATTTATCAAAAATCTCATAATGTACTGCAACTAACAGATAAAGGAAGTCAACTTATGAACACATCTGTCAACCAAATGGACTTTATCGATCAGATGGTTCAAGATACAGTCAAGAAAGTAAAAGAACTGGACGAGCAATCCAAAGATATTTCAAAATTAGTGAATGTAATCGAGGATATTGCGGACCAAACCAGTCTGTTGGCTATTAATGCAGCAATAGAAGCTGCCCGTGCTGGGGAGCAGGGTAAAGGTTTTGCTGTTGTAGCTGATAGCGTGAAAAATCTTGCTGAACAAGTAGCCAATTCTGTATCGGATATTACCGGAATCGTTGAGAACATCCAAAAAGAGACAAACACCGTTGTCAATGCATTAGAGAATGGTTATTCCGAAGTGGAAAAAGGTACGGAGCAAGTTCAAACAACTGGTGAAACCTTCGATCAAATCAATAGTGCTGTTCAACAAATGGCTAATGACATTGAAACGGTAACACAATATCTATCAACAATGTCGTCTACGAGCCAAGAAATGTCTGGTTCTATTGATGAGATCGCATCAGCATCAGAAGAAGCATCAGCAGGTATAGAGCAAACATCAGCATCTACACAACAAACGAATAGCTCTATGGAAGAAGTTGCTTCAAGTTCAGAAGAGCTAGCCAAACTAGCAGAAAGATTAAATGGTTTAGTACGAAAATTCAGCTTATAAATGTGTGAAAAGATAGTTAGGAATCCCTAGGCTATCTTCGGGGTTGGGAAATAACAAAAACGATCAACTCCAAAGGAGAACAATGAACGATTTTAGAGGAGGAACGATATGTACACTCCTCATAAAATGTATGTATATCGGGTGATGTAAAGGCCTTGTAGCTTTCCTTGTCCTGCATAGGTCAGACCCAGCACTGAAAAGCGGAGGCGACCGTTTAGGCCCGACAGCATAGGCAGAATTTACGGAGTGACATCCTTTTGGTCACGTAGTGGATTCTGCTTAGTCTGTTTTGGACCTGGGAGTGGAAACTAGACTAAAATGTAGCGATTTATCATGAACGAAACTAGCCGCAATTTCGTAGATTAATTTGGTAAGAATGTTTATTAATGGAAAATTCCGTCTGTAGTTATCGATATCTACCTGCAGTAAAAGGAGCGTTAGAAACGACGAAACGATCTATCACAAAATAAATTCAAGCTAGATCGTGAAAGGCATAAAATCTGTTATACAAAAAGTATTTTCGATTATTATCCAGAGGAAAAGAAAGTGGAAAAGCAATCCATGCAGTAGCAGGAGAATTTGGTTTTATTTTGGCAATTACGCTGGAGGTAGAAGATATTTCAACAGAATAACTTCCAATAGATACCTTAAAATGAAGTAGAATAATGTGGGAGCCTTGACAGTTTCGTTCCTATCAGGAGACTCAGTCCTAACCCGCGGCAGGCGAAGTGTTATTTTAGGGGGTTCTCTACAAGCGGAGTGAGCTATTATAGCTCACTCCTCTTCTGTCTCATTTGTTCCATTGTCTTCCTCATCCGAAGAATTGATTTTCGTTTCAATCGTTATGGTTTGACCTTTGCTCTCATCATTGTCTGTATCAACAGGTATAACGGTATATGAATAAGACTGGTTTGGTTTAATATTTTTATCTACAAATGAATTACTATTGATGTTCTTTCCAACGACTTTTGATCCCCGTAAAACTTTCACATGTGAGAACTCATCAGAATTTGGTTTATTCCAGGTCAATCGTACACCATCCTTAATTGCTGAAGCGGATAAGTCCTTTAGACTTAAGGAATTTTTATGAATTTCTCCATGTATAGCTGTTTCAGATAATGATGATTCTCGTCCGTAATAATCAATAGCGGTAACATAATAAGCCTGATTATTATTTGGCAGCGTGAATTTAGTATTTTTGGTATTTCCGATGGTTTCACCAGGCTCACCTGGTTCGTTGGCCATATGAACACGATACCCTATCACATCTTTATCAGATGGAGCATTCCAAGTTAGCGTTTTTCCGGATATTGAGACATTTGATGGTGAAGAAGGTGCCTTCCCATCATCCGGAAGCTCCTCGATTTCTGGAATTTGAATCTTCGACCATTTTTCATTATCAGGTATAATTTTTTTAAGGTTCTCTACATCATCCCAACCTTGTTCTTCCAGATATTCAGGATTTAACATAAATCCTTCCTCCGTAAATTCTTCCGGTGTCCCTTCAACAGCAGGATAGAACTTATTATCAACTTTGACATAATCGCCTTTTATTAAGCTATTGTCTTCCTCTGATGGTACATATTTTGCATTAAATATATCTGTTGTAACCAATCCTGCTTCTTTACAGGCTTCACTTGGGAGTAAACCTGATACAGCACAAACACTTCTTGTAACAATTCCTCCGGGATTATCAAACTTTTGTTCCGGTGCCATTATATCAGGGCGAATTTTTGTTGCTGCATTAACGAGTTCTCCCCAGAAGCGAATATTTCTGTTACTATAGCTTAATCCAGAACCCGTATTATAATTTAAATGGATGAGGCGATCAGGATCACTGTTTTTATTGTCACTAGGATGTCCATACCCATCACCATCTCCATCTTTATCATAGGTATCATAACCGATCCATGTGCCAATCGTTACATTCGGATTTGTTGCAACAAACCATGCATCCTGTATATTTTCGGTTGAACCTGTTTTACCTGCCCAATCAACACTTGGATTGTTTAATATACTGTTCACATAGGTTGCTGTCCCTGAAGAAATAACGTCTCTCATTAAATCAAGTGTTAAATAGGATGTTTGCGGACTGAACACTTCCTGTTCTTCTGTTTCATGTTCATAAAGAATTTCTCCATCCTTTGTTTCAATCTTTTCAATCATGTAGGCATCCACAAATTTCCCCATATTGCCAAAGGTAGCAAAGGCATTCACATTTTCTTCCACAGAGACACCGTATGACATACTGCCAATGGACATAGACGGATTTTCGTAGTCACTGGTTCGCTCATTATCAATAAGAGTCGTGTACCCCATGCGATCCAAATAGGTTGCAGGAGGTGGTTGATCTCCAAGCATTTTTTTGTAAATTCTTGCTGCTGGAATATTTAAGGATTTCGCAAGTGCTGTACGCGCATCTGTAATCCCTGATTCAGAGCTGGCTACATAGTTGCTTGGATACCAGCCGTTTTTACCTTTTACATCCAGGACAGGACTCGCTGGCTGAATAATTCCTTTTTCCATCGCCGGTGCATAATCTAATAAAGGCTTCATTGTACTTCCATTCGGTCGTGCCCTATCAAACGCGTGGTTATTTTGATTTTCTTTATAATTCTGTCCACCGACAAAAGAAAGAATTTTTCCAGTCTTATTTTCTAGTAACACAGCACCTGGCTGTACTTGAATTTCCTTCTCTTCCTTTTCTCCCGTTTCAGGGTTTTCAACGATTACTGTTTGGGATGGTTTAAAGTGTTCATATTTCTTAGCCAGTTTTTGATGTGCATCATAAATTTCTTTATCGATGGTGGTATGAATTTTATAGCCATTTTGCTGTAAATTGCGCTTAGCAATTATATTATATTCTTCTCGAAGCTTATCGTTGTTCTCCAGATCCTCTTTTGTATAACCATCTTGTTCAGCTAAATGTTCAGCTACAATACTGGATGCCTTTTGTTCAATTTCAAAGGTTAAATATGGATAATTCTGAATCGGAGAAGGTTTTGGTTCAATAAAGTCTTTAGTTAAATCGTAGTTGAGTGCATCTTCATACTGTTTATCATTTATATAGCCATTTTCGTGCATCCGGTCTAATACAGTTTTCATTCTGTTAAAGCCAGGTTCTAAGCCTTCTTTACTTTTTATCTCCCCACCATTTGTAAATGGTGCATAACCAAATGGACTTTGGGGTAATCCAGCTATGAATGCTGCTTGAGGAATATTTAAGTCTTTGGCATCAACACCAAAAATTCCTTGTGCAGCTGTTTGAATACCGGCAATATTGCGTCCTGAAGAATCACGTCCATAAGGGACTACGTTTAAATAAGCTTCTAAAATTTCCTCTTTCTTAAAAAAGTTTTCCAGTCTTAAAGCAAGAAGTAGTTCCTTTGCTTTACGTTCGAAAGATACCTCATTGGTTAATATTTGATTTTTAATAAGTTGTTGCGTCAAGGTACTTCCGCCTGACTGTGTTTCAGAATTTGTGAATTCTTGAAATAAAGCTCTTAATATAGCTTTCGGTACCACACCTTTATGGTTGTAAAACAATTCGTCTTCCGTAGCAATTACAGCATTAATGGCATGTTCGGATACATTTTCAATATCAACTTCTTCACGATGTAAATTAGCCCGCAATTCGCCTAAATGTTTATTATTAGAAAAATAAAGGTCCGTTGTTTCCTCATAGTTATAAATATTCTGTCTCATGTCGGCATAGCTGCGAATGGGCTCTTCTTTTACTAATGAAGCAAAATACCCAACACCAATGCCTCCAACAAAAAATGCACCGATTAAACCTAACACTAAAAAGATAAGAATTATATTCCAAGTTACATCACTAGTGATACGCGAAAACTTCTGTAGTTTTCCAGTCTGCCACCATGATTTCACATTATGTACAAATTGGCGAAGCTTCTCGTTCATAATATACCCCCTAAAAATACCATCAATATTATATCATAATGTTGCAATCAAAAGGGAGGAAAATGTGCTGGTTTTGTCGATTTCCAGGGTCAGATTCAGCTTAAAAATGAAATGGTTTAACAGTAAGCAGATGATCGGATTCTGTCCAGTAAAGAAGGATAGGAGAAAGTCCATATGAAGCAAACTTTGTTCCCTTGTTCTTAATTATAATATTTGTGAATAAATAGCATTTTACTATTTACAATTCCTTGATTATAAGCATAAGGTTATTACGAAAGTTAGGTTTAATAGGTCATTTGTTAACAGCCGGGTCTAATGAAATTTGGAAAACTACATAGAATCATAGCTGCAGAATCCTGTTTTGTAAGCATTCTTTATTTTTATACTTGCGTTATTCTTTTTTTTGTGCTATATATTAATAATTAACAACAATAAAATCGTA
This sequence comes from Salinibacillus kushneri, assembly GCF_900111405.1. Classification (GTDB taxonomy): domain Bacteria; phylum Bacillota; class Bacilli; order Bacillales; family Alkalibacillaceae; genus Salinibacillus; species Salinibacillus kushneri. The sequence goes on along the minus strand of NZ_FOHJ01000008.1, from coordinate 140,480 downwards.
ATGCTGAGAAAGGATGCAGTAGTGGTCTGTTTACTGTTTTAGAGAGCTGGCGGTTGGTGGAAGTCAGTACAGGACAGATTGACGAATTACGTCTGGGAGCAATTTCTGTTTATAGCAGAAACGGTTCACCAAACCGTTATGAATTGGAAAGCGGCAGTTTATATATTTGACTGCAATCAGGGTGGTACCGCGGGTGACCTCGTCCCTATCATTTAGATAGGAACGAGGTTTTTTTATGGTATAGGAAATGAGATTATGAGAGCTCTGTGGATAAAAATTCAGAAATGATTTTGTCCAGCTCCTGCGCGTAGTGACTTGCGTGACTTCCTTCACCTTCATATGTCGCTAAACAGAATTGTTTCATTGAATCTGAAAAAATTGAAGAGGAGGATACATCGTGGATATTATACAGGATCTAAAAGATAGAGGGCTTGTGAATCAAATAACCGATGAAGAAGGATTAAAAAAGCATTTAGAGGAGAACACCATAACCTTATACTGTGGCTTTGATCCCACAGCGGACAGTCTTCATATTGGACACCTTGTTCCATTATTAATGCTGAAAAGATTTCAGAGGGCGGGGCATCGTCCTATAGCACTTGTAGGTGGCGGAACAGGAATGATTGGAGACCCAAGCGGACGAAATACCGAAAGACAGCTAAACGAGGAAAACACAGTAAGAGCATGGAGTGAAGGTCTTAAAAACCAGGTGGCCGGGGTGTTAAATACGAATGAAGAGGAAGCTGATGTCATACCGGCTGATAACTATGACTGGTTATCCAGCATGAATATTATTGAGTTCTTACGGGATATTGGAAAGCATTTTGGGGTTAATTATATGCTTGCAAAGGATTCGGTTGAATCAAGAATTGAAAACGGCATTTCTTTTACTGAATTTAGTTACATGATCCTTCAATCTCTTGACTTTTTAAACTTATATAAAGATAAAGGCTGTACCTTGCAAATTGGCGGTAGTGATCAATGGGGCAATATTACAGCAGGATTAGAATTAATCCGTCGTACATCAGAGGAAGGAGAGGACGCAAAGGCGTTTGGATTAACCGTTCCGCTTATTACAAAAGCAGATGGAACGAAATTCGGGAAAACAGCAGGTGGGGCTGTATGGTTAGACCCGGAAAAAACATCTCCTTATGAATTCTACCAATTTTGGATTAATACAGATGATCGTGATGTTATAAAATTTATCAAGTACTTTACATTTTTAGAAAAAGATGAAGTAGCTGTGCTTGAGAAAGAGGTTGAAACACAGCCTGAGAAACGTATTGCCCAAACGAGATTAGCAGAAGAAATGACAATACTCATTCACGGTAAAGAGGCTTTAGCACAGGCTCAAAAAATCTCAAAAGCTCTATTCAGCGGTGATATCGCCTCGCTTAACGGGACTGAAATTGAACAAGGCTTTAAAGATGTACCATCCTTTACGCTTAATGAACAGGAAAAAGGCCTTATTGATTTATTGGTAGAGGCAAAAATATCATCATCGAAACGCCAGGCACGTGAGGATATTGGAAATGGGGCCATTTATATTAATGGCGAACGTCAAAAGGACCTTAAATACACGATTACAGATACAGACAAAATTGATGATAAATTTACCGTTATAAGAAGAGGGAAGAAGAAATACTTCTTAATTCGTCATAGCTCATAATGTACAAGGAAGTTATTCCATTGGGATAACTTCCTTTTTTAATGGTTAATCGACTTGTCAAAATAAATCCTGATTTTTTGACAATTTTTGATGAATTCATGGGTATTTTGTAATATAATTGTAAAGTTACATGAAATTTTAAGAAAAGGAGTGAAAAAATGGATGGGATACTGTAAAGAATGTGGGCATCCTTTGAAAGCTGATGCTCGATTTTGTTCTGAATGTGGCACAGAGGTTTCTGCTTCTCAACCTGCATATGATTTTCCCCAACAGAACAAAAAATCAATCCAATCTCAAAGTAAACCTAAGAAACCATGGACCAAAAGGCAAAAATTAGTTTCTCTGGGTATAGGGATTGTTGTGTTACTTCTGGTTATTGGATATCAGGCAGGAACAGCATTAACCGATAAGGATAGGTTGATTGAGAAATTTGATGAAGCCATTAGTGAACAAGACCAAAGTCAACTGGCAAAATTACTTTATAGTAACGATTCCGAGCTATCTATTACAGAAGAGAATGTTGAACCGCTCATGACCTATTTTAGTGAAAATCCAGATTATCACGAATCAGTTATTCATTCTTTAAAAGAACAAGCAGAAGCCTTAAATCAGGGACAGGATGAGCAAGGTCATAATGGTGTTTTTAAATTAGAACAGAATGGAAAAACTGCATTTCTATTTGATCGCTATGAAATTACCATTACACCATTCTATTTTACTGTTGCTACAAACTTAGTCGATACAGCTATTTATTTAGAAGATGAAGAGGTTGCCATGTCGGATTCAGATAACTTTGAACAGGAAGTTGGTCCTGTATTACCCGGTATATATCAATTAAAAGCTGAGTATGAAAATGATTTTGTCCAATTGGAAAATAGTAATCAAATCGAACTCATAAATGTGTCTGATCAAAATTTATATACTGAAGTCTATTTAGAAGCTGGGGATGTTTATTTAAATACTGGCTATGATCAATTAGCTTCTCAGGTAAATTATTATATTAATGAAGAAGAGATAGAATCTAGTGAAGACGGCGCGCAATTTGGCCCTATATCATTAAATGGTTCAGCAACAGCCCACGCAGAACTTGAGTTTCCCTGGGGTAAAGTAGAGACGGAAAAAGCTAAAATTGATAAAAAAACGATTAATCTAGCAGTGGATTCACCTTTTTCCGAAGACGTAAAAACAGATATGATGAATGCTATTCACACATATGCGCAAGATAGAGCAAAAGCTTATCGTGAATTAGATGAATCAAATTTTTCCCATATATCAAATAATCTATTAGAAGTCCATACTGAGGAAATCTCCGATATGAAAGAAGATGAAGTAGAGTGGATAGGGACTTACCAAAAGTCCTCGTTTGATTTAGACAGTTTTGACATACAGTATACGGACAATACTTATACGGCCTCTGTAGAAGCACGTTTGCAATACGATTCTACTACCGCAAATACCAATGAGGAAGAAGTTGAAACAGAGGAAACGGAATATGATAGGGGATATGAACTCATCTATGATGAGGAAAATGATGAATGGATAGTGAATGATTACTATAACTTATTTTGGGGATTTAGTGCTGATAATGTAAAAGAACTGACCCCTTCAGAAGAAGAATAAGAAATAAATTTATAAAGGAGAGATGGTTATGCACTGCCCACAATGTGGCACACCAAATGATCAGGATGCGAAATTTTGTATAAGCTGTGGAACCAAGTTGGAGCAAGCAGCAATGAATATTGAGAGGAATTCACAAGAGGATACATATCCACAAGAAGAACCAAACATACAAACACAAGCGAACACGCAATCTAATCAATATGTAACACAAGGAAAAGAAATTGGAAGAAATTATTTACATTTCATTCCAGATGCTATAAAACATCCTTTCGAAACGAGTAAAAAAGTTCATGAGTCCGATCAAGTAAATGCCATCATTACTGTCATTCTATTCGCTTTATTATTACCGTTATATTTTTACACTGCAACCAATAAAATGACCGGTGGGTATATTCAGGTTCCATTTTTTGATGTTGTTCTGAAACCATTTTTAATATTGCTAATCTTTTTTGCGGCATTAATAGCAGTTATATTTGCCATTTCTAAACTCATGAAAGTAGAATTACCATTTTTGAAAGTTTTGACACAATTTGGAACCTTAATGGTAGTACCAACTGCTTTGTTACTACTTTCTTTATTATTCCTTTTATTATCTATTAATATGTTTAGTACGATTATATTATTTTTATCACTTGCATTGTTCAGTATTTCAATGACGGCTACATTATTTACGGTTAAATCATACCAATATGAAGAAGGTGGACTTGATGTAGTTTATGGAATTTTACTCACGAATATCGCGGTTGTCATCATAATGATGATTATAGGCGATAGTATTATAGGAAATCTTATGGAACAGTTAAATGGTGGTCCGAGCTTTTATGGATTTTAAATCTTATTAAATATGGATAATTAAATGGTTAAAAGAACAGGAGCTCTTTATAGCTTCTGTTCTTTTATTTTTTCTTAAAAGTAATAGGAAATTAGGCAAGCAACACGTGATACGGATGAACTGGTTAAATCCATATACATTGTTGGGAAGGATAAACTCTTGCTCGATTAGAGCTAAACATACTTATCTCTTCCTGCCCCGATTCCGAATCCAGTTAAAACGAGTACAACTATTAACATCACAAGTAATGGGACCGTCCATGTTTTGGTAATATCAAACAGTAATCCGATAAGCAAAGGCCCTATCGCTGCAAGTAAATAACCAAAGGATTGTGCCATTCCGGATAGGTTTGCAGCTTGTTTAGCATCAATGCTACGCATACCTAGAAAGGCTAAAGCAAGACTAATACAGGCTCCTAAGGCAAAACCAATTAATGTAACCGAAATAATAGTTATGAATAATGATCCATCAAATAGTAATCCACCGTAACCTAATAGCCCCAATAATCCAATTCCAATGCTAATTCCTTGTTGATTGTTAAATCGGCTGGCTAAAATCGGTGTATAAAATGTTACAGGTAAACTAATAAATTGCATATATGACAAAAGCCAGCCAGCTGTTTCAATTGAAATGCCTGAGTGGTGCAGCAATTCTGGTAACCAGGAGATGGTGACATAAAAAAGAAATGATTGAAGTCCCATAAATAAGGTTACCTGCCAAGCCATAGCAGATCGAAATAATTGACTACTATTGGTCTCAAAATATTGTTGGTCGGGTGTGTCATTATTTTTGTGATTAATGATTACCCAAATGGTAATTCCGATTAGAGCAAACAAAGCCCAAATAAGTAATGACATTTGCCATCCAAGTGCTGTAGCTAACGGAACACTTAAGCCAGAAGCAATTGCGGCAAATACAGACATAATCGTTGTATAAGCTCCTGTCATTAGTCCAACTTTATCAGGAAATTTTTCTTTGATTACACCAGGTAATAAAACATTACAGACAGCAATACCTAAGCCGACAAACGTTGTTCCAATATATAATGCTGGAACCAAAGCTAGTGAACGAATACCAATACCTGATAGTAATAAGATTAATCCCAATAATAACGCTTTTTCATTGCCCAATCGATTGGCTATTTTGGGAGCAACTGGAGACATGATCGCAAAGGCAAGCAGTGGGAGGCTTGTAATAAGTCCTGTATTCCAATTCGCTAGACCAATATCATCACGAATAGTCCCCATTAAAGGTCCGACAGAAGTTATCGCAGGTCTTAGGTTAATGGCTATCAATACAATGCCCGTCAGCAGCAGGATGGTTGATAAGGTTGATTTACTGTTCATGTGTTTCATAAAAGAATCTCCTTTTAAATGGTGTTTTGCAATTATAATGAATAGGATTCACCTGATTTTGGACAAATAGCAATAGATTCTAGCTATAATTAAGCTTAGTAAAGTGATAGCAATATTTGGTGTTATTCCAATCCACCCAGCTTTTCCATGTCAGATAAAATCGTAAATAAATCCTTTAACACAACTCTAATGGGGGAAATAAAAAGCCCTGAATTTCATTGTATATCTGGAAATTCAGGGCTTTTAAATAATGAGGTTGGGCACAATCTCATTAACGAGTTTAGTAATCAGTTATTATAACCCTTGATATAAGAGTTAGAGGTTATTTTCCAAAAATTCACCTGATTTTGGCCCCAATTGATACAGATGTTTGAAATCTTTGCCAAAAAATTTTCTGTTATTCATTATACAGCAAGGATTCTAAAAAATCATTTATCTTAAATAAGCTGATTATATTGTATCACAACGTTGGATGTATTTAGTCTAATACTGTATTAAACACAGTGTAAGAAAAATGAGGTGATTAATTTGGGGGATGTTTTGCAATCACTCGAACTAAGACGTGGAGTGCTGACTTTGGGCGTGCTAAGCAAACGGAAGCAACCGCAATATGGGTACTCTCTAGTTCAAAGCTTAGATAAATATGGACTGAAAATCGACCAAAGCACGCTTTATCCACTACTACGTCGATTATGAAACTTTTACGTAAAGGACTGGAGTGAGGTTTATGAAAAGGAATGTGCGTCTTTCTGAGAAAATATTACTCGCTGGTTATGCTTTTATACTGCTATTCATGATTGTACAAGATTGGGTTCCGCTGGGTAGTCTTAACGATATTGCAGCTACTAATTCTGCTAAATCATCCCAAGAAATACGGGTTGTTACCCTGATTGGCGTGGGTCAAATTGTGCTCTTGATCCGAGTAAAGATATCCCATTTGGGTAAGGATTTGGTTAATCGTTCACCCAACTTGTATTTTTACAGGAGCCCTGTTTGCATGGTGAATTCCTTATTTTTGGGGAATTGGGGCAGAGGAACAGGTTGAAAGCTATAATGAAATGTTTGGGAACACACATGCCTTCTTGCCTGTCATGAACGGAATCGTACCAAATACCCTTCATACAATTTTCCATTTGGCACTTCTTAGTTGTATTATTTTAACGGTTTATATTTGTTTTACCATGCGTGGTGAGAGGAAGGAGATTAGAAAGTAAGATTGAATAGCGAGTGGTTCGTTATATAATGTTATCCGGCACCTGTCACTTCCCGGTTTTGGGCGAATATGATTCGACTGATTTCGGGAAGTGACAGGTACCGGTTTCTTATGATATAAATGTAAAATAAGCAGAGATACCTTTGCTTTTTATTTTTGGGTTCACATCAGGTTTGTCCTGATGCCCCGTATCATGAGAGGATTTGAAATTCTATGACAGATAATTTTTGGCGCGATTTACCACGACCGTTTTTTATACTAGCACCAATGGAAGAAGTGACGGATGTTGTGTTTCGACATGTCGTAAGTGATGCTGCGAGACCTGATGTGTTTTTTACAGAATTTACAAACACGGAAAGTTATTGTCATCCAAAAGGGCAGCATAGTGTGCGTGGGCGTTTGACTTTTACAGAAGATGAACAACCAATTGTAGCCCATATATGGGGGGATAAACCCGAATATTTTCGGCAAATGAGTATTGGAATGGCGAAAGAAGGTTTTAGCGGTGTGGATATTAATATGGGTTGTCCTGTACCTAATGTGGTTTCAAATGGGAAGGGGTGCGGTCTGATTCGTCGTCCAGAAGTTGCTGCAGAGCTCATACAAGCAGCAAAAGCGGGAGGATTGCCTGTAAGTGTGAAGACAAGGATTGGTTACACGAAAGTAGACGAATGGCGTGACTGGCTTACACACCTATTGAAGCAAGACATCGTTAATCTATCTATTCATCTACGTACCAAAAAGGAAATGAGTGATGTGGACGCTCATTGGGAACTGATTCCGGAGATCAAGAAGCTTCGTGATGAGGTGGCACCTGATACACTTTTGACGATTAATGGCGATATTCCGGATCGTCAAACTGGCTTGGAACTCGCTCATAGATACGGTGTTGATGGGGTTATGATTGGACGGGGTATTTTTAAAAATCCATTCGCCTTTGAAAAGGAGTCGAAAGACCATGGTAGTAAGGAATTGCTTAATCTTTTAAGGTTACACCTTGACCTATATGATCAATATTCAGAAGAACTTGAAACCCGTCCATTTACATCTCTTCAGCGTTTCTTTAAGATATATGTCCGTGAGTTTCCAGGGGCAAGTCAATTAAGAAATCAATTGATGAACACAAAGTCAACAGATGAAGTGCGTGAAATGCTAGATAACTTTGGGGGAAATTGATAGTACTATAAATGAAAAAGTTGTGCTTGAAGTGCTTAAGGCAATAGGTGATTGGGAGAAGCTGACGGGTGCTTAAAAGTGACCGTCTTTCTTTTTTGACTGATACCTTGCAGCTTGATGAATATACACGTACTTAAGTCTTAGTAGACCATTAATACTCAATAAAAAAGCCGGCTATTACCAGCTCTATTAAGTAAAAATGAGTTATACAATTGTATCCCAATTTGGATTCCAAACTACTTCCCATAAGTGACCATCTGGGTCTTGGAAGTGACCAGAGTATCCACCCCAAAAAGTATCATGAGTGGGATTGGTTATAGTTGCTTCTGCCTGTTTTGCCTGAACCATCACTTTATCGACTTCGGCATTCCTATTACCGTTGTGTCCTAAACGATCCATAATCTCCTCAATGTCCACTTCAGCTTCAGCAAGAAGGGAAGTCTGTGTATGACGGAGAGAGTAGGGTTTATATTTCTTTGCCTCTAATCCTGAAAATTTTAATATTCTTTTCATCCTAGTTCCTACAAGCTTTGTTAGGATTGGATAACCTGGATACTTAACGGTACAAACCAAGAGCAAAATGAAGCTTTAGAAATGATAGATGATCTTTTAAATTATACATTTGAAAAAACGATTGTGGGTACTTTAATTCTTAATAAACTAGAGATTTTATATTCAAAAGATGACTATGAACTTATGCAGCATGTTATAGATGAGTATAAAAGTCTTTTTTCACTTCTAAATGAAACTAAATTGAAAACCAAATTTTTCTTAATTGAAGGGAATATGCATTCAGTTTAGAAAACTTCAGTTACTCTAAAAAATCCTATGAAAAAAGTGCTTTTTATGGTAGCCAATTATCAAGAACTACAAAAGATTATTTGTATGCTTTATCGTTTCTGGGCACATTCTGTTTAAGTTTGGGACAATTGGATGAATCTATATCAAATTATTCCCGAGTGATAAAGCTTGCTGAAGAAACTAATATGTTAGACATAAAAGCCTCTTCTCTTATGGGCAAAGGTAAAGTTCTATTTAAAAAAGAGCTTTATAACGAAAGCCTTTTATTAACTCAAGAGTCTTACGAAATTTTCTTAAGTATCGGCAGTGATGATTACCATTTACTTTTGCATAATATTGCATCTATAAAAATGAAGATTGGTGATATCAGAGAAAGTCTGAAATTTTTTAATAAGTGTTTAGAATATTATGAAAAGCATGATATGTACTTTAACAAAGCCTCATTACAAGTCATGAACTATACAAAAAACTAGGAGTCCAAGATAAATTAGATATAATAACCATTTATTTGAAGAAAAATAATAACAAAGAAATGATACATTTTTGGATTTAAGTAGTTTCTTCAGAATTTTTTGGTGTGGGATCATTTAAATCAGCTAATTTTTTAACTATGATCCCCCACATTGAGTATTAAACAAGTAAAGATAATAAGACCTAGAAAAACTTTTTTCATCATATTGCCCCCTTCATCATTTAAAAATATTTACTTAACCTTACAATAAATCCCTGTGTCAATATAGAGGTAAATAACTATTTACCCAGGTAAATGAACCTAAATACCTAAATTACGTTCTATCTTCTACTATTGCATTATTTCTTTTTTTTGGTATAGTTAGTTAAAAATATTTAACTGGTTAAAAAGGAGAATTTCATGAAACAAAAACCTATTTCGACAATTACTTCATATGAACAATTAAAAATTATTAGTGATCCCTTACGCATTAAAATTTTGAGTTATTTGATTGAAAAACCCCATACTGGTCATCAATTAGCTGAAAACCTCAATTTATCAAGAGCTAAAATACTTTACCATTTAAGGGAACTTGAAAAATATGAATTTATTAAACTAGTCAAAAAAATTGAAAGAGGAGGAAATATTCTTAAGTACTATCAAGCTATTGCAAAAGGTTTTATTCCTGATGACTCACTTTTAGTTTTCAGTGAGTCAGAAGAGGCTACCAGGCAATCTTACTTAGAAGTTCTTGACAGAGCTAAATCTAGGGTTATAACTGCTCCTAGTTCTTCTTTCTCTCCAGAGTCGGCAGATGTGGAAAAATGGAATAGTTTATCACTCCAACAGGAAGTATCTGTTAGCAAAGAAAAATTCTTAGAATTTGCTAATAAGTATAGAGAGTTAATTAATGAGCTTTCTTGTAATAACGAAACCAAAGATAAAGACGATAAAGATAAGTATTATATTATGACTACTGCTTTTAAGATAGATGAATTCTTATTTTCTAATTCAGAGGAGGATAAATAGTGGAGTTTGATGCCGTTAAGGTAAAGAAACAAGAAGAGAAAAAAAGTATCCAATTACTAAAAAATAAATCTTTCCTTTTCTTATGGCTTTCAAGTACATTCTCATTCCTTGCTTTGTCTACATACTTATTCACAGAACAATGGTATATTATCACAGTTCTGGATCAAGAAGCTGCTCTCGGTATTGTAATGATGATTACAATGATCCCTCGTGTAATCCTTATGACTGTAGGTGGGGTATGGGCTGATAGAATTAAAAGATCAAAAATCATGATAGTCTCAAGTTTAATTCGATGTTTACTAGTATTAGCTATGGTCCTCTTTTTACAGTTAGATTGGTTGCTACTGTGGCCATTAATTATGTTCGCATTTTCATTTGGTGTAGTTGATGCATTCTTCTCTCCTGCAAACACTTCACTTACACCTATGGTAGTTTCAAAAGAAGACTTAACCAGAGCTAATTCCTTCATACAGAGTTCAAATCAAAGTGCAATGTTTTTGGGTCCAATGATTGGGGGGTGGATTTTAACAATAGGCACTTTTAATATTCTATTTTTAACAATTTCTCTTTTCTTGTTTTTAACTTTCATATTCTCATTATTTATAAATGAAAATGAAAATGAAACTAATAATAGTGATGATTCTACATTTATTCAACTTAAAGAAGGATTTTCTTACGTATTAGAAATGCCTTTTTTGAAAAATATTATTTTTCTTTTGATTGTTATTAACTTTTTCTTTTTCGGACCTTTATTAATGGGAATTCCACTCCTTGTAGAAAATGTTATACAAGGAGAAGCATTAGATTTAAGTTTCTTACAAAGCTCATACCAAGGAGGAATGTTATTTGGGGCAATTTTAGTAGGAATCTTAAATTTGAACAGAAATAGGGGTCATATTATACTTTATGTAATTGGTTGCGTAGGGTTCTTACTATCTTTCCTAGGTTATATACCTAATATTTGGACCGGAATAATTCTTCTTTTACTAATGGGAATTTCTTCTTCATTTATAAATGTATTACTAATTTCATCCATACAAGAAAAAACTCATGTTGATAAAATTGGAAGAGTTATGAGTCTCGTTAATGCTTCTTCAAATGGATTAGTTCCATTATCATATGCATTTGTCTCTTTATCATTATACTTTACCCTTTCAATATCAACGATTATGCTATTATGCGGAATTGTTATATTAATTATCTCAATGCTTTATATAGTAAATAAAAATCCTATAAAGCAGAGCAGTTAAATCATCTTATCAATCTTCTCGGTATATTCTTGAAGCTCTCTTTCTTCAGCTTTATCAGATTCAGATTTTTCTAAGAGAACCATAGGGATATGACAACAATAATAACTAACTAACTAATCCTATCCATTTCTTTTCTTACTTAAACCTCATTAAACCTCATTAAACCTCAACTTGCTACTGCTATAAATTTGGTTATTAACTACAACCACAATGACTAGATGGACCAATTGGTGAGCCACAAGAGTTACATGTTTTCTTTCTAGGCATATCCTTAGTTTTTTGCGCTTGAATTTCTCTATTTCTTTTCCTTGCTTCTGAATTTGCCTGTAGTCTTATGTATTTATTATCTTTTTGCTTCTTTTTTCCTTTTCTCTTCATTCTCTTTATTTAATTCATTCCGTTGTTTTCCCTGTTTTTTATATTTAGATTCTAGAATTCCTACTCGACGTGTGTTTTTTCTTCTTTTGGTTTTTGGCGTTTTTTTCTTCAATAAGAAGTTGCTTTTTCTTTAAACGTTTCTTGTCTTCATCAATATTAAATTTTTTATATTTACCTCTATATTTTTCTTAATATTATCTTGAGATTTTAAAAATTTGTTACTTCATTGAAGGTAGTAAAGAGGTCAATTTCGTAGGTTCTTGTTACGATAAGTGAGTTGTGAGTTAAATCATTTAGAATAATTTGTACTTCTCCATTCCCTAAGAACCAACTAATTTCACCCTTACAAAATTGATTATTTTCAACCACGAATACGGTTTGTCCTTTTTGCATACAATCACCTTCCTTCAATAACTATTATCAGAATAACACTAAATAATGGAAAGTATTCTAGAAGCAAACAATGAGATAAACGCTTTTAAATTCTTAAATAAAACAAGCCAAACCAATTGAATAAAAGAAAGATAAAGTGTTGAAAACAAGCTGTATTTTTTGTAATTATGTTCAATTATAAGGGAGTAACGTAGAAGAAAGACGAAAAACATTGTCATTTATATGCTGTACAATGATATTACGCAATAGAAGCTGATAGTCAACAATATGGCGCGATTGCGGACAGCTTATAAGCCTAATCCCTTGGTAAAATAGGAGGATTAGGCTTTTTCAATTCAATATCTCTAAAGAGTTTTTCTATGGTAAATGCGTTGACAATAAGTGGGAAACCCGTGGAACTAATGGTAAAGGTGGTACATTCTTGTGGCTATAATCACATTATTCAATTAAACAACTTATTTTGAACAATAAGAAGTACTATAATTACAACATTATATTTTGTTCATTTTATGTGTACCCTAAAAGGATATTTAATATAGTATACTTTATATATTATTATAAATAGCTGTTTTTAGGATATTTGGGAGGTAGTTCAATGGAAATTTACTTTATGAAAATGCTTACGGATTTTTGTATGAGCTTGAAAGCATACTACGCCATACCATATTCCAAACAATGAAACAAGAATATGGTGTTGATTGGTTTATTAAAGCGCCTTTAACCATGAATTATAAATCATATACTAAGGGTTTTTCTTCTTTCCATTTCCATGAATTAATCTCTCTTTTAATAGGATATCCCTGCCTAACGAATAAATTTACTTTACAAGTAATTATACAGTTACAAGAGACAATTCCTATCAGAAATAAGATAGCTCATTGTAAAATTATAACTTATCATGATTATGAAAAACTACAAGAAGTAAATAAGTTGGTACGTGATACAATTGAATATTGCGATAGGATAGAGCCACCTCTTTCATAAAATACTCTGTCATAAAATAGAGTAACTTCTTTTTGTCTTAATATTCAAAAACAGGTATAATCAGTAGAGTATAAAATATATGGGTGGGAATAAAATGAATGATTTGGATTTTAATAAAATTATTAGTGACTTAGTGCAGAAAAATATTAAAAGCATAGGTAATAATGTATTTAATAAAAGCAAGGATGTTTATCAAAATTTTATAACACAATCTAGCATTGCATTTAAAAATTATCTTGAGTTTTCTGTAAAAAAGTATAGTTATATTAAAACTATTCTTTACAAGGACTCGCCGGTTTTTCTTTATGATTTTTATGTACATACAAATTTGAAGTATAAAAACGAAATTTTGAAGGTAGAAAATATTGATGAACTTCTTGATGAAAATAGATTTTTAGTGATCACCGGTACGGCAGGCGCAGGAAAGTCTACATTAATGAAATTTTTATTTTTAAATACTATTAAAACAAAATACAGTATACCCCTCTTTATTGAACTTAGAAACTTTAATAATTCAGACTTGAGTTTTGAAGATTCTATATATAATATTTTAAAAACAAGTGGGTTTGATTTAGAGAAAAAATTTTTTTTAGAGGCACTAAAAAGTGGTAAGTTCACCTTTTTCTTTGATGGCTTTGATGAGTTAGACTATCACGTAAAAGATAGAATAACTAAAGAATTACATGATTTATGTGACGAATATCATGAAAATAACTTTATAGTTTCATCCAGACCAGATAGTTCATTTATTTCTTGGAATTATTTTAGTGAAATGAAAATATTACCTTTAAATAAAGAGCAGTCTATTCAATTAGTTTCAAAACTAGATTATGATAAAAAAACAAAAGACAAATTTATTAGCGAATTAGGTATCAAATTATACAAGGAACACTCATCATTTGTATCAAATCCCTTATTATTAACAATTATGCTTATGACGTATAATCAATTTGCTGAAATTCCTGATAAAATGCATTTATTTTATGAGCAAGCCTTTGACACACTTTATAGCAAGCATGATGCAACAAAAACAGGATATAAACGACTAATGAATAGCAGGTTGGCAAAAGATGATTTCGAAAAAGTTTTATCCTGTTTTTCCTGTATTAGTTATTTAAAAGGAGACTATAGTTTTGATATATCCAAACTAAATAATTATTTGTCACAAGCTAAGGAAATAACAGGAATAGAATTTGATCAACAAGGATATATAACTGATTTGACTAAATCGGTTTGTTTATTACTTAAAGATGGATTCATCTATACCTTTAGTCATAAAACATTTCAGGAATACTTTACCGCAAAATTTATAATATCATTGGAAGATGAAGTATTGAATAGTTTCTCGTCAGAAGTTCTAAAAAAGTCGAATACTGATAAGGTATTGGAATTAATGTTTGATTTAAATCAAGATAAAGTTGAAAAAAATTTTATCATTCCAATTTTAGAAGAGATTGAAAGAGATTTTGACTATAAAAATAATACTAAGTTGGAAAATTACAGAAATTATTTAATGCTTATTTTTAAAAGCTTTGATGTTCACCTGTACCCTATATCTCCAGAGGATGATAGTAAGGTATCATTAAGTTTTATTGACAATAAAGAAAGTAACTATGATAAAGCAAGAAGCTTTAAGAATGCATTGGAGTTTATATATAAGCAATATCCTGATATAAGTTTAAGAATTAACAAGTCAAATAATGAAAACACTAATAAATATGCTACTCCAAATAATTATATTATTGAAAAGTATAAAGAATATATTATTGAATCTGAAGGACCAATTACTACTTACGACATTGGAATATTGAAGTACGATGAAGTATTTTATGACCTATTTAGTGAGTCCGATGGTCTTGCTATTCCTTTTTACAAATCAATGGAGTATTTAACAATAATTAAAAGCCAACTTAATAAAAAGAAAGTTGATATAATAGAGTTATTGAAAAAGTAAATAAGAATTTAAAACACTAAATGAGGAAGTTGGCAAAATGGTCATAAATAATTTGTTTAGGGGATTGAGTATGGCACACATAAAAGGTTATCATCAGTTAAAGGATTGGCAGAAAGATATGTTCAATGTTCGATACTATATACAAAAGGCACTTAATGAGCATGGAAGAAGATTTTAGAAAAAAATATACAGAAGAACATATAAAAGAAGTAAAGTCAATTGAGCTTGGTAATTTAAGAGTTTATTTTGATAATGAGGAATGGTTCAAGTATTCGAAAGATGGATCCTGGAAAAGAATTATGAATATAGATAAAGCATTTGGAAAAACAAAAGCGATATATGAACAGGAGGTTGAATAATGACAAGAAGAGGTGAACCGATAACAGATCCCGACAAATTAGAAAAGGCTTTTCAATACGCAAAACATGATTTAGAAATTGAAGGGTTTACACTAACAAAAGAAGATGAAAAAAACATGAAGGCTGTAGCCAGTGGAGAAATGACAAGGGAAGAACTTATTGAGAAGTTAAAAAGGGGTGAATAAGATGACAGAGCTTTCTATAACGCTATCCAGTATTGCAATTGGACTTAATCTTATCACAATAACACTTTTAATAAATTTAATCAGGAAAGTTAATAACTGATAAGCAAAGGCTATATATAGCATATTTCAATGTTTGCAATTAAGAAAACCTTTTTTGTTAAAAAAAGAATCCAACTTCTGAATAAGAGAAGTTGGATTCTAAACACCAATAGGAGGTTGAGGGGATTCCCCCCTCAACCTCTATAATCACTATTAGTATAACACATATATCTAATGATTATTAGTGAAAGGTTGTAAATATGCTTAAAAGAATGAACGATATCCATAAGTATCTTCGAAAAGATGGACTCGTAATACTTAGAAATTACAGATATGACTTTGTGAATATAGAAACTACTGGGATTATGAAGGGAGGATCTATTTCAATATCTTCATACTACTTTGTGTTTATAACAGAATTAGAGTCCCCTTACACAGTTTATGTAAATATTGTACCTAATGAAATTCTAAACCCCATTCAGATTTCCTATCACCATAACTGCCATTTCCGTTATTTGAATTTAAGTAAGTTAGATGGTTGCCCACTTAATGTACATGAAAACTTACTCATTAAAATGGATAAGGGAGAAGTATACGCAACAATTTTTAATCAAAGTTACTATGATAATTACAATAAAAAGCAAGTTAATCTTAAATATATTAAGTATTTGTTATTCGTTAAACCCAGATATTATAATTGTCGCCATGAGCTATTACCACCCAACTTTTCAATACAATTAGACTTAATAAAAAAAGCATTCTTGTTAGAAAAAGAATATGATGAAAATTTGTTTGACGTTGTATGCAATTTGGAAGCGGAATTGGAAGCTATAACAAATAAGATGCAATATACTCCATTTATTGATGAGTGATTTCATTAATAAAGATGCTCATGTTTTGCTCATGTTTACACTTTATATCAGCGTTTTACGGGCGGCATGATGTGATAAGCCGTCCAAACCCTTGATATATAAGGGTTTTATATCAATTTTCTAACAAAATGTTAACATCAGGTATATAAAAAAGGCTTCTCATTAGTTGATTAAACTTTTGAGAAGCCTTTTTCTTTTGCTCATGTTAGAGGTGATGCATAGTAATAATAATCAATAAATGATCTACTCCATGATTTATTTTTATTGGCCCGATTGTTGAAATCAATCACCTATAAGTAAAACTCTTTACTCTAAATACTTTCTTTTACAAAAGGTGTTGCACAGTATTGGTCTACTACGTAATAAAAGAGTTATCCCATAGTTCGTTTGTTAAAGGTTAAAATGTAAATTTTAGTTGGGGGAGGAGTATTCTTCGGTTATAAATATCGACTTGGTAATTCGCAGTAAGTTTTGGTGATACTTATGGTATTGATATAAAGTATAATAATGGTATACTAATAATATAGGAGAAATATGGAAGGTGGAACTGGATTTGCCAACATACCTGTAATGGCCTAGCAACTAACTAAATAGTACATTTCTTTTTTGAACATTATTGTTCAATGACGGGAGAAGTGTGCCTATTTTTAGCCATTACAGGGAACGCAAGATAGTCAGTTGTTTTACTTCCAGCGGGATACCTGTAAGGTATTCCGCTTTTTTAATGGGAAATCTTTCTCCATCAACCGTTTTTTGCGTTCCTCTGAATAAATAGGAGGAACTGGTGTATGAGTTGTAATAATTTATTCACTTACGAGATCATTGCTCAGGAAACACCTTATATAAAACGAAATTGTAGTAAATGTAAAACGAACACAGAATTTTATTGTAGTGAGAAATTCAGGGTAAATGCGAATCAGAAAATAGTTGATATTTGGCTTATTTATAACTGTATACGTTGTGAGGGAACTTGGAATTACCCTATTTTATCGAGAGTAAATATTAATAAAATTGACTCTATGCTAATTCAAAAGTTTATGAATAATGATAAAGAGACAATCTGGTACTATGCTTTTCAAATCAATAAGTTAAGAAAACTATGTAATGATGTAAATACAGATATACGATACGAGTTAAGAAAAGAAAGGCTCGATTCACAATCTAACGAGGTTACTATTAAACTTTGCTATAAATATGATTTTGGTCTTAGAATAGATAAACTAATAGCAGAAATCTTTGGCATTTCAAGGTCAAAAGTAAATAAATTGTCTCAGAATGGGACTATTTTACTAAATCCAAACATGAATATGAAGAGTAAAGTTATAGATAATTTACAAATTACAGTCATAGATGATTGGTACAAAGTTGATGCTTTGACAACATAGTCCATTATCATTGTTATTTGAAGAAACTAATAGCAAAAATAAGGTGTTCTCTAAGGGGGGATTAGCCCGTTAAGAGTTTAGCATTGCGCAAGTAGATCATATTGGGCAAATTGTATCCCTAAGTAAAATGCAAGGAGCTTGGGCAGGGATTAAAGGCCAAATTCCCCGCTAAAACATGGAGGGAATTAGGTTTTTTTATCCTTCATTTATTTTAAATATTACCCCATTAGTAAATGAAGTGGCAATCACTGGTAAGAAAAGCTATGTTTGTTTTTCTTTCTATTCCTCTCCCATGCTTGTATTTTTTTGGCCCCAAATCAGTGCATTAACTTGCGTGATTTTGCAAACTGAATAAAAACAAAAAAACCTTAAAACGTTGACATAGCAACATTTTAAGGTTTTTTTGCGTGTGTTAACCTGCAAACTATATAGATTAACGAGAGTAGAACTCAACGATAAGTGCTTCGTTGATTTCAGATGGCAATTCGGAGCGCTCAGGATAGCGGTTATAAGTTCCTTCGAGTTTATCTTCATTGAAAGAAAGATATTCAGGAACAAAAGTGTTTACTTCCAGAGCTTCTTCAATGATCGCTAAGTTTTGAGATTTTTCACGAACGCCGATTACTTGACCTGGCTTTACACGGTAGGATGGAATATCTACACGTCCACCATCCACTGTGATGTGACCATGGTTTACTAATTGACGGGCTTGACTGCGAGTACGAGCCAATCCTAGACGATATACAAGGTTATCAAGGCGAGATTCTAGAAGAATCATGAAGTTTTCACCATGAACACCTTTCATTTTACCAGCTTGATCAAAAATACTGCGGAATTGACGTTCATTCAATCCATACATGAAACGAAGCTTTTGTTTTTCTTGTTGTTGCAATCCATATTCAGATTGCTTTTTACGTTGGTTTGGACCATGTTGACCTGGTGCGTATGGTCGCTTTTCTAATTCTTTACCTGTACCGCTCAAAGAAATGCCATATCTACGAGACTTTTTCCAAGTTGGACCTGTGTATCTAGACACTGGACATTCTCCTTTATATTTAAATTTGCATAAAATAAAAACTGTGTCCCTGCACGATGCTCATTTTGTTTTCATGTACCTTCGCCCCAGCAGCCGAGAGTTACGCGATACACCTCTTAGAATAGAGGAACAAAATGATAACAACGCTGGTTCACCTAAGCTACCTTTTATTTTACACAAAGAGTATTATAGAATTTATTTACAAATAAGTCAAGTTCATTCGTTATGATTCCATTTGCAACAACAATTTTTTAGTTTTTTAGAATGATTTTGAACTTTTTTCATTTTTTATCACGGGAATATGTTAAAATACAAATAGGTAATTTCTCCTAATAAAAAAGTTCAGGTGATAAATATGACAGGGGTGCAAACTGTCGAACAATTAAGAACAGTACTTAAAGAAAAATTTTACGATGTGATGATTTTTAAACCAAATCAATCTTTTGAAGGGTTTATTTCTAATATTTCAAATCAATTAAAAGAGATAATGGGAGTGAAACTAAGTAAAATTTATCTTTTGAATGAGTCGACGCAACATTATCAGTTGTTTTCAACTCAATCGGACTACCCTGTGAAAAAGGTGGCTTATACTGCACAGGAATTCGAGAAGTTAATCCAGGAGAACGGTACAGATTATCCTAATGGAGATGACCTGTTTTTTAAACCGGTAAGCTGTACTTCAACTGTTCTTATCCCTTTACATATGGAAAAAGAAAATGATGGCTTTATATTATTCCTGCTGGACGAAGAGACGCCGTATCATCATTCCTTTTTCAACGAAACAGTTGAACAAACGAGTAAAATCATTCAAAAAATGAACGAGTATTTTCAATCTATAAATGAAGAAACAAAGTATGAACGCTTATATCAAGTGACATCTAAATTCTATTCCACGATGAATATCGAGGATGTTCTTCGAGAAGTGATTCGTACGTTAAAGGATTTATACACAAAGCTTGATTTTCATTTGCTCTTAACTCAGGACAACCTGCAAATAGAAGATTTACCTATTAATGAACTTCCCTATGATAAGCACGAAAAAGACGCAGGTACTACCGCGTTTCTGACAGGACAAATACAGTTTGAAGATATGTCGGATCATATTTCATCCTTATATGCACCTTTAGTCGGCAGACAGGGAACATATGGAGTTTTACAAGTTTTAAAACCGAAGCACTTATTCTTTCAGGAAAATGATATTGAATTCATTTCCATTCTTGCGAAGACAGCTGGTAATGCTCTGGAAAATGCACAGCTGCATCAGCAATCCCGAAGACATATCACCGATTTGCAATTAATTAACCAATCATCGCAAACCTTAAACTCAAAACAGACCTTATCAGATACTTTTTCCTATTTAGAAGACCTAATGATGAGTACGTTTAAGGCTGAGGAAGTCGGGTTTATTCTTTACGATGAAAAACAGCAGGACTGGAACAAATATAGGGTTTTAAATGAAAGCACTTCCTTCTTTTTTACTGAAGAAGGAGAATGGTTTCTTTCATTTCTAAATAAGAAGATCGAACAAAAGGTTTATACTATTTTTATTGGGGATTTTAACAATAATGATGCAGATATGGATATTCCATATAAGTCGGTTATGGCAGTGCCAATGATTCATGATGAAAAAGTAATCGGCTTAGTTATGGTATTACATCCAAATGAATACTTTTTTTCCTTTGAAACCTACAAACTTCTCCAATCCCTTGTTCAGCATTCAGCGCTAACGGTAGTCAATTATAGACTTAAAGAGGAATTAGAACAATTGGTTCGCACGGACTATTTAACAAAACTGTATTCACGAAATTACTTAGATAAAATGATGAATAAACATTTAGAAGTTGGCAAACAAGGAACCTTCTTGCTTATTGACATTGATAATTTTAAACAGATTAATGATGAATATGGGCATGATGTAGGAGATGAAATCATCTGTCAGGTAGCAGAAATCATTAGAGCAAATATTCGAAGCCATGATGTCGCGGCAAGATGGGGAGGAGAAGAATTAGCGATTTATTTACCAAATACTACGATGGTGTTAGGTCAGCATGTAGCAGAACGATTAGTCAAAACAGTATCTGAAAAAACCCAGCCTAAAGTTACCATTTCCTGCGGTGTTTCTTATTGGGGCGAAAAATTTCACGGAAAATCGAAGAGTCTTTTCCTAAGAGCGGACCAAGCATTATATATAGCCAAAAAGCAAGGGAAAAACCGTGTTGTAAAACAAACCGAAATCATCATTTAATTAATGACGATTTCGGTTTGCAACAATACTAGCTAATGTTTTAAAGATGTTCACTAAGAATTTTGGCAAAAGCTTCTAAGTTTTCCTGATCGATTTCATCGAAGCGACTTAGGTTAGGGCTGTCAATATCCAATACACCAATGATTTGACCATCTTGATAAATAGGTGTTACGATTTCTGATTGACTAGCTGCATCACAAGCTATATGTCCAGGAAATTCATTAACATTTTCCACTCGAATCGTCTGTTTTTCTTTTAGAGCGGTTCCACAGACACCATTACCATATTTGATCCGAACACAGGCAGGAAGCCCTTGGAAAGGTGCTAAAACAAGTTCTCCATTTTTGTACAAATAAAATCCTACCCAATTCACATCATCTAAAAATTGGTAGAGGAGAGCTGATGCGTTGGCTAAGTTTGCAGTAATATCTGGTTCATCTTCAATTAAAGCTTTCAATTGCTTATTGACAAGCTCATAATCTTTCTCTTTTTGTCCTGAATAGTCTTCAGCTTGAAACAACACGAATACCTCCTAAAAATTTTGTTATTTGAATATGGATTCTGTCGGAATTTCTTGTAAACTCATAAAAGGAAAACCCCAATTAAGAAAGAAAAAAGTAAATAGGGGGGAAACGAATGAGTCAAAGAACAAAAGATAAGGTTGCTAATGCAGCAGTGCACTTATTTTACCTAAAAGGATTTCATGGTACTTCCGTTCGTGATATAGCATCAAACGCTAAGGTTAATGTTTCAATGATTAGCTATTATTTTAAAAATAAACAAGGTTTACTGGAGTATTTAATCATTGAATACTACGAAACGTATTTAGAAAAATTAGAAGCTGCACAGAAAGAAATGGATTCAACAGAAAATCCTAAAAATCAAATGAATCAATTAATAGATACTATTATACATTACAAACATGAGAATCATCAATTTACAGGTTTTATTCAGAGAGAACTTTCTAAAGACAATGTTTTAGTAAGAGAGCTGCTGGTCACTTATTTAGCTAAAGAAAAATTTATACTTGAGGAAGGGTTTTACCGGCTTATAAACTCATCTTCCCACTCAACTATTGAAAAAGAAATGTTATTCTTTCAATTCTACGGTCTCCTTCATATCCCTTTTAATATGTCATATGAATGGAAAAACATTGTAGGAATGAACCGTTCAACGGATCTCTATATAGAAACCTATAAACGTTCAATTAAAAACTGGATCGATACACTCATTGGATCTGAAAAGGCCCAGTGAGTGTCTTTTTTTATAATTATATTTCGACACCTTTCGAAAAAAAGTGTTTATTTTTAATAGAAGAGATAATTTTTATATAATAATTAAAGAAAATAGGATTTATGGCAAAGAAATTTGAAAAAATTTAGCAAAAATAGGCGAAGACATGATATTATAGTAACAACACAAATTTTAACCGGAACGGTAATTTAGGGAATGTGGAAATGAGATGGGAGGCTTTTTAATGGAATACATCATTGGAGCCATGCTTTTATTCATCATATTCATTATAATAGGTCTCATCCTGCGAAAAAAAGTCTATGACCGTGTTGATGATTTAGAAGAATGGAAATTGGCGGTTATGAATAAAGATGTAACAGATGAATTATCCAAAATAAAAGACTTGAACCTGTCGGGGGAAACGCAAACACGTTTTGAAAAGTGGCGTTCTGACTGGGATCATATTGTGACAAGAAAAATGCCTGACCTGGAAGAGGAATTATTTGATGCTGAAGAAGCCGCCGACCGGTATTTATTTCGAAAGGCAAAGCGGATATTAGACCATATCCATCAAACTTTAGAAAACATTGAAACATCTATTGACCATATGTT
This sequence comes from Salinibacillus kushneri, assembly GCF_900111405.1. Classification (GTDB taxonomy): domain Bacteria; phylum Bacillota; class Bacilli; order Bacillales; family Alkalibacillaceae; genus Salinibacillus; species Salinibacillus kushneri. The sequence continues at coordinate 117,409 of NZ_FOHJ01000008.1, read as the reverse complement.
TAACGAGGTTGAGGAATTAATCAGTTCTAAAGAAGATAGTCATAAATTGGTGGAAGAGGTCCGGCCGCGTATTAAGGAAACGAGAAAATATCTTTTACAAAATCGCTACCAATTTGGGAAAGCAGATATCGTTTTTGATGTAGAATTAGATGAAATTGAAGAGGAAATTGCACAATTTGACGAATTAACGGTTGATGGAAATTACATAGAAGCCCAAAGTTTAGTACAGCAGGTAAGTGAACGTTTAGATCGTCTTAATGAAAAAATGCAGGAATTTCCTACCCTATACCATGCTTGCAAAATAAAGCTTCCCCAGCAATTAGATGAATTAACGAGTGGCTTAAAGGAAATGAAAAGCTTTGGTCACGACCTTCAACATTATGGTTATGAAAACGAAATTCAAAACTACCAGGAACGTCTTCTCTTACTTATTGACCGATTAAACAAAGGCAATCTTGAAGATGTGAATCTGGAAATTGTTGAAGTAGAAGAGCGAATCCAGGAGATTTATGACCAATTAGAACAGGAAGCATTAGCGAAGCAATTTACCGAGAAAAAAATAAAAGTGATGGAAAATGAACTATTCCAGATGGACAAAGATTTTCAGGACATGAAATCAGAAGTGAAAACACTTCAGGAAAATTATGAATTTAATGAGGAAGATCAGGAAACATTACTTTCCCTGGAAAATCAAATGAATCAGCTTAAGCTTTTGGCTGATAAAATTTACAGTGAAACTGAAAAAGATAAAAAACATTATGCGAACATTCGTGGAGACCTCGAAAACTGGCTGTCACAATGGGAAAATCTTAGACAGGAGCATGAGGGATTTGTAGAAAGAATTAATTCTCTAATGCAGGATGAACTTGAAGCTAACCAGCAAATTAATCTTTTGCTTGGAGCAATGGGACAAATTCGAAAAAGCTTACAAAAGAGTAATCTTCCTGGTGTGCCTGAATATATCTACGAGGCTATGAATGAAGTGATTACTACCATTGATCAAACTTCAAATCAATTATCTCAGCACCCGTTAAATATGGAGAAAATTAACCATTTATTAGCCAAAGCTGAAAAAGATATAGAAATGGTTAAAGAACAAACCGATTATTTAATTGAACAAGCAACATTATCTGAGTATGTCATCCAATATGCGAATCGATACAGAAGTCAATATCCATTACTTGCGGCAAAGTTATCGGAAGCTGAATCAGCTTTTCGTAATTGGGATTATGAAGTTGCACTGGAAACAGCCTCTACTGCACTAGAAGAGATTGAGCCAGGTGCTTTAAGACGATTAGAAGGCTTTTTGAATGATGATTATATGGTTTCAAGGACTTGAATAAAATGAGAAATGCACTGATATATTTATTAGCTGTTTTTGCTGCAGGTATTTGGGGACTCATCATTTTTCTAGTGTTTACTACAAATGGAGAGCATCCCAATCACTATGCCGTATTACATGAGACAATAACCGTTGAAAGCCAAGAGAAAAAGGTGATTACTGAGTATTCTCGATCTGTTTTTCAAGAATCGGATAAAGAGTCATCCTCAGCTGAGCAACGGTATATGTTAACAGACAGCTGGGTCGCTGACCATTCATTGGATCAAACAGTATCTATCGATGATTTATTGAAAAAGTTGGAATAAGAAGATAATTAAGAAGCTGTCCGTTAGTAAAGAGGGCAGCTTCTCTTTTGGGTAGAAAGATGGCTCTTCCTCTTTTTCTGCAGCTCTTAGTCCCAGACAGACATTAACGACTCCCTGACGAATAGCGAGGTACTTCGTATAATCAGATTGCGCAGTCGGGCCTGATCAGTCGCCTTCGCTTTTCTATTTCACTAACATATGGTATGATTAATGATTGCAAATTTGGTATAAAGGAGAAATGGCTCATGATTTATTTAGATAATAGTGCCACGACAAGCCCTTATCCAGAAGTTTTGGAGAGCTTTCAAAAGGTATCTGAAACCTACTATGGGAACCCTTCTTCCATTCATCAATTTGGTGGTGAGGCTGAGAAATTATTGAAAACTTCTAAAAAACAGGCCGCCGATCTGTTAAAAGTGGATGACGAGGAAATTTTCTTTACTTCAGGTGGAACAGAGAGTAATAATACAGCTATAAAAGGGATTGCCTTGCAGCACCAAAACCGGGGGCGTCATATTATTACTTCTCAAATTGAACATCCCTCTGTTCTTGAAGCATGCGCTGCTCTCGAAACACTGGGTTTTCGTGTCACTTATCTTCCTGTAAATCATGAGGGTAAGATAGATCTCGATGTGTTAGAGAAATCAATAGATAATGAAACCATATTAATTTCGATTATGCATGTGAATAATGAACTAGGTACGATTCAGCCAATAACAGAAATTGCTGATATAGCTGCGAAGTACCCGAAACTATTTTTCCATGTCGATCATGTGCAGGGTTTAGGAAAAATACCTTTAGATATGTCCCATCCTGGTATTAATTTATGCTCAATATCGAGTCATAAAATTCATGGATTAAAAGGGACTGGGGCATTATATATCCAAAAAGGAACAACCCTTTTCCCCCTTTTACATGGTGGCGGACAGGAATCTGCTAATCGGCCTGGCACAGAAAATCTGGCAGGAATTGTTGCCATGGTCAAAGCTTTGAGATTGACAATGGAAAAGCAAAAACAGTCCTTTGACCATTTGACAAACATGGCTAACATCATACGTACAGCTTTAGAGAAAGACGACCGTGTTGTTGTGAATTCACCAGAAGATGGAGCACCACATATTTTAAACTTTTCTGTACCGAATTATAAACCTGAAGTAGTGATCCATGCTTTGGGTAAGGAAAATATTTTCATTTCTACAAAATCTGCCTGTTCTTCAAAGCACTCGGACGAAAGTGCTGTTCTGGCAGCTTGTGGATGGGGAGAGGACCGTTCCCACTTTGGACTGAGGATTAGTCTTTCCTATCAAAATACAGAAGAGGAAGTTCGTGAATTTAGTAAGGTATTTATTCGTGTTTTAGATGAACTAAATGACGTAATGGGGTAGATAACATGCAATATGATCATATCGTCATTCGTTATGGCGAATTATCATTAAAAGGAAAAAACAAAAAACAATTTATTGCACAGTTAAGAGAAAATTTAAAGCATAAGCTAAAACCGTTTTCTAATGTACAGTTGATTCAATCACGTGACCGGATGTATATCAAATTAAATGGTCAGGATCACCAGCCAGTTATAGAAAAGTGTCAGGATGTATTTGGCATTCAGTCTTTAAATCTTGCCATTCGTGTAGAAAATTCAGTTGATAAAATCAAAGAAGGAGCCTTATGGGCATTAAAGGCAGAAGAACAAGTTAAAACATTTAAATTAACAACAAAACGCCCAAATAAAAGTTTTGAAATCGGCTCACAGGAAATGAACCAGATTCTGGGGGGGCACCTTTTATCCAATACTGAGGGGATAACAGTAGATGTTCATAACCCGGATGTTGAAATCCGTGTGGAAATTCGTCATGATGCTACGTATATCATGGCAGGTAAGATCTCTGCATCTGGCGGTTTACCTGTTGGTACTACAGGTAAAACTCTCTTATTACTTTCAGGCGGAATTGATAGCCCTGTTGCAGGTTATCTTGCCATGAAAAGAGGAGTTCAAGTTGAAGCGATTCATTTTCACTCTCCTCCTTATACAAGTGATCGAGCGAAGCAGAAGGTTTTAGATTTAGCTCAAGAATTAACAAAATATGGGCATGAAATTCGTGTACATGTTGTTCCTTTTACTGAGCTACAGCAAAAAATATTCCGGGAAGTTCCTGAAAATTATGGAATGACCATTATGCGCAGACAGATGCTAAGAGTTAGTGAGCGCCTGGCTGAACGGGAAAATATCCTTTCTTTAACTACTGGTGAAAGTCTAGGACAGGTAGCCAGTCAAACAATGGAAAGCATGAATTCCATTAATGAAGTTACCAATTATCCAGTTATTCGACCTTTAGTTGCTATGGATAAAGTGGATATTATTGACATTTCAAGGAAGATTGGGACGTATGAAACCTCCATTCTTCCTTATGAAGATTGTTGTACGATTTTTGTTCCAAAACAGCCGAAAACGAGACCAAGTCGGGAAAAAATTCATCAATTTGAGGATCATGTTGACTTTAGTGAAGAAATTGATAAAGCTTTAGATGGGATTGAAACCATCACCATAACAGAACATGATTTAACTAAATCAGAATTTGAAGATTTATTATAAGTATACGAAACACCCTTTCTGACTGTGGTTAGGGCTAATAAGAAACAAATACCAATAAATTTTTTGCATGATGTTCACCTTCTCTTCACACCATAATGAGTGACAAGGAGGTGATTACATCATGGCAAATAACAATAGCCAAAACTCAAACCAACTTGTTGTACCTGGCGCTGAACAAGCACTTAACCAAATGAAAACAGAGATTGCACAAGAGTTTGGTGTTCAATTAGGAGCTGATACAACTTCTCGTGCAAATGGTTCTGTTGGTGGTGAAATCACAAAGCGTCTTGTAAGTGTAGCTCAACAGCAATTCAGCGGACAACAGCCACAATAAAATATGATATAGCTTGGAAAAGGGCAGGTTTAACTGCCCTTTTCTTTTGTCTTTACTTAAAACATTGACTGTGTTAAAGCTTACTTCTACCAAGGAGCGGAAAGCGAGCGCACTGGAGTGGAAATCAACATCTATGTTTAACAGAGTCAAAACGTTAAGTATATTTGCGGTAAGACCTATTCATTTACTATACTTTAGGAAATGTTTACATTTTCAGACTAGCCAAAATAAAGGAAATCTTAGAGGAGAGATAAGCATGGGGAAATTGTGGTACGGTGGTACAATTTATACAATGCATAAACCTGGAGAAACCGTTGAAGCTGTTTTTACGGAAAATGGAAGGATTACAGATGTCGGTACGAAAGCGTTTCTTGAAAAGCAATATCAAGATAAAATAGATGGGATATACGACTTAGACGGGAATGTAATGTATCCTGGTTTTACCGACAGTCATTTACATATCATCGGATATGGAGAACGATTAATGAAATTAGATTTAACCTATACCAAATCGCCTGAAGAAGTTTTAGATTTAGTGGAAAAGGCATCAAAAGAAATTCCGGAAGATCAATGGTTAATCGGTGAAGGATTTAATGAAAACAGTTGGGATAATCCTCGTATCATTCATCGAAATGAATTAGATAAAATTTGTCCAGATCGCCCGGTTATGCTAACACGTATATGCCGACACGCTATTATTGCCAATACGAAAGCGTTAGAAATAGCTGGAATCACACCTGAAACACAATCACCAGATGGTGGAGTTATTGATCGGGATGACCATGGCATTATGACTGGATTTTTTAAGGATACGGCTCAAGAGTTGATAAAGAGTCAAATTCCTGAAGTTACAACTCAATACTTGGATAAGGCAATTCACTTGGCAGTAGATGATTTAGTAAGGCATGGAATTGTAGGTGGACATAGTGAAGATTTAAATTACTATGGTGGTTTTAAACGAACCTATGACTCATTTACGAGAACAATTGATGGAAGGAAGCACAAGTTTCGTGCTCATTTACTTGTACATAATGGTGTTATTGAAGAGATGGATCGTCATCATTTGGGGTTTAAGCAAGGTACAGATTGGATTGAGTTAGGCGCGATGAAAATATTTGCTGACGGTGCCTTTGGTGGGAGAACTGCCTTGTTGTCAGAACCTTATGCAGACCAGGAAAATGAATATGGAGTGCAAGTTCAATCTGAAGAAGAGATGAAACAATTAATGAAAAAGGCAAGAACGCGGAATATGCCAGTAGCTGTTCATGCTATTGGTGACCAGGCAGTGGAAATGGTTGTGGATATGATTGAGCAATTCCCGCCTGCTGAAGGGATTCGTGATCGAATTATACATGCTCAGTTAACGAATTCTTCTTTAATCGAACGAATGTCTAAATTACAAATTATCATTGATATTCAACCGACTTTTGTTTCATCTGATTTCCCCTGGGTTCTGGAAAGGATTGGGGATGAGAGAGAACCTTATGCTTACGCCTGGAAATCCTTTTTAGATGCTAAAATCGTTTGTGCAGGAGGCTCGGATGCGCCTATTGAAGAGATCAATCCTCTACAGGGAATTGCCTCAGCAGTAAATCGAATGTCCTTCTTAGATGGTAAGTCTTATGGTAAAGAGCAGCGTCTAACACCATTTGAAGCGGTATCCTTATATACAACAGGTGCAGCCTACGCAATTGGAAAAGAGGATAAACATGGCAAAATTGAACCTGGTTATGCAGCAGATTTCACGGTCCTGAATCAAGATTTATTTTCTATCGACCGAAGGGAAATTCCAAATGCCGAGGTCCAGCAAACGATTATTGATGAAACGATTGTTTATAATCGGGAATGGAGTCGATCGTAAAAGAAAAATAAAAAGGCTGTTGTCTAAAAGGAAGTAGTTCCGTTTCGGTGGAAAAACATACGAAATAGCATACTCAATAACAGACCAAGTCGCATATGATTTGGTCTGTTATTTTTTCCTTATCTATCAATGTTTATTGGATATTAACACTTTAATTAGCATACAACAGCGCAACCCTAATAGCATAATGTCAATAGCTGTTGTCAATGTGCTATTTCCTATGTAAATTTGAATGTTATTTGCGATGCTGATTTTTTAACCAAGAGGGTAATTGTTAATTTATGTTAAAATAAATGTAGAGTTTGTGAAAGAACATACTTAAACTACCGAAGCATAATGTTGAAAAAGGAATCCCATATTTACATAAAAGTGTATTGAATATATGTGTAATATTCTAAAAGTTATTGGAAGGGTTGAGTTGAGAAATGGACATAAGAAAACCAAATGAGGTAGAAATTGAAAAGATAATAGCACTTTCTCCACAAGCGATATTTGAGGGAACTTTAGGTGAAGCAGAACCAACGATTGAAAAAGCAAAACAACTGGTAGAACCTCTTTTGAAGAAGGGGAGTTATTATTTAATTTCAACTGAAAACAGTGTACTAACGGGTTGGATTCTTATAGGAGGAAGCAAAGACCAGTTTTCAGGTAAGGCACTCGGATTTATTTATGAATTATTTGTTTTAGAGGAATACAGAGGTAAAGGTATTTCAAAACAATTGATTAAAACAGGTGTTGAACAATTGAAACAAGAAGGATACTCCGAAATTCGTTTAAGCGTATTTGATGGAAATCAAGCAATTAAGATATATGAAAGTCTGGGCTTTAAAAACAGGACAATTACTATGAGTATTTCATTATAAATAATCTTCTTTCATTAACGGGGGCTTTAGTGGAACAAGTAGCTCCTCCTGTTGAAGTAACGAGGCAGTATCCTTCAATAAGGATTACTTGTTGAACTAAATAAAAAAATTGGCAAAGGAAGATTTTAATGGGGAATTTATTCAGTAATGTTGCTAAAGAATTTAGCAAATACCGTGGTGGATATCCAATAAAGTTTTATAAAAAATTGCAGGAAGAATTCGGGGTAGCTCTTCAAAATCAAAAGGTATTAGATATTGCTACTTCTAATGGTTTGGTAGCTACCGATTTAGCAAACGAAGGGTGCTATGTTACTGGATTGGATAATTCATTAGAGCTTTTAAATGAGGCAGAAAAAAGGAACAACCAGAGATTAAAAATTGATTACGTACTTGGTGATGTTACAAAATTACCTTTTAACAATGAAACATTTGATGTCATTACAGCGGTTCATTGTTGGAAGGTCTTACCTACGGAAATAGCAAGCAGCGAAGCCTTACGAGTTTTAAAAGATAGCGGGAAATTTATTATAGCTCAATTTGACCAACTTCCCATTGGGAATAATATAGTATCTGAAACAGAAAAACTTGTTTCTAAATATAATGGTAAGTTTAAAGGGCAAAGTAATTTTGGCTTTTATCCAGAATGGATAGAGGAGATTTACGAAGTCGGTTTTTCGAATATCGAAACCTTTACATTCGATATATTAATTACCTTTACCCACGAGGAATGGAGAGGTCGAATGAGAACTTCGACAGAAATAGGTGGAAGTTTGTCTAAGGAAGAAATACTGCAATTCGATAATGAGTTAGATAAAATTTTAAAAAGTAAATTTTCAGGAGAAAAATTGGAAATACCTCACCGAATGTTCTCTATTATTTGTGAGAAAAAAGGTTAGGTTTTTATGTGTAATTGTGAAGAAACAAAATGGTTAAGGAACCCTTTTTATCTAAGAATTGAACAACTGGTGCTTGATAATGCCAGGTTGATTCTAGTACGACAGGAGGTCGTACTTCAGTATTATTTTCAATCTCGATTAACAGTGAAGCAATATCTCTAGCCATCCAAGGTATGCGGTACTTTAAAACTAGTTTTATAAGGCTTCTTCTTATCTAGAAAACCTTGAATCTGACTTTCTCCTTTAGCTATATCCAGACCTACTACTGGATTCATTGCTTATCTCCTCCTAAGAAGTATTTGCCGGTACCCCCTAACCTTCTTGTAGTATCACAGCTTCGCTTGTTATATGGGATCTTAGTCCCAACCAGCCTCAATCATGTTTCTACAAGTAGGGGGCGAACAGTTTAGTTGACGGGATCTATCTCCCACGGGCAGGGATGTTCTAGCCCGGCTACAATGTAAATGATAAGACCAAATAAGATAAGGTCAACCAGTAATTTCTGGCTAACCTTATAATACGAACGAGGCAGGATAGTTGAACAAGGAATCATTGGAATTAGTAAAGAATTAGGTTCGAAACTTTGTATAATCAAAAAAATAGAGAGGTTATCAGATGAAAAAGGTCACATTTCTCTCTTTTATATAATTGCTCTTGAACTAACAGTCAAGTTAATTACATTGGGAGGGGTATTATTAAGAAACAAATTTTTATTGTTCTATTCATATTTTTGGTTTTTATAATTGCTATAAATATGATTACAGATGAGGAATCAATTGAGGAACCAATTGATTTAGAAAAAAATGATGAAAAAGAAATTACACCAGAACCAAAGTACAACGAAGTTGAAATAGTGATTGATACAGATATTTATTCAAACTATTTCAATAATGAACACAATGATGAAACAATTGAGAATGTAATAGAGCTAATTGAAAGAGCTGCTAAATCAGTAAGTCCATCAGGAGAAGTGAAAATTCCAAAAGACAAAAACCTCAACTCTTTCTTTACTTATAGTAATGATGAACTGTTAGGTTTGTTTCAGAAAAACAACGATAATAGCCAAGGAGAACTTATTATGGTTGTAGCAGATAAACCTTTTGCTCTACAACAAGCAGCAGATTTAATCGAAGATGAACAAATTGATAAAGATCTTAACTATCTTGCTGATGAACTATTTAAAATTGAATTTTACCAAATAAGTGACTTCGCTGAATTCAGTACAGCTTATGAAAAGTACGTTGATATTCAAAAGAAGATTTTGAAAATATACTATACTATTGAGTATATGTGAATTTTAATATCACCTAATGAGCTAGGTCTAAGAAATGTGAAGTTTTTTCACTTAGAGTAATGCGTACTTTTTAACAATAAAAATTCAAGTTAGGAGGTTCCTTATGGAAGGAATAATTAACTTATTCTTAGGAGTCGGCATAGTATTTTTAATAATATTTTTGTTTGCGGTATTTTCCAGTGTTAAAAATAGAAAGTAGTTACTTTTTTGGTTGTTAAGCTAACGGGTGCGTATCTACAACAAACAAGATACGCTTTTTAACTAACGAGCAGTAGAGTTTAATAAGGAATATAAGAAGTAAAGGAGGGGAGAAAATGTTATTATTTTTACTCTTTTATATTTTTGTTATCCCAATCTGTACCTTATTGCATGAGATAGGACATGGGATTGGTGTTATCTCTACTTCAGAATCTCATGCACATGTTTACTTAGGAAACAGAAATGAGGAGAATAAAGAAAATATCAGATTAGGAAGACTTCATTTTCATATTTATTGGTCATATATAGGTTTCGTTGATTGGGAAGGAAAATTAAATAAACGACAAAGAGCCTCTGCTTTGGCTGGTGGACCAATAATGTCTTTATTACTTATATTTTTATTCGGGTTGATAGCAATGCTAGTACCACAAGGTGATTTGCGTTCGTTTCTTTGGGGAGCAACTATATTTAACTGTTTAAATTTCGTTGCAACTATAATCCCTATCACCTACCCTAGATGGATGGGGGCATATAACGGTCATCCATCTGATGGTTTGTTACTGTTGCGATTGTTAAGAAGTTAAAGATTGTCATACCATCTTATTGCGTTATTGGGGGACTTACTGTAAAAGTGATTTACAAAAAGGGGGGGATTTGAAAGACGAAATTACAATGAAATACATTTTTGTGTCTCTTCTCTCATTGTTGACTTTAAGAAAGTTAAAAATAGTGGAGAAAATCGAATGACGTAAGGGGGAAAGAAAATTGGTTAGATTAGATAAAATGAACTCAAGTGAATTTAAACAGTATCTTGAATATGCTATTAGACACTATGCTGGTGAACACGTTAAAGCTGGAAATTGGAATGAAAAAAATCGATTAGTAAGGCGACCAATGAGTTTGAAAAGCTTTTACCCGAAGGAGAAAAAACTGTTAATAATAAGTTGTTCATAATTCGAGATGGAGACCAAGAAGTGGGCATGATTTGGCTTGCTCAACGGTCAAATGAAAAAGGATTTATTTGCGATGTAAACATCTGGGAAGGTAATCAAGGGCGTGGCTATGGGAAACAAGCAATGAAAGAACTTGAACTGGTTGCAAAGAAATTAGGTTTAAAAAGTATAGGGCTTCACGTTTTTGGTCATAACCAAATCGCACGGGGGTTATATGAAAAACTTGGATACATAGAAACAGATATTTTAATGGAGAAGAAGATTTAACGTTATTTCTTCTTCAACTAAAGGGGTGCTTTAGTGTAATTTTCAATCTAAAATGTTGCTTTCTGTGTATGTTAAATTTGTTGTATAATTAGGCTAGAGGTTTTTGGAATGGAGGTAGAATAGGAGTATGAGAAAACTTGATGGATATGAAGCAGAGCTGATAAAAGGTCTTATTCATGAAGGAGAGTCAGTTATAGAGATAGACGGTAGAAAATATCATTTAACTTTAATCGAAGAGCCAGAAACTACAGTACAAGAAGATGTTGACACTGATCCAGAATTGAAACAAAAATTACTTCAAGCAAAAAAGGATATATTAGATGGTAAAGTTTATTCAACTGATGAAGTATTAGAGATGATTGATCAAGGTGAAATATAAATGGTTATAAAATGGACCAATCAAGCATTAGGAGGGTTTCGTAATATTCAAAGTCATCACTTTACTTTTCAGGAGACAAAGGAATATAAGAGAAATTTAGTAAAAAAGATTGAAGAAAAGATTGCGCTTTTTGGTACTAGTATCCCAGCAGATAAGCCAGAATGGGAAGGCAGTTATAAGATAATTATCGATAAATATATTATTTACTATTCGCTATCTGATAACCGAACAACATGTTATATAGAATATTTTAAGCACTCAAGACAACAGCGTTAGCTAGGAATGACATTAAGTAATTTAAAAATGTCTTTTCTAGCTTATTTTTATATCGCTTCTTTCACTAACGGGTGCTTATCTACAACAAACAAGATACGCTTTTTCACTAACGAGCAGGTTAGTGAAAGAAAACTACTTGCAGAAAATTGAAACAAATTATTACCCTATTTCGTATGAATTATAAGGAGGGTGGTAAATGAAAAATTTTAAACGAATGTTGCCTTTATTTCTTTTGGTAGCGCTTTTGTTCGTAACAGCTTGCTCTAGCGATACAGGTTCAAATTCCACACCTAAAGACAAAAACATATCAACTTTAAAAACCGTTTTAGAACATACTTTTACAGGACCTGACGAAAAACTAAATGAATTGTTAGTTCCAGAAAACGTCCAAAACATTGGAGATGATGGTGAGGAAGTAAAAACTGAGGAGCCGAACGAATTAGAAAAATATGTAGAAGAACTATATAAACCTCTCTTTACAGAAGATATGTTCAATGAATACGTAGGAACTTATGCACTTTCATACAACATAACTGAAAATCAAATGAAAGTGAATGACATTACAGTAGAACAGAGTGAAACCAACAAAAACATCTATGATTTTACTGCAAAAGTAGAGTACCAAGGAACTGAGACAAAAGTGTATGACGTAGAAGGTCAAGCTAATTTTTCAGATGAAGGAAAAATTAGTGAATTAAAATTTTACACTGATAACGGTTTATCCGAAGCGCTTATCGGAAATTAGCACAGTATATTATCCCATCTTATTAAACTAACGGGTGCTTTAGTTTAACAGGAAAAAAATATATAAACGCTTGGGCATTAAAATTGATATGCTCCCCTTTGGGTAAACAGATTAAAAAATAAAAATCCAAGCGTTTTTGTTTGTTATTTGTACTGTTATTTATGGTGATAAACATAGTGTGTTTTAGTATGTTATTTCACCTGTTATTTTAGATTTTCTCCAAGGTATCGGAGCTACTTAGTCTAAAAGATTGTTGTTTTAAAAGACTCTGTTAAACATAGATGTTGATTTCCTCTAGTGTGCTCGCTTTCCGCGGGCGGTCTGGGAGCCCACTCGCTATACGTCTGCGGGATCTCCAGTATACCGCTCTCCCGGAAGGTTTCAAGGAATTGATTGTCGATTAATACATTTAAAACGAATGATTTAATGATTGATGAGCGTATGCTTAATTCGTTTAAACAGAAAAATTGTGATTCGTTATCGTTTACTGACACATTGAGAATCGGAAATCTTCGTACCTCTAAATCCTCATTCATGATGATAGGAATCATTTTATCAAAGGAATTCAATTCAAAATCACAATAAAGACCCGCCTCCGCATCGTTCTTAATCCCATATATAAACAATCCTGTCGAAAGCCGGTTTTACGAACAGCTTGTAAAAAAGCTCCGTCACCTCCAACACTTATCACAATGTTAGCATCCTTAGAATCACTTACAATGGAAAACCCCTTTTCTTTAGCGATATCAATAAGTGGACGCAGTTGCTTTTCAGTTGCTTCGTCTTTGGAATAAAACAAGTAGATATGGTTTCGAGCGTTCATTAGAAATCCCCCTTTTTTCACCGTTTCATAAATTCTCTTTCCTTCATCATACACCATTTCATCAGATTGAGCCTAAAATAAAAGGGACAAAAGTTTAAATTAACCTGGATTGGAAAAGAATAGTAAAGAGGTGAGTATGGTGAACTGGTGGGCCCTAATCCTAATTATCCTGGCAATTTTGATTTTACTCATTATGTCTTTGTTGTGTACAAGACTTTACATATCCGTTACCTATACCCATAAGCAGGATAAAGACTATTTAAACATCCATTTGCAAATATGGAAGTTCATCCGTATTCATCGTGAAATGTTACTGGAAGATATGAATCAAAGCAAAGCTATGCCATCTTTTCCGGACGAAAAACAGAATGGGGAGAGAAAAGGGTTTTTTAATCGTTTCTTACAGGCAAAAAACGGTTTTCATACCATACAGCAGTTGTTTCCTGTCATAAAAAACTTCGTAAGCAAAATAAAAGTTTCTAATTTTTATTGGGATACCCAAATAGGAATTGAAAATGATGCCAGTTTCACCGGAATGATTTCAGGCCTATTATGGAGTGTGAAAGGAAGTTTAACAGGTATAATGAACCAGCATATGAGAGTATCAACTCCCCTGCAAATTTATATTCAGCCAAACTTCCAACGAGACATGATCTATACACACCTTGAGTGCATGTTTTCATTTAGAATTGGGCAAGCTATGTACGCCATCCTGAAAATTGCTCGGAAACTAAAATCAGAGTGAAAAATGAAGGGAAAAGAATAGGTAAGAAAGGAGTCCAAATATGTCAGAACATCCAATTCAAGGCCTTATGACAACAGCGATGGAAAATTTAAAAGAGATGGTTGATGTAAACACCATCATTGGAGATCCTATACAAACGCCTGATGGAAAGACGGTCATCTTACCCGTTTCAAAGGTTGGATTTGGTTTTGCTGCAGGTGGAAGTGAATTTAATTCCAAGCAACAAAAATCTCAAGCTGATTCCGAGGATGAGAGTGACAGTGAAAGTGGTAGCAGTGGAAGTCTTCCGTTTGGTGGTGGAAGTGGTGGAGGTGTTTCGATTACGCCGATTGCTTTTGTTATTGTAAATGAAAATGGAGCGCAAATGGTACATTTAGATCAGCAAACTCACCTTTATGAACGAATTCTTGATTTAGCTCCACAAGCTGTCGATAAAATTCAAAGTTTATTAAAGTCCCAAATAAACGCTTTCGATGGTGATAAGAAAAAAGGAGACAAAAAGAAGGAGCAGGACAATAAGCAAAAAGATGAGCAACAAAAGAAACAAAGTGACGATGAAAATAAAAAGGAAGAGGGAAGCGATCAAACTCCTCCAGATACATTATAGGTTTATGATTAGACAAATGAACATCATGCCTTCATAATATTGATAGAGATATTTTTAAAGAGGAGGAGAGCTGGATGCCAAATATTACTTTTCAGAATAATCCTGTAACACTCATTGGTGAGGAAGTAAAGGCAGGAGATCAAGCTCCTGATTTTACGGTTTTAAGCAATGACCTGGAGGAGAAATCATTAAAAGACTTCGCAGGAAAAAAACTAATTACGACTGTTCCATCCCTGGATACAGGCGTATGTGATGCAGAAATCCGCCGTTTTAATGAAGAGGCAAATAATCTTGAAGATGTCACAATTCTTACGGTAAGTATGGATCTTCCATTTGCACAAAAACGCTGGTGTGGAGCAGCCGGAGTTGAAAATGTCGTAACTTTATCTGATCATCGTGATGCATCGTTAGGTCAAGCCTATGGTGTATTAATCGAAGAGCTGCGTTTATTGGCTAGGGCGGTATTTGTAGTTAACGAAAACAATGAAGTTACATACGTAGAATATGTATCTGAGGCAACGAACCATCCTGACTATGAGTCCGCTTTAAAAGCAGCCAAAGAAGCATAAGTAAAAATGACTCCCGGCTCTAAAAAGGCCGGGAGTTGGTCTGTCATCATACATAGAATTAGAAGTGAATTGAGGGATAGGATATGGATCAGGAAAAAGTAGAGAAATTATTTGCATGGTTTGACGAAACGACAACAATCATTGAAAAAGAAGAGAAAGTTCCTTATTTAGATGGTTTAGTAGAAGCATGCGGACTATTATTTAGTGAAGGTGTTGCAGATGAGATTGAGGAGCCACTAAAGCAAACTTTACTTAATCAAATCAAAGCAGCAAATTTAAATGAATATTCAAAAGAGGAAATTAGAAAGGCATTACAATTGGCGATATTAAAAGGAATGAAAGGAGCTACTCAACAGCAGCATTATATTACACCTGATGCAGTAGCTATTTTTATGGGTTATCTTGTTACTAAATTTATGGGCAATAAAAAAGAACTGCGAATTTTTGACCCTGCCTGTGGAAGTGGTAATTTGCTTACAGGTGTTATCAATCAGCTTTCACAAAAGATAGAGGCATACGGAAGTGAAGTTGATCCTACACTAGTCGAGCTTGCTTATATGAACGCAAATTTACAAGAGCATGAAATTGAGCTTTTTCATCAGGATAGCCTAAGAGACTTATTACTTGAACCTGTTGATGTGGTTGTATCTGATTTGCCTGTGGGCTATTACCCTGATGATGAGAATGCCAAATCCTATCAATTAAGTGCTGAGGGTGAACAGCATTCTTATGCTCATCATCTTTTTATTGAACAAGCCTTACACTATACTTTAGCAGGTGGACATCTCTTTTTATTAATACCTAATTTCTTGTTTGATAGTGATCAATCAGATAAACTGCATGAATTCTTAAACGAACACGCTCATATTCAAGGGATTTTACAACTACCTTTATCCATGTTCACAAATGAAAAGAATGCTAAAAGTATTTTTATCCTGCAGAAGAAAGGAATTCAAACATCTAATCCGGACAAAGTATTAATGGCTCAACTTCCATCATTTAAAGATGTACATGCGATGGACAAAACGTTGAATGAAATTGACCAATGGTTCAAAAATGACAGAAAATAAAAACATTCGGGTGAAAGCGTACTCAACAAAAGTTCTTCCTTGTGCTTAAGATTTCAGTATTTTAAAGTATGTATGGTAGATAAGTATATTAAATCTTCTGTTTAACGCGACCTTGTCAATGGAAGGAAGTTAAATGGGATGGTAATATTGACTTTTTAAATACAAGGGGAGTTGAGTACTGTGAATAAAGTGTTAGCTATTAATGCTGGCAGCTCTTCGTTAAAGTTTCAATTAATCGAAATGCCAGATGAAAACGTGTTAACAAAAGGTCTTGTGGAGAGAATCGGATTAAATGATTCCGTCTTCACAATTGAAGTAGATGGTAATAAGAATACTGAAACAAAGGATATCGCTAATCATGAAGTAGCGGTTAAAATACTATTAGAGAAACTCCTTAATACAGGTGTCATTCAATCCTATGACGAAATTCAAGCGATTGGACACCGCGTTGTACATGGGGGAGAGAAATTTAGTGATTCAGTATTGATTACGGATGAGGTTTTACAAGAGATTGAAGATGTATCAGAATTAGCTCCACTTCATAATCCGGCTAATTTAGTGGGAATAAGGGCTTTCCAGGAAATTTTACCAGAGACACCTGCTGTTGCAGTCTTTGATACAGCTTTCCATCAAACAATGCCTGAGCAATCTTACTTATATAGCTTACCTTATGAATATTATGAAAAATATGGAATTCGTAAATATGGTTTCCATGGTACATCCCATAAATACGTATCCCAAAGGGCGTCAGAGCTATTAAATATACCACTGGAAAACCTTCGCCTAATTTCCTGTCACTTAGGAAATGGTGCAAGCATAGCTGCTATCGAGGGTGGAAAATCCATCGATACATCTATGGGCTTCACACCATTAGCGGGTGTAACAATGGGTACACGTTCAGGTAATATTGACCCAGCTCTTATCCCATTTATTATGGAAAAAACAGGTAAGAGTGCTGATGAGGTTATCAATGTGTTAAATAAAGAAAGTGGTATGTTAGCTTTATCAGGATTTTCCAGTGACTTAAGAGATATTGAAGAAAAGGAAAAAGAAGGAGACCGTCGTGCCGGTTTAGCTCTTGATGTTTTTGCTGGTCGTATCCATAAATACCTTGGCTCCTATGCAGCAAGAATGTCTGGTGTAGATGCTATTATATTTACTGCTGGAGTTGGTGAAAATAGTACAACCATTCGCGAACGTGTCTTAAAGGGATTAGAATTTATGGGTGTTTATTGGGATTCAAAATTAAACAATGTGCGCGGGAAGGAAACATTTGTTAGTTATCCCCATTCTCCTGTAAAAGTTATTGTAATTCCTACCAATGAAGAGGTAATGATTGCCCGAGATACGGTTCGTTTGACAAACATTTAAGTTTCCTTACACCATAAACTTATTTCTCAGGAAATAAAACCAAAGAGTTTTAAAAAGGGATGGCTTACGTTGTGTAGGCCATTCCTTTTTATAGTATTAGAACAAAATAAAGCGGGAGCTCAGTGGATAAAATTGCAGGAAAGGCCAATGGTCTGATTAGTTTATTCATCTACAACCACCTACCTCATTTGTTTATTATCCTCCATGCAAAAAATTTTTAATGCTAACGTGGTTATAAATGGTCTGACAGAAAATGGGCTGATAGTTCTGGGTATGTTTATGAAAGGCTAAGGATAAAGGAGGTGGGAAGATGGACCAAAAAAGGGGCAGAGAAATCCAAAATGAAAAGCTTGTAACCAAACAAATAACAGAGAGCTATCAAAGTGGTTTTTTGGAACCGGAAATGGATAAACGAGCTAACGAGACACGTGAATCACAAAAGCGTACAGATCGTTTCTAACTGGTTTTAGACCGTGTACTTCCTTGTGATAAACAAGGAGGTGCACTTATTTTTCTATCTCTTATTAATGATGGTAAAATAAGAATATAAAGATGAATTTTGGAAATTGCGATTAAGGAAATATGGAGGATGAATATGAGACATGCCATTATCACAGCGGGAACAAAGGGATTAGGGAAAAAAGTAACCGAATCCCTTTTAGAAAAGGGGTACTCAGTAACGGCCACTTATCGCAGCGATAAAGCAAAAGCTGATGAATTAGCTGACCAATATAAATCCTGCCAGGACCGTCTGCAAATAGTACAAGCCGATGTTCAGGACCCAGATCAATTATCCCGAATTGTTAAGTGTGCTATGGAACGCTTTGGACGAATTGATTTGCTTATTAATAATGCAGGTCCTTATATTTTTGAACGAAAAAAGTTAGCAGATTATGAAATGGAAGAATGGAATCAAATGATAAGAGGGAATCTTGATGCTGTCTTTTACCTATTAAAACAAGTATTGCCAATTATGAGAGACCAGCATTTTGGGCGTATTATTAATTATGGATTTCAAGGAGCAGCAGATGCACCAGGATGGATTTACAGGTCTGCTTTTAGTGCTGCAAAAGTAGGACTTGTTTCCTTAACTAAAACAATTGCATATGAAGAAGCTGAACACGGAATTACATCAAATATGGTATGTCCAGGCAACATCACTGGAAAAATGAAAGAAGCTAGTATATCTGAAAGTCGGGAGTCTTTTGATGAGAACACACCGATTGGACGTTCGGGAACGGGTGAAGATATAGCCAGAACCATTTTATTTTTGTGTGAAGATTCTTCTGATATGATTACGGGTTCTATTGTGGATGTGAACGGTGGAATGGACGTTATTCATCGTCATTTATAATCTATTTATTTTTGCAGAAGAAACTGATAGACTATATATAATGTAAGGGCTTACACAAATTATTATATGTTAAGAAACAGGCCATTATGGTAAGCTAGAATGAAATAGAAGTAAGGCAAGGAGGAATGAAGGTAAATATGAAAATTGCAGTACCAAAAGAAATAAAAAATAATGAAAATCGCGTAGCCTTAACTCCAGCCGGTGTATTAGCATTACGAGATGCTGGACATCAAGTGTACATTGAAACCAATGCCGGTATGGGATCAGGTTTTACCGATGAAGAGTATGAAAAAGCAGGAGCTACCATTGTTCCGAATGCGGAAGAAGCATGGAATAAAGAAATGGTCATGAAAGTAAAAGAACCATTACCAGAAGAATATGGGTATTTTTATGAAGGCTTAATTTTATTTACATATCTTCACTTGGCTGCTGAGCCTGAATTAACAAAAGCTTTAATTGATAGTAAGGTAGTGGGAATCGCTTATGAAACGGTTCAAACAAAAAATGGTTCATTGCCTCTTCTCACACCAATGAGTGAAGTAGCAGGGAGAATGGCAGCCCAGAGTGGTGTTCAGTTTTTAGAAAAGTCCAAAGGCGGAAAGGGAATTCTGTTAGGCGGAGTTCCAGGAGTAAGCCGTGGAAAGGTGACAATTATCGGTGGTGGCGTCGTGGGAACAAATGCTGCGAAAATTTCCATTGGCTTAGGTGCAGATGTCACCATTGTTGATTTAAACCCAGAGCGTCTGCGTGAATTGGATGATATTTTTGGTAACTCGGTTCATACCTTAATGTCTAATCCACTGAATATTAAAGAAGCTGTTACTCAGTCAGATTTAGTGATTAGTTCAGTTTTAATCCCGGGCGCCAAAGCACCTCAATTAATTACAGAAGACATGGTTAAATCTATGACGGATGGATCTGTGATTGTAGATGTTGCCATTGATCAGGGAGGAAATGCAGAAACCTCTGATCGAATTACGACACATGATGACCCGACTTTTGTAAAACATGGTGTTTTACATTATACAGTGGCCAATATGCCAGGTGCAGTACCAAGGACTTCTACCATAGCATTAACCAATGTTACAGTTCCTTATGCACTACAAATTGCAAATAAAGGTTATGACCAGGCTTGTAACGATAATCAGGCCTTACTAAAAGGAATTAACACGCTTAAAGGTTATGTAACTTATGAGGCTGTAGCAGAAGCTCACCAATTAGAATACTCACATACTGATAATTTATTAAAATAAGGTCATGTTAATGTGCTAAAGGGGCTGACACCAAAAGAGTGAATCTTTTTGATGTCAGCCCCAAACTTAGTTACTAACCGATAATTTGTAATTCCTTAGGATAGGATGTGAGAATTTCTGGTCCCTTATTGGTCATGAAAATATCATCTTCTATTCGGACACCACCGACCTCAGGAATATAAATACCTGGTTCGATGGTAAAACACATGCCTTCTTCCAATGGAAGAGAATTGTTTCCGCTCATTGATGGATATTCATGAACATCAATTCCTAATCCATGACCGATACGGTGCATGAAATACTCTCCAAACCCTGCTTGATCAATCAAATTTCTCGCTGTCTTATCTAGTTCTCCTACCGGCTTTCCAACTTTACAGGCTTCAATCGCTGCTTTTTCTGCCTTTAACACCGTATTGTATATTTCCTCTTGTTTAGGGGTTATGTGCTTGTAAGCGACAGTTCTTGTGATATCAGAGCAGTACCCTTCATACACAACACCCAGATCAAATAAAACAAAATCACCAGGTTGAACGGTATTTCTGGCTGGGTTTCCATGAGGGGATGAAGTTTTATCACCTGTCAGGACAAGTGTGGAAAAGGACATTTCCCTCACACCTTCACGTTTCAAGGCATATTCAATATCTGCAACAATTTCCATTTCCGTTTTTCCTTCTTCAATGGCTTGAATACCGGTTTTTACGCCAAAATCAGCTAGCTGTGCAGCTTGTTTTAACAAATTCAGTTCCTTTTGATCCTTAATCACTCGTAGTTGATTAAGAAGCTCTGAAACATCTGTAATCTCAGAGTCAGGGAAAGATTGTCTGATTATTTCCCCGCGAGACAATGATAAGTCTCCCTTTTCAACAGCCATTTGACCTGGAACTTGTTTTGTATCTTCTACATATTTTTTAAAGAGTGTCCAAGGATTTGTATCATCGTTATATGATAATAAATCTCCAGACCATCCGGCTCTTTTTGCATCCTCTTCTTCCATCTTAGGTAGAATAAGTAAAGCATTTCCCTTTCTATCCACATATATGGCGACTAACCTTTCATGTGGGTCCGTTAAGTAATTAGAAAAATAATAAATATTAGCCTTTGATGTAATCAACGCACTCTCAATTTGATGCTGTTTCATTTGATTCAATAGATGATTGATTCTATTATTCATTATATATCCTCCTTCTAATTAGACTTTATCAATGATTAAAATAAAAATAAAGTAACCCTGTTAGCCCATCCTGGAATTTTGTTTTGTGATGATTTCGTTTTCCATGTAAAAAAATTAGTTAAGTTGAAACCTATTTATGGCTAAAATCGTACTACAAATATAAAATTCAATAAGACCCCCTTACCACAGCAAAGCGAGGTGAACGATTTGGGCATCTTTTCAAAACTCTTTGGAAAGAAGGATCAAAAACCAGAAATTAAGCAAAGAACCGTCCTAAATATGGAAGTGGGTGATATTGTTTCTTATGATCTTACAGATTATGAGGTTGTAGGAAAAATTGAATATCGTGATTCCGGATTCAAATGGACGGTATATCAACTTCTCCAGGGAAGAAATTATATTTGGTTGTCTGCTGAAATGGATGATGAATTAGAAGTAGGAGTATATAAAAAGATTCAGTTTCCTGTTTCAGATCCTTATCCTGAAACTCTAGAGTATGAAGGGGCTACTTATCACTTAAAGGAAGATGGCCACGCACAAGTCTCAGGTTTTGGAAGAAGTGAGTCATTGAGTGGTCTTAATGTACATTATGCAGACTATATTGATGAGCATGAGGAAAATTTTTTAAGTGTAGAAAATTGGGGATCAGAAGTAGAAGTGAGTAAGGGCTATCCAATAAAGGAATATGAAATAAAAATCATAGCAGGTTCATATTAGCAAGCTTTATAAAATAAAGGAGGATTTTAGAATGTTTAAATTTTTTAAGCGCATGAAAACCGTTGTTAGTTCGGAGCTGAATTCTATGCTGGATAAGGCAGAAGATCCAGTTAAGATGCTGGATCAATTTATGAGAGATATGGAAGAGGATATTCGGGAATCTGAAAGTGCTATTGCTAAGCAAATTGCAAATGAGAAGATGTTAAAAAGAAAATATGATGATGCTCAAGCTATGGTGGATAAACGTCAAGATCAAGCCGAGACAGCTATTGAAGCAGGAAATGATGATCTGGCACGTCGAGCACTTGAGGATAAGAAGAACCATGAACAGCAGGCTGAACAATTGAAGGCTTCCTGGGAACGAGCAAAACAAGATTCAGAAAATCTCCGTTCCAAGCTTGACGAGATGAAGAATGAATATCGTGAAATGAAGCTTAAAAAAGATACACTGAAAGCTCGCGCAGAATCAGCTAAAACCCGTACGAAAATGAATCGAACGATGTCTTCAATTGGTAATGATGAGTCCAAGCAAGGATTTGAGCGAATGGAAGAAAAGGTTTTGAAATATGAAGCTGAAGCAGAAACTAGCGAGGACTTATCCTCTGAGAGCCGTTCACTGGATGACGAATTTAATGAGCTTGAGAAATCCAGTAATGTAGATGATGAATTATCTGATTTGAAAAAGAAATTAGGTAAAGAATAGACTATTTAAAAACGAATAGCCATGACTACCTGAAGGTGGTCTGGCTATTCTGTTATCTTTATGGTACTTTCTAAATAGATACATTTTTACATAAACACGATTCATAAAAACATCAATTTGAGCTTTCTGTGGGAAGGAGGGGATGTTTTGAAGCGATATGTCTTTTTATTCATGTTTGGACTCCTGTTTCTTTCCGGATGCGGTGGCTTTGGATCTGAACGGGGGATGTCCGGGTCTAATCTGGACCCTGAATCAAAAGAACAGGTTACCGAAAATATAGAAGGACAAACCTATTCAACCATCGAAAATTTATTAGAGGATAATTTTACATTAGTTGACGTCATTTCGGAAGGAACGAATGAAACCACAAGAATCTATGGAACAAGACAGTTTTCGCTGGATGAGCTTGCAAATTTACTCGAACAAGGAACAAATCCCGAAGAAGTAAGTGACGTTCAAAATCAAAAACAAGTATTGATTTACTCCGATGATATTTTAACGTTACAAATGGATGAAAATGAAGATGGTTTACTCCTTATTGAATTGGCAACAACAGAATTTGTAAGGAATCATTATTCTCCTAACTATTTCAACGGCTTTTTTGCATTATGGTTACTTGATGATGTATTAGATGTTGACGATTGGGCAAAGAAACGGTCGAATCGCTGTGCAGGCGGAGATTGTTATGGTGGTTACATGAATACCCAAAAATATCGTTCCGGAAGTGCTGGATCATTTCGAGGGTTTTCTTCTAGAGGAGGAGGACCTGGTGTAGGTAAATAAAAGGAGGAGAGTTATAACATGGGTCCATTTTTATACACATTTTTATATTTTGTGATTGCGATATTGGTAGTTATCGTAGGATTAGTTATTTTTGAACTGGTAACGAAATACAAGGACTGGGAAGAAATACAGCAGGGAAATACAGCAGTAGCTTTAGCGATTTCAGGTAAAATCATTGGAATCTGTATCATTTTAGCCTTTGCCATTTATCACAGTATTAATATAGCGGAAACCGTAATATGGGGAGCATTTGGTGTGCTGCTGCAACTAATTGCTTACTTTGTTTTTGAAGGATTAACCAGAAAGTTTTCTGTTGAAGAGAAACTGAAAGAAGGCAACCTGGCTGTAGGTATTGTTTCTTTAGCTGTATCTATTGGACTTGGATTTACTATCGGAGCGTCGATTACATAATAGAGTGGTGTAACTATTGAATGCAGAACAGAAAAGTAAAATGATCTATTGGGCATCAGGTATTGTTTCGATTTGCGGTATTATTTTCGAAGTCATATTTGGTGCCTTAGGTTCTTATATATTAGGCGACGGTGTAAAGCAATACACCCTTACGATTTCGTTGTTTTTAACGGGTATGGGAATTGGAGCAAGTTTGAGTGAAAAAGTAACGACAAATTTAATTATCTCCTTTGTATGGATTGAATTTATGGTCGCCATCTTTGGAGGTTTTTCCAGTTTTACCATGTTTGGTGTTACAGCCTTTTTGCCAGCTGGTACGGAGTCTCTTTATTTGTATATGATAACCCTTATTGTAGGGGGATTAACAGGAGTTGAACTGCCTGTCTTAATTCGAAAGGCAAATAATTTAGGGGTTACATTAAATAAGAGTACGGCACGAGTATTATTTTCCGATTATGCAGGTGGGCTTATCGGCGGGCTCTTATTTGTTTTTTTGCTGCGTCCTGAGTTAGGGATGGTCAAAAGCGCCTTTTTTGTGGGCTGTATCAACTTAAGTGTAGCTTTATATATTCTCTGGCTGTTTAGGGATGAAATACAGGACTGGAAGAAACATGGATTAGTCGGGGTTATAATCGGTATATTTCTTGTAGCTGGATTGTTTTTGGGTGAAAAGATAGCCTTTTCGTTTGAACAACAAATGTATAAAGATCCTATTATTTATATGGAAGATACCCAATACCAAAAGATTGTATTAACGAAGGAAAAGGGCGATACCCGATTATATTTAGATGGCGGCTTACAGTTTAGTTCAACAGATGAATATCGTTATCATGAAGTTCTTGTTCACCCTGTTATGTCTCAAGTAGAAAGTCACGATCGCATTCTGGTTTTAGGCGGTGGAGACGGCTTAGCAATAAGAGAGCTATTAAAGTATGAAGATACAGGTGAAATCACGCTGGTAGATTTGGATCCTGCCGTAGTAGAATTAGCCAGCAAAAGCTATCACTTAGTGAAGTTAAATGAAGGTGCTTTACAGGATGAAAAGGTGAATATCAAACACCAGGACGCGTTTGAATACCTTGAAGGTTCAAACCAGTTTTATGATGTCATTCTGGTAGATTTACCTGATCCCAACAATGAAAGCTTAAACAAATTATATACAAAGGAATTTTACTCTCTTGTACGGAACCATTTAAAGCCTGATGGCGCTATGATGGTACAATCAACAAGTCCGGTTTTCGCTCCACAAGTTTATTGGACGATTTCTGAAACTATTTCAGATACAGGGCTTAATGTAGAAAACTTTCATGTTGATGTGCCGAGCTTTGGAAATTGGGGATTTGTGATGGCAAGCTGTGAAAATATTGATGTAAATCAATTGGAAGTAAAAGCAGAAACTCGCTTTTTGACAACGGACATGCTTTTAAGTCTTACCGAATTTGGCAAGGATGAGGATAGTGAAATTGTCGAAAATGGACACGTAATTCCTATTGAACCCAATACCCTAATAAACCCTCATCTACTTGAAAAATATGAGGAGGCATGGATAAACTATTAATAGGGTATAGGTTTATATAATTAAAGAGGAGGAATGGTAAAATGAAAATTTCTTATCATGGACATTCAGTAGTAAAACTGGAAATTGGGAGTCAGACGATTCTAATTGATCCATTCATCTCAGGAAATGAACAATGTGATTTAAACGCAGATAGCGTGAACACTGATGTAATCTTATTGACACACGGGCATAATGATCATGTAGGGGATACAGTTTCCATTGCAAAACGTAATAATGCTTTAGTGGTAGCTCCGGTTGAACTGGCCGACTACTTAAGCTCACAGGGTTTAAACACACATCCTATTAATTTAGGAGGCAGTCAATCATTTGATTTTGGCACTATTAAATTAACTAAAGCTTTCCATAGCTCGAGTTATACAGATGAAAATGGTACAGTCCATTACACCGGAATGCCTGCCGGGATCTTATTATTTGCAGAAGGAAAAACCATCTATCATGCCGGGGATACGGGCTTATTTTCTGATTTGAAATTGATTGGTGAACAAAATAACATCGATTTAGCCTTTTTGCCAATTGGAGATAATTTTACAATGGGACCTGATGATGCAGCTATTGCATCCGAGTGGGTTCAGGCCAAACAAGTAGTCCCTGTCCATTACAATACTTTTCCTGTAATTCAACAAGATCCAAACGCTTTTGTAGAAAAATTGAAGCAAGGTACCGGAAAGGTAATGCATGCAGGAGATTCATTAGAACTCTAAAAGACAAGATTGAAGGATTTTTCCCTTGCTTTGGCAAGGGGATTTTTTGTGCAACCATAGGCCAACCTTCCTATACATTTACATAAGTACTTGTACATATAATGATAAAAACGATATGAGGGAGTGATGGATGTGATGAAGCGAAATGCCTTATTAAAATTGCTTATTGCCTGCTATTTTTTATATTTAGCATTGCCTTCAATACGAGAGATGACTACGTCGGCCAGTTCATTATTTTGGGCAGCCTGGATTGTATTTTTTGTGCTTGTCGCAGGTGCTAACTTGGGGGTTCTATTAGATATTAAATCAGGAAAATCCGTAGAACATAGTGAAAATAAAAGAATTTTTGTAAAACAAAATTGAAGGTGACAACTTTCACAGGTATAATATTACTAGACATGTAAATTGATATCGAAAGTTTGGTGAACCCCACATGGCGACTAAACACGAGCAAATATTAGAGTATATCGAATCATTATCCATTGGCAGTAAAATATCTGTAAGAAGAATTGCTAAGGAATTGAATGTAAGTGAAGGTACGGCCTATCGTGCGATTAAAGAAGCAGAAAACATTGGCTATGTAAGTACCATTGAACGTGTTGGAACCATACGAATTGAAACAAAAAAGAAAGATAACATTGAACAATTAACGTTCGCTGAAATTATTAATATTGTTGATGGACAAGTTTTAGGGGGACGAGAGGGCCTTTATAAAACCTTGAATAAGTTTGTCATTGGTGCGATGAAATTAGAAGCGATGATGAGGTATACAGAGGCGGATTCACTTTTGATTGTGGGAAATCGTATCAATGCACAGGAACTAGCATTAAAAGCTGGTGCGGCCGTTTTAATTACAGGAGGTTTTGATACCGAGGATCATGTTAAAGAACTTGCGGATGAAAAAGACCTTCCAATTATTTCAACTACCTATGATACATTTACTGTTGCTACTATGATTAACCGTGCTATATACGACCAGTTGATAAAAAAAGAAATCATAATTGTAGATGATATCTTCACTACGCTCGAACAATCTCAGTACCTCAAGTCAACTGACATTGTAGAAAAATGGTACGAGTTAAATGAAAGGACCGGTCATAGCCGTTACCCTGTTATTGATGATGATCAACGTGTTGTAGGAATGGTTACCTCAAAGGATGTTATCGGGAAAGATCAGAATTCACCTATACATAAAGTCATGACAAAAAATCCTATGACCGTTCAAACGAAAACTTCATTGGCCAATACCGCTCATTCCATGGTATGGGAAGGAATAGAGTTAATTCCAGTTGTTGATCTTCAGGGGCATTTTCAAGGTATCATCACCCGTCAGGATGTTATTAAAGGCCTCCAGCAGCTTCAAAGACAGCCCCAGGTAGGTGAAACAATAGACGATCTGGTTTCCAATCAAATGGAGTTACTAGAGGACGGAACGAACACGACCTACTTTTCAGAAGTAACACCACAAATGACAAACCATTTAGGTACTCTATCGTATGGTGTCTTTACCTCCTTTTTAACAGAGGCTTCTTCACGTATGCTAAGGCAGTATAAAAAAGGAGATTTAGTCGTAGAAAATTTGTCCATTTATTATATGAAACCAGTACAGCTTGGAAGTATGTTAGAAATTAAACCTCATCCATTAGAAATCGGACGGAAATTTACGAAAATTGATATTGAAATTTATTCTGATGAAGTTCTGATGGGAAAAGCACTTCTAATGGCCCAATTTATTGACCGCTAATAAAAAAGCAATCTCTTAATATAAAAGAGATTGCTTTTATCATTAAGGGACCTAACCAGTCGCCTCCGCTTTTCTTTGTCCAGCTGCGGCTCCTAGGTCCGGAGCAGACATAAGCATAATCCCCTACGTGGCAAAAAAGCGTGCCACTTCGTGTATTCTGCTTATGCTGTCGGACCTAACCAGTCGCCTCCGCTTTTCTTAGAATTTCTTTACGAAAGTATTTGAATAGTTTAAATCCGTATTGGGCTTGGATGAAGCCAAAGAATACGAATATGATTCCTATAAATAATGAGAGTCTTGTTTCATAAAATAAATATTGGTTAATCCCGAAGAAGAAGAGGAGTATTCCCAGGCATATACGTGCTTTTGCATTTGTATAGCGCATGGTGAGTTCATCTTTTACACTTAAAATTCTTACTTTGAAAAAGATATACAACACTAATGACAGAACAATTACAATGGGAAAAAATATCATAGTTCGACGCTCCTATAGTTATGTATAATGATTAAGGTCATAACAATAAAATATTTGTTATACTCTTTATTGTAAAGGTTAGAGATAGATTTTGCTACTATCTTGTAGTATGATATGGTAAATATAAGAAAATCGTTAAAAGTGAGGAATCATTCCATTGACCAAAAGAGAAATCATTTCCGCAATCAAACAATATGATCGAATTATTATTCATCGTCATGTAAGACCTGACCCTGATGCTTATGGATCACAAGCAGGTCTTTCTGAACTTATAAAGGAAAGCTTTCCTCAAAAAGCCGTTTATATCACAGGTAAAGAGGATCCTTCCTTACGTTTTTTAGCTGAGCTTGATGAAATCGAGGATGATAAATATGAAAATTCTCTAGTTATCGTATGTGATACAGCTAATCAGGAACGTATCTGTGACCAGCGTTATGCGAAGGGGGATCAATTAATTAAGATTGATCATCACCCTGTCGTTGACTCCTATGGGGATATTGAATGGGTGGATACAGATGCATCCTCCACAAGTGAAATGATATATGAATTGTTTTTAGAAGGGAAAGAGGAAGGATTTAAGCTGAACGCAGAATCAGCTCGGTTAATATATGCAGGTATAGTAGGAGATACAGGACGCTTTTTATTCCCAAGTTCTACACCAAAAACGTTTCAAATCGTTTCTGAGCTCGTACAGTACCCATTTGATCGTACGAAACTTTATGATGACTTATATAATACTAAGCATAATATTGCTCGTTTAAAAGGATATATATTGCAAAATTTTACGGTGTCTGAAAGCGGTCTTAGTACCATTAAAATTACTGCTGATATTCTTGAGGAATTTGGTCTTACGGTTGCTGAAACTTCCCAGTTAGTAGGGATTTTAGGCGATATTGAAGGAATTATTGCCTGGGTATTCTTTATTGAAGAACCGGAAGAAATTCGAGTGCGATTACGATCAAGAGGACCTGTCATCAATAATGTGGCAGCTAAATATAATGGGGGTGGGCACCCTTTGGCCTCTGGTGCATCTGTAGATTCATGGGAAGAAACAGCGAATGTGATTCAAGATTTAGAAGCGGTATGTAAGCAATATCATCTAGAGGATAAAAATTAATTTGAAATGAATAATCAATCCATATAAGGAGTGCCATTGGTAAAATGGCCTCCTCAGGTAACATATAGCCTCCTTAATTTTTAGGGATAAACCAGCAGCCAATATCTGTTTTATCGCAAAAAACGTCTAAATTATGTCTTGTGATATTACGTTTAAGCAGTCGGATG
Organism: Salinibacillus kushneri; assembly: GCF_900111405.1. Lineage (GTDB taxonomy): Bacteria > Bacillota > Bacilli > Bacillales > Alkalibacillaceae > Salinibacillus > Salinibacillus kushneri. The sequence goes on along the minus strand of NZ_FOHJ01000008.1, from coordinate 87,743 downwards.
AGTTCATCATTATCAGAATAAGCGGAATAACCGCTTAATAATTGGTTGGTTTTTTCTTCCACAAGTTTTTTTCTGCTTAAAACGAGCATATTTTACTCACCCTTTCTTCAAAAATTTTTTTCTTATTATTATATTCCCCAAAATGAGTAAAAAATGAATGAAATGACAAATTTTTTCAGGAAAACGTCATTTTTTTAACAATAATGACTAAGCAGAAAGAGTATTACGAACTTGACATACTTAATTTCACCTTTACGTAAAAGGTTTTGGAAATGATTAATCGGGTAATGGCAGCGTCATAGCTAAAGTCAGACACATGATAGGTTTTGTTTTCAATGGTTGACTCTATGAATGAAAGGTTTTCCTGCATCGTTTCAATATTCCTGCCTTTTAACGAACTAATTTCATCCTTTATTTTTTCTTTTAAATCATGCTGGATAAAGCGATCAAGCTTTAACTGTTCAGCATTCTCTAACTCAATTTGTATTTCCTGAATCGTTAAATTTTCCTCATTTTGCCTGGATAAATCTTCCTTATCTTTCGTAATGTTCTCCAAATCCTGTTCTAATTCTGCAATTTGGTCACGCAGCTGTATATTTTCCTCTATACGCATTTCGGTATATTTACCAAAAAAATAAAGGAATAATAGATAAGCAATAACAGCACCTGTAATAATCCCTACAAAAAAATACTGAAAGCCCCTTCGTTTATAATATGGAGGTATATGCATTATGTGATTTCCTCCTGAATAAACCATTCAATACAAGTGATAGCTGACTGGACACCTGCCATGGCTGAAATAATATAGGCAATTTGTCTTACAATATCAATGGTTGATCCCTGTAGTAATCCTTTCTCTAAAGTTTCAATGGTTGCAAAGGTTCCCCCAATAGCAGCCACAATTGCCCAGATTCTCAAGCTTTTAGCCAGTCTTGCCATAATGGTTAAAGGAGGTTCTCCAACTAAATAAGCTCCGATACTGCCAATCAAAGATCCTCCAGCTAATACTCCAAAGGCGATAAAATAACATTGGACTAACGTTGGTATAAATCGTTCTTCCATTTTTCATCATCCCCATAATTGGTAATAGACGCTCTCTTACCTCATTTTATGGACGAACCATTTGTAGTATGATTAGATTTATTGGTCCCAACGTTTGCGATATAATAGAATGAGAATGTGAGAAGACATTAAAGGTGTGACGGAATAATGGATATAATCCATCTCGAAGTACATAGTGGATATAGCTTTATGGAAAGTCTATTGTCTATAGAAAAGATTGTTAAAAATGCGAACAATAAGGGTTTTTCGGCTATTGCGTTAACCGACAATCATGTATTGCATGGAGCTGTACAGTTCTATCAATCGTGTTTAAAAGAAGGAATTAAACCTATCATAGGTATGAAAACCAATATAAACAAAGATGGAACGCTGTATGAAGCGGTTTTACTCGCTAAAAACACGGAGGGCTATAAGCACCTTATAAAGATTTCATCTGATTTGTCAAAGCAGGAGTCAAAGTCCATTTCTCTTTTCGACTATCAAAACGTTGCTAGCCATCTCATTATGGTTTTACCCTCAAATCAACCGGCGCTCTACCATTTGCTGTTTGCCCAGCAGAATGATGAGTTCAAAGCGATTCTAAAGGACTTTTCAGAATCCTTGCCTCATTCCTCGTTCTACATCGGCGTACGTCCACACCATACAATAGATGAAAGACGAATGAACGAAACCTTAAAGAGTATTTGTAATGAAAATAATTTTGCTGCTGTAGCCTTGCAGGATATTCGTTATGAACATCAGGACGATTACATTGATTTTGACTGTTTACAAGCTATGAAAGAAGGGAAAAAGTGGACTCCCCAGTCTGATAAGCTAGCAGATCCAGGGAAACATATGATGTCATACGATGAAATGATGCTAGCCTTTAATCAGGATTGGCCGGAAGCATTAAAGAACATGAAACGAATCTCTGATCAGTGTGAAGTACACATTTCTTCAGGCCAAACATTACTGCCAAACTATCCGACTCCAGATGGCATAACGTCAGCAGGATATTTACGCAGGCTATGTTTTGAACGGTTGCCGGATAAATACGATATGAACGATAAAGAAGTTCAGCAAAGAATGGAGCATGAATTAAGTACTATTGAGGATATGAAGTTTAGTGATTACTTTTTGATTGTTTGGGATTTTATTCAATTTGCCCGCTCTCAGGAGATTATGGTAGGCCCTGGCCGGGGATCTGCTGCAGGGTCCATTGTTGCCTATCTGCTGGATATTACAGAAGTTGACCCCATTCAATACGGATTGCTGTTTGAAAGGTTTTTAAATCCAGAACGAAGAAATATGCCGGATATTGATATTGACTTCTCAGATCATCGAAGGGATGAAGTGATTCAGTATGTTCAAGAAAAATACGGCAGTCATCGTGTTGCACAAATTATTACTTTTGGAACCTTTGGACCAAGGTCGGTATTACGGGAATTAATAAAAACAATGGGGATTGATGAACAGGATGAAAACTTTTTATTAAAGCATATCCCTCAGCAATCTGCTTCTCTGGCAAAAATATTAAATAATAAACCGGAACTGACTGATTATGTAAAGCAATCAGACAAGCTAAAACGCTTGTTTAAAATTGCTCATAAGCTTGAGGGCTTGCCTCGCCATCATTCCACTCATGCAGCTGGAGTTGTACTAAGTGACCGAAATCTGACGGAAATGGTCCCTCTTCTCCAAGAAGATGGAAAAATAGCTCTAACCCAGTATCCAATGGGAGATTTAGAGTTAATCGGTTTATTAAAAATGGACTTTTTAGGTCTTAGAAATCTATCGCTTATGGAACAAATTGTTAATCGTATACGAAAAGGGGAAAACAAGGCTTTTTCCCTTGAAGAGATACCTTTAGAAGATGAACAAAGCTACAAATTATTACAGTCGGGTCGGACTTCAGGGATCTTTCAGCTTGAATCATCTGGTATGCGAAAGGTTTTAAAGGAACTAAAACCTACTGAATTTGAAGATGTGGTAGCTGTAAATGCTTTATATCGACCTGGTCCAATGGATTTTATATCCACATTTATTAACCGGAAACATGGAAATGAAAAAGTAATTTATCCGCACGATGATTTAAAACCGATTTTAGAAAAAACCTATGGCGTTCTTGTTTATCAAGAACAAATTATGCAAATAGCTCACCAAGTTGCCGGTTATTCTCTGGGAGAAGCTGATTTATTGCGAAGAGCGGTAAGTAAGAAGAAAAAGGAAATATTAGATGCAGAACGGGAAAGATTTATATCCGGATGTTTAGAAAATGGATATGCGCAAAAAGTTGCAGAGGAAATTTATCAGTGGATTGTTGCCTTTGCCAATTATGGTTTTAACCGCAGTCATGCGGTAGCTTATAGTATGATTTCGTATCGATTAGCTTATTTAAAGTCTCACTATCCGTCATACTTTTTTGCCAGTATCCTGAGCTCCGTATCTTTTGATCAGAACAAGGTGGAACAGTATATTCGTGAAGCCAGAAATTTCTCGATTCAGATATTACCCCCTTCTATTAATCGGAGTTATGGAAGCTTTTCTGTAGAAGGAAAAAATAGAATGCGAATGGCGTTATCCGTGATTAAAGGTGTTGGAAAACAGGCTATTCAGGCTATTTTAGATGCGCGTAAAAACGCAAACTTCCATTCTCTATTTGATTTTTGTCAGCGTGTTCCGTTGCGGATGGTTAACCGTTCTGTTATTGAGGCCCTTATTTTAGCTGGAGCCTTTGATGAGACGGGGAAGAATCGATCGACTTTACTTGCTTCCATTGATCAGGCAATGGAACAAGGAGAATTGTTTGGCGGGATGTCAAATCAGGCGTCTTTCTTTGAAGATGAATTACATATTGAGCCTGCCTATACCGAAACCGAAGACTTCCCGATGTTAAAGCAATTGTCTTTAGAAAAGGAAGTACTGGGTATGTATGTTACCAGTCACCCCTTAGATTCCTATCGTGACCAATTAAGACAACATGGGATGTTACCTATTGAAAGACTTAAGAATACACAGGTCGGTAAACGGGTCAAAGGCGTTGTGGCTGTACAGTCTTTAAAGGTGATTCGTACGAAACGGGGAGATCAAATGGCATTTGCTACCTTTGGAGATGAAACGGATGAAATGGAAGGTGTTATTTTCCCAAATGTGTATCGGGAAATAAATCCATGGCTCGAGGAAGAAATCCTTATATTTATAAAAGGGAAAATAGAGGTTCGTAATCATCAGCTTCAGTGGGTGGTCGATGAAGTCAGACAATTTAATCCGAATCGCTTAGAGGAAGAAAAAGCGAGTAAACGTATGTATATCCAATTATTAGACAAGGATGAACGTAAACAACTGCAATTTTTAAAACAGGTTTCAAATGAATATCCAGGAGATATTCCTGTTTTGGTTTATTCCAGCCGTAAACAAGAAGCTTATCTTCTATCAAATGAATACCGTATCAGTCCTGAAAATGGCTGCTTAAAAAAATTAAAAAATTTTTTCGGGTACCAATCTGTCGTCTTAAAACGGTAGGTGAAGATGGGAGGGGGGTGTAAAATAGATAATTCTTATGCTTTACACCCATTTCCGATTTGTTATAATGTGAATATCCAGTGGTCAGACCATTCTTGAACTTATAGGTTATTTTTTATAAAAGGAGCGATTTTGGTGGCTAATTTTAAGGAAGAAGCACTACATATGCATCGAGCAAATCAAGGTAAACTTGCAACATATTCAAAAGTACCAATCAAAAACAAACAGGACCTTAGCTTAGCATATTCACCATGGGTAGCAGAGCCATGTAAATCTATTTATGATAAAAAAGAAGATGTCTACGAATATACAATGAAGGGAAATATGGTGGCTGTCGTAAGTGATGGTTCTGCTGTATTAGGATTAGGAAATATAGGGCCTGAAGCTTCTCTTCCCGTTATGGAAGGGAAAGCAGCGTTATTTAAAAGTTTTGCTGGTGTAGATGCCTTTCCTATTTGTTTAGATACTCACGATATTAATCAAATTGTTCAAACGGTTAAGACTATGGAACCAACTTTTGGTGGAGTAAACCTTGAAGATATTGCGGCACCGAATTGCTTTATTATTGAAGAAAGATTAAAGAAAGAAACCAACATTCCGATTTTTCATGATGACCAACATGGAACAGCTATTGTAACCATTGCTGGTTTAATCAATGCACTGAAGCTTGTGAATAAATCTTTTTCAAATATTAAAGTTGTGGCTAATGGTGCTGGTGCAGCTGGAATTGCAATTATTAAATTACTCTATCATTTTGGAGTTCGTGATATTATCATGTGTGATTCCAGAGGTGCTATCTATGAAGGGCGAACCAATGGTATGAATGAGGTTAAAGACGAAATTGCAAAGATTACGAATAAAGATAAGGCTGACGGATCTCTTGAAGAAGTAATTCAAGATGCTGATGTTTTCATAGGAGTGTCTGTTGGAGGACTATTAACAAAAGAGATGGTCAAAACAATGAAAGATGATGCTATTATATTTGCGATGGCAAATCCTGAACCAGAAATCATGCCTGAAGATGCAAAAGAAGCAGGAGCACGTGTGATTGGGACAGGGCGTTCAGACTTTCCAAATCAGGTTAATAATGTGTTAGCATTCCCTGGTATTTTTAGAGGTGCTCTTGATATTCGTGCAACGCGAATAAATGAACGAATGAAAATTGCTGCAGCAGAAGCGATTGCTTCCTTAATAGATGATAATGAGCTAAATCCGGACTATGTCATTCCGGCTCCTTTTGATTCACGAGTGGCTCCAGCAGTCGCAGCGAGTGTAGCCAATGCTGGAATGGAATCTGGAGTTGCCAGAATGGAAGTAGACCCTGATGAGGTAGCGGAAAAAACAAGACAACTTTCCTTAATTAAATAATATGTAATGATGGTTTTGACGAAGTTGGAGGGGAATCTAGGTGACAAACGCAGAAAAGGCAAAAGTCTATCAGGAAGTGTTAGAGCATATTCGCTTATTTATTGAAGAGCACCGGCTTTCACCTGGTGACCGCCTGCCTTCTGAAAGGGATTTATCTGAGGAGTTAAACGCAAGTCGATCCTCTATTCGTGAGGCACTTAGAGCCATAGAACTGTTAGGATTAATTGAGACAAAACATGGTGAAGGGACCTTTTTAAAAAACTATCGTCCCTACCATACGGTTTCGCTATTATCCACTTTTATTTTAAATGAAACAAGAACAAAGAATGAATTATTTGAAGTCAAAATGCTGCTGGAACAAAATGCTGCCAAGCTTGCAATGGAGCACATAGATCAAACCTCCATTACAAGATTAAAGGAAATTGTTACGGAACAGCATTCAAGGAATAATCGACACTTTCACTTTTTTAAAACATTATTTCGATTGTGTGACAATGATTTATTATTAAAGATTTGGCAATTAATAGAGGAATTTTCCAGAACTGTTGATATAGCGGAATATCATAAAGAAGCTTATTTAGAATTAATAGAGGGTATACAGGATAAAGATAATCAAAAAATCCAATATATTATAGGGCAATTATATCATTTATAAAATTTTATGGAGAAAATAGACAAGCTTTTACAAAATTTATATCTGGTTTTCTTTATGATGAAAGTACTTTAACATGTCATGTGCTATGGAGTCTTAGGTTCGTGATGATATAAGCAACATCCACTCCGTGGCGAAACCTGTGCCACTCTGTGAATGTTGCTTATGCGGTGGGACCTAAACAGTCGCCTACGCTTTTCTAACTACAAAGGAGGTATTGGCTTGCTTGGGAATTTTTTTGGCAAGAAGAAGAGATATGCTACTATACCCAGAGAGGAAGCGAAACAGGATATTCCTGAAGGGTTAATGAAGAAATGTCCGCAATGTAAACAAATATTCTATCGTAAAGAGTTGGACAATCAATTACAGGTCTGCCCCAATTGTGGACACCATCATCAATTGTCCTCATGGGAACGTATAGAAATGCTGTTTGACCAGGATTCGTTTGCAGAATGGGATAAAGATATGATTTCAACGAATCCGCTGGAATTTCCTGGTTATCAGGAAAAGCTGGAAAAGGATCGATTGAAAACCCAAATTAATGAAGCTGTTGTAACAGGGAAGGGAACCATTAATGGATATGAAACAGCTGTAGCCGTTATGGACGCCAGATTTCGTATGGGAAGCATGGGCTCAGTTGTGGGTGAAAAAATTGCCAGGGCGGTTGAGTATGCCAAAGGTGAAGGGATTCCTATCATCATATTCACAGCATCTGGTGGTGCACGTATGCAAGAAGGGGTACTTAGTTTGATGCAAATGACGAAGACCTCGGTTGCTCTTGAACGTTTTAGTCGCGCAGGTGGATTGATGATTTCGATTATGACTCATCCAACTACAGGTGGTGTTTCAGCAAGCTTTGCATCACTTGGTGACTATAATTTTGCTGAACCTGGTGCACTGATTGGATTTGCGGGGAGACGTATTATTGAGCAAACAATACGGGAAAAGCTTCCAGATGACTTTCAATCGGCTGAATTTTTACTTAAACACGGTCAATTAGATCAAGTCATACATCGCCATGACCTTAAAAATACATTAACCACAATTCTTGATATTCATCAGTCAGGAGGTGACACAGAATGAATGAGCAAGTTCTCCCGTTTGAAGAGCCTGTAGTGGAACTGAAGAATAAAATTGCGGAGTTAAAAAAATATACAAATGAAAGTGATGTCGATTTAAGTCAAGAGATTGAACAGCTTGAAAATCGCCTGGAAAAACTAGAATCTGAAGTATATGGTAATATGCAGCCTTGGGACCGGGTTCAAATGGCGCGCCATGCAAACCGCCCTACCACATTAGATTTTATTCATGAAATCTTTGACGATTTTTTAGAAATGCATGGAGATCGGGTGTACGGTGATGATGAAGCGATTGTTGGCGGTATTGCTAAGTATAGAGGCAAGCCCGTAACCGTTATTGGTCATCAACGTGGAAAAGATACCAAGGAAAATATTCGCAGAAACTTTGGAATGCCTCATCCTGAAGGCTACCGTAAGGCACTTCGCTTAATGAAACAGGCAGATAAATTTAATCGGCCTATTATATGCTTTATCGATACGAAAGGAGCATATCCTGGTAAGGCAGCAGAAGAACGGGGCCAAAGTGAAGCAATCGCCCGGAATTTAATGGAGATGGCAGGATTAACGGTACCTATAATTTGTATTGTGATTGGTGAAGGTGGAAGTGGAGGTGCTCTTGGATTAGGTGTTGGTGATCGTATACATATGCTTGAGAATTCAACTTATTCGGTAATCTCACCTGAAGGAGCAGCTGCGTTATTGTGGAAGGATTCCAATCTGGCCCAAAAAGCTGCCGAATCCATGAAAATTACATCCTATGATTTAAAGGATCTTGATATAATAGATAACATAATACCTGAAATTAGAGGTGGAGCACACCGGGATGTATCGGAGCAAGCGGAAAAGATTGACGAAGTTCTCCATCAATCTTTAGAAAGTTTATCAAAATTATCCCAGGAGGAATTATTAGAGAAACGCTGGGAAAAATATAAAAGAATTGGAACGTACACATTTTCCTCTTAATAAAAGAAATACGAGGTTGGGACATAACAAAGACGATCAATCCAAAGAAGAAGCATGAACGATTTTAGCGAAGTATATTTCTGGAGTGGGTTCAGGCAGAATCCATCATTTCGGTTTCGTTCGAATTTTTTCTTTGATATAAAAACGTTTGTCCCAGCCTCGCTATTTTTTTTACCAGATTCTATGGAAATAATTTAGAAACACATAAAATATTTGACAAAAATAAGTTTTTTAAAGGCTTTTCCTTCAAATTTACGCAAAAATTGTTTATAGTATCCGTTGGGAATAATTTTAGAATAACATTCTTTACTCCTTAAACTTTAGTAGAGGTGATCAACATGAAAAAAATTGGTGTATTAACTAGTGGGGGGGACGCACCAGGGATGAATGCTGCAATTCGCGCTGTTACGCGAAAGGCACTTTATCATAATATAGAAGTTTATGGCATTTATTATGGCTATCAAGGATTAATGGATGGCAGTATAAAAAAATTAGAGCTGGGGTCGGTTGGCGATATCATCCAACGAGGAGGAACCAAGTTATATTCTTCTCGTAGTGAAGAGTTTAAAACCGACGAAGGACAGCAAAAGGGCATAGAGCAGTTGAAAAAATTAGGTATAGAAGGTCTTGTCGTTATCGGTGGAGATGGTTCCTTCCGTGGTGCAAAAAAACTTACTGAAAAAGGTTTTCCATGTATAGGAGTTCCAGGTACAATAGATAATGATATTCCGGGAACAGACTTCACTATAGGATTTGACACTGCCTTAAATACTGTTATTGAAGCGGTGGACAAGATTCGGGACACCGCTACGTCACATGAGCGTACATACGTTGTGGAAGTAATGGGGAGAGATGCTGGTGATTTGGCACTTTGGGCAGGAGTTTCTGCTGGTGCAGAAAGTGTCCTCATTCCGGAGAAAACTGAAGACTTTGATGATATTGTTGAGCGTATAAAACGTGGACACGAAAGAGGAAAACGCCATAGTATCATTTTGGTTGCTGAAGGTGTAGGAAGTGCAGTGGAATATAGTGAAAAAATTAAAAAAGCTATGAATATGGAAACAAGAGTAACTGTACTTGGTCATACGCAAAGAGGAGGATCTCCAACAGCTAATGATCGGGTTTTAGCAAGTCGTTTAGGTGCTAAGGCAGTTGATCTCTTAATTGAAGGCAAAGGTGGAAGAATGGTTGGCATTCAAAATAACCAGGTTGTAGATCACGATATTCTGGAAGTATTAGACGCAAAACGTGTTCCTGAGCTATCTATGTATCAGTTATCTAAGGAACTTTCGATTTAAACATCTATTTGTAATTTGGCTTCAATGAAAGAGGAGGATATGAATGAAAAAAACGAAAATAGTTTGTACGATAGGACCTGCATCTGAATCAATAGAACAGCTTGAACAGCTAATTGATGCTGGAATGAATGTTGCCCGTTTGAACTTTTCACACGGTGATCACGAAGAACATCGAAATCGTATTAAAAATATTCGTAAAGCAGCGGCTAATAAAAATCAAACTGTAGCTATTCTTTTAGATACAAAGGGCCCTGAAATTCGGACAGGTAATATGAAAACAGAAGAAGTATATCTAAACCAGGGTGAGCGTGTTAATGTCTCAATGAATGAAGTAGAGGGAGATGAAAATCGTTTCTCTGTAACTTATGAAGGTCTTATTGATGATGTTCATCCCGGTTCAAAAATTTTGCTTGATGACGGTTTAATTGAACTTGAGGTTGAGGAAATCAATAAAGAGGCGGGAGAAATTGTCACAAGAATTTTAAACTCTGGTGTACTCAAAAACAAAAAAGGTGTAAATGTGCCAAATGTTAGTGTTAATCTTCCGGGTATAACAGAGAAGGATGCCAAGGATATTGTTTTTGGTATTGAAGAAGGAATTGACTTCATTGCCGCTTCTTTTGTTAGAAGAACATCAGATGTCCTGGAAATCCGTGAGCTTTTGGAAGAACACAAGGCTGAAAATATTCATATTGTCCCTAAAATTGAAAATCGTGAAGGCGTGGATAATATTGAGTCTATTTTAGAAGTAAGTGATGGTTTAATGGTTGCCCGGGGAGACTTAGGTGTTGAAATTCCTGCAGAGGAAGTTCCATTAGTGCAAAAGAACCTGATTAGGCAATGTAATAAGGCTGGAAAACCTGTTATTACTGCTACTCAAATGCTTGACTCTATGCAACGCAATCCTCGTCCAACCAGAGCGGAGGCAAGCGATGTTGCTAATGCTATTTTTGATGGTACAGATGCAATTATGCTATCAGGTGAAACTGCAGCTGGCCTTTATCCAGTGGAAGCTGTACAAACTATGTACAATATCGCGGTACATGTTGAAAATTCTCTGGACCATGAAAAAATTTCAGAGAAGCGTGCAAAAGAAGTTGATGTCACCATTACAGATGTGATTAGTCAATCTGTTTCCTTTGCAGCTGAAAGTCTTAAAGCAGGTGCTATTATCACACCAACCGAAAGTGGACATACGGCTCGAATGATTTCAAAATATCGACCAAAAGCTTCTATAATAGCCGTTACTGCTCATGAAACGGTTCAACGTCAGCTAGCTCTTTCATGGGGAGTCCATGCCATTCCTGGCTACTCGGTTTCAAGCACTGATGAAATGCTTGACAGTGCCATTGACAGAGGTTTGAAAACAGGTCTCTTTAAGCGGGGAGATAAGGTTGTTATTACTGCTGGAGTCCCTGTTGGTGAAAGTGGTACAACCAATCTGATGAAGATTCATATTGTAGGAGATGTTATGGCAAAAGGACAAGGTGTAGGGAAGAAAAACACGTTTGGAAGAGCCTTTGTGACCAATAGTACTGCTGAAGGCAAAAATAATCTTCAAGAGGGAGATGTCTTAGTTACAAACAGTACGGATAAAGAAATGATGCCTGCCCTGGAAAAAGCAGCAGGTATTATCACCGAAGAGGGTGGATTGACTTCACATGCTGCAGTTGTTGGATTGAGCTTAGGAATTCCTGTTATTGTAGGTGTGAATGATGCTACTAAATTAATTCAAACTGGAGATGAAATCACGATCGATGCTTCTCGTGGGGATATCTACCGGGGACATGCGAGTGTCTTGTAATGTATTGTAGAGGAGGAATAGTCATTCCTCCTCTATTCTAAATAAAGGATGATGATAGTTATGTTCCGTTTTGTCTTCTTATTTATTGTCATTATGTCAGCTTTAGAAATTGGTGTCTTTATGTGGCTTGGTCATGTATTTAGTATATGGTTTGTTGTACTAGGTATAATTCTTACAGGGATTATAGGTGCATTTCTTGCCAAACAGCAAGGGTTGGAAACTTTAAGCCGAGCCAGAGATCATATGGAATATGGACGATTTCCCAAAGAAGAGATTTTTGATGGCCTGGCCATTCTTATCGGAGCCATCTTACTTTTTACGCCAGGTTTTATTACTGACATCATCGGATTTATTTTGTTGTTTCCAATAACACGAAAACCGATCAAAAAATGGATGAAAGATATTTTTCGAAATATGATTAATAAAGGTACGATTACTGTATTTGGCAGGTGGAGGTAATCTTTGTGATGCAGGTGTATGGGTATGACTTATTTTCCACTAAACCTCATCAACCTCTCCTTTTTAGCCTTTAACATACTCCCACACTTCTTTAAAAACCCCTGTCTGATAGAGTGTATTAATGATTACGAGTGTTACAGGACCTAATATTAGACCTAGAAATCCCAGGATTTGAAATCCAACAAATAAGGAAATAAGGGTTGCCAATGGATCTAATCCGATGTTAGAGGATAAGACTTTTGGTTCCATAAGCTGACGCTGTATAATCACAATTCCATAAATAATGGATATTCCGATGGTGAGAAAATAATTTCCTGTAAAAAACATATATAATATCCATGGAACAAATACAAGCCCTGTTCCTAAATATGGAAACAAATCAACAGCTCCAATAATTAAGGCCAGTGTAATGGCATAATCAATTCCCAGGATTAAAAAACCAGTAAGGACAATCACAGCTGTTATCGATATTAAAATAAATTGGGCCCGGATAAACCCAAATAAAGCCTGTTGTAGTCCACTGGTGACATTCCGCGTAGAAACTGCCACACGATTTGGTGTTATTTTTTTAATCATATCCGTTAACTTATTCCAATCTTTACTAATAAAAAACGTTCCTAATAGTGAAAAGATTAATATGGTTGCAAGATTAGGAATTCCGGCAATCTGATTAGGGATCCATGTCAAAATGCTTCTAATGATCTGCTGGCCTGTATTTGAAATACTTGACCCCATATTACTAATTTGTAGCATAATTTCGGCACGATAGGATTCGTCAAGATTATCCAGCATTGAACTTAACTGCTCATAAATTGGAATTACTTGAGCTGTTATGAATTGCTGGAAATAGGTAATGAGTTCGTCAAAATATTTTGGAACCTCCTTTGCCAAGTATGTAAAACCACTAATAAGCTCTACAACTAAGACTGTAATGATAGAAACAATGATACCTAAAATCACAATAATCACAAAAAATACAGCTAGTGGCCGAGGAACTTTCATTTTGTTTTCTAAATAATTCACAAACGGATTCATCAAACATGCAAATAGTAAAGCGAATAAGAAAGGATATGTATATTTGGATAAAAACAGAAAAAAGAAACAAACTCCTATGATTGTCCCAATTACAAGCAAGAGCCGCAGTATTCTTTGTACATATACATTCTGAAGCAATCTCTTTCCCCCTTTATGTTAATAAGGTTGTCTTATTTACGTAATTGACGCTTATGATAAAATTTTTTTGCAAGGGCAAAACAAGTGTTTTAAGTGAAAGGAAGTTATAAAGACATGCTATCCCAATCTACTATATTTTTATTTATATTATTGCTATTAGGATTTATTGCAAAAAATCAGGCAATTATGGTTGCCGTTTATATTTTATTAGGGATTAAATTATTTAACATCGAGGATAAAGTGCTTCCCTACTTAGAGGCAAAAGGAATTAGTATCGGAGTGATTGTAATTACCGTGGCGGTACTAGCCCCAATAGCATCCGGAGATATAGGGTTTAAGGATTTACTCGAAAGTATTAAAACATATTATGCATGGATATGTTTAGCTGCAGGTATTTTTGTAGCCTATGTAGCAAAAGACGGTCTTACCCTTTTATCCAGTGATCCCCATTTAACAACAGCTTTGGTTATCGGTACCATTTTAGGTGTTGTACTATTCAATGGTGTTGCAGTTGGCCCTTTAATTGGTGCAGGAATTTCATTTTTAGTCATAAAAGGAGTAGACTTCTTCGTCCAATTATTAGCATAAGTGGAAAATATGGGATTTTTCAGAAGGATAAAAGAGCGGGTACCCTGATTCATCATAACGGGCATCCGTTCTTTTTTATTTGACTTTGGACTTCATTACTAAAAAATTAAATAGTGATTGATGCTAAAAAATTCTGATTTAATTGTATAAAATAATTTCACATTCTCCTGAATTTTGTTTATAATTGAATATGGATGTAGCTATAAGGATTCATCCGTAAATTTTATTTAAAAGCGTTTTCTTTTATTATACTTTTTTAAAATCTTAAAAGGTTTTGAAAGTGTAGCAAAAACCAACTTCCGTCATTTTTTTATGACGTACTTATTATTTTTATCAAAACAAGTGGGGAAATTTTTTACGTAAAGGAGAGAGTTTACATGGCAGGAACTAAAGGACTTGAAGGTATCGTCGCAACAGAATCCTCAATAAGTTCTATCATTGATGACCAACTTACATATGTTGGCTATTCCATTGATGATTTGGCTGAGAATTCAAGTTTTGAGGAAGTCATATTTCTTTTATGGAACAAACGACTGCCAAAATTAGACGAGTTACAAAATTTTAAAAAAGATTTAGCGAACAATATGGAACTTCCAAAAGAGGTCATTGATCACTTAAAGTCCTATGATTTAAACTCCGTACATCCAATGGCTGCTCTGCGAACTTCAGTATCAATGTTAGGATTATATGATGAAGAAGCAGATGAAATGGAAGAAGAGGCTAATCGCAGAAAGGCTGTTCGCTTGCAGGCTAAATTGCCAGCTGTTGTTGCAGCATTTGCACGAATTCGTCAAGGAGATAAGCCTGTTTCACCACGAAAAGACTTAAGTTTTGCTGCGAACTTCTTATATATGTTAAATGGGAAGGAAGCAGAAGACATTGAAGTGGAAGCGATTAACAAAGCTTTAATCTTGCATGCTGATCATGAGCTGAATGCATCGACATTTACTGCTCGAGTATGTGTGGCGACCTTATCTGATATTTATTCCGGAATTACCTCTGCTATTGGAGCCCTGAAAGGACCGCTTCATGGCGGGGCAAATGAGCGAGTAATGAAGATGTTAACCGAAATCGGTGAACCAGAAAATGCAATAGATTATATTGAACAAAAGCTCGCAAACAAAGAAAAAATTATGGGAATGGGGCATCGTGTATATCGTCAGGGTGATCCGCGTGCAAAACATTTGCGTAAAATGTCAGAGCATCTAACACACTTAACAGGTCAATCCAAATGGTATGACATGTCTGTGAAAATTGAAAACTACATGAAAGAAGAAAAAGGTCTTCCAGCAAATGTGGACTTCTATTCAGCTTCTGTTTATCATAGTTTAGGCATTGATCATGACTTATTTACACCAATTTTTGCTGTAAGTCGTGTATCAGGCTGGTTAGCTCATATTCTAGAACAATATGAAAACAACCGTCTCATTCGTCCACGTGCGGAATATGTAGGCCCTAAAAAGCAAGTTTATGTGTCTGTTGACAATCGATAGGATCTATTTATTTCGGCAATAGTTAAAAGCGTTCTTCATTTTCAGGTTTTACACAAGAAGCCAAATACATTTGGCTTCTTGTCATGAAGGAAGAGTGAATTATAGTTTGATAATGGGGTAATCCTGCTTCAGTGCCAAGTGCTATTTGTAACTTTTTGCATTGAAGTATGATGTAACATATGATTAGAGTTGGACATCAAAGTACACATTATAGGAGGTATAAAACATGAGTGAAAGAATTACAGTTGAAAATGGAAAAATGAATGTACCGAATCACCCAGTTATTCCCTTTATTGAAGGAGATGGAACTGGTCCGGATATTTGGGCTTCTGCCTCCCGTGTTATAGAAGCAGCTGTAGAAAAAGCTTATAATGGGGAGAAAAAGATTGAATGGAAAGAAGTATTAGCTGGACAAAAAGCCTATGATCAAACTGGAGAATGGCTTCCAGATGAAACATTAGAAACGATTCGTGATTATAAAATCGCTATTAAAGGACCATTAACCACTCCTATTGGCGGAGGAATTCGTTCTCTTAACGTGGCACTCAGACAAGAATTAGATTTATTCACTTGTCTTCGTCCAGTACGTTACTTTGAAGGGGTACCTTCCCCAGTAAAGAGACCTGAAGATACAGATATGGCGATTTTCCGTGAAAACACTGAAGACATTTATGCAGGGATTGAATGGCAGGAAGGCAGTCCTGAAGTGAAAAAAGTGATTGAATTCCTTCAAAATGAAATGGGAGTACATAAAATTCGTTTCCCTGAAACATCAGGTATTGGGGTTAAACCGGTTTCTGAGGAAGGAACTAAACGTTTAGTCCGAGCAGCAATTGACTATGCTTTAAAAGAAGGACGTAAGAGTGTAACACTTGTTCATAAGGGAAATATTATGAAATTCACTGAAGGATCCTTCAAAAACTGGGGTTATGAAGTAGCAGAACAAGAATACGGTGACAAAGTATTTACCTGGGCTAAATATGACCGTATTGTAGAGGAGAAAGGAAAAGAAGCTGCTAATCAGGCACAGGATGAAGCAGAAAAAGCAGGAAAAATTATTGTGAAGGATGCCATTGCAGATATTTTCCTACAACAAATTTTGACGCGTCCAAAAGAATTTGATGTTGTAGCTACGATGAATCTAAATGGTGATTACATTTCCGATGCACTTGCAGCTCAAGTAGGTGGAATTGGTATTGCACCTGGAGCCAATATCAACTTTGAAACAGGCCATGCGATTTTTGAAGCGACTCATGGTACAGCACCTAAGTATGCGGGCCTTGACAAAGTAAACCCTTCCTCCATTATTCTTTCTGGTGTGTTAATGCTTGAGCATATTGGATGGAGAGATGCTGCAAACCTCGTCACAAAAGCAATGGAAAAAACCATTGCAAGTAAAGTTGTTACTTATGACTTTGCCCGCTTAATGGATGGTGCTACTGAAGTGAAATGTTCCGAATTTGGTGATGAACTCATTAAAAATATGGAATAGTAGAAAAAAGTAAGGAGGAAAACATCATGGCAATTCAACGGAAGAAGGTTTCGGTTATTGGCGCTGGTTTTACGGGAGCTACAACTGCACTTATGATTGCTCAAAAAGAGCTTGCAGATGTCGTGTTAGTGGATGTTCCGGATATGGAGGACCCAACGAAAGGGAAAGCTTTGGATATGTTAGAGGCAAGCCCTGTGCAAGGTTTTGATTCCCATATTATCGGAACGTCCAATTATGAAGATACTAAAGATTCTGACCTTGTCATCATTACTGCAGGTATTGCTCGTAAACCAGGTATGAGCCGTGATGATTTAGTAAGTACCAACGCCAAAATTATGAAAACTGTAACGAAAGATATCGTGAAATATTCACCTGATTGCCTCATTGTAGTATTAACAAATCCTGTTGATGCAATGACGTATGCAGTATTTAAAGAATCAGGATTTCCTAAAAACAGAGTCATTGGTCAATCAGGTGTACTGGATACAGCTCGTTTCCGTACCTTCGTTGCTCAGGAGTTAAATCTTTCTGTGAAGGATATTACAGGTTTTGTTTTAGGTGGGCACGGAGATGATATGGTTCCCCTCATTAGATATTCCTATGCTGGCGGAATCCCATTAGAAAAACTCCTTTCACAAGATCGTATCGAGGCAATCATAGAACGTACTCGTAAAGGCGGAGGGGAGATTGTAGGACTATTAGGAAACGGAAGTGCCTACTATGCACCTGCTGCATCTTTAACTCAAATGACAGAAGCCATTCTGAAAGACCAACGCAGAATATTACCTTCCATCGCTTATCTTGAAGGTGAATATGGATACGAAGGAATCTATTTAGGTGTACCAACTATTCTGGGTGGTAATGGGATCGAAGAAGTCATTGAGCTGGATTTAACAGATGATGAAAAAGCGGCACTGGATAAATCTGCTGACTCTGTCAAAAATGTATTAAAAGTATTATCATAAAGTTAAGGTAAAAGAATTCGGGAATGTTCCCGGATTCTTTTTACAAACTTTAGGGAAAACGCTTACATAAAGAGGGGTGGAATGTATGTTATTTAAGAAAAGAAAACTTGGACGGCTAATCCATGATTTACAGATAGGTGAGCAATATGAAAAAAAGGTAAAGATATACGATAAGGATTTATTACTGTATTTAGGCTTAACAGACGATTCGAATCCGTTGTATATTCAACATGATTATGCTTCTCAAACCCCATACAAACGACCTCTTGTGCCTTCTGTAATGCTATATGGATTTATTTCAACGATTGTTACAACCCATTTACCTGGACCAGGCAGTCATATAACCGGAAATCAACTCTCTTATCCCAAACCAGTCTATCATGATGATGAAATTCACTTAAAGCTGGAAATCATAAAGATAGATGAATCCAATCATCGTGTAAGTCTTCAAGTCTATGCAACTGATTCGGTTGAGGATATAGTAATAGAAGGGGAAATGGAAGTATGTCCACCTTATCAGGCAGAATCGATTATTAGCCGCTCTCTTGAAAACTTCCACTAATATTTTCGGCTAGAGGATTGTAAATATCGTGTAAATTTTTTAACACACTGGTTTTTATTTTTACATGTTCATTATATGATGGAGATAAAATATACGGTTGAGGTGGTTAAATGGGGAAACGAATTTTGATAGTAGATGATGAAGAATCTATTGTAACGCTGTTAAAGTACAATATCGAACAATCTGGTTTTGAAACAGAAGCGGTATACGATGGGGAACAGGCATTAAATATGGCTGAACAGAAATATTTTGATTTAATTATTTTGGATTTAATGCTGCCAAAACTAGATGGGATGGAAGTGTGCAGACAGCTGCGTCACAAAGGTATTGAAGTACCAATCTTAATGTTAACTGCGAAGGATGAAGAGCTCGACCGAGTACTCGGCTTGGAAATAGGAGCAGATGATTATTTAACCAAACCTTTTAGCCCGCGTGAAGTTGTAGCACGTATAAAAGCCATTTTAAGACGTTTTAAAAAACAGGATGATGAAGATAAAAGTGAAGAAATCGTCATTAAAGAATTGGTCATATACCCTGATCAATATGAAACTTATATGAATGGTCAGCTATTAGAATTTACACCAAAAGAATTTGAACTTCTTCTGTATCTTGCCCGGCATTTTGGCAAAGTACTTTCCAGAGACCAGCTTCTAAGTGCTGTATGGAATTATGATTTTGTTGGTGATACAAGAATTGTAGATGTTCATATAAGTCATTTACGGGAAAAAATCGAACCAGATACGAAGAAACCGGTTTATATAAAAACGATCAGAGGGCTTGGCTATAAATTGGAGGGGCCGAAGTAAATGAGTAGATCTTCCTCTCGTACTTTTCTGACATATGCCATTTTACTTATTGCAAGTATGGTTCTTATTGGATTTTTGCTCGTTCAAATTACGAAAAAATTCACTCTTGATGCTGTTGATGAAAGGGTATCATCAGAAGGTTCTTATATCGTAAATTTACTTAATGAAACCGATAATCTGTCACAAAGTAAACTGGAACAAGTAGGAGGTGTGAGTGACCAGCTTGATTTAGGAGTTTTACTGTATAATCACGAAGATGAGCTGCTTTTAAATACAGCGGGACAGGTTTCTGATAATTCTCCAGCTGAAATCAATCGGGTTATTCAAAACAATGTAACCGAACTGGACAATGATAAGCGTATATTACATGAAGGTTTGTTTTATACAAAAGAATGGCTAGTTAATCATGAAGGTTACATCGTATTTGTTTTACCGACGGATTCTGTTACGGGAATGACTGCAAATATCTGGTTATTTATCAGTGTTGTCTTATTAATGGTCCTTATCGTGATTTTTATTATTGGATATCATTTTATGGATAAATATGTACGGCCAATACGAAGTGCATCACAGGTAGCCCGTCAGTTGGCAGAAGGCAATTATAACGCTCGCACTTATGAAACACAGTATGGTGAAACAGGACAATTAACCAATTCCATCAACCTGCTTGCCCGTAATTTATATGAGATGAATCTGCAGCGGGAAATCCAGAATGATCGTTTAATGGCTGTTGTAGAGAATATGGATAGTGGGTTAATTTTAATTAATGAAAAAGGATATATCCAATTAGTGAATCGAGCATTTCTAAATACTTTTAAAGGGGAATCATCCTCCTATTTGGGATATTTATATTATGAGGCTCTTTCTTATGAAGATGTACATGATACGGTCAGAGATGTTTTTATGTTTGAAAAGAATATCCAAAAGACAATGGTTGTATCACTGGACATTGAAAGACGCTTTTTTATGATTTCTGGAGCACCTATTTTTAATCACTCAAAAGAATGGAAAGGTGTCGTTCTCGTCTTCCATGATATTACGGACTTAAAGCGCCTTGAAGAAATGAGAAAAGATTTTGTTGCTAATGTTTCCCATGAGCTGAAGACTCCCATTACGTCCATTAAAGGCTTTGCCGAAACTTTACTAGGTGGGGCACAGGAGGATCCTGAAGTACGAGAGCAATTTTTATCGATTATTTATAAAGAAAGCGGAAGACTGCAACTATTAATCAGTGACCTTTTAGAACTATCCAAATTAGAAAAAGAAGATTTACAATTAAACATTCAAAAAGTAACGATAAGAAGTTTGATTGATGATGTGCTTTCTCTGGTGCGTCACTCTGCTGAAGAAAAAGAAATTGAAATTAACGTGGATGTTGATCCAGATTTAAAACTGGAAGTTGATTCAAGCCGCTTCACCCAGCTTTTATTGAATTTAGTTACGAATGCGATACATTATACACCCGAGGGAGAACATATTTATATCAATATGGATGAACACGAGAATGATATAAAATTAACTGTAAGAGATACCGGTATTGGAATACCAAGTGAACATCTGCCCAGGATTTTTGAGCGTTTTTATCGTGTAGATAAAGCAAGGAGCAGGAATTCCGGTGGAACAGGATTAGGACTTGCGATTGTGAAACATATCGTTGAGGCACATAATGGAAAAATTGAAGTAGAAAGTGAAGTAAATAAAGGTACAACATTTTCTGTTATTTTACCAAAGGAATTTACAAATCCTTCATCATGAATTAACAGCAGATAAATAATTCCCTGATATTCTAAACATGAATCCCTTTCATCTTAATTTTCACTTTGATAGAGACAAAAGTCTCTATCTTTTTTTATTGGATTGAAACATTTTACAGTTTTATTCGTAGATACAACTGTAAAAAAGATGAAACAAATACATGGGGAGGGCACCACATGAGCTTACGTCGGATATATATGTGGATTGGATTCGCAATTATCATTATTATTTTAGGGATATCAGTTGCAACAAGCTGGTATACAGTAGATGAATCAGAACAAGCTGTAGTGGTTACACTTGGAGAAGCCGAGGAAACCAATACAGAGCCGGGTCTTCATTTTAAATTACCATGGCCGATTCAAACGGTAGAGACCTTATCACAGGAAACTTTTAGCTTAGACTTTGGTTATGATCCTGAAAATCAGGATGATGCTGATGTGATTAGGATGATTACTGGTGATGAAAATATTGTTCTAGCTGATTTAGTTGTGCAATGGAGAATTACAGAACCAGAAAAATACTTGTTTAACTCTACGGATCCAAAGGGAGTTTTAGAGAATGCTACTTCAGCTTCCTTAAGAGGAATTATTGGGTCATCTGAGATTGATGATGCCTTAACTTCTGGAAAAGCGGAAATTGAAAATGATGTTCGGGATGTACTTACTAATTTAATAACAGATTATGATATCGGCATTTCGATTGTTGATGTTAAACTACAAGAAGTTGACTTACCGAATGAGGATGTTCGTAAAGCTTTCACAAAAGTAACAGATGCTAGAGAAACGAAGAATACAAAGAAAAATGAAGCAGAAAAATATAAAAATCAGCAACTGGAAGAGGCATCAGGGGAAAAGGATGCCATAATTTCCCGAGCTGAAGGTGACAAAGTAGAACGAGTTGAAAAGGCAAGAGGGGATGTAGCAAAATTCAATGCATTATATGAAGAATATATGAATTCCCCAAATGTTACGAGAGATCGCCTTGTAATTGAGACCCTTGAAGAAGTTCTGCCGGATGCTAAGGTCTATATTTTAAATGAAGATGGAAATACACTTCAATATTTGCCGTTAAATAATAATACAAATAATACGCAAACCATTCGCCCAGGAGAGGAACAAACGGACCAGAATTCGGACAATACAGAGACAGAAGAAGGGGGCAATGATAATGAGTGATGAAAAGGTCTTTGATATGAAAAAATCCAAACCAGTAAATTTTAGAAAGTATATAAAAGTTGGCCTTTCTATTCTCATACTGATTCTCGCATTGATTACGGTGTTTAACAGTATGATGATCACTAAAGAGGGAGAATATAAAGTTGTTCGTCAGTTTGGAGAAGTTGTTCGTGTGGAAGAAGAACCAGGTCTGCATTTTAAAGTTCCTTTTATTCAAACAACGACAACATTGCCGAATAAAAATCTAAGTTATGATATGGAAGAACAGGAGATTAATACATTAGATAAAAAACGGATTATCATAGATAACTATGCGGTGTGGCATATTACCGATCCAACGCAGATGATAAATACAGCAAAAACGGTGGTCGGTGCCCAGTCCCGTATGGGAGAATTTATATTTTCAACAGTTCGAACGGAATTAGGTCAAATGAATTATGAGGAAATTGTTAATGATGAGAAGTCCTCAAGAAGTAATCTGAATACCAGAATCACAGAAAGGGTAAATGAACTGTTAAGTGATTACGGTGCTAAAGTAAGGGACGTCCGGATTAAACGAACCGATTTACCTACAGATAACGAGCAAACCGTTTATACGAGAATGATTTCAGAAAGAGAATCAAAAGCACAGGAGTACTTATCTCAGGGAGAGGCTGAAAAGAGCCGTATCATGGCTGAGACAGATCGTGAAGTACAGGAAATGTTATCAACAGCAAGCGCGGATGCAGAAAAAATTCGTGCAGAAGGAGAACAGGAAGCAGCACAGATTTATAATAAGGCATTTTCTAAAGATCCCGAATTCTACCGTTTATATCGCACGCTTGAATCCTATAAGTCAACGGTTGATGATCAAACCACAATCATTCTCCCCCATGACTCGCCTTATGCAAGAGCATTGTTAGGTTATTTTGGTGAAGAATAAATAGATGAGACGTTTTTTTCCTTCTTATTCAATACATGATAAAATAGAAGGAAAGAAACGTCTTTTATTTGAGTTGATATGAGGAGTGGGAAAATGTCTGAAAAACTAGTTTTGGTTGATGGCAATAGTATATTATATCGTGCCTTTTTTGCCTTACCATTATTGAACAATGAAAAAGGTGTATATACGAATGCCGTATATGGCTTTACGACAATGCTTTTACGAATTTTAGAGGAAGAAAAACCATCTCATTTGTTAGTTGCTTTTGATGCAGGGAAAACAACCTTTCGACATAAAACCTACACAGAGTATAAAGGTGGACGTCAAAAAACACCTTCTGAGCTTTCAGAGCAATTTCCACTGGTAAAAGAGTTACTTGGAGCTTTTGATATTTCTCATTATGAATTGGATCAATATGAAGCAGATGATATTATCGGAACCATGTCCAACGAAGCAAAACAGGACGACATGGACGTTAAAGTTATCTCGGGAGACCGTGACCTTCTGCAATTAGTGGACAAGGGTGTGAATGTCTCTTTAACTAAAAAGGGAGTAACCAATATTGAAAATTACACCCCTGAATTTTTAGAAGAGAAGGTAGGCATTCGTCCAGATCAAGTAGTAGATATGAAGGCTCTAATGGGGGATAGCTCTGATAATATCCCTGGTATCCCTGGTGTAGGTGAAAAGACAGCAGTCAAATTGTTAAAACAATTTGGTACTTTAGAGGCTATATATGAAAACCTGGATCAGATTAATGGTAAAAAATTAAAAGAAAAACTGGAAAATCATAAAGATGATGCCTTTATGAGTAAAGAGCTGGCTACGATTAATCGGGAATCTCCTATTAAAGTTAAGCTGAATGACATTACATATAATGGCTATAAGCCCCAAAGAGTACTGGAGCTCTTTAAAGAATTAGGCTTTCATTCATTACTTAATCGGATTGAAGGTGGAGATTATGAAACGGAGCAGGAGACCAACTCTCTTGAAGAAATCGAATATCGTCTTATAGAAGACGTTAAATCAGATTTATTTAGTGGCAAGGACGCTCTGTTTCTTGAAATGCTTGAGGAGCATTATTATTATGGAACTGTTTTAGGTTTCGCAGTCGTAAACCATAAGGGAAACTATTTTATACCTACAGAGGTCGCTCTGAACTCGGAAGCATTCAAAGCTTGGGCGGAAGACGAAAAGCAGGAGAAGTTTGTGTTTGATGCTAAGCGTGTGACGGTAGCACTTAAAAGACAGGAGATAGATATTAAAGGGATAAGCTTTGATATGTTGCTTGCCTCTTATATTATAAATCCAGCAGAAAACCATCATGATGTTCCTTCCATCAGCCAACGAATGGATTTTTATAATCTTTCTTATGATGAAGAAGTATATGGCAAAGGAGCTAAGCAGAAGGTTCCTGAAGAGGAAGTAATGTCCGAACATGTGGTAAGAAAAGCTAATGCAATTTTTCAATTAAAAGATTCGATAGTCGATAAGCTTAAGGAAAATGACCAATATCATTTATATACCGATTTGGAGCTTCCGTTAGCAGCCGTTTTAGGTGAAATGGAGTATTATGGTGTACAAGTCGATACAGATCGCTTAAATGAAATGGGTGCAGAATTAAAGGAGCGGTTAAATACATTAGAACAGGAAATTTATGAATTAGCAGGAGAAAGCTTTAATATTAATTCTCCTAAACAGCTTGGGCATATTCTCTTTGAAAAATTGGAGCTTCCAGTTATTAAAAAGACTAAAACAGGCTACTCTACAGCAGCTGATGTCCTGGAGCAATTAAAGGATAAGCATGAGATCATGCCGAAAATATTATTATATCGTCAGTTAGGAAAATTACAATCAACATATATAGAAGGTTTATTAAAAGTAGTAGACGAAGGAGAACAAAAAATCCATACAAGGTTTAACCAGGCTTTGACGCAGACCGGGCGACTAAGCTCTACAGAACCAAATTTACAAAACATCCCGATTCGACTGGAGGAAGGACGGAAAATTCGCCAGGCCTTTATTCCATCAAAAGAAGATTGGGTGATTTTTGCAGGTGATTATTCACAAATTGAGTTGAGAGTGCTTGCCCATATTGCTGGAGATGAAAAGTTAATCGATGCCTTTCAAAATAATTTGGATATTCATACCAAAACAGCCATGGATGTTTTTAAAGTGGATGACGATAAGGTGACCTCTAATATGCGTCGCCAGGCGAAAGCCGTAAATTTTGGGATTGTATATGGAATCAGTGATTATGGCCTAAGCCAAAGTTTAGGAATTACCAGAAAAGAAGCAAAGGCGTTTATTGAAACCTATTTTGAAAGCTTTCCTGGTGTAAAAGCTTATATGGATCAAATCGTAAAAGAAGCAAAGCAAAATGGTTATGTAACAACGATTATGAACCGTCGTCGTTATTTACCTGAAATTACAAGCCGCAACTTTAATCGCCGCAGCTTTGCAGAACGCACGGCAATGAATACTCCTATACAAGGCAGTGCTGCTGATATTATTAAAAAGGCCATGATTGATTTAGCAGCTCGACTTGAAGAAGAGAATTTTGAAGCAAAATTACTGCTTCAGGTTCATGATGAGCTTATTTTAGAAGCACCTAAGCACGAAATTGAAAGGCTACAACAAACGCTGTTGGAGGTTATGGAAAATACCGTACAATTGGATGTACCTTTAAAAGTAGACTTTGCCTGTGGAGATACATGGTTTGATGCGAAGTAACTAGGGAGCGAAGCAAAATGCCAGAACTACCTGAGGTTGAAACCGTTAAAAAGACATTAAAACAAATTGTGTTAGGTAAAACGATTCAGGATGTAACGATACGATGGGAAAATATCATTCAATATCCGAAAGAACCAGAGGTTTTTCAAGAAGAAATAAAGGGACAGACTATTTCCAATCTGGGACGAAAAGGGAAATTTCTGCTTTTTTATTTGGATCATCATGTCCTTATTTCGCACTTAAGAATGGAAGGAAAATATGCCATCCATGAGCAAAACGATTCTATCGATAAACATACACATGTCATTTTCCATTTTACCGATGGAACGGAGCTTAGATATAAAGATGTAAGAAAATTTGGCACCATGCACTTGTACCAAAAGGGTGAGGAATATTCTCTTCCACCGCTCAGTAAGTTAGGACCTGAGCCCTTTGATGATACATTTACAGCAAATTATCTATTTCAAAAATGCCAGAGAACCACTCGAAATATAAAAAATGTATTGTTAGATCAGACGGTTGTTGCAGGATTAGGCAATATTTATGTTGATGAAGCATTATTCAGAAGTAAGATTCATCCATTAACCATGGCCTCAAATCTTACAAAACCTGAATGCTCTGTGTTAGCAAAGGAAGTGGAAAGCACCCTTAATGATGCCATTGCTGCGGGTGGCACCACCATTCGTTCCTATTTAAATAGTCTGGGAGAAATAGGCTTATTTCAATTACAGCTATTTGCTTATGGTCGCGAGGGTCAAAAATGCAAGCGCTGTGGTCATATGATTGAAAAGATAAAAGTAGGTGGCAGAGGTACCCATATTTGCCCAAATTGTCAGAAGCAAAAATAATTGTGGAATGGCACGAAGAAAAGGTTCTCTCCATATAATAGTCTAGACTTTTGCAGGAGGGAGCCGTTCATATGGCAGAATGGATAACGTTATGCTTACTTAGTTTTGCCGTTAGTTTAGATAGTTTTACCGCTGGATTTACATTTGGTCTTCGCAAAGTCAGAATTCCAATGAAATCTCTACTATATATTGGTTTGGTTACGGCTATTGTATTTTCATTCGCAATGTTTATTGGAAAACAGGTTGTTGGGCTTTTTTCTCCTGCCATTGCGGATATTATAGGGGGCATCCTTTTTATCGGAATTGGTCTTTGGGTAATTTATCAATTTTTTCGTGATCAAAGTGATGTCAAACCTAATGAAAAATCATTTCTATTTAAATGGGAAATCAAATCTCTTGGCGTTGTCATTCAGATTTTAAAGGATCCGAATCGGGCTGATATCGATTCCTCAGGGGATATTAAAGGATTTGAGGCTTTCGTTTTAGGTACAGCTCTATCCCTGGATGCTTTTGGTGCTGGTATTGGTGCGGCTATATTTGGTTTTTCTGCCTTATTCACTGCAAGTTGTATCGCTGTAATGTCCAGCCTTTTTTTATTTATAGGTACAAAAAGCGGCTACTTTTTATCCAAATGGAATTGGGTTGAAAAATTTGCTTTCCTTCCTGGTATTATTTTAATTTTGCTTGGATTTCTTAAATTATCTTAGTATAAAGGGGTTAAAACATGGCACTAGTCATAGGTTTAACTGGCAGTATTGCAACGGGAAAAAGTACAGTTTCAAGAATTTTACAAGAAGAAGGATTACCTATTGTAGATGCAGATCAAATCTCAAGAAAAGTTGTTGAGCCTGGGGAAAGGGCTTATCAAACGATTGTAAAAACCTTTGGAGAAAAAATTTTGTATGAAGATGGGACCATTAACCGAAAAAAATTAGGTTCTATCGTATTTACAGATAATACTAAACGAAAGCAATTAAACAACATTGTACATCCAGAAGTGCGCAGAAAAATGCTTGAAGATCGTGATCGTTACGTAAACGAAGGTCATCGTGCTGTTGTTTTGGATATTCCTTTACTTTTTGAAAGTAAACTAACCGATTTTGTTGATCGAACGGTTGTCGTTTATGTAAGTAGAGATATTCAACTTAAGCGTCTGATGGAACGAGATAATAGTACAAAAGACGAAGCATTACAGCGAATCCAGTCACAAATGTCTGTGAAGGAGAAAGCGGAGATGGCGGATGCGGTGATAAATAATGAAAGGGCCATTCAGGAGACAAGAGAACAAGTGAAAAAATTGCTACAGAAATGGGATTTATTTGAAGGTTGCTGACTCATTAAATTTGAGTCAGCATTTTTTTATGGGCTGCTTTCTTTAAGAATACTGAGTACCTAAATAATGATTTCATCTTAAGTGGAAATGATTTACCATATGCGGGCATATGTTTTATTAGGTTATATTTTCTTCACACTATTTGATTAATTATGCTATACTATTATTAAAAAGTGTAACATAAATTGGAGATGGGGAGGAAAAGGTTCTTATGGAGAAGCATCGAATAGCAATAAATGGATTTGGAAGAATCGGACGGATGGTGTTGCGACAAGCAATAATAGATAAGAGCTTTAATGTTGTGGCCATAAACGCAAGTTATCCTCCTGAAACCTTAGCACACTTAATTAAGTATGACAGCATTCACGGCCGTTTTGAAAAGGAAGTAAAAGCACATTTGGATGGAATTGAAGTCGATGGACAATTTGTAAAGCTCGTTTCTCAACGTAACCCTGAACTTCTTCCCTGGAAGGAGTTAGGGGTAGATATTGTCATTGAAGCAACCGGGAAATTTAAAACGAAAGATAAAGCCTCATTGCATTTAGAGGCAGGAGCTCAAAAAGTGATTATTACAGCTCCAGGAAAAGAAATTGATGGAACATTTGTAATCGGTGTCAATGAGAATCGATATGAGGCTGATTGTCATCATATTATTTCTAATGCTTCCTGTACAACAAATTGCTTGGCACCGGTAGTAAAAGTATTAGATGATTATTTTGGGATTAAAAATGGTATGATGACGACAGTTCATGCCTTTACGAACGATCAAAATAATATGGATAATCCTCATAATGATTTACGCAGAGCACGTTCCTGCACTCAATCCATTATTCCTACATCTACTGGAGCTGCTAAGGCGATTGGTGAGGTATTACCACACTTAAAGGGAAAGCTTCATGGTATGGCACTAAGAGTTCCTACACCAAATGTGTCGTTAGTTGACTTAGTTGTAGATCTTAATCAAAATGTAACGGCTGAAGAGATTAACAGAGCCTTTCAAAAGGATGCTGAAGGTCGTCTGAAAGGGATTCTTGATTATAGTGAAGAGCCTTTGGTATCCATTGATTATACGACAACATCAAGCTCTTCTATCATAGATGGTTTATCCACGATTGTATTAGAAGATAAAAAGGTGAAGGTATTAGCGTGGTATGATAATGAATGGGGCTATTCCTGCCGGGTTGTTGATTTAGCAAGATTAGTCGGAAATAAATTGGTTAATGAAACCATCCCCTCGATGTCATCGTCATAGTTGTTTTATATATTATAGGGATACTATACGCGCGCGCTTTCCGCTTTCGGCCTTAAGGTGCAAGCTGTTATAAGTAAGCCCATTACGTGGTGATAAAAGGACGCTACGTTATGGGGCTTACTTATGCAGTCGAATACTCTCTGGTCCTTGTTATTCGGTCTTGCAATCCACCTAATAAAGTTATATACTATTTGGTACTTTACGAGATAGAATCAAAATGGATGATTTAATTTGAAATCTTTTCAATTAAGCTACTTGAAGGGAAAGAGTTTCTGTAAATGTTCTCCCCCGTAGTAGTTTGATAAAATAGACCTTTGTTCTGGGGGATAGGGAATGGATACGGTTGGGACACACCTAATTGCTGAGCTATGGGAATGTAAAATCGAGAAATTAAATGATATGGAATATAATGAACAAATTCTTGTGGAAGCGGCATTAAAAGCTGGTGCGGAAGTAAGAGAAGTAACTTTTCATAAGTTTTCTCCACAAGGTATCAGTGGTGTTGTACTTATATCTGAGTCTCATTTAACCATTCATAGTTTTCCTGAACATGCGTATGCAAGTATTGATGTATATACGTGCGGAAAAAGAATGAATCCGAATAAAGCCATACAATATATAACCGAATCATTAGAAGCAAAATCAGTTGATAAGGTTGAAATTCCTAGAGGTAAAGCTCCAATACAAATCAATTCACAAGCTTTCTAGGATAAGCACTTGGATAGCATCAAAAGCTCCCAAGTGCTTTTCTATGTCTAGCTACGGCTCCCAGGTCCAAGCAGACATAAGCAAAATCCACTACGTGGCGAAAAGGC
>NZ_FOHJ01000008.1:0-57315 GCF_900111405.1 Salinibacillus kushneri | reverse complement strand
TACGGCTCCCAGGTCCAAGCAGACATAAGCAAAATCCACTACGTGGCGAAAAAGCATGCCACTCCGTGAATTCTGCTTATGCTGTCGGACCTAACCGGTCGCCTTCGCTTTTCTATTTATGTTATAATATTGTAATAGATAATTAATGAAAATTCCTTTTTAATCCGGAGTTGAGATAAATAATGAGATGTCCGAACTGTCAATACAAAAATACGAAAGTGCTCGATTCAAGGCCTATTGAGGAAGGCGGGTCTATTAGGCGTCGGCGTGAGTGCGAAAAATGTCAATATCGTTTTACAACATTTGAACGGATTGAGGAAATTCCGTTGATTGTTGTAAAAAAAGAAGGGACGCGCGAAGAATTTAGCAGAGAAAAACTCTTACGGGGGTTAATTAAAGCCTGTGAGAAGAGACCTGTTGCACTTGAGAAGATTGAGAATGTGGTTTCGGATGTAGAAAAAGAGTTGCGAAATCAAGGAGATTCAGAAGTTCAGAGTGATAATATCGGTAAGATGGTAATGGATCGCTTAAAGGAAATTGATGAAGTGGCATATGTCCGATTTGCCTCTGTCTATCGTCAATTTAAGGATTTGAATGTTTTTATGCAGGAATTAGAGGAATTAATTAAAAGGACTAATCGTAATGATCAGGATATTTGAGTTAAAGGAGTCTGTTCCTTATGAATGAACGTATAAAAAATTTACTACCGAATGATTGCTATTCCATTCAGCTTCAAACACCATGTCATGAGGACTATGTAATGGCTTTGACTCATTTGTATCAACCATTAATCGGCCTGCAAGCTGTCTCGATTTATCTTACTCTTTTAAATGAAGCCAAAATGAATCAAAATTATACTACACATCATCACATAATGAATATTGTAAATATTGATTTAGATGAATTCTACGAAGCTAGAATTAAATTAGAGGCGATTGGACTGTTAAAAACCTATGTGGAGGATAAAGATGTACGCACCTATCATTACGTACTGATTCCCCCTTTTTCTACCACACTTTTTTTCGAGGACTCCATGTTGTCCATATTATTAGCGCATCATATTGGTCAAAAACAGTATGATAACTTAAAGCAAAAACTTTGTTCAACAACCTTGCCTAACCAGGCATTTGATCAAACAAAATCATTTAAAGATGTATTCTCAACACTTCAAACCCCAACTATTTTTCCACAAGAGAAAGATAAAGAAATGGAGCCAAACGGTGCATCAGAATCTTCTTTTGATGAAGAAGCGTTAATCGTTGATTTTGAATGGTTAGAGCAAAGTATGCGAAAAAATAATATAGATATCGACAAAGTCTTAACAAAGGAAAATAAATCTTTTATTAATAATCTGGCCAAAATCTATCATGTGGATATGATTTATCTAGAGAAAGCCTTCTTATGGTCTGTGAATGAAAATATGGATTTAGTGAAGGACGAACTGCATGAGGCATGCAAAGACTACTATGCCAAAACTTTCCACACAGAAAAACCTGAACTTCAACTCAAGATAAATCATACAAAGGAAAGAAACCAGGAGCAGAAGCAGTCTCCTCAATCCAAAGAGGGAAAGTTAATTCAGCATTTTGAAAATATAACCCATCGTGAAATTCTTGAAGACTTTTCCCGGACGGGAGTTGCGTCTGAACAGGAAGTTAAAATGATAACGAATGCCATGTTTAAACACGGTTTACCCCAAAGTGTGATGAATGTGCTTGTCCATTATGTACTTCAAAAGTCTGATATGAAGCTGACACGTAATTATATAGAAAAAATAGCAACTCATTGGGCACGTAAAAATGTAAAAACCGCTAAACAGGCTATGCAATTAGCAAAATCTGAGGCAAACCTTTATCAATCATGGGGAAATAAAAAGAAAACTTCCTATAAGAAAAAAGAAGTACTTCCAGAGTGGTTTAAAAAAGAGGAGAATTCGGAACAACCCAAAACAAAGAAGCAGGCCAAAAGTGACCAGGAAATTGAAAAAGAGAAACAGGAATTACAAAAAGCATTGAATAATATGACCACGAAATCTTTTAATCGTTAAGGGTGATTGGGAATGGAATCAATACAGTCAGCACTCAAAAAATGGCTAAATGAAAGCAATAGCTTCCAGGAATCCTATGAAAAAATGAAGAGCGAAATTTTGAAAGAACCAGAAGTGCAGGAATTTCTAGAGGAGAATAATCAATTAAAAAGCAGTGACATAGAGCGACAGTTGATTAAGCTGTATGAATATACTTCGCAATCTAAAGCATGCGAAAAATGCCCGGCATTGAATGAGTGCTGTAATTTAGTACAAGGTTATGCACCAAAAATTTCAACGGAAGGTAAGAAGATTCAGTTAACCTATGATAAGTGTCCCCGTAAGCTGCAGCATGATGAACAGCTTCGTAAAAAATCATTCGTACAAAGCCTTCATATGCCAAAACGGTTATTGGAAGCAAGCCTGGATCAAGTGGACTTGGATGATCCAGAGCGTTTTGAAGCCATCCGTAAAATGGAGCGTTTTCTGCATGAAGCAGAAAACAATCCTTCCAAAGGTCTATACTTATATGGACCATTTGGTGTTGGGAAAAGCTACTTATTAGGCGCACTAGCCAATGCATTAGCAGAACTACAAATTCAATCTTTATTTATTTATATGCCTGAATTCGTCAGGGAAATTAAATCATCCATAAACGACTCAACCATTAACCAAAAAATTGACCGTTTTAAACGTGTACCCGTTTTAATTCTTGACGATATTGGTTCTGAACATCAATCTCCCTGGTTCCGTGATGAAGTGTTAGGTGCTATATTACAGTATCGGATGATGGAAGAATTGCCTGTTTTCTTCACCTCTAATTATAGTTTGAAGGAGCTGGAGGTGGTGTTAGCCTCCGCAAACAAGGTGGAAGCGGAAGAATTAAAAGCCAGGAGAATTATCGAGCGAGTGAAACAGGTAAGTGAACCAATAGCAATGCTTGGTGAAAATAGAAGATCTTAAATTAAAATCAAATGGGTTATCCAAACATAGTATATGAAGTGAAATTTTTGTTCGGTGGGACAGTGACAAATCTCGGCGGATAGAAGTTTCACTTTATTTTTTGTTCATTTTATTTGTCTTTATCCCATATAATGTAACAGTTTGTATCGGAAAGAGGGATGAAGTTCATGGGTTTGGTGATTCATTTTTTTAGCGAAGAAGAAGCAGAAGCATATTTTCATCGAATCTACAGCGATGACGAGCATCGAATACAATTTGAAAGAGGGGAGGGACCAGCGTATTTTGTTAGAGTAGATGGGCAGTTTGAAAAACCTATGTTGGAGAAAGTGATTTATGGACTCCTTTATGTATTTATTCAATACCGATTGCCTGCTCTCTCAAAGGATATTTTAAAAAAGGTATATTACTTTTCGGATGAACACGAACTGATGCATATTATTCCTATATTACAATCTGTGATGCAAAATCCGAAAGGCTATGGTACACAGTCTGAGCTGCAATCGGCTATGGAGTTTTACTACATATTCGAACAGCAAATTGGTCAGAATCAGATTGTATCATTTGACGTTATGATGGAGAATAATCAGCAGTATTTCAAGGAACAATTGATAGAAGTGACGGGCTATGCGATTGAGGAATGGAAAAGAGAAGAAGATTATCAGGATTTTATTCAACGTTTACGCGATTATTTAAAAGACAAAGAACCAAAAACGAAATTGCTTGTGATTACATATCATCACGAATTTCATTTTTTTAAAGAAGATGGAAGACGTTATACAACAAATGAGCTGAAGGCTCTGCAAAATAAGGAATCTTTACATTTTATTGATTTATTATCATCTGAATTTCCTTTACCATCAATACTTGGTGTTGCGCCAAAGAGGGTTGTCGTTTATACATCTAGACCTTCAGATCCTAAAATTATCTTTCTTCAAAGCATCTTTCAGGAACATGTAAAAGTATTATCGATGGAAAAATTCCCTTTTATCGGGAAAAAAGCTTGACAAAAAATTTAATTATCCATATAATTCATTCATAATTAAAAAGTAAAAAATGCATTCGGTAATGATAAGGACATGAGCAATGGAATTCGACTTCACAGAGAGGGAGGTCACAGGCTGCAAGCTTCCTAAGACGAGACATTGTTTACCACCTTTGAACTCTGATTATGAATGAAGTAATAATCAGCGCTTGGTCCACGTTACGGATTCCATAAGTGCCGCATGTTAGCGGAACTAGGGTGGAACCACGGGTAAGAACAAGCTCGTCCCTTTTTACAGGGACGGGCTTTTTTTATGTATATATCCATTTAAAAATGATAAAGGAGTGATTCAAATGGCTGAACAAGTAAAGATTACATTCCCTGATGGTGCTGTAAAGGAATTTCCTGAAGGTACCACGAGTGAAGATATTGCTCAATCCATAAGCCCTGGTCTTAAAAAGCAAGCTTTAGCTGGAAAGGTAAATGGCGAGCTTTATGATTTACGCAGACCAGTTCACGAGGATGCGAGTGTTGAAATTGTGACGTTACGTGATGAGGAAGGGATAGATATCCTTCGTCATTCAACAGCTCACCTTATGGCTCAGGCGATTAAACGATTATATAAGAATGTTAAGCTTGGAGTAGGACCTGTTATCGAAAATGGCTTTTATTACGACCTTGATATGGAAGAGAAAATAACTCCAGAAGACTTAGAGAAAATCGAGAAAGAGATGAAAAAAATTGTAGATGAAGCTCACGAGGTTCAAAGAGTGGAAGTGAGTCGTGAGGAAGCTAAGGAAATGTATCGTGAAATTGGCGATAACTTAAAACTGGAGCTCATTGATGATATTCCAGAAGGTGAGCCGATTACGATTTACAAACAGGGAGAGTTCTTTGATTTATGCCGAGGTCCCCATGTTCCTCATACGGGTAAAATCAAAGTGTTTAAGCTCTTGAATATTTCCGGTGCTTACTGGCGTGGAGATAGTGATAACAAGATGCTTCAACGTATTTATGGAACTGCCTTTGAGAAGAAAGGTCAGTTAGAAGAGTATTTGAAGATGCTTGAGGAAGCAAAGGAACGGGACCATCGTAAGATTGGAAAAGAATTAGATTTATTTACAGTTAATCAAAAAGTCGGACAAGGTCTGCCTCTATGGTTACCTAAAGGGGCAACGATTCGCCGTACTATTGAACGCTATATTGTAGATATTGAAGAAAGGTTGGGCTATAACCACGTTTATACACCTGTACTTGGCAGTGTGGATTTATATAAGACTAGTGGGCATTGGGATCATTATCAGGACGATATGTTCCCAACATTAGAAATGGATAATGAAGACCTTGTATTACGGCCAATGAACTGTCCGCATCATATGATGGTTTATAAAAATGAGCTCCACAGTTACCGCAACCTGCCAGTACGAATCGCAGAATTAGGTACGATGCATCGTCATGAAATGTCAGGAGCGTTAGCAGGATTGCAGCGTGTGCGAGCAATGACGCTAAATGATGCCCATATTTTTGCTCGTCCAGATCAGTTAAAAGATGAATTTACCCGTGTGGTTAATCTGATAAGAACGGTCTATAAGGATTTCGGAATTAAAGATTATTACTTCCGTTTATCCTATCGTGACCCGGAAGATAAAGAAAAATATATTGACAATGATGAAATGTGGAATAAGGCACAATCCCTGCTAAGAGAAACGATGGAGGAAATGGAGCTTGACTATGTAGAAGCGGAAGGTGAAGCGGCATTTTACGGTCCTAAACTTGATGTACAGGTCAAAACAGCAATGGGTAAAGATGAAACGCTATCAACTGTGCAATTAGATTTCCTTCTCCCGGAACGCTTTGATCTGACTTATATTGGAGAAGATGGAAAAGAACATCGTCCCGTTGTTATTCACCGCGGTGTCGTATCTACTATGGAGCGATTTGTAGCTTTCCTTATTGAAGAATACAAAGGAGCATTCCCAACCTGGCTTGCACCAGAACAAGCACGAATCATTCCCGTTTCCATGGATGCACATTTTGACTATGCAAAAGAGGTACAGGATAAACTGCGAATGGAAGGATTACGTGTAGAAGTCGATGAAAGAGATGAGAAAATCGGCTATAAAATTCGTGAAGCACAAACGCAAAAGATTCCTTATGCTTTGGTCGTAGGGGATAAAGAAATCGAACAAAATGCAGTAAATGTCCGCAAATATGGACAGCAGGACTCCGAGACCATCGAGCTACAACCATTCATCGAAAATATGAAAGAGGATGTAGCAGATAAATCTAAATAAAATGATTCTTATAGAGGGGATGATGATCCCCTCTGTAAAAAATATTGACAAATGAGTCATGTCCGTCATATAATACTAAGAGTGAATTGAATAAGGTCTATGTAAAAAGTAGAAGCACCCGCTTCTCGCCTGATCGACGCTAAAAAGCAGTTGGCAGGTTAAAAAACGTTTCTTCGTTTATTTGAAGAATATGTGAAGTGTGGGTGCAGTATGTGTACCGACACTTTTTTTGTTTAGTGGCAGGGTTAAATAGAGGCCCTTCTACTTTTCTTGATAAATTGTCGGACTGCCAGACCTGATCTTTTTTAAATTATTTATGGAGGTGGCTTACGATTAGCAAAGGCGAAACATTAATTAATGAGCGAATTCGAGCACGCGAAGTCCGTTTAATTGGTGCAGATGGAGAACAAATCGGCGTGAAATCACGTCAGGAAGCTCTAAAAATTGCAGACCAGGCAAATCTTGACCTTGTATTAGTGGCTCCAAACGCAAAACCACCTGTTTGCCGAATTATGGATTATGGTAAATACCGTTTCGAGCAACAGAAGAAAGAAAAAGAGAAACGTAAGAAGCAAAAGGTCATCAATATTAAAGAGGTACGCTTAAGTCCTGGGATTGAGGAACACGATTTCAACACCAAATTACGGAATGCCCGCAAGTTCCTTCAAAAAGGTGACAAGGTGAAGGCAGCTGTTCGATTCCGCGGTCGTGCTATTACCCATAAAGAGCTTGGTCAAGAGGTTCTAGAGCGTATGGCTGAGGAATGTAAAGATATTGCTACGATTGAGACCAAGCCAAAAATGGAAGGTCGTAACATGTTCATGATGCTTGCCCCTACCAATGAAAAATAAGCTGGCGTAACAGAGCAGCACTAAATCAAAGGAGGATAACATTATGCCTAAAATGAAAACCCATAAAGGTACACAAAAACGTTTTAAGAAAACTGGTAATGGAAATGTAAAACGTGCACATGCGTTTACAAGTCACTTATTTGCCAATAAAACGACAAAACAAAAGCGTAAATTGCGTAAATCTGCACTTGTTTCAAACAGTGATATGAAGCGTATTAGCTCAATGCTACCTAAAAAGTAAGTAAAAACAACGATGATATAAGAATATTAGGAGGGAACAACTATGCCACGTGTAAAAGGCGGTACAGTAACACGCAGACGTCGTAAACGTGTTCTAAAGTTAGCGAAAGGTTATTATGGTTCAAAGCATGCTTTATTTAAAACAGCAAAGCAGCAAGTAATGAAGTCCGGTCAATATGCATACCGTGACCGTAAACAAAGAAAACGTAATTTCCGTAAACTATGGATTGCTCGTATTAACGCAGCGGCTCGTATGAACGATATTTCTTATAGCCGTTTGATGCACGGTCTAAGAGAAGCAGGCATTGAAGTAAACCGTAAGATGCTTGCTGATTTAGCTGTAAACGATGAGCAAGGCTTTGCTAACCTTGTAACAAAAGCGAAAGAAGCACTTAAATAATAACAATAATATGAAAAAGACTGGCTTCTGTAAATTGACCTCTATAAAGGGTACACTTTATTGATCCAGTCTTTTTTATGTTCCTCAAGTGGATATAATTCGTTTATAAAGATATGATAATGATAAGAGAGTCATTTTAGTTGCAAGGGAATATGAATGTTTGTATAATCAATTTTGTTCAAAATAGAAATCCAACTAAACAGATAGGGGAAATAGACATGAAAAAAGGATTATGGATATTGATGTTAGGTATAACACTTGTACTTGCAGCATGTGGAACAAGTGATGAAGATAATTCTACATCTAATCAGGACACAAACGCAGAAGGTGCAAGTTTATATGACGAAATTATGGAGAAAGGTGTAATTAATGTCGGAACAGAAGGAACCTATGCTCCATTTACTTTTCATAATGATGAAGATAAATTGACTGGATATGATGTGGAAGTAATGAGAGAAGTGGCAAAACGTATGGGGATAGAGGTTAATTTCATGGAAACCCAATGGGATTCCATGTTTGCTGGATTAAACTCTGCACGATTTGATGTGATTGCAAATCAAGTAGGAATTAATCCTGAGCGAAAAGAAAACTATGATTTTTCAAATCCTTATACTGTATCATCAGCTGTTGTCGTTGTACCTGAGGATAATACCGATGTTACTTCGTTTGACGATATAGAGGGAAAAACTTCTGCTCAGTCTCTTACAAGTAATTATGAAAAAATAGCAAAAGAACATGGTGCTGAAATCCAGGGTGTTGAAGGTCTGGCACAAGCCATTGAAATGATTAAGCAAGGTCGTGTACAGATAACTGTAAATGACCGATTGGCTGTATTAGATTATATGCAGCAGCAGCCTGACGCAGGTATAAAAATAGCGGCACAACAAGACGAGGTGTCTGAAACCGCGTTTGCATTTCGAAAAGGAAATGAAGAGTTAGTACAAGCGTTCAATGAACAGCTGGAAGCCATGAAAGAGGATGGTACTTTAACAGAAATCGCGAAGAAATGGTTTGGTGAAGATGTTTCTCAATAGTCTTTTGTTTACTATATCAGCAAATATGAAAGGTTGGGATTTATTTGTTAATTCCTTATGGCCCATGATTCAAGGGGCCATTAAGGGAACAATACCTCTAACCTTGATTTCATTTACAACCGGAATTATGCTTGCTCTAATAACCGCCATCATGCGATTATCAAGTTATAAATTCCTTACCATTCCTGCGCGGGTTTATGTTTCAGCTATTAGAGGAACACCCATGCTTGTACAACTCTTTATTGTGTTCTATGGTTTAGGACAGCTTGGTTTTACCATTAATCCCTTTCCTAGTGCGATTATTGCGTTTTCACTAAATGTTGGTGCCTATGCATCAGAAGTGATTAGGGCATCTATTTTGTCAATTCCTAAAGGACAGTGGGAAGCTGCACAGACTGTTGGGATGAGCTACGGGCAATCCTTAAGGCGAATTATACTTCCTCAAGCTGCTCGTGTCTCTATTCCTCCATTATCAAATACGTTTATTAGTCTGGTAAAGGACACATCATTAGCATCATTAATTTTAGTAACTGAGTTATTTCGAAAATCCCAGGAAATCGCTGCGCGGACTTATGATTTTATGTTGCTTTATGTTGAAGCTGCACTTCTTTACTGGGTTATTTGTTTTATCCTATCACTTGTGCAGGATCGTATTGAACAACGCCTTGAACGTTATGTGTCTTAGGTGGGAGGAATTTTTTTGTTTTTAAGTGTAAAAGGATTAAAAAAGGCATTTGGGGACCAAGAGGTGCTCAAAGATATTAATTTGGAAATAGAGAGAGGAAACATTCTTACTATTATTGGTCCTTCTGGTTCAGGAAAGACAACGCTATTACGGTGTTTAAATGCATTAGAAAGACCAGATAAAGGCACGTATTCGTTTGATGATGGCCTGGAGCTTCATTTTTCTGATCATATCAAGAAAAATGATATGACGCGCTTACGTCTGAAATCTGGTATGGTATTTCAGTCCTATAATTTATTTCCACATAAAACAGCGTTAGAGAATGTAATAGAGGGACCTTTAATTGTACAGAAAAGGAATAAGGATGCAGTCATGACGTTAGCTAGGGATTTATTAGAAAAAGTTGGACTCTCAGATAAGATGGATTTATATCCTCATCAATTATCCGGAGGCCAGCAGCAAAGGGTTGGAATTGCCAGAGCTTTAGCGATTCAACCTGAATTAATGTTATTCGATGAACCAACGTCTGCGCTTGATCCTGAATTAGTAGGGGATGTATTAAAAGTCATAAAAGATTTGGCCAATGAAGGATGGACGATGGCTATTGTTACCCATGAATTGCGATTTGCTGAACAGGTTTCTGACCGCGTTTTATTTATGGATAATGGCTATATCGTTGAGCAGGGTTCTCCAAAAGATGTACTAAGGAATCCAAGTGAAGAACGTACTAAACAATTTATTCAAAGGATTATGAATCCATAAAACTATGTATTAAACCAAGTTTTTCTTTTTTGGTCATTTTCTTAGCTTATGCTGGCCTTGAGCCTGGAAGTCACAGCAAGATACGGAAAAGCGACTGGTCAGGTCCAGAACAACATTCTTCAAAAGAAAAGAAGTCCCCTGCCATAGATTAGACAGCGGGACTTCTCTTTTATGATTAACTAACCCTGTTCATAGGGGGGGATCCTTGGCCCATTTCATCGTCTTTATGGAAAAAATCTTCCCATCGCACAACAATCTCTTTTTGTCTTAATAAGTAAATCATAGGGAGAATTGCAATTACAACTGCACCCATAATCATTGGTGACAAACTTGCAATCCACTGACCAAAAGATGTATAAATAACCGCTAAAGGAACATTTGAGAGCAATGATAGCTTAAAGTACTCCTTATAATTTCGTGATATTTCCAGGATACACAGGGACAACAAATGAAAATGGATAAATGGCATTAGACGTAACAGGACGATTTGCCCTTTGGAAATTTGCCTTTGTTTTCCTAAGATCTTCGTTTTAAGTCTCACTAATCTTTTGAAGGTTTTGGGCATGAATACCAGAAAACGATAAAAGAAAATACTTGATAAGGTAATGCCAATCACCGAATAAATTGTCCCAGATACCATACCAAATAATATACCACCTGATACACAAATAAAGGCAACAGGCATGAATATAAGGGGTCTTAATAAATGCATGCCAATAAACAGTACCGGAGCAAACATTCCACTGGACTCTACGATTGTAAATACCCAAGAAGTCAGCTGTTCCATGATAGAGCCCCTTCCCTGATGGTGTTTGTTTCATGTATATGACATAAGACGAGCCTTTATGACAGGTTCTTATATAGAGAAAATAACGCAGCAATGGTTAACCCAGTCAATAATGGAAATCCTGCTTTAAATTTCAGCTTATTTGTTTTATGTCTAAATAGAAACATACCAAAAGTACTTCCAATTGCACCGCCAATAAAAGCAATAAGAAATAGTTTTGCTTCTGAAATCCGCCATTTGCCTTTAATTGCTTTCCGCTTGTCCCACCCCATGCTTAGAAATCCAATTCCATTCATCATAACAATATAGGATACGAAAAATCGTTCAAGCATTGCTCTTTCCTCCATTAAATAAACAACTTATGATATGCGATAAACTCGGGGCCTGACCAGTCATCTTCGCTTTTTTGTGTCCAACTACGGCCCCTAGGTCCATCTCCTCCGCTTTTCTATTCATCAGTAAATATTTTTTTGATTGGGTGGCGCCATTCAACTTTTGCATGGGGATAGTGGATGAGAATTTCTTTTTCTATGAAAAAAAGATCTTCGCGGGAAATCCCGACTAATTGATCAGGATTGCTTGTACTTACCGAGATGGTAACGACTTCAAAGGCTGTTTCTGTAGTTCCTAAGTATTTCTCTCCTTCAAATAGAGCTCCTTTATACGTAAGTAAAAAGTTTTTCTTTACATTCTCTTCATCATAAAAATAAAAGGATTGATTTTCTTGAGCGATTTCAAGTTTACGTTTAGGATTTACGATATACTTATAGGCCGCATAGATAAAAAAGATAATGGCGAAAATGATCAATAGGCGAAACAAAATGATGATCATGATGAAATCGACTCCTACAATAAAATTTTTAGACTATATTATATATGATTACGGTTAATAAGGAAATAAGGTTTCACTTTTTGATATAATTAAGTAGATATTAGAATTCAGATTTTACGGACTGTTTACCTATGTTTGTATGGAGGAATTCTTAGTCCAATATATATATAAAGGAGTTAGACATAATGAACTGGGATCTTCTATTTAAAATGCAGGACGAATTAGATCAGCGAATTAAACAGGAGCATCAGCTTGAAAATACAGATGTTGTTCATGAAAAAATTCTTGCTTTACTTGTTGAAGTTGGTGAATTAGCTAACGAAACAAGATGCTTTAAGTTTTGGAGTCATAAAGGCCCTAATGATCATGCTGCCATCTTAGAAGAATATGTAGATGGTTTGCATTTTATCATTTCCCTGGGACTGGAACTTGGCTTTTCTTATGAAGGTTCAAGAAATGAAGTACAGGAAAGTCTTGCAAGTACTTCAGATGAGTTTCTTCAAGTATACGAAAATACGATTGCGTTGAAAAATAAACAGACTGAAGCAGCTTATGAGCAATTATTTCATTCCTTTCTAGTATTAGGAGAGGGTCTTGGGTTTGAGGAGGAAATGATTAAAAGAGCTTACGTAAACAAAAATGAAGTTAATCATCAGCGCCAGGATACAGGGTATTAATAATCC
Source organism: Salinibacillus kushneri (assembly GCF_900111405.1). Classification (GTDB taxonomy): domain Bacteria; phylum Bacillota; class Bacilli; order Bacillales; family Alkalibacillaceae; genus Salinibacillus; species Salinibacillus kushneri. The sequence continues at coordinate 44,776 of NZ_FOHJ01000008.1, read as the reverse complement.
TTCCTTTTTGTTAAATAAATGAAAGATAGGTATAATAAGGAATGGATGTATACATATAAAGGAGGAGCAAATAGATGGTAAAACTCGATGAAACCTTGACTATGTTAAAAGATTTAACCGATGCTAAAGGAATTGCAGGTCATGAAAAAGAACCAAGAGAAGTTATGCGTAAATACATAGCTCCATATGCAGATGAATTATTTACGGATGGATTAGGCAGCTTAATTGCCAAAAAAACCGGTGATGAGAATGGACCAAAAGTGATGGTTGCAGGTCACCTGGACGAGGTAGGCTTTATGGTAACCCGAATTGATGATGATGGGTTTGTTTATTTCCAAACAGTCGGTGGCTGGTGGAGTCAGGTCATGCTTGCCCAACGTGTGACGATTTTGACGAAAAAAGGGGAAGTAACAGGAGTTATTGGTTCAAAACCTCCACATGTTCTTTCAGCAGAGGCAAGAAAAAAACCAATCGAAATTAAGGATATGTTTATTGATATCGGGGCTTCAAGCAAGGAAGAGGCCACAGAATTTGGTGTTGTACCTGGTGATTCGGTTGTTCCATATTTCGATTTTACCGTTATGAATAATGAAAAGATGCTTCTGGCAAAAGCATGGGATAACCGTATTGGCTTAGCTATCGCGATTGATGTATTAAAACAGCTAAAAGATGAGAAGCATCCAAATGTCGTTTATGGAGTTGGGACGGTACAAGAGGAAGTTGGCTTACGTGGAGCGAAAACAGCTACACATACCATCCAGCCAGATGTCGGATTTGCAGTGGATGTAGGAATTGCAGGTGATACACCAGGTATTTCCGATAAAGATGCATCCAGTAAAATGGGGGATGGTCCTCAAATTATTCTTTATGATGCATCGATGATTTCTCATAAGGGACTTCGTGATTTTGTTGTGGATACAGCTGATAAACATAATATCCCTTACCAATATGCTTCCTTGGCAGGTGGAGGTACAGATTCAGGTTCCATCCATTTAACTGCAAATGGTGTGCCTGCCTTATCCATTACCATTGCTACACGCTATATCCACACACATGCGGCTATGCTTCATCGTGACGACTTTGAAAATGCCGTGAAGCTTATTGTGGAAGTGATTAAAGGTTTAGATGCTGATACGGTAAAAGAAATTACGTTTGATTAATTATTTTATAAGCATGTGGTCTTTATTTTAAGGATCACATGCTTAATTATTATCTTAAGGGATTAAATGTCCTGATTCTGGACCAATTACCAAAAGTCCTGCAGAATTCTCCATAAGATTTCTCCATCAACGTCCTATACGGATAGTGCTATCGGTCGCTTCCGCTTTATTCTCCTTCTTCTGTAAGGGTTATTAAACTTAACGTATTATGGTACAATGATATTGCTTTAATTAGGAAATTATGGAAATATCATATGATATTTAAGGGGGAATTATATATTTTGGAGGCAAAAGCAAAAGCAAATAAAAGCATATGGGGCTGGCTTACAGTTGTTGGTTTATTTTTATTATCCAAGCTTAAATGGGTGGTTGGAATATTTAAGATTGGCAAATTCGCTACTCTCGGCTCGATGTTTGTCTCTCTTGGTGGATATGCGATGGTTTTTGGCTGGAAGTTTGCTCTCGCCATTGTTTATCTCATTTTTGTTCATGAAATGGGGCACTTGGCAGCTGCAAAAATGAAAGGAATCCCTACCAGTCCCGCTATTTTTCTTCCTTTTGTTGGTGCAATAATTGGAATTGACCCGAAAAACATTAAAAATGCAAAGCAGGAATTTTTTATAGCATATGGTGGCCCTTTGGCTGGCTTATTGTCTATCCTTCCTGCTGGTTTACTCTATTTGTTTACCTCAGATCCTTACTGGGGACTTGTGATCGAATTAGGAGCACTTATTAATTTATTTAATTTATTTCCGGTATCACCTTTGGATGGAGGACGGATCGTAACCGTTCTATCTACTAAAATCTGGTTAATAGGGTTGCTGATTCTTGTACCTATTATTTTTATTTCTCCAGATCCGATTTTATTTTTAATTCTTATTTTTGGAGCCATTACATGGTGGCATCGTTATCAGGAAAAAGATAAGACTAAACTGTTATCATCTGAACAAACATTTTTAACGGAGCTCGAGAATGAAAGAAAAGCAATGTTACAAATAGAAGAACGTGGTAATCGGATTATAATGTTGAAAAATCATCTGCTATATAAGCATAGAAAGCTGCAATCTTATTTACAACAGCATACGAATACATCGAAAAATAAAATAGAAATCAAGCAAGCTAAATTAAAAGAAGAATGGGTACAAAAAACAATGAACAAATTGGATTTTTATGAAGAAGAAGATTATCCGGTTTTTCAGGACCTGGCAGAAACCTATCAGACTCGACTAAAAGAGCTTGATGAAGAACTGGACCGACTCCAGACTTATTATGAAACCTCTTTAAAAACAAAGGTTATATCCCTTCTTCTATACCTTGGATTAATCTTATTTTTAGTTGTTTTCCTTTTATTGGGTATGGCAATATTAGAATACAATCAGCATCTGATCTTATAAGGAAAAATAAAGAAGTATGTGTTCTGTTAGTCGACACATACTTCTTTTTGGTGTTCTTTTACAAACGTTTTCTTTTGTGTTACTTATTTTTTAATCCATCTTCAATAACATCCAAAACGTCCTCTTTCTCTGATTCATCAGCATTCTTCCAGTATACTTCAAAAAGAACGCCTAAGCCTGGCAGGGTCTTTTCCTCTCCACCCTGAATGGCATCTACAATGGTTGCTTCTATTTCATCGGCACTGTTTCCTGAAACATTGTGAAGGACAGCTTTTCGTAAATCCAAATCCATCAAATGTCACCTCATTCTTTTCAACTTTGATAGGCATAGTTTGACCGTTTGTAAGAAAAATATGTATGATAAGAAGGATAAATAAGCATTTACTTACTAAAATGTGCGGGTGAGTGATTACATGATTGATTCATTACAAAATAAAAAAGTAAAGCGTTGGAATAAATTAAAACGAAAAAAAGAACGAATGAAAAACGGATCTTTTTTAATTGAAGGAGAGCATTTAATTGAAGAAGCCTTACATAGTGATTGGCAGATTAAAGAAATGATTATCAAAGAAGGCTATACTAGTAAAGTGCGAACAGCTGAAGATATTCCCATTATAGAAGTGAACGAAAAAGTATTTTCGGAGCTGACAAATACAGAAACCCCACAAGGTGTAATGGCTGAAGTGGAAATAAAGCAATCTCAAATTCCTGAAGAGGCTAAAAAGCTCGTTTTGTTTGATGCTGTTCAGGACCCGGGCAATCTCGGCACGATGATTCGTACAGCAGATGCATTTGGATTTGATGGAATTGTCTTAGGGAAGGGTTGTGTGGATTTATTTAATGATAAAGTGATTCGTTCTACACAAGGCTCATTGTTTCACCTTCCCATTTTGTTTGAAGACTTACCTTCTAAGATAGATGCTTTGAAAGGTGATGGGTTTTCGATATGGGTGACAGCCCTAAGAGATGCAATATCCATAGAGGAACAAGCTGTACCTGACAGAGTGGCGGTAATATTAGGAAATGAAGGCAATGGTGTGCAGGAGGAATTATTACATCAAGCAGATCAAAAGGTGTATATACCGATAAAAGGTCAAGCTGAATCGTTAAATGTAAGCATTGCTGCAGGGATTATGATGTACAAAATTCAACTGTAACTTGCAATTTTTATTCTTATTTTCTATAATATCATCATAACGAAAGATGAGAAAAAGCGTAGAAAGAGTCTAGTAAATCGTGATAAAGACGGTATCAAGGGAGAAAATGCCACAGACTGAAAGCATTTTTTGCCGCCTCATGATTGAAACTTCGCTCTGGAGCTGACGCCAGGACCTTGCTTTATGCAAGTAAAGGTGTACCGGTTTAATCCGTTATGAAAATGAAGTGGGCATACTACTATATACGTATGTCAACGAGGGTGGTAACACGGAATGTAAAGTCTCGTCCCTTTTTATTAAGGGATGGGGCTTTTTTTAATACGGCCTCGCACCTTTTTTGGCAGTATTTTATAAACCGTCTCATTACGCAAAGTCAAATTTAAGGAGGATGGAACATGAGAGAACGTCTTGAGGAATTAAAACAAGAGGCTTTAAGTAAAATTGTTGAAGCTAAGGATACCAAACAGTTACAGGAAATCCGCGTTTCTTACTTAGGAAAAAAAGGCCCCATAACTGAAGTTTTACGAGGGATGGGAAAGCTTCCAAAAGAAGAAAGGCCGGTTATTGGGCAATTAGCCAATGAGGTGCGTGAAGTCATTTCAAAAGAATTAGATGCCAAACAGGAACAATTAGATCAGGAAGCACTGGAAGCGAAGTTGGCGGAGGAATCCATTGATGTTACCCTCCCTGGTTATCAGCAGCCATCAGGTGGACCTCACTTATTAACCAAGCTGATAGAAGATATAGAAGATTTATTTATTGGCATGGGATTTGAAGTTGCAGAAGGTCCAGAAGTAGAACAGGATTACTATAATTTTGAGGCGCTGAATCTTCCAAAAGGTCACCCTGCTCGAGATATGCAGGATTCCTTTTATATTACAGAGGAACTGTTAATGCGTACCCATACATCCCCTGTTCAGGCAAGAACGATGGAAAAGCATAAAGGGAAAGGACCTGTGAAAATCATTTGTCCTGGTAAAGTATATAGGCGTGATACAGACGATGCAACACACTCCCACCAATTTACACAAATTGAGGGATTGTATGTTGATGAAAATGTACGCATGAGCGACTTAAAAGGCGTATTAAATTCCTTTGCCAAGCAAATATTTGGACAAAATCGTGAAATTCGCCTTCGTCCCAGCTTTTTCCCGTTTACAGAACCATCTGTTGAAATGGATATTTCCTGTAAAATGTGTCATGGAGAGGGATGCTCGGTTTGTAAGCATTCAGGCTGGATTGAAATTTTAGGAGCAGGTATGGTTCATCCGAATGTATTACGTATGGCAGGATTTGATTCAGAAATATATTCCGGCTTTGCTTTTGGAATGGGACCAGAACGAATTGCCATGTTGAAATATGGAATTGAAGATATAAGACATTTCTATACGAATGATGTTCGCTTCTTAAAACAATTCCATCATGCATAAAGGAGGAAATGGAGAATGCTTTTATCATTAAATTGGTTAAAACAATATGTTGATCTTGATGATATATCCCCGGATGATTTGGCCGAAAAAATTACAAAAGGCGGAATTGAAGTTGACGGTGTTGAAACGTTTGGGGAAGGTTTGAAAAATATCGTTGTCGGTTATGTGAAGTCCTGTGAACAGCATTCAAATGCTGATAAGCTGAATGTATGTCAGGTGGATGTTGGAGATGAAGAATTACAGATTATTTGTGGTGCCCCTAACGTAGCGACAGGTCAAAAAGTGGTTGTTGCCAAGCCGGGTGCCAGACTTCCAGGCGGAATGAAAATTAAAAAGACAAAGCTTCGCGGTGAAGTATCAAATGGGATGATTTGTTCACTTCAGGAGCTTGGGATTGATCAAAAATTTATTCAAAAGGAATTTGAAGATGGCATTTTTGTCTTTCCAGAGGATACTGAAGTTGGAAGCAATGCGGTTGATTTACTAAATTTGAATGATACTATTTTAGATTTAGATATTACACCAAATCGGGCAGATAGCTTTAGTATGATGGGAATGGCTTATGAAGTTGCGGCTATTTTAGACAAAGACCTTCACCTGCCTGAAGTTGAAGTCAATCGAATCGATGAAAAAGCAGAGGATTATGTGAAAGTCCGTGTAGAGGATGCGGATTTGAACCCTTATTATGGCGCCTATATCGTAAAAAACATCAAAATTGGACCATCTCCATTATGGATGCAAAATCGCCTGATTGCCGCTGGAATTCGTCCGATAAATAATGTTGTCGATATTACAAACTATGTACTTATGGAATATGGACAGCCACTTCATGCCTTTGACTTTAACCGGTTTGGTTCAAATGAAGTTGTCGTTAGAAGAGCACGTAATGGAGAAACCATGACAACGTTAGATGGGGAAGAACGGAATTTACAGAAAGACCATCTTCTCATTACAAACGGTAAAGAAGGAATGGCTCTTGCAGGTGTTATGGGAGGAGTAGATTCCGAGGTTAAGGATGACACGTCTACAATTTTAGTAGAAGCTGCGTATTTTAATCCTCTAACGGTTCGGAAGGCCGCCAAAGATCACGGACTTCGCAGTGAATCCAGTATACGATTTGAACGGGGAGTAGATCCTAATCGGGTTAAGGAAGCAGGTCTTCGAGCATGTCAGCTTATGCAGAAATATGCAGGTGGAGAGGTGTTAGAAGGTATTGCGGAATTTGATGAGCAAGCTGTTGAACAATCCATCGTTGAATTCGATGCTAAAACCATTAATCGTCGCCTTGGAACAGCTATTTCTGTTGAAGAAATGAAAAATATTTTACATCGTCTTCGCTTTTCATTTGAGGAAGCAGATGCTCACTTTACGGTTTACGCTCCATCTCGTCGAGGTGACATTCAAATTGTAGAAGATATGTTGGAGGAGATTGCCAGAATTTACGGATATGATCAGCTCCCTTATACATTGCCTGAAGGGACCTCTAATGCTGGCGGTTTAACTACAAAACAAAAATTAAAACGAAGCATTCACCGCTATATGCAAAGTGCTGGACTAAACGAAGCAATGACCTATTCACTAACAAAAGAAGAGAATACAGCTAAATTTATGGATCAATATATCCGTGCTCTACAGCCAAAAGCAGTTAAGCTAGCAATGCCGATGAGTGAAGCCCATAGTCATTTGCGTTTAAGCATTTTGCCTGAGCTTTTATCTAGTGTTCAATACAATTTAGCCCGCCGGCAACAGAATGTAGCACTTTATGAATTAGGATCCATTTATGTAAATAAGGAAGAGAACATTTCTAAACAGCCAGATGAACAGCTTCGCCTTAGTGCGGCCATTACAGGTATCTGGGTTAACCAGCAATGGCAAAAGGAAGTGAAGACTGTAGACTTCTATGTCCTAAAAGGTGTAGTAGAAGGATTGTTAGATCTACTTGATATTCAACATGCTTCTTTTGAATCACTAAAAATGGAGCAAATGCATCCAGGCAGAACCGCGGCGATTCTGGTTCAGGATGAACATGTTGGCTTTATCGGACAAATCCATCCAGCTGTACAAAAAGATATGGATCTTACAGACACCTACGTTTTTGACTTGGATGTAGATCGGCTATTAGAGGTAGCCATGGAGAACGAAGGATCTTATGAACCCATTCCACGCTATCCATCTGTTTCACAGGATTTAGCTTTTGTTGTGGATGAAGAAATACCAGCTAAACGTATCATGGATGTAATTTCAGATGCAGGGAAACCATATCTTAAAGATATTCAAGTGTTTGACATCTATCAAGGTGAGCACATGGATGCAGGGAAAAAATCAATTGCCTTTAGTGTTCGATTCCAGGACCCTGAGGCTACCCTTAAGGATGAGCAGGTAGAAGAAGCACGTAAACAAATTGTTAATACAGTTGAAGATAGCTTCCATGCAGTGCTAAGAGGTTAATTATACATGAAAAATGGCCTTAATAAGGAATGCCTTATTAGGGCCATTTTCATCAAAAAACTCATAGTTTTCCTCCATCAGACAGATACTACATAAAAACATTTAAAGAAACGATGGTGGATATGAAACGCATCAGCAGTCGAAATACATGGCCATATCTTATTTTAGGGGTTATACAAAGTCTTCTTTTACTTTTTACCTTTTACAAATATAACAATAAAAAACAATTGATTGTTCTGGTTCTTTCTTGTGTAGGGTTTGCATGTATATTTGAATTTGTGAATTTAAATTATCTCAGAGCTTATCAATATAAGCCCAGGTTTTTAAAAAATCCCTATCTCGACAATATTTTTGGGGCAATCCTATCACAAGTGATTTATATTCCTTTTACCGCTGTTTTTCTTTCGGCTTTCCAGGCTGGATGGAAACTAAAATTCTTTTTCACTGCCTACTTTGCTTTTATTGAACTCACGTTTATCTATATGAAAGTATATCAGCATAACTGGTGGAAACTTATTTACACGGTAATATTGATTCCGACATTTTTTAAACTTAGTGATGTATGGTTGTTTTTCTTAAAGCGAAAAAATGTCGTTGTTCGTTTATTGTCACTATTTTGTATGTCGACAGCTACAACTGTAAATATATTGTTTGGATTAACTGCCAGTAGTAAGATTCGATTCAAACCAGGAAAAACCTTTACATGGCATAATCACTTTAAAATAGAACCGCTATATGCATTGACGATTTCTTTTGTTTCTACTCTTTTCATTAAGCTTTTTAAAGAAAGAACAGCAAGTGTTAGTTCTTTTTTGGCTTTAAAAGCGGTGGACTATGTTATGAATCAACTCCATGTCATCCAAACGATTCAAAATAAATGGCTGCACAATTTTTATCATCTATTCATTATTGTTATGACAAGGTACTATTATCGCTTAATTTATAAGTAGGCTTCTATGGATGTACATCCATTATCTTCAATAGTCATTCATTCCGAGTAAAGAATCTTACTTCATGTGATTTTTGTGTATTCTGCTTATGTGGTTGGGCGTAACCGGTTTCTTCTGTCCAATTGTTCTCGCAGGTTCTAGTTGATTTTTAGGTGTTACGTTTATTTTTCAACAAGTTTTCTGCCTTTTGATAAGTAGAAAAATGAATTTTGGAGCAATCATGAAGGGTTTGTTTCCCCTTCTTTTGGATAATTCTTGCTGCTTGTTCATCTACTTTTTTACTGGCACCTTTTGGAAGGTGAAACCCGATTTCCCGGGATAGTTGGTCCATTTCTTTTACAAACTTAGCCCGGGCAATAATAGAAGCAGCAGCAACCGCTATAGAGTAACTCTCTGCCTTAGTCATAAAATGAAATTGGTTAGGCATGCGTTTTTGTTCCGAAGCCAAATGTCGTTTGAATACATGGGGCTCGGAAAACTGATCGACGAGAATGCCTTTAAGCTGGGACGTATCCATTTTCTGTCTAACTTTCATGATGGCGTGATAATGAAGCATGACCTTCATTTTCCCTTGTGTCCATCCCTTTTGCTGCAAATGATTATATTTTTGATTATGTAATACCATTAAACTGTAGGGGATTTCTGCCTGTCTTATTTTTTTAGCAAGTTCCATAATCTTATCATCTGACATCGTTTTCGAATCCCCTACCCCTAATTCTTTTAATAAAGGTATCTTAGTCTCTTCAACATAGGCTGCTGCTGTTGTTAAAGGCCCAAAAAAGTCACCGGAACCTGCCTCATCTGAACCGATATGACTTTGGTTAACAAAGGAGGGAATCTGCCGGTCTGGTTTTGTTTGATATTTCTGCTGTGTATTCTTTGAACTACCCCATTTATTAGCCTCTATTTCATGGTTTTTTCCTTGAAATAAAACTTTTCCGGATTTATAAGCGGTAATCGCACAACCGTTTACTTTGGCGGCAAAAAAAGTGTGTACAGGCGGATCAGGCTTTAATTGATCCTTATAGTATTCTTGCATTTTATATAAAACGTCTTTTGAAGCCTTCATTACGCTTTGCGACATAAATATACTCCTTTTTCTAAAATCTACATTGAACAACATCTACTTTTTTATCGTTTTCTCATCGTTTGTTATTCTTCTGACGCAGGTGAAATATACTACGTTCTGGTGATGAGCTGTGAACCTCTTCGCTTCACACCAGACTACTCTTCCCGCAGGAAAAAGAATGCTTCGATGCTTTTACATAGTACGAGAAAAATGTGTATAATTTTATGAGAAGTCTTCGGATAATTGGCCTGTTGTATAGCGTGCTATCAATGAATTGACTTTTTTTAAGAAAACGCTTCTTTAGAAAACGGCCAAACGGAAAGACTTTTTACATATGTTTTATTATATCAAATGAAATCTTTCTGCCTATTCTATTATTGTTTGATTTCCATCTTTTAAAATTCGTGTTAATATATTTTTTAGGATGTAAAATAAGGGGGCTTTGTAAGTGTCTCATTCAGATCAAAATAAAACAACGGTATACATTCATAATAGAAAATATACGATTGTTGGAGATGAACCTCCCCATCAAATACAACTTATTGCCGATATGGTAGATGAAAAAATGAGAGAAATTCAAGAAACCAATCCGCGACTGGATACAGCAAAATTAGCTGTATTAACGGCTGTAAATACGATGAATGATTATATACAATTAAAAGAAGAAAATCGATTGCTTGCTGAGCAAATGAGAAGAGGGGAACGGAGAAAAAATGGTTGACATCATACTTCTTGCGATGCTACTGGTTGGACTTCTTGTTGGCCTGAAACGAGGTTTTATTATGCAGGTTCTTCATCTAACCGGTTTTATCGTTGCTTTTATAATTGCCGTATTATACTACGACAATCTGGCACCAATCTTAAACATGTGGATTCCTTATCCTGATTTTGGACAAGAGGGATTTGGTGCTTTCTTTCAAAATATGCCTTTAGAAACAGCCTTTTATAATGGTATAGCTTTTGTTATTTTATTCTTTATCGTAAAGATTATATTACAAATCATCGCCAATATGCTTGATTTTGTGGCTGATTTACCTATTTTGCATAGCTTAAATGGTTTGTTGGGTGCTATTTTAGGCTTCGTTGAGACATACTTTATAATGTTTATTATTCTTTATTTTGCTGCGCTTATTCCGATTGACTTTATTCAACAATATGTAGGTGATTCATTGATTGCTCAATTTATGGTTGAGCATACACCGTTATTCTCTGAGCAAATTACGAATTTGTGGGATAATCACATCTCAGAGGCTTTACAAAACTTCTCCGACTAGAGAGAAGTTTTTTCTTTACCGGAAATGATAAAAAGCAGGTGATAGATATGAATGTAAATAAAAAACAGGTTATTCAATTATTAGAAAAAATTGCTGTATATCTTGAGTTAAAAGCGGAAAATCCATTTAAAATTTCAGCTTATCGAAAAGCAGCCCAGGCTTTGGAAACAGACGATCGCTCCCTTTCAGAGATGGATGATTTTACAAAGATGAAAGGAATCGGCAAAGGAACGGCCGCTGTTATTCAGGAGTTTATTGACAATGGACATTCTGATACGCTAAGACAGCTTGAGGAAGAGGTTCCAGCAGGTCTGATTCCATTATTGGACCTGCAGGGATTAGGAGGAAAAAAGCTTGCTAAGCTTTATCAGGAGTTGAATGTAATCGATGCTCAATCGTTAAAAGAAGCTTGCGAAAATGGCCAAGTAGAAGCTCTTAGTGGATTTGGAAAGAAAACGGCCGAAAAAATCCTTAAAGCTTTAGAGGATCAATCAAAAAGACCAGAAAGATTGCCCATTGTATTTATGCTTCCGATTGTAGAAAGAATTGAAAAAGAGCTTGAAAATTTTCAGCATGTTGTTCAATTTTCTAGGGCTGGAAGTATTCGAAGATATAAGGAAACCATAAAGGATTTAGATTTTATTATTTCCACCAATCATCCTGAAAAAGTCAAAAATCAATTGCTTGATTTGGATAATATTGAGCATGTGGAGGCAGCAGGTTCTACAAAAGTAACCATTATTTTAAATGAAGGCTATGAAGTTTCAGTAGATTTCAGGCTTGTTGAGCCTCAGGAATTTGTTACTACTCTGCACCATTTCACCGGTTCAAAGGATCACAATGTATCCATGCGACAAATAGCGAAGGAAAAAAACGAGAAAATTAGTGAGTATGGTGTAGAGGATATGGATATAGGAGAAATCTTTACCTTTGAAAGTGAGAAGGAATTTTTCCACCATTTTGGTTTAGAATACATCCCTCCTGAACTTCGGGAAAATACTGGGGAAATCGAAGAAGCGAAGGAACCTATTTCAATCATTTCCCATGAGGATATCCGGGGAGATTTGCATATGCACACGACATGGAGTGATGGTGCTCAATCTTTAGAAGAAATGGTTAACAGGGCTAGAGAAAAAGGATACTCCTTTATTGCCATAACAGATCACTCGAAGTATCTACGAGTTGCTAATGGACTTAACGAAGAGCGGCTCAGAAAACAGCGGGAAGAGATCAACCGTGTTAATGCAAAATATGATGATATCCATGTGTTTGCAGGAATTGAAATGGACATTTTGCCAGATGGTTCTTTAGATTTTTCCGAAGACTTTCTTAAAGAAATGGATTTTGTTATTGCTTCTATTCATTCTAGCTTCACCCAATCCAGAGATAAAATTATGCAGCGTTTAAAGAATGCGATGGATTGTCCTTATGTGAATTTAATCGCCCATCCAACAGGTAGATTAATTGGCAAAAGGTCTGGTTATGAAGTAGACTATGAAGAGCTTATTCAATACGCTAAAAAAACCAATACAGCTTTAGAATTAAATGCAAATCCTAACCGTTTGGATTTAGCCTGGAATTGGTTGATGAAAGCGCAGGATGAAGGTGTTCGAATCGCTATAAATACAGATGCTCACAGCTATAATATGTTAGAAGATATGTCAATTGGGGTAAGCTTTGCAAGAAAAGGAAAACTAAAGCCGGAAACCGTATTAAATACGTGGTCAACAGATAAATTAGCCGAATTGATCACAAAAGGAAAAATCTTAAAGGAGTAAAGGCAACATGAATGATAGAGTCTTGAAAACACTTGAATTCGATAAAATGAAAGATCAGCTAATTAGCTTTGCCGGATCATCTTTAGGCAAAGAAAAAGCTTCAAAGCTCTACCCTTCAAGTCAATTAACAGAGGCAGTGAGATGGCAGGAAGAAACCGATGAAGCAAGACAAGTTTTACGATTGAAAGGACAGATTCCCTTAGGTGGCATTTTTGATATTCGTCCCCATGTAAAACGATCCAGTATCGGAGGAATCTTAACCGCTTTTGAATGTCTTGATGTGGCCAGTACAATGAGAGCTGGTAAAGTGATTAAGCAATTTATAGCAGATATTGAAGAAGAAGATCTCTCACTTCCAATACTTAGGGATTTAACGGAGCAGGTTGTGGTGCTAAATGAGTTAGAACGAAATATCAAGTCGTGTATTGATGATCATGGCCACGTTATGGATGGGGCCAGCGAAGCGCTCCGTTATATTCGTACTAAAATACGCTCCCACGAAAACAGTGTCAGGGACAGATTAGAACAATATACAAAGTCCAGAAGTAAAATGCTGTCCGATGCTATTGTTACCATTCGAAATGATCGATATGTTCTTCCCGTAAAACAGGAATATCGGGGCTCTTTTGGAGGGATTGTACACGATCAATCCTCTTCTGGAGCTACATTATTTGTTGAACCACAGTCTGTTGTGGAATTAAATAATAAATTACAAGCTGCAAAAGTAGAAGAAAAGCAGGAAATGGAGAAAATTTTGCAGGAATTGTCTGCTCACATCGCTAATGACCAAGGATTTATTTTACAAAATGTTCAGGTATTACAAAAAATCGATTTCATGGCAGCTAAGGCCAAATTTAGTAAAGAGGTGGATGCTGCTAAACCTGCAATGAATGACCAAGGATTTATTAAAATGAAACAGGCACGCCATCCACTAATAGACCCGGATGAAGTGATACCTAACGATGTGGAAATTGGAAAGGATTATACCTCAATTGTCATTACAGGTCCTAATACAGGTGGTAAAACGGTTACATTAAAAATGATTGGCTTATGTACCCTTATGGCACAGTCAGGTTTACAGGTCCCTGCTTTAGACGGCTGTGAGATGGCTGTATTTGATGATGTATTTGCCGATATTGGAGATGAACAGTCCATTGAGCAAAGCCTGAGTACTTTCTCATCACATATGACCAATATTGTGGACATTTTAAAAGGGGTACATGAAAAGACTCTTGTTCTATTTGATGAGTTAGGAGCTGGAACAGACCCCCAGGAGGGGGCTGGCCTTGCGATGGCTATATTAGATGAAGTCATTTCCAGAAATGCAAGAGTTATTGCAACAACACACTATCCTGAATTAAAGGCTTATGGATTTAATCGGGAAGGAGTTATGAATGCTTCTGTAGAATTTGATGTTAAAACCCTGCGCCCTACCTATCGATTATTATTAGGGGTCCCTGGCCGCAGTAATGCTTTTGAAATATCCAGAAGGCTTGGATTAGATGAAAATGTAATTAACCATGCTAAATCACTAACCGGGCAGGATTCACAAAGTGTAGAAAATATGATTGCTTCACTTGAAGAGGCTCGTAAAAAAGCAGATGAGGACTACGAGCAGGCTGAAGCGATTTTGAATGAATCTTATCAGCTTCGAAAGGATTTAGAAGAGAAGTGGCGTCAGTTCGAGCAAAGAAAAGATAAGCTGTGGGAAAAAGCGGAACGAAAGGCAGAAAAGGAAGTTACCAAGGCTCGAAAAGAAGCTGAAGAAATTATAGAAAAATTACAGAACATGAAAAACAATGCCGAGGTTAAAGAACACGAGCTTATTGATGCCAAAAAACAACTATCTGAAGCCTATGTCCATTTAACTGAGGAGCAAAAAGATCAGACGATTGAACAGAAGGATGATACGAAAGAGCTTGAACCAGGAGATGAAGTTAAAGTTAAGTCATTAAATCAACAGGGATCTATAGTTGAAAAAACTGGTGATAAAGACTATCAAGTTCAGCTTGGTATGATGAAGGTGAAAGCAAAACGCGATAATTTACTATTTGTGAAACGACCAGAGCCTGTAAAAGAAGAGAAACCTACAACCAGTGTAAAAGGCAGATCCTATCATGTAAAAACAGAGCTTGATTTAAGGGGCAAACGTTATGAAGATGCTCTGCAGGAGTTAGAAAAATATGTTGATAATGCCTTACTCGCGGGTTACCCCCGTGTATCCATTATTCATGGAAAAGGAACAGGTGCTTTACGGAAGGGTGTACAAAAATTTGCGGAGCGCCACCCGTCAATTACAAGTCAGCGACTGGGTGGAATGAGTGAAGGGGGTTCAGGTGTAACCGTACTAGAATTAGGATAGATAGGATCGAGGAGGAAGCGACTTATGTTTTGGGAAAATCCATTTGTGGAAACAGCAGCAAGGTACAGTGTAGTTATTCTTTGTTTAATCGTGTTTATGGCTGTATTCGAACTCGTTACGAAATATAATAACTGGAAGGAAATTAAAAAGGGGAACTTTTCGGTTGCAATGGCAACAGGAGGTAAGATCTTTGGTATTGTGAACATTTTTCGTTTTTCATTTGAACATAATGATTCCCTGTTGGAAAGCATTGGCTGGGGGATATATGGCTTTATACTATTATTAATTGGATACTTTATATTCGAATTTTTGACGCCAACCTTTAAAATTGATGAAGAAATTCAGAATGATAACCGCGCAGTTGGTTTTATCTCCCTTATTATTTCCATAGGATTATCGTTTGTGGTAGGGGCAAATATCATTTAAGGAGAAGTAAGCTATGAAACAATTAGCCATCGTACTCATGATTGTAGGGATTATCTTTTTAGTAGTAGGCGTTGTTTATTTGGTGACCGCTTAGAACATTTATATAAAGATTATTACATTAGGGGATATTAGCATAGACTGTATCCCTGTTTTATATAAAATCATATGGAAGGAAGTTAGGGGCATCGGCAGGGGGGCGAGAATCCCTCATGAGCAATCTCAAGCGGGAGCTGAAGGACAAAGAATATGATTTTTATGAAGGAAGTGTCCTTCATGGAAGATATGAAGAACAAAAGAATATATAATCAGCCAAAAATGTCTTTCATTTGAATAATGAAAGACAAAATTTTGATTAAACACCTTTTCTTTGTCCTTCATACGAATGATGAAAGACAAATCTCTGTAAAAATAAAGATTATTGTCCTTCATTCAGACAACCGGTATTCTTCATAGGCAGTCTGGGCAGAGCAAGGCCCTTTCGTTATTCTTATGTCCAGCTACGGCTCCTGGGGCATAGTGGAGGTAAGCCAAAGTCCTTCCGTGACCAAACCCACTCCGTGTTTTCGTCTCATCACCTGATCACCAGCCTTCGCTTTTCTATCTGTGAAAAATATTTTAAATTATCTTTCAATTTGTATATAATAAGGGATAGAGATTAGAAAAGGAGGCTTTTTAATGGGAGAGGATACAAGGTTAT
The DNA here is from genome assembly GCF_900111405.1 of Salinibacillus kushneri. Classification (GTDB taxonomy): domain Bacteria; phylum Bacillota; class Bacilli; order Bacillales; family Alkalibacillaceae; genus Salinibacillus; species Salinibacillus kushneri. The sequence goes on along the minus strand of NZ_FOHJ01000008.1, from coordinate 28,631 downwards.
GGTATCAGCATTATCCAGAAGAAATTGCTACTTCAATCGATTACGATGAAAAACCACTTCACGAAATTCTTCAAGATACGACAAAAAAGTACCCAAAATTGCAAGCGCTTCATTTTATGGGGAAAGAATTAACCTTCCAACAGCTTTGGATTCAGACTGAAAGAGTAGCCGGCTATTTACAGAGTTTAGGCTTAAAAAAAGGGGATAGGGTAGCGATAATGCTGCCAAATTCACCCCAATCCGTTATCGGTTATTATGCAGCGATGATGGCTGGAGCGACCGTTGTGCAAACAAATCCTTTGTACACGGAAAGAGAGCTTGAGTATCAATTAAAAGATTCAGGTGCAAAGATGATTATTTGCCTGGATGTTTTGTTTCCAAGAGTGAAAAAAGTAAAGGAAAGAACGGACTTAGAGCATATCATCGTCACCGGTATAAAAGATTATCTTCCCTTTCCAAAAAATCTTGCCTATCCATTTATCCAGAAGAAAGAGTACGGTAAATTTGAAAAGCCTTTACACGGCAGTTATGGCGGCCATGTTCACCAATGGGTTCATCTATTAAAAGAATCCATTCGTAATGTTGAGAAAGTGGAGGTAAATCCTAAAGAAGATATTGCATTACTCCAATATACAGGTGGAACCACTGGATATCCTAAGGGTGTAATGCTCACTCACTTTAATTTAGTCGCCAATACGCAAATGTCACAGCAGTGGATTTATAAAATTAAACAAGGAGAGGATATTACACTAGGTGTGCTTCCGTTTTTCCATGTATACGGAATGACAGCAGTTATGAATCTATCCATTATGATGGCAACAAAAATGATTCTGATACCGCAATTTCATGCTGAGGATATTTTAAAGATTATTGAAAAAGAGAAACCAACCTTATTTCCAGGTGCTCCAACGATATATATCGGACTTCTTAACCATCCAAAATTAAAGGATTACGATATATCCTCCATAAAGGCTTGTATTAGTGGGTCAGCTCCATTGCCTGTAGAAGTACAAGAAAAATTTGAAAAAGAAACAGGTGGCAAACTCGTCGAAGGATATGGATTAACGGAATCTTCACCAATCACACATGCGAATCTTCTTTGGGATAAACGGGTAAATGGCAGTATTGGTCTTCCTTGGCCGGATACGGACGCGAAAATTTTTGATAGTGCAGAAAATATGGAAGAAATGGAAATTGGTGAAGTTGGAGAGTTGGCAGTAAAAGGCCCACAAGTGATGAAGGGGTATTGGAATCGGCCTGAAGAAACAGAGAAAGTGTTAAAGGATGGTTGGTTGTTTACTGGAGATATGGGTTATATGGATGAGGAAGGCTTTTTCTATATTGTTGATCGAAAGAAGGATATGATTATTGCTGGTGGATACAATATTTACCCACGTGAAGTAGAAGAAGTATTGTATGAACATGAAGCGATACAGGAAGTTACAGTAGCAGGAATTCCAGATCCTTATCGCGGAGAAACCGTAAAAGCCTATGTTGTGCTGAAAGAAGGAAGCAACGTTACTGAAGAGCAGCTAAATAAGTTTTGTCGAAAAAGCCTGGCAGCTTATAAAGTTCCGAGAATATATGAGTTTAGAGATGAACTGCCAAAGACTGCGGTAGGAAAAATATTAAGGAGACAATTAATTGAAGAAGAAAAAGCAAAGCAGGAAAATCAACAGTCTGTTTAATCCATTATTCCATAGAAATGTTCCCCTTATTATTGACAGTAATAAAAATTCCATTTAAAATGTAAATGAATGACCATTCATTCATTTATTGAAAAGTGATTTTCATTTTAGTACGATTATTGTGGAATAATATATCACTTTTCTTAAATGTAAGGAGAACATTATGAAGAAAAACAAACCTAAGTACAAGCAAATTATTGACGCAGCAGTTGAAGTTATAGCAGAAAATGGATACCATGCCTCACAGGTTTCCAAAATTGCTAAAAAAGCTGGAGTAGCTGATGGAACTATCTATCTTTATTTCCGTAATAAGGAAGACATTTTAGTTTCCTTGTTTCAGGAGAAGATGGGGAATTTTATTGAAAAAATTAAAGAAGATACGGAGAAAAAAACAAGTGCAGATGAAAAACTACGTACATTAATTGAAATGCACTTTAGCCGTTTGGCAAGTAATCATCATTTAGCTGTTGTGACTCAGCTGGAACTAAGACAATCGAATAAAGATTTACGTCTGAAAATTAACGATGTTTTAAAGGGCTATCTGGAAATTATTGATGATATTCTTAATGAAGGTATTGAGGAAGGTCTCTTTCATCCGGAATTAAATATAAAACTCGTTCGCCAGATGATTTTTGGTACATTAGACGAGGTGGTAACAAATTGGGTGATGAAGGAAGAAAAATATGATCTTATTTCACAAACAAATGATGTTCACTACTTAATCACGAATGGATTAAAAAAATAATTTAAGAGGGGGCGGGAGATGGTGGATCATTTGGTCTATCAAGTAGAAGGAAACAAAGGCCTGATTACTTTTAATAGTCCACCTGCTAATGCCCTTTCCTCCAAACTTTTGGATGAACTGTCACACACTTTAGATCAAATGGAAAAAAATCCAAAGGTAAAAGCAATTGTTATTCGAGGGGAAGGGAAGTTCTTTTCAGCAGGTGCTGATATTAAAGAATTTACACAAGTTGATAATGATGACTATACTTCATTAGCAAAGAAAGGCCAGCAGATTTTTAATAGGATAGAGCATTTCCATATTCCGATTGTTGCTTCTATTCATGGTGCTGCATTGGGAGGTGGTCTGGAATTAGCTATGGCTTGTCATTTAAGGATAGTTACGAAAAATGCCAAGCTGGGTTTGCCTGAAACAACTTTAGGTATCATTCCAGGTTTTGGAGGAACCCAGCGCTTACCTCGTTATGTTGGTTTACCTAAAGCCTATGAAATGGTCTTAACAGGTGATCCGATAAGTGGTGAAGAAGCAGTTCAGTGGCAATTAGCCAATTATTCTGTTTCTGAGGAGGAATTAGAGGAACATACAGAGAAACTAGTTAATAGACTAGTAGACAAAAGCAGACCATCCGTCCAGGCAGTAATGAAATTATTACCTTATGCACATACTTCCCAATTTCAAAAAGGTGTTGATGAAGAGGCAACACAATTTGGACATATTTTTGGAACAGATGGAGCAAAGGAAGGCATTCAGGCTTTTATTGAGAAGAGGAAGCCCAATTTTAAAGATGAATAGATCTGAGGAGGTAATAAAATGAACATTTATGTATTAATGAAAAGAACTTTTGACACAGAAGAGAAAATTGTCATTGAGGATGGCCGAATTGATGATGAAGGGGCTGAATACATTATCAATCCTTATGACGAATATGCGATTGAGGAAGCCATTCAACTTCGCGATGAACATGACGGAGAGGTTACAGTCGTTACCATTGGCGGTGAGGACGCAGAAAAGCAATTACGTACTGCGCTAGCTATGGGAGCTGATAAGGCTGTTCTGATTAATACAGAAGACGATGTAGAGGAAAGCGATCAATACACAACAGTTAAAGTATTAGAAGCCTTCTTCGAGGATAAAGATGTTGATATTATACTTGCTGGTAACGTAGCTATTGACCAGGCAAGTGGTCAAGTAGGTCCACGATTGGCAGAATACTTAGATATCCCTTATGTGACAACGATTACAAACTTGGAGATTGATGGGGATACCGCTCACATTGAACGAGATGTAGAAGGAGATGTCGAGAAAGTAGATGCTCCTGTTCCATTGCTGGTAACTTGTCAGCAAGGATTAAATGAACCTCGTTATCCTTCACTTCCTGGGATTATGAAGGCTAAGAAAAAGCCTTTAGAGGAATTGGAAATAGATGACTTAGACGTGGATGAAGAGGATGTTGAGGCAAAAACGAAGACCATCGAGATTTTCTTACCACCTGAAAAAGAGGCTGGAAGAGTTCTTGAAGGTGAAATAGACGACCAGGTTAAAGAATTAGTGAACTTATTAAGAAACGATGCGAAAGTGATATAAGCGTAACCTAAACATCTTCGGAAAGGGGAATAAGTATGAGTAAAAAAATTGTGGTATTTGGGGAAGTTCGTGATGGTGAACTTCGTAATGTTTCCTTTGAAGCTGTTGCTGCAGCTCGTAAAATCAGTGAAGACGGTGAGATTGTAGCAGCGATTTTCGGTAATGAAGGTTTGGAAGAAGCTGCAAATGAAATGATTTATTATGGGGCAGATCGTGCCGTAACAGTTCAAGATGAAAAATTAGAAACGTATACTTCTGAAGGATATGCACAGGCGGCATTAGCTGTTATTGAAAATGAAGATCCAGAGGGAATTGTTATGGGGCATACCGCTGCAGGAAAAGATTTAACACCAAAATTGGCCAGCAAGCTTGAAAGCGGTTTAATCTCAGACGTAACAGATATTGAAGTGACAGGAGATAATGTAGTCTTTACGAGACCTATTTATTCCGGTAAAGCGTTTGAGAAGAAAATTGTAACGGATGGTATTATTTTTGCTACTATTCGTCCAAATAACATTTCGGCACTTGACCGTGATGATAGCAGAAGTGGTGATGTTTCAAGTAAAGAGGTTGACATTAAAGATCTACGTACGGTTATCAAAGATGTATTACGTAAAACTACTGATGGCGTAGATCTTTCAGAAGCCAAAGTAATCGTTTCCGGAGGACGAGGAGTGAAAAGCAAGGAAGGTTTTGAACCTCTACAGGAACTTGCAGATGTTCTTGGAGGAGCAATAGGTGCTTCGCGGGGTGCATGTGATGCTGATTACTGTGACTATTCCCTTCAAATTGGCCAAACTGGTAAGGTTGTAACCCCGGATTTATATATTGCATGTGGAATTTCCGGTGCGATTCAACATTTAGCCGGTATGTCTAACTCAAAAATCATTGTCGCTATTAATAAAGATCCAGAAGCCAATATCTTTAACGTAGCGGATTATGGAATTGTTGGTGACTTATTTGAAGTAGTTCCTAAATTAACGGAGGAAATTAAAAATCTAAAAGTAAATGCATAGTATCACAGAGTGCCAGAAGCCTTTATGATAAGGAACTTCTGGCACTGTCTTTAAAAATATCTACATGATAAATGAAAAATTTTCAAGGAAGTCGTAATAAGAAACAAACCATTGGCAATGATTAGATAATAGGTGGTATACTTGGAATGAAATTAGCTTCGCTAGGAGGAATGTAATATGGCTATTGCACATGCAAATGATCAAAGTTTTGGCCAGGAAACTTCAGAAGGACTTGTACTTGCTGATTTTTGGGCAACATGGTGCGGACCTTGTAAAATGATTGCTCCTGTACTTGAAGAATTAGACAGTGAAATGTCCGAAAAGGTTAAAATCGTAAAGTTAGATGTGGATGAAAACCAGGAAACTGCTCAAAAATATGGTGTTATGAGTATCCCGACTTTACTTCTTTTTAAAGATGGGGAAGTGGTTGACCAAGTTGTCGGCTATCAGCCAAAGGAAGCACTTGTTGAACTTGTTAATAAACATGCATCCTAATCTAACATAAACGAAGTGGTCCCTTGTCATATTAATGACAGGGGATTTTATTTTGGATTGGTTCATAATATAAAGTATAAATCTGAGTACGTTATTTTTCAATTAAGTCCAATTAAAATATAATATAAGATATAAAGTGAAATGTCGGATTGATTAGGAGTGTGCGAAATGAATAAAGCCATTCAAGATAAATTAGCGGTTCTCCCTGATCAGCCAGGGTGTTATTTAATGAAAAATAAACATGATGAAGTCATTTATGTAGGGAAATCAAAAAAATTAAAAAATCGGGTTCGCTCCTATTTTACAGGAGCGCATGATACAAAAACACAACGCCTGGTTCAGGAAATTGACCATTTTGATTATATTGTAACATCCTCTGAAATAGAAGCACTTATTCTTGAGATGAACTTAATTAAAAAATATGATCCGAAGTACAATGTGCTGTTGAAGGATGATAAAAGCTATCCTTATTTAAAAATCACATCTGAAAAGCAGCCAAGACTTATTATTACTAGACAGGTGAAAAAAGATAAGGGAAAATATTTTGGTCCTTATCCAAATGTTTCGGCAGCCAGGGAAACGAAAAAGCTTTTAGATCGTCTTTATCCACTAAGAAAATGCAACCAAATGCCTGATCGTGTTTGTCTTTATTATCATATTCATCAATGTCTAGGTCCATGTGAATTCCATGTATCTGATGAAACCAATGAGGAAATTGTTCAAAGCATTACGAAATTTTTAAGTGGCGGACATTCAGAAATAAAGAAAGACCTTAAAAATAAAATGCAAGAAGCCTCTGAGAACCTGGAGTTTGAAAGGGCTAAAGAATACAGAGATTTAATTGAACATATTGAGTCTGTAATGGAAAAACAAAAGATGACACTAAATGACCAGCAGGACCGGGATATTTTTGGTTTCGATTACGATAAGGGCTGGATGTGTATTCAAACCTTTTTCATAAGACAAGGAAAACTAATTGAACGCGATGTTACTCTATTCCCATTTTTCGATGACCCAGAAGATACTTTCCTGAGTTATATCGGACGTTTTTATCTTCACCAAAATCATCCGAAGCCTAAGGAAATCCTTGTTCCACTGGGTACGAATAAAGAATTGTTAGAGGGTTTACTGGATACCCATGTTAAGATTCCTATGCGAGGAAGAAAAAAAGAACTGGTAGAATTAAGCATGAAGAATGCCAAAATAGCCTTGAAAGAGAAGTTTTCTATTATTGAACAGGATGAAGAAAGAACGATTAAAGCAGTAGAAGGACTGGGAGAACGATTAAATATTGAAACCCCTCATCGTATAGAAGCCTTTGACAATTCAAATATTCAAGGTACAGATCCTGTTTCTGCTATGGTAGTCTTTATTGATGGCAGGCCAAGCAAAAAAAATTATCGAAAGTATAAAATTAGGGATGTAGAAGGTCCGGATGACTATGAAACCATGCGTGAAGTTATTAGGAGAAGGTATAAGCGAGTTCTCAAGGAAAAAATGCCGTTACCTGATTTAATCCTCATTGATGGTGGAAAAGGACAAATGAGTGCTGCTTTGGATGTCCTGGAGAATGAACTCGGTCTAGATATTCCGTTGTGCGGTCTTGCTAAGGACGACAAGCACCGTACAAGTGAGCTGTTGTATGGTGAGCCTCCTGAAGTTGTTAATTTGGACCGTAAATCACAGCCCTTTTATTTAATCCAGCGTATTCAGGATGAAGTCCATCGTTTCGCTATTTCTTTCCACCGTCAATTAAGAGGGAAGAGCTCATTTCAGTCAGCATTGGATGAAATCGAGGGTGTTGGACAAAAAAGAAAGAGACTATTGTTACGACATTTTAAATCCATTGATGATATCAGGCATGCTGATATAAATGAATTAAAAAGGTTAGGTATTCCTCATCCTGTTGCTGAAAAAATATTGGATGCTTTGCAAACAGAAGAAAATGACTCACAAGAATAGCCTGTTATTATCTAAAAAGCCCAAAATGAGTGCTAAACTTATTTTGGGCTTTTCTAATGCTGTATAGTTTTGAAGTGTAAAGAAAAGATGTTTTCCTGATCCTATAAAATTCTCAATATCAAGGATAAGATTCTGATGTAAAAACCAAGCTGGTAGAAGCCTATTTCAGGTTAGGATAATAATTTCATGGACAGAATCAAGTCAAAAACGCTCATATAATTGCTTTATATCTAGTTCCATTAAATCATCTTTAATATAGACTCAAATTCTTTCTACTGCATAAAAAGTAATGGTTTTCTGTCGTTTGTTTTCTTCATCCATACATTCGATATCATCATTTAATATATAGGAAAGCTGTTGAGCAATAAACCCAGCTTCTAATCGATATGAAACAGGTTCTTGATAGGAAAATCGTTCTTCAATTAATGGACCTCTTAGCTCAAACTCAAGCTTCTTACGTTTTTGTTTAATCAGGTCTAAATGGCCGAAACCAGCATCATGAAAAAAGAGTTGAAGATCTTCTATTTGCTTCAACGGATACTGTCTGGCTAAGTTCTTTCCTAGATAATAGTGAACAAAATTTGCATCTTCACCTAGAATTGTATTTAACGTAAGTTGTCTAATCAATTCATATCCAAACGAGGGAATTTGGATGTCTTTAATATTTTCATTTTGAAGTAAAGATTTCTCTTTTCCCACTGTTCTCCTCCCTTTCTACTATTCATTATCATAGGGAATGATAAATATTGCAATACTAATATTATTGTAAAAGAACACCACACTTCAGGAAGTGCATTACCTGCTATACTGCAGAACTAGTGAAAATATTAAAATAAATTCGACTTTAGGCAGAAGTTTCCTTGACGCTATTAAAGGGTAAGAGTAAAATATAAAATGTTATGAAAGGAATTTTTCATAAAGCGAGAAGGGGGATTTTCCAGAAAATATATTTTTTTTGGAAAAATAAAAGCGCTTTACTCAGTGATTGTATCCAAACAATATTTTCATCTATTGAGGGGGGTTAAGATGGCGCAAAATCGTGAATTTTTTTATCGAAGACTACATTCTTTATTAGGGGTTATCCCAATTGGGCTCTTTTTAGTTCAGCATTTATTTGTTAACCAATTTGCAAGATGGGGTCCTGAATCCTTCAACACAGCAGCTGGAGTGATGGGAAACTTACCCTTTGTATTAGTTCTGGAAATTGTTATTATTTACCTTCCGCTCATTTTCCATGCTATCTACGGTGTTTACATTGCTTTTACAGCTAAGAACAACGTAACTAGATATGGATATTTTCGTAACTGGATGTTTTATTTACAACGTATAACAGGGATTATTACCTTAATATTTGTTGTATGGCATGTATGGGAAACAAGAATTGCCCATGCCATTCATGGTACAGAAGTAAACTTTGACATGATGGTCAATATTTTGGATCATCCTTTCATGTTTTGGTTCTATATTATTGGTGTCATTTCAGCAGTATTCCATTTTGCTAATGGATTATGGTCCTTCTCCGTAAGCTGGGGACTTACCATTACACCACGTTCTCAACGCATAGTTACATACGTGACGATGATTATTTTCGTAGCATTATCCTATGTGGGTGTAAGTACACTAATAGCTTTCGTAAGTTAATGAAAGAATCTTTATCTTTATTGAACAGGGAGTGAATTTTATGAGTAATCGTAACATCGTTGTTGTTGGCGGCGGATTGGCTGGACTAATGGCAACAGTAAAAGCAGCAGAAGCAGGTGTGCATGTTGATCTTCTATCACTTGTACCTGTGAAACGCTCCCACTCTGTATGTGCACAAGGTGGAATTAATGGTGCAGTAGATACAAAGGGGGAAGGAGATTCTCCTTGGATTCATTTTGACGATACCGTGTATGGTGGTGACTTCTTAGCCAACCAGACTCCTGTAAAGGCGATGTGTGAAGCCGCACCTGGCATTATTCATATGTTTGATCGTATGGGGGTTATGTTTAACCGAACACCTGAGGGTTTGCTTGATTTCCGTCGATTTGGCGGAACACAGCATCATCGTACTGCGTTTGCTGGAGCAACAACAGGTCAACAGCTGCTTTATGCTTTAGATGAACAAGTCCGCCGTCATGAAGTAAATGGGCTAGTAACGAAATATGAAAACTGGGAGTTTCTATCAGCAATTGTTGATGATGAAGGAGTAGGTCGTGGCGTTATCGGACAGGATTTACATTCACATGAGATTAAGGCCTTCAAAGGTGACGCTGTCATCGTGGCTACCGGTGGACCAGGAATTATTTTTGGTAAATCCACGAACTCCATTATTAATACAGGTTCAGCGGCATCAGCTTTATATCAGCAAGGTGCCATCTACGCGAACGGAGAATTTATCCAAATCCATCCAACCGCCATTCCTGGAGATGACAAATTACGCCTAATGAGTGAATCGGCTAGAGGTGAAGGTGGACGTGTCTGGACTTACAAAGATGGTAAGCCTTGGTATTTCTTAGAGGAAAAATATCCGGCATACGGTAATTTGGTTCCTCGTGATATCGCTACTCGTGAAATTTTTGATGTATGTGTAAACCAGAAGCTCGGTATTAACGGGGAGAACATGGTTTATCTGGATTTATCACATAAAGACCCGAAAGAATTGGATGTTAAACTTGGTGGAATTATTGAGATTTACGAAAAATTCGTTGGAGACGATCCAAAGAAAGTACCAATGAAGATTTTCCCTGCCGTTCACTATTCAATGGGTGGTTTATGGGTAGATAATAATCAAATGACTAATATCCCCGGAATTTTTGCCGCTGGTGAGTGTGACTTTACCCAGCATGGAGCTAACCGTTTAGGTGCAAACTCACTATTATCATCTATTTTTGGTGGAAGTGTTGCAGGTCCTAATGCCGTAGAATATATAGAGGGCTTAGATAAAGCAACGGAAGATATTTCTTCGACTTTCTTTGAACAAAAAGTTAAGGAAGAAGAAGAGCATTTTGAAGAAATTATGGGGATGAACAGCGGTAATGAGAATGCTTATCAAATCCATAAAGAACTTGGGGAATGGATGACCGATAATGTAACCGTTGTTCGCGAAAATAAGAAACTGCTAGAAACAGATGAAAAGATTCAAGAATTACTAGAACGCTATGAGAATATCAATATTAATGATACATCCCGCTGGAGTAACCAGGGTGCTATGTTTACAAGACAATTGAAGAATATGCTTCAACTTGCCAGAGTTATTACGCTTGGGGCTTATAATCGTAATGAAAGTCGTGGTGCTCATTATAAGCCTGAATTCCCTGAACGTAATGATGAAGAATTCTTAAAAACAACTATGGCAAAATATGATGCGGAAAATAATCAGCCAGACCTATATTATGAAGATGTTGATATTTCCTTCATCAAACCAAGAAAGAGAGACTATACGAAAAAACATTAATCACAAATGAGGGGGAGGAGAATCATGAGTGATACGAAAAAGATAAATTTGATTATAACACGTCAGGATAGCCCCGATTCGAAGCCATATGAAGAGGAATTTAGTATTCCCTATCGTAAGAACTTAAATGTGATTTCAGCTCTAATGGAAATTCGTCGAAATCCGGTCAATGCAAAAGGGGAAAATACATCACCGGTATTTTGGGAAATGGGTTGTTTAGAAGAAGTTTGCGGTGCTTGTTCTATGGTTATTAACGGCAAGCCACAACAAGCTTGTACCGCACTAGTCGATCAATTGGAACAACCCATTCGTTTAGCACCTATGACTACGTTCCCAGTTGTAAGAGACTTAGCGGTTGACCGTAGCCGTATGTTTGATTCATTGAAGAAAGTGAAGGCGTGGATTCCGATCGATGGAACCTATGACTTGGGACCAGGTCCTCGTATGGCTGAAAGTAAACGCCAATGGGCTTATGAGCTTTCTAAATGTATGACTTGTGGTGTTTGTTTAGAAGCTTGCCCAAATGTTAACAGTGATTCTAACTTTATTGGACCTGCACCATTATCACAGGTTCGTCTATTCAACTCCCATCCAACAGGAGAATTTCATAAAAGCGAACGTATGGAAACCATTATGGAAGATGGTGGGCTCGCTAATTGTGGAAACTCACAAAACTGTGTACAGTCCTGCCCTAAAGGTATTCCTTTAACAACTTCTATTGCTGCACTTAATCGTGAAGCAACTCTACAATCATTTAAGAGCTTTTTTGGCAGTGATAACGTCAACTAATGTACAAACGCTGAGCCTCTTCTCACAAAGAAGAGGCTCAACTTATATTATAGGAGGAAGGTATGTGAAGGCTGTTAATTATATATCCGATTTTGAAACATGGCAGAAAGAATTTTCCTTTTATATTCCCGTTAAGGTTCGTTTCTCAGAAACCGATATGTTCGGTCATGTAAATAATGTATCTCCGTTTATATATTTTGAGGAAGCACGTATTTCATTTTTAAAGCATTTAGGTGTCTTTCAGGATTTTAATGAGGAGCAGGAGGGAATCCCTGTTGTAGCTGACTTACAATGTGATTATCATAAGCAAATCTTTTTTGGTGATTCACTGAAATTGTATGTAAAAACCAATTATGTAGGAAATACCTCAGTAGATATCCACTATCTCGGAATAAATCAAAAGGAGGAAGTGTGTATAACAGGGCGTGGACGTCTTGTAAAAATAAACCCACAATCTGGATCTCCCACTCCGTTTAATTTCACAGAGTTAGAAAAGTTAAAAGGGTGAAATGTATAATTCTGGATGCTTGTATACACATTTGACTATTTTTGTTTGCTAACCAAGTTTTATGCTGAAATGAGGGCACGGTGGTTTTGACTTATACATACGATACTATGACTAAATAATTCCCCTTATTCCTTGCGGCTCATGAAACAGCAAGGAGGGGTTCCCGATTGAATGATAAAGAATATAAACCGAAGCAGCTTTTAACAAAACGGGAAAAAGAAGTTTTTGAATTGCTAGTTCAGGACCGAACAACCAAAGAAATAGCTGAGGAGTTGTTTATTTCAGAGAAAACGGTCCGAAATCATATATCTAATGCAATGCAAAAACTTGGTGTAAAGGGGCGTTCGCAAGCTGTTGTTGAGCTCCTTCGCATGGGGGAGTTAAAGCTTTAAAAAATGAGGCTGATATCCAGGAATATCCTGGATACAGCCTTCTTTTTGTTTGCAACAAAAACGTAACTTGATATTTTTAATAAAAACATAGAAAATAGAATAGAAAAGCGGAGGCGACTGGCCAGGTCTGGTGGAATAAGCCAAAGCCATGGCTTGGATTAGGCCGTGGAATGGCTAATGGCTTTGGCTAATGTTCGCCCAGACCTAGGAGCTCGAGCTGGACAAGTTAGCTAACATGTAGGGGGATCAGAAGTGCCGAAACCAATTGACATTGAAACGATTGCACATTTAGAAAAAGATTTGCGCAATATTTCTTATATACTAAAACAAAAAGGCAGGGAAATTTTGGCTCATTATCCCATCACAACCCCACAGTTTATTGCATTACAATGGTTATTAGATGAAGGAGATTTAACCATAGGTGAATTATCGAAAAAACTATATTCAGCGTTTAGTACGACTACAGATTTAGTGGATAGATTAGAAAAAAACGAATTAGTGAAACGCGTCCCGGATTCTGAGGATCGGCGAGTCGTACGGATCCATTTGCTAGAAAAAGGAAGAACAATTATCGATGAAGTCATCTTAAAACGACAACAATATTTAGAAGAGGTTTTACAAAGCTTTAACCAGGAGCAAATTGATTTATTAAAAGAAGTATTATGTCAGTTAAACAAGGAAATATCCTTCCATAGCACAAGTACTGACGATTAAATTATACAAAGAAAGGCGATTCAACCGTGAAAGAACCAATCGGAATTATTGACTCTGGAGTAGGGGGATTAACCGTTGCAAAGGAGCTCATTCGTCAATTACCAAAGGAAGAATTTATTTATTTGGGTGATACGTTAAGATGCCCCTATGGACCAAGACCAAAAGAGCAAGTTAGACAATATACTTGGGAAATGGTTCACTATTTAATTCATGCTGATATCAAAATGTTAGTCGTTGCCTGTAACACAGCTACCGCATTTGTTTTAGAGGAATTGAGGAAAAAACTTCCAGTTCCGGTGATAGGCGTTATACAGCCGGGAGCGAGGGCTTCCATTAAAACGACTCATAATCTAAATGTTGGGATCATTGGCACAGTCGGAACAGTGGAGAGTGGTGCCTATCCAGAAGTGCTCAAGCAAATTAATTCTTCAATTGATGTTTATAGTTTAGCCTGTCCAATGTTAGTCCCTCTTGTGGAAAGTGGTGAATTAGACGGGGAGAATGCCTATGAAACGGTTTATCAATCGATTTCACCGCTATTAAAGACGAATATCGATACATTGATTCTTGGCTGTACTCATTATCCACTTTTAAAACCGATTATCCAAAAAGTTTTGGGAGAATCGGTTGCAGTGATTTCTTCTGGCGATGAAACGGCAAGAGAAGTAAGTACGATATTATCTTATCACAATCTTTTATATCAGGGAGATAGAGTCCCTCAACATAAATTTTATACGACTGGTAATCTTAAACTTTTTGAACAGATTGCATCAGTATGGTTCGGACATCCTCTAAGACATGTTCATAATGTAAAATTATAAGAAATCATTAACTTCCTCATTACTTTGAGGAAGTTTTTTAATGTGTATGATTTTTCTATTCCCTGAATTTTAACGAAAATCTCTCCTTCTACCTATGCTTTTCTATTATTTTTTGGTCTAAATTTTGAAATAGCTCGTATAAATAGTAGTACAAACCATCTTGGGAGGGAAAAGCATGAAAAAACGATCGATCTGGATAGGAACGGCATTCACATCCAGTATTGTACTATTATCAGGTTGTTTTCAAGGGGAGCAATCATTAGAGGAGCTCATGGATCCACCTCAAAATGTTCAAACGGTAAATGATTTAGATAATACTGAGGATAACAATCAGGCATCGGAGGAAAACAAAAAGAAAGAAACGAGTGATGAATCCAGTGAAGAAACAAAGGAAACGACAAACAGAGAGCTGTACTTAATTGACCAAAATGGTATGGTGGTTTCTCAAACATTACCACTTCCTCAGGTAGACTCTAAGGAAGTTGCCAAACAGTCTTTGGAATATCTCGTTAAGGATGGTCCTGTTTCCAGCATTCTTCCAAATGGCTTTCAAGCTGTTTTACCTGCGGGCACTAACATTAATAGCTTAAATTTACAGGATGATGGTACTCTAGTGGTAGATGTTTCCAAGGAGTTTAAAGAATATAAAGCTGAAAATGAGCTGAAAATTTTGCAGGCGATGACCTTTACATTAACTCAGTTTGATTCTGTGAAACGTATGAAATTACAGGTGGATGGTGTTGAACAGGACGTTATGCCTGTGAATGGAACCCCACTGGGCGATGGATATTCCCGCGCAGATGGTATTAATCTTCATACTGGAGATGTGTCGGATATCGTAAATAGTGAGGCCGTTACAGTTTATTATCCAGCTCAACAGGATAGTCATTATTATTATGTACCTGTTACAACCCGTGTAGAAGAAACTGACAGCACGCAGTATGAAGCGGTAATTAATCAACTTATAGAGGGGCCGGGGTATGAATTAACAGGTCTCTTAAATGTATTTCAAAATAATGTCGAATTGACAGAAAAGCCTGTTAATGAGGATAGCGTTCTATCTTTAACCTTTAGTAAATCCATCTTTAGTGATGAAGAAAATAAAACCATTTCTGATCCTGTGTTAAATTCAATTGTTCTTTCTTTGACGGAACAACCTGAAGTTGATTCAGTTCAAATTCAAGTAGAAGGGACAGAACAAGTATATAATGAAAATGGGGAAGCTTACACTGAACCAGTAACACGTGAGGATATTTCGGAACCAAGTGGTATTTAAGGCAAAAGATGTATATAATAAAGATGTCAGAATGAGGCTGGCCAGACAGCCTCTTTTTTATGCAGGAATTTCCGTAACGGGTTTGTCTCAAATTCCGGGAAATGATATGGTATAGTCTCAAGGAGTGTTAGGAGGAAAAAGCAATGAGAATTGATAACAGAGAGATTAACGAACTACGAAAAATACATATGGAAACGAACTTTACAAAACACCCTGAAGGCTCGGTTCTTATTAGTGTAGGAGATACAAAGGTTATATGTAATGCAAGCATTGAAGATCGTGTTCCTCCATTTCTTAGAGGACAAGGAAAGGGCTGGATAACAGCAGAATATGCGATGTTACCAAGAGCAACTGAAAGTCGTAATATTCGTGAATCCTCTAAAGGAAAAGTTTCCGGTCGTACAATGGAAATTCAACGCTTAATTGGTCGGTCCTTAAGGGCTGTTGTTGATCTTGATAAGATTGGTGAGCGTACAGTATGGATTGATTGTGACGTAATCCAGGCTGATGGGGGTACTCGTACAGCTTCCATTACAGGTGCGTTTGTAGCCATGGTTCATGCTTTTGGTAAACTACTGGAGAATAAAACCATAAAAGAGTTTCCAATTAACAATTACTTAGCGGCAACTTCTGTTGGAATTTTACCCAACGGAACGGAAATACTGGATTTGTGCTATAAAGAGGACTCAGAGGCTAAAGTAGATTTGAACATCGTCATGAATGGAAGCCGTGAGTTTGTAGAAATTCAGGGTACAGGTGAAGAGGATACCTTTACATATGATGAACTTAACAAAATGTTAAAGCTTGCGGATGATGGTTTGAAGGAAATTTTTGAGATTCAACGAGTCGCTGTTGGAAAATGGCATGAGTATCTGCTGAAAAATCAACAAGCTGTCCAAGAGGAAGAATAGAAATGAAAAAAGTCATTCTTGCAACGAAAAATAAAGGAAAAGCTATAGAGTTTAAGGAAATCTTTTCGCAAATCGGCATGGAGATTGTAAGTCTGCTCGACATAAGTGAATCCATCCCCGATATCGAAGAAACAGGAGAAACATTTGAAGAAAACGCCAGAATAAAAGCAGAGGCCATAGCAGATCGCTTCGAACTCCCGGTTTTGAGTGATGATTCCGGTTTAGAAATAGATGCTTTAAATGGACGGCCCGGTGTTTATTCGGCCCGTTATGCGGGATTGGATAAAAATGATCATAAAAATGTCGAAAAGGTTTTAAAGGAACTAAACGGAATAGAGACGGAGAAGCGAACGGCTCGTTTTGTTTGTGTATTAGCTTTTGCCCGGCCGGGAATAGATACGGTTATGAAACGGGGAATATGTGAAGGGTCTATTGGCAAGGAAAGGAAGGGCGAACATGGGTTTGGGTATGATCCCATTTTTTATCCAAAAGGTTACGATCGTACTCTTGCCCAATTGTTACCTGAAGAGAAAAATAAGATTAGCCATCGCAGGCATGCTATAGATCAAATGATTGATTGGCTCGAAACAGAAGGAAAAATGGAGTGATTTATGGTGTCTGTTGTCATTATTACAAGCGATAGTCATGGTTTAGTGGACGAGTTGATACAGATTAAGAATCGACACAAAGATGAGGCAGCGGCCTTTATTCACTGTGGTGATTCTGAATTAGAATATCATTCTGATGAAATGAATACCTTTCATAAAGTAAGAGGGAATTGCGATTTTGATCGGAATTATCCAGAAGACACTCATCTTACTGTTGATGGACAGCATTTTCTCATTACCCACGGCCATCTGTACCAAGTAAAAATGAGTTTAATGCCTTTGTCTTACAGAGCAGAGGAAGCTGGGGCAAACATTGTGTGCTTTGGACATTCCCATTTAGCGGGAGCTGAAAAAGTAAAGGATACTTTATTTATTAATCCTGGTAGTATTCGTGAGCCTCGGGGTGGAGCTGCCGGGAGAACACCTACTTATGTACGTTTAGGATGGGAGGATGCTAAAGAGCTCCAGGTCGAATTTTTGAATCTTAAAGGCGAAGTTGAAGCTACCACAAGCATTCATTTTTAATCGGTATTCTACATCAGTGGGGATTAAGGAACAAAATGTATTCATAAACAAAAAATACTCACATTGTATTGTCTAAGCAATTATTGTGAGTATTTTTTCTAATTATCATTATGTAAAAATGTCCCAGGAGAGATTCGAACTCCCGACCCACAGCTTAGAAGGCTGTTGCTCTATCCTGCTGAGCTACTGGGACATGGAGCGGGTGATGGGAATCGAACCCACGACATCAGCTTGGAAGGCTGAGGTTTTACCACTAAACTACACCCGCAACGGACAAAACCTATTATAAGAAGATTTCACTGTAATGTCAATAAGTTTTATGAAAAAACTTTCTAATGCAATAGGAAATGAACAAATGGACCAATGAACCAATGGAAGATGACCATTATGATCTATATTTCTTAAATGCAACACTAATGCTTTCAACTACCATTCAGAAATGGGATCAATCCACTTTACGAAAGCTTAGTTTCATATTTTTTATGGTATTGGGAAGACTTTAAGAGGGAAGAGGGTGTATTCATTATGACTTTAATCGATTTATAGAAGATGTGCAAATATTGAGTAAGAAGAAATGGGCATTAAGCTGCTTATGCTTAATGCTTTTGTTTGCTTTTGAGGAGAGATGAAAGAAAAGGGGGATTACATGAAACCTCGTTTTTATTCTAATATTTACTGGCATTTTACAGGAGGGCCTGTATCTAAGGATGGTTCTAAGGTTTGGCATCATTATCGATGTTTAAGAGAAGTTAAGGAAAATACTACACTAAGACACCCGGAAAAGGCTATGGAAAATTTAAAAAATATTATCCAGAGTAAAGTTCTCCAAGCTACAACAACAGAAAAGGTTCTAGAGGCAGTTGAAACGGATGAGTTTTGTTGTGTTTGTGATATTCCTCTAAAGGATTTAATGTTTCATCGGCAATATTACGGTGATTACGCAGTAGGATTTAATGCAAAGAAAATTCATGATAATTTCCACCCAGTATTATATTTTGAGCCCTATCCAACTAAGATGATAAAAATAAAGCCCAAACAAACCCAACAATTAAAAACTGAAGGTGACGAAAATCAGATAAACTTTCTTGAATTATTAGGGATAAATCAAAGTAATCCACTTGTCAATTTCTTAAAGCTTACTCACTTTGATTCGGACTATGATGACTCCTTTTATGGTGAAAGAGAATGGAGATGTTTAGATGACTTCCATTTTACCCGTCGGGATGTTGAAGCAGTTATTGTACCAAAAGATCATGTGAATGATATTGGTGAATTTTTAAATGGAGAAGGGTTTCGCAATATTAGTGTATTAAGCTGGGATTTAATCGAAAACATTTAAAAGTAATAGGAAGTGGTCAAGCTGGAAGCTTGACCATCATATATGAGGAAATACTTTGCTTTCCGGTAAATTTCGTACTTGAATTTCCTCCTCCAAAATTTTAATAAATTCATTTTCCAGTTGTAATTGTAATGCCTTTTGATAAGCGTCTACTAATTTTTCATCTGTTAAATAGGAATATCTAATAAATATCACTCCTATGAATAAACGTAAAGATTATAAGACTTTCCCGTATATTTGTTTATTCATTTAACAGATATGCTTTATATAGGTAACGTACATTGTATATACTTATTAGAATAATTCCCTTTCTTGTTATGTTTCAAACTTGTAGAAATCAATCCTGTTTCTGGGATTATCAAAAGTGGAGAACTTATGATATAGTGTGATGAGTTATAATAAAAATGGACAGTTTGTAACGTTTTAAATTATAGATACAGGGTATCAATTAGTAATACTTCAACTAGAGCATTAAAAAGAACAGGAAGGTGTTTATGAATAAGAAACATCAAGATGTCGTCATATTTCCTGGCTGGAAGAAGGAATTAGAGCAGGATGGTCTGGAGGCTTTAAAAGAGAAAAGATATGAAGATGCACTGGAAAATATCTTGCTTTTAGAGGAATTTGAAGCAGCATCCTATGAAATTTTAACAGGAAAAGTGATTTGTTATATCGAATTAGGACGTTATGATGAAGCTATAGCCTTGTGCAGAAAGTTAATGAAAGAAGATGAAGAGAACTATTATAAGTATTTACATATCTACATTACCGTTTTATTTCAAACTAGTCAGTATGATGAAATCACCAGTTTATTAGATGAAATATTCTCAACTGAAGAAATCCCTTATACATATCGGGAACAATTTCAACAGATTTATGATTTAAGTCAGAATTTTAATCAGGATTATGAGAATGAACATAATGATAAGGAAATCCAATATTTTCTCCATAATCTAGAAGGCGGAAGTTTTCAGGAACAATGGCGTTTATTATCCTTAATAAGAAAAAAACCGGTTGAGGATTATGTAGAAGACTTTATTCCTTATTTTAGCGATACAGACTTAAACCCGGTTTTGAAGACAGGGCTTTTGCAATGGTTTATGGAGCAGGGAATTGACAGAGAAATTGAAATTGACAAATTTAAGCAAATGAAAATGGTAAATCCGAAAGAATTATCAGATATATTGGATCAGTCCTTTGCCCAAGAGGTGATAAAAGCATTGGATTGGGTGGAACAGCAGGATCCAACTCTGTTTGAATTTACCAAACAAATCCTGTTTCGTTTCCTTTATGTTTATTTTCCTTTCTTACCAAATGACAAAGATCGTCCAGTGATAACCGATGCTATATTATCATTAGCGGTAGAATACCTGCAGATGGATGATCAATATTCTCTCGATACAGATGAGAGTGATGAGCGGGAATATTGGAAAAATGAAATTAAAGAATTAGAAAAAAAGTATTTTTCTCAAATTGAATAGTGTACGAACGATTGGTTAATTTGTTGAAAGCTGTAAAGAATATGTTATAATATAATGGTTGCATTATGCATTCGTACTTATAAAATTGAATACTACCCAATGATTTTCAATTTTAATGATCAATTGAATAATAGATGTTGGAGGGAAATCTATGTCAGTAAAATGGGAAAAACAAGAAGGCAATGAAGGAGTACTAACTTTTGAAGTAAGTGCAGAAGAATTTGATTCTGCTTTAGATAAAGCCTTCAAAAAAGTAGTAAAAGATGTACAAATTCCAGGTTTCAGAAAGGGAAGAGTACCCCGTCCAATTTTTGAAAAACGTTTTGGTGTTGAGGCCCTTTACCAGGATGCAGTGGATTTAGTATTGCCAGAAGCATATTCAAAAGCTGTTGATGAAGCGGGAATTGATCCTGTTGATCAGCCAGAGGTTGATATTGAACAAATTGAAAAAGGTAAAGATCTCATTTTCACAGCTAATGTTACGGTTAAGCCAGAAGTAAAACTAGGAGACTATAAAGGCCTTGAAGTTGAAGAACAAGATACAAACGTAACAGACGAAGATGTTGAAAATGAATTAAAGCAACTGCAAGAACGCCATGCTGAACTAGTAGTGAAAGAAGAAGGCAAAATCGAAGAAGGCGATACGGTTGTTTTCGATTTTGAAGGATTCATGGATGGTGAAGCATTCGAAGGTGGAAGTGCAGAAAACCATTCCTTAGAGATTGGTTCCGGCCAGTTTATTCCAGGCTTTGAAGAGCAATTAATTGGTAAAGAGGCTGGAGATGAGAGCGAAATTGAAGTAACTTTCCCTGAAGACTATCATGCAGAAGATCTTGCGGGTAAACCAGCTACCTTTAAAGTAAAAATTCATGAAGTTAAAGCAAAAGAGCTTCCTGAGCTTGATGATGAGTTTGCTAAGGATGCTGATGATGAAGCTGAAACGATTGATGACTTGAAGGATAAAACGAAGAAACGCCTTCAGGAACAAAGAGAACAAGAAGCAGATAATCAAAAACGGGAAAGTTTAGTCGAACAAGCCAGTGAAAATGCAGAAGTTGATATTCCTGATGCCATGGTTGAATCAGAACTTGATCGTATGCTTCAGGAATTTGAACAGCGTCTGCAAATGCAAGGCATGACCCTTGATATGTACCAGCAATTCTCCGGCCAAGGTCAGGACGACTTGAAAGAACAAATGAGAGAAGATGCTAAGAAGCGTGTTCAAACAAACTTAACCCTTGAAGCTATTGCTGAGACAGAAAACCTTGAAGCAACAGAAGAAGATGTAAATGAAGAGCTTGAGAATATGGCTAAATCCTATCAAATGGAAGTAGATCAAATTAAACAGGCTCTAGGTGGAAATACAGATATGCTTAAAGATGAGCTTAAGCTTAGAAAAGCCATTGATTTCTTAGTAGAACAAAGTAAAACTGCATAAAAAAATAAGACAAGGTGCGAGAAATCGTACCTTGTTTTGTACATACAGAATACCGAACATGTTTAGTATACAATGCATACATATAAGCTATACTGTATCTTCTTTAGAAACAAGCAGAAATCTAAGTTTTCATAATCATTGACTTCTAAAGACATGACGTACATAATGATTACATATCTATATAAAAAGACATATAAATGTAGATGTTTATTACTTTCTTCCACACACATATATTTGATATGATGTGCTAAAGACTAACAAAAGAAGTACTGAACTTAATGGTAAAGAGATACAGATTTATTGGTGAGGTGATTGAATGCTAAAATTTAATGATGAAAAGGGACGCTTGAAATGCTCTTTTTGTGGAAAAACACAAGAGCAGGTTCGAAAATTAGTAGCAGGCCCTGGTGTTTATATATGTGATGAATGTATTGAACTTTGTACTGAAATCGTGGAAGAAGAATTAGGTAATGAAGAAGAAGTTGAATTTAAAGAAGTTCCAAAACCAAAAGAGATTAACGATATTTTAAGTGATTATGTTATCGGTCAGGAAAGTGCAAAAAAATCTTTATCTGTAGCTGTATACAATCACTACAAGCGAATTAATTCAAATCAAAACAATGATGATATTGAGTTATCAAAAAGTAATATCGTACTTATGGGACCGACTGGAAGCGGTAAGACGCTACTCGCGCAAACATTAGCTCGTATTTTAAATGTTCCATTTGCTATTGCGGATGCTACTTCACTAACCGAAGCTGGTTATGTCGGCGAAGATGTAGAAAATATCCTTCTCAAACTTATTCAGGCAGCTGACTATGATGTTGAGAAGGCGGAAAAAGGTATTATTTACATTGATGAAATCGATAAGGTCGCTCGCAAATCAGAAAACCCTTCTATCACAAGAGACGTTTCAGGTGAAGGGGTACAACAGGCGCTATTGAAGATTCTTGAAGGAACCGTAGCAAGTGTTCCTCCTCAAGGTGGACGTAAGCATCCACATCAGGAATTTATTCAAATAGATACCAGCAACGTACTTTTCATTGTTGGCGGAGCCTTTGATGGAATAGAACAAATTATCAAACGCCGTTTAGGTAAACGGGTTATTGGTTTTGGAGCAGATAATTATGGTGAGGAATTAGATAAAGCAGAATTATTAACAAAAGTCTTGCCTGAAGATTTGCTTCGTTACGGCTTAATTCCTGAGTTTATCGGACGTCTTCCTGTTATTGGAGCACTAGAACCATTAGACGAAGATGCATTAGTCGAAATTTTAACCAAACCTAAGAATGCTCTTGTTAAGCAATACAAAAAGCTGTTTGAAATTGATGAAGTAGAGCTTGAAATTGAAGATGAAGCTTTACAAGCGATTGCTCAAAAAGCTATTGAACGTAAAACTGGAGCACGTGGTTTACGATCAATTATTGAAGGAATTATGCTCGATGTAATGTATGAATTACCTTCACGCGAAGATGTTGACAAATGTATTATTACAAAAGATACCGTTCAACTTGAAAATGGTAAACCAAAACTGGTGATGACAGATGGTTCAGTGGTGGACCAGAATGAAGAATCACCAAAGGAAAGTGCATAAGGGTAAAAGATAAAACTGCTCCTAAAGAGTGCCAATAGGGCGACTTTAGGAGCAGTTTTTTTGGTTTATTCGTGCGAACAAGTACGTCTCTTTATGTTTTTTAGCTTATATTACAGCACTTAAACTTAACCCTGCAGCCTTCGCTTTTCCCCCGTTTAATCCTTGTTATTTCAGGAGATACTAGTTGACAATGTATGTATTTTATAATGGGAGGATTACATAATGAGTGGAATTGCAGGTGTTACTATTTTTATTCAGCTACTGGTTGGGATAGTAGTTGGTTTATATTTTTGGAATATGTTGAAAACGAATCGTACGAGTAAAGTTGCAATTGAAAAGGAATCCAAGAAAGAATTAGAAGATTTAAGAAAACTACGTTCCGTTTCTTTATCAGAGCCCTTGTCTGAAAGAGTTCGTCCCAAACAGATGGAGGATGTGATTGGACAGGCGGATGGCATTGAGTCTTTAAGAGCTGCGCTTTGTAGTTCAAATCCGCAGCATGTAATTTTATATGGACCACCTGGAGTTGGTAAGACAGCAGCAGCACGATTGGTTTTAGAAGAGGCAAAAAAGAGACCTGAAACCCCTTTTCGTGAAGGAGCTGCATTTGTTGAAGTAGACGCAACCACTTCCCGTTTTGATGAGCGGAGTATTGCTGATCCCTTAATTGGATCTGTGCACGATCCAATTTATCAAGGGGCAGGTGCCATGGGCCAGGCGGGTATTCCTCAGCCTAAAAGAGGGGCTGTAACCAATGCTCATGGGGGAATCCTGTTTTTAGATGAAATTGGTGAATTACATCCATTGCAAATGAATAAGTTATTAAAAGTATTAGAAGACAGAAAAGTGTTTTTTGACAGTGCTTATTATAGTGAGGAGAATGATAAGATTCCTCTACACATTCACGAAATTTTTCAGCAGGGTTTACCAGCTGATTTTCGTCTGATTGGTGCTACAACCAGAAATCCGGAGGAAATCCCCCCAGCCATTCGGTCCAGGTGTTTGGAAATATTCTTTAAGGATTTAGAAGCAGAACATTTAATGAAGGTTGCTAAGAAGGCAGCTGATAAAGTAAATATCGGAATTAATCAAGAGGCTTTAGAAAGAATTGCTGCTTATTCAAGAAATGGTCGTGAAGCCGTTAATATAGTGCAAATATGTGTTGGGATTGTGAAAAAGCAGCAAAAAGACCAAATTGAAGTTAAAGATATTGAATGGGTAGCCGAATCAAGTCAGTTGACGCCAAAATTGACTCCGAAAGTGCCTGATCGACCAAATGTCGGTATTGTAAATGGCTTAGCCGTTTTTGGACCAAACTCCGGATCTTTACTGGAAATTGAAGTAACGGCCTTACCAGTTACGGACAGAAAAGAAGGCGATATAAGTATTTCCGGAATAGTGGATGAAGAAGAATTGAATCAAGGGAGCAAAACCATTCGTCGTAAAAGTATGGCGAACCATTCGGTTAACAATGTATTGACGATGCTGAAGTCAATTGGAGTTCCTGTTCACCAGTATGATTTACATATTAATTATCCTGGTGGCATGCCTGTAGATGGGCCATCTGCAGGAGTTGCTATGGCAGTGGGTATTTTTTCGGCTATTCATAAAGTCCCTGTTAAAAATGATGTCGCCTTAACAGGAGAAGTAAGCTTACATGGGAAGGTGAAACCAGTTGGGGGGATATTGCCTAAAATAAAGGGAGCGAAAAAAGCCGGTGCAGCAAAAGTGTTAATTCCTTACCAAAATCGTCAGGCAGCTCTTCATCAGATAGAAGAGATTGAAGTTGTTCCAGTACGTGAATTTGAGGAAGTATTAGAGCATGTTCTAACAGCTGAGTTTCATTCTATTATTCAAAATCATGAATATGCCTATCCAAAACGAAAATCCATGTAAATTTTTTATCCTCGGATTATTCCGAGGTCTTTACCCTTTTTGCTAACTGTTCCATTCAATAGCAATTTGTTTACAAACGAAAAGGATTTCTTTATGATGATAGTACAAAATGGAAGTACTGGAGGTGTACAGATTATGGCAAAAGATACAATTACACAGCTTCCCCTCCTGCCTTTGCGTGGTTTAATTGTTTATCCTTCAATGGTTTTACATTTAGATGTCGGCCGTGATAAATCAGTTAAGGCACTGGAGCAATCGATGGTGGAAGACAACCGAATATTTTTAGCTTCACAAAAAGAAATCAATGTTGATGAACCAGCCAAAGAAGATATTTACCGAATGGGGACAATCGCGAA
Organism: Salinibacillus kushneri; assembly: GCF_900111405.1. GTDB lineage: Bacteria > Bacillota > Bacilli > Bacillales > Alkalibacillaceae > Salinibacillus > Salinibacillus kushneri. The sequence goes on along the minus strand of NZ_FOHJ01000008.1, from coordinate 3,057 downwards.
TGTCAAGCAAATGTTAAAGCTCCCAAATGGTACAATCAGAGTACTTGTAGAAGGACTGGAACGTGCAGAACTTCTGCAATTTAAGGATGAGGAAGAGGACTACTTTCTTGTTGATGTTGAGGAGATAGATGAAACCCACGGTGATAAAGTAGAAGAAGAAGCTTTAATGCGAACGTTATTGGATTATTTTGAACAATACATAAAAGCGTCTAAGAAAACGAGTAAGGAGACTTTATCCAGTGTTTCCGATATAGATGAGCCTGGGCGTTTGGCTGACATTGTAGCATCTCATCTTTCCTTAAAAATGAAAGACAAACAAAAAATATTAGAAATTACGAATGTGAAAGAGCGCCTGGATCATCTTATTGAAATTATCAATAATGAAAAAGAAGTTCTGCATCTGGAAAAGAAAATCGGTCAGCGTGTAAAAAAATCGATGGAGCGTACACAAAAGGAATATTACTTACGCGAACAAATGAAGGCTATCCAAAAAGAACTTGGTGATAAGGATGGAAAAACGGGTGAAGTCGCCCAATTACGCGAGAAAATCGAAGAAGCCAATATGCCTGAGCGGATTGAAAAGGTTGCCTTTAAAGAACTTGACCGGTATGAAAGGATACCAAATAATTCAGCGGAAAGTTCTGTTATTCGGAATTATATTGAATGGCTTATTGCGCTTCCATGGACCGAAGAAACAGAGGATATCCTGGACATAAAAAGAGCTGAGAAAACATTAAATGATGATCACTATGGCTTAGATAAGGTAAAAGAGCGTATATTGGAGTATCTGGCCGTACAGCAATTAACAGAAAGTATAAAGGGGCCTATATTATGCTTAGTTGGCCCTCCTGGGGTTGGTAAGACTTCACTTGCCCAATCCATAGCTAAATCCATTGATCGAAAATTTGTGCGTGCATCTCTTGGCGGAGTCCGTGATGAAGCTGAAATTCGTGGACATAGAAGAACCTATGTTGGCGCTATGCCTGGTCGTATCATACAAGGGATGAGAAAAGCCGAAACCATTAATCCTGTATTTTTGCTGGATGAAATAGATAAAATGTCGAATGACTTCCGTGGTGACCCATCTTCCGCTATGTTAGAGGTACTGGATCCTGAACAAAATAGTACGTTTAGTGATCATTTTATTGAAGAAAATTATGACTTATCGAATGTAATGTTTATTGCAACGGCCAATACATTGCAAACGGTACCTGGACCATTATTGGACCGGATGGAAGTTATTTCAATAGCTGGATATACAGAAATCGAAAAGCTACATATAGCCAAAGAACATCTACTGCCCAAGCAGATTAAAGACCATGGATTAACAAAAGGGAAATTCCAAGTTCGTGAAGAAGCCCTACTAAAACTCATTCGAATGTATACACGTGAAGCAGGTGTAAGAAATCTTGAGCGTACATTAGCTTCGATTTGCCGAAAAGGTGCAAAAATGATTGTCTCTGGTGAAAAGAAGCGTGTTGTGGTAACCGAAAAAATGCTGGAAGAAATGCTTGGAAAGCCTCGTTTTCGTTATGGTCAAGCTGAAGTAGAAAATCAGGTGGGTGCTGCAACCGGGTTAGCCTATACAACAGCAGGCGGAGATACCCTCTCTATTGAAGTATCGATTTACCCTGGAAAAGGTAAGCTCACACTAACAGGTAAATTGGGGGATGTCATGAAGGAATCTGCCCAGGCTGCTTTTAGCTATATCCGTTCAAGAGCGGAAGAGCTTAATATTGACCCGGAATTTCATGATAAAAGTGATATTCATATCCATGTTCCAGAAGGGGCTACGCCAAAAGATGGGCCATCAGCGGGAATTACAATGGCTACTGCATTAGTATCAGCTCTGACTGGACGTGCCGTGCGTAAAGAAGTGGGCATGACAGGTGAAATTACGTTAAGAGGACGTGTATTGCCAATTGGTGGATTAAAAGAGAAGTCACTAAGTGCTCATCGCGCTGGACTGAAGACGATCTTAATTCCAGCTGAAAACGAAAAGGATTTAGAAAACATACCAGAAAGCGTTCGAAAGGATTTAAACTTTATCAAGGTAGACCATTTGGACGAAGTATTAAAGCATGCACTTTTGGAGGAGCCGGAAGATGAAAGTAAATAGTGTTGAACTTGTGATTAGTGCGGTTAAAGAACAGCAATATCCGAATGATCCTTATCCGGAAATAGCACTTGCGGGTCGATCGAATGTTGGGAAATCCTCATTTATAAACCGGATGATTCAACGGAAAAGCATGGCGAGAATTTCTGCTAAACCAGGGAAGACTCAAACATTAAATTTTTATTTAATCAATGAACAGCTTTACTTTGTTGATGTCCCCGGTTACGGATATGCTAAAGTCTCCAAGAAGGAAAGACAGGCATGGGGGAAAATGATGGAAACCTATTTCTCCAGTCGTGAAGAGTTACAACTCGCTGTGTTAATCGTTGATCTCAGGCATAAACCAACTGAAGATGACTTGCTAATGTATGATTTTCTGAAATATTATGAAATACCAGTACTCATTATGGCAACCAAGATGGACAAAGTGCCAAAGTCAAAACGGCAACGACAGCTTAAACAGATTTCTGAAACGTTAGAAATAGAGTCAGAAGATCAAATCATTCCGTTTTCAGCGGAAAGTGGTGAAGGTAAAGATGAAGCATGGAGAGCCATCTGGTCTTATATAAATGCCTAGATATGAAAAGGACTGCCCAAAATGTGCTGAACCCTAAAAGTTAGACCAAAATATTTAAGCAGCTAGTTGACTGGTATGCAGACGGTATTCCACCGGGCTCATGCCAGTCAATTTTGCTTTTATCCGTTCATTGTTATAGTAAAAAATATAATCAGTTACTGCTTGCTTAAGCTCTTCAAATGATTTATAAACTTTACCGTAATACATTTCCTGTTTCATTAGCCCAAAGAAATTCTCCATTGGTGAATTATCTAGACAGTTTCCTTTTCGGGACATACTTTGAAAGATACCATTATCTTTTAGTTTCTTTACATACCTCTTCATTTGATAACCCCAGCCTTGATCAGAGTGTATAGTAGTTCGA